>CAVWFB010000017.1:0-237534 GCA_963754265.1 uncultured Actinomycetes bacterium | reverse complement strand
TCCGCCGCGAGGACGGCGAGCTCGACGTCGAGGCCTTCGAGCACGCGGTCGACGTCGTCTTCCTCGCGCAGGAGATCCTCGTCGGCTACTCGTCGTACCCGACGCCCGAGATCGAGAAGAACGCCAAGGCGTACCGGCAGCTCGGCCTGGGCTACGCGAACCTCGGCGCGCTGCTGATGGCGCGCGGGCTCCCGTACGACTCGGACGAGGGCCGCGCCTACGCAGCGGCGATCACGGCGCTGATGACCGGCCGCGCCTACCGCAAGTCGGCGGAGATCGCCGCGCGGATGGGCCCGTTCGCCGGCTACAGGCCGAACGCCGGCGCGATGATCGGCGTGATGTCGATGCACCGCGCGGCGGTGGGCAACATCGAGAACAGCGACGTCGTCCCGAACGACCTGCTCTCCGCGGCACGCAAGTCCTGGGACGACGCCCTGAACTTCGGCGAGGTGCACGGCTACCGCAACGCGCAGGCGACCGTGCTCGCGCCCACCGGGACGATCAGCTTCATGATGGATTGCGACACGACCGGGGTCGAGCCCGACTTCTCGCTCGTCAAGTCGAAGAAGCTCGTCGGCGGCGGCGAGATCACGATCGTGAACAAGACCGTGCCGATGGCGCTCGAGAAGCTCGGCTACGCGCCGGCGGAGATCGAGGAGATCGTCGCGTTCATCGACGAGCGCAACACGATCGTCGGCGCGCCGACCGTGAAGACCGAGCACTACCCGGTCTTCGACTGCGCGATCGGCGACCGCGCGATCCACTACGGCGGCCACGTGAAGATGATGGGCGCCGTCCAGCCGTTCATCTCGGGCGCGATCTCGAAGACGGTCAACCTGCCCGAGACGGTGTCGGTCGACGAGGTCTCGGGCCTGCTGCTCGACTCGTGGAAGCTCGGCGTGAAGGCGATCGCGATCTACCGCGACAACTGCAAGGTCGCCCAGCCGCTGTCGGGCAAGAGCGAGAAGGGCGAGCAGCTGGCGGTCGCCGCCGTCGCCGCCGGTCCCGCTGACCCAGCGCCGCCGGCTACCGGAAGACCGCGTCGAGGTCGGCCGCAAGTTCCGCGTCGGCGACTACGAGGGCTACATCCACGTCGGCCTCTACGAGGACGGCACCCCCGGCGACATCTTCGTGGACATCGCGAAGGAGGGCACGACGCTGGCCGGCCTGATGAACTCGTTCATGATCTCGGTCTCGCTCGGCCTGCAGTACGGCGTGCCGCTCGAGGTCTACGTCTCCAAGTTCGCCCACATGCGCTTCGAGCCGAGCGGGATGACGAACGACACCGACATCCGCGTCGCGAAGTCGATCGTCGACTACATCTTCCGCTGGATGGGCAAGAAGTTCCTGACCACCGACCAGCAGGAGGAGGTCGGGATCCTCTCGCCGGAGGTGCGGGCCCGGCTGGCGCAGTCGTACGCGGCGCTGGAGGGCCAGCCGGTCGCGGCGCCTGAGGCTGCGGAGGCCGCGCCGCCGGGGCAGACCGCGCTCTTCAACAACTGGGAGGACGCGGTCGAGTGCGCAAAGTGCGGCGGGCGGATGGTCAGAACCGGCAGCTGCTACACGTGCCGGGACTGCGGGACTAACACCGGCTGTAGCTAGCACCGCTTAAGACGACTGCTGGGAATCCGAGCCCGGTTCGAGTTTCGGGGGTCGGATTCCTGAAAAATGTGTTGCCCCGCCGTGTGCGGACGCGGGTTCGATTTCCGCCGCCTCCACTTCAGCGTTTCCGGCTCATCCGGGATCTCATCGTCAAGCGTCGTCAGATCTGGCCACGCCTGTGCGTGACGTGAGTCGGCCGCCCGATCCAACGCCTCCGCCAGTTCATGCAGCAGGAGCACCGGCGGCCCACTGCCGGCGCGGCGACCCGCGATCAGCGGCCCGTCGTCGCTCGTCGTGAACTCGGTCCACTCCACCGGCCGCCAATCGTCTCACGCGCGACAGCTCGACACCGTTCTGCACCCGCTTGCATAGCCACGCCCCGTCGGTCCTTGAACTTCGGCGCCGGTGCGATAGAAACGCCTGACCGGCAACCGGAGGGAGGGCGACCCCATGGCGACGGGAACGCCGACTGAGCTGCGCGACCATGTACGGGGCGAGACCATCACCGCCGAGGACGCGGGGTACGACGAGGCACGCAGGGTCTACAACGCGATGATCGACCGGCGCCCGCAGGTGATCGTGCGCGCCGCGGACGCCGACGACGTCGTCGCGGCCGTGAACTACGCGCGCGAGAACGACCTGCCAATCGCCGTGCGCGGCGGATCGCACAGCGTCCCCGGGTTCGGAACGGGCGACGACGCCGTCGTGATCGACCTCGTCCGCATGCAGAACGTCGACGTCGATCCCGGCAAGCGGACGGCGCGAGCGCAGGGCGGGACGACCTGGGGCGCCTTCAACGACGCGACCCACGCGCACGGGCTGGCGACGACCGGCGGGATCATCTCGACGACCGGCGTCGGCGGCCTCACGCTCGGCGGCGGGATCGGGTACCTGACGCGCGGCGTCGGCCTGTCCTGCGACAACCTCGTCTCGGCGGAGGTCGTCACCGCCGACGGGGCGAAGCTCACTGCGAGCGAGGACGAGAACGACGACCTGTTCTGGGCGATCCGCGGCGGGGGCGGCAACTTCGGCGTCGTGACGTCGTTCGAGTTCCGGCTGCACCCGGTGAGCGAGGTCTACGGCGGGCCGATCCTGTTCGAGCTCGAGGACGCGGAGACCGTGCTCAGGTTCTACCGGGACTTCATCCAGGACGCGCCCGAGGAGCTCGGCGGCTTCCCGGCGTGGCAGATCGCGCCGCCGCTGCCGTTCATCCCGGAGGAGCGCCACGGCGAGCCGTTCCTCATCTTCGTGACGTGCTGGGCCGGCCCGGTCGACCAGGGCGAGGCGGCGCTGGCGCCGATCCGCGAGGCGGCGCCGGTCGTGGCCGAGCACGTCGGGCCGATGCCGTACCCGGCGCTCAACAGCGCCTTCGACGCGCTGGTTCCCGCCGGGCTGCAGCACTACTGGAAGGCGAACTTCGTCAAGGAGCTGACCGACGAGGCGATCGCCGCCCACCTCGAGCACGGCCCGAAGGTGCCGGCGGTGAACTCGACGGTCCACATCTACCCGATCAACGGCGCCGCCCACCGGGTCGCGCCCGACGAGACCGCGTTCGCGTACCGCGACGCGAACTTCGCGACGGTGATCGCGGGCATGTGGCCCGATCCGGCGGAGAACGAGGCGAACACCGCCTGGGTGCGCGGCTTCTACGACGCGACCGCCCCGCTCTCCGAGGAGGGCGGCTACATCAACTTCATGGCCGACGACGACCAGGACCGGATTCGGACGAACTACAAGGGGAACTACGACCGGCTCGTCGAGATCAAGCGCAAGTACGACCCCGACAACCACTTCCGCCTGAACCAGAACATCAAGCCGTAAGCACGGGGCTTAGCCCACGCAGCTCGCGGCGGAGTCGCTAGGAGGAGGTGTTTTCATGGCGACAGTGAACAGCACCGATGGGCTTCTACAAGGACTGCCGCGCGCTGTCGTCGTTCGCGGAGACCTACCCAGACCAGAACGAACGGGACTACGCCGCGCTCAAGAGGGCCGCCGCCGAAGGTCGCGTACGGGTCGAGACCGGGCTCTAGCTCGAGGATCCGTTTAGGAAACGTCCGATGCGGTAGCTGCTAGAGGTTGGCGGCGACGCGCGCCGCCGGAAGCGAGGGGCAACGAGACGAAGCCGTCACATCGTTGCTGCGGCAGCCGGGTTGGTCTTCGGCGACCGCACCCTCGAAGACCTAGGAGAGGAGGACCGATGAGCCGCATGCTCACTGCGGCCGGCGGGCTGATCGCGCTTGCGCTCGCGACCCTGTTCATCACGGCGGCCGCGCCCGGTGCCGGTACGCCGACCTACCTGAACTCGCACGCGTCCATCGACAGCCGGGTCAACGACCTGCTCGGCCGGATGACGCTCGAGGAGAAGGTCGGGCAGATGGACCAGATCGTGATCGGCAAGCTGCGCGACACAGCCTCACCGGCCAACGGCGACTGCAACAACGCCGGCGGCAACAACGATCCGCTGCAGACCACCTGCCTGCAGCGAACGCTGATCGACTACAAGACGGGCTCGATCCTGTCGGGCGGCACCGACAACCCGATCGACAACACGGGTCACGGCTGGGCCGAGCAGTACAACACGATCCAGCACTACGCGGTCGAGCACTCACGGCTGCACATCCCGGTCATCTACGGCGTGGACGCGGTGCACGGCTTCGGCCACCCCTACAAGGCGACGCTCTTCCCGCAGTCGATCGGGATGGGCGCGACCTGGGACACCGACCTCGCGCAGGCCGCGGGCGCCGCGACGCGTGAGCAGCTGCTCGCGACCGGCGGGAACTGGGACTTCGCGCCCGTCCAGGACCTGGCCCGCGACAACCGCTGGGGCCGCTACTACGAGACCTGGGCCGAGGAGCCGCAGCTCGCGGCCGCGCTCGGCGCCGCGAACATCCGCGGCATCCAGGGCGGCGGCTTCGACTCGCCGCAGGTCGCGGCGACGGTCAAGCACTTCGCCGGCTACTCGCAGTCCATCAACGGGCACGACCGGGTCGAGGCGCAGCTGCCGATCCGGTACCTGCAGGACATCTTCATGCCGGCCTACGCGGGCGGCATCGACGCCGGTGCGTCGACCGTGATGATCGACTCCGGCTCGATCAACAACATCCCGGCAACGGGCTCGCACTTCCTGATCACCGAGGAGCTGCGCCACCGGCTCGGCTTCAAGGGTGTCGTGATCAGCGACTACGGCGACGTGCCCGCGCTGCAGACCACCTACCACGTCGCGGCGGACTTCCCCGGCGCGATCGCGAAGGCGGTCAACGCGGGGATCGACGTGAGCATGACCCCGTTCGACTACGTCGGCTGGAACAACGGCCTGATCCAGGACGTGCAGAAGGGCATCGTCTCGAAGCACCGCATCGACGACTCGGTGCGGCGGATCCTGCGCCTGAAGTTCCAGCTCGGGCTGTTCGACCACCCGTACGTCGACCCGGCCGCGGCCGACGCGGCGGTCGAGGCGAACAAGGCGCTCGCGCGCAAGGCGGCGGACGAGTCGATCACGCTGCTGCGCAACCAGGGCCCGACGTTGCCGCTCTCGACGAGCGCGCACCTCGTCGTGACCGGCCCGAGCATGAACCGCGTCAACAACCAGCTCGGCGGCTGGAGCGTCAGCTGGCAGGGCGTCTTCGACGCGGGCAACCACGTCTGCTGCATGGGGCCGCCCGACCAGATCCCGCCGGCGACGACGGTGCTGGACGGTTTGCAGGCCGCAGACCCGAACGTCACCTCGGTGCCGACCGACCAGACCGTCTCGGACGCGCAGATCCAGGCGGCGGTCGCGGCGGCTGGGACAGCCGACGCGGCCGTGGTCGTGGTGGGCGAGCGGGCGTACGCGGAAGGCCTGGGCGACCGGCCCGATCCGGTGCTCCCGGCCGACCAGCAGAAGCTGATCGCGGCGCTCGAGGCGACCGGCAAGCCGGTGATCGTCGTGATGATCGCAGGCCGGCCGCTGGGCTTCGGGCCCGACTCGATCGTCGACGGAGCTCGGCGCGATCCTGATGGCCTACCTACCCGGCACGGAGGGCGGCGGAGCGGTCGCCGACGTGCTCTTCGGCACGGTCAACCCGAGCGGCCATTTGCCGGTCACTTGGCCGTCCGCGTCCGACCACAACGCCGGCGACTTCGACAGCGGCGGCCCGTCGACCCCGGGTGACGAGCCGAAGTTCTTCGACCAGCTGCCCGGGACGAACTCCGGCCCGGGCTCGGGTTACAACCCGCGCTGGGCGTTCGGCTTCGGGCTCTCGTACACGACGTTCGAGACCAGTGCGCTCTCCGCGTCGCCGAGCTCGGTCTCGCGGCGCGGGACCGAGACCGCGACGTTCACGGTCTCGAACACCGGCACCCGCGCCGGGACGACGGTCGTCCCGGTCTACGTGCACCAGCCCGTGAGCACGGTGCTCGCGCCGCCGCAGCGGCTCGTCGGCTGGACGAGAATCGAACTCGCCGCCGGCGAGTCCCAGACCGTGCACGTCTCGTTCCCGGTCTCCCTGCTCGCGGTGACCGTCGGCGACATCGACGGCAGCGGCCCGCGCGCCGTGGAACGTGGGCAGTACCAGGTGCAAGTCGGCTCGATGAGCGCCGACTTCACGGTCGGCTGACGGCAACAAGGAGGAGGCGGGGCAACCCGCCTCCTCCGATCTAAGCTACGGTGGAAGCTCAACAGAGCGAGTACCTGGTCGGCAAACGCCTCCCATCTACCGTTCGTGAAGGTAGGAGGAGGTGTTTTTCTATGGCGACAGGAACAGTGAAGTGGTTCAACGACTCCAAGGGTTATGGGTTCATCGAGCCCGAGGATTCGGGCAAGGATCTCTTCGTCCACCACAGCGCGATCGCGGGTGACGGCTTCAAGTCACTGACCGAGGGCGCGAAGGTCGAGTACGAAGCGGCCGAGGGTGACAAGGGCCCAGAGGCCAAGAACGTCATTCAGCAGGGTTAACCGAGCGCATGCGCGCGCCGCTCAGCGGCGCGCGCGGCCTCATACCAAAGGACCGCAAAGGGCAAATGGGCAAGAAGAAGCGGCAGACATTTGGGAAGCACGCCCGCGAGCGTGCGATCGAAGAGAAGCGCAGGCTCAAGCGCGAGCGGAAGCAAGCGGCCGCAGCCGAGCGCCAAGCCGGCCCTGACGCCGAGCAGACCGACGCAATCGTCCCGTCGGCTGATGGTGAAGAGCATGTCGCTAGTGATGTCGAGGGACAGCCTGTTAGTTCCTCGATCGCTGACCTAGATCGCTAGCGCTCCAGCTCGTTAGCATCGCGGGGCATGGATGCCGTCGCCATGTCCGCCGGCGAGGTCACGCCCGAGCTCGTCATGGAGTTGCTGCGGCCGAACGAGGTCGCGCTCTCGCCTGACGGATCGCGCATCGCGTTCGCCGTCTCGGCCTCGTTCCGCGAGCAGGGGAAGCCGATCGAGACTCGCCTGTGGGTGGGCGACGTCGGCGGGGAGCTGCGGCCGGGAGAGGCCGGTGCGCTCCCACGCTTCTCGCCGGACGGGTCGCGCCTCGCCTTCGCGTCCGACCGCGGACACGAGGGGCGGCTCTCGCTCCGGGTCGACGACCGCGAGCTCGGCGAGATCCCGGGCTCGGTCGAGGACATCCACTGGTCGCCCGACGGAACGCGCCTGCTCGTGCTCGCCGCCGACCTCGGGGCCGACCGTGCAGGCGCGCAGTCGGCGACCAAGATCCAGGAGGCGGGCGCGGAGCAACAGGACCCGAAGGTCTTCCGGCCCGCGCTGTTCTGGCGGCGCCTCTGGCTCGTCGACGCGGCAACCGGCGACACCCGCGACGTCACGCCGAGCGGCGTCAACGTGTTCGAGGTCGGCTGGGCCGGCGGGAAGGCCGTCGCGGTCTGCACCGACGAGCCGTCGGAGAGCGCCTGGTACGACGCGTGGGTCGGCCTGATCGACCTCGACGCGCTCGCGGTCGAGCGCGTCCACACGCCGAAGTGGCAGCTGCAGGCGCCGCGGATCTCTCCGGGCGGGCAGGTCGCGTTCGTCGAGGGCTTCTCGTCCGACCGCGGCACGCTTGCCGGCACCGTCAATGTCCTCGGCCGCGGGCCGATTGCGCCGGAGCTGCATGCGACGTGGATCGAGTTCGCCGACGAGGACACCCTCTGGGTCGCGGGCTACCGCGGCGCCGGCACGTTCGCCGGCCGGCTCTCGCTCGACGGCTCCTACGAGGAGCTCGCGGGCGGCGAGTGCACGCTCGGGCCTCGATACTCGCCTGGACTCGCGGTCAGCGCGGACGGCTCGCGCGCCGCCGCGACCTGCGAGAGCGCCGACGAGGCGGCCGAGGTCGTGCTCTGGGAGGACGGCAAGCGGCGGACGCTGACGAACCTCAACGCCGAGGTCGCGCCCCGGCTCGCGAACATCGACTGGCGCGCCTACCGCTGGTCGTCGAACGACGGCCTCGAGATCGAAGGGCTGCTCGCGCTGCCGCGCGGGGACGTCAACGGTCCGCGCCCGCTCGTCGTGCTCGTCCACGGCGGCCCGACCGGTGCGTGGTCATGGATGTTCGCGCCCGCGGCCGGTCTCGTGCAGCTGCTCGCGTCCGAGGGCTACGCGACGCTCCTCCCGAACGTGCGCGGCAGCGTCGGCTGGGGCCCGGAGTTCGCGGAGGCGAACCTCGGCGACATGGGCGGCGGCGACTTTCAGGACATCCTCACGGGGATCGACGCGCTCGTGCGCGACGGGATCGTCGACGACGGGCGCGTGGCGATCACCGGCGGAAGCTACGGCGGCTTCATGGCCTGCTGGGCGGTGACCCAGACCGACCGCTTCGCCGCGGCGATCCCGGAGGCTGTGGTGACCGACTGGGTCAGCTTCCACTCGACCACCAACATCGGGCAGTTCGACCGGCTCTATCTCCAGGCCGACCCGTACGACGCGCAGGGGGACTACACGCGGCGCTCTCCCGTCTATCACGCGGGCAAGAGCCGCACGCCGACGCTGATCCTCCACGGCGAGGACGACCTCTGCACGCCGCTGTCCCAGGCCGTCGAGTTCTACAACGCGCTGGTCGAGGCGGGATGCGAGACGGAGCTGGTCGTCTACCCGCGCGAGGGCCACGGCTGGACCGAGCGCGAGCACCAGATCGACTCGTGGAACCGGACGAAAGACTGGCTCGCGCGGCACCTGTAGTCGCGACCGAGCGGCTGTCGGGTTCGTTTCCGACAGACCTAGCGAAACGCCGGCACGACCTCGTCGTGGATCAGCTGAAGCTGCTCGCTCAGCGACGGAAGCCCGTCGACGGTGCGGCCAGACCAGCTCTCCACGAGGTACGGGTCGGCAAGCCCGAGCGCGATGTGGTCGTACCCGTTGCCGGCGAAGTCCTGCCGGATCCGCTCGATCCACTCATCCGAGGTGCCGGCCAGCGACAGCCGCTCACCTAGCTCGAGGGGAACGAGCTCCAGCGCTCCGTCGACGTCCCCGCGACCAAAGGCCTCGACGACGGGTCGGACCTCCTCGAACGGAATGCCGTGGCGCTCGACGAGCTCGGGCGCCATCGACGAGATGTAGAACGCGGCTGCGACCCGTGCGCCCTCCTTCGCGGCCGCCCCGTCGCGGGAGATGGCGCCGAGGATCGAGGCGCAGAAGTCGAACCCGTCGTCCAGCATGCGGCTAACCCGCGCCGCTCCCTCCCGCACGGCGTCGGCGGCGAAACGGAGCGCCTCGGCCGAATGAGCGCAGGCAACGTGGACTCCGTCCGCAATCTCCCCCGCGAGCCGGAACGAGCCCGGCCCGCGCATGGCGCCGAGCTTGAGCGGCAGGTGGCTCTGCACCGGCCTCGCGGCCGTGAAGAGGCCGCTGTAGCGATAGAAGTCCCCATGGAAGTCGATCGTTCCCTCGTCAAGGAACGTCCGCATCACGTGGTGCGCCTCGCGCAGGCGGGCGAGTGGACGGGTTCCCTTCCACTCCACCCCGTACTGGTCGAGCAGCGCGACGTTTCCGATCGAGAAGACCACCTCGGCGCGGCCGCCCGTGAGCTCGTCGAGCGTCGCCGCCTGCTGGGCGATCAGGGTCGGGTCGCGCAGGATCACCCCCGAGACCTCCGGGCCGAAGCGGATCCGGCTCGTGCGCTCGGTCGCGGCCGCGAAGAGGATCCACATGTCCTTGTGGTACGTCTCGTCGGCGCTGTAGCAGGCCTCGAAGCCGAGCTCGTCCGCGAGCGCGATGACGTCGACCAGCTTCGGAAGCGGATGCTCGGGCAGGAGTTGGCAGCTGAAGCGCATCGGTCGGGTCCGCGGGGAAGGTTCTCACGCCGTCCATAGCGCGACCGGCGGAACCTCTGACTACTTGAGCAGGCGCCGAGCGCCGGCGAACTCCGGGCGGAGCTCCACCAGCGGCACGTAGCGGACGCGCTCGCCCGTCTGCGGCGCCGAGATCGCGGCGCTCTTCGAGACGACGAGCTGGACGTGGCCGCCGCCCTCCGTGAAGAGCAGGTCGCCCGGCCGTAGCCCGGCGAAGCCGACCGGCCGGCCCACGTGCAGCTGATCCCAGCTCGAGCGCGGAATCGCCTTTCCGATCGAGCGGTAGGACGCATAGACGAGCCCCGAGCAGTCGAAGCCCGTGCTGGGCGAGGTGCCGCCCCAGCTGTAGGGGACGCCGACCTGGTGGCGGGCGTAAGCGACCACCTTGCGGGCGAGCTTCCGAGCCTTGGAGACATGGCCGGGCTTTCGCGGAGCGGGCCAGATGACTGCCGAAAGGGCGGATGCGGGGAGGCTGGCAGCGATGGTTACGACCAGCACAAAAACGTAGAGCGGGCGGCGCACCGGGCCTGCATCGGCGGCACCCGGTCGGCCTTAAGGGGAAGGGGCATCCCTCATTCGAGGGATCCGCACAGCGCGGGCGCAGTAGTCATGTGGGTTTCCGGCCTTCGCTCGAGGACGCGTAGCCCATCCCTCGATCGAGGGAGGCGTCGCGTCAATCTACTACTCTGCGCCGAAACGATGCTCTCGTCGGTCGCCGCCTTCGACGTCGATCGGGCCGAGGAAGCGCGCGACTGCCGCCGTCCGCGTCTTCACGCCGAGCTTGGCGTAGATGTTCTCGAGATGCTTGGCGACCGTACTCGGGGCGAGCCAGAGTAGGCGCGCGATCTCCGAGTTCGTCTTGCCGCGCGCGACCCAGCGTGAGCACCTCGCGTTCGCGTGCGGTCAGGCTGACGGCATCACGCTTCTCCTCCAGGAGCAACGCATCGCCGACTCGCTCGACGATCAGCCGGCGCTCGCCGAGGCGGTGGACGAGCGGGCGCCGACTCCCGGACTCGAACCATTCGACAAGCGTCTGCGTCCGGGGCGAACTCGCGCAGGAGCCGGCGCGCCGGCTCCGAGGCGTACTCGACCTCGCCGCGGGCGCCGAGCACGATCACCCCGCGGGACTCCTGCGCCTCAGCCTGCTCGAGGCCGGTGAGCGCCGCCGCCAGCTCTCGCCGCGCCCTCGCGGCTTGCCAGAGCCGGACAAGGTGCGGCTGGACAAGATCGACGACGAGCCGGTCGCGCTCGCTAAAAGCCCGCTCGCTGTTCGCGAGAAGGAGAACGTCCTCCACTGGACGGCGGCGAGGGGATCTCTACTTCCATGCTGGTGCTCGACCACCGAGGGGGCGGAGTCGCGACCTCGTAGAAACGCGTTCGGTGAAGCTCGCGCTGAGCTGAGGAAGTCCGAAACTCGCAGCGCTCCTAAGTACCCGCTGCCGGCGGTGCGGGCCGAAGGGGCTCCCGTACAGCGTCGACGTCGTCCCAGTCCTCGAGAGCACTCCCGTCCCAATCACTCCGGCTCATCCGGTCTTCCTACCTCGAACAAGTGGCGCCCGAGGTGATCGCGCTCGAAGTAGGTGATCCAGTCGGCCTCGAACCAGCTCTCCCAATTCGACGAGCAGGTCGCTCGGTGAAAGGATCGTCGCCGTCGAGGCTCTCGGCCTCGCCGACGAAGCGGAGCACTCGCTCCACATCACCTCGCGCGAGGTAGGCACGGCCACCCAAAGATACGCCGATTCACGTATGGACTCCACCCGGCGGCCGGACGGAGCATGGGCAGCGGACGAATCGGCCAGGCCGCCGCCGGCGAGCCGGCCGCGCAAGGAGGTGGCAAACGATGAACGTGATCCATCCGATCCGCAGGATTCGACTCCTCGGACTTGCCCTCTGCCTGGCGGCCGGAGTGTTTCTCACGAGTGCGACTGCGTCCCAACCGGCGTCGGGAGCGAACGCGGTCACCACCTGGAACGCCAATGCCAGCGATGCAACGATCGCTGCGTGCATCCTCGGGGGCTACGGGCCTCAGGAAGCGCGCATGTACGCGATGATGCACGTGGCGATCCACGACGCGCTGAACGGCATCGACCGGCGCTCACGTCCCTATGCGGCGAGCCTGACCGCGGCACCCGGGCCTCGCCAGACGCCGCGGTGGCTGCAGCCGCTCGCGACGTTCTGGTCCCGGTTCTCGGCTCGTTCTCCTTCTTCCTCCCCGCCGATTGCATCAGCGCGGGCATCGCCAGCGTGGAAGCCGACTACGCGGCCGCGCTCGGGGCGATTCCGAACGGGACCGCGAAGACTCGGGGAGTCGCGCTCGGAGGGGCGGCCGCCGCAGCGATCCTGGCCCTGCGTTCCGCGGACGGCTTCGACACGCCCACTGTCGACCCCAACTACCAGGAGGGCAGCGCCCCCGGCGAGTACCGCTACACGCCGGGCACGCCCTTCGCCTTCGCCCCACATTTGGGCGAGGACCTCACCCCGTTCGTGCTGAAGAGACGGCTCGCAGTTCCGACCGGGCCCGCCGTACTCGCTGACCAGCCGCAAGTACGCCGCGGACGTCAACGAGATTCAGCGCCTCGGCGGCGATGACGTCACCACTCCCAGCGCCCGCACAAGCGACCAGACCGAGATCGCCCTGTTCTGGGTCGACAGCTCGCCACTCATGTGGAACCGGATCGCCCGGGCCACCGCGACCGCCGAGGGACTCGACCTCTGGGAGAGTGCGCGACTGTACGGCCTGCTGAACCTGGCCATGACGGATGGCTACATCGGCACCTTCGAGGCGAAGTACCACTACCGCTTCTGGCGACCGGTCACCGCTATCCGGCTGGCCGACATCGACGGTAACCCGGCGACGACTGCCGACCCGACCTGGACCCCGTTGGTGGAGACGCCGCCCATCCCAGACTACGACTCGGGACACGCCGTCGAAGGCGGTACCGCGTCACAGGTTCTGAAGCGGTTCTTCCACACCGACACGATGAGCTTCTCGGCCTGCAGCCTCACGCTCCCCGCGGGACAGAGGTGCAGCGACGCCTCGCCGACGCTCCGTCACTTCACCAGCTTCTCCCAGGCGGCCGACGAGAACGCGGTCTCCCGCATCTACGTCGGCTTCCACTTCCGCGACGCGGTCGAGACGGGGACAAAGCACGGCGAGAAGATCGGAAACCGGGCGGTCAACCTCTTCTTGCGGCCCATGCACGCAGGAGCTCGCCGCTGATTCAGGTTGCAGCACGAATCGGCACCAATGACATCGGGCCGCCACTCGCGGGCGGCCCGATGTCTGGCCGCTCAACGCGCAGGTCGAGCTCCCCGCCCCCGCCCGGTGCGGCTGACACTCAGTCGCCTGCTAGGTCGGGTGCGGGCGGCGAGCCGAAAGCGGCTGCAACGGGAGCGGCGAGCGCAGCGCAGGGTTTCAGCCCGCCCGACGTCTGGTAAAACGAAACCAAGACGAACAGGGAGTGCGGCCCTCCCGCGAACTCGAGCCCCCAAAGCCGCTGCGGCAGTCGGGGAGGGACGCGCGGATGACTCAATGGGTTGCGCAGGCGCCAAACGGGCACGAACTCCGTGTGAGACGCGTCGGAGAGACGTGGATCGTGAGCTGCGGTGAAGATGAGGCGCGAAGCGACATGCTCGACGTCGCGCTGATCGAAGCGATTCGCGGAGACGCGGGCGTCTTCGCGCATTCGCCCAAGATTGAGTACGGCCCATGGATCCGAGCGCAGGCCGATCGGATCGAGCGCGCCTTTCACGCGATGCCCGACCAGGCCGACGCATAGGCGCCGGCCAGGCTGCAGAAGTTCGCGCTCTTTCCGTGAAAGGTCACCGGGCATCCCCCGTTTGAGGGATCCCACACCGCGAGAGACGCCGTAGAGTCGCGCCCGACAGTCGCCGCTTGACCGCCCCGACGCGGCGCCTGCAGTTCGTACAAGAGGTTCGACACTTTCCGAATGGAGGTGGGGAGCAATTTCTGGACCAAGCGAGGAGCCTGAGATCTCGCGTGGGTGTGAGCCCAAGCTTCCCGGCGACTTCGTCTCCGAGGATCTGCGCGACGACTGTGCCCGCTTCCTCGGCGAGTTGCAGGCGCTGATCGCGCGGCGCGAGGAAATTCCGCCTAGCGGCGCGCAATGGGTGCCGCGCCGTGCCGAGTGATCGGCTCCCCACGGGCTGGTCGACGCCGTGGGACTGCGGCCGTCGACTACGTGCGACGCACGCGCACGAGGTGGTACGGGAGCGCGACGAGGCACGCGAGCTCGCGGGCGAGGAGCGTCACGGGCTTGCTGCCGGGAGGCGACGAGCTCTGCACGGTGACGCTCGGCTCACGCAGGGCCGCCCGGACGAGCGTTCGCGCGCGCGGAGCGTGCCAGCGCGAGGTGACGACGACGACCTCGTCGGCGCCGAGCCGTCGCGCGGTCTCGGCCACCTCCGCGGCGTTCTCCCTCGTGTTTCGGGCCGTCGAGTCGGAGACGAGGGTCACCTCGGGGCCGTCCCACGCTGCGCGCATGAGCTCGGCCTCGCCCGTGCCGTTCCTGTGCCGGGCCCAACCGGAGAGGAGAACCGTGTCGCCGTCGGCCGCGAGCTCCTCGGCGTGCCGCAGGCGCTCGGCGCAGACGTCGTGGAGGCCGTGGTTGCGGCGGCCGGAGTAGCCGAGGACCGCGACGAGGCGCACGCTCACCGGCGCCGCCAGCGCTCGAGCGCGAGCAGCGTCCCCACGATCGTGAGCACGACCAGGACCGCCTTCTTGCCGCGGAGCTTGGACTCGCCGCCCGCGCGCGGCCGCATGTCGACCGGCACCTCGTCGACGCGCAGGCCTTCCTCCTCCAGCCTCAGCAGGGCCTGAACCTCCGGCGCCTCGCTCGTGTACGGGCGCGCCAGGATCGGCAGCGCCTTCGCGTTCGCCGCGTACATGCCGCTGGTGGCGTCGAGGAACGGCCGGCGGAGAGCGACCTTCATCGAGCGCCGCAGCAGCGCGGTGCCGAACCGCCGCGCGCCGCTCGGCGCGTAGCGGTAGGCCGCGTAGCCGTCGCCGCTGGCGAACCGCGAGCCGACCGCGACGTCACAGACACCGGAGCGCACGCGCTCCAGGAGCCGGGCCAGCTCCTCGACGGGATGCTGCCCGTCCGCGTCGACGCGGCCGCAGAACTCATAGCCCTGCTCCACGGCGTACTCGTAGCCGGCCGCGATCCCGGCCGGGAGGCCGCGGTTGGCGCCGAACGAGATCACCTCGACCCCCTGCCCGCGGGCGACCTCGGCCGTTCCGTCCGTCGAGCCGTCGTCGACGACGAGCACGTCGGCCTGCGGAAGGCCATCCCGCAGCTCGTCGAGCACGGCGGCGATGTTCTCCTCCTCGTTCCAGGCCGGCACGAAGACGAGCGTGTCGCTCCGGTCGGGCATCGGGTCAGCCTAGCCCTAGCGAACCCAGAGCTGGTCGAGCAGCACGGTCCAGAACGGGTGGTACTGGTAGTTCCCGACCTGTGCGCCCAGCGCGGTGACCGCGCGCGGGTTGTAGAGCGGCGCCCACGGTGCCTGGTCGACCAGGGCGCGGTCGACGCGGCCCCACGTCTCGCCTGCGGAGGCTGGGTCGCTCCCCTGGAGCGAGTGCGCTCGCTCGGCCTCGGCGTCGATGCGTCGATCACAGAGCTCCGCCAGGTTGAGGTTGGACGCACTGCGCGGAACGAAGGCGCGGCAGGTGAGCAGAAGGTCGATGAAGTTAGCAGGGGTCGGGTGATCCTGGTACCAGGTGAACCAGCCGAGCTGCGGGTGCCGGCGCGAGTCCCCGAGCGCGCCGGCACCCGCGGCGCTGGTGTTGTCGATCACCTTCGAGGAGGCCTTGTAGCCGAGCCGGTTGAGCACCGAGACGACGTAACGCCCGATCTGCAACGTCGGCGCCGTAGGGGCCGGTGGGCTGAGGAGCAGGGTCACCTTCATTCCCTTCGTCCCTGACGAGCCGACCAGCTCCTGGGCCTTCGCCAGATCGGGCGCCGTCCAGGACCCGCTGGGCCCCGCGTCGAGCGTGTAGGGGCAGTACGGCCGGTAGCCCGGGATCGTCGGGGCCAGAATCTGACAGGTCGGCTGCGCGATCAGCGAGCTGCCGGTGAGGCGCGCGATCCGGTTGCGGTCGAGCGCGTAGTTCAACGCTCGGCGCACGGCGAGCCGGTCGAACGGGGCAACACGCGTGTTCATCACGAGCGCAAAGGTCGCCCCGAGCGGGTCGATGTGGAGCTGATTCGCAAAGCGCCGAGCGAGCTCGTCGACACGATCGAGCGGCGGAGCGAGCAGCACGTCGGCGGTCCCCTTCTCGAGCGCCGCGACCTGGCCCGTCGGGCCGGCGGTGAGCTCGATCCGGTCTGGATAGCCGTCCGGCTGCGCTTCGCGCGACCATTCGCGGAAGCGCGGGTTGCGGACGAGGACCCAGGACTTGTTGGGGACGAAAGACTCGGTCATGTAGGGGCCGGTGGCGGGTAGCGGCTTGCGTCCGATGTCCGCGACCGGTGTCCCGGCCGGGAGCGCCGACGCCATCGCGAACGAGAGCTTGTAGAGGAACTCGGGGTCGGGCTTCGTGAGGTGGAAGGTGATTGTCCCGGCTTGAGGGTCGGTCACGATTCCTCGCCCGAGGTCGCAGCTCTTGGGCTTCTCGAAGCAGGCCTGCGCGCCGACGATGCCCGTGTACTGCGAGGCCAGGAACCCGTTGTCGGGCGTGAGTACCCGCTGAATCCCACGGCGCACGTCGTCGGCCCGCACGAGGCTGCCGTTCGAGTAGTGGATGTCGCTGCGAAGCTGGAAGGTGTAGGTCCGGCCGCCGTCCGAGGGTTGAGGGATCGCAATGGCCAGGTCGGGCACCAGCTCGGCGCCCGCGAGCCCGCCGACGCGCCGGTAGGTGACGAGCCCGTCGTTGGTGAGGCTCAGCAATTGCCATTGCGCTGCACCGGAGAACGCTTTCGGGTCCGCCGAGTAGGGGACTCCCGAGGCACCGGCGGCCACCCGGAGCGTGCCGCCGCGGTGGCTCGTGGGGCCCGGCAGGACGGTGACCCACGCGTTCCCGTCCACCGGCGCGACCGCCGCCGGCTGGTTGCCGACGCGGATCAGCCGATTCGAGCCTGTCTCCGGGTCGACTTGGGAGACGGTGCCGTCGCGGCTGTTCGCGACCCAGACCGTGTCGTCGCCATACGCCACCCCGTCCGGTGCTTCTCCGACCGCGATCTTCCGGACGCGACCACTGCTCGGCTCGTAGCGCGACAGGCTGCCGTCCGGGCCGTTGGCGACCCAGACGCTGCCGCCGCCGACGGCGACCCCGCGCGGCCCGTTTCCGATCGCCGTCGACTGGGAGACGCGGTTCGAGCCCGGATCCACCAGCAGGAGCTGACCCGTCGACGAGCTCGCCACCCACATGCCCTCGCGACCGGACGCGACGCCGCCGGGAACTCCGGCCAGCGGAACGGTCGCCACGACCTTGGCTCGCTCCGGATCGATCCGCGAGAGCGAGTAGTCGGTGGTGTTCGCGACCCAGACCGAGCCGTGGCCGAACGCGATCGCGCTCGCGCCGTTTCCGACCTGCACCGTGCCGACCTGGCGGAGCGCCCGTGGGTTGATCTCGGAGACGGTGCGATCGAGCTGGTTGACCACCCACACCTGCCCGCCGCCGACCGCGACGCCGGTGGGATGGTGCCCGACGGGAATCCGATCGACCGTGCGCCGTTCGGGGTCGATCCGTAGCAGACGGTCGTCGGCCGTGTCGGTGACCCAGACCGCGTTCGCGCCGTAGGCGATCCCTCCCGGCTCGCCGCCGCCCGTGATCACGGCGCGCACGTGATCGCCGTCGAGGACGCCGATGCTGTTCGGCGTCGCACTCAATGCCTTCGACCCGGACGGGAGGAGTACGGCCAGAAGCACTGCGACAACGGCCGCGACGGCCAGAGCGGCGCCCGCGATCAGGCGGCGGCGGCCGAGCGGCTTCTTAGTCGGCGCTCTCGAGCGCGCCGGCGCCTGAAGAGACGGGTCGTGCTCGAGGATCTTCCGCTCCAGGGCCTGTAGCTCGGGGCCCGGCTCGACCCCGAGCTCGTCCACGAACCGGCGCCTCGCCGCGCGGTAGGCCTCGAGCGCCTCGGCCTGACGTCCGCAGCGGTAGAGCGCGACGAGCAGCTGGCCCTGGAGCCGCTCCCGGAGAGGGTGCGCGGCGACCAGCGACTCGAGCTCGGGCAAGACGTCCTCATGGCGGCCGAGCGCGAGGTCGGCCTCGATCCGATCCTCGAGCGCCGCCAGCCGCAGGTCCTCGAGCCGCCTGATCTCGTCCTGCGCGAACGACTCGTACGCGAAGTCGGCGAGCGGCGGTCCGCGCCAGAGCCCGAGCGCCTCGCGGAGGCGGTCGGCGGCCGCGGCGGGCTCTTCGTGGCGCGCCTGCTCGACGAGCGACTGGAAGCGGGCCGCGTCGAGCCCGTCGTCCTCGAGCTGAAGCGCGTAGCCGGGTGCATGTGTCGCGAGCGCGCCGTCGCCGAGCGTCCTGCGCAGGCGTGCGACGTAGCCCTGGACGTTCTTCGCGGCAGTCTGAGGTGGGTTCTGGCCCCAGAGCTCGTCGACGAGCGTGTCAACCGGGACGACGTCGCCTCGACGGAGCAGCAGAAGTGCCAGAAGCGCGCGTGGCTTGCCGGCCGGAAGGTCGAGGGTGCGCCCTTCCCGCGCGACTTCAAACGGCCCGAGGATGCGGAATTCGAGCGGTTCGCTCACACCACCAACCGCCGATCAACCGGCGTCAACCGATCCTCAACCGCCCGCGGCGAGAGTCGACGGCACCGCAACCGAAAGGAGCCGTCATGCTCAGCCAGATCCCACGAACCGCGCGTCTCGCCGCGATGACCGTCCTCGCCGCGGCGATCCTCGCGCCGGCCGCCGGTGCCGGCCGCTACAGCATCGCCGCGCCGCCGAGCCAGAGGAACGAGCCGGTGGCGACCTGCCATCAGTACTGCAGCGGAGCCCTTCCGTCGGGCGGAACGCTGCCCGCCACGAGCCACGCGCTCGTGCGTACGGAGCTCGTCTCGACTTCGGGCGGCTTCGACTGGACCGATGCCGCGATCGGCTTCGCGATCGGCATCGGCGCGATGGTGCTCGTCCTCGCGGTCGGCACCGGTAGCCGGCGCCTCAGGCCCGCAAACACCGTGTCGTGAACGTAAACCCCGCACGGAAGGAGCAAATCATGCGTCTTGCAGGGCAAAAATGGAACCTCGCCGCGGCGGCGATCATCACAATCGTTCTGGCGGGTCTCAAGGCTCCGGCAATTGCGCACCGCGGCTAGTCAAGGTCGCCTTCGGGCGGCACTCGTAACCGAGCCGGAGCGAGAGGGCGTCCCTGGTGGCCGCCCTCTCGCCTCCCTGGCTTGGACGCTTGGGACCCCCGAGCGCCCGACGCAACTGCAGTCGCAGCTTGAAATAGGCTCGCCTGATCGTCGAGCTCGACACGCCTCACGGGCCCGCGCGGGTCCATCTCCATCCTGTGGATCGACCGGTCTCCGTGCTCGTGCTGGGACACGGCGCGGGCGGCGGCATAGCGGCACCGGATCTCGTCGCGGCGACGAAAGCCGCCCAGTCTGCGGGGCTGAGCGTCGCGCTCGTCGAGCAGCCGTATCGCGTAGCAGGCCGTCGCTCCCCCGCCCCGGCTCACCAGCTGGACGCGGCCTGGACGGCAGTGATCGACCGGCTTCGGGAAGACGAGCTCGGCGGGCTTCCGCTCCTCGTCGGTGGCCGCTCTGCGGGTGCCCGGGTCGCGTGCCGGACCGCCGCGGACGCGGGCGCCGCCGCGGTTCTCTGCCTCGCCTTCCCGCTGCATCCACCGGGCAAGGGTGATGACCCGAGCAAGAGCCGGATCTCGGAGCTCGACGCAGTTCCGGTCGCGACGCTCGTCGTCCAGGGCGAGCACGACCCGTTTGGATTACCGCCCGAGGGCCCGAATCGCACGGTCGTCACGGTCCCCGGCAACCACTCCCTCAGGAACACCAGCGCGGTGGCGGCGGCGGTGTCCGCCTGGCTCGCCACCCACGCACCGCTGGCGGGCAGGCCCTGATGGGCGCGGCGCTCGGCTGGGGTGTGGTCGCCGCATCGTCGCTCGTGCTCGGCGCGCTGCTCGGTCTCGCACGCGCATGGCCGGACCGGCTGATCGGGCTCGTGCTCGCGTTCGGCGCGGGCGCGCTGATCAGCTCGGTCAGCTTCGAGCTCTTCGAGGACGGCATCCGGGTCGGCGGAGCGGCGGCGGTCGGCATCGGCCTCGCCGCCGGGGCGCTCGTCTTCTTCGTGCTCTCGCGCCTGGTCGAGGAGAAGCTCGGCCGGGGCGGCGGCCCCGCCCTTGCGCTCGGGGCGTTCCTGGACGGGATCCCCGAGCAACTCGTGCTCGGCATCGGGATCGCCGCGGGCGAAGGCGTGAGCGTCAGCCTGCTCGGGGCCATCTTCGTCTCCAACCTCCCCGAGGCGATCGGGTCGGCAACCGACATGCACGAGGCCGGCACGAAGCCGTTCAAGATCCGCCGCCTCTGGATCGTGGTCGCCGTGCTCTGCGCGCTCGCCACCCCGGCCGGCTACCTCCTCGCCCAGAACACCGGCGGCCACTTCCGGGCCGCTGCCAACGGCTTCGCTGCGGGCGCGCTCCTCGTGATGCTCGTCGACTCGATGATCCCCGAAGCGACCTCGAAATCGGGCCGTGTCGCGGGGCTGGCGACGACCCTCGGGTTCGCGCTCGCGGCGGGGCTTTCGACGGCCTCGGCCTAGGCGGGGTGGACTCGCGCCCAACGGGAGGATTAGCCTTCGACATCGAGAAGTGTCTGCACTGACGACAGCCTGGGCGCTCGGCCCGGGCAAGACCGGGGTTGTCTGACAAGACCAGAGGGAGGCAACTGATGTCCACCACACAGGCCTATTCAGGCCTCAACCGCCCGGGCTGGCTCACCTTCGCCGCGGTGGTACTGTTCGCGTCCGGCTTTCTCCGTGCTATCTCGGCGATCTACTACTTCGCCGACAGCGCCAGGGTCGCCAACGTGAGCGCCGGTGCTCTCGGCGACCATCTGTTCCTCTGGGGGCTGTGGGATGCCCTGATCGCGGTGCTTGCGATCTGGGCGGCCTACTCGCTCCTGTCCGGAGACACATTCGGGCGCGTTATCGGCTACATCTGGGCGATCAACGTGATCATCCAGAGCTTCCTGATCATCGAGTACGCACCGTGGTTCGGCTTCGGCGCGCTGATCCTTGCGACGCTCGTGATCTACGCCCTGTCGAGCACCTCGGACTACCGAGAAGCACCACCCGTCTAGCTCGAGGACGACCGGTATCCGGCGAGCGTCGGCTCGGACGCTCGCCGGATACCTCGCTTGTCCCCTACGCGCGGCCGGTTCCTGCGATGTGCTTGACGATGCACCTGGCATCGCGCCTCACGCCGCCGACGTTCTCCGAGGCGAACGAGTAGAGGAAGTCGAGGCCGACGAAGTAGAGGCCCGGCGACGAGGTCGCGCCTCGCGTCTGCAACGGCTGCAGGTCGTCGTCGAAGACCGGCACATCGATCCAGGAGAAGTCCTGGTGAAAGCCGGTGCACCAGATGACGTTTTCGACGTCGAGCACGCGGCCGTCCTCGAGCACCGGTAGGCCATCCTGGACGCCCGCCGTTCTGGGCACCGTCATCACACCGGCGGCCTTCAGGTCGGCGGACTTGACGCGGATGCGCGGCGCCCCCTCGGCGAGGACGTGGGGGCGAACCTTGCGTCCGAGCGGCGTCTTCGTCGTCAGCACGTGCGAGGCGACGAACCAGAGGATCGGCACGAACACCCGGCGCAACGGATGCTCGATCTGTACCGGCACCTGCCCCTTGTCCGGTCCCGAGAGCCAGGTGTCGTGTCTGCGGGAGACGTCCATCGCGATGTCCGCGCCCGAGTTGCCGGCTCCGACGAGGAGAACACCGCCCGGCCGCAGCTGGGATTGGTTGCGGTACTCGCTCGAGTGCATCTGGACGATGCGGGGATCGAGCTCGGAAGCGAACTCCGGGATCGTGGGCTTGCCGTAGTGGCCGGTGGCGACGACGACCCGTTCGGCCCTGAAGCGCCGCTCGCCCGACTGGACGAGGTAGCGGTCGCCCGTTTTCGTCACGCGGTCGACGGTGGTGCCGAGCCGCACTGGGAGGTCGAAGCGCGCCGCGTAGGCCTCGAGGTAGTCGGCCGTCTCGCGGGCCGTGGGGTACGACCAGCCGGGCGCCGGGAACGGCCACCCGGGAAGGCCGTCGTAGCGGGCCGGCGTGAACAGGCGCAGCGAGTCCCAGGTTCGCGTCCGCCAGGAGCCGCCGATCTGCTCGTTCGCGTCGAGGATCACGAACGACTGGCCCTGCTGCTTGAGGTAGTAGCCGACCGAGAGCCCCGCCTGGCCGCCGCCGATGACGATGGTCTCGAACTCCTCGACCTCCGGGAGCGCTGGGCTCCGCTTTCCGATTGCTTCCTGTGTCGCCATGACCGTTCCTCCTGGGATGGGATGAGCTTCGCTACGAACGTACGAAGGAACGGCCGCGCCGGCATCGCGCGGATCCACCAACTTGCCACTGGGCGCGAATGGTCATTTCTGACCACTGGAGAGCGCTTCAGACCAGGTCGTGCTCGAAGGCGAAAGCGCCTGCGGCCGTGCGGGAGGTGACGCGGAGCTTGGCGAAGATGTTCTGGACGTGCCGGGCGACGGTGTGCTCGCTGATCACGAGCGCCGAGGCGATCTCGCGGTTGCTCTTGCCGCTGGCGATCAGGCGGAGCACCTCGAGCTCGCGCGACGTAAGCCCGTGGGTCTCGGCTTCTCTTCCGTCCAGCGCGCCGGCCGCGGCGAGGTCCGGCGTCGCTCCCAGCTGCTGGAAGGTGCTCCGGGCCGACTCGAGCTCGAGCTCGAAGGCCTCGTCGTCGCCGAGCGCGCGACACGCCCGCCCGACGAGCACTCGGGCACGCGCACACTCGTAGGGCGCTTCGAGCTCCTGCCAGGCCTGAGCCGCCTCGCGGAGGCTGGCAAGCGCGCGCGTCGCATCGCCGGCGGCGAGCTCGACCGCTCCCAGCGCCTGGGCGGCGAACGCCCGCAACAGGTCGCTGTCGCACTCGGCCGCGATCTGTTCGAGCTCCTGGGATCCGTCCCGAGCCTCCTCGAGCTCGCCGATGCGGAGCATGATCTCGACGTACGCGGGCAGAAGGCCTCCGCGGCGCAGGCTGTCGGTGGTCTCACCGACCACGCGGCGGATCGCCGCCGCGGCCGCGTCCGCCTTGCCCTGGGCAAGCCGGAGCAGCGACCAGCCCGGCTGCGGCTCCAGGCCGAGCTGGCTCGCTCGACGGTAGGCCTCCTCGGCGGCCGCGAAGTCTCCGCGGAGGCGATTGACCTCGCCCTGCAGGTAAGCCGCCTTGGCCGCGGCGTCCTGGTTCATGGACTTCTCGAAGCGGCGGTTGGCGCGGTCGGTCTCCTCCAGCGCCTCGGGCCAGGCCCCTTGCAGGTGCATGAGCTGTGCGCGATGAACGAGGCAGCGGCCGGTGAACGCCATCAGGTCGGGCTGCTGCTCCCACCAGCGCCTGAGAGCGGCTGTCCACTCGCGGGCCCGGCGCACGTCGTAGACCTCCTCGCAGGCCATGATCACGCCGCAGTACACGATCCCGGTGACGATCGGGGAGAGCTCCCCGGTGGTGGCGCCAACCATCGCCTCGTCGAGGAGAACCAGGCCCTCTCGTACCCGCCCGTGACGGACGAGGATGTCGCCTTGCCCGAAGGTGGCGAGCGAGAAGAGATCCTGGTCTCCGAATTGCTCGCCGAGCTCGACCGCAGCTGCCGCTGTCGCGGCCGCGCCGTCGTAGTCGCCCTCGGCCTCGTGCTGGAAGGCGACGGGCATCAGCATGTATCCGCGCTCGACGCATTCCCCCTCGCCGTCCAGCAGCCGCCCGGCCCGTCCGAGCCAGCCCGTGCCGGGCCCCATCTCCCCGCGAAGAAAGAGATGCATCCCGATCCAGAACGCGCAGCGGGCGGCGAGTCGCTGCTCGCCGGCACTGGCGCATTCGCGGCAGGCCCGCTCCATCAGCTGCAGCCATTCGTCCTCGCGCCCGAGCATGTAAGTGGAGATCGCGAGCAGCTCGAGATCCTGCACCGCCAACGGCTCGAGCTCGTCGACGCGCGCCAGCGACTCGTAGGCCGTTGCCCACGCCGAGCGGGCGTAGGACTCGCGGCCTCGCTCGAGCTCTTCGCCGGTGCTGGAGAGGCCCACCGGCGCAAACCGTAACGCCGGGGCCCGCTTCGAGCGAGCCCCGGCGCGGAAGAGGTCTAGGTCGCCGCGATGCCTTCGATTCCCGAAGGAAGATCGTCCACGGTGCCCAATGGGACGAGCGTTCCGTCGCTCCGGACGAAGAATTCGTCGACGGTGCCGTTGATACCCGTCTCGGCGTAGAGGAAGTTGTCGCTCGAGGCGAGGTCGATCGGACCGGGATTCGTGGTGGCCGCGACTGCCGCCAGCAGGGCGGGCTGGCCGGACGAGTCGATCCGGAAGCTGCTCAGGTTGTTGCTGCCGGTGTTCGACACGAAGTAGTAGCCGCGGACCCCGACGATCCAGCACAGCGCCGTCTGGCCGTCGCCCTGCGACTTTGCATCGGTCAGCGTTCCGGCGGGCTGAATCCGATAGGTGGTGACGGAGCTCGCGCCTGCCTCTCCGGCCACGAGTCGTCCGCTTGGGCCGAAGGTAAACGCGAACGGGACCGGCGTTGCGGACGGGTTGACGACCGGAGTCGCGGAGAGCCGTCCGTCGGGACCTACCTGGAAGACGTCGATGGAGCTCGTGCTCGCCTTGGTCGTGACGATCAGCTTGCGGCCGTCGGGTGTGAAGCCGACCTGGCCGGGTGAGGTCAGGAACTGCGGCGGGCTCGCGTTCGCAAGCCCGAGCGAACGGGCCGAGCCGGAGATCGGCGACAGGTGGTGCCCGTGGATCCGGAATCCCTGGACGATCCCGGTGCCGCCCGCGTTGAGGACGTACACGAGGTCGCCGTGAACCGCGATGCTGGCCGGGAACTGCCCCCCGGACGAAACAACGTCCTTCAGGCGGAGCCGGTCGCCGTGCACGCGGAAGGCCGACACGGTGTCGCTGCCGGCGTTGACCGCGAGCAGGAGCCTGTGCCAACGGTCGTACACAAGCGAGCCCTGCGAGGCCAGCCGGTCGGATTCGGTTCCGGGAACGGCTGCGCCGCCGTTGCCACCGGTCGGGTAGGTGGCGACGCGGTCGAGGCGGCCGTCGAACCCCCGGTCGTAGACCGCGATCTCGTTGCCGGTGAGCTCGTTGGTCTGGACGAACACGACGTTCTTCTGGCCGTGCCGTCTCCCGTGCCCACCATCGGCCGACGACGCCTGGGCGCCGACCAGGGCCAGTGCAAGGACTGCGAGCAGCGCGGCGAGAACCGGGCGATGCTTCATGGTCATCCTCCTCTCAGAGCCGGCCGGGACGACCGGCTTCAACTCGCTTCACGCTAGGCAGGCGGCGGTCCGGCCGCCCTTACGATTTCCGTAACTCCGCGGCCTCTCCAGTCGCCGAAACGCCGAATTCTCTGCGGTTCGAACCCACCTCGGATGCGATGAATTAAGGAACTCGTAATCCGGCGCCCGACGAGGAGCGGCAGACTGTTGAGATGACGACCGTGTTGGTGGTCGACGACGAGCCGATGGTCAGGGACGTCGTCACGCGGTATCTCGAGCGGGACGGGCACCGGGTGGTGACGGCCGAGGACGGTGAGGCCGCGCGCAACATGATCGAGCGCGAGGCGCCGAGCCTCGTCCTACTCGACGTGATGCTCCCCGGCAGAACCGACGGGCTCGCGCTCTGCCGCTGGATTAGGTCGACGTCGAACCTGCCCGTGATCCTGCTGACGGCCCGCGTCGACGAGGCCGACCGGATCGTGGGGCTCGAGCTCGGAGCCGATGATTACGTGACGAAGCCGTTCTCGCCGCGCGAGCTCGCTACGCGCGTCAAGACGGTGCTTCGCCGCGCGTCGGCCGGGCCGCGACCTCGAGAGCGAGCCTCGGTCGGACCTCTCCTGATCGAGGCCGGACTCCACGAAGCCCGACTCGATGGCGAGCTGCTAAAGCTCACCGCGAAAGAGTTCGACCTGCTCTGGTTCCTCGCCTCGCACGCGAACCAGGTCTTCTCACGGGAGCAGCTGATGGACCGGGTGTGGGGCTACTCGTCCGCTAGAGACACCGGCACCGTCACTGTCCACATTCGGCGCCTGCGAGAGAAGCTCGAGGACGACGCCTCGTGTCCGAAGCTGCTCGAGACGGTCTGGGGCGTCGGCTACCGGCTCCGCGGATGAGCACCGTCGCCCTCGTCCTGGTGCTGGCCGTCCTCGCGATCGGCATCGCCTCCGCTGCTGTCGTCCGTTTCCTGCCATTTCTCCGGTGGCAGCTGGTCGCGCTGGCACTGCTGGTCGTGTGCTTCCCACTCGGCGTCGTGCTGGGGTCGGGCCTCGTGATGTTCGGCATGCACGACGACGGCAAGATCGTCGCGGTCGCGGCCGTTTCCACGCTGTGCGCACTCGGGGGCGCCTTGGTACTTGGGCGGCGCATCCTCGCCCCCCTCGAACGGCTGCGCACCGCCTCGAAACTGCTCGCCGCGGGCGATCTGAGCGCGCGGGCCTCGGAGTCGGGACCTCGCGAGCTGCTCGAGCTCGGCGCCTCGTTCAACGAGATGGCGGCGAGCATCGAACGGCTCTTCGACGCACGTCGCGAGCTCGTCGCCTGGGCGAGCCACGACCTCCGGACCCCGCTTGCCTCGCTCCGTGGGATGGTCGAAGCGCTCGAGGACGGCCTCGCCACCCCGGCCGAGTACGTACCGGCGATCCGCGCCCAGACGGAGATCCTCTCCCGGCTCGTCGAGGATCTCTTCGAGCTCGCGAAGATCGACTCGGGAGCGCTGAACCTCGAGCTCCGCGACGTATCGCTCGGCGACGTGGTGACGAGCTGCGTGGATGCGCTCGAGGTCGAGGCCCGAGCGCAGGACGTGCGCCTCGAGTCCCGCCTCGACCCCGCGGATCCCGCGGTCCGGATCGCGCCCGACAAGGTTCAACGTGTCCTGCTCAACCTGCTGACGAACGCGGTCAGGCACACGCGCCCGAACGGCGCCGTCGCCGTCGTGGTGGAAGCCGACACCGATCACGTGGTCGTCGCGGTCGAGGACACCGGAGACGGGCTGGCGCTCGAAGCGCCTCAGCGGATGTTCGAGCGCTTCTGGCGCGACGACGGGTCGAGGACCCGCTCGAGCGGGGGCGCCGGCCTCGGCCTCGCGATCGCGCAGGGCCTCGTGGTCGCCCACGGAGGCACGATCTGGGCCGAGAACCGGCGCGAAGGCGGCGCTCGGGTCGCCTTCACACTTCCGCTCGCGCCTGTTACATCGATTCGTTGACGACGCCGATCACGTGGCCCTCGGGATCGGAGAACTGGCCCAGCTCGACCATGTCCATGATCTTCTCCGGACCCATGATCCTGGTGCCGCCGAGGCTCTCGGCCTTCGCGAGTGCCGCCTCGACGTCCGGCACGGCAACGTAGAACGTGACGTGGCCGCCGTATCCCGGAGGCCCGCCGGCGATCCCGCCGCCGATTCCGACGCCGTCGGGTGAGACGTTGCCCTCGCGTGCGACCATCCCGTACTTCATGTCGTTGTCGGCGCTGACGTCCCAGCCGAAGAGGTCGGAGTAGTACTTCTGCAGCTTGTCGCCGTCCTTCCCGATCACCTCGAAGTGGACTACCGGCTGACCCATGCTCGCTCCTTCTCTCGTGTGGACACAGTGCAGCTACGACGCCGCGGCCGGAAGAAACTCATCGGCCCGTCGTTAGCGTGTACCAAATGAAGGTCGAGCTCGTCCAGCCCTCACTGCGCCGCGAGTGGCAGCTTCGCCGCCGCGACGACGTCATCGCCACGCTGCAGATCCCCCTGCTCCGCCGCGGAGCCTCTGCCGACCTGGCTGGGCGGTCGCTGGAGATCGCTCGCGTGGGCGGCCTGCGGGCGGAGTACATGGTTCGCGACGGCATGACCCAGGAGCAACTTGCGCACCTCCGGCCGGACGGAAGGCGACAGCTGCTCGAGACGGCGGACCGGACGGCCGAGTGGAAGCGCCTGAGCCGCAAGGAGGGTTACGGCTTCGTCGGTCGCGACGGTGCGCACTTCCTGCGGGCGAAGGTTTCGAGCGGCTTCGCACACACGAACGGCGAGGTCGAGATCGCAGACGACCTGCTCGGGCGGGACGCGCTTGTCCTCGCGATCCTGGCCTCGTACCTGGTGCTTCGCAAGGCCGAGGACGACGCCTCCGCGGCGGGAGGCTCGACCGCGGCAGTCATGAGCTCCTGAGAGCAGGGGCGGGCGTGACGTCCGCCCCTGCTCTCCAACTCCTAGCCCAGCGTCGGGCAGAGATCCTCGACGCTACCGGTGCTCGTGAAGGTGCCGGGCACCGGGTTGCCGTTCTGATCGAGCACTTCCATGAAGCGCCCGTGCACGAAGAGCAACGCGCCCGACGAACCCGGCCCTAACTGGCCCGGGAGGAAGAACACCAGTGCCGGCCCGTGGCTCGTGAGCAGGGCAGTTCCGTCGGATCTGGGGACGATGGTTCCCCCGCCCGAGATGTTCAAGTCGACTGACTTGCCGGTGTTCGAGTTGGTCAGGCGCGCCTTCAGCACGCCGGAGACCGCGAACGTGCCGTTGCTGAAGATCTTGCCGGACTCGTTGTTCTGGAGCGGAACGAAGTCGATCGGGAACCCGCAGACAGCCGCCGGCAGCTGGAACGGACCCGCCGGCAACGGGAACTTCTGCGGCTTGTCCGCAAGCGCCGCGGGAATGCAGAGCAGGCTCGCGAAACCAACGGCGAGCACGGCGAAGTGTCGCCTCATGTGTCCTCCCTCTCCCAGCGCCGCCGGCCGACGCCTGCCGCTCCGGCGCACGCGATGACCGCACGAGTCTCCTCCTGGCCGGACCTCGTGTCAAGAAGCACTACGCCGCGGCGTAGCGCTTCGAGGCTCGGGCCTTGGCGCGCTCGGCCTCGACCTCGCGGTCCTTCGGGGCCGCCGAGGTGACGAGACCGTCGACCAGGCGTTGCGTGGCCGCGGTGACCTCGTCCACCGCGCGGGCGAAGGTCTCCTCGTTCGCCTGCGAGGCCTTCGTGAAGCCGCTGATCTTGCGGACGTACTGGAGCGCGGCGTCCCGGACTTCTTCCTGAGTCGCGGGAGGCTCGTAGTTGAAGAGCGTGTGGATGTTTCGGCACATGCGCGTAATCCTAGACGCGCCGGCTCGGTCTAGGCCGGAGCGGCCACCGGCTCACGCGACTCCGCCGCCGGCTCCTGCTTGGCGGCTGCCAGTGCCGCAGCAGAGCCGGTCGCAGCAGCCGCCAACGCGGCGAGCGCCCAGGCGGTCCCCCAGCGGGGCTTGCCGAGCAGGCCGTCGACCGACCACTCGCCGGGGCCGTTCTCCGTGAGGCTGAAGGCGGCCGTCAGCAGCACGAGGTTGTACTCGTAGCCGCCCTGGCTCGACCAGACGCCCTTCTCCCAGTGGACGGTCTTGATCGCCGAGATCATCACGGAGGAGAGCGCCGCGGCGGCGAGCGGCGTTGCGGCGCCGAAGGCGAACAGCAGCCCACCCCCCGCTTCGGCCGCGCCGGCCACCAGGGCGTTGCGCCGACCGGGTTGCAGCCCGATCGAGTCGAACATGTCGGCGGTCCCCTCAGGCCCGCCGCCGCCGAACCAGCCGAAGAGCTTCTGCGTGCCGTGGCCGACGAAGAGCAGCCCGATGATCACCCGGGCGAGGAAGCGGAAGGGGCCCATACGCGGTTCTTTGTCCTCGGCGGCGACTCCGAAACACGATTGACGCCACCCGGCTCGAAGCGGATCATGGCCGGAAGTGAAGGTCGCTTCGCCTCGGGCCGGTTTCCGCGAGGTGTGGATCGTGTGGCTGCTCTTCGGGCTCGCCACCGTCGCGGTCTTCGAGACTTACTGGCGCCTCCCACCCGCTCAGCTCTGGAAGGTCTCGAACTCGGGGTTCGTCGGAGGAATCGGCCGCGCACTGGTCTTCCTCAGCTTCTCCGCCGCGCTGGCCGCGGTCGCGGTGCTGCCGATCGTCGTCGACCGGCTGGAAGGCAGCTGGCCCGTCGTGCTCGGGATCGTCTCGGCGGCGCTGTGTGCCACCGTGGCCTGGCCCGGCGTCCAGACCGAGGGCGATCTCGACCCGAAGTGGTCGAACGGGCTCGCCGTCGCCGGGGTGGCGCTGGCCGTGGGCGTGAGCCTCTGGGCGACGCTGCACGGGAGGCCCGAGCGGCCGCGCACGAGCGTGGCCGGCGACCGCGCCCGGCTGGTGGTGGGCGCGATCGCGCTCTTCTTCGCCGCTCCGTACATCGCGGCCGAGCTCGGATTCTTCCTCGACGGCGTGCCGCTGCTGGGCTGGATCTTCCAGACCGGCGCGATCAGGCCGGAGCCGGGCACCGGCGATGCTCCACGCTGCGGTCCACCACGGACACCACCACGGGCTGGACGGCTTCCTGCTCGCGGTGACCGCGCTGCTGCTCTCGCGCCTCCTCGGCGGGATCCGTGGGCCCAAGCTGCGTGCCGTGACGGGTGCCTACCTCGCGCTGATGCTCGTCTACGGGCTGACGAACATGGCCAACGACCTCTGGATCGAGCAGGTGGTCAAGCGTGGCTGGACGAGCTGGCAGATCCCGGACGTGCTCCACCCGGAGGCGTCGGCGGCCTGGGCTGCGATGCTCGCCGTCGCCGCGCTGATCTACTTCGCGTCCTTCCGCACGCGATCGGGGACGTAAGTGAGGAACGGAGCCGCGGGCTTGTGGTTCGCGATTGTTGCGCCTTGATTAAGAGCCAATCCCAGGACCGCGCCGGCTCGTAATCACCTGCATACCGGACATCCATCCAGGAGGCCCACGATGCAGAGAACTACCCAGATCCGAGCCGGGGTGTTGCTCGCGGCGGCCCTATTGGTCGGGATCGTCGCCGCGATCTACGCCACGCGCTCCTCGGGCGCCAGCCCGGCAAAGCTCGTCTCGACAATGCACAGCAAGACCCTCGGCGCGACGATCCTCGTCAACAGCCGAGGCCGGTCGCTCTACTCGCTCAGCGTCGAGCGCCACGGCAAGTTCATTTGCACCAACATGTCCTGTCTCTCGCTCTGGCGGCCCCTCACCGTGGCCAAGGGCGTGAAGCCGACCGGCGTGGCCGGGCTCGGCACGGTCAAGCGACCCGGCGGCAAGCTGCAGGTCGCCTACCGCGGGGCCCCGCTGTACACCTTCGCCCAGGACACCAAGCGCGGCGACGTCAAGGGCAACGGCTTCAAGGACGTCGGCGTGTGGCGCGTGGTCGCGGTCTCGAAGAGCCACTCGGCTCCGGCCTCGACCACCCCTCCGCCGCGGTACGGCTACTGAGTCTCTCCCCCAAGGCGCGACGGCCGTCGGATCCGCGGCCTTCGCGCCTCCCCCCGGGCTACGTCCTGTGCACGCCCATGGTGATGCTCGCGACGTAGGCGCCGCCGCTCTTGCGGACGCCGAGCAGGGAGCGCTTGCCGCCCTGGGCGAAGACGAAGTCGTTCGCGTTGCGCGTCGTTCGCCTGCCTCGGCGGCTGTACGGCTTGCGGCGGAAGACCTTGTCCGTGGCCGCGTCCGGGAAGTAGAGCTGGCCGGTGTGGACGACGTTGCCGGCCACGTGCACCTTCACGTGGATGTGGACGGTGCGGCCCTGGTACCAGCCGGGCCAGACCGAGCGGAAGCGCGCCAGGCCGCTCGCGTCGGTCTTCTGGATCCCGCGCATGAACGTGCGGTTTCCCGAGCCGGAGCCGAAGCCTGAGTAGACACCGAGCGCGTCCGCGTGCCAGATGTCGACCGCAGCGCCCTTGATCGGCCTGCAGGTCGAGGCGTCGACAACACGCAAGCGCAGCAGAAGCGGAACTCCCGGCCGGCCCTCTGTGATGTCGCGCCGCAGCTTCTCGCCGGAGATGTAGTACGGGCCCTCGGTCTGCTCGGGAGCGAGCACGCACGAGACCGCGCCCGAGGCGACAGCGGACGGCCCGGCGCTCGCGTCGGCGGCCTTCCAGCCGAGCAGGCCGAGCACGAACCCGCCGAACCCGACGAGCGACCCGCGACGCGTGAGCTTCTCCATGCCGTCACGCTAGCGCGCGTTCTTGAGAAACGGCTAAAGCTTCGCGAGCCGCTCGCGGGCGCGGGCGACCGCGACAAGGTTGCCCTTCGCCTCGGCCGCAGCAAGGGCCCGCTCGACCCCGGCGAGCTCAGCCTCGGGCCGACCGAGCTGGCGTGCGACGTCGGCCTCGGTGAAGCCGAGCTCCGTGATCAGGAGCGAGTAGTCCGTCGGCGCGATGTACGCGGCTGCCTCGCGCATGAGCTCGTCGACCCGCTCGACCTCACCCCGCCGGGCGAGAGCCAGGGCACGGACGAGCCGAACCCGGCCGAGCGGCTCGAAGTCGTCGGGCAGGGAGAGCCGCTCGGTCTCGTCGGCCAGCTCGAGCGCCTCGTCGTCTCGCCCGAGCTGAAGCGCAGCTTGCGCTCGCAGCCCGACGACGGTCGCGAGATAGCCCGTCTCGGCGAGCCGGGCCAGCGCATCATGCCCGGCGGCGAGACAGTCATACGCGGCCTGAGGATCACCGGCCGTGAACTCGACGTCGGCCTCGACCATCGAGGCGCCGGCCCACCAAACCTGGTCACCGAGATCGCGGAGAATCGCTCGCCCCGCGGTGATGTCGTCGTGTGCTTCGTCGAGCTCCCCACGGTAGGCCTTGAGCGCCCCGCGCATGTCGAGGGCGACGCCCTCGAGACGCTTCGCACCCAGACGCCACGCACGCTCGAGGCACTCGTCACAACGGCGGATGCCCTCTTCGACCGGTTCGGGACCCCACCAAGCCTCCCAGAGAAGCCAGATCATCAGCTCGTTTGTGAGCCGGGGGCTGATTCCTTCCGCGCGCAGAAGGGCGTCGGTCCAGATCGCGTTCGCCTTGCGGCTGTTCCCGAGCCACGCGTGGAAACAGCCGCAGAGACGCAGCGCCCACACCGCGCCGTATTCGTCTCCGAGCCGCTCGAGATCCGCATGCGCTTCCTCGACTGCTGCCAGCGCTTCGCGCATGGTCGCGGTTCGGTCGGTCTGCATCCTCCACTCCACACGAACAAGCACGAGGCGCGCCAGCAAGGCCTCATCGCCGGCTCGACGTGCGGAGGCCTCCGCAGCCTCGCGCAGCGTCGCGGCCGCGTCGAACTGACCGAGCTCCGCGAGGACGACGGCGCGCTCGGCCTCGGCGTGGCGCCGCGCGCGACTCTCCGTCGGCATCAACTCGATCGCACGTCCGTAGAGCGCACTCGCTGCCACGTAATCACCTCGATCCCGGGCGCGCTCTGCGCTCCGGATCATCCGATCGACCGCCCGGGGCGCCAGACCACGGGCGCGGTCGTCGAGCGGCCCGAGCTCGACGCGGTAGCTGTACGCCTGCTCCAGGTGGTAGCCGACGATCTCGTCCAGCTCGACCAGATCGGCGCCGTACTCTTCGAGCCAGGTCGCAAAGCGCTCGTGCAGCTCGGCCCGCGTCGCCTTCGAGAGCGCCTCGTACGCCGTGTCGCGGATGAGCAGGTGACGGAAGCGGTAGGCGTCGTCGTCCGGGAAGACGGCGGTCTCGGGCCGCACGAGGTCCTTGCGCACGAGCGTCACGAGCCGACCGTCGACGTGCTGCTCCTCCGGCGCGAGCGCCAGGACTGCGCCACGGTGGAAGACCTGCCCCTCGACGGAACCGCGCTCGAGCACCCCGCGCTCTCCCGGGTCGAGCTGGTCCAGCCGTGCCGCGAGCAGCGCCTGGATCGTCGGCGGGACCGTTACCTCGGCGTCTCCATCGGCCGCCATCGCGACCATCTCCTCGACGAAGAGCGGGTTCCCGCCGGCGGCCTCGAGGATGCGACCGCGGAGCCCGTCCGGGATCTCGTCCGTGAGCGCGGCGATCAGGTCGCCCGTCTCATCAGGAGCGAGCGGCTCGAGGAGGACGTTGCTCGCGTTCAGCTTGCCGCCGCCCCAGGCGGGCCTGACGTCGAGCAGCTCCGGCCGTGCCATGCAGATCAGCAGGATCGGGGCGTCGCGGCTCAGGTCGGCGACGTGCTCGACGAGATCGAGGAACGACGGCTCGCCCCAGTGCGCGTCGTCGAACAGCACGATGAGCGGCTGCTCCGCGGCGTGAGACTCGAGCAGCTTGCGGAATGCCCAGGCGATCTCCTCCGGCGAGCTCGCCGCCGAGCCGTCGCCCAGGATCGAGGCCAGCGGGCCGGTCACGCCGTCCTGGGGTGCCAGCTGCTTGACGATCTCGGTCACCGGCCAGTAGCCGACCCCCTCGCCGTAGGAGAGACAGCGCCCCCGCACGACCCTGGCGCCGTCGAGACCGGCCAGAAACTCCTCGACGAGCCGGGACTTCCCGACGCCGGCCGAACCGAGGATCGTGAACAGATGGCACGCGCGCTCGCTGACGACGTTCGCGAACGTGCCCTCGAGGACCCGTCGCTGGCGCTCGCGGCCGATCATCTCGGCGCCGTGGCGGCGCGCGGGCGCCTCCGCTTGCACGGATACGAGGCGATAGGCCGTCAGCGGCTGCGCCTTCCCCTTCGCCTCTAGCGGCGACGCGGCCTCGGCCTCGACACCCTCGCGCACGAGGACGTACGTCTCCTCGCCGAGGAGCACCTCTCCGGGCTGTGCGGCCTGCTCCAGGCGCGCGGCCACATTGACGGCGTCGCCGGTCGCGAGCCGCTCCTCGGTTCCCGTCACGACCTCGCCGGTGTTGACGCCCATGCGCAGCTCGAGGCGAGTGCCGTACGCCTGCTCGAGCTCGTCGTTCAGCCCGGCGAGCGCGGCGCGCAGCTCGTCCGCGGCCCGCACCGCGCGCAGCGCGTCGTCCTCATGCAACGCCGGAACGCCGAAGACGGCCATGACCGCGTCGCCGATGAACTTCTCGACGGTGCCCCCGTGGCGCTCGACGATCGCCTTCGCGGTCTCGAAGTAGCGGGCCATGACGCGGCGCAGGCTCTCGGGATCGATCCGCTCGCCGAGCGCCGTCGACCCCGTGACGTCGCAGAAGAGCACGGTGACCACCTTGCGCATTTCGCGAACGGGAGCGGCCTCTGCGAGCGATGCGCCGCAGGAGTCGCAATAGCGCGCCTCATCCCGGTTCTCGGCTCCGCAACTCGCGCAAACGGCCATGGGAGCGAGTCTAGGTCGCTTAGAACTCCCGAAGGTGGGTAGCGGTCTCCTGTTCGCTCAGTTAGGAGGAGGACCATGCGCAAGCTGCAATACGCGGCGTTCGCGGTCGTGACCGCGGGCGTCCTCGCAGCGCTGGCGGCGATGGCTTTCGCCACCGGGCCTGCGAAGGGGGACGAACACGGTTCCGTGCCCAAGGAGACGCGCGAGATCGTCAAGGCGATCAGCGCCGACAACATCCAGAGCTCGATCCACACGCTGGTGGGCTTCGGGACGCGGCACACGCTGTCGTCCCAGACCGATCCGAACCGCGGGATCGGCGCGGCGACCCAGTGGGTCTTCGACCAGTTCCAGCAGATCGCTGCACGTCCGGCGGCCGGATGACCGTCGAGAAGCAGAGCTTCGTCCAGCCGCCGGGGCCGCGCATTCCGACACCGACGGTGATCACCAACGTGATCGCGACCCTGCGCGGGTCACAACCCGCGTCGGTCGGCCGGACCTACCTCGTCAGCGGCCACCTCGACTCCCGTTGCACCGACGTGCTCGACTTCACGTGCGACGCGCCGGGAGCGGGCGACGACGGCTCCGGCGTCGGTGCCGTACTCGAGATGGCCCGCGTGATGGCCACGCACGAGTTCGACGCCACGATCAAATTCGTCGCCTTCTCGGGCGAGGAGCAGGGCACCTTCGGCTCGGTCTTCTACGCAGCGCAGGCCAAGGCGGCCGGGGAGAACATCGCCGGGATGTTCTCGAACGACATCATCGGCTCGTCGCTCGGCCAGAACGGCGAGCGCGACCGGCGGGATGTCCGGCTCTTCGCGGACGGCCCGCCGCCGAACGAGACGCCCGCCGAGGCGACGATCCGGCGCACGATGGGCGGGGAGAACGACACGCCGCGCGCGCGAGCTCGCACGCTTCATCCAGCGACGAAGCCGAGCCCGCAGTGCCGACGATGAACGTCTGGATCATCTACCGCCGCGACCGCTTCCTGCGCGGCAGCGACCACGGGCCGTTCCTCGACCAGCGGTACCCGGCGGTCCGCTTCACGGAGCCGAACGAGGACTTCCGGCACGAGCACCAGAACGTGCGCGTCGAGAACGGCGTCCAGTTCGGCGACCTGAGCAGTTCCTCGACTACGACTACATCGCCAACGTCGCCCGGGTCAACGCCGCCGCGCTGGCGGCGCTCGCCAACGGGCCGGCGGCGCCGCAGAACGTCAAGGTCGAAGCCTCGACGCTGTCGACTGACACCCAGCTCGAGTGGCAGCCGAACACCGAGCCCGACCTCGCGGGGTACGAGATCGTCTACCGCGACACGACGGAGCCGTTCTGGACGAACGTGATCAAGGTCGGCAACGTCACCAGCTACACCGTCAAGAACATCACCAAGGACAACTTCCTCTTCGGCGTCCGGGCCGTGGACACCGACGGCAACCGCAGCGTCGTCACCTTCCCGGTACCGAAGTAGGTCACTCGCGACGGGCGCTCGCCGGCACGCGGCGGGCGCCCGATCGCACTAGGTACGATCAGGCTCGTGGCGACGCAGCGGCTGGTGTGCGGTTCCGGCGGGGCCCGACATGGTCCACCGGCTCCGTCCGGGAGCAGCCGGACTGGGACGCGCACGCGGTGTACGTCAACGATCTGATCGACCGCGGCATCTTCGTGATGGGCGGCCCGTTCGCCGACGACAGTGGCTCTCAGAGCCTGTGGGAGGGCGTCGACCTGGACGAGGCACGCCGGATCGTGCACGAGGACCCGTTCATGGAGAACGGCGTCTTCGAGCTCGAGGAGATCCGCGAGTGGAACATCTTCGTCGACGAGCTCACGCGGGACGGGGCGACGTAGCGGCGCCGGCGCCGAACCTGCGCAGCTCGAGCCACTCGGACACCTCGCGTAGCGATTGCGGCTCGAGCCGCAGCACGTGCGTTCTCCCCTTCACGGTGCGGCCGACGAGGCCCGCGTCTTCGAGGACCTTGAGGTGCTTCGTCACCGCGGGTTTGGAGACGCCGAGGCCGCCAGAGGCCCGGGCGACACTGGCCGGGCCGGCCTCGAGCCGCTCGACGATCGCGCGCCGCACGGGGTGCGAGAGCGCGAGGAAGCTGCGATCGAGTTCCGCCATATTGTTCACCTAGTGGTGAACTATATCACTTGAAAACTTGACCCAGCTGGATCAGGCGCCAAACGGCAGGTGCGAGGACACTGCGAGGCACAGGGAGCCCTGCCCCAAGGTCTCCCTCTCCCTGGAGCAGCGGTGGCGCGGGCGTCAGCGCCGCCGCCCTCCTCAGCGCCCGAGCAAGTTCCGGTCGAAGAACCCGACCACGCGGCGTTCGTACTCGGCCGGCCTGGCCTCGATTCCCCCTGTGTGCTCGGCGTCCGAGATCTTCCAGAGCGTCTTCGGCTCGTTCGCCGCGGCGTAGAACTTCGCGCTGAGGTTCTCGCCGCCCTGGCCGTGACCGGCGTAGATGAAGAACACCGGCCTCTTGATGTGCCGGCTGAGGTCCTCAGAGGTTCGGCGGCGGCATCTCGTTCGCGAAGACCGCCGATCCCGGCCGTGAGCGCGGTCATGGACGGGACGAGGTGCCGACCCCGTCGAGCATGGCCATCTCCCGGACCGAGCGAACGCCTGCTCCCTCGGAGACAACCGCGTCGTAGGCGTTCGACCTGGCCGCGGTCTGGAGCAGCGCCTCCCCGCCGACCGAAAGGCCGATGCCGCCGATCCGGTGCGGCTCCACATCGGGACGGCGCCGGAGGTAGGCAGCGGCACCACGAAGGTCCTTGTCGAACTCCCAGCCGAAGATGTTCGGGTCGCCGTCGCTCGTCGGCCTCGCCGCGGCGGTCGAAGAGGAGCGCGCCGTAGCCGTGGCGCACGAGCATCCGCACCTGCCGCTGCGGCCCCGTCCGGCCAGGGAAGACGACCACGGCGGCGCCGTTCTTGGAAGGGACGTACCAGCCCTTCAGCGTCAGGCCGTCGCTCGTCTTGAACGAGACGTTCTCGTACGCGGCACCGAGCTTGGCGGGCGGGACCACTGCGCGTGAGGCATGCGTGAACCCGTACGCGACCGCGATCGGCGCTATCAGGACGGCCAGGACGACGAACGCTGCCCGAGCGAGCAGGAGCCGCCGCCCGTAGCGGCGGACGAGGGCCGTCGTCGGTGTGCCTCGACGTCCACAGCGTGACCGCGCCGAGGCCGACGAGCACGACGCCAGCACCCAGGGCGAGGAAGCCCGTGTAGTCGTCGCCCGAGGCGCCGACCTTGAGCGCGTAGTAGAGAGCCTCGCTCGCGCCGATCACGATCCCGAGGATCCCGAGCGAGAGCGCGATCGAGGCGCGCGCCCCTGCACGGACGCGGGGGTAGAGCCAGGCGAGCCCCGAGCAGGACCGCGAGCGGGACGAGACCGCTGACGAGGTGATCGTCGATGCCCGTCCCAGGCTCGGGCTGCAGGAAGTTGTCGTCGAGGACGTGGAGGGCGATCAGGCCGATCGCCGTCCACGCGATCGCGAGCTCCGACCGCGCGATCTCCCGAGGACGTGCGGCGGCGGCGGGAACGGCGAGCGTGGAGATAGCTCCACCCTAGGGATATGCGTTGAAAGCTACAAGGGGGGACGAGGCCTCAGAGTCCGCCCCCCTTCGTCCCTAGCGCCTCGTCTTCGCGACACCTTGACAGTGAGCGCCGGGGTGCCTATCGCGGCATGATCTGCGTCGCCGTAGGCCTGTGCGACGTAGAGCGCCATCCTCGTCACTCGCCAGCGCGTGCTGAAGGTTCCGTTCGACGCGACGGTGGCGTGTCGCAGCACCCAACTGCCGGCCATGCAGCGTGAGACGATGACGTCCTCGCCGCCGGCGGCCAGGCTCAGCTTGCCGTCGATCGAGACGTGGCTCGCCTGGTCAACGACTTCGGCTTCGCCGTCAGCGTGAGCTTCCTTCAGCCCGACATCACCACCCGAGCCGGTGGCGTAGAGACGCTGTCGCCCACGAGCAGGTAGCTGTAGCCGCCGCGGCCTCCATGGTCACAGCCGGTCCTCCGGTCACGAACTGCGGGTGCCAGGACTTGGCTCCGTCGTTCGTCCAAGGAGATACGCGCCCTCGTACTGCCGCCCCAGCGGCGTACCGAGAAGGAACCCGCGCCTTGCGTCGTGAAATCACGCCACTCAGCGCCAGCGCCGACGCACTCGTTCTCCTGCCACCGCTTGCCGCCGTTCGCCGTCGTCCAAGATGCCCGCGCTGTCGAGCAGATCCGCTGGCCACAGTTCCGAACACAGTCCCGGATCGACCGCTTGCCTCTCTCGGCGACCTTCCACGTCGCCCCGCCGTCTTTTGAGACGAGCGCGCGCGATCGCCGTAGACGTACACGGTCTTGCCGACCCGTTCGACCGAGCGCACGAGCGCGTTCGCCACCGCCTTGCCGACGACGCAAAACTCGTCGCCGCCGTTTCGACCTTCTGATCCCGCGCCTGCCGATCCTCAGGATGTTTTGCCCGTCAGCGCCGCGACCGAGCTCGAACGTTCGTGCCCGTCTTCAGAATCCGGTAACTAGCGCCGCCGTTGTCGCAACGCTGCAGCGTTCCGTCGGCCGCGAGCACGAACAGCGTCTCGGCTGACGGTGCCTCGATGCCGAGGATCCGACCTGACGTCGGCGGGCTGATGTTCGCCCACGTCTGTCCGCCGTCGACGGTGCGCGCGAGCACCCCGTTTTCGCCGCCCGCGTAGGCGACAAGCCCGGAGACGCGTAGAGGACGTGGACGACCCCTGGATCCGCGAGCCCACGGCGTGCCAGTTAGCCCCGCCTCGTCGCAGGTCTCGGCGCTCCCGAAGGAACCGACGGTGACGCTCGCGTCGGCGAGTCGAATGCGGCTCCGAAGGTCTCATCGCTTGACGGACGATCTACGCGAAGCTGTCGCCGCCGTCCGTCGTCCGCAGCAGCTGGTTGCCGACCTCGGTCGTCAGCAGCGCAATCCCGGCGCCGTCCGTCCGAACCGATCACGTTGCCGCGCTAGGCCGCAGCCGTCTTGGCGTTCCAGTTAGCGCCGCCGTCCACGCTCTTAGCACCGTCCCCGTGCCGACCGCCTACATCTTGGTCGCGTCGGCCTTCTCTATCCGCCGGAGTGCCGTTGCACGGATACACCTGCGCCCATGTACCGGCGCCGTCCGTGTTGCGTTGTACGGTGCCACCCTCGGTACTGCTAGCAGGTCGCGTCTTAGACGCGATCAGATCTGTCGTCTTGCCTCCAGTACTCGCCGTCCTGCGAGTGAACGTTCGCCCACCGTCGGCGGTCTACAGCACCTAGCCATTCTAGAGCACTATGTAGCCTACCGTGCTGTACGGAAAGGCGGCTATCACGAGGCTCGCTCCGCTCAGCGAACTGCAACCTCGTGAACTTCTGGCCGCCGTTGTCAGCGCGGTTCCGGACGAAGCCCGCCGACGACGAGCAGCTCGTGCCGCCGTCCATGCGCACGACGCGAGGTCCTGCTCGATGCCGGTGTCTATTCCGGCCCAGCTCGATCGCCGTCCCTGCTCTTGAGCAACCTGCCCTGGCGCCAGCGGCGTACGTTCTGCCGCCTGTGAACGAGGTTCGTCAGGGCGCTGGGCCGAGCAGCGCGTTACTCGTATACCAGCCCGAGTCGGATTCGATAACGATTGCGCTCCTGACAGGCGATCAACACGCGACCTCTGCCTGCAGACCCACCGATAGCGCACGCCGCCCACCCCCACGCTCTAGCAGTCGAGTTGGAACATGATGCACTTCCTCTCTCGGCGCCCGCGCTATGGGCGCCGCCTCTTATGGTCTCGCGGCCCCTTCGAAGCGGCATCGGCGGGAACGCTGGCACCCCATCCGTATGTACTACGGAGTGACGACCAGCGGTCGCCTGGATGGGCGCCTTTTGCCGGCGCTGGAAAGGTGTTACCCGTGGACGTCACCAGACGACAGGCTTCCTCGTCGCGACGCACAGCCACCGGTGGGCACGTCGATGCCCGATGTATGGACCATGCCCGAGTTCCCGATGCCCTCGCGTGCGCTCCGCATCTGCTCCACCGTCACTACATCGTTCCCCCCTGCACCAAAAAACCCATCACAAACGCGCCGAGGCGCCTGCTATCGCCCCCGGCGGACGCGTACTCCGAGTGCCAGCAAGCCGAGGAGCGCGGGAAGCCCGAGGGCCAGCGGAAGGATCCCGCCCGAGTTGAGCGTCTTGCGGTCCTGGATCCGCACCCGGACCGTCGGCCCGGTCGTAGGCGGAACCGGGGCTCCACTCCGCGGCAGCACTGCCACGTAGACGCCGATCGTGCCCGAGTTGACCGCGTTCATCGGCCAGGCAAGGGTGGTCGAGCCCGATGGGGGAACCGAGGCTAGGTAGCGCGTGCGATGTGACGACCAGTCCTCTGGGTCGACGTAGGTGTGCCCGCTCAAATCGACCACGTTCAGATGGGCGACGAGGCCGCTCGCGGCTGTCGCGCCGTCGTTCCGGATCGTCGAGTGGAACACGAACTTGTGGCCGAGCTTCGTCGAGATTGCGGTGCGGTCGTTGGACACCGTGACGCCGGCCCGGGCGGCCGGGACGGCTCCGAGCACGAGAGCTCCGAGCACCAGTACGAGCCGTCACCGTCTTCATGCGCCGCCACCGCCTCTCAGTGCGGTGAACCGTGCCCCGGCGACGAGTGCGGCCGTCCCGAGGACCACGGCCGCAACCAGCGGAGAGAGCGAGCCACGAGACGTCCTGGCTCCAGGCGTGTCCGTTGGCGACGATCTTGCCGACGTAATGCTCGCCCGCGGTCATCGGGTTGAGCCGCAGCAACAGGTCACCCGCCCAGCCCTGCTGCGCGCTCGACGGCAGCTGGGTCGGCACGAAGAGCGCGAGCAGGACGATGAGCGACAGCGAGAGGCTGACACGGTTCGAGGCGGCGAAGACGCTGATCAGGACGCCGAACGACGCCAGGGCGATTGCCAGCAGCGTGCCGACGACGAATCCGGTCGCGACCGCGTCGCCGGCGACGCCCACGCCGCGGCCGAGGAACCAGAGATACGGCACGGTGATCACGAAAGCCGCGAGCCAGAGCGAAAGGGCCGCCAGCAGCTTGCCGAGGGTGATCTCGAGTCGCGCGACCGGCGTGAGCAGGAGACTCTCGAGCGCTCCGCGCTCCCGCTCTCCGCTCACGGCATCCGCCGCGGTGAGCAGGGCGAGCAGCGCGCCGACTGCGATCGCGACCTGGAGGGTGAGGTTCACCGACTCGCGCTGCTCGAGGAAGTTGAGCGCGCGGTTGGTGGCGACGAGGTACGCGATCACGCTCAAGAGCAGGCTGAAGGCGAAGCTCAGCACGAGACCCCGCCCGCCGAGCCACAGGTCGCGGAGCTCCTGCTGCGTGACGACGATCCAGCCGGGAGTGCTGCGCTCCCGTCCTCGACGCGCAACGGCTTCCATCTACGAGCGCTCCGTCATTGCGAGGAAGGCGTCGCTGAGACGCGCACCCTCGAGCTCGAACGAGAGGAGCGGGATCTGGGCCTCGACGATCGCGCGCACGCCGGCGTTCATCGTCTCCTCGGGCGGGAGACCGTCCGTCTTGGCGAGGGTCAGTCTGAGCGAGCCGGGCTGGCCGTTCGCGGCCGCCGTCTCCACCCCCGGCACCGTTCGCAGCGCAACCATCGCCCTCTCGACGTGCTCCCGCGGGACGCGCAGCCTGCCGCTGCGAGGCGCCGCAGCCTGGCGCGAGATCTCGGAGACCGTTCCCTGCGCCGCTACCCGTCCGTTGCTGAGGATCAGCACGCGCGAGCATGTCTCCTCGACCTCGGCCAGGAGATGCGTGCACAGCAGCACCGTCGCGCCGCGCTCTTCGGCGATTCGTCGGACCGTGCCCAGAATCTGCCGCTGCCCGGCCGGGTCGAGCCCGAGTGTCGGCTCGTCGAGGAACACGACGCGTGGCTCGTTCACGAGTGCGCGGGCGATCCCGAGGCGCTGGCGCATGCCGCGGCTGTACGTCGAGATCAGCGACCGGCTGCGGTCGCCGAGACCGACTTCCTCCAGAAGCGAGGCCGCGACGGCGCAAGCACTGCCGCGGCTCTGTCCGTAGAGACGGGCGTGGTAGCGCAGGTACTCCTCGGCCGTCTGGCGCTCCGGATAGCCGGCGCTCTCGGGCAGGACGCCGATGCGCCGCCGGATCTCGGACGGTCTGGTGTGAGGCGAGCCGGCGACCTCGAAGCTCCCTCGCGTGGGAGCGAGAATCGTGGTCAGGACGCGGATCGCGGTAGTCTTGCCCGCGCCGTTCGGCCCGAGAACGCCGAGAATCTCACCCGCCTGCGACGTCGAAGCTGAGATCGGCGACGGCGACGAGCGAGCCGTACCGTTTCTCGACCCCACGGGCCTCGATCGCTGCGCTCACGAGCCCTTCCGGAACGACACGAGCTCGTTGCGCTCGAGTGGTCCCTTCGCAGTCTGCTCGAGCACCGTTCCGATGCCGCGGACGTAGTACTTGTGGTCGATCACCCCGGGCTCGAGGGGCGTCCACTCCTTCGTCAGCATCGCCTGGCTCGTCGAGATGTACGGAACGCGCACGGAGGCGCGCAGGCTGACTACCTCGAAATGGTCCTCGGCCTGGCCCTTGTAGTACTCCTGCCGCGCCCAGCGGCCGATCGTCGGGTGGGCGAACATGAAGATCCCCGGCCTGGCGCCGTGGACTCCAGCCATCCAGCTGCCGGTGGTGTTCGTGACCTTCCCGTTCTTGTCGAGCTCGGCGGTCCTCTCCCCGAAGTACCAGACGTTGCCCTTCGCGTCCTGGGTGTACCAGTCGGTCGTGCGCTCCTCGAGACGCCCGCTCAGGTAGAGCAGGTCCCGGACGACGACGCAGGGCGCGCCGTCGATCACCCGCGTCCGGTGCGTGACCGTCATCACCTCGCGCGCGGGCTCGCCGTCCTTGACGCCTCGGTAGATGTAGACCGAGCCGGGCTTGAGCGGGTACCACGGGTTGTCGACGCGTGCACTGAAGCCCGAGGGCCTCGATGTTGCCGAGCCCGCGATCAGGAACGTAACCAGCGCCAGCCCCAAGCTGAATGTCCGTTTCGTAGTCATGGCGCACACGCTAGGCCTGCGAGATGAACGACCCATGAACGAGAGCCCTTTCATGACACGTTCATGAAAGCCCGGGCACCATGTGCTCCGATGAGAGTTCTCGTGGTCGAGGACGAGCTGCGAATGGCGAGCCTCATTCGTCGCGGGCTCGTGACCGAGGGTCTCGCCGCGGACATCGCGCCGACCGGCGAGGACGCGCTCTGGATGGCGCAGGCGCACGAGTACGACGCGATCGTGCTCGACGTGATGCTGCCCGGGATCAACGGCTTCGAGACGTGCCGCCGGCTGCGCAAGGACGGCATCTGGTCGCCTGTGCTGATGCTGACCGCGCGCGACTCGGTGGACGACCGCGTGGCCGGGCTCGACACCGGCGCCGACGACTACCTCGTCAAGCCGTTCGCGTTCGCCGAGCTGCTCGCCCGCCTACGCGCACTGGCCCGTCGCGGCGACGCGGAGCGGCCGAGCGTGCTCGAGGTCGGCGACCTGCGCCTCGATCCCGCGAGCCGCGAGGTCAGGCGCGGGGACAGCGAGATCCGCTTGTCGGCGAAGGAGTTCGCGCTCCTGGAGACGTTCATGCGCCGGCCCGGCCAGGTTCTCTCCCGCCTGCACCTGCTCGAGCATGCGTGGGACTTCGCCTACGAGAACCGCTCGAACGTGGTCGACGTGTACGTCCGCCACCTCCGGCGGAAGATCGACGAGCCCTACGGTCGCCGCTCCCTGGAGACGGTTCGCGGCGCGGGCTACCGGTTGCGGGAGGATGGGGCGTGAGCGGGCTGCCGATCAGATTCCGCGTCACCGCGGCACTCGCGGTCGCCATGGCCCTGGTGCTCGCGGCCTCGGGGTGGTTTCTCTACGCGCGGCTCGAATCTCACCTCGCCGTGGCGCTCGACGCGGCGCTTCAGGTTCGAGCACAGGACCTGGCAGCGCTCGTCCACCAGCCGAACGCCTCGCTCGCTGAGGACAGCGGCGGCCGCCTCATCGAGCGAGGCGAGAGCTTCGCCCAGCTCGTCGATCCCGGAGGCCACGTGCTGGAAGCGACGAAACCGCTCGGCTCCGCATCGCTCCTGCACCCGCCGGAGCTCGTAGCAGCCGAGCGCAACCCGATCTATGCGAACCGCTCGTCCGTCCCGGGCCTCAACGAGCCCTCGCGGCTGCTCGCCACTCCAGTCCACCGCGACGGCCGCAAGCTCGTGCTCGTCGTCGGCGCGACGCGCGGGAACGACTCGGAGACGCTAGCCAGCTTCCGCGACGAGCTCCTGATCGCAGGGCCGGTCGCGCTCATCCTGGCCTCGATCGCCGGGTACTTTCTCGCCGGCCTCGCCCTGCGCCCGGTCGAGTCCATGCGCCGGCGCGCGGCCGAGATCTCGGCCGAGACGCCCGGCGAGCGGCTCCCGGTTCCCGCGACTCGAGACGAGCTCGAGCGGCTCGGCGAGACCCTGAACGAGATGCTCGAACGGCTCGAGGACGCCCTCCAGCGGGAGCGCGACTTCGTCGCGGATGCCGGGCACGAGCTGCGAACGCCGCTCGCGCTGCTGAGAACGGAGCTCGAGCTGGCACTACGCCACGGCCGCTCGCCGGAGGAGCTCCGCGAGGCGCTGCGCTGGTCGACGCAGGAGGTCGACCGCCTGACGCAGCTCGCCGAGGACCTCCTGCTGATCGCCCGGTCCGAACGCGGGAAGCTGCCGCTCAGCGTGGAGACGCTCGACGCGGACGAGCTCCTGTCCTCGGTCGTGAGCCGGTTCCAGTGGCGGGCAGAGGAGAGCGAGAGGCTGCTCGCCCACGACACCGCGGCCGGAATGCCGATCCGCGGCGACCGCCTCCGTCTCGAGCAGGCGCTCGGCAACCTCGTCGACAATGCGCTCCGCCACGGCAGCGGGCGCGTGAACCTGCGCGCCGCCACGGTGGACGGATCGCGTGGAGCTCCACGTCGAGGACCAGGGTCACGGCTTTCCGCCCGCCTATCTCGAGCACGCGTTCGAGCGGTTCAGCCGACCGCAGTCTGGCAGGGAGGGGTCCGGAGCCGGGCTCGGCCTCTCGATCGTCAAGGTGATCGCGGAGGCGCACGGAGGCGTCGCAGAAGCGGCAAATGGCCCAGCGGGCGGCGCCGACGTGTGGCTCGTGCTTCCGCGTCGAGCCGGCGAGCCGAGCTAGCCCGAGCCGTCGACGCGCTCGAGGCCGTCGTCCGGGAGCGTCTCCCACGCGGCGACCGAGCGGACGTAGATGTGCTTCTTCGGCTGGGTGTCGAGCGGCGAGTCGATCGCGCTCAAGCGCATGCTCGCCTGGTCGGACTCGGGCCAGCCACCGCCGAAGAGGTTCGAGCCACAGACCGAGCAGAAGGTCTTGGCGCTTCCCTCCTCGGGTTGGTACGTGCGCAGCAGCTCCTCGCCCTCGAGGATCGTCACCTCGTCGCCGCGCACCCGCCCGTTCGCGGTGCCGACGCCCCCGGAGAGCTTCTTGCAGCTCGCGCAGTGGCAGAAGGTCCGCGCCTCGAACGTCTCGGGAACCTCGAACTGCACTCCCCCGCAGAGGCAGCTGCCTCGTAGTGCGGCCATGGGACGAGCCTACCGTAGGATCGCGGCGTGAAGATCCGCGCCGCCGTGCTCGAGTCGTTCGGGGCGCCGCTCGAGGTGCAGGAGCTCGAGCTGGCCGAGCCCCGTGCAGGAGAGGTGCTCGTCCGGCTCGTGGCCTGCGGCGTGTGCCACACCGATCTCTTCACGGCCTCCGGCGCCGACCCCTCGGGCTACTCGCCCGCCGTGCTCGGGCACGAGGGCGCAGGCGTGGTCGAGCGCGTCGGCGACGGCGTGAGCTCGGTGGAGCCGGGCGACCACGTGGTCACCCTCTTCTCGCCGCAGTGCCGCGAATGCGAGCACTGCCTCGACCCGCGGACGAACCTCTGTCTCGCGATCCGCGAGCAGCAAGGGCAGGGCTACCTGCCCGACGGCACGACGCGCCTCTCGCGCGACGGCGAGCCCGTGCGGCACTTCATGGGCACCTCGACCTTCGCGGAGGCGACCGTGATGCCCGAGATCGCGCTGGCGAAGGTGAGCCCCGAGGCGCCGCTCGACCGGGCCTGCCTGTTCGCCTGCGGGCTCTCGACCGGCCTCGGCGCCGCCATGAACACCGCGAAGGTCGCGGCGGGCTCCACCTGCGTCGTCTTCGGCGCCGGCATGGTCGGCCTCGGCGCTGTCGCGGGCTGCCGGCTCCAGGGCGCCGAGCGGATCGTCTGCGTCGACCTCTCGGAGGAGCGGCTCGAGCTGGCGCGCGGCCAGGGGGCGACCGAGACGCTCGTCGGCGGGCCCGATGCGGTCGACCAGATCGTCGAGCTGACGGGCGGCTTCGGCGCCGACTACACCTTCGAGGCGACGGGGAACGTCGCGGTGATGCGGCAGGCGGTCGAGTCCGCGCGGATGGGCTGGGGCCTCGCGACGATGTGCGGCGTCGCCGGCAAGGGCGAGACCCTCGACGTCGTGCCGCGCTTCCTGATCACCGGGAGGCGCGTGGCCGGATCGTCGTTCGGCGGCGTGAAGGGCCGCGACCAGGTGCCGCAGCTCGTCGAGCGGTGGCTCGGCGGCGAGATCGACGTGGAGCCGTTCGTCTCGCACAAGCTGACGCTGGACGAGGTCAACCGCGGCTTCGAGCTGATGGAGGCCCAGGACGGCATCCGCAGCGTGATCGACTTCGGCTAGAGCGGCCTCAGGGGATCGTGGCCCCAGTTCAGGAGCGAGTAGCGCCAGCGCGTGTTCTCGACGTCGCCCCGGGGCCGCTGGGCGAGGTGGCGGTGGACGTAGCCGACGACCTTTCGCATGTGCCGGTAGTCGTCCTCGGTCAGCTCCCGATCCGCTTGTCGCAGGAGCGAGACGATCCGCCGGCCGGAGGCGTGGCCGACAGACTCGCCGCCGTCGCGCTTGAAGCCGACGGCCCTTGACTCGTCGGTCCGCAGCCAGGCCTCGAGCTCACGTCGCTCAGGTTCACGACCTCGTGGAACTGGAGCCAGATTCGTCTGCGTTCTTCGTCGGTCATCGTCGTCCGCGAGGGCCCGGCAGGCAGGCCGGGCCCTCGCGTGCCCCTTGCCTCAGCTCGTCGGCGGGATCAGCACCCGATTGATGACGTGGATGACGCCGTTCGAGGCCGAGACGTTCGCCTTCACGACCCTCGCGCCGTTGACGTAGACCATGCCCCCGCTGACGCGGATCCGAAGAGCCGCTCCGTTGAGCGTCTTTGCGGAGCGCAGCTTTGCCACCTGCGCGGCGGTAACGCGACCGCCGACGACGTGGTAGAGCAGGACCGCCCGCAGCTTCGCCTTGTCGGCCGCGAGCTGCTGGAGCGTCGCCTTCGGCACCTTCGCGAAGGCGGCGTCCGTCGGGGCGAAGACGGTGAAGCGAGCCTTGCCGGACAGCGTCTTCGCGAGGCCCGCCTGCTTGACGAGCGAGACGAGCGTCTTGAACTGCCCGGCCGCCACCGCCGTCTGGACGAGGTTCCGCTTGGCGGCGCTCGGAGTGCTCGTGGCCGCGGGCGCGCCCGCCGCCACGACCGCCACTGCGGTTGCGATCAGCGCGGCTGTGGTGAGTCGTAGCTTGGTCATTTCGTCTCTCCTCTTCTCGTGGTCAGCTCTGCGGCGCGAACGTCGTCGACGTTGCGCGGGCTCCGGTGCCGCCTGAGCGCCGGCAGCCGGGCGCGCCGTAGACGGCGGCCAGGCCGACGAGCCCGTAGACGATGCGGCTGGCGGCGTTCGTCTCGCCGAAGTCGAGGCCGAAGATCCAGGCCACGAGGTCGAACTCGGCGATGGCGACGAGGCCCCAGTTGAGCCCGCCGACGATCAGCAAGACCGCCGCGAGTAGGTCGATCCGTTCCATCCTGTCCCTCCTCTGTCTAGGTTTCGTCCAGACTGTAACGGCACACATCCAGGCGCTTGTCAAATCTTTGTCCAGATCCTGTACAGTGAATGCATGCCGAGGCTCGGACATCTGCGGATCGGCGAGCTGAGCCGGCGCACGGGCGCGAGCGTCGACCTCTTGCGGGCCTGGGAGAAGCGCTACGGCCTGCTCGACCCGGACCGCTCCGAGGGAGGCTTCCGCCTCTACTCCGACGACGACGTCGCGCGCGTGCGCGCGATGCAGGCCCACCTGGTCGACGGCCTCGCCGCCGCCGAGGCTGCTCGGCGCGCCCTCGAGAACGGCGGGCCCGAAGCCGGCGGAGGCGACCTGGTAGCGCAGTTCAGGCGGGAGCTTGCGGACGCGCTAGGAAGCTTCGCGGAGGGGAGGGCGAACGCTGTGCTGGACCGGCTGCTCGGCGCGCTCAGCCTCGACGCGGTGCTCGTCGAGGTCGTGCTTCCGTACCTGCACGAGCTGGGTGAGGCTTGGGGGCGCGGAGAGGCCAGCGTCGCGCAGGAGCACTTCGCGAGCAACGTCATCCGGGGCAGGCTCTTCGGGCTCGCCCGCGGCTGGGGCGAAGGCGCCGGCCCGCACGCGCTGCTCGCCTGTGCGCCCCTGGAGCAGCACGACCTCGCGCTGATCGCTTTCGGCCTCGCGCTGCGCAACCGCGGCTGGCGGATCACCTACCTCGGCCAGGACACGCCGCTGTCGGCGCTCGAGAGGAAGCGCGGGAGCTGCGGCCCGATCGCGTGGTGGTCGCCGGCTCAACCGCCGAGCGGCTCGAGGACGTGCTGCCGGATCTCGCGACGCTGGCGCAGGTGGCGCCGCTCTCCCTCGCGGGAGCGGGTGCCTCGTCCGAGCTGGCCAGGAAGGCCGGGGCGACGCTGCTCGAGGGCGACCCGGTCAGCGAGGCGGAGCGCCTGACCCGGGAGCTCCGAGCAGGCGCTCGATCGCGGATCTGACCTGCGGCCACTCCGAGGAGAGCGGGTCGATCGGCTCGAAGTGGCCGCAGCCCTCGAGCGTGACCAGCTCGGCCTCGCCGGCCGCGGCTTCGACGTAGCGCTCGCTCATCTCGTAGGGAACGCTGTCGTCCTCGGTGCCGTGGATCACGATCTGCGGGACGCCGAGCGGGAGCAGCTCCAGGGGCGAGCCGTCGGCGAAGTGCTCCGGCGCCATGAACCTCGCGGGCGGACCGTCGGGGCCGGTGCGGGCGGCGGAGTCGCGCACGTCGGAGACCGGCGCCAGCGCCACCACGGGCAGCTTCGCCCGCTTCCCGGCCCAGAGTGCGAGCTGGCCGCCGGCCGAATGCCCGACGAGCACGACGCGCTCCTGGTCGACCGGCAGCTCGCGGACGAACTCCACCGCCAGCGCGACGTCGTTCCCGGCCGATGGCCACATCCCGTCGGGGACGCCCACGCTGCGGTACTCGACGTTCCAGCTTGCGATCCCGGCCTCGGTCAACGCGCGACACATGTGCCCCGTGTGGATCAGGTTGTAGGTCGCCTTCCAGTAGCCGCCGTGGAGCACGACCGCGAGCGGCGGGCTCAGCGCCCTCGGGAAGGCGCAGGTCGCCGAACTGGAGCGGTTCCGGCCCGTACGCGAGGCGCGCGTCCGCCGGCGGCGGAGGCGGGTCGGTGAGGATGTCCTCGCTGTCGCGGCTCACGACGCCGCGTTCCAGCTGCGGATGACCGGCTGCTCCCGCTCGTAGCCGAGCGCGCTGAGCGTGCCCGCGTCGAGCGCGAAGAGGCGTCCGTCCCTCGCGTCCAGCTCGAGCCAGCGCGCCGCGAGCACGCGCAGCAGGTGGCCGTGGGCGAAGACGAGCACGTCCCCGTCGACTGCGCGGATCTCGGCGATCACGCGGTTGGCGCGGGCGGCGACCTCCTCGGGGCTCTCGCCGTTGGCGGCGCCGTAGCGCCAGATCGTCCAGTCCGGGATCTCCTCGCGGATCTCCGCGGTGCGGCGGCCCTCGTAGTCGCCGTAGTCCCACTCCATCAACTCGTCGCGCAACTCGGGCTCGAAGCCGGCCAGGCGAGCGGTCTCGACCGCCCGCCGGAGCGGGCTCGAGAGCACGAGCGCGAACTCGCGGCCGTGCAAAGGCCTCCGCCAGGCCCCGCGCCTGCCGCTCGCCCTCCTCGGTGAGCGGCACGTCGGTCCGCCCCGTGTGCTTGAGCTCCCGACTCCACTCGGTCTCTCCGTGGCGGACGAGCACGACCTCCTGCATCGGCGGAGCTTGCCACGGTTGCGAAGCGCCGTCTCGCCGGGGTGCTCGGCTGGTTCAAGGAGTGGATCGGCTACCCGAGCCGAGCCGCGGGCTCCCTGGTGAGCGGCGGCTCGGCCGGAAACATGACCGCTCATCGCGTGCGCGCGCGAGACCGTTCGCAGGCTCGATGCGGGACGACCTCGTCTCTCTACGTCTCCGACCAGGCGCACTCCTCGGTCGCGCGGGCGGCGCGGATCCTCGGCTTCCGGCCGGGTCAGGTGCGTGTGCTGCCGGCCGATGCGGCGTTCCGGCTGGATCCCGCGACCCTGCGCGGGGCCATGGACGCCGACGTCGCGGCCGGGCGCACGCCCTTCCTCGTGGCGGCGAACGCGGGCGCCACCAACTCGGGCGCGGTCGACCCCATGCCGCAACTCGCCGAGGTCTGCCACCAACGGGGAGCTTGGCTGCACGTGGACGGCGCCTACGGCGGGTTCGCGGCCCTGGCCGACCGCGTTAGCTGCTGCCCGGGCTCGAGCTCGCGGACTCGGTCACGCTCGACCCGCACAAGTGGCTCTACCAGCCCTTCGAGTGCGGCTGCGTGCTCGTGCGAGAGGGACGAGCCTTGCGGACCGCCTTCGAGATCTCTGCCGGACTACCTCCGGGACGCCGAGGCCGCCGACGAGGAGGTCAATTTCTCCGACCTCGGGATCCAGCTCACCCGTTCGGCACGCGCGCTGAAGCTCTGGCTCTCGCTGCGCTTTTTCGGCCTCGACGCCTTCCGTATCGCGATCAGGCGATCGCTCGACCTGGCCGCGCTCGCGGCGAGCCGGATCGAGGACAGCGAGACGCTGGAGCTGATGGCCCCGCCTTCGCTTGGCGTCGTCTGCTTCCGGCGCCGCGATCTCGACGAGGTCGAGAACGCGAGCCTGGCTGCGGCCCTGGAACGAAGCGACGTCGGGCTCATCTCCACGACCCGACTCCACGGGAGGCTCGCGCTCCGGCTCTGCATCCTCAACCACACGAGCGGCCCCGAGGACGTGGGGCAGGTGCTCGATTTCCTCGAGGAGACTCGGCCCGAGGTCGGGGCGAAGGCCGCGGACGCCGTGCGACGCTACGAGCGCCACCCGACGATCGTGAGCAGCTGGCCCGGCCTACCGGAGGCCGACCTGCCTTCATTGCGGACGCTGCCGTTGTTCGCCGATCTCCAGCCCGACCAGGCGGCTCTCGTCGGCAAGCAGGCCTCGCTCCGCGAGGCGACCTCCGGGGAGATGGTCGTCGAGCAGTGGAGCCTCGGCCGCGACTTCTACGTCATCCTCGAAGGGACGGCTGCCGTCTCGATCGACGGCGAGCACGCGCGCGATCTCGGGCCGGGAGAGTTCTTCGGCGAGCTGACCGCCCTCGACTGGGGAGCGGGGTTCGCCTATCCGCGCCTTGCCTCGGTGCGGGCGACCTCGGCGCTGCGACTGCTCGTCTTCCCGGACGGGCGCCTCGGCGAGCTCGTGCGTCGCTACCCGAGCATCGACCGCGAGATCAGGGCCGCCGTCGCCGAGCGCCTGCCGCGGCACGCGTGAGCCATCTCGGCCGGATTCGCGCGGTGGTCGGGGGCGTGTTCCGCAATCCCGAGCTGCGGCGGGTCGAGCTCGCCTTCGCAGGCTTCAACGCGGCCGAGTGGGGCGTCTGGATCGCGATGCTCGTCTATGCCTACGAGCAGGGCGGAGCGACAACCGCCGGGCTCGTCGCCTTCGCGCAGCTGGTTCCTGCGGGGATCGCGGCGCCGTTCGCGGCGGTGCTCGCCGACCGCTACCGGCCCGCTCGCGTGCTCGCGCTCGGCTACGTCGCGCAGGCGCTGGCGCTGAGCGCGACCGCGGCGGCCTTGCTCGCGCACGCGCCGCCGCTCGCCGCCTACGCGCTGGCCGCGGTCGCAGCCACCTGCGTGACGATCACACGGCCGACGCAGTCCGCGCTCGTCCCGGCGCTGGCACGGGCGCCGGACGAGCTGACCGCGACGAACGTCGTCTCCGGGTGGATCGAGGCGCTGAGCGTGCTAGTCGCCCCAGCGGCGACCGGGGTTCTGCTCGCCGTCGCCTCGCCGGGCTGGGTCTTTGCCGTGTTCGCAGGGGTCGTGCTGCGTCGGGGCGCTGCTCGCGGCCCGGGTGCAAGGGCCGCCGGCGGCGGGCGAGGCGGTCGCCCCGCTCGAGGACGCACTCGCCGGATTCCGCGTGCTGGGGCGAGACCCGTCGACGCGGTCCCTCGTCGGCCTCCTGGCCGGTCAGTTCGTGGCCATCGGCGCGTTGGACGTCCTCTACGTCGTGCTCGCGATCTCGGTCCTCGACCTCGGCGGATCGGGCGCCGGGTACCTGAACGCAGCTTTCGGGGCGGGCGGAGTCGCAGGCCTCGCGGTGACGGTCGCGCTGGTCGGCCGCAGACGCCTGACGCCGGCGCTCGTGCTCGGGATTCTCGTCTGGGGCGCGGCCTTCGTGCTGCTGGGCGCCTGGCCGACGACCGTCGGGGCGCTTCTGTTGCTGGCCGCCGCCGGCGCGGGCCGTTCGCTGCTCGACGTCGCTGGTCGGACGATCCTGCAGCGAACGGCTCCGATCGACGTGCTCTCGCGCGTGTTCGGCGTCCTCGAGGGGCTCTCGATGGCCGGGCTCGCGCTCGGTTCGCTCCTGACGCCTGCGCTCGTGAGCCTGTTCGGCGCTCGATGGGCGGTTGTAGGCATCGGCGCGCTCCTACCGCTGGCAGTGCTGCTCACGATTCGGCAGCTCGCTCGCGATCGACCGCAAGACTCCGGCGCCGATCGTCGAGATCGCGCTGTTGCGCTCGCTGCCGCTGTTCTCGCCGCTTGCCGCGCCAGCGCTGGAAGGGCTCGCACAGGGCTCGCAGGCCTCGATGCCCCCGCGGGAACCCACGTCGTCCGCGAGGGCGATCCCGGCGACCGCTTCTACGTGGTCGCGGACGGCGAGCTGGCCGTCACGCGTGGAGGGCAGCCGCTACGCGCCATCGGCCGCGGCGAAGGCTTCGGCGAGCTCGCCCTGCTCGAGGATGTGCCGCGCACGGCCACCGTAACGGCCCGGACCGACGCACGGCTCTACGCGCTGGACAAGCCGACTTTCCTCGCCAGCGTGACGTCGCACCCGCGGGCGGTGAGCGAGGCGGAACGGCTCGTCCACGAGCGTCTGCCCTCGAGCACGCGAGAATCGCGCCGTGATCGACCCGCTCGAGCGCTGGCGCAGATACGGCGAGAAGCCCGACTACGCGGGCCTGCTCACCTACGGCGGAGCGCCGTACACCCAGGATCCCGCCGAGCTTGCAGGCTTCGACGTGGCGATCGTCGGAGCGCCCACCGACGACCTCGTCTCCGACCGCCCGGGCGCGCGCTTCGGGCCGCGCGCGATCCGCGCCGCCAGCTGCCCGCCCGGTCCGCACCTGGAGTCGAAGGTGGACGCCTTCGAGGAGCTGAAGATCGTCGACTTCGGCGACGCGGCGGTGCTTCCGGCCGACCCGGCTGCCTCCCACGCGGCGATCGAGGCGCTGGTGGGTCAGGTCCTCGACGCCGGCCTGCTGCCGGTCGTGCTCGGCGGCGATCACTCGATCGCCGAGCCGGACGTCCGCGCGGTGGCCGAGCGACATGGCCCGGTCGGACTCGTCCACTTCGACACGCACACCGACACCGGCCGTGAGGTCTTCGGCGTCGAGGTCTCGCACGGGACGCCGATGCTGCGGCTGGTGGAGGCCGGGAAGGTCGCGCCCGAGCGCTACGTCCAGATCGGTCTGCGCGGCTACTGGCCCGGCGAAGAGACCTTCCGGTGGCAGGCCGACCGCGGGATCACGAGCTTCTTCATGCACGACGTCGGCCGCGACGGGATCGAGGAGATCGTCGGCCGGACCCTCGCGATTGTCGGGGACGGGCCCGTCTACCTGACCGTCGACGTCGACGTGCTCGACCCCGCGTTCGCACCCGGCACCGGGACGCCGGAGCCCGGAGGCATGACCTCGACCGACCTGCTCTGGGCCTGCCGCACGGTGGCCGCCGAGCTCGAGCTCGTCGGCGCCGAGGTGGTCGAGGTGATCCCGACGGCCGTGGGCTCGGCCGACGTCACGGCCCTCGTCGCCGACCGGGTCGTGCGCGAGATCCTCAACGGGATCGCGCTGCGTCGCCGGTCCGACGGCTGAGCGGCAGGCCGTACCAGAACCAGGCGAAGGCGCCGCCGACCAGGGCGGTGGTGAGCGCTGCCCACCAGGACTTGAAGAGCAGGTCGGTGATCAGGAAGACCGCCGCGGTCATCCCGAGCGCGAGGCAGGTCGTGCCGGCGATCGCCAGCCGGTTCGAGGTCCGAAGCATCTGCTCCTTGTCGCGCTCGCGCCAGCGCAGGCGGTGGTACGCCGAGGGCGCGATCAGCAGGATCGACGCAGCGGCGGTCGCGATGAAGGCGACGAAGAAGACGTCGCGCTGGAGATCCGTGACGCGCGTCCAGCCGTTGGAGAACGGGACCGCGAGCAGAAAGGCGAAGAGGACCTGAACCCCGGGGAGCGCAACCCGGAGTTCGTTCATGAACTCGATCAGCTCGCGGTCGAGATCCTCGCCGCTCCGCTCGCTCACCGGAACAGGTCGCGGTCGGGCGGCATCACGAGCTCGCGCGCGCTGCCCTCGCCGAGGGCATCGACGCCGCGGATGACGGCGGCAGGCACCCCGGCAGTCTTCCCCATCACGAGCTCCGCGGCGCCGGCGAGCTCGTCCGCGACCGCGATCACCGTCGCGTGGAGCTCATAGCCGGTCGCGTCCCGCAGGCCCTTGAGGTCGAGCAGCGGGCGGACCCCGGCGACACCGATGGCCACGTCGGTCGTGCCCTGCCGCCAGGCGCGGCCGAAGGAGTCGCTGACGATCACGCCGACCTCGGCGCCGGTGAGGTCGCTCACGCGCTCCCGGATCCGGGCGGCCGAGGCGTCGGGATCCTCGGGCAGGAGCACGACCATGTCCGGCTCGGGCGCGTTCGAGGCGTCGACGCCCGCGGAGGCACAGACGAAGCCGTGCCTGGTCTCGGCGATCACGAGCGGCGGGCGCGTGCGCACGAGCCGTGCCGCCTCCCGCAGGATCACCTCGAGCTGGCGCGGATCGTGGTCGGCGGCCAGCTCCCTCGCCTCGGCGGAAGCCTCGATCTCGGCCAGACGAACGATCCGTCCCTCCGCCTTCGAGACCGCCTTCTGCGCAACCACGAGGACGTCGCCGTCCTGCAGCTCGGCCCGGCCCGCGATCAGCGCCCCGAGGTCGTCTCGCTCGCGGATCTCCGGCAGCCCCTCGACCGGCCAGATCGTGACGGTCACGGCAGGCCGGTCAGCCGCAGCCCGGCGTGGACGCCGAACTCCTTGTTCACGTTCAGGATCACGGCCGTCATCGCCTCGAGCGCGCGCGAGTTCGCGAGCGGGCCGACGTCGACCGCCCTGCCGCCGACGAGCCGGCCGGCGAGCTCGAGCGCGAGCTTCTTCGCCCGGGGATCGTCCCCGCAGATGAGCGCGTCCTGGTCGGGCGGCTCCGGGCCCGAGAGGTCGATCGCGGAGATCGACTGCAAGCCGGATGCAACCGGCGCCCGCAGCAGCTCCGCCAGGTTCTCGGCCAGCGAGCCTTCCTCGAGGCCGGGGACGATGCCGATGTCGGTGAAGCGCAGGTCGCTCGCGACGCACAGGACCGGCGTGTCGCCGATCGCGTCGGCCAGCGCAGCGCCGGTCTCGAGTGCCGCGTTCGACTTGGTCGCGAGCACGACCAGGTCGGCGTCCCTGACCACGTCCTCGTTGCTGTCGCCGTGGACGCCGATCTCGAGCGCCCGCTCCCTGGCCCGCTGTGCGTCGCGCGAGCCGATGAGAACATCGTCGCCGAGCTGGTGCAAGCGGCGGGCCAGCGCGCGCCCGAAGGTGCCGGTGCCGCCGATGATCGCGACGATCATCTCGGGGCTCCTGCGGTCTCGAGCACCGCGTCGGCCAACCGCCGCCGGGCGTCGGGGTCGTTCATCAGCGTGCGCGTCACGATCGTGGGAATGCCGGCGTCCTCGTCGGCGTCCGCCGCGTCCACGACGAGCGCGTCGATCAGTCCCTTGTAACAGTCTGCTACGTGCCGCGGGCCGGTCCCGCCGGCGAGGCGGGCGAGCATCCGGTCGGCCGGGCCGCGGACGGCCTTGCCCCCGATCAGCGGGCTGACGGCGACCGCCGGGGCGCGCCGCTCCTCCAGCGCCTCGCGAATCCCGGCCACGGCCAGGATCGGCCAGATGCTGACGAACGGGTTGCTCGGTGCGATCGCGATCAGGTCTGCGTCCTCGAGGGATTCCACGACTCCCGGCGCCGGTCGAGCGTCGCCCTCGAAGCGCACCGCGTCCACCTCGTCCCGGTGCTGCCTCTGGACGAACCACTCCTGGAAGGGGAACTCGCCCGCGGGAGTCTCGAGCCAGGTGCGCAGCCGGTCGTCGGTGGCAGGAAGAAGCGTGGGCTCGAGCCCGAACGCGACGGCGAGCTCTCGGGTGACGCTCGAGAGGGGCTCCCCGCGGCGCAGCCTCTCGGTGCGAACCAGGTGCAGCCCGAGATCGCGGTCGCCGAGCCGGAACCAGGTCTCGGCGCCCAGCTCGTCGGCGGCGCCGAGCGCCTGCCACGTCTCGTCCTTGCGCCCCCAGCCGCGCTCCTCGTCGAGCCGGCCGGTGAGCGTGTAGAGGATCGTGTCGAGATCGGGCGAGACGTGGAGCCCGAAGACCTCGACGTCGTCGCCGACGTTGCCGACGATGGTCAGCTCCCGGGGATCGATCGTCTCCGCGAGCGCGCGGGCGAAGCGGGAGCCTCCGAGCCCGCCTGCGAGGACGACGACCTTCACCGCGTGAGGCCGGTGCGCAGCGCGTCGAAGGCGGCGGCTGTGCGCGGGCCGAGGCGTCCCTCGAGCTCTTCGAGGTCGCCCAGCGTGTCCACGTCGTCGACGAGGTTCGGGATCGCGGCGACGGCAGCGGGCACGTCCAGGCGGGTAGCCCGGGCCAGGAAGCGCTCGGCGCTCTCGGGGCCGTAGAGCGGTGCGAACAGGTGCGGCGCGGCGAGTGCGAGGGCATTGGTGGTTCCGTCGCTCGCGGCGACCAGCGCGAGGCCGTTCTCGGGGAGCGCGCCGAGCAGCGTGAGCAGGTCGCGCGGCTGCGCGGCCGGCAGATCGGCGTTGACCACGAGGATCGGGCCCGAGTCGACGCGTTTCAATGCGATCTCGACCGCAGCGCCCTGACCGCCGCCTCCGGAGGCGACGACCACGTCTTCCGCGACCGCCCTGCAGGCGTCCAGGACGTCCTCGAGCATCGCGTTCGCCAACGTCGCCCGGACGTCCTCGGGCGCGGGAGCAAGGCGGCGTTTGGCGCTTTCCCCGCGGAAGGGAACAACCACGGTCGGCATGCGGAGAGACTATCCAGCAGTGCAGAGCTCGCAGCCGGACAACGCCGAGATCGCGCGTCAGCTCGACGCCTTCGCGACGCTGCTCGAGCTCGCAGATGCCGAGCCGTACTCCGCCCGTGCCTACCGCCGCGCCGCCGAACTGATCCGCGCGACCCCCGTACCCGTGGCCCAGCTCGTGCGCGAGGGCCGGGCGCGCGAGCTCCGCGGCATCGGCCCCGGCATCGAACGGCGGCTGCAGGAGCTCGTCGAGACCGGCGAGATCGCCGAGCTGCGGGAGCTCGAGCGGGAGGTCTCGCCGGAGCTGGCCGGGCTCGGCCGCTTCCTCGGCGTCTCGGTCAAGCGGATGCTCGAGATCGGGCGCGTGCTCGGAGTCGGCAACCTCGAGGAGCTGAGAGAGGCGGCACGCGAGGGCCGGCTACGAGAGGTGCCCGGGATCGGGCCGGAGACCGAGCGCAAGCTGCAGGCCGCGCTCGAGCGCGAGCCGGGCGCCGCGACCGTCCGGCCGCTCCAACTCCACCGGAGCCGACCGCTCGTGCAGTCGATCGCCGAGGAGCTGGGAGGTGAGGCCGCGGGCGATCCACGCCGCTGGCGGGACGCGTCGGAGCGCCTGGCGGTGGTCGTCCCGGCCGACGCAGCGGAACCGGTGCTGGAGCGATTCGAGGCGCTGCCGCAGATCGTCGCGGTCGTGGAGCGGGAGCCGCGGCGGGCGCTCGGTGTGACGGTCGAGGGGGTGCCCGTCGAGCTGGTCGTCGCCGAGCCGGGCCGGTTCGGCACCGAGCTCCTGCGCGCGACGGGCTCGCCGGAGTACGTGTCCGCGCTCGAACCGCTGCCTGCAGCTCCGGACGAGGAAGGCGTCTACCGCTCCCTCGGGATCCCGTTCGTCCCGCCCGAGCTGCGCGAAGGGGAGTTCAGGGGAGAGCCGCCCCGCCTGCTCGAGCTCGGCGACGTGCGCGGCGACCTGCATGCGCACACGACGTGGTCGGACGGGAGGGCGACCGTCTACGAGATGGGGCTCGCCGCCAAGGACCGGGGCTACGACTACCTCGCGATCTGCGACCACACCGTCAGCGTCGGCGCGGTTCCGGGCCTCGACGCCGACGGCGTCAGGCGGCAGGCCGAGGAGATCGCCGAGGCCAACGAACGGCTCGCGCCGTTCCGGCTCTTGCGCGGCACCGAGTGCGACATCCGCCGGGACGGCGCGCTCGACCTCCCCGACGACGTGCTCGCCGAGCTGGAGTGGGTGCAGGCGAGCGTCCACGGCGGGCAACGCGGATCGCGCCAGGAGCTGACGAAGCGCGTGCTCTCGGCGCTGGACTCGCCCTACGTGAGCGCCCTCAGCCACCCGACCGGGCGAATGATCAACCGCCGGCCGCCGAACGCGGTCGATCTCGAGGCCGTCTTCGAGCGGCTGGCCGAGCAGGGCCGGGCGGTGGAGGTGAACGGGCTGCCCGACCGGCTCGACCTGAGCGCCGAGCACGTGCGCATGGCACGCGAGGCCGGCGTGACCATCGTCGTGAACACCGACGCGCACTCGACGCGCGGCCTCGGGAACATGGAGCTGGCGGTCGCGACGGCCCGGCGCGGCTGGGCGAGGCCGGAGGAGGTCCTCAACACGAGGCCGCTCCCCGAGGTGCTGGCCCGGCGCTTCGGGGCCTAGCCCTGCTCGGCGGTGCCGGGGCCCCTGGTGGACCACTCGCGCACCTCATACCAGTGCGTCCTGCGAAGCGCCTCGGCGACCTGCGGGTCGGTGTGGTGGGCGTAGAAGACGTTGTGATCGAGGTCGGCGCAGATCGCGACCGACTCCAGGGGAACGTCGACGAGCTGCGCGAGCGCCTCGGACGGGAGCTTCGCCTCGGCCACGGTGTAGTGCATGAACTGGAGCTCCGGAGCGTGCTCCATCAGGATCGGCCAGTCGGGGCAGGTGCGGGAGCTCATCGCCGCTCCAGGGTGCTCGGCGAGGACACGAGCGACCAGTCGCCCTCGAACCGGAACCAGCCCCGCTGGTCGGTGTCCGGGAAGACCGTGAAGTCGACGGCGGGGTCGAGCCGGTGGATCTGCCGCTCGGAGTCGGTTTGCGACAGGGCCACCGACAGCTGAAACCGCCCGTCGGCCAACGGCACGCGAGAGCTCGAGAAGAGCAGCTCGGCCGTGCCCGCGGACCCGTCCCAGCCGAGCTCGTCCGCGTCGGCCTCGTTCACCCCCAGCAGCGAGCCGTTCGCGTCGCGGAACTCGATCGTGATCCGCGGCGGTGCGATCGCCTTCTCGGCGGAGATCGTCAGCCTGACCACGAAGGGCTGTCCGGACAGGAACTGCCGGCGCTCCTCGCCGGTTCCGTCCTCGAGCTTGACCTTGACGACGCGCGCCTCGCCGCTACCCCACTCGCGCAGGCCGGCGCTGCGCTCGGCCGGGCTCTCCTCCTCGGCGAGCATGCGCTGGTACAGGGAGATCGCGTCCCGGGCGACGCCGTCCGCGATGATCTTGCCGCCGTTGAGGAGCATCGCCCGCTCGCAGAGACGCTCCACGGCGGGCGCCGAGTGGGAGACGAACAGGAGCGTCCGACCGCGCGCCTTCAGATCGAGGATCTTGTTGATGCACTTGCGCTGGAAGGACTCGTCGCCGACCGCGAAGACCTCGTCGAGAAGGAGTACGTCCGGGTCGATGTGGGCAGCGATCGAGAAGCCGAGCCGCATGTACATGCCCGCGGAATATGTCCGCACGGGAACGTCGATAAAACGCTCGAGCTCCGCGAAGGCGACGATCTCGTCGAACTTCTCCGTCACGTACTTGCGCTTCAGGCCGTGGATCGCGCCGTTCATGTAGACGTTCTCCCGACCGGTGAAGTCGGGGTGGAAGCCGGCCCCGAGCTCGAGCAGCGAGGCGACGTGACCACCGACCTCGAGCCGACCGCTCGTCGGGCCGAAGATCCCGGCGATCATGCGGAGAAGAGTGGTCTTGCCCGAGCCGTTGCGCCCGACGACACCGACCGCCTCGCCCGGCTCGATCTCGAACGAGGCGTCCCTGACCGCCCAGACCTCCCTCCGGCGCAGGTGCCTGCGCCTGACGATCGCCTCCTTCAGCGTCACCTGGCGCTGGGGGTAGACGAGGAATCGCCGGCTCACGGCGCTCGCGGCAACGGCTCCGGGCTTCATGCCGCCGAGCGTACCGTCGTGGCCTTGCGGACTATGCCGGCCAGCGCCTTGACGAAGGCCGGCTCGTCGTTGAGCGAGGTCGTCCGGGCCCACTCGAGCCCGAGCTCGCCCGCGCGCTCGCGGGCCTCGACGTCGAGGTCCCAGAGGATCTCGAGGTGATCCGAGACGAAGCCGATCGGCTCGGCGAGAACCGCTTCGACTCCGTCGCTCTTGAGCCGGTCGAGCTCCTCGAGCACGTCCGGCCCGAGCCAGGGCTCGCCGGTCGCGCTCGCGCTCTGGAAGGCGAGCGACCAGCGCTCGAGGCCCGCCCGCTCGGCCACGAGGCGCGCGGTCTCGAGTAGCTGCTCCCGGTACGGATCCCCCTCGGCGAGGATCCGTTCTGGCAGCGAGTGCGCCGTGAAGACGACCCAGGCCCCCGTGCCTCGCACCCGCTCTGCGAGCACCTCGACGAACGCCGGGTCGTCGTGCCAGCTCTCGACGAGGACGAGCTCGGCCCGGCCTGCGAGCGCGTCCTCCAGCCGGTCCCGGTAGCCGCCGACCGAGAGCCGCGAATAGTGCGGCGCGAGCACCAGGCCGACGATGCGCGTCGCCCCGGCCTCGAGCGCGGCCTCGACCGCCTCCGCGATGCGCGGCCGCCAGTGCTTCATGCCGACGAAGACAGGCGTGTCGAGCTCGCGCTCCAGGGCGGCCCGCTGGGCCTCGGTCACGTCGTCGAGCGGCGAGCGCCCGCCGATCCGCCGGTACCGCTCGGCGAGCTCCTCGACGGCCTCGTCCGAGACCGGCCGGCCACCCCGTACGTCCTCGAGGTAGGGGCGGACGTCTTCGGGCCTCGACGGGCTGCCGTACGCCATCAGGACGACCGCGTCCATCAGGCGGCGGCCACCGGCGTGTTCTCGTGCACCAGCTCGACCAGGCGACGAAGGTCGGCCGGTTGGGTTTCCGGCAGGACCCCGTGCCCGAGGTTGAAGATGTGACCCGGCCGCCCGCCGACCGCCTCGAGGATCCGCAGCGCCGCGGCCTCCGACGCGCTCCCAGGGCCCCAGCAGGAGAGCGGGCTCGAGGTTCCCCTGTACCCCGCGCTCGTACCCGACGACCTCCCAGGCGCGGTCGATCGGAATCCGCCAGTCGACGCCGATGACGTCTCCGCCGGCTTCCGCCATCTCGTCGAGGAGATGCGCCGTCCCGGTGCCGAAATGGATCGTCGGAACGTCCACCGCCTCCAGCACCTGCGCGGAGTAGGGCGCGACGAACTCCCGGTAGTCGTCGACCGAGAGCGCGCCGACCCACGAGTCGAAGAGCTGGATCGCGTCCGCCCCGGCCCTCACACAGCCGTCGACGTAGAGCGCGAACGCGGCGGCGAGCTTCTGCATCAGGGCGTGCCAGACCTCCGGCTGCCCGTACATGCACGCCTTCGTCAGCTTGAACTCTCGGGTCGGCTTGCCCTCGATCAGGTAGCCGGCCACGGTGAACGGGCCGCCGGCGAAGCCGATCACCGCCTGCTCGGGCGCGAGTGCCTCGCGCACGAGTCGGACGGCCTCGAGGATGAACGGCACCGACTCCTCGGGCTCGGGCACGATCAGCCGCTCCACGTCGGCCGCCGAGCGAACGGGTGCCTCGACCACCGGGCCGACGTTCTCGACCAGCTCGACGTCCACGCCCATGCCCAGGACGGGAAGCATGATGTCGGCGAACATCACCGCGGCGTCCACCCCATGTGCCCGCACCGGCTGAAGCGTCACCTCGGCGCAGAGCTCGGGCCGGCGGCAGACCTCGAAGAGCCCGTGCTGCTTCCGGATCTCCCGGTACTCAGGCAGCGACCGCCCCGCCTGGCGCATGAACCAGACCGGCGTCCGCTCGACCGGTTCGCGCCGGCTGGCGCGCACGAGAAGCGGCTCAGACATGCGCAAAAGCCTAGCCAGACGCCCCTACAGGGCTACCGCCAACTGGTCGTCCACACGCTGGAAGACGAACGCGGCGAGCGCGAGCGCGACGACGGCTGCGCAGACCGTGTACACGGCGTCGCCACTGCTCGGATAGCGGCCGAAGAAGAGCGGATCCCGGATCGCGAGCAGCGGCGGCGTGACGAAGTTCCCGTAGTGGAGGATGTCGGCCACCCAAGGCCTCTGGTCGATCTTGGGCAGCTGGTCGAAGGTGTAGAAGACCGGCGTCAGGAAGAACCACGGCAAGAGCACCGTCACCAGCAGGTGCTCGACATCTCGGAACACGACGGTCGCGGCGGCCACCATGATCGAGAGGCCGCTGACGAGCGCGATCAGCGGAACGCTGAGCAGGATCGCGACCCAGAAGGTCGAGCGGGTCTCGGGGACGGCGATCAGGTTCAGCGGCAGGATCACCGCGAGCATCACGCCGAAGCTGAGGAGGGTCGTGCCGACGACCGCAAGCGGCAGCAGCTGCCGCGGGAACTTGACCTGCTTGACGAGGTTCGCCTGCGCAAGCAGGCTCGCGCTCGCGGACTGGAGCGAGCTCTGGAAGAAGATCCAGACGAGCAGGCCGCTGACGAGGAAGAGCGGGTAGTGCGGGATCGAGAACGCCTTCCACAGGACCGAGAAGACGAGCGTGTAGACGCCGACCAGCACGAGCGGGTTCACGAGCGACCACGCGACGCCGAGGAGCGAGCCGCGGTACTTGACCCGCAACTCCCGCCGGAAGAGGTTCAGAAAGAGCTCCCGGTAGCGAAAAAGGTCTGCGTAGAGCGTCACGGCGGCCAGTGTAGTGCTCCCGTAGAATCGTCCGGCGTGGGCCCTCGTCCGAGATCCCGGCAGCTCGTCCAGGACGAGCGCGGACGGCTGGGCGACCTCGGCCAGGACTACGACCAGGGTCATCTGACCTACGTCGAGCAGCTCGACCCTGGAGGTCGCGTCTGGCTCCGGACGAAGCCGTTCAGCGCGCCGCCGAACGAGGAGCTTCCGCGCTGCCTGCACACCTTCGCCCACATCGTCCAGCTGATGCAGCTCGGGCTCCGCTCGCAGGTGCTGGACGTCGGCTGCGGCCCAGGCTGGCTGAGCGAGTTCCTCGCCCGCTGCGGCTACTGGGTGGTCGGCATCGACATCTCGCCCGACATGGTCGAGATCGCGCGCCAGCGTGTCGCCGCGATCCCCGGCCTGGTCGGCGAGGAGCTCGAGGCGGTTGCCGAGTTCCACGCGATGCCGGTCCGCGAGATGCCCTGGACCGACCGGTTCGACGGAGCTGTCCTCTACGACACGATGCACCACTTCGACGAGGAGCTCGAGACGCTCGAGGTGATCCGGCGCACGCTCGTTCCGGGCGGCCAGATCTACATCCACGAGGGCGTGCGCCCTCCCGCGGGCTCGGAGGCCGAGAAGAACCTCGTCGAGGAGATGGAGCGGTTCGGGACGCTGGAGTCGCCCTTCGACCCCGACTACCTCGTCGAGGTCGTCGAGCGCGCAGGGTTCACGAACGTGCGCCGGCTCGTGGAGGTGGACGAGCTCGTCGACCTCGAGCGGCCGCAGCGGCGGCGCGACCAGTTGCTGGAGAAGTTCCTCCCGGACCGCCTGCGGGCCCGGGCAGGGGCGCAGGCCGCCCTGCGGCCCGAGTTCAACATCATCCACGCGGTCAACCCGGTTCCCGGCGGCGGCGAGAGTGCGCAGTTCTCCGCGCTCATCGAGGCCGAAGGCGACTGGACGGCGTCAGGATCCGGCCAGCTCACCCGGACCTTGAAGATCACGAACGACGGCAGGTCCTTCTGGCCGGCCGGGCTCTGGTACCCGTACCCGAAGGGGTCGGTCACGATCGGCCCCTACATCGCGGGACCGCAGGGCGAACGGGTGGTCGAGCTCAGCCGGGTCAGTCTCTCGCGCTCGCTCTCGCCGGGCGAGTCGGTGACCGTCGAGCTGACGGTGCGTGCCGACCAGGTCGGTCCCGGCCAGACGATCACCGTCGACCTCGTGCGCGAGTGGATCTTCTGGTTTGCCGAGGCCGGGTCGAAACCGCTCGTGCTGCCGGTTCCCGAGCCCTAGCGCTCGACCGACCGCACCGCGACGTCGCCCCAGCTCATCGCCCAGTGATGCACCGCGTACGCGCCGGGGAAATGCTCGTTCCGGCGCTCGGGCTCGGTCCAGAGGTACGGGTAGAAGAGCTCGGGCGGAAAGAGCGTCACCTCTGGGAAGTCCCAGAGCAGGTGGGTGAAGAACGGCGGTCCGGTCGACGCCGGTAGGGGCGCCCGTCCGAAGGTCTCGGTGACGAGCTCGGCGGCGCGGCGAAACGCCGGATGGCCGGCCGTGGCGCCGAGGAGCCCGGTTGCGACCTCGCCCGGCCGCTGGAACGCCGCGAAGGCGTCGACCCCTTTGAGCAGCGGGTCGAGCGGGCGCAGGCACTCGAAGTCGGTGTCGACGTACACCCCGCCGTGGCGCGCGATGATGAGGAAGCGAGCGATGTCCGCCAGCTCGACCGGGCTCTCGGCCCGGGCAATGATCTCGGCGGGGACGCCGAGCTCGGGCAGGTCGGCGTCGCACCAGAGCCGGTGCTCCCAGCCGGGATGGTGCCGGGCCCAGGTCTCGCCGAAGCCCCGCTCCGCCTCCGGCATCGGCTCCGGGCCCAGCCAGATCCGGTGGAGCACGCGCGGGATCCGCTGCCGTCCGAGCAGCCGCTGCAACTGGCCTGGAACGTTCCGCTGAGTCAGCCCACGAGGGACGACGTCGATCGTGACGTCGATGCCCGCCTCGAGCCAGCGAACGTGCTCGTGGACGAGATCGAGCTGGAGGCGGTAGCGGCCCTCGCTCCGCCGGGGCGGTGACCGTGATCGGCATGATTGCCGACTCGCCGTCGCCAAGAGGCGCCGGGAGCGGCGTCCGCTCGCGGTCGATGGGGTCTTCGCGCCACCGATACGAGAGGCGAACGAGCGGCTCCTCCATCCCGCCGGGCCAGTCGATCCCGCTGTGGTTCGTAACCTCGACGAAGAGTCCCCTGACCTCGCCCTCGGTCATGCGCAGATCGGGCTCGAGCAGACGCATCGAGCCCGATCCCTTGCTCGACGGCCCTTGTGAGAGCGCCTTCGGCCGTCGGCGGGCGAAGCGCTCCGGCAAGTAAAACCTCGCGTTCGCGGGCCCGCCGCCCGGAGCGGGTACGTGAGGCCTTTGGATTTCGTAGAACAGGCCGTGCACGAGCCGCTCCTCTCGCGTTTCGAGCCGACAGAGGTGGTGGTAGAAGGGCTCCGACCTGTAGCGGGCGGGGTACGCAGGGACCGCGTTGGTGTGGAGAACGCCCTCGAAGCTGAGGGAGGCATCGTTGTGCACCAGCCGGTTGTGGTAATCGGGCGCCCAGGGCAGCTCGTCCAGCCAGCCGCGCCCGCTCGGATCGAGCCAGCGCCGGGGAAACCAGTACTGCCGGATATCCGGCGCTGCGATCAGCTCCGGCAGCACCGCCAGAAGCTCCGGGCTCACCTGCTCGTCACCGTCGAGCCGAAAAACCCATTCGCCGGAGCATTCGCCGTGGAGCCAGGCGAGGTGAGCCTCGAGGAAGGTGAACTCGCAGCGGAGCACGCGATCGGCAACCGACTCGTAGGCGGCCACGTCTACGGGGTCGACGCGCTGATCGGCTGCGATCACGATCTCGTCCGCCACCTGCCGCAGCGGCTCCAGCATCGCGCGGATCTGCGAGCCGGGCGCGTCCGTCAGACAGCAGATCGAAAGAGTCACGTGTCGCCGCCCGATGGCGGGCAGGATACTTCGCCGTCCCATGCGAATCGTGCTCGACGTCAGCCCGCTCTCCCGCCCGCGTACGGGGATCGGCAACTACGTTCGCGGGATGGTGGCCGGGCTCGCGGAGGCCACGCAGGGCGAGCACGAGCTGGTCGCGTTCGGGCCCTCGGGGCCCAACGGACGGCGGCGGATCCGCGAATCTCTCGCCGGGCTGCCGGTCGAGCTGCGACTGCCGCTGCTGCCGCGGGCACAGGCCTGGCGATCCGCCTGGAGCCGGATGGGATGGCCGCCGGTCGAGTCGGTCGCCGGACGGCTGGACGTCTTCCACTTCTCGGACTGGATGTACCCGTCGCAGAGAGGCGGCGTGCGGGCGACCACCGTGCACGACCTGGTGCCGCTCCGCTTCCCCGACTGGGTCGAGCCCGCGACGTTGCGCATGCACGGCCCGAAGTACGCGAATGCGGCGCGCACCTGCGACCGCGTGTTCGTCAACTCGAAGTTCACCGCGGGCGAGGTGCGCGAGCTGCTCGGCGTGGCCGAGGACCGGATCGTGGTCGCCTACCCCGGGATCGACCCGCGCTTTCGGCCCGAAGGCGAGAAGGCCGACCTCGGCGGCCCCTACGTGCTCGCGGTCTCCACGCTGGAGCCGCGCAAGAACCTTCCGGCTCTCGTCGCCGCGTTCGCCGTCCTACGACGGCGCCGGCCGGAGCTCACGCTCGCGCTGGCCGGGCTCGAGGGCTGGGAGGACCGCCCGCTGGCTGCGGAGGGCGTGCGCCTGCTTGGGTTCGTCTCCGACGAGGAGCTCGCCCGGCTCTACCGCGGCGCAGACGCCTTCGCCTACCCCTCCAGCTTCGAGGGGTTCGGGATCCCGGTCGTCGAGGCGCTCGCGAGCGGGACGCCCGCAGTCGTCTCGTCGCACCCGTCGCTGGACGAGGCCTCGGGCGCTGCGGCGCTGCGCGCCGATCCGGACGACCCCGAGGCGTTCGCCGCCGCCCTGGACGCGGCGCTCGACGCGCCTCGGCGCGCGGGTCTGGAGCACGCAGCGTCGTTCACGTGGCGAAGGTGCGGCGAGGCCGTCCTGGCGGGCTACGAGAGCGCTTTGACAAACTGAGGCCAATGCGCGTCGGCATCGATGTCTCGCCGCTCGCGCTCACGCGGGCAGGCACAGCACGGCACATCCGCTCGCTGCTGGAGGCGCTGGACGAGGAGCCGGAGCTCGACCTCCGGCGCTACGGCTTCGGCGGCTCCGGCCGCGCCCTCGTGCCCGTTCGCGACGTGGGCTGGTACCTCGCGGCCCTGCCCGCGAAGGCGAGGAGGGACGGCGTCGACGTCCTGCACTGCCCGACCCACCGCGCCCCGGTGCTCTCGTCGGTGCCGCTCGTCGTCACCTTCCACGACCTCGCGATCCTGCGGCACCCGGAGACCTTCAACCGCTGGACGCGCACGTACAGCCGGCTCACGCTCCCGCGGGTCGCCAAGGCGGCGCGGCGGTTGATCGCCGTCTCCGAGTTCACGAAGCGCGAGCTGCTCGACCTCCTGGACGTGCCCGAGGAGAAGATCCGCGTGATCCCGAACGCGGTCGGCCCACCGTTCGAGCCGGTCGGCGACGCCGAGGACGGCGAGTACGTGCTCGCGGTCTCGACGCTCGAGCCGCGGAAGAACCTCCCCCGTCTCGTGGAGGCCTATCGCCGCGCGTCGCTGAACGGCCTCGAGCTGGTCGTCGCCGGCGCACCGGGCTGGGGCGGCGTGCGGGTCGAGGGTGACGGGATCCGCTGGCTCGGCGAGGTGGAAGACGACCAGCTGGCACGGCTCTACCGCGGCGCGCGCTGCGTCGCGTACGTCTCGCTGTACGAAGGCTTCGGACTGCCGGTGCTGGAGGCCATGGCCTGTGGCGCGCCGGTCGTCGCCGGGCGCAACGACGCCTCGGAAGAGGTCGCCGGCACTGCAGCGGTGCTCGTCGACCCACTCGACGCGGACGCGATCGCGGCCGGGCTGGCCGAGGCGGTCGAGCGCCGCGACGAGCTGCGTGAGCTGGGCCTCGAGCGGGCACGAGCCTTCGACTGGCGCGAGGTGGCGAAGGCGACCGTCGAGGTCTACCGCGAGGCTGCGGCGTGAGCGAGCCGCTCGTCGTCATCGACGCCGACGTGCTCGGCCGTCGGCGCACGGGCGACGAGACCTACGTTCGCGGCCTGCTGGGCGAGCTCGCGGGCACGAGAGACCTGCGCTTCGCGGCGGTGACCCGACGGCCGGAGGTCGTCCCGGAGGGAATCGAGCCGGTCGAGCTCCCGGCTCACAGCCAAGTCGTCCGGATGGCGGTGCACGTGCCGAGGCTGCTCCGGCGCTTGCGGCCCGCGCTCGCGCACTTCCAGCACTCGCTCCCGCTCGCCTGTCCGTGTCCAGCGGTGGTCACCGTGCACGATCTCTCCTTCGAGCGCGACTCGTCGATGATGGGGCTGCGCGACCGGCTGATCTTCAAGACGGTCGTCCCCCGCTCCGCGCGCCGGGCCGCGCGTGTGCTGGCCGTCTCGGAGCTGACGAAGCGCGACCTGATCGAGCTTTACGACATTCCCGCGGAGAAGATCGTCGTCACCCCGAACGGCGTCGATCCCGCCTTCACGCCCGAGGGCTCGAGCCCGAACGGCGAGCCCTACGCGCTCTTCGTCGGCGCGCTCCAGCCGCGCAAGGACGCGAGGGCGGCGATCGAGGCGCTGGCGCTGCTGGGGGACGGCGCGCCGAGGCTCGTCGTCGTGGGCAAGGATCACGGCGGACGGATCGACGCGGAGCGGGCCGTCGAGCAGAACGGCCTCGCCGACCGCGTCGAGTTCCGCGACCACGTGCCCCAGGAGGAGCTCGCCTCGCTCTACCGCGGGGCCGCCTGCCTCGTCTTCCCGTCTCGCTACGAGGGCTTCGGCCTTCCCGTCGTCGAGGCGATGGCGTCGGGGACGCCGGTGGTCGCGACGACCGCCGGCGCGCTGCCGGAGGTGGCGGGCGGTGCGGCGATCCTCGTGGAGGAGCGCAACCCGGTCGCCCTCGCGGGCGGGATCGAGCGCGCGATCGCCGACCGCGAGCGGCTCGTCGCCGCGGGGCTGGAACGGGCGCGGCAGTTCACCTGGGCCGAGACGGCGCGGCGGACGCTCGAGGTCTACCGGTCGCTGCTGTGAGTGTGGCGGCAATCGTGATCTGGACTCCCGGCGACCCGGATCCGGCTCAGTGCGTGGAGTCGCTCGCTCCGCAGGTGGACGAGCTCGTGCTCGTCGCGAACCCGGGCGGCTCGCCGACGGCGGCCGGTGCACGCGTGATCGACAACGAGCGGACGCTCGGCTTCGGCGCCAACATCAACCGCGGCGTCGCCGCGACGAGCGCGCCGTTCGTGATCGCCTCGAACCCGGACATCGAGGCCACGCCGGGCTCGGTCGCGGCGCTGCGCGAGTTCGCCGAGGCGCACCCGCGGGCGGGGATCGTCGGCCCGCAGATGCACTATCCCGACGGGCGCTGGCAGCCGTCGCGCCGTAGCTTCCCCACCGTGGGCGGCACCCTCGTGCGGCGGACACCGCTGCGCCGTGTGCTCCACCCGGAGCGCCGCCAGCGCAATCACTACCTCCTCGACGAGCGGCCGGACGCTCCCGTGGAGGCCGACTGGCTGCTCGGCGCCTTCCTCTTCCTCCGGCGCGAGCTCCTGGCCGAGCTCGGCGGCCTCGACGAGGGTTACCGGCTCTACGGCGACGACATCGATCTCGCCTACCGGGCCCGCAAGGCCGGCTGGGAGCGCTGGTACGTGCCCGAGGCGGTCGTGGTCCACCACCACCAGGCCGTGACCGACCGCCGCTTCTTCACCCGGCGAACCCTCTGGCACTGGCGCAGCATCCTGAGGTTCGTCCGCAAGCATCCGGAGAGCCTCAAGGCGCTCTAGCCAGGTCGGAACGAGAACGACACCTGCGCGCCGAGCTGGCGCGTGTCCGCGAGGCCGAACTGCGACGGCGAAAAGGTCGGCGCGACCTTGACGACGACCCGAAGGGGAGGCCGCCGAGCGGCGAAGACGAAGGTCCGCTGCTCGAGCCGGTGCACCACCCAGGCGCGTACCCCGAGCGCCTTCGCAAGACCGGTTCCCGTTGCGGCGGGCCGCCCGAGCAAGATCAGAACCCGGCCTGGAACGTCGGTACCGCCCCAGCCGGTGCGGCCCACGCTCACAACCATGTGTCCGGCTCGCCGGCCGGGCGAGACGAACACCGAGTATTGCGCCTGTGCTCCCATCCAGCCGTCGCCGTACACCCCTTCGGTCGTGGTGCCGACGCGCAGTGAGCGACCCACGCGGTACAGGGCCAACTGTCCGTCGCCCGATCCCCCGACCGCCACGCGCGTCCCGGCGAACGGGACGTTCCGACCGACGAGCGCGTAGCGAACGCCCTCTGGAACGGGCGGCGCGATCCGCCCGTTCGCGGTGTCGAGCGTCGTCGCCGTCTCCGGCAGCTCGCAGATGTCGCTTGCCCCGACGCTGTAGACGTGCCTGACGTTCGGATTCCAGAACTCCGTCTGGAACAGGAGCACCGAGGCGTCCGAGCCGAGCTCCGGCGTGTTCACGTAGACGACCGGCTCGTCTCGACCAACGGCATGCTCGACCCAGCTCGGGTCACTGCCCGCGATCGCGCGTCCCTCGACGTTGCGAGTGTTGTCGATGATCGAGGTCCCCGCGACGCCGAAGTACACCCCCAGCAACAGCGGCAGCGCGATCCGGGCGATCGGCCTCGCGCAGATCGCGAACAGGAAGCCGGCCAGCACGGCCGCAACCGCGATCGCGGCCTTGAGCTCGTGGATTCCGCCCGGAAGGTGGACGCTGAACCGGTAGAGGGCGCTGAGCGTGACGCCGTTGACGGCGTCGGGCGAGACCACCTGCGCCAGCGTGAGGCTCAGGAGCAGGAGCGCGGGCACGCCGAGCGCGACCGCAGTGCCGATTCGAGGCCGGGGAAGTCCTCGCGTGAGCCAGACCACGAATGCGAGCAAGAGCAGGGGCTCGAGGTAGAACGTGTAGCGCTCGAAGAGTGCAGGCGTGGTCGTCGCCGCAAAGGCGCCGGTCTCGACGAGCACCCAGAGGAGCGCCGCCGGGACGACGGCGAGGAAGGCGCGCTCCGCCACCGTGGTCGGGGCCCGTCGCACGGCGAGCCAGAGCAGCACGATCAGCGCGCTCATGGGCACGAGCCCCACCACAAGGCCGAGCTCGGCCAGGTGCTTGACCGTCCAGCGCGCGGTCGGGACGAGGGGATAGTGAGCCTCGGCGAGCGAGCTGTACGGGCCCAGACCGCTCGCGAGCGGCGCTCCGCTGACGACGAGCTTGTAGAAGGCGTAGACCACGGCGCCGCCGGCGAGCAGCGCGGCGGTCGGCCAGAGGCGGCGGAGCCAGGCGACGAGCTCGCTGCGCGGCACGCCTGCGCGTAGATCGAAGACGACCTTGAGCAGCACGGCCGTCGGGATCACGAGCAGGAGCACGATCCCCTGCACCCTGATGCTCACGGCCAGTCCGATCGCCGCGAAGGCGCCGACCTGGGCGAGGAGCGTCGGGCGCTCGAGCATGTACGCGACCGCGAAGGTGGCGAGGACGAACGCCGGCAGGAACACGGCCTCGGTCATGAGGATCTCGGAGAAGAAGAACGCGGGCAGGAGCAGCGTCAGCGCAGCGGCGAGCAGGGCGGTCGCCGGCGGAACGAGCCTGCGGCCCCAGAGGTACACCGGCACCGCGGTCGAGCGCCATCGCGGACGCGGTGATCCCCTTCGCCAGCGCATAGGTCGTGCCCATCGAGTCCGCAAACCAGGCTGGCGCGAGCAGCAGCGGGTACAGCAGGCTCTGGTGGAGCGTGACGTCCCGAAAGAGGTAGTGGCCGTGGTCGGCGAGGTTCTTCGCCAGGTTCGCGTAGATGAACTCATCGCAGAGGACCACAGGAGCCGCCAGCCCACGCGTCTGGAGGATGCGGACGACCGCTGCGACGAGAACCATTGCTGCGAGGGCCAGACCCGCCCAGCGTTGCCGCGCCCAGGCCTGGGCCCGTTCGACGGCGGGCGGCGGGCTCACACGCCGGCGGGTCGGAAGCGGAACGAGACCTGCGCGCCGAGCTGGCGGGTATCCGGCTGCCCATAGGTCGACGGGGAAAACGTCGGCGAGATGGTGACCGCGATCGCGAACGGGCCGCGCGAGACCGGAACGGAGAACGTTCGCGACGCGCCGCTGTGGATCGTCCAGCGCCTTACGACCTGGCGGCCGCGGTCGGTGATCCGCACGATGCGCACGTGTCCCGGGACGTCGGGCCCGGTCCAGAGCGCCCGCGACAGAGAGATCGCCACCGAAGCCCGGCGGGCTGTGCGGGCTGAAGTGGCTGTACGACGCGTAGGCGCCCATCCAGCCGTCGCCGTAGATGCCGCCGATCGCCGTGGCGAGCCGCAGGGGCCCACGCGTCCGAAACAGTCCGAGGGGAGGATGCGCAGCGATCAGCTGCCCGTCGACCTGGAATCCCAGGTTGGAGACCACATAGGGGGCGCGCACCTTCGCACCCGCCGAGTCGACGAGCAGGCCCCGGCCCGGAGAGCCCACCGTCGTTTCGGCGAAGCCGCTCAGGCCCGAGTTGTTGAGGTCGAAGACCCTTCGCAGGCTGCGGTTCCAGAATTCGTTCTGCCAGAGCACCTGGCTCTCGAGCGCGGGCTCAGGCGTCGTGCCGATCAGGTATGCGGCATCTGCTCCGGAGCCGATGCGCTGGTCGATCCAGCTCCGGTTCCCAAGCGTTCCCGCCGAGTCGCGGATCGACCGCGAGTAGTCACGGAGCCCGTTGACCACGGGGTACGACGACAGGATCAGGAAACCCGCGACGGAAGCCGGCAGGACGAAGGACGCGTACGCCTCCCGCGGCCAGAGCACGAATGCGAGCCCGGCCGCGATCCCGCCGACGAGCAGGTAGTGACGCACCTCGGGGATCCCGCCGGGGAACTTCTCCGACAGGCGCAGGAACGGGATCAACCCGAACGTGTCCGAATAGATCGAGACGTTCAGGAGGCTCCCCAGCGGCAGCGTGAAGAACAGCGCCGCCGGAACGGCCGCCGCGATCGTCGCCAGCACGCGGCGGACGCGGTAGCCCGCGGTCGAGCCAGAGCACGAAGGCGAGGAAGAGCAGCGGCGCGAGGAAGAACATGTACCGCTCCTCGATTCGAAGCGAGAAGCGCGAGGCAAAGGCCGCGACCTCGACCACGATCCAAGCGATGGAAGCGGTGGTCACGGCCAGAAAGGCACGCTCGGCCTCGCTCCGGGTCCCGCCGCGGCGGAAGGCCAGGCCGAGCAGCACGAGGAAGGCGCAGACCGGTAGCACCCCGGCCGACAGCGGTAGCTCGGCAAAGTGGAGCAGCACCCAGTGGCGCACCTCTCCGAGCGAGTAGCCGCCGTGCGCGACGGCCTGGTACGACCCGAGCCCGCTCGAGAGCGAGTGTCCGCTCGCCACTTCCCGCAGGACGTACACCACGGCTCCGACGGCCAGCAGCGCGCCGGAGAGCCAGTAGCGCCGCAGCTCCGACCCCACGAACCGCCAGGGCCTCTGCCTCGGCGCGGCCCGGAGCTCGAACAGCACCTTCAGCAGGATCGCCGTCGGCAGCACGGCCACGAGCACCAGCCCCTGCAGGCGGACGAGCGAGGCGAGGAGGATCGCGGCGAACGCGAGCCCTTGCCGCAGCAGCGTCGGCCGCTCGAGTGCCGCGGCGAACGCGAACGCGGCGAGCACGAAGGCCGGAAGGAACGCGTTCTCCGTCATCAGCATCCCCGTGTAGACGAAGGAGGGAAGCAGCAGCGTCAGCGCCACGGCCACAACGGCCCACAACGGCGACACGAGCCGGCGGGCCCAGAGGAAGAGGGGCACCGCGGCGGCCGTCATCAGCACAACGTTCAATGCCTTCGCCACGCCGTAGGTCGTCGACATCGGATGGAGCCACCAGGCAGGCGAGATCAGCGCCGGATAGGCGACGCTGACGACGTCGCTCGGCGCGCCACGGATGAGGAAATGCCCGCTGGAGGCGAAGCTCTTCGCCATCTCCGAGTAGATCAGCTCGTCGGTCATGATCCACGGCGTCGCGATCCGGCCGGTCAGCCAGATGCGCACGGCCAGCGAGGCGAGAAGCAGCGCGCCGAGGGCGAGCAGCGCGGCGCGCGCGGGGCTTCCGACAGCAACGCGCAGGCGCTCCGGCCAGGCCGCAGCGCGAACCAGAGACCGTTCAGCGGCCGCGGCCGACCTCCCGGAGGCGCTCCGCGATCTCGCCCAGAGCGTCGCCGTCGGGTCGCAGCCCGGTCTCGGCAGCGGCGGTTGCGATCTCGGCCCGAACGGCGTCGCGCACGGCCTCGCCGCCCGCCGCCTCCTCCAGCGCGGCGGTGTATGCCTCGGCCACCCGCTCGAGCTGGTGCTCGCCCTGGGCGAGAGCGCGGGCGGCCGCGCCCATCGTCTGCCCGCAGCTCCGGATCGCGCGCGAGCCGCTCCAGCGCGCTCGCCAGTGCCTCGACGTCGCCCTCGACCGGGACCTTGATCGCCACCTCGTCCGGCAGGTCGGCGAACCAGCCGACGTCGCTGACGACGAGCGGCCGCCCGAGGCTCAGCGCCCGCACCACCACGCCAGACGTCTCGCCCATCGTCGGGTAGCGGAGGCTCACGCAGACGTCGGTGGCGGCCAGAAACGACCACAGTCGCTGCTCGTCCACGTAGCCGTGGTGGACCGCGCCGTCGGGCAGCTCGAGCTCGAGCCCCGGCGCGAACGACCCGACGAGCAGCAGGAGCGCCTCCGGCACGCGCTCACGCAGGAGCGCGAAGGCGTCGAGCAGCTGCGGCAGCCGCTTCGCCGGGTTCAGGTGCCCGAAGCAGCCGACGACGAAGCGGTCGCTCGGCAGGTCGGCGGCCGATGTCTCGGCGCGGGCCAGGCGGGATGCGGGATCCGCCACACAGGCCCCGCGAAGCCGTGCTCGCGGACGCGGCGCTCGACGTACTCGGAGTGGATGATCACGCCGGTGGCGTACCTCAGCACCTCGCCGGTGAGCGGGTACTCGTGGGCGCGTCGCTCCCAGACCGGCGGCAGGAGCCCGTCGACGACGCCGTGGGCAAGCATCCGCCCCACCGGCCCCGCCTCGCGCTGCATGGCGTCCAGGTAGCCCTCGCTGTTCTTGCGACCGAGGGTCATCCCGGCGACGAGGTGGTGCAGGACGAAGTCGTGCAGGACGACGACTCCCGGCCGCTTTCGGAGTGCCTCCACGATCCACCAGTGATGCTCCGGGTCGTTGCCGACGTGGTAGAGCGCGAGATCGGTACCACGCGGCACGCGGCGCCCAGGGCGGCGCACGACGGCGACCTCGATCCTCCGCTCCAGCTCGGGCAGGAGCAGAGCGCTGTAGTCGGCGATCCCGGAGCGCTCCGGGGGCAGCGGCGAGTAGTACGCGACCTTCACGCCAGCAGCCGGTCGATCGCATGATCCCAGGACACGAGCTCTGCCTGGCGCTTCCCGGCCTGCCCCCACTCGCGGGCCGAATCCACGTGCTGCGCCAGCCAGGTGCAGGCCTCCGCGAGCGCTGCAGGAGTGGGCTCGACCACGAGCCCGGTTCCGCGGTCGTGCACGACCTCGAGCGGGCCACCCGCGTCGGTCGTCGTGACGACCGGCTTCTCGGCCAGGAACGCCTCGTACGGAACCATCCCGAAATCCTCGTCCACCGGCGCGTAGTAGACGGCCAGGCAGCGCGCGTACAGATCGGTCAGCTCCTCCTCCGAGACCCGGCCTGCGAACTGCGCGCGCCCGTCCAGGCCGCGCTCGCGGGCCAGCTGCTCCAACCGCTCGCGATCCGGGCCTTCCCCTGCGATCACGCAGCGCAACGACGGGTTCGCCCCGAGCGCCTCCAGTAGAAGCTCGACGCGCTTGGCCCGATCGATGCGGCCTACGGAGAGCACGAAGTCGCCGTACTCGTCGCAGCGGTAGGGCAGCTCCTGCGGCGGATGCGGCAGCACCTCCGGAACGAGCCCGGTCGAGCGCTCGAGCCGGTCGGCGACATTCCGGGACGTGGCGAAGAGCTTGTTCGCCTCGCCGAGCGCGAGCCGGTCGAATCGGTGCACCTCGCGCCGAAGCGCCCGCGCCTCGGGCGACTCGTCGAACTGGCCGAGCTCGGTGCGGTCGAGCTCGTACGCCTGTCGGAACTGGTGCAGAAGCCAGACGACCTTGTTCCGGTGGCGCACGGCGTACGAAGGGAACTTGGTCGCGATCACGAGGTCGATCGGGGCACCGTCGGCTTCCTCGAGGTCGAGCAGCCGCCAGAGGAACGCCTGCGTCAGCACCCGCTCGCCGGGGTACCACTTGAACGGAACCGTCACGAGCTCGGCGTCGTGATCGCGCTTGCGCAGCTCCTCGACGAGACGGTCGCTCACGATCTCGGCACCCCCGCGAATGAAGGGCACCTGGGGCGCGCAGACCGCGATCCTCATGTGCGGGCGACGATGGCGTAGTCGAGCGGCGCGAACAGCAGCTCGTTCAGGCGGCGGACGTTCGCGGCGATCGTCGGGTCCGCCGGCTCGACGAGCCGCTCCTCCGGCGCGTTGGCGAACCGCACCTCGACCGAGGCAAAGCCGGACTGGCGCGCGAGCAGCTCAAGGGTCTCGGGCACGAGCGGCTGTGCATGCGTGAGGTCGGCGAAGTAGTTGCGCAGTGCGATCGGCGAGAGCGGATTGATCGTCTCCGCTACCAGGAGGCCTCCGGGCCGCAGCTTGGCGGCGGCCAGCTCGAGGAGCCGGACGAGCTCCGGTGCCGGCACGTGCTCCACGACCTGGGCGGCGAAGATCCCGCCGAGCGCGCGGTCCTCCAGTGTCTCGAGGTGGTCGATCGCCCCTGCCTGCTCGACGTCCAGGCCCTCGCCGCGGCAGTAGGCGACCATGTCCGGGTCGATGTCCACGCCGCGCGCCTCGATGCCCGCCTCTCGCAGCAGACCGAGGAACTCGCCCCGGCCGCAGCCGATGTCGAGCACCGGGTCGGCGTCTCGAAAGTCGTCCACGTACGCCCGCTGCCGGTCGCGAATGCGCTGCGTCGGCCCGCGCATCCGACTCTCGTAGGCGAAGTAGTCGGGCACGGCGACGGGACCGGTCACGCTCGGTGGAGACGCGGGGGCGGCGGCCACCTGAGCGGCAGGCGCCCGCTCGCGACGCTCGAGCCGGGTGAGCCGCTCGTCGACCTCGACCACGCGCTCGAGACGCGGGTGGAGCGCCTCGAGCTCCGCTTGCTGCCGGTCGCCGCGCTCCCAAACGGAGTCGAGGAGCTTGAGCGCGGCAGCGTTGAACCGGCGCTGGTCGACCGCGAGCGGCTCGACGTACCAGCGCATCGCCTTGCGCAGGACGCTCTTGAGCGGCGTGAGCGCGAGCCCGCGCAGGCGCCCGTACGGCCCGGGTCGGCTCAGAAACGGTCGCTCGGCGCTGACGGCCCAGAGCTGCTCCGCCTCGCGCCGGCGGCGCTCGTACCGGTCCACGCCCCCCTCGCCGCCCGGGTCGCCTTCCCCGCGATCCACCTCATCGCGCAGGCGCGCGAGGATCGTCTCGAACTCTGCCTCCTGGGCAGTCAGGCCGTCCTCCGACACTTCGCAATTGTAGGCACCGGCTGGTGCCACCTTCGGTCAGTCGGGCTCGGGTTCCCCTTCTCGAAGGCGGTTTTCGAGAATCGCGAGGCGCTGCGCGAGGACGGTGTTCTGCTCGGAGAGCTTCGAGATCACCGTCGAGTAGTGCAGCAAGACCAGCATGATGAAGAACGAGGCGAGCACGAACAGCGCGGAGGGCGGATAGGCGATCCCGACCAGATCGGCTGCCGAGCTCAGCAGGCTCCGCCAGATGGCGAGTACGAAGATGACGAGCCCTGTCAGCAGCCAGAGCAGCGCATAGCGCTCCTGGAGACGTCGGCTCCGGATCAGCTCGAAGATGATGATCAGGAGGATCAGCGCGGCGATCGCGGCCGCAATCGAGACTCGAAACGGGGTCATGGTTCCTCCGTAGGCGTCGGGTAGCGGCGAAAGAGCCCGATGAACAAGGCGAGCAGGACCTTGATCATGTAGTAGACCGAGCGCAGGGCGGTGATCGAGGAGTTGCCGGTCTCACGCACGCGCATCTGCACCGGAACCTCGATCATGCGCAACCCGTGTCGTGCGAGCACGACCGTGGCCTCGACCTCGGGATAGTCGTGTGGGTAGTCGGCGGCGAACAGCCGGATCGCCTTGCGGTTGACGGCGCGGAAACCGGAGGTGGTGTCCGTAACGCGCGCACGCACCATCAGCGAAACGATCGCCGCGAAGAAGTGGATGCCGATGCGCCGCATCCGCGTGCCGCGATAGCCGCCGCCCTCGGCGAAGCGCGTGCCTACGACCATGTCCGCGCGGTCGTCCAGGATCGGCTCCAGGAGCCGAGTGATCTCGCTCGGATCGTGCTGCCCGTCGCCGTCGACCTGGACCGCGAGGTCGAAGTCGTTCTCCAGGGCGTACTGGTATCCGGTCTGCACCGCGCCCCCGATGCCGAGATTGAACGGGAGCCTGAGGACGATCGCGCCCCCTTTCTCGGCCGCCTCGGCGGTGCGGTCGGTCGAGCCGTCGTCGACGACGACGATCTCGAAGTCGGGATCCGCAGCTCTGATCTCGGCGACCACGGCAGCAACCGAGTCCTCCTCGTTGTGCGCCGGAACAACCACGATCCGGCGCACCGCCACCAGACGGTTGTCGGGCGTCCGCGGACGGGTGACGACCAACTCCTCGTTCGCCATCGTCCCTGAGCGTACCCGGCATCGCCTAGCCTTCCGCCAATGAGCGAGCGCCTCAGAGCGGTGATCCTGGCCGGCGGCCTGGGCATGCGGCTGCGGCCGTACACGACGATCCTGCCGAAGCCGCTCGTTCCCGTGGGCGACCGCCCAATCCTCGAGCACATCATCCGCCGGCTGCACGCCTCGGGAGTACGCACCGTCGACCTCTGCGTCGGCCACCTCGGCGAGCTGATCCAGGTCTACTTCTCGCAGTGGGATTCGTTGCCTCACGACCTCGAGCTTCGCTGGCACTGGGAGGAGGAGCCGCTCGGCACCGCAGGTGCGCTCCGACTCGTGCCCGACCTCGGCGGTACGTTCATCGCGATGAACGGCGACGTCCTGACCACGCTCGACTACGCCGAACTGGTGCGCTTCCACGAGGCGAGCGGTGCGGCGCTGACCGTCGCGACCCACGCGCAGCGGGTGGACATCGACCTGGGTGTGATCGAGACCGAAGGCAAGCGAATCGTGGGCTACCGGGAGAAGCCGAAGCTCGACTACGAGGTCAGCATGGGCATCTACGTCTACGACGAGCGCGCGCTCGAGCATTTGCCTGCCGAGGGCGCCTGCCAGTTCCCCGACCTCGTCCAGCGCCTGCTCGACGCCGGCGAGGAGGTCGCGGGCTACCGCAGCGAGGCCGAGTGGTTCGACATCGGCACCCCGGACGAGCACCAGCGGGCGGTCGAAGCCTTCGAGAGCTCGCCCGAGGTCTTCGCGTGAGCGACGCCGAGCTCGACCGGATCCGCACGGAATACCGCGCGCGCGACGCTGCGACGGACAGTCCGTACCGCTGGGACAACCCGGGCTATGTCTCGTACATGCAGGGGCTGGAGCGCTCGCTGCTTCGCGCCTTCGCCGACGCGGGAGTTCCCCTCGCAGGGGCGCGCGTCCTCGACGTCGGCTGCGGCAGCGGCTACTTCCTGCACCGGCTGCGCGGACTACGGAGCCGGCGAGGCTCACGGGATCGACCTGATGGAGGACCGGGTCGCAAAGGGGCGGGAGCGCTACCCGGCGCTGCAGCTTCAGGTCGGCAGCGCGACCGATCTGCCATACGAGAACCGCGAGTTCGATCTCGTCACGCAGTTCACGTGTCTCTCCTCGATCCTGGACGACGACGTCCGCCTGGCCGCGGCGCGCGAGATGCAGCGAGTCGCCGGCGGTTGGGTGCTCTCGTTCGACATGCGCGGGCTGCGCCGACCCGGCGCGCGGCCGGTCGCCGGAACGCCGACTGTCCCGCTCGACGAACAAGAACTGCGGCGCCTCTTCGGCGAGCCAGTGCTGCTGCGCCGCGCTTCGCTCGCCTTCGAGGTCTCTGAACGAACCGGCCGGCACGACCTGGTAGCGAGAGCCCTGGGGGCGCTGCCTCTCCTGCGGAGCCACCTCCTCGGTGTTTGGCGACATTGAGCGGACCGCTTCGCGCCAACGGCCTACGCCTGCTCTACATCGGCCCATTCAACTCTCCACACGTCGAGGACATGGCGATTGCCATGCGCGACCGTGGGCACGTCGTTCAAGTCGGCGGACATGCCTGGGGCGGCATGCCGGAGAGCTCATTGCCGCGGTACGGCGTGCCGACGAGCCCAATGACGTTTCCTGCGATTTTCTGGCTGCGCCGGCTCATACGCAACTTCCGGCCTGACGTCGTTCACGCCCACTGGATGCCGTTCGCGGGCCTGGCGGCAATCGCCGGCGCACGTCCCCTCGTCGCAACAGCGTGGGGCTCCGACGTGTACGGCGTGGGACGGCGCGGCCTTCTGGAGATTCGACTGGCGCTGCGACGGACTTCGATCGCGATGGCCGACTCGGGTCACTTGCTCGCACGCCTCCAGCAGCTCGGCCCATCCTCGTTGCGCACGGCGCTCGTGAATTGGGGCGTCGACCTCGAGACGTTTCGCACCCCGGCCGGAGACGAGCGAGCCAAGCTCAAAGCCCGCTTCGACCTCGGCGCGGGGCCGGTGGTACTTAGTCCGAGAGGATTCGCGGAGATCTACAACCCCGGCGTCGTGGTCAGCGCGTTCGAGCGCGTGCGAGGGACCGTTCCCGACTCGCAGCTGGTGCTCAAGCACCGTGGCGGCGAGTTGCCGCACCCCGAATGGAGCCAGGCGCCCGGCATCCATTTCGTTGGTCCCCTTGAATACGGCGAGATGGCGCAGCTGTTCCGCGCCGCAGAGGTCACCGTCTCGATCGCCAGAAGCGACAGCTCGCCACGGTCAGTCTGGGAGGCCATGGCCTCCGGCAGCACGACAGTCCTTTCCAATCTGCCGTGGGTAGACGAGCTGATCGCCAACGGCCGCGACGCGCTTGTCGTAGAGCCGCGGGCCGACGCCGTAGCTGCGGCGTTAGAGCGCCTGCTGCTCGACGACTCGGAGAGGCAGCGTCTAGCGGCGGCTGGGCGCAAGCTGGTAGAGCGCTATCGCAACCGCGAGGCAGAGCTCGCCAGGATCGAAGCCAGCTACCGGGACCTGGTGCGCCCGTCGAAGGACTAGGCTCAATCTCCGGAATGGATGATCAGAGCCAGACTCTCACGAGCCCCGCCTACTGGGACGAATACTGGCAACAGCGCGCCTTGCCGTCCGAGATCCGCAAAGGTCAGTCCCTATACCTCGACGAGCTGATCAAGGTGTTCGAGACGCACCTTCCGCGTGGCGAATCGAGAACAGCGCTTGAAATTGGCGGCGCCCCCGGCGGTTACCTCGCATTCATGCATCGCGGCCTGGGCTACGACATCACCGTGCTCGACTACTCGGAGCTCGGCTGCCGGATGGCGAAAAAAAACTTCGAGCTCCTGGACATTCCTGCGGTTGTGTCTTATGGAGATATGTTCGAAGCCGCCGACCGCCTGCCGCGCTTCGATCTCGTTTTCTCGCTCGGGCTGATTGAACACTTCTCTGAGCCAGAACACGTGATCGAAGCGCATCTTCGCTATCTGAAGCCCGGCGGCACGCTGATGATCGGTTGCCCCAACTTCCTTGGAGTGAACCGAGCGATCGTGAAGCGCCTTGCGCCGAGTTTGCTCCACTCTCTCGATCCTGGAATCACGAGCATCAAGAGGTGGTCGACATTCGACTCGACGTTCGGGCTCTCGCGTGCGTTCCTTGGCTACGTCGGAGGCTTCGAACCGCTTGTCGCCGGCCGTTGCGAAGGTCGTCGCGTTGGAGCCCGCGCGCTCTGGTTCGGGCTGGCCCAGCTGGCCAAGATCTTGCACCACCCAGCGAGCCGTCCCCTTCGCAGCCTCAACGCGAGCTGGTGGAGTGGCTATCTCCTCGGCGTCTATCGGGCTCCGGAGAAGGTGTCCACGCGATGAGCTCGACTCGGACGAGGTCGTTCTCGTCGGTCACCGCGCGGTGGATGCTCCGCCAGTCTTCGAACAGCTCGTCGTAGTCGTGCGCGAATTGATACTGAGAGCTGTCCCTTAGGTAGGTGGTTTCTCGCATCACCACGAGCCGACGCGCTAGCGATTTTGTCGCAGCCACCGCCGAACGTATCTCGTGGGGCGGAATGTGTTGGAGGACCGTGGTGGAGAGGACCGCATCCGCCGGCGCGTGCCGCTCGGCAGCGCCAATCAAGTCGTCGACGACCGTTTCGATCTCCGGATAGCGGCTCTGGCATGCAGCGACGAGCGTCGGCGAGATGTCGAAGCCGCTGATCTCCAGGTGGAGCGATTGTAGAAAGCGGTACTGACGCCCCGACCCCGCCCCGACCACGAGAACAGATCGAGCACTTGTGCGGGCGAGTAGCGGTGGTACCTCCACCTCCTCGACGCCGTCCTTCAGCCAGCCGCGCTGCTCCCAGCTCTCCGGAGCGTCGTACCCCTCGATGAGCGCATCCGCCCGATTCTCCCAATACTCCGCGGGAACATAAGGCCCAGCCGGAGCGACGGGGCGATCACTGTGGCCGAGAATACGCCCGAGAATCTCCCTGATCATGCCGAGAATCACCCAGCGAGAGCTGCCGAGTTCCCCTCCCACCGGTCCGCGTAGTGCCGGTAACGCGAATTCGCTCCAAGCGAGTCCAACACGCGAAGCAGGTAGACGTGAACGGCCTGGTAGGCCCGCGATGCGGGTTCGGGCTTCCGCCCGGCCACCGTCTTGTGGCTGAGGTCGTACGTCGAGAATCCACCGACGTCATATTGGGGAAGCGCCGCGGTGAGCGTGCGCCGTCCTGCTTGGTACATCGAGAGCGCCGGCGATCTTGGCGCAATCGAGGCGAGGTCGTACAGGCCGATGAGCGTGAACATGAACCCGTTCAGCACGTAGGACGGCGGACTCGTCGGGTACTCCTCGTAGAACGGCCGAGCGCAGTTGCCGAAGAAGCAGCGTCTCAGCCCACCCTTGGTCACAGCCACGCGCAACGCAGGCAGAGCGCGCAAGGCGCTCGACCGATACTGCTGCTTCCTAGTGAGCCGATAGGCGCGGCTGAGCAGCGACATGGCTTGCCCCTGCGCCATAGCGGACGACCAGTACTTGGCGAGCGTGAGGTCGTGGATGAAGAAATCGAAGTCGTAGAACCACCGGCCTTGCCTCTGGGTCGCGACGAGCCAGTCCGCGACGTGCAGCGCGATCCGCCGATGCGCTGCGTCGTGATCGCCCAGATACATGCCGTATGCCCAGAGGCCATATTGGGCGGCCGTCACCGGATTGCTGTGGTAGCCAATCCCCGGGTATAGGACGAGTGGAATCCCGTCAGGCCCAAGCACGATTCCGGGTGGGTCGATATTCGATTGATCCGAAATCGGATCCACGTAGTACGCGGCCGGTTCATATCCACCGTCCGGGACCGGACTGGCGAGGCTCCTCGAAGGGAACAGCACCAGCCATCCCCCGCCGATCACGGACGCAGCCCCGATGGCAAGCAGGATCGCGACATCACGAAATCCGCCGAGATCCGTGCGGTAGCGGGGCAGCCTCATGCAGTTCCGGAGGCGGGGCCAGACTTGCGACAGACGACGATCTCTGTCGACGGTCCTTCGGTAAGCCAGCGGCTAAGAGCAACGTCGATTGGATAGAGGACGGATCCGGCGAGGGAACCCCAACGCGGGCCTCGCTGGACGAGCAGATTCACGGCCGTCCACGTTCGACGCAGGAAGGCGCTGTCCGAGTCGACCGGTGTGTTCATGAGCACGAACATCGGACGCCGCAGCTCGACCTCGAGTCCCGCGTCTCGCAGCAGCCCTTCCACTTCGTCCAGGCTCCTGCTCGTCTGATATTCGGCGCGCTGTGTCTCGGCGTGCAGCAGGTTCTCGGTGAAAACCAGGCGCCCGCCAGGGGTCAACAACGTCGCGAGGTTGCGGAACGCGCGCGCATAGCCCTCATCGTCGACGATGTGGAACAAGACATCCATCGCCGAGATTGCGTCATATGGGCCTCCGAGCTCCGGTCGGTCTCCGGAGATGTCGAGTTGCTCGAACCGCACCTCAGGAAAGAGGTAACGCAGTCGCTCGACCGCCACGCCCGTTAGGTCGGACCCCGTGATGTCCGCCACTCCCAGCTCGCGCCAGAGCCCGACATAGAACCCTGTACCGCTGCCAACATCGAGCACGCGGGCACCCTCTAGATCCACGGAGGCGCGGATCGTACGCCGGAACACGCGCCGGCGTACGGCATACATCCAGCGGTTGAAGGGCTCGCCCAAACCCAACCAGCCGACACCCGCAAGCGAGTACGTCTGCTCGAGCCGCTCCGACCAATACCGCTCGGGCTCGAACGTCGATGGGCTGTCCGCCTTCTCAACGTCGCGAGCGCCCACGTGGGCAGACCTTAGCAACGGCCTCAGCGAACCCGACTATCGCTGGCCCACACGCCAGGTTCGAGCAAGTCGCGCGAGACCGCCGTAATCGGCGATGTCTTCGGCGCGCGGGACAAACGCTTCTCGCAACCCAATGCGCGTTACTCGTCGGAAGAAGCCAAGCGCGAGCACCGCAGCGATGCCATAGGAGATCGAAGAAGCGACCGCCGCTCCCCACTCGTCGAACAGCGGAATCAGCGTGAAGTAGAGCGCCAGTGTCAGCGGCACAGAAATCATGCTGATGTAGAGCGAGTACCGAGGATAGCCCCGACCCGAGATCGCAGACGAGAGGACTTTGGCAATGCCGAGGAGTAGGACTCCGGGCAGTAGAACGAAGCCGAGTTTCGTGGTTTCGTCGAACTTAGGGCCATAAAGCAGCGGAACTGCGACGAGCAGTAGTGCGCAGATAAGCAGGGCCGCCGGCAGGGTGAGCAAGACACTGTGACGCACTGCCTTCGCGAGAGCGGAATCGGACTCGTTAGCGCTCACCTCTCCGATCACTGCCGACTCGTCGAGGCTCGCCACGCGGGGGAAGAGCACCGTCCGAGTCCCTGCGGCAGTACCCAGGCGATGCTCGTTACGGTTAACGCGACGGAGTACACGCCAACGTCTCGAGCGGTGGCGAAACCGCCAAGGATCAGGATGTCGAAGCGGTCGTTGATCTGCTGGAGGAGGTTCGCCCCCCAGCTCTGGAGCCCGAATCGCAGCGCACGAGACAAGGAATCGCCCTTGTCGACAACCGTGTCCCGCCCGGCCTCGCGGGCGAGCAGCAATGCCCCGGTCACCGCGCCCACCACCGGCAGCCGCCGGCAGTCCGATCACTGCTCCGGTGAGCCCGAACGGAATAGCAAGGCCAGCTCCGATCAGCAACAAGGTGGCCGAATGCGATATCTCGAGCGCGGCGTAGCCCTCGTACCGTTCGCGGGCCAGCATGATCGCGTCGGCGAACTGATAGGCGAGCAGCGGAGGGAGGCTCGCGAGCGCCAGCAACATCAATCCCGCGCCGATCCCCTGGAAGACCGAGCTCCGCGTCAGCACGTATACGCCGAGCCCGCCCAGGCAACCGACGAGCCCGAGCGCGAGGGCGGCGAGGTAGCTCGTGCGGAAAGCCTCGCGCACGGACCAGTGCCGGCGGCTGACCTCGTAGGTGATACCCGCAGTAAGTCCGAGCGAGACGAACATCCCCACGATGCCGGTGAGCGTCAGCAGCAAAGCAAAGTGGCCGGTCCCCGAGGGGCCGATCGTACGAGCGAGCACGATGCTCAGCGCTCCTCCGGCGATCAAAGGCCCTCCTTGCACGAAAACAGAAAGGGCGGCGCCGCCGCCGAGATGGCGGCGCGGTTCCGTCATTGCGGGCCCTTCAGAACAGAGCGATAGAGGGCATCGATTCGCGCCGACGAGGCAGCAAGGTCCAGCTCCGCCAGCGCGCGCACGCGTCCTTCGTCACCGAGCCGCTCTGCGAGCGCGGCGTCGTCGAGCACGCGGCCGACCGTGTCTGCGATCGCCGGTGCCTCCAAGGGGACAAACAGGGCCTCGCGCTCAGGCGCCAACTCGTCGCGCGCCCACGGCAGATTCGAGAGCACTACCGGCCGCCCACACGAGAGCGCCTCCCACACGCTGCGCGGCGAGCTGTCGCTCGACGAGATGGAGACAACGACGTCAGCCGCCCGGTAGACATCCGGCATGCCAACCGGCCCTCGTCCGATTGTCGTCACAGCGTCGCCGAGGCCGAGCCGTTCGATTGCGCCTTGCAGCTCCCGCGGCGTGGTTTCCAGGGTGTGCTTGAGCAGGAGCCGCGCGTCAGGCCGCCGCGCTCGAACTCGCGCAAAGGCTTCGAGCAAGAGTTGCGGGTTGTAGACGCGGTCGAAACCGCGAACGTTGACCACTAGTGGGCCTTCGCCCGTGAGTCCCAGAGCCGCGCGAGCAGCAGCCTGGTCGCCGGGAGAAAACCGGTCGAGATCGAGTCCCCAGCGCAGAACCTCGACCCTCACGTTTCGACCGGCAAGCGCGCGGGCCCCGCGGGCGAGGTGCGCTGACGAGGCGAAGACGAGCTCCGCTCCGTCCAGTGCACGCTTCGATCTACGCCGGCCGATCCCACGCAGGAGCAACACGTCCGACCCCCATGCCGAGCACACGAGCGGTCGAAGCTTCTCTCGCGCTGCCATCCAGCCGAACTCAGGAAGCCAGTGCGCGTGAACAAGATCTGGCGCGACTTCGGCTGCTACGTCTGCGAGGGCGCGGCTCATCGCCAAGCCTCGTAGACCCGGTGGGCCTGCTGTTGGCAGTCGGTGAAGATTCGGGGTCGCCTCGACCTCGGGCCATTGCGATGCAGTGCGTCCTGCTAGATGGACGTCGTGTCCTGCAGCACCGAGCGCATCGACCCAAGCAACCACGTGCGGCGAGTTCAGCCAGCCGGCGACGAGCACGCGCAGCCGGTCAGCCACCTCGTGCCTCTTCAAGCACCTCTGCCAACTTTGCCGCGCCCGCGCGGCGCGAATAACGCTCCAGCGTGAGCCTGCGAACGTTGGCCTGATCGGGGAGGCCGTCCTCGTGCCACCGCTTCCACAGCGTCAGAATCGCCTTCTCGATCGCCTCGTGGTCGTGCGGATCGGCTACCACTCCCGCAGCCCACTCGCGCACGAGTCGGCTCGCTAGATTGTCCTGGCGGGCAAGACACAGTAGAGGGCGGCCTGACGCGAGGTACTCGAACACCTTCCCGGACGGGGCGAGACTCGAGCTCGGCACATACAGCAACAATGCGGTTGCTGCGGACATCTCGGCCACCGCCTGCATGTGTTCGACGTAGCCGATTTTCTCGACCTGAATGCCAGGAGGTGGCTCGAAGCCCTCCAACCACGTTGAGCCTACGAACCGAACTTCCACTCGCCCGCCGTCGATCGCGTTGCGAGCAGCGAGACTCGCCAGCGCGCGCAGAACCGGGCTTGGATCGCGAATGCCGTAGACGGTGCCAACGTAGGTCAGCACGAAACGATCGGCGGGCGGCCCCGCCGGCGAGGAGGGAAGATCGGCCTCGTCGACGCCGTTCAGGATCTCGACACGACGGGGATCGTCATGCGGGAGCCCAGCGAGGCGAAAGTAGTCAGCGGCGACCAGTATTCTCCGAGCTCGGTGAGTGATCGCGCGCTCGGCGCGCGCTGCAAGCGCTGATAGCACGCGTGGTCGGTCGGCGCGGTGGGCATCGGCTGCCCATTCGTCGCGGAAGTCGGCTACCCACGGAATTCCCGTCAACCGGTGGATGATGAGTGCGGCGAAGTGCGCACCCTGCGGAGCAGAGGTCGAGTAGAGCACGTCCGGACGCTCTCGCCGTACGGCACGCACCCCAGCCAGCAGGGCAAATGGAGCCCAGCCAAGCCCCCCATCAGGCCAAGTCACCCAGGCGAACGAGCGCCTTAGGCGAAACCGGTACAACACCAAGCCGAGCCAATGCCCGAGGGGCAGCGCGCATGTCCGGACCACGCGCGTCGCTGCCGGTACCTCCTCTAATAATGAAGGGTCACGCGCCGGGTACAACCGGGAGCGCGTTGAGACGACTGTTGCGTCCCAGCCAAGAGGATCCAAATATCGCACGAACTTCAGCGTGCGCTGGACACCGCCACCGCCGATCGGCGGAAATACGTACGCGAGCATGAGCACACGCCGCCGGGAGCCCCGCATGAAGCTGAACCTAGCGAACGCATAACCTGACGCCGTGGCGGAGCGTACGGTTCTCGTCGTCTCGCAGCGCCCACTGGAGCTCGGCGGCGGCGGAAGCGTCAGATGGGGCCATCTGCGGCGCACGCTGCCTCGGCACGGCTGGCGGGTCGTCGAATGCTCCCCACCGGTTGGCGCAACGGCGCAGGACACGAGCACCGATCCAAGAGCCGCTGCTCTGGCCGCACGCAGAGCCAGGCTGATGGAGGTGGCCGGACGCGTGATCGCCCCGTTTGCGCACGCGCTGCAAATCGAGCCCGAGGCACTTGCTCCCAATAACGCCTGGGCCATCACGGGCCGCGGGCTCGTACGGAACGCAATCGAGCAAGAGCAACCTGATGTCATCCTGGCGACGGCTCCTCCCCCGAGCGCGCTGCTGGTCGCCGCGGCGGTGGCCGGAGAGGTCCCGCTGATCGCTGAATTGCGCGACCTGTGGGCCGGCAACCCCTACTTCGACCGAGGCAGTTCGATCCTCTCGAGACTTGAAGGTCGCGCCCTGAGCCACGCCGAGGCGGTCGTCACGGTCACCGACGGGTGTCGCGCCAATCTCCTTCGACTGCATCCGGAGATCGACATGCGCCTGCACGTCTTGCCGAACGGCTTCGACCCCTCGTTGCTCGAACGGCGCTCCGAGCGTGCCCGGCCAAGGGGGGAGCCGGCGTCGCTGATTCACGCGGGCGCGCTCTACGGCGATCGGACTGCCGAGGTGCTCGTTGCCGCTCTCAGCCGCCCCGAGCTCCGTGCGCGAACGCGTCTCGAGCTGGTCGGCGTGATCGACCCGCGCACACGCAGGGCGCTCCATGACGCGCCCGACCTGGACACAAGAGCCGACGCACCCGTCGACTGGGAAGAGGCGATCAACCGAGTTCTCGCGACCGACGTGGTCGTTGTCATCAACGCGCCCAGCACCGGCGGAGACATGGCGCTGCCGACGAAGCTGTACGAGGCGCTCGCCCTCGGCCGCCCCGTGCTCGCCCTGACGCGTTCCGGGAGCGACACTGCCCGTCTTCTCGAGCGCCTGGGTCAGGAAGCCGGGTTGGCTCCGCCCGACGACCCGGCCGCGATCGCCGCGGCGATCGAGCGCTTGCTCGAGGCCCCGCCGCCGCCCGCTGCCCCTGAGGCGCTCGCGGAGTTCGACGTCGACCGAATCGCCGCGCGCTACGCAGAGCTGCTCGACGAGGTAGCGACCCGCTCGAGCAGCTCCAGCAGCCTGGGCACGACGACCTCCCGCCGGTAGCTAGCCGCGAACTCGCGTCCCGCCTCGCCGAGCTGCCGCGCGCGCGCGGGATCACGCAATAGCTGCAGCAGCGCCTCTGCCGCCCCTTCGGCGGTCCCGTCGCAGACGATCCCGGCGACGCCGTCGATCTGTGGCAGACCGCAGCCGGGTGAGAGCACGACCGGAGTTCCACAGGACAGCGCCTCGAGCGGCGTCACCGGCAGGCCCTCGCTCGCCGACAGCAGTGCGAACACGTGGGCACCCGCCAATGCTCGTGCTTTCTCCTCCTCCGTGACCAGACCCGTGAACTCGACCGAATCACCAAGCCCGAGTCGGGCGGCCTGACGGCGAAGCTCCTCTCCGTGCGAGCTCGGTGGGCCGGCGATTTCGAGCCGTGCGTCGGGCAGCTCCTCGCGCACACGCGCGAACGCCTGGATCAGAACATCGATTCGTTTGATCCGGTGTAGCTGGCCCAGGTGAAGGACGGTCGGCACGGCAGCGCGGCCGTCGCCAGTCGCCGGGAAGCTCGAGCGGCGGGGGCAGATCGTAGAGTCGCGCCGGGTCGGCACCCTGGGCCAGGTACTCCTTCCGCTCGATTTCCGACAGGTAGAGGCACGCAGCCGCCTCGCGAACCGTGCGCCGGCCCCACAGCGCAAGGAACACGCGCTTGACGCCCGCACGTCCGCGCTCCGGCGTCGCCGGCAACGTCCCGAGCGCCTGCAACACGTACGGCACGCGCGCACGCCTCGCGGCCCGGGCCGCCAGCACGCTCGGGGCGGAATAGACGTCGAAGAGGATCACCGCGTCGAACTCCTCCACGTGCCCGCGCAGCCAACGCCACAGGCCCCGCGGCAGCGGGGCGTTCGTCGCCGCCAGCCGATGCGAGACGTTGGGGAACCGGATGACCCGGGCTCCCGCCGGCTCACTCGGTGCTCCGGCCGGGACGCGGGAGTGAAGGTCGAGCGCGTCCGTGGTCGCGACCGTGACCTCGTGACCGGCCTCCAGCGCGCCGGTCACGGTGGCCACGGCGACGGTCACGGTGCCGCCAAATGCTCGGGCGGGCGCGAACCAGGGGACACACACGAGCAGCCGCATTCTGAGTAGATTGCCTGCCCGGTGCCCCCGATGAGCGCGCAGACGAGCTCGAAGGCCTGGTCCGGCCGCCCGGTGCTCGTGACCGGGGCCGGCGGCTTCATCGGCAGCCATCTGACGGAGGCTCTCGCCCGGGCCGGCGCGGAAGTGCGCGCCTTCGTCCGTTACAACTCGCGCGGCGACCACGGCTGGCTCGAGGTTGCGGACCCCGACGTCTCGCAGGAGATCGAGGTCTTCCGCGGCGACCTCGGCAACCCCGAGGCCGTTGCGGGCGGGATGGCCGGGCGCGAGGTCGTCTTCCACCTGGGCGCCCTGATTCCGATTCCCTACTCCTACCGGCACCCACGGGAGTTCGTGACCGCCAACGTCGAGGGCACGCTGAACGTGGTCGAGGCCGCGCGCCGCGAGGAGCCGGCGCGGATCGTGCACACCTCAACGAGCGAGGTCTACGGGACGGCCCAGACCGTTCCCGATCGACGAAGAGCATCCGCTGCATCCGCAGTCTCCGTACGCGGCCAGCAAGGTCGGCGCCGACCAGATCGCGCTCTCGTTCCAACGCTCGTTCGGCACGCCGGTGGTCGTCGCCAGGCCGTTCAACACCTACGGGCCGCGCCAGAGCGCGCGAGCCGTGATCCCGACGATCGTCACGCAGGCGCTCGCCCGCGACGTCGTCGAGCTCGGCGCGACCGATCCGACGCGCGACTTCCTCTTCGTCGAGGACACGGTGCGCGGAATGATGCGCTGCGCCGAGGCCGAAGGCGTCGAGGGCGAGGTGATCAACCTGGGCACGGGGATCGAGATCTCGATCGGCGAGTTGGCGGAGCGGGTCCTTCGCCAGCTCGGCAAGGAGCTGCCGGTGGCGCTCGACCAGGATCGCCTCCGGCCCGCCGACAGCGAGGTCGAGCGGCTGGTCGCCGGCACGGCGAAGGCGAAGCGCCTGCTCGGCTGGGAACCGGAGGTCGACCTCGACGAGGGCCTCCGTCAGACGATCGAATGGCTCACCGGCTCTCTCGGCGCCTACAAGGCGTCGATCTACAACGTCTGACCCAGCGCCTCGATCACCGCGTCGGCCTGCTCGTCGGTCATTCGGCCGTACAGCGGCAATGTGAGCAGGCGCTCTGCAACCGCGTCGGTCTGCGGCAGCGGCCGTCGCGACTCGGACCGGTAGGCACTGAAGGTGTGGATCGGCGGGTAGTGGACGCTCGTCTGGACTCCGCGCTCGTCGAGGGCGGCTCTCACCGCTGCGCGATCGGCTCCCTCGGGTAGCACCACGACAGCCAGGTGGTGGGAGGGCACGCGCCCCCCGTCGTCGCCGAACGGGATCGTCAGGCCTTGGTGCCTCTCCAGGCCGGCTCGGTAGCGCGCCGCGATCCGCGCCCGGCCGGCGTTCTCCTCGGGCAGTCGCCCGAGCTGGACGAGCCCTATCGCGGCGCGAACCTCGTCCAGGCGGTAGTTGAAGCCCGGCAGCACCACGTCGTAGGTCGAGCGCATGCCCGCGGTGGCGATCCCACGTGAGGGTCGTCATGCCGTGTGAGCGCAGGAGCCGCAGACGCGCGGCCAGCTCGTCGTCGTCGGTCACCATCAGGCCGCCTTCTCCGACCGGCAGGTTCTTGTTCGCGAAGAAGCTGAAACAGCCGACGCGCCCCAGCGTGCCGCACATGCGGCCGTTCAGACTTGCCCCCGGCGCGTGGGCCGCGTCCTCGACGACGACGAGGCCATGTCGTTCCGCGACCTCGTCGATCGCCGCCATGTCGCACGGATAGCCGGCGTAGTGCAGGACGACCAGCGCCTTCGTGCGCGGTGTCGACCGCCGCCTCGACGTCGGCGGGGTCGAGGTTGAGCTCCTCCGGGCCGACGATGTCGCAGAAGACCGGCTCGGCGCCCGTGTGCTTGATCGTGTTCGCCGCCGCGACGAAGTTCAGCGACGGCACCACCACCTCGTCGCCGGGTCCACAGCCGACTGCGAGCAGCGCGAGGTGGAGCGCTGCGGTGCCGTTGGCGACCGCGATCCCGTGCGCGGCGCCGCAGAACGCCGCGAACTCGCGCTCGAACTCCTCGACCCGCGGCCCCATGCTCCACCAGCCGGAGCGGACAACCTCGAGCACGGACTCGACGAGCTCGTCGTCGACGATCACGTCGGAGAGTGGGATGCGCCAGCGCGTCTCGGTCACCTGCCTATCCTCACAGAGCCTTCCGCACGAGCGACCAGTACGGGCCGAGCAACCGGTTGATGAAGCCCGTGCCGCGCGGCAGGGGCACCATCCTCGGATCGAGCGACGGCGTCAGGAACGGGGCCAGCTCGCGCGTCCTCACCCGCCGCAGGCTCTTCGTCTCGCGCCGGTGAGCTTGCGAGCCAACGCGCGTTGCCGAGGCACCACCACCAGCCGCCCAGCTTCCCGCGAAGCCAGCGCCGCCTCGCAGAGAGTAGGAGCATCGCCAGCTCTCCGCAGGCGAGGACCGGCCCGAGCAGAACCAGGAGCCCGAGCGGGTAGCCGGTCAGCACGAAGATGAGCCGGTTGCGCTCCAGCAGCGCGATCTTCGACGGGTGCCGGCCGAACTCGTACTCGTGGAACACGTCCGCTCCGGGGTCGACGACCACGCGCAGCCCGGCCAGACGGGCCCTCCAGCTCAGCTCGACGTCCTCCTGGTACATGAACAGCTCCTCCGTGAAGCGGCCGAGCTCGGCGAAGGTCTCTCGCCGGATCGCCAGCGCCGCTCCGCTGGCGGCGGCCACGTCCTCGAGCCCGTCGATGCTCTCCGCGGGCTCGCCGAACCGACCGGCCCACGCCAGGCCGCTGACGTGGACGACGGTTCCGCCGGAGTTGAGCAGGTCGGGCCGATCGAGCAGCCGCAAACGGGCCATCGCGATTCCGATCTCAGGGTCGTCCAACGTCCGCCCGAGCTGCGCCAGCGCGCCGTCCTCCACGACCGTGTCCGGGTTCAGGAACACGAGCACATCGCCCGTCGCCTCGGCGGCGCCGCGGTTGCAGCCGCCCGCGAAGCCGAGGTTCTCGCCGGGCTCGACCAGGCGCACCCGACCCTCGCCCTGCGCGGAAACGACCGCCGAATCGCTGCCGCCGTTGTCGACGACGATCACCTCAGCGTCGGCCGGGAGCGAGCGCAGGCAGCGGGCGAGCGCCTCGCCCGACTCGTAGGCGACGATGACGACCGAAAGCGTCAGTAGGCGCCGCGGCCGCTGAACACCGCCGGAATCGTCTTGACGAGCACCGAGATGTCGAGCCAGATCGACCAGTTCTCGAGGTAGTAGAAGTCCAGCCGCACGAGATCGTCGAAGCCGAGATTCGAGCGGCCCGAGATCTGCCACAGCCCCGTGACGCCCGGAAGGACGAGGTAGCGCTTCCGGTGCCAGCCTTCGAGCTGCTCGTAGTCCCTGGTAGGCAGCGGCCGCGGGCCGACGAGGCTCATCTCACCGCGAAGGACGTTCCAGAGCTGCGGGATCTCATCGAGCGAAAACCGCCGCAGGAACGCTCCCACCGGAGTGACGCGCGGGTCCTCGCGGATCTTGAAGAGCGGCCCGTCCGCCTCGTTCGAGGCCTCGAGCTCGTCCTGGCGACCGGCTGCGTCGGCGTACATCGTCCGGAACTTCAGCATCCCGAACTCCCGCTCTCCGAGCCCGGGCCGGCGGTCGCGGAAGAAGACCGGGCCGTGCGTGCTCAGCTTGACGGCGGCCGCGATCCCGAGCCAGAGCGGCAGGCCGACCAGGAGCACCAGGCCCGACATGACGAGGTCGAAACCGCGCTTGACGAACCAGTCGATGCCCACGAACGCGGGCGGGCGCAGCTCGAACAGCGGCACGCCCTGGCCCGGCACGAACTCGGCGCGTTGGGTCAAGAGCTCGGTCGCCTTCGGGCGCGATCCGCACCTGCACTCCCTTTCGGTGGGCGTGCGAGACGATCTCGAGGAGCTCCCGGTCGCGAAAGTCGGTGTCGGTGACGATCAGCTCGTCGACCCGCTCGGACTCGAGGATCGCCGGGAGATCCTGGACGTCGCCGAGGACGGGCAGATCGACGCCGTCCGCATCGGGCGCGAGCGCGCCGATGAACTCGTAGTCGATCCCGCCGCGCGCCGAGCCGAGGGCGCGATGCAGATGGGCGACGTTGGCTCCCGAGCCGGCGAGGAGCGCGTACCGGCGAGCTCCGAGCGTCCGGAGCACCTCGCCCGAGACGAAGTCGTAGCTCGCCCGCAGGGCGGCGATCACGATCGCGCCGAGGAGCACGGCGGTCGGCGCCAGCCCGTACGTGGAGAAATTGTGGCCCGTGCCGATCGCGAAGGCCAGCGTGATCAGCGCAACGATGATCAACGACGACAGGATCCGCCCGAAACCGGGTCGCCGGCCGCGCTCCTCGTAGAGGCCCGCCTGCGAGAAGACGAGCACCGTGATCAAGGTCAGGAACGGGAGCCAGTCGGTCTCGACGCGCCAGAGCACGCCCCAGAGGATCGGCGTGCGGCCGTAGTAGAGCTCGCGGGCCACGAGCGCCGCGTAGAGGCCGATGACCAGCCCGCCGAGGTCGATGCAGACGAGCGCGATGATGCTGGCGAGCCGGCGCGCCGCCGCCGCCAGCTGGCTGCGCGTGAGAAAGAACGGCGCCCCCGATCGGATGTCGGAGACGATCCGCGGGGGCGCTTCGTCCGCGCTGTCCGCAACGGGGGCGGGGATGCGACCCCTCCCCCGCTGCGGTGTTCCTATAGCCACAGTCCTAGTGTGGCAGGCGCCTGAAGGCGTTGTACGACGGCTTCTTCTTGCCGGCCGCCGTGAACAAGCCGGACTGCCAGCCGCCGAGGCGGCCTTCGTCGCGGAGCAGGAACCAGAGCATCATCGTGATCCTCGGATTTCTGCGTGCGATCGAGTACGCCTGCGTCAGGTACTTGGCCTGCTTGGCCCACGAGACGCCGAACGTCCGGTCGGGCGGGCTCGTCTGGTAGCCGTATTCGGTGATCCAGAGCTTCTTGTTTCCGTAGAGCTTGCCGAGAAGCTTGGTCAGGTCGCCGATGTTCCCGAGCGTGACGACGTTCTTGGTCGTCGGCTTCGTCGACGGCGTCTCGGCCGGCCGGCTGTAGTACGGATGGTGCGCGTAGACGTCGAAGTGCTTGAGGCCGAACTTCTTCAGCCACGCGAGGAACGCCAGCGGCGAGATGGACGGCCGGCGGTTCTTGCCGGAGTTGTTGCCGCGCGGATCGGTGGCGCCGCAGGCGACGACCTCCTGCTTCAGGTTCGTCGCATGCACGCCCGACCACACCGCTGTGCAGATGCCGACGTAGAGCTTCGCGGCGGTCGCCACGTAGCGCTTGTTGTTGATCTTCGTCCACTGCGGCGTGAGGAAGACCGGGTTGTTCGGCTCGTTCCAGGCGAGCCACTTTCGAACCGCCGGCAGGACGGTGTCGTCGTCGCGCTTGTAGGTACCGCTGTAGCGCTTGGCGGCAGCGGTGGCGAAGTACTTCAGGAACGCCATCTGCCTTGGCGCGCGGTTGATTCCCTTCTTCGTGCCGTTGGCCCAGCGCGGGGTGCCGAAGATCGTGAACAGCACCTGGATCTTGTACTTCTTCGCGTTGAGCATCAGCTGGTCGTAGCGAGACCAGTCGTACGCCGGGTCGGCGGGATCGGTGGGCTTCAACGGTCGCTTCGTGGCGACCTCGTTCCAGTTGAGGTTCACCCGGATGATCTGTGCTCGCAGGTTCACGAGCGTCGGGAACGTGGTGTCGGGCGTGTCGAACGGCCGGTTCGGGTCGAAGACGCCGACGAGCATCCCGCGTGCTGCAGCCGCCGGCTTGGCCTTCGCTCCGGCCGCGACGACGCACATGGCAAGCAGTAATAGGGCGATGCTGATTTGGGCGATGCTGCTTCGCTTAAACGCCAAGTGGTTCCCTCCCGAGGCTCGGCAGCATGCGCCGCAGCCCCTCCTCGAGTTGGATTTCCGGCTCCCAGCCCAACAGCTGCCTGGCTCTCGTGATGTCGGGTTGGCGAACCTGTGGATCGTCGATTGGAAGTGCTTCGAACACGATTTCGCTCTTTGACGACGTGAGACGGATAAGTGTTTGTGCGAGCTCCAGAATCGAAAACTCCTGAGGGTTGCCGATGTTCACCGGCAGGTGCTCGCCGCTGTCGGCGAGTAGCTGCAGGCCGCGGATCAGGTCGTCCACGTAACAGAAGCTGCGTGTCTGCGAGCCGTCGCCGAAGACGGTGATCGGCTCGTGCTCGAGCGCCTGGCGCGCGAAGGTTGGGATCGCGCGGCCGTCGTAGGAGCGCATTCGCGGCCCGTAGGTGTTGAAGATCCGCACGATGGCGGTGTCCACGCCCTGCTGGTTGTGGTACGCCATCGTCAGCGCCTCGGCGTAGCGCTTCGCCTCGTCGTAGACGCCGCGGGGGCCGATCGGGTTGACGTTGCCCCAGTAGCTCTCGGGCTGCGGGTGGATCTGCGGGTCGCCGTAGACCTCGCTCGTCGAGGCGAGCAGGAAGCGTGCCCGCTTGAACTTCGCCAGCCCGAGCGCGTGGTGCGTGCCGTACGAGCCGATCTTCAGCGAGTGCAGCGGCTGGCGGAGGTAGTCGATCGGGCTCGCGAGCGCCGCGAGGTGGTAGACGATGTCCACGGGCTCGTCGACCTCGAGGTGCTCGACCATGTCGTGGTTGACGAACACGAAGGCGTCGTCGCGCAGGTGCTCGAGGTTCTCGAGCGTGCTCGACTCGAGGTTGTCGACGCACACGACGCGGTACCCCACTTGCAGCAGGTGCTCACAAAGATGGGAGCCGAGAAACCCGGCTCCCCCGGTCACAAGGGCGGTTGGCACGAGGGGACATGGTATCGGCGCCGCGAGCCGGATCCTTCCAACTCGGGCACGCCTTACGAAGTCCTTACGCGTCCGTCGACGAGCGGCTTGCTTGCGCTCGTAGTTCCCGGCTCAGCGTCCTAGACTCACTGCATGCCGGCGTGTCCGAAGTGCGGGCAGGAGAACCCGGAGCTGTTCAAGTTCTGCAGCGAGTGCGGTTCGGCACTTGCACTCGATACGGCACCCGGGAGAGAGGTTCGAAAGACCGTCACGGTCGTCTTCTCGGATGTCACCGGTTCGACGGCGCTCGGCGAACGGGTGGACCCAGAGTCCTTACGGCGGGTGATGACTCGCTACTTCGACGAGATGCGCACGGTGCTCGAGCGCCACGGCGGCACCGTCGAGAAATTCATCGGCGACGCCGTCATGGCGGTATTCGGCATTCCGCATGTGCACGAGGACGACGCTTTGCGAGCAGTCCGCGCCACCATCGAGATGCGCGAGCAGCTTGCCGAGCTCAACCAAGACCTCGAGCGGGAGTTCGGCCTGAGCCTCCGGGTCCGGATGGGCGTCGCTAGCGGCGAGGTGATCGCCGGAGATCCAGCCGGCGGGGAGGCGTTCGTCACGGGGGACACCGTGAACGTGACCGAGCGCCTGCAGGGGAGCGCCGCCCCGGGGGAGATCCTGATCTCCGAGGAGACCTGCGGCCTCGTCCGGGACGCCGTCGAGGTCGAACCGGTCGGTCCGCTCGCCGTCAAAGGGAAGACCGCGCACCTCCACGCTTACCGCCTCCTTGGAGTGACGCCCGGCGCCCCGGCCCATGCCCGCCGGTCCGGCTCTCCCATGGTGGGACGGGCACGTGAGCTCGAGTTGCTGATGCATGCTCACGAACGAGCCGTTTCCGAGCGCGCCTGCATCCTGTTCACGGTCCTCGGCACCGCGGGCGTCGGAAAGTCGCGCCTCGTCGCCGAGCTGCTCAAAGAAGTCGGGTCCGATGCAACAGTCCTGCTCGGGCGATGCCCATCCTACGGCGAAGGGATCACGTTCTGGCCAGCGGTCGAAGTGATCAAGCTGGCGACGGGCATTGACGAGGAGGACTCGTCCGAGGAGGTTCAAAGGAAGATCGTTTCGGTATTCGGCCCCGACGAGGCGGCAGACCTCGCGGCGACCCGCATCGCCGGCCTGCTCGGCCCGGAGGGCACGACCACATCCGCGGAGGAAGGTTTCTGGGGAATACGCAAGCTCTTCGAGGCACTTGCGCGTCGGAAGCCTCTCATTGTCGGCTTCGACGACCTCAACTGGGCTGAACCGACGTTCCTCGACTTGATCGAGCACGTGGCGGAATGGTCGCGCGACGTTCCGATCCTCATCGTCTGCATGGCTCGACCGGAGCTTCTCGAGCTCAGGCCCGGTTGGGGAGGTGGAAAGCGGAACGCGACAACGATCTTCCTCGAGCCGCTGTCGAAGCAGGACTGCGGGGCCCTCATTCACAACCTCCTCGACCAGGCCGCCTCGGAGTCGAGCATCCAGGTGCGCATCAGAGACGCGTCCGAGGGGAATCCGCTCTACGTCGAGGAGACGCTGTCGATGCTCATCGACGAAGGGCTGCTCGTCCGCGACAACGGGCACTGGGTCGCGACCGGCGACCTCTCACGCGTCCAAGTGCCGCCCACGATCCAGCTGCTCCTCGCGTCACGGCTCGACCAGCTCAGCCAGGAGGAGCGCCGGGCAATCGAGTGCGCGGCGGTGGAGGGAGACGTGTTCCATCGCAGCTCGGTGGAGGCGCTCACGCCTCGTGCGGCGCGCACGCGAGTCGCCGCATGTCTGCAGGCGCTCGAGCGCAAGGAGCTCATCCGTCCGCACCGCGCGAGCCGTCCAGGCGAGGAGGCATTCCGGTTCCGCCACCTCCTCATCCAGGAGGCTGCCTATCACGCGGTACCGAAGGAGATCCGGGCCGAGCTGCACGTGGGGTTCGCGCGGTGGCTCGAGCAGAGGGGCGGCGAGCCCGAGGAGCTCATCGGGTTTCATCTCGAGCGGGCCGTCCAACACCGGCTCGACCTCGCGCCACTCGACGAGCGCGGCCGAGCGCTCGCATCTCGCGCCGGCGAACTTCTGGCCGCCGCGGGCCGACGCTCAATCGCGCGTGGGGACTCCCCAGCCGCTGTCGGCCTGCTCGAACGGGCAGCCGCTCTCCTGACGGACACGCCACGCCGAGCCGAGGTGCTCATCGATCTGGGGCGAAGCCTCCTCGAGACCGGGAGCTTCACGCGCGCCGAGAGCGTCCTCCGGGAAGGAAGTGAAGAAGCCGAAGCCCGAGGGGACAAGGCTCTGGCGGCCCGCGCGCTGCTCGAGCGCTCACTCGTCCGCTCGTCTGTCGAGCAGCATCGCAGCATCACTGAGTACCTCCACGATGCCCAGAGCGCGATCGCTCCGCTCGAGGAGGCGCGTGACGACGCCGGACTGGCACGTGCCTGGTTCGTCGTGGGAGAAATGTGGTGGTTGCGCTGCGAGTTCGCAGCGACGGAGACTGCGATGACGCGGGCCGTCGTCCATGCAGAGCAAGTGGGCTCTAAGCGCGAGCTCTCGCGGGCTCGCACGTACCTCGCGCTCGCAGCGGTCGACGGACCCACGCCGGTAGAGACGGCGCTGGGGCGCTGCCGCGACATTCTCGAGGAGGCCGCTGACGACAAGGTCCTCGAGGCAGCCATCGGCTATGCGATGGCCTTCGGCGAGGCCATGCGCGGGCGGTTCGACGAAGCCCGCGAGCTCGCCGGCCGCAGCTCAGCGATCTACGAGGAGTTCGGCCGGCGGTTCGCGCTCGCGGCGTGGAGCTCCTGGCCGGGGGCCGTCGAGCTGTTGGCCGGGGAGCCGGAGGCGGCCGAACGAATCTTCCGGTCCGGCTTCGAGACGCTCTCTTCTCTTGGTGAAAAGCTCAACCTGTCGACGATTGCGGCCTCGCTGGCAGAGTCGCTCTATCTCCAGGGGCGAGACGAGGAGGCCGAGCACCTCACGGTCGTGAGCGAGGAAGCGACCTCACCCGACGACGTCTGGGCACAGGTCACATGGCGGTCGGCGCGAGCCCGTGTGCTTGCCAGACGCGGAGAGCCACGCCAGGCGGAGAGTCTCGCCCGCAAGGCCGTCGCGTTGATCTCCGAGACTGACGCCCTGAACATGCGGGCTCATGCACTGAGCAGCCTCGCGGAAATCCTCGCCGCTTCCGGCCGGAAGGAAGAGGCAGCGAGGAGCACGGCCGAAGCCCTGCGACTGTACGAGGCGAAAGGGAACGTTGTCTCGGCCGGCAAGGCTCGCGCGACCTTGAGTGCGGGCGTCAGCGCCGGAGCGACCTGACTCGTTCCAGCATTCGCTGATCGACCTCAGGCCGGTCCCGCGGCCGTAGCACCATCGTTGCGATCGGGGAGAACTCGGCCTCGAGCACCTCGGACAGCGCAAGGTGTTGAATGATCGGCTCGGAGACGGGATACGGGGAAGCCTCGTAAATGATCGTCTCGTGGTCTTCCGGATAGACCTCCAAGAGGCGCTCCAGAAGCAGCGGCAGACCGTCCATGCTGGGAACCGGCTCGTAGGTCGCGTTGCCGACGAAGCCGATCTGCCAGAGGATCAGCAGCGCACAGAGGTCGATCGTGCGCCGACGAACGAGAAAATCGGTGGCCTCGTAGGTCTGGCAGCCCGTGCTCGCCGGGTCGATTCCAATGTCGGCGACAAGGCAGTCGAGCGTGGAGACGCCCGGCAGCATCCGGCTGGAGGATCCCTCGGCGCGAAGGCGTCTGATCGCCTCGTGGCCAGGCCACGCGAACACGCCCGGATGCCCGTAGAAGATCGCGCAGACGTCCAGTCCGAGACGAACACGCGACGCGATCTCCTCGGCGATCGCGGCGTACGTCTCGCGGCGATCCTTGCCGCTCTCGTAGAGGTAGTCGAGTGAACGAGCATTCGGGTTCGCCCCTTCGATCCAGACGGCCGCGACCGGATCGTTGACGAGATAGAGAACCTCGTCTGCACGACCGATCACGAGCCTGGTCTGCGTCGTCAGGTGCGCGGCTGCCTGGATTCCGGTGCCGACGACGGTGAGGGAGCCTCTGGGCATTTCGCCCGGCGCGGGGTTAGTCGTCGTCCCCGTCGCCGGGCGCGAAGTGTGGCGCCTGCCCGAGGACCTGCGGCACCTTGCCCAGGAAGATCTCCTTGTCCGGGTACTCCTTCTGGAGTGCGTCGCGCAGCTGCTTGAGACTGCCGCTTCGGACGATCGCGCGCTCTTCCCGTGAGAGCCCTTCCGCCTCCATCGCGACGTCAGGGTCCCGCATGTAGGCGTCGAGCAACTGAGGCTCCTCGACGAGTCTGATGAGAAACGGTCCGATCATGAAATGCTCCTCTCGAGCCGCTCGAGGGGGCCGACCCTACATTCGCCCTGCTGCTGGTGTCAACTGACACAAATCTGCGTAGCGGCTACTCCGCACGAGCTTGCCGTCAGCGGTCCAAGTCTGTCCTTCTACGGCCGCGTCCGCCCAGGTCTTTGTTCGACTCCATGTCGAACCACATCGCAAACAGGGTGAACTGCGAGCCGAAGATCAGCAGCAGCGCCACCAGCACGACGGTCGCGGCCGTGATCTGGTTGCCGAGGATCCGGAGCACGACTTCCGTGATGCCGAGCGCAAGGCCGAGCACCGTCATCAGGACCCCGAGCACGTAGAAGAAGACGAGCGGGTGGAAGTCGCGGATCACGTACTTCTCGCGCATGCGCCACCAGAAGCCCTTGAAGAGGAGCCACGAGATCGCCGGCACGACCTTCCGCAGCCGGATCCCGGAGCGCTCGCCGACGCCGTAGATCGGCCGCGAGGGGTAGTCGCGCACCCGCGCGTTCCAGACGTTCAGGTGGACGAGCATGTCGTTCGGGAAGCCGTACCGCTGGTAGATGCGGTCGAGGTCGAGCAGCTGGAGGTACTCGAGCGAGACGGCGGTGTAGCCGGACTGCGAGTCGGCGACGTGCCAGTAGCCCGAGGCGATCTTCGTCAGCAGGCTCAGAACCGCGTTGCCGAGGTAGCGGTAGCGCGGGATCACGTCCCACGCCTGGCCCGTGAAGAGGCGGTTCGCCTTCGCGTAGTCGACCTCACCGCGAGCAACGGGGCCCGCGAGCTTCTCGAGGTCGCCGGGGTCCATCTGGGCGTCCGCGGCCATGACCGCGGTGACGTCGATCCCGTCGTCGCGGGCACGCTTGTAGCCCGTCACGATCGCACCGCCGACGCCGAGGTTGCGCTCGTGCTCGATCAGCTTCACCCGCGAGTCCGTCAGCGAGCGCACGACCTCGACGGTCCCGTCCTGCGAGCGGTCGTCGACGACGTAGACCCGGTCGACGAAGTCGGGGATGCTGCGGATCGTCTCCGCGATCAGCTTCTCCTCGTCGTGCGCGGGCACGACGACCGCAACCCGCTTGCCGTCGAGCACGCTTGAAACCTAGGAGTGGCGGCGGACGACCCGGCGGGCGGGCTCGTACAGCAGCGCGGCGATCCCGCCGAGGATGAGGCCGATCAGCCCCGCGACGAGCACGGTGTTGCGGCGGCTGCGGGCCGTCGTCTTCGTCGCGGTCGCGCGCGTGATCAGCTGCGGCGCCTCGACGTCCTCGGCCAGAGCCAGCTGCTGCTGGTTCGTGGTCAGCTGGTCGACGGTGGTGAGGCGTTGCTGGACGAGGCCGTTGAGTGTGTTCGTCAGGATCAGGCGGTCGGTGGTCGACAGGCCTGAGGCGCCTGTCAGAGCGGCCTGCTGGGCCTTGATGTTCGTGTCGAGAGAGCTGAGCGCCACCTGCTCGCCCTGGACCAGCGTCCGAAGGTTCGAGATCTTGGTCTGCGAGTAACTCGCCAGCGCCGGCGAGGTCACTACCCTGGTCGCAAGTCCGTTGGCTGCGCGGGCTACCTTCCCGCGCAGGTTCCCGGTCACGGTGATCGCGACGAGCGGGTTCTGCCCGAGCCGCGTGATCGCGCCCGTGACGGCCTGGGTCGCTATGTGCCCACGCAGTTGTGACGGCTTCAGGCCGGCCTTCCGCGCGACCGAGTCGATCGTCGTCTCGGAGGTGACGATCTGTCGCACGGTGCTCGGGTTCGTCGCCTGGCTCTGCACCTGGATGCCGCTCCCGGAGAGCGGCTGCCCGAGGTAGACGGTCGCCTTCGCCTTGTAGACCTGGCTACCCCCGAGCGAGATCAGGTAGCCGATCACGAGACCAGCGGCGAGTCCGACGAGCAGCAGCCACCAGTGTGCCGCGATGCGGTCCCAGTAGCTGCGCAGGTCGACCTCCCGCTCGGCGTCGAGATCGGGCAGGTCGTCCATCCTCGTCTTGGTGGCCATGGCCGCGGGCGACTCTACCTAGCCCGGCAGGCGCGGAGCGAGGGCGAAGACGCGCGAGTAGGCGGCGAGATAGAGCCGTCGCCGGTCCGAGACGGGGGCCGCGTAGGCGCCGCGGCGGAACCCCCACAGCAGCTTGCCGTTCCGCGGGTTCAGTGCGTACGTGCGCCCCTTCAGGGTCGAGAAGTAAAGGACGTCGTTGATCACGATCGGCGAGCCGGAGATGGCGCCGTTCGACTCGAACTTCCAGAGCACCTCACCGGTGGCCGCATTGAACGCGTACATGGTGCCGTCGTAGGAGCCGGCGAAGACACGCGCATTCCAGACCGCCGGCGAGGAGTAGACGTAGTCGCCGGTGCCGTGCGACCAGCGCAGCTTCCCGCTGGTGGCGCCAAAGGAGTAGACCTTGCCATCGGTCGAGCCGATGTAGACGCGGCCGTAGGCGACCGCGGGCGTCGAGTAGAAGGTTCCGCGCGAGCCCAGCCGCTGCTGAGCCGAGGCGCGCCAGAAGAGCTTGCCGGTGCGCGCGTTGACCGCGTAGACGTGGTGGTCGTAGGAGCCGAAGTAGATACGGCCGCCCGCATAGGCCATCGCGTCCTTGACCTTGCCGCCGGTCGAGAACGTCCAGCGCGTGCTCCCGGTCGCGGCATTGAAGGCGTAGACCTTGCCGTTCCAGTCACCGACATAGACGACGCCGTCGACCACGAGCGGCGACGACTCGCTTGGCCCGATCGTGACCTTCCACCTGACCTTGCCCGTGTCGGCGTTGAGCGCGACGACCTGGCCGTCGATCCCGGAGCGGCTCGCGTTGCACGGTGGCTTGTTCAGGAAGGTCATGTAGATGCTGTGCCCGTCGATCGCGGGCGTTGCCGCCGTGCACCGGCGTGCGCGGTAGGCCCAGACGGTCCTCACCTTGCTGATGTCGACCGCGAACAGGACCCCATCTGCATTTGCGAAATAGAGCTTCCCGTAGGCGACCGCGGGCGGGAACTCGACGAGCGAGCCCGCCCGGAAGAACCACAGCGGCCGGTAGGGCGGCTTCACGAGCATCTTCGGCGCGTCGCCCTGCCGCGCCTCGTCGAAGCGGTACATCGGCCAGCGGATCTTCGCGGTAGGCGGCCGGGCGACCGGCTGCTGCTGGGTGGTCGAGAACTCTTCGGTCGAGGAGCCACGCACGTCGCGGCCCTGGTGCTCGCGGTAGAGGCCGACCCCGACGAGCGCTCCCACGATCACGAGCAGCGCCACGCCGACGCCGATCAACACGCGCTTCATCGGCTTTTGTGCTCGACGGCGTACAGCCGCGAGAAGCCGTGCAAAAGGAGCCGCCGCGCGTTGCCCGAGACCGGCACGAAGGCGCCGTCGGGGAAGCGGAAGACCTGCCGGCCGGAGCGCGCGTCCAGGCTGTAAATCCGGTGCTGGCGGTTGCTGAAGTAGACGACGCCGTCCACGATCGACGCTGCTCCCGCGATCGCGCCGGCGGTCGAGAAGCGCCAGCCGATCGCGCCGTTACGGGCCGAGACCGCGTAGAACGAGCCGTTGTAGGAACCGAAGTAGACGCGGCCGTTCCAGACCGCGGGCGACGAGTAGACGTACGAGCCGGTGCCGAGCGACCAGAGCCGGGCGCCCCCGGTCGAGAACGCGGTCAGGGAGCCGCCCGTCGAGGAGGTCGCGAACACCCGGCCGTTCTCCACCGCCGGGGTGCCGTAGATGCGGCCGTTGACCGAGGCCGACCAGCGCAGGCCGCCCGTCCGGGCGGAGAGCGCGAGCAGCCGCCCGCCGTAGTCGCCGATGTAGATCGTCCCGTTCGCGAAGGCCGCGCTCGAGGTGATCTTGTAGCCCGAGCCGTAGGTCCAGCGCGCCTTGTGCGTCGCCAGGTCGAGCGCGTACACCGTCCCGTTCCAGGCGCCGAAGTAGTCGACGCCGTCGAGCACGAGCGGCGAGGACTCGATCGGCGCGCCCACGTCGTAGGTCCAGAGCACCCGGCCGTTGTGGCGGTTGAGGACGTAGACCCGCCCGTCCATCCCGTGCGCGACGAGCACCTCGCCTGCGATCGCGGGGGACGCCGCCATCTTCCCGGCGGTGTCCCGACGCCAGATCTTCGCTCCGTTTCGCATCGAGTACGCGCGCACGCTGCCGTGGTAGTTCGAGACGAAGGCGACGTCGTCGCTCACGGCCGCCGGGAACTCCATCAGCCCTCCGACGGCGCGACTCCACACGACCCGGAACGGAGGCCGCACACGGATGAACGGATGCGCCTGGGTGCGGCCGGGCGTTGCGCCGTAGCGCAGCCACTGGAGCTTCGACTGGAAGACGCGGACGCCGACCTTGGGCTTCCCGCGGAACTGGAGACGCTGGTCGTACGCGTCGTAGCCGCGTTTCGCGACGGTGACGGGGAGCCGTGCGTGCCGCGCGATGCGGATCTTGGCGACGCCGTCACGCCCGGTCCGGCCGGCCCTGGAGCCGACCCGCACCTCCGCGCCGCGGACGGGCGTGCTCTTGTCGCCGTCGAGCACGATGACGTGCACGAACGACAGGTGCCTCGCGGGCGGCGGCGGGGGCGCGCGCAGGTCGGCCGGCGCGGAGCCGGTGGTCGGCTGCGCCTTGCGCTGATCACCCCCGCAGCCCGCGAGCAGCACGAGCAGCGCGAGCGCTATGACTCCCAGACGGCCCACGACAGCAGGCTAGAGACCCCTTCGGTTGGACATTGCCTTGTGACGTAATGCAAGCAATTCAGTCGGCTCGACCGGTCATTTCAGACGGACGTGCGGGCGAGCCGACACGTCCTGAGGGCGGCACCGCAAGCGGCGCCTCAGCGCGTTCCTTCGGCTTTCTCCCACATCAGCGGCGCGCCCTCGCGCAGGTAGCGGCCGAGCGCGACCACGGTCGCCCAGGTCATCAGCAGGTAGTAGTACGCGAGACCTGCTCCCGGGACGGGCAGCTTCAGCTTCCCCGCGGCGGCGAGCGCCAGCCACGCGGCCTGAGCGGCCAGCGCCGCCGCGTACGGCCAGCCCTCGCCGACGAGCGCGATGCTGGTCGCGAGCAGCGTCACGTGGAGGAAACCGCTGCCGTAGCGGAGAACGCGGTGGGAGAGCAGCTCCGCGAGGTAGACCGGCGGGACCCCTCGTAGGCTTTTGGCCTCGAACAGGTGCCGCCACGACCACGGCAGCATCCGCACCTTGCGCCGGTACTCGTCTTCGATGTCGCGCGAGGGCTTCTCGTAGGCGAGCGCCTCCGGCTCGTAGACCGCACGTCGGCCGCGCTGCACCATCAGGTTCGGGAAGCCGAGGTCGTGGCCGAACGGCCACTCGACGTAGTCCGAGCGGCGGACCGCGTAGATCGCGCCGTTGCCGCCGGTGATCGAGCCCAGGGCGGACTCGCTCTGGCGGAGCCACATCTCGTAGCGCCAGTAGACACCCTCTTTGTTCGTGCCGTCCTGCCGTCCGAAGCGCACCTGCCCGCACACGTAGGCGACGTCGGGGTCGGCGAAGCTGCGCACGAGCTTGCGCAGGGCATCCGGAGCCCAGGTCGCATTCGCGTCCCCGAAGGCGAGCACCTCGCTCTCGGTCTCTCGCACCGCCCGGTTGAGGGCCGGGAGCTTGCCCGCGCGTTCGCAGGGGAGCAGCCGCACACGTCCGTGGTCGTAGCTCGAGACGATCTCGTCGGTACGGTCGGTCGAGCCGTCCGAGGCGACGACCACCTGGAGCTTGTCCTCCGGGTAGTCGAGCTCGAGCAGGTTCTCGACGCGCGCGCCGATCACGTCTTCCTCGTCGTGGGCCGGCACGATCAGCGTGACGGTGGGCGTGACCTCGTCCTTGGCCACCGCGCGGCCGCGGACGCGGGTGAGCGCGGCCGCTGCGAGCGGATAGCCGACGTGGGTCCACGCGAGCCCGCCGAGGCTCGCCCAGAAGAGCGCCTTCAGGACGATCACGCCGTCACGGTACCGCCGGCAACCTCCTGCGTGCAGAATGCGCACCGGCTCGCTGCGACCGGGATCTCGCTCAGGCAGTAAGGGCACTGCCTGACGGTCTCGTCGACGGGCGGCTCGGCCTTGTAGCGCTTCATCAGAGCGTTGACGGGCTTGACCACGAGGAAGAAGATCACCGCCGCGATCACCACGAACGCGATCAGCGCGTTGAGAAAGGCGCCGTACAGGAACCGGCTGCCGTTGATGCTGAAGGTCAGCTGCGAGAAGTCCGACTGGCCTCCGATCGCGGCGATCAGGGGCGTGATCAGGTCGGCGACGAGCGCGGTGACGACCGCGGCGAACGCCAGGCCGATCACGATCCCGACTGCCGTGTCGACGAGGTTTCCGCGGAGCAGGAACTCCCTGAAGTCCTTCATCGTCGATCCTCCTTCGTCCGGGTCGCGGATCGTTGCACGAACGCGCGTCAGGGCCGCCGGTAGGTCGGGAAGAAGCCGTCCACACCGGCCTCGGGCCCGGCGAGACCGCGGTAGGCCTCGCGGTCGTGAATCGCCTTGCCGATCGCCGCCTCGACCTCCCCGCCGGGGTCGAAGCGGAGCTTGAACTCGTGGAGCGAGTCGTAGGCGCCGCCAACGCCGCCGCCGAGGTGGAAGCGGGTGTAGCCGAGCTCCTGGGCCCAGCGCGCGGCCTCGAGGAAGAGCAGGGTGCTGGCGCCGAGCTTGCGGCCGGCGTCGCTCGAGGCGCCGAGGTGGTAGTGCAGCCATGGGGGCGCGTGCAGGCAGAGGAGCTTGGCGTCGTCCCCGGCCTCGAAGAGGACTACGTGACCGCGGAGGCTCGTCTCCAGCGCGCGCCAGTACTCCGGCGGGAAGTAGTAGAAGTCCTCGGCCTCCTGGCGCTCCATCGTCCGCTCGTAGAGGGCGACGAAGCCGGCCAGGCTTTCAGGAGCGAGCTGCGCCGTGGCCTCGACGCCGGCGGAGAGGGCCTTACGGACGACGCGCCGGTGATGCCGGTGCATGCGCTCGAACAGGTCGCCCTCCTCGTCGAGCCTCCACGCCACGGTGCCTGCGAGCGGCTGGACGTGGACGTCGCGCCCGGCCTCGCGCTGATTCGCGTAGAGCGGGTGGAAGCGGACGAACGTCGTGACCACGCCGTTTGCGCGGCACCAGTCCGTGTACGGCTCCCAGAAGCCGGGGCCCACGGGCCCTCCGTAACCGTAGGGCGTGATCACGTCGGTCGGGCCCTCGCGCAGGATCGCGGGGAAAACGGCCTGGTCGGTGCGGAGGAAGACCGGGCGTCCCGGCTCGAGCAGCGTCGAGGCCTCCACGTACTCGCGGGTCAGGTACACGTCCACGAAGCCGAGCTCCTCGAGCACCTCGTTCCAGGTGTCCGGCGCGACCTCGGTGAGGCTCAGCTCGACTCGGCCTTCTCGCGGGAGCGGGCGCGCTCGATGTTCATCTCGTCCTCGACCGGCCGCTCTTCTTCGCGCCCCAGCTGCGTGAAGGTGCGAATCAGGATCTTCGCGTCGAGCCCGAGCGACCAGTGCTCGATGTACCAGAGGTCCTGCTCGATCCGCTCCGGCCAGGTGATCTCCTCGCGCCCGTTCACCTGCGACCAGCCCGTGATGCCGGGCTCGACCGCGAGCCGGCCGCGGTCGCGGTCGGTGTAGTTCGCCGCCTGCTCGACCAGGTCCGGCCGCGGCCCGACGAGGCTCATCTGGCCGACGAGTACGTTCCAGAGCTGCGGGAGCTCGTCGAGGCTCGTCCGCCGCAGCAAGCCCCCGGGCTTCGTGATCCGCGGGTCGTCGGGGACGACGCCGTACGGATCGTCGGTCAACCCGTGGGCGAGCTCGAGCGCGTTCGGAACCATCGTGCGGAACTTCAGCATCGTGAAGCGTTTGCCGTCCTTGCCCACCCGCTCCTGCGCGAGCAGGACCGGCCGCCCGCCGTCGAGGAGGATCCAGACCGCGATCGCCGCCAGGAGCGGCGAGAGCAGCAGGAGCAACACCGCGGCCGCGACCCGGTCGGCGACCCGCTTCAGCAGGCGGCTCACCGCCTGACCTCCCGGTAGAGCAGGTCGTGGTCGACGGCGCTCCGCTCCCAGGTAAGCGCCTCGGCCGCGCGGCCTGCGCCCTCGTGGGCGGCGGCTAGCGCGGCGGGCTCGAGCAGGCGCGCGGCCGCCTGCGCGAGCGCCTGCGGGTCGCCGGGCGGGACGACCTCGCCGGCGCCGAACTCACGCACGATCTCACCGAGCGAGCCGACATCGGTCACCACGACCGGCCGACGGTATCCGATCGCGGTCGCGAGCACTCCGGACGAGTCGAGGCGCCGGTAGGGGAGCACAACCGCCGCCGCACGGCCCATGAGCTCGCGCACCTCGTGCTCGGGCCGGAAGCCGAGGCGCCATTCCACCCGACCGTCGAGATCCGCCTGCTCGACGGGGTCGAGCGGGTCGCCGGCGACCACGAGCCGCGCATCCGGGATCTCCGGCAGCGCCTCGAGCAGGACGTCGAGGCCCTTGTAGTCGCGGATCAGGCCGAAGAAGAGCAGCGTGCGGCCGCTCGGCGGCGGGAGCTCCTCGCCCTCGAAGACCGGATGGGGGATCCGCGCGATCCGCTCCCGGCCGAGCCCGAGCTCGACGAGCTGCTCGACGGCACGATGCGAGTGGACGATCACGCGCTCCGCGGTCTCGAGCACGTCGGGCCAGGCGCGACGCGCCTTTTCCCGCCGCGGGAGCACGTCGTGGGCGGTGAGCACGACCGGCCGGTCGTCCGCGACTCGGCGCAGCCAGCGCAGGTCGAGCTCCGGCCGCGGCAGCCACTGGACATGGACGACGTCGGGATCCAGCCGCTCGATGCGGCGGACGAGGCGCGCGACGCTCGGCGGGTACTCGACGCCCTTGAGCGCGAGCCGTGCCGGGGCGCGGCGGAAGAGCCGGGTCGAGAGCGGCGCGAAGAGCTCCTCGCGGTCGTAGCCCTCGGGCGCCGGAACCTCGCCGTGCGGGAAGCGGGAGGTGAGGAGCGTCACCGAATGGCCCTGGCCAGCGAGCGACGAGGCGAGCGCGTGGTCGTAGGGCGGTGTGTACGCCAGCGGGTCGACGAGCGCGATCCGCATCAGACGCGTGAGCGCAGGTAGTTGAGACTCGCGAGCGCCGGGCGCGGGTCGTCCGCCGCAAAGACGGCCCGCACCTTCTTCCCGCCGACGTAATGGCGCAGGAACTCGCGCGGGTGCAGCTCGCGCCGGCGAGCCATCTGCGCGGAGACCCACACGTCCTTCGCCAGGTAGAGCCAGGTGACGCCGTCGCCGAGCGTCCGCTCCGGCTGTGGGTCGGTCCCGCAGAGGTCCTCGTAGGCGATCCCGGCGATGCCGAGCTCCGGGCCCATCGCGATCCCGGCCCAGATCGGCGGGCGCGTGTTCACCTCGAGCAGCTTGAGCTTCCCGTCGCGTGGGTCGCGCACGAGCTCGACGTGCGCGAGCCCGGTGTATCCGGCTGTGCGGAGCAGGCGCTGGCCGAGTTGGTGAACCTCGGGGTCCATCGCGGAGGTGAAGACGGCGCTCGTCCCGAAGCGAAGCGGCCCTTGCCGCACCTTGCGCCCGACGACGCTCGCGCGCGGCTCGCCGTCCCGGGCGATGTAGGTGAAGAGCGACCAGACGTGCTCGTGCGAGTCCGGGACGAGCTCCTGGACGATCGTGTGGAAGCCGTGCTCGCGCGCGCGCTTCCAGCCGGCGACGGCAGCGTCGAGATCGGGCGCCACGAACGCCTTCTCACCGAAGGTATGCGCGAACTCCTGGCCTTCGACTGCCTTCAGCAGGAGCGGCGGGCGCAGTCCTGCGGCGCGGATCTGCTCGGGGCTCTCCGCCGGGATCGTCTTCGGCGAGTCGACGCCGGCCTCCGCGGCGACCTGCGGCAGGACGTCCTTGCGGCGCAGGCGCATCGTCGCCTCGGGATCGTCGGGAAGCGGCACGTCGGCGAGCTGTCGAACCTCCGCCCACCGGTTCAGAACCGCCTCGACGTTCTCGTCCCGCTCCGGAAAGAGCACGGGCCGCTCGCCTCCCGCCGCCGCTGCCCGGAGCGCCTCGAGCAGACCGTCCTCGCCGTCGACCACGCGGGTGCTGGCGAGGTAGCGGGAGCGCAGCCCGAACTCGTTGGGCCGAAGCGCCACGCCGTGCACCGGGATGCCCTGGCGTCCGAGGCTGCGCACGATCGCGAGACCCGCGTGCAACAGGCCGAAGACGACGACGGGCCTCACGCCAGCGCCTCCTCGTACGCGGCAAGCGTCGCGTCGGTGACCGCAGGCCAGGCGAAGCGCGACCGCACGCGCTCACGAGCGGCCTCGCCCATGCGCCGCCGGAGCTCACGGTCGCCGATCAGCCGCTCGAGCGCCTCGCGCAGCGCCGGCACGTCTCGAGGCGGGACGAGCAGCCCCGTTTCCCCGTCGGCGACCAGGTCGAGCAGCCCGCCGACCGCCCCGGCCACGACCGGGCGACCGTAGGCCATCGCCTCCGCGCAGACGACGCCGAAGCCCTCGCGGTGGGACGGGACCGCCACCACCGCCGCCCGCTCGTACAGCGAGCCGAGCGCATGGTGCGGCACGAACCCGAGCGCTCCGGGAACGCGGTCGCGGAGCGGGCCGTCCCCGGCCACCACGAGCGTCATCCCGTTCGCCGCCTCCACCAGCTCCAGGATCCCTTTCTCCGGAGAGAGGCGCCCGGCGAACAGCACCTCCGGCGGCTCGGCCTCCTCGGCGACCTCCTCGGGCACGTCCACCCCGCTCGGGATCACGCGCACCTCGCGAGCACCGAGCTCCCGCGCCGAGTCGGCGAGCGCGTTGGAGGCGCAGATGACCAGGCGCGCGCGGCGAAGCACCCTCCGGGCGAGCGACGGGGCCCGCCGGGCGAGCTCGACGTCGGTCCCCCAGAGCTGCACGACGAACGGCTTCCCCGTGGTCAGCGCGACGGCGCCCGCGGGGAGCCAGTGGGCGTGCACGAGGTCGGCGTCCCGCGAAGCGCGGCGCGCCGCCAGCGAGAAGCTCCCGAGCATCGCCGGTAGGAGAGCCGCGCGCCATGGCTCGCGCCGCAGGTTGCCGACGACCCCCGCGCCGTAGGCGATCCCGAAGTGGCGGAACGAGGCCGGGGAGACCACCTCCACCTCGACCCCACGCCCGCGCAAGCGCTCGACGGCGTCCGCGACGAAGTTCCCGGCAGGATCGCCGGGCTCGCGGGGGTACGAGGTCGTCAGCACGGCGACCTTCATCGCCTGGAGAACACCGCCGGCGTCGCCAGCACGAGCATCGCGAAGACGTAGAAGTAGAGAAACGACATCGTCAGGTAGAAGACGTTCGCCGCCATCGTCCCGACGAGCGCGGCGGTCATCCCCCAGGCGAGCGGCCGGAGCCGCGCAGCGAGCGGGTCGCCGGCGGCCGCGAGCGCCCGACCCAGCTTCCGTGCCACCCCGAGCCGTGCGAAGAGGTACCAGAGGAAGACCGCGAACAGCGCCGTCCCCACGAGCCCGCCCTCGACGAGCAGGGCCACGTAGAACGAGTGCGGCCCCCAGTTCGTCTTGCCGGTCACGAACTCGTAGTAGACGGAGAAGTTGTTGAACCCGAGACCGAAGAGCGGGTGCTGGTGCAGCACCTGCGGGACGAAGTCGTAGACACCGAAGTGCGCGGAGGTCGAGCGCCCGCCGGTCTGGAGCCGCGAGCGGATGACGACGTCGAAGAAGTGGCGGCGGCGGTAGACCTCGTAGACGACGGGGATCGCGACCAGCGCGAGCGGCAGCACGGCCGCGCGCGAGAAGAGCAGGTGCCGGTACGGGACCAGCAGCACGAGGGCGCCGACCAGGAGGCCGAGCATCCCGCTGCGGGAGAGCGTCGCGAGCTCGGCCACGAGCAGGAACCCCAGCAGAACCGCCAGCGGCAGCCTCAGCCGGTGGTTGCGCTCGAGCCGCAGATAGATGGGCGCGAGGATCAGGATCGGGAGGATCAGCTCGATCCCCAGGTGGTTCGGGTCGCCGGTGAGCGCGTTCGGCCGGTAGACGCTCGAGCCGTTCACGGCGCCGTAGATGTTGATCTGGCTCGCCCCGCGCGTCAGCGGCTCGAGCACGACGGAGTCGAGGTTGTGGCCGGCCTGGGCCGCGAGCAGCTGCAGGATCCCGTAGCCCGCGTTGACCGCGATCCCGCCCAGAAACCACCCGAGCGTGCGCCAGTAGAAGCGCCGAGAGCGGCCCGCGAGGTAGATCACGCCCGTCACGAGGAACGCGAAGTGGATCAGCCACTTGACGATCCCCTTCCCGTACTGGTCGAGGGCCTGGCCGGTCTCGAGGTTGAAGAAGCCGATCAGGTAGACGAGCAGGAAGGCGGCCAGGAACGCGAGCAGCACCGCCGCCGTGCGCGGCACCGGCCCGTGCCTCCGGCCCAGCCGGTCGAAGGCATACGAGAAGAGGAACCCGAGCGCGGTCAGGTCGGCGAGGAAGATCGAGCCGGCGACGCTCCACTGCACCTTCGCGAAGGTCGCGCAGAAGACCGCGGCCAGGAAGAAGAACGGGACGAGGGTGCTCTCGCGTCTCAGTTAAGGCTCCAGAGCAGCTCGGCCAGCTCCTCGACGCGGGCCTCCCGCGAGAGACGCCGCCGCTGCTCGTCAGTCAGGTGACCGTCCTGCAGCTTCCCGGCCCGCCAGCGCGCGTGCAGGCCCAGCAGCGCCTCCCGGATCCCCTTCACGTCGTCGGGGGCGACGACGATGCCCGAGCCCGTCTCGCGCACGAGCTCGGCGGCGGCGCCGTCGGTGGGCACCGCGGCCAGAATCGGTCGCTCGGCAGCCAGGTACTCGAAGATCTTCCCGCTCGGGACGACCCGCCCGCGGCCCGCCGCCTCGGGCAGGAGCAGCAGGTTGGCCTCGGAGTCGCGCTGGAGCTCGAGCGCCCGTCGGTGCGGGACGTAGTCGATCAGCTCGAGCCGGTCGCCGAGGTCGAGCTCCGGGATCCACTCCCGGTCGGCGGCTCGGAAGTCGCCCACGAAGCGGGCGACGACGTCGTCGAGGCCGGTCTCGGCAAGCGCCGTCAGGAACGCCCGCGGGTTGCGCTTGCCGAAGAAGCTGCCCGCGTGCGTGATCCGGAAGCGTTCTCCGGGCCGGTACTCGAGCCCGGCGAAGTCGTCGAAGTCGGAGCCGTTCGGGATCACGCGCACCGGGCCCTTTGGGTCGAAGCCGCGTACCTCGTCGGCGATGAACTCGGAGACCGTCACGACGCCGTCGGCGCGCTCGGCGACGAGCCGGACGACGCGTTCGAGCGCCTTCTCCTTCGCCTGCACCGCCTTCCGATCGAAGCGGCGGTCGGCGTTCTGGAGTACCGAGTCGCGCTGGTCGGCAACCCACACGATCCCGGCCAGCCGCTGTACCGCGGCGCCGATCAGGTTCATCGAGACCGGAGGGCTCGTCGTGATCACGGCGTCGATGCCCTCGCGCTTGACGATGCGCAGGGCGGCGGGCACAGCCGTCGCGGCCCAGGTGACGCTCGCGTCGGGGAGCAGCAGCCGGCGGTAGGCGAGCCGCGCCTTGGCCAGCGTGAGGTCGGTGCCGCTGAGCCCGTGCAGCTCCTCGGAGGGCAGCCGCGCCTTCGGGCCGAGGTAGCGGGCGCGATGCACGAACGCCTGCGTGGGCGGGCGCAGCTCCTCGTCGCGGTGGAGCCACTTCGGGTCGTCGGGCGCGAGCACGTGCGTCTCGATCCCGAGCGCGGGCAGATGGGTCGCCAGCTTGAGCGGCCGCTGAACGCCGCCACCGCCGGCCGGCGGCCAGTACATCGTCACCAAGAGAACTTTCATTGGATCGCTGACGCCATGAACTCGCGCGCTCGGATGCGCGATCTGGCGCGTCTGGGCCGCCGGCGCCCCGAGACGGGCGATTTCATGACATCACCGATCAAGGCGGTAGAGAACGTACCGTGAGCCTGCGTAGACGCGCGGCAGCGCGAAGCGCTTGTGCAGCACCCGCGTCCGGTCGACGAGCAGCCACTGGGCGCCGTAGCTGCGGGGCAGGGAGAGCGGGCCGCCGTCGTGGAAAAAGCGCTCGGCGTCGTGCACGCGCTCGGTGGGGCGGTTGGCGGGCGTGCTGGCCACGTGCGACTGCGGTGCGGCGTTGATGTAGACCGGCGCGAAGGCGCCGAGCTCGTACGCCGTCTTCGGGTCGGAGAAGACGACATCGCCCACCGGCACGTTCTCCTTCACCGCGTCGACGAGCTTCTGCGGAAGCCCGAGCCGCGCCGAGGCCGGGCGGGACCAGTTCGAGTAGCCATGCACGGCCACCGGGAGGACGAACAGCGCGACGGCGGCGGCCGCGAGCGCCGGCGAGCCTTCGACCTGGGGGATGCGCCGTCCGAAGAACGCGGCGAGCAGCAGGGCCGCGACGCCGGCGCCGAACGCGATCCAGGTCAGCGCCGCTGGGGCGCCCTGGTCAGGCCTGTAGGGCAGCCCGAAATCGCCGGGAAACCAGTGCTGGAGCGCAATCCCTGCGACGAGCGCGACCGGCAGGACCGCCCAGCGCAGCAATCCGGCGAGCACGAGCGCCCCGCCGACGAGGACGAAGTCCCTCGGCGCAAACCCCACGATCCGGCGGGCCTGCGAGATCGAGACCGCATCGGCGAAGTGTGGGAAGACGAACGGCAGCAGAGCAACCGCGAAGGTGACGAGCATCGCCCCGAGCACGAAGGCGCCCCACATCCGCCTGAACGCGAAGAGCGCCAGCGGAACGAGCGCGAGCGAGGCGACCGCGATCGGCCCCGCGCGGCCGAAGAGCTCCGGGGCCAGCCGGTAGCTGTGCAGGCCGAAGACGTCGAGCTGCAGCCCGTAGTTCGCGAAGGCCCGGCGCACCTCCGCGTGCGACGGGTTGTGAGAAACCGTCTCGCGAACCACCGGGAGCAGCCAGAGAACGACCAGCCCCGCCGGCACGAGGATCGCGGCCAGGGCCGCGCCGATGTGGGGGACGTCGTGGCGAACGTCGAGGATCGCCCGCACGAGCAGGAAGCCGACGAGCCCAACGGCGACGAGCACCGAGTGGCTCGGATGGACGAGCGACATCGCCGTCGAGGCGGCCCCGATCGAGGCGACGAGGGGCCAGGAGGGGTCGCGGACGTAGGCGAAGACCAGTGCCAGCAGCGCCGGCAGCAGCAACGCCCGCGAGGCAGTCGCCGGGAGCGCGAGCGAGGTGTACGCGCCTCCGTGCCCGGGGGCGAGCCCCAGGAGCGCGAATTGCACGACCGCCGTCGCGACGCCTGCCCAGCGCGAGCGGAAGAGCGCGAGGCCGGCCTCGTAGGTGAGCAGGAACGAGAGCGGCAGCAGCACGGTCGGGGCGTGGAGCACGACCGAGGCCGGGCCGACGCCTGCGAGTCGCGCCACGATCGCGACCGCCGCGTGCCAGAGCGGGAAGGCGTACCCCGGATGCAGTCCCCCGTCGCGGAACTCGTCGACCGACCGCAGCGAGAGCGAGTCGAAGCCGAGCAGCTTCTGCTCCCGGGCCAGGTGGAAGAACGCGTCGCCGTCGTAGCCCGAGACCCACCAGAGCGAGATTCCGGCGACCACGCCGAGCGCGAGCACGCCCAGGCTCCAGGCCTCCACCCCGCCGGCGCGGGCAGCCGCAAAGGGAGCGGCCACCACCGCCACGACCACGAGCAGGGCAATCGCCAGCCAGAGGGACGAGTGCACCGCGAACATCACCGCCGTGGCGCAGAAGAGCGCGCCCATGCTCCACGCGAACGCCGGCGCGAGACCGCCGAGCCCGAGCGCCCGCGCCACCAGCGCGCCCGGCAGGAGCAGGCACGCAATCGCTGCCGCAAGGCGAAGGCCGAGGCCGAGCCCGTGCGCCGGCAGGAGCCGCGAGAGGGCAAGCAGCGCAGGCGCCGAGAGCCATGCGAGCGGCAGCGAGCGCGGAGCGAGGCGCAGTCCGAGGCCGGCGGCCACCGATGTCACGGGTCGATCTTCTGACGGACTTCGCCTCGACTGGTCGGTTCAGACGGCCGCGCGGGCGAAGCCTGCCCGGCCTGAGAGCGACGGCGCAAGCGCCGTCTCGGCTTCAGCAGGCGGGCGACCTGGACGAGCGCCGGCTTGAGGTCGTCGCGGGCGAAGACGGCGTCCACGTAGGGAGGCCGCTGCGGCGCGGGAGCCTCGCCCGGCAGGAGGGTGATCGCCCAGCGTCTGCGGCGGCCGTTCATCGAGACCGGCGCCGGCCGTTCGCCGGTGAGGTCCCGGTAGGCGATCAGCGGCAGGTCGACCCCGCAGGCGGACGCGAGCCCGTGCCACTGCCACAGCCGCGGGTTGACCTCCATCAGCTTGAACGACCCATCCCGCCGGTCGCGCTTGAACTCGACCTGCGACAACCCCTTGTGCTCCAGTGCACGAAGGAGTTCGAGCCCCTGCTCGACGACCTCCTCGACCCAGACGGCCTCGCCCACGCGGCAGGTGCCCACACCCGGAGGCGTCTGGCGCAGCTTGCGGCCGCAGAAGAGCCCCAGCGCCTCGCCGTCGGCGGCGAGGTAGCTGCCGAGCGTGTAGAGCTCCTCGTCGCCGCCGGGCACGACCTCCTGCACCATCGGCTCGTAGGGCTCGGCGTCGGCGAAGGCCGCGGCGACCTCCCCAGGACCGTCGCAGCGAAACGCCTGCCGGCCGAAACGCCTCTTGAAGCCCTCGGTCGAGGACGGCTTGACCAGCACGGGGTAGCCGAGCTCGTCCCCCGCCGCCCGCGCCTCCTCCACCGAGGCCGGGTAGGCCGTTCGCGGCACCGGAACGCCCGCGGCTCGCGCAGCCTCGAGCTGGCCGCGCTTGGTCTGGATCCGGGCGAGCACCTCCCAGGGCGGGAACGGGTACAGGAACTTGCCGCCCAGCCGCTCGGCGCCGCGCGCGATCGCGTTCAGCGGCTCGTCATGCGTGGCGAAGACCGGTGCGGGCGCGTCGACCTCGAGCCCCGCCAGGAACGAGACGAAGGCCTCCTCGTCCTGCGGGTCCGGCGAGACGACGGGCCTCGCGTAGCGGGAGCGGAAGCCGAGGGCGCTCTGCCGGTGGTCGACTGCGAGCACCGGGATCCCTGCGCGCCCGAGCGACCTGATCGCCGCCAGCCCGTTCACCCAGCCGACGTCGACGACGAGCGCGGGCGCCCTCACCCGCGCGCCTCCAAGAGCTCGGGTGTCGGCGAGGCGGCCAGCCAGCGCGCCGCCTCCTTGTACGTCCTGCCCCGGTCGCCCGGGAACGCGAGCGCGCGGAGGCGGAGCGAGACCAGCAGCAGCCTGCGTGCGCGCTCGGCCTCCTTCGGGCCGCGGTGCTTCGCCAGGAACCGCAGGTGACCACGCACCTGCTCGCGGAACATGGGCCCCCAGTTCTGCCGTGTGGTCGCCCCGCCCACGTGCACGAACTCCGCCTCGGGGGTGAAGAGCACGTGCCAGCCGGCCTGCCGGAAGCGGTAGCACCAGTCCGTCTCCTCGCTGAACATGAAGAAGTCCTCGTCGAAGAGGCCTACGGTATCCGCGGCCTCGCGCCGGACGAGCAGGCACGCGCCCATCAGGAACTCGGCCTCCCGCACCTCGTCGTGGTCGAAGCCGGCGCCGTAGAAGGAGTTGAATGCGCGGGAGCGCGGCGCCAGCTTGCGCAGGAAGAGGTACTCGGTCGCGAGCCGCCACACGCTGGGAAACCCGCGCACGGAAGGCTGGAGCGAGCCGTCCGGGTTGAGCAGCCTCGGGCCGACGACCGCCGCCTCGGGATGCTCGTCCGCGAAGGCCGCGAGCCGCTCGACGGCGTCGTCCAGCGCCCACGCGTCCGAGTTGAGCAGCAGGAAGTAGGCGCCCGAGGCGACGCGCATGCCGGTGTTCGAGCCGCCGCCCAGGCCCTTGTTCTCCTGCTCGATCAGCCGCGCCTCGGGGAAGCGTTCGCGCACCAGCTCGAGCGTGCCGTCGGTCGAGCCGTGGTCGACCACGATCGTCTCGTGGCCGCGCACGCTCTCGAGCGCCCGCTCGATCCACGGCAGCGCGTTGAACGTGACGACGACGACGGAGACGCTAGCCATGGTTCGGGCTGGCGCGCGTGAATCCGCGCAGGCTCTGCCAGCCGAGCAACAGCGCTCCGGGCAGCGAGAGCGCGAGCGTGACCACGAAGAAGAGGAAGCCGGTCGCGAAGGCCTTGTCCGCGTCGACGCCGAGGTTCCCGAGGAAGCTGACGAAGAACGACTCGCGCACGGCGATCCCGTTCACCGAGATCGGTAGGAGCAGCACGAGGAAGAGCAGCGGGCCCATCACGTAGTACGGGCGCGGCGAGAGGTCGACGCCGACCGCCTTGCCGGAGAGCCAGATGGCGAGCACCCGTACCGTCTGCACAGCCAGAGTCAGCACGAACACGCCGAAGAGCAGGCCGGGGTGGTCGCGATAGGCGTGAATGCCTTCGTAGACCGATCGGATCGGGCGCTCGAGCCGGACCTTCCGTAGGAGCGGGGCCGTCCGGGCGAGCAGCGGGCGCATCCGGCGCGAGAAGAGCGCGACGGCGAGGACCAGCGTCGCGAGCACGAAGGCGCCTTCGATCCAGAGGTAGGCGCCAACGTCGTAGTGGCCGAGCGCGAGCGCGAAGCCGACAGCGGCCAGGGCCAGGGTGGCCGCCCCGCCGAGCGCCCGCTCGAGCAGCACCGAGCCCGCCACGGCCCCGCCTCGGGTCGGATGGCGGCGGGCGGTCTCGTAGATCCGCACGGCGTCGCCCCCGACCGCGGTCGGCAGCACCTGGCCCGCTGTGTAGGCGACGAAGTACGCGCGAACGAGCCAGGACAGGCGGTCGTGGATGCCGCGGGCGACCAGCAGCCGCTGCCAGCGCCACGCCATCGGCCACACCGAGAGCACCATGATCGCGACCGCACCCAGGAAGTAGCCGAAGTTCGCGTGCGCGAGGATGTGGAGCGTCTTCGAGAGGTCGATCTTCCAGATCAGGTACGCGAGGCAGAGGCCGGTGACGACCAGCGTCCCGGAGAGGCGGAGAAATCGCTTGTTCACGCGGCTAGGCGAGCGCTTCGGCATGGACCGTGCGGAAGCGTACGTACTCGGCTGCGCGAGCCGCCCACTCCAGAGCCTGCTCCCGCGTGATTCCGGTCGCGAGCACCGCGCCGCGCCGGCCTGAGGAGGAGCCGGCGTACACGCGGACCCACTCGACCCCGGGCGACGCGGCGGCCCGTTCGACGCCGTCAGGCTCGCCCGGCTCGCCGGCGATGAAGTAGACGCAGGCTCCGGCCACCCGCGGGCTGGCCGCGAGCCGCTCGGGCTCGATCTCCTCGCCGAGGGCCGCCGAGAGCGCGAGGCCGTTCAGGTCGACGCCGAGCGCGGCCTCGCAGAGCTCCGCGTCGTGGCCTCCGCCGAGCCGGGCACCGAGCTCCACCACCTTCGGCCCCTCCGGGCCGACGCGCAGCTGGATCGAGGACGGCCCCTCGTCGATCCCGAGCGCACGCGCGGCTGCCTCCGCGACCGTCGCGGCGGACGATCCCCAGTGGCTTGGCCACACGTGGGCCCGAGGCAGCCGGTCCATCACCGTCAGCGCGTGGAACCGCCCGCCGCTCGAGAAGCCGGTGACAGTCACCTCCGGGCCCTGCGCGAGCTCCTCGACGAGGCAGCGCCCGACCCTCGAGGCCGTCAGCGCCGCTTCCACGGCAGCTCGCAGCTCGTCCGGGCTGCGCACGAGCGAGAGGCCCCGGCGTCCGTGGCGGTCGGTCGGCTTGACGACGCAGGGGAAGCCGAGCTCGTCGTCCGGTTCGGTCACGACCTTCCAGCGCGTCTGGGGCACGCCCGCCTGCTCGAGCCGCTCCCGCTGGCGCAGCTTCGAGCTCGAGAGCACGGCCGCGTGCGGCGTGATCGGATGCGGGAGCCTGTACCGCGCCGCGATCCGCGCGGCGGTGCCGACGGCCCAGTCGATGCCCGGCGCGATCACGCCGTCCACGCGCTCGGCCTCGGCCAGGCGCTCGAGGGCGGGCTCGTCTTCGAGCGACACGATCGCCCGCCGGTCGGCGTAGCGAAAGCCCGGCGCCGCGGGGTCGCGGTCGACCGCGATCACGAAGAGTTCACGCGCGCGCGCCGCAGCCAGCAGGCCGAGTTGCCCCGGGCCTGCCCCAAGGACGAGTAGTCGCACCGGGACCCATTGTCACGGCGGCATGCGACGGCGCGGCATAATGACCCCGTGACCACGATCCTCGGGGAGCGGATCGAAGAGCTCCGAAGCGACCGCCAGCACGGAGGCAGCTGGATGGCTCGCCGGGCCGTCGAAGCCCTCGCGGAGGTCGCCGAGCAGCCGGCAGCCTCGAGCGAGGAGTTGCTTGCGAGCCTCGTCTCCGCGGGCCGAGAGCTTGCCGAGAGCCGGCCCGGAGTCGGAGCGGTGGCCGGCGCGATCGGGCGAGTCCTCGCGGCCGCGAATGCCCACCTCCAGCTCGAGGTCGATCAGCTTCAGCAGCTCGTCCGCGAAGAGGCAACTGCGCTCGTGGACAGTCGCAACCGCGCCGCTGCCTCGATCGCGATCCAGCTTCGGGAGCGGCTCGAGGAGGCTGTCGTGCTCACCCATTCGGCCTCGGGAACCGTGCGAGAGGCCCTCCTGCTGACCCCGCCGGAGCGAGTGATCTGCACGGTCTCATCGCCGCAGGACGAGGGTCGGCAGTTCTCGGAGGAGCTGCGCGAGGCCGGGCTGCAGGTCGAGCTCGTCGAGGATGACCAGGCGCCCGCACAGCTCGAGTGGGCCTCGCTCCTGCTCGTCGGCGCGGACACGGTCTTCCGCTGCGGGACGGTCTCGAACAAGGCGGGCACGCGGGCGCTCGCAGAGGCCGCCGCCGAGGTGACCGTCCCCACCGTCGTCGCCTGCGAGGTGATCAAGCTCGCCCCGATGGACGCAGCCGACGCAAACCTCGAGGGCGGGATGTTCGACCTGACGCCGCACGACCTCATCGACCACGTGGTGACCGAAGAGGGCGCCTACCCCACGGAAGAGGTCCGCGCCCTCGTCGACCGAACGCCCTTCTTGCAGGAGGGCTACGACCTGCTGCGCAGGCCGTAGCACCCCCGCCCGAATCAGGCCTTCAGTCGTTCTAAGCCGCGGTTTCCAGTCGGGCCTCGAGCTGCTCGGCCTGCGGCAACCGGCCTGCGCCGCGGGATGAGGAACGCGGCGAACGCCCCGACCGCCACGAGTGCCGCGCCCACGTACACGGCGGCGTTCATGCCGTTCGAGAAGCTGTCGGGCGTGCTGTAGCCCCCGTAGTGCGCGAAGATCGCAGCCAGTACCGCGACGCCGAAGACGCCGCCGAGCTCGCGGATCGCATTGAGGGACCCTGAGGCCTGGCCCTCCTCCTCCGGCCGTACGGCTCCGAGCACGACGTTCGCGACCGGAGCGAAGTAGAGCGCCATGCCCACCCCGGAGAGGATGAACGGGATGACCAGCGCGCTGTAGGCGACGGTGGGATTCGAGACCGTAGCGATCCACGCAAGACCCGCTGCCTGGAGGCTCAGGCCGACCGCCATGATCCTCCCGCCTCCGATTCGATCGGAGAGCGCTCCGGCGATCGGGGCGACGAAGATCGGCATCGCCGTCCACGGCAGGATGCGGAGACCAGCCTGGAGCGGCGAGTACCCCTGAATGACCTGGAAGAACTGCGCCAGCAAGAAGATCGAGCCGAACATCCCGAAGAACATCAGCAGCGAGGCTCCGTTGGCCGCCGCGAACGTGCGGTTGCGGAAGAAGCGAAGCGGCAGCATCGGCTCGGGCGCGCGGAGCTCCCAGAGGACGAACAGCATCAGCACGGCGAGCCCGCCGGTGATCGATGCGACGACTTCCGTGCTGGACCATCCGATCTCGTTGCCGCGAACGAGGCCCCAGACGAGGCCAAAGAGGCCGACGCTCGCGAGGGCGAGCCCCGGGAGGTCGAGCGAGTCGTTCGGGCCGCGGCTCTCACGCAGGCGCAATGCGGCAAGCGGGATCAGGACGAGGCCGATCGGCACGTTGAGCCAGAAGATCCACTGCCAGGAGATGCCCTCAACGACCGCGCCGCCGACGAGCGGCCCGATCGCGACGGCCAGTCCGCTGATCCCGCCCCACGCGCCGAGGACGAGCCCACGCCGCTCTGCCGGGACGGCCGCGCTCAGGATGGTCAGCGTGAGGGGAGTCACGATCGCCCCGCCCAGGCCCTGAAGCGCACGCGCGGCGATGAGCACCTCGATGCTCGGCGCGAGCGCCGCCGCCGCCGAGGCGCCGGTGAAGATCGCCAGCCCGATCACGAACATCCGGCGCCGCCCGAAGCGGTCGCCGAGCGCGGCGCCGGTGATCAGCAGCACCGCGAAGGTCAAGGTGTAGGCGTTCACGGTCCACTCGAGGCCGCTCAGGCCCGCGTGGAGGTCTTCGCGGATCACCGGCAGCGCCGTCGTCACGACCAGGTTGTCGAGCGTGGTCATGAACAGCGCGACCGAGGTGATCGCGAACGTCCAGATAGTGCTGGTGCGGGGGGTCATCTCTCCCCTCCTCTCTGGTAGTTATCACTCACTTACTTCGTCTCCAAAAAAACACGCGGCCTCATTCCGCCGGGTCGAAGCAGGACGCGAGCAGCTTCTTGGCCCACGGAGCCTTCTGGTCGAGGAGGTCCATCGAGGCGAACACGTTCAGCAGCATCCCGAACGCGAAGAAGTCGCGGATGCGGTCCGGCTCGGCGCCCGAGACACGCTCGACGAACTCGACGAGCCTTCCGTAGCCCTCTCGGACGACCTCGCGTACGTCCTCGTCGCCACAGTCGGCGTAGGCCTGCATCTGGGCCTGCAGACGCGTGCGATCTCTGAGCAGTTCCCGGTAGGCACTGCCGATCGCGTCGAGGGCCTCCTCACCGGTCTTCCCGGCAGCCGCCTCCTGGAAGAGCTCGAGTGTCTGGCGCAGGCAGCGCCGCACGGACTCGAGGTAGAGCTCCTTCTTCGTGCCGAAGAGGCGGAAGAGGTACGGCTGCGAGACGCCGGCCTTCTGGGCGATCGTGTCGGTCGAGGTGCCGTGGAGGCCGTGCTCGCCGAACTCCACGAGCGCTACGGCGAGGATGTCCTCGCGGCGCTCGTCGGCGGTCATCCGGGTTTTCACTGCGTGCATGTCGGTAGTAAGTTATCACTCACTTACAACGTGTCAAGCCTTCAGCTGACGCTGTCCTCGGGGAGCGGGATCAGGCGGGCGCGGTCGCGGATGTCCTGCAGGATGGTCAGCGCGCGGCGGGCGTCCACGACCGAGAGCTGCCAGGCAGGTCCATAGCGGTCGAGCGACGGCAGGGACCCGAGCGCGGTTGCCCGCGCACCGAGCCCGGCCACGAGCAGGCGCTTGGCCCGACCCGTCTCACCCGTGACGGGGTCACGCCGAACCCGTGCCAGCGAGGAAGCAACGACCCGGCGGAAAGCAGCGGCGCGGTCGAGGAAGACGGGCTTCGCGATCTTCCCCGCTCTCCAGTCGCGGTAGGCCAGCTCGTACGCGGTCAGCGCCCGGCTCACCGGCTGGTAGTCGCCGACGAGGCGTTGATGCTGGGCGTCCAACGCGAGGAACGACTGCTTCTGCGGCGGAGGCGTCGGCTCGGTCCGGCGCTTCCCGTGGTCGCAGCCGGCGAGGAGCAACACGCACGCCAGGAGCGCGCAGGCACGCCAGTAGACTCGGCGGCCATGAACGTCCTGGTCACGGGAGCGTCCGGCTTCGTCGGCCGCGCGCTGGTCGACGAGCTTCGTCACGGGGACGGAGCCTACGAGGTCCATCCGCTCGAACGGAGCGACGGCGACCTCGCCGAGGAGGGCGTGGCAGACGCGGCGATCGCCGAGGCGCGCCCGGACGTTGTCGTCCACGCGGCAGCGCGAATCGGCGTCGTGCGCTGCGACGAGGAGCCGGAGCGGACCCTGCGCTCCAACGTGCTCGCGACGACGCTCGTGGCGCGAGCTGCGTCGGCGCACGGGGCACGTCTCGCCTACCTCTCCACCGCGGACGTGTACGGCGACGGCGAGCGTGGACGAGAAGACGCCGGTCGCCCCTGCCAGCCTCTACGCATTGAGCAAGTGGTGGGGCGAGCAGGTCGCGCGCCTCTACGCACCGAAGGGCCTGACGGTGTTTCGGCTGGTCAATCCGTACGGCCCCGGGGTCGACCCCGGACAGGGAAAGGGCGCCATCCCGACGATGCTGCGGCAGGCCGAGAGGCGTGAGCCGATCCCCGCCTTCCGTGGAGAGGCCCGCTCCTGGACCTGGATCGGCGACACGGTCCGCGGCATCGGTCTCGTGCTCGAGCGAGGCGAAGAGGGCGTGTTCAACGTCGGCTCCGGCGACGAGCCCGTCGCCCTCACCGCCGCGGCGCGCCTCGCCTGCGAGCTGGCCGGCGCGCCCGACGAGCTAGTCCGTGAGGTCGATGCGCCGCCCGGCCGCGTGACGCCGAGGGTCTCGGTCGAGCGGCTACGTGCCCTCGGCTGGCGCGCCGAGGTCGGCCTCGAGGAGGGCATGCGCCGGCTACTGGAATCGCTCCGCGCGGCCGCCACCGCCGCCTAGATGGCCCGCGCGTTCGTGCTCACGGGAGGCTCGCGCTCGCAGCTGGGCCTGCTCGAGAACGCCCGCGCGCTCGGATACGAGGTCTGCGTCGTGGACGGTTCCGAGTCTGCGCCGCTCCTCGCGGAGGCCGACCATCGCATCGTGCGCAGCTTCACGGAGGTCGACCGCGTGCTCGCGGACCTCGAGGCCCAGGGGATCGAGCCCGCGGCGGTGGCGACCATGGGCTCCGACCAGGCGGTGCTGCCGACGGCGCGGCTGGCCGAGCGCCTCGGGCTCCCCGGGCTTCCGCTCGAGACCGCCAGGACCGTCGCGGACAAGCGGCGGATGCGGAAGGCCTTCGACAAGGCACGCGTGCGGTGCCCGCGCGGTCGTGAGGCGAGCGTCTTCGAGGAGGCAGAGCAGGCCTTCCACGAGCTCGGCGCGCCGGTTGTGGTCAAACCGGTCGACGGCTCGGCGCAGCGGGGCGTGACCGAGGTGCGGGGCGAAGGCGAGCTCGCGCCCGCGTTCGACCGGGCGCTCGCAGCGTCCCGAACGGGAGCGGTCGTGCTCGAGCAGTACCTCGACGGCGACGAGTACACGGTGAACGGCTTCCTGCTGGAAGGCGAGTACTTCCCGATGAGCGTCACCCGCCGGCTGCTCCATCCACCGCCGCCGCTCGGCGTCTGCATCTCGCACCGCTACCCGTCGCTGCTGCCGAACGAGGACGAGCTGTTCGCGCAGGCGCACGCCACGAGCCGCGCGGTCGGCCTGGAGACCGGGCCTTCCTACGTCCAGGTCCGCGTCCAGGACGGCGTTCCCTGGGTCATCGAAGTCGGCGCACGGCTCGGCGGCGGGAAGGACGCCGAGCTCGCCAAGCTCGTAACCGGCTTCGACGCCGTCCGGGCGAACGTGCTCTGGGCGCTCGGCGAGCTGTCGGGCGGGGACCTCGAGCGCGCGGAGCCCGTTGCGCGCTGCGGCCAGGTCCGCTTCGTCGTCGCCCAGCCGGGCCGGATCGTCCGCCTCGACGCAACGGCGGCCCTGGCGCTCGACGGCGTCCACGAGGCCGGCTTCTACTGGCGCGAGGGGATGACGCTGCCGCCGCTCACCTCGGGCGCGGAGCGGCTCGGCTACCTCCTCGTGAGCGCCGACGACGAGGACGAGCTGGACGCGCGCACGAGCCGCGCGCTCGAAGCGCTCGACGTCGAGATCGCCGTCGAGACCCTCGTGTGAGGCATCGCTTGCGATGCCGACGCCAGGACGCGCGTGCTTTGCTCGTGCGTCCGTCTGAAACGACCAGTCGATGCGCGGTGCGTCAGAAGGTGCGGCTGTGAGAGCCCTGCACTCGCCGGTGAACGTGGCCGGTGGCCCCGGCGCGATCTCCGAAGGGCTGCGCGAGCTCGGCGTCGAGAGCACGCTGCTCGTCTTCAACGAGCGGCCGTTCGAGCGCGGCTTCGACGTCAACCTGGAGTTGCGCGACACGAGCCGCCTGAGCTCCGTGCCCTTCAACCTCCCCAAGCAGCTGCGCGCGTTGCGCTGGGCTCTGCCGCGCTTCGACGTCTTTCACTTCCACGCCGGGCTGACCCTGGCGCCCCGGCGGCTCACGCTCCCACTCCTGCGCCACCGGAACAAGGGGATCGTCTTCCAGTCCTGGGGCTCCGACCTCCGTGGACGAGACGCCTCCGAGGTCGGCTATCTGAAAGACGCGGGCGCCGTGATCGTCGGCAGCTACCTGACACGCCGCCGGGCCCCGCGAGGGCCGTGGCCGGCGTACGACGTCGTCCCGCCGGCGATCGTGCTGAGCGACTGGGAGGCTGCTTCGACGGACCCCGGTGACGTCATGCGCGTCGCGCACGCGCCGAGCAAGCGCGCCGTCAAGGGCACGGAGTCGGTGATCGCCGCCGTCGAAGCCCTGCGCTCGCGCGGCGCCCCGATCGAGCTCGACCTGATCGAGGGCGTCCCGAACCGCGAGGCGCGCAAGCGCTACGCCGGCGCAGACGTGATCGTCGACCAGCTGCGGATCGGCTGGTACGGCATGTTCGCCATCGAGTCGATGGCGCTGGCCAAGCCGGTCGTCGTCCATCTCGACGAGGAGGCTGCCGCGGAGACCGAGGAGGCGTTCGGGCTCGAGCTTCCGCTCGTCCGGGCGGACGAGGCCGGTCTCGAGGACGTGCTCGTGGGTCTGCTCGAGGTGCGCGACTCGTTGCCGGAGCTCGGCCGCCGCAGCCGCGAGTACGTCGAGCGCGTGCACGCGCACACCGCCGTCGCGCGGCAGGTGCTCGAGATCTACGAGCGGGTCATGCCCATCAGCTCGTAGAAGCCGATGGGAGACCAGCGGAAGCCGCGTACTCCGGGCTTCAGCTGGACACGCTCCGCCGGCGCGCGCAGCGGGATCGCCGGAACCTCGTCCTCGAGCTTCTGCACGAGGACCCGCTCGATCCGGTAGCGCGCCTGGTCGTCGAGCTCCCGCACCGCCCGGTGCATCAGCCGGTCGTACGAGCGGTCGCACCAGCGGGCGACGTTGAACGCGCTCGCGCACGGAAAGAGGTCGAGGATGTTGTATTGGTCGAAGAACTCCGAGCTCCAGCCGAGCAGCACCATGTCGATTCCCGGCTGCGCGGGCGGGCCGGCAAGGCGCACGAGCTCCGCGAGTGTCGGCACCTCGTTCAGGGTGAGGTCGACGCCGTCTTTCCCGAGGACGTTCTGAAGCTCGGACGCAAAGCCGGCGGCGGTGGGATCCTGCTTCGTGTACGCGAGCGTGAGCTTGAGCGGTTGCGGCGAGAAGACCTTTGTCTCGAACCCTGGCGGGGCGATCGTGGCCGCGCCGGGCATCGCAGGTGGAACCCACCCGGCCGCGCTGGTCGAAACGCCGCGCACGGAGCCCTGCACGAGCCGGCGCGCCTGCGGATCGGCGAGAGGCGTGCCCCTCGTCACGAGCCAGAGGAGGCCGCGTGACAGTGTCGGGAGTGCTCGCCCGGCGGTCGACTGCGCAGTCGTCGGGATCCACGGGGAACCCAGGTGCCAGGACGCCGCGCGGCAGCACTCCGTCCACCCCGTCGTTCGAGGTCGTGAAGACGAGCTGCCTCGGCTTGACCGCGGCCACGTTCCAGTAGTTGAAGTTCCGCTCCAACACGAGCCGGCGCGTCGAGCGGGAAGCGAGCCGGAAGGGGCCGCTCGTCGCGCTGCCGCCCTCCCGCACCGGGAAGAAGACCGGCCACGCGACCTGCTCGTCCAGCCACGGCACCGGGTGCTGCAGGGTCACGCGGAGCGTGCGGTCGTCGACCGCCTCGACGCCGACGTCTCCTGAGCCGGTGACGCGGAAGCGGCGGGCGCCGCGAATGTTCTGCATCTCGGCGCGCGCGTAGGCCGAGCGGGTGGACGGCGCCAGCGCCCGCAGCCAGGACCGGCGGAAGTCCTCCGCGGTGAGCGGCGCGTCGTCGCTCCAGCGCAGCCCCTTGCGCAGGTGGAAGGTCCAGACGAGGCCGCCGTCGCTCACGTCCCACGACTCGGCGAGATCGGGCTCGACGCCGCGCCCGGAGAAGCGTGTCAGCCCCGCGTTCAGCTCGTGCGCGACGTTCAGCGACGGGAGGTCGGCGACCTTCGCGGGATCCAGCGTGTTCGGAAGCAGGGGCAAGGCGAGCCGAAGCACCGCTCCGCCGTGCGGAGGCTCAGGCGCGGACGAGCCGCCGCAGCCGACCAGCAGGAGAACGAAGGCGAGAGGCGCTAGCCGACGAGTTTTCGCCATACGTTGTCGAGGAGCTTGTAGGTCAGCCCCTTGTTCATGCGCATGAACGTGTAGTTGCCCGTCGCGAAGGACGAGCCCCGGCCGGCGTGCGACCAGACGAGCGCCGCGTTGATCACGCCGCGCTTGCCCGCGATGATCGCCCGGCCGGCGACGACGTGGTCGCGTGGCGTCAGCTCCGGGTCGATCCGGTCGCTCTCGGAGGCTGCGACCCCGAACCGGTCGCCGGGCCCGACCCCGGTGCCGCGGAAGAGCCAGCGCACCCGGTCGTAGTCGCGGCCGGTCGCCGCCACGTATGGCGCCGCCCGCGCGTGCGGGAAGCAGCAGCCGTCGTAGCCGACCCCGGCGATGGCGAAGTCGGAGCGCCCCTCCCGGGCGTCGTAGTCGGTCATCACGATCGCGTTGTGCTCCGGGTCGAGCCGTACCTGCCGGTAGAACGGGTTCGCCTGCAGGAAGACGAGGTTCCCGCCTTGATCGCGATAGCGCATCAGCAGGTCGTAGGTCGCGGGCTCGTAGTACTCGGTGTGTCCCGGGAAGACGATTGCGGAGTAGCGCCTCAGCGTCGAGAGCGGAAGCCGCCCGAGCTCGACGTCGGTCACGTGCTGGGTGCGGACGGAGCGGGAGCAGAGCCAGCGCGAGAAGGGCGCGACCGCCTTGTGGTCGTCTTCGACCCCGTCGCGCAGGAGCGGCCCGCGGAGCGAGACCCGCCGCTGCCGCCAGAACTGGTACCAGCTGTCCGGGATCCCGTTCAGGTCGGCGTCGTAGGCGCTGTACGCGCGCCACGTGAGGTAGGGCCAGACGACGAGCGCGGTGTGCGGCAGCGGCCGGTCGAGCCGGTCTCGAGTCGCGGACCACGACCGGCGCCTGGAACTCGTCACCAGCCGGATCTCGGGCGACGACGTGGTAGAGACCGGGCTGAGCTCCCTGACGGGAACACTGCCGGCCCACGGCTGTATGCCTTTGCGCCGCCGCCGCAGTCCTGCTTGAGCTGCGTCGTCGCCTCACCGCGGTCGGCGGAGACCACGAGCGGCAGTGTCGCTCCCCTGGTCGAAGCTTCCCGTCGAGTCGACGAACGCCGCCAGCCGCTCGACGCGGATCACGCGCGGCTCGCGCAGGCAGCCCGACCGGCGCCACGGCGGGCGGCGGACGCTCGCCTCCGCCAGCCCCGGCCGCGGCACCCCCTCCGCGGGGAGCAGCCGCCCCGGATGCTCCGAGCAGACGGTGACCACGTAGGTGCCGTCGGCGAGCGCATGGCCGGTCGAGGTGGTGCCGTCCCACGTGAGCGTCGTCCCACCGGAGACGGTCACGCCGGTGCGGATCCGCTTCCAGCCGACGAGCCGCCCGCCCCACACGTAGGCCCGCAGCCCGAGCACCGAGCCCGACGGCGCGGCGACGTGCACGCGCAACACGTCGTTCACCCCGTTCCCGTTCGGGCTGATGACCTGGGAGGAGAGCCCGAGCAGGCGCAGCTGCTGGTTCGACCGCGCCCCCGCCCCCGGGACGAGCGCGACGGCCACGGCCGCCGCGACCAAAAGAAGCTTCACGCCTTCGAGGCCAGGCTCTGCACGGGCTGCCGCTCCCGGTACCAGGCGATCGTGCGCTCGAGGCCGTCGTCCAGGTCGACCTGCGGCTCCCAGCCGAGCTGCTTGCGCGCCTTGTCCACGTTCGGGATGCGCATCTCGACGTCGGTGTAGTGGAGCGGCTTGAACACGATCTCGGAGTCAGAGCCGGCCAGCCGTTTGATGCGCGCGGCGAGGTCGAACACCGTCACGACCGAACGCGGGTTGCCGACGTTGAAGACCTGCCCGACCGCCTCCTCGCGCTCGAGAACCGCGAGCAGCGCATGGACGATGTCGTCCACGTAGCACCACGCCCGGATCTGCGAGCCGTCGCCGTGGATGACGATCTCGTCGCCTGCGAGCGCGCGCACGGTGAAGTGGTGGATCGCGCCGCTGCCGATCTGGCCCGGCCCGTAGATGTTGAACGGCCGCACCGAGCAAGCCGGCAGCGCGAACTCGTCGAAGTACGAGTGGGCGAAGTACTCGCCGGCGAGCTTCGAGACGGCGTAGGTCCAGCGCGCCTCGCCGACCGAGCCCTGCGAGGTGACGTGCGTCTCCTCCACCTTGTAGGCGTGGGTGCCGAAGACCTCGCTCGTCGAGAAGTCGACCAGCCGCTCGATGGTGCCCGCCTCGTGCGCCGCCTCGAGCACGTTGTAGGTGCCGATCAAGTTGACCCGCATCGTGCGGACCGGGCTCTCGAGCACCTTGTCGACGCCGGCGATCGCCGCCATGTGAATCACGTGCGTGGCGCGGGCGCTGAGCTCGCGGACGAGCGGGAGGTCGAGCACATCACCCTGGACGAAGCGGAGGTTCGGGTGCTCGGCGAGGTCGGTGCCGGTGAGAGAGTCGCGGTGGAGATTGTCGAGGATCACGATCTCGTTCTCCTCGACGAGGCGCCGCGCGAGGGTCGTGCCGATGAAGCCTGCCCCGCCCGTCATGAAGATCTTTTTCCCGCTCAGAGGCACGACGGCGGAGTCTACCGGCGTGTGATTCCAGCAAACTGAGGCCGTGATCGCGCAGCAACTCGGCCGGCTGGCCAAGCATTCGGCCATCTACGGCCTCGGCGCCGTCGTCGCCCGCCTGATCGGGCTCTTCCTGCTGCCGCTCGTCACGCACTACCTCACGCGCGCCGAGCTGGGCGCCGTGGACACGCTGATCGCGCTCAGCGTCGTGCTGGTGATCGTCTTCCGCGCAGGGATCTCGATGGCGTTCTTCCGCTTCTACTTCGACGCCGAGGACGAGGCCGGCCGCACTCGAGTCGTGCGCACGTCGTTCTGGTTCACGATGGCCTCGGCAACCTCGGCCTTGATCGTGGGCTGGGCGCTGGCCGGACAGATCTCCGAGTTCCTCTTCTCGACCCATTCGAACGCCGACCTCGTGCGCGCCGCCTTCGTGCTCCTCTGGGCGCAGATGAACTACGAGCAGCTGACCTCGCTCTTCCGGGTCGAGGAGCGCTCTGTCTCGTACGTGGCCGCCACGCTGGCGAACGTCGTGATCACCGTCGCCGCCACGATCCTGCTCGTCGCGGTCTGGGACAAGGGCGCGCTCGGGGTGCTGATCGGCAACTTCACCGGCACGCTCGCGGTCTACTTCGTGCTCCTCGCCTACCGGCGCTTCCAGCTCGGGCTCGAGTTCGACCGGCCGCTCTTTCGGCAGATGCAGCGCTTCGGCCTTCCGCTCGTGCCCTCGGGTCTGGCGCTCTGGGCGATCGACTTCGCCGACCGCTTCTTCCTGCTCAAGCTGAAGGACGCCGCCGAGGTCGGGCTCTACTCCGTCGGCGTGCGCGTCTCGACCGCGATCCTGCTCCTGCTGATCGCGCTCCGAACGGCGTGGCCCGCGTTCGCCTACTCGATCAAGCAGGACGACGAGGCCAAGCGCACCTACGCGTTCGTCCTGACCTACGTGCTCTACCTCTCCTGCTGGATGTCGCTCATGCTCTCGCTGCTAGCGCCCTGGATCGTGCGGGTACTGACCGCGCCCGCGTTCTACGCGGGGGCCCGCGTGGTGCCGCTGCTGGTCTTCGGCGGAACCGCGTTCATCGCGTTCAACGTGATGTCGATCGGGATCGGCCGCGCCAAGCAGACGCAGTTCAACTGGGTAGTCACCGGCGTCGCCGCGGCGGTGAACGTCGCGCTGTGCTTCGTCTTGATCCCGCCCTACGGGATGATGGGCGCCGCGGCCGCAACCCTCGTCGCCTACGTGGCGATGTTCCTCGGGATGACGGTGCGGGCGCAGCAGGTCTTCCCGGTCGCCTACCAGTGGCGGCGGATCGCGCTCGTGGTCGGCGCCGCGGTCGGGCTAACGGTGCTCGGGAAGGCGCTCCACGTTCCGCTCGCCGGCGCCGTCCTGCTGATTGCCGTCTACCCGCTGATCCTGCTCCCGCTCGGGTTCTACCTCCCGGTCGAGCTGCGCCGGCTGCGGGGGCTCGTCTCGGTCGCCCGCTAGCGGCTGTCGCGCCGCCACCGCCGCGAGCCCGAGCGCCGCCCAGATCGTCGGGTCCTCGAAGAAGGCGTTGTAGAAGAGGCTGTGCACGGCGATCGACGCGAAGACGAGGCCGCAGGTCAGCGCGGTCAGACCCGGCAGGTCACGCGCGAAGCGCCGGAACGCGAGCAAGAGGCCGGCCCCCAGTAGCCAGCCGAAGAGAAGCAGGCCCGGAATCCCGGTCTCGGCGGCCACCGTCACGGGCGTGTTGTGGGACGCGGCCGCCTTGGGCTCACGGCCCTTGAGGTGGGTCAGCTCGGCGTAGGAGCGCTTGAACCCGCCGACGCCGACGCCGACCACCGGATGGTTCACGGCGAGCCGGATCCCCTTGCGCACGAGCTTGCCCCGGCCGCCCGTGGCGCTGTTCAGGCCACGGCCGTTGCCGAAGACGTCGTGGCGGACGTTGGGGACGGCGAGCGCTCCGACGGCGACGACGACGGCGGCCACGGCGACGAGGGCGAGCCCGCGCCGGCCCCAGGCGAAGATCGCCGCGAGCAGCACCCCGGCCACGAGCGCGGCGAAGCTCGACTGCGAGTACGAGAAGTAGAGCCCGGCCCAGATCGCGGCTATCGCTGCGATACCACCGAGCAGCACGCGCCGGTCGCGCGTGAAGAGCACCGCGACCAGGCAGGCGAGGATCGCGACGACGAGGAAGCGGCCGTAGATCGACGGATCCCAGAAGACCGAGTTGACGCGATAGAACGGCGCGTAGGCGTTGGCGACGAGGAGCTTCGGGTTCCAGAAGACATCCCGCGTCTCGTACTGGTAGATCCCGATCGCCGCGAACACGAGCGCCATCGCCGTCACCTCGACGAGCAGCGCGAGCGCCCAGAGCCGTTGCCAGGGGAGCCGCGCCAGCACCACGGCGAGCAGCCCGAACGGCAGGTAGAAGAAGAGCAGGTCGATCGAGCCCTGGCGGACGTCGTTCGTCCAGAGGATCGAGAGGCCCACCCACGCGACGAAGATGGCGAGTGGCCACGTGACGATCGCGAGCTCTCGCGGGCGCGTGTCTCCGCGCCAGAGCTCCCAGGCCAGAAGGAAGGCCGCCGCGGCGACCACGCCGTAGAGCGGCACGAGGAGGTTGGCCTCCGTCGAACCGACCGTGACGTGGATGCGGGCCGGGATGCACGCGAGCGTGACCAGCGGCAGGAGCCAGGGCCAGCGGCGGAACAGCCACGCGCCGCCGACCGCGAGCGCGATCCCGAAGACCGCGGCCCCGGCAAGCAGCGGCCGGTGGCCGTGCGGAGCGAGGTAGGCCGCCAGCAGGACGATCCCGAGAGCCCAGCCGACGAGGCCGGCGAGCCGCTGAACCCGGGTCGGCGCGGCAATCAGCACCGCGAGCCCAGCGGCGCCGAGAATCCCTCCCGCGCGGGCGAGCTCGGAGGTCACGGGCTCACCACCACGACCGCGCGCGAGACATGGCCGTTGGCCGCTACGACGAGGCGGTAGGTGCCCGGCTGGCCTGCGCGCAGGACGAGGTGCCTCGTGCGCGCCACGTTCCCGCGCTGGCCGAGATGCCAGCTGTAGCGCTTCGCGTCCGTGAGCACGCGTACCGAGAAGCGCTTGCCGCTCTTGACGTGGAGCACGTGGGGTCGCACGTCGATGTAGCGGATGACGACGGCCACGGCGCGCGTCGGGCTGGAGAGGTTGCCGGCCGAGTCGATCGCACGCAGCCGCAGCAGGTGCGGGCCGGGCCTCAGATCGCGAGCGGCCCTGCCGCCCCAGTCGAGCTTCCCGGCCCGGAGGAAAGCCCGGACCAGCGTCCGCCGGTCGCCGTCCACGTAGAGGATCGCCTCGGCCTTTTCGTTGGTCAGGTAGCGGATCCGCACGTACTCGCGCCTGAAGTCGCCGTCGGGGGAGAACTCGCGCGGGGTCACCGAGGCGAGTTTGATAAATGGCGGCGTCGCGTCCATGCGGATCACGTTCGGGAGCCCGATCGTCCGGTGCTCCCGCGCGAGATGGACACGCGGGCGGTAGTTCCCGTCGGCGACGACACGTCCCTCGTTGTCACGTCCGTTCCACTTGAACTGATGGCTTCCGCGGCCGACGGACTGCGAGCGAGCCAGGGTGCGAATCACGTCGCCGTTTCCGTTCACGACCTCGACCGTGATGCGGTCGGGCTTGCGTAGCACGAAGCTGATCGAGGCGATCGCATGTGTCGGCGAGTCGGGCGCGACCACCTTGTCCACGACCGTGTCCGTGATCGGGCTTTTCTCGAGCTTCAAGCCTTCGGTGACGGCGAACGCCGCCGCCGAACTGCCGAGCAGGGCGAGAACGAGCAGCATCGGCAGGATGCGCGCCACGGGGTGGCGAGTCTAGTCCGAACCCTCCCGCGCCGTGCCGATCAGAATGTGGCATGGCGGAGGAGCGGGAGCCCGAGGGCGGAGCCGAGCTCCGCGAGGAGCGCAAGGTCGTCACGACCCTGTTCGCGGACCTCGTCGGCTCCACGCCCCTCGGCGAGCGGCTCGAGCCCGAAGAGGTGAAGCTCGTCGTCGGCGAGGCGGTCGCGCGGATCGTCCTCGAGGTCGAGCGGTTCGGCGGCCGCGTGAAGGATCTCGCCGGCGACGGCGTGCTCGCATTCTTCGGAGCCCCGGTCACCTACGAGGACGACGCCGAGCGGGCGGTGCGAGCCGGCCTGCGGATCGTCGACGAGATGGCTGCCTACGCAGGCGAGGTCGAGCGCGGCTGGGGCGTCGACGGTTTCGGCGTCCGGATCGGCGTCGCGACGGGGCCGGTGGTGCTGGGAGCGATCGGAGCCGGTGCGCGCGTCGAGTACGCCGCCTTCGGCGACACGGTCAACACCGCCGCGCGGCTCCAGGCGGCGGCCGAGCCCGGCACGGTGCTCGCCGACGCCGACACGCGGCGCCAGCTCGAGCCGCTGTTCGAATGGGGTGAGGAACAGGCCGTCGAGCTGAAGGGCAAGACCGTTCCCGTGGCAGCGTCGGTAGCGCGCCGTCCGCGCGCCGAGGCGGGCAAGCGGAGGGGGCTCGACGGGCCGGAGGTCGATCTCGTCGGGCGCCCGGCCGAGCTGACCCTCGTCGGCGAGATTCTCGAGGCCGCGCGCGCGGGCTCGGGCGGCGTCGTGTTCGTCACCGGCGAGGCGGGGATCGGCAAGAGCCGTCTGCTCGCCGAGATGCACGGCCTCGCCGAAGCCCCAGGAGACGGGCCTCAGCCGCTCTGGCTCGAGGGCCGCTGTGTCTCCTACGGTGAATCGCTTCCCTACTGGCCGTTCCGCGACCTGCTGCGGGAGTGGCTCGGCGCCGGGCGTGACGAGCCCGAGTTACGGCTGCGGGTCGCGCTGCGGCGTAACGTCGACGGACTCTTCCCGGAGCGCGGCGACGAGATCTACCCGTACCTGGGCGCGCTCCTCGGCCTGACGCTCGAGCCGGATGCCTCGGCGCAGCTGGCCCAGCTCTCCCCGGAGGCGCTCCAATACCAGACCTTCGAGGTCGTCGCGACCGTTCTGCGCCGCCTTGCCGCCGACCGGCCGGTCGTGGTGGCGCTCGAGGACCTGCATTGGGCCGACACGACCTCGGTGCAGCTGTGCGAGCAGCTCCTCCGCCTCGCCGAGGAGGCTGCGGTCCTGCTCGTGATCGCCCAGCGGGACGAGCGCGACCACGCATCCTGGCGCCTGAGCGAGCTGGCGCTGCGCGAGTATCCGCACCTGACCCGCGAACTCGCGCTCCAGCCCCTGGCGGGCGACGCGGAGACCGCGCTGCTCGACGCGCTCGTGGGGGCCGAGACGCTCCCCGACGACGTCGCCGCCCGCGTGCTCGGCCAGGCCGAGGGGAATCCCTTCTACCTCGAGGAGCTCGTCCGCTCGCTCCTCGAGACGGGCGCGCTCGTCGGCGAGCCGGGCAGTTACCGCTTCGACCACGACGTCTCGGTGGAGATCCCGCCGACGGTCGAAAAGCTCCTGCTCGCGCGGATCGACCGCCTCACGCCTGCGTGCCACGACGTCCTCACCTCGGCCTCGGCCCTTGGCCGGACGTTCGGGCTGCCGCTCCTCGAAGGCGTGTTCGGAGCCTCTCCGCAGGACGCGTTGCACGAGCTCCAGCGGCTCGAGCTCGTCCGGGAGACGCGCCGCTGGCCCCAGCCCGAGTACCGCTTCCGGCACACGCTGATCCAGGAGGCCGCCTACCGCACGATCCTCGCGGAGCCTCGACGAGCGCTGCACCGGAAGGCAGCCGAATGGCTCGAGCAGCAGCACGCGGCGAACCTCGACGAGGTGCTCGGGGTGCTCGCCTACCACTGGCTCGCGGCCGAGGACGAGGACCGCGCCATGGCCTACCTCCTGCGGGCCGGCGACAAGGCTCGCGAGGACTACGCGCTCGACGAGGCGATCGCCCATTACCGAGCGCTGCTCCCGCTGCTCGAGCGCCGCGGCCACGGGCGGGAGATGGCGCTCGTCCTGTTCAAGCTCGCGATCGCCCTCCACACCTCCATGCGCTTCGCCGAGTCGAACGAGGCCTACGGCCGGGCCTTCGAGCACTGGACGCCGCCGGAGCCTTCGCAGCTCCCGCCGACGAGCCTTCAGGACGGCGTCGACCGCCCTCCCCAAGCTCGTCGATCCGGCGCGGGCGATCGCGTGGACCGACATCCAGCTCGGCATGCAGGTGTTCGACCGTCTCGTGGAGGCCTGGCCCGAGCGCACGATCGTGCCCTCGCTCGCCGAGCGCTGGGAGATCTCCGACGACGGCCTGCACTACGTCTTCCACCTCCGCCAGGGAGCGACGTGGTCGGATGGGACACCCCTGACCGCACACGACGTCGAGTACGGGATCAAGAGGCTGCTCGACCCGAAGGCTCCGGGCGCGTCGGTGGCGATCTACTTCGTGCTCGAAGAGGCGCAGGACTACTACCTCGAGCGCCACGACGACCTGGACCGGGTCGGGGTCCGCGCCCTCGACGACCTGACGGTCGAGTTCCGGCTGGCGGCGCCGGCGCCGTACTTCCTGAGCGTCTTGAACCGGCCCGACGGAGGCCCGATGCCTCGCCACGCGATCGAGCTCGACGGCGACGATTGGGCGGCGCCCGAGAGCCAGGTCGTGAGCGGGCCGTTCAGGATCGAGCGGCTCGACGAAGGACAGCTCGTCCTCGTGCGGCGCGACGACTACGCCGGCCGCCGGAGCGGCAATGCGAACACCGTCACGATGACCAGGCTGGAGGTCGGCGAGGACCTCGCGCCGTACGAGCGCGGCGAGCTCGATGCGATCGTCGACCGCTATGCCGTGCGGCCGAACGGGACGCTCGCTGCAGAGGACGAGGTGCGCCTGGGCCCGGTCGCCGCGACCGTGTACCTCAGCTTCGACCACACCCGCCTCGGAAACCCGGATCTCCGGCGTGCGCTCGCGCATGCGATCGACCGCACGGCGGTCGCGCCGACACTGCCGGCCAACTACGTCGCCGCCACGGGCGGACTCGTTCCTCCGGCCCTTCAGGGCCACACGCCCGAGATCGTGCCCCGCTTCGACCCGGAGCTCGCCCGTTCGCACCTCGAGCGCTCGGGCGCGCAACCCAGGCTGGTGCTCGCCACCCCGCCGGGCGACGTCGGAATCGCGGAGGCGCTCGCAGGCTGCTGGCAGGAAGTCCTTGGGCTCGAGACCGAGCTGGTCGGCGAGGTCGGCCTGGCCGGCGACCGTCCCGCCGACATCACGGTGTCGGGGTGGCTGCCTGGGTATCCGGATCCGGAGTACTACCTCCGGCTGCTCCTGCAGTCCGACTCGAAGACGAACGAGGGCGGCTTCTCGGATGAAATCTTCGACGGGCTGATCGAACGGGCGCGCCAGGAGCGGCACGGTCGCAAGCGGCTCGAGCTCTTCCACGAGGCCGACCGGTACGCGATCACGGAGCAGGTCGCGCTGATCCCGCTCGCCTACGTGCGGAGCATCGCCTTCGTGAAGCCGTACGTGCAGGGATGGTGGGAGTTCGGCAAGTCCTCCGCCTCGTTCGCCGACCTCGTGATTGAGCGCTTAAGAAGCGATCTCGGGCCGCGGGCGGCGGCCCAGGCGCGTCGTGAAGGCCCACGTCGCGAACGCGAGCCCGGCCACGACCGCTCCGACCGCTATCACCCAGTCGGAGTTCGGCGGGTCGACGAGCTTGATCCCGCTCAGCATCAGCACCGCGGCCAGGCCCAGCCGAAGGGCGCGATCGGGCAGCTTGAGCGTGAACTGGCTCGTCAGGAGGATGCCGGGAATCGAGCCCAGGAGCAGCCAGGCCATCGCGTGCAGGTCGACGTTGCCGGCGACGAGATGCCCGAACCCGGCGACCCAGAGCAAGAGCGCAGCGTGGAAGATGTCGGTGCCGACGATCTTGGCGACCGTGAGCGGGAAGACCATCACCATGACCAGGCCGAAGAACGTGCCGCTCCCGACCGAGGTCAGCCCGACCACGAAGCCGCAGGTCGCGCCCAGCGCGACCGCGATCACCCGGTCACGGTTCGTGAGCAGGAAGGGCGCGTCGTCCGGCTGGACGCCCATGCGGATGAACGTCTTCGCGACGAGCCCGAGGCCGCCGATCACGAGCGCGATCCCGACCGCGTAGGCCTCGATCGTCTCCGCGCTGCCGTAGTTGTGGCTGAGCCAGGTGGCGACCGCCACCCCGAGCAACGACATCGGCCCTGAGCCGAGGAACATCCAGAGCACCAGGTGCAGGTGGACAGTGCCCAGCCGGCGGTGCCGGACCGCGCCGAAGCTCTTGAAGATCGCGCCGTGGAGGATGTCGGTGCCGACGGCGAGGGTCGGCTTGAAGCCGAAGAAGATGACCAGGATGGGCGTCAGCAGCGAGCCGCCGCCCATCCCGGTCACGCCCACGAGGGCGCCGATCAGGAACCCGCTGAGGGTGAACTGCCAGTTCACGACCGGCGGCTAGGAACGGTAGGCCTCGATCAGCACCTCCGCCACCTCGGGCCGCGTGAACTCGACCGGCGGCAGCTGGCCGTTGGCGAGCAGCTCGCGCACCTTCGTCCCGGAGAGGAAGACGTGGTCGTCCCCGCCGTGCGGGCAGGTCTTCGGCGTCGCCATCGAGCCGCACACGCGGCAGAAGAAGGCGTGCTCGAAGAACATCGGCTCGATTCCCAGCTCGTGCGGCTCGAAGTCGTCGAAGATCAGCTGCGCGTCGTAGGTGCCGTAGTAGTCGCCGACGCCCGCGTGGTCGCGGCCGACGATGAAGTGCGAGCAGCCGTAGTTCTTACGGCAGATCGCGTGCCAGATCGCCTCGCGCGGGCCGGCGTAGCGCATCGCCGCCGGGAAGGCAGCCACGAGCACGCGGTCGGCCGGGTAGTAGTTGTCGACGAGGATCCGGTAGCAGTCGACGCGGGTCGCGGCCGGCACGTCGTCGGACTTCGTCTCGCCGACGAGCGGGTGGATGAGCAGGCCGTCGACGGTCTCGAGCGCGCCCTTCGTCAGGTACTCGTGCGCCCGGTGGATCGGGTTCCGCGTCTGGAAGCCGACGACCCGCCGCCAGCCCCTCTCGGAGAAGGTCGCCCGGGTATCGGCCGGGTCCATGGCGAGCTCCGGGAACGACGGCTCCGCGCGCTCGAAGACCGTTACGCGGCCGGCGAGGTAGAGCGGCTTCTGCTTGTAGAGCCGCGCCACACCGGGGTGGTCGTCCTCGATCGTGCGAAAGCAACGCTCCGCCTCGCGTTCCTTGTCGTACTCGTAGGCCTCGTCGACCTCGAGCACCGCGAGCGCGGTACCGGCTTCGTCCGTCAGCACGACCTGGTCCCCCTCGGGAGCGCGATCGACGGCGAGGCAGACCGGCAACGCCCAGGGCAGCCCGCGCGCGAGCCGCATCTCCTCGACCACGCGCTCGTAATCGTGGCGGTTCATGAAGCCTTCGAGCGGCGACAGCGCCCCGCTCGCGAGCATGTCCAGGTCGGAGAGCTCGCGGGAGGTGAGCGCGATCTGCTCGAGCCGCTCGATCCCCTCGGGCCTCGGCCCGGTGCGGTCGACGAGCTTGCCGCCGTGAGGCTCGATCAGCTGCGTCGTCTCCGCGACACTCATGCGGGCACCTCGCTCGGGACGAGCCCGAGCTCCTCGAGCTTCGCGACGACGAGCGCCGCGCTCTCTTCCGGGTCGTGCTGCTCGGTGTCGATCACGAGCTCGGCGCTGGACGGCTCCTCGTAGGGATCGGAGACGCCCGTGAACTCCTTGATCTCACCCTTGAACGCCTTCTCGTAGAGGCCCTTTACGTCACGCCTGGCGCACTCGTCGACCGAGGTCTTGACGTAGATCTCGACGAACGTGCCGACCTCGTCGATACGCTCGCGCGCCTCTTGCCGCGTCGCCTCGTAGGGCGAGATCGTGGCGGCGATAACCGCGCCGCCCTGGCGGGTCAGCCGCGAGGCGACCCAGCCGACGCGCTCGATGTGCGTGTCGCGGTCCTCCTTCGAGAAGCCGAGGCCCTTCGAGAGGTGGGTTCGCACCGTGTCGCCGTCGAGGTACTCGACGACGAGGCCGCGCCGGTCGAGCTCGGGGCCGACGAGGTGCGCGATCGTGGTCTTCCCCGAGCCGGAGAGCCCGGTGAACCAGAGCGTGAAGCCGCCGGGCCGGACGTGCGTGGTCTCCGGGTGCTCGGCGGCGTAGATGTGGTCGGTCATGTGCCTCCTAGTGGCGTTTCGAGGTGGATCCCACACTCGAGCTTGTCGGAGCCGGCCCAGCGGCCGGCGCGCTCCTCCTCCTCGGGCGTCGTCGGGCGGGTGCACGGGATGCAGCCGATCGAGCGGAAGCCCACGTCGTGGAGCGGGTTGTAGGGAATCTCGTTGACGGTGATGTAGGCCCAGACCCGCTTCTCGTCCCAGTCGGCGAGCGGGTGCAGCTTCCAGACCTCGTAGCGCTCCGACCACTGCACCTTCGGCGTGGTCGCCCGGCTCGGCGACTGGTCGCGGCGGATCCCGGAGATCCAGGCGCCGTAGGGCTCGAGCGCCTGCAGCAGCGGCTCGACCTTGCGGATGTGGCAGCAGCGGTCGGGGTCCGTCTCCCAGAGGTTCGGGCCCTCGGCGCGGTGTTGCTCCGCCACGGTGATCACGTGCGGCGGCGTCCGCAGGCGCAGGCCGTAGCGCTCGACGAGGCGGTCGCGCGTCTCGTAGCTCTCGCGGAAGAAGAGGTGGGTGTCGAGCTCGATCACGGGAATGTCGAGACCCAGCTCGGAGACCATGTGCACGAGCACCGACGACTGCTTCTGCCAGGAGCACGTGAGGCAGAGGCGGTCGCCGAACTCCTCGTAGGCCCAGCGGAGCACGTCCTCCGCGCCCATGGCCTCGAAATCGAGCTCAGGCAGGGGCGGGGCGCTCGTCACCGAGCAGTACCTCCCTGAGCGTGTCGGCGCGGAGCCCGAGCCGCAGCGTCTCCAGCGGGATCACCTCGTCGGGCGGGATGTTGCCGAGGTTGACGCCGGGGCCGAAGTGCTTCACGAACCACGCCTGCGAGCCCTTCGACGGCGCCTCGAAGATCAGATCGTCGACGTCCACCTCGTGCGCGATCTCGTCGACGAGGCCGGTGCGCATCTCGCCGGTCGGACGGTAGATCCCGGCGGTGCCGCCCTCGCGGCCCTCGGTGATCACCTTCCAGGCGCCGGCCTCGAGCTCGGCCTTGATCCACTCGACCCACTGGTACGGGGCGAAGACCGCCTCGGCGTCCTTGGAGCCGACCTCGGAGAGGACGGTGAAGTCCCGCGCGAAGTCCTCGATCAGCTCGAGCTTCCGCTCGCGCGGCAGGTCGATCACGCCGTCCGAGAGCTCGACGTGCGTCAGCCCGAGCTCGCCGAGCCAGCGCTTGAACTCGTCGAGCTTGCCCTGCGACATAGACAACCTCGAAGAACGTGCCGCCGAGGACGACCGGCTTGCCGCTTCAGCACCTCGAGCTTGCGCTGGAGGTTCGGCGTCACGTAGGCCGTGCCCCAGCCGAGCTTGACGATGTCGATGTAGTCGCCGCTCGTCTCGAGGACGTCCTCCCAGGCGCGCGGGCCGAGGCCCTTGTCGATCACGTGGGTGAGGCCGCCGTCGCGGCGCAGATCGAGGAACTCAGAGCCGGGCAAAGAGCTCCTCCAGCTTCTTCGTCGCGGCGGTCTGGACGTCGTGGTAGAGCGAGTTGCCGTGGGCGTCGATGCCGACGGTGAGCGGGCCGAAGTCCTTGACGCGGAACTTCCAGAGGCACTCGGGCATGAGCTCTTCCCAGGCGACCTCCTCGATCTCCTCGATCTGGGTCGTCTCGAGCGCGGCCGCGCCGCCGACGATCGCGAAGTAGACCATCTTCAAGCGCTGCATCGGCTCGATCGCCTCGTCCGGGAAGCCGCCCTTGCCGCAGATCGCGCGCACGCCGTACTGCGCGCCGAGCGGCTCGGTGAAGCGCACCATGCGGGCGCTCGTGGTCGTGCCGATGCAGACCGGCTCGTACTTGCCGTTGTCGAGCTTGCGCACTCCGGGGCGCGGTGTGCAGCAGGAAGGCGCCGGAGAGGTCCATCGGCGGCTCGACCCCCTGGTCGAAGATCCGGATCTGCGTCCGGTCGCGGATGCCGATGATGTGGCCCTGGACGACCACCTCGTCGCCCGCCCGGAGCTTGAGGATCTCGGCCTCGTCGGTGATCGGGAAGGTGACTTCGTGAGTAGCCATCAGGCTTCCCGGTCGAAGTCGACGGAACCGTCCGGGCCGACGTGCACGGACGCGCGCCTGGCGGCCCAGCACTGGTAGTTGACGGCGACGGGGTTGAGGGTCATGTGGGTGTCGGCGTGCTCGATGTGGCAGTTGAGGACGGTGACGTCGCCGCCCAGTCCCATCGGGCCCGATTCCGGTCTCGTTCAGCAGCTGGTAGAGCTCCTCCTCGAGCTTCGCCACGTGCGGGTCGTGGTTGCGCGTGCCGATCGGCCTGGCGATCGCTTCCTTGGCCAGGTACATCGCGTAGTCGGCCGAGCCGCCGATGCCGACGCCCACGATCCCCGGCGGGCACGGCTTGCCGCCCGCATCGACGATCGACGAGAGAACGAACTCCTTGATCCCGCGCACACCGTCGGCCGGGACGCACATCTTCAGGAAGCTCATGTTCTCGGAGCCGGAGCCCTTCGGGACGCACTTGACGTCGAGCCCGTCCCAGTCGGCGATGAACTCCCAGTGGACGATCGGAAGCCGGTAGCCGGTGTTCGGGCCCGTGTTCTCACGCGTGATCGTGTGCACGGCGTTCGAGCGCAGCGGGTGCTCGAGGGTGGCGCGCTCGGTGCCGGCCTTGAGCGCCTCGTAGATCTTCGCCGGGTGAAGCGGGAAGTGCTCGCCGACGCGGCACGTGTAGACCGCGATGCCGGTGTCCTGGCAGACGAGGTTGCCCTGGTCGTCGGCGACCTGGACGTTCTTGACGATCGTGTCGAGCACGCGGCGACCCGGCACCGAGGTCTCGCGCCCCTGCGCCTCCACGAGCGCGTCGCGCAGGTCCTGCGGGATGTCCTTCAGCGCCCAGACGTAGAGGTGCGCGGCCGCGTCCTCGACCGCCTGGCGGATGTCGGTCGCGACGGCACTCATGCGGCCACCCTCTCCGCTGCCGCAGCGCCGGCGCGCCGGCCGAAAACGGTGCACTCGAGCAGCGAGTTGCCCATCATCCGGTTGCGCCCGTGGGTGCCGCCGGCGATCTCACCGCAGGCGAAGAGGCCGGGCAGAGTCGTCTCGGCGCGCTCGTCGATCACGAGGCCTCCGTTCTGGTAGTGGAGCACCGGGAAGGTCAGGATCGGCTCGCGGAGCGGGTCGATCCCTGCGGAACGGTAACGGCGCAGCATGTACGGGAGCGAGATCTCCGCGTCGTCCTCGGGAATGCGCGTGGTGTCGAGCAGCACGGCCGGCCGGCCGTCGGGCGTCTCGACGCCGCGGCCGGAGTCGACCTCGTCGAAGATCGCCTGCGAGACCGCGTCCCGCGGCCCGAGCGGGTCGGTGAACTCCTCGCCGGCCGAGTTGAGCAGGGTCGCGCCGTACGCGCGCGTGGTCTCGGGGATCGAGTAGCCCTGCATCGTCGGCGGCCAGGCGCCCCCGTTCGGGTGGTACTGGAGCGCGTCCAGGTCACGGCTCTCGGCGCCGAGCTCGACCGCGATCCGCGTCACCTCGCCGGTCGCGCCGGGATGGTTGGTCGACAGCTCTCCCCGCTCCTCGGCCTCCCGGTAGCAGCGGCCGCCCGCGGCAAGCACGACGGCGCCCGCGTCGATCACGAGCTCCTCGCCGTTCTTCCGCTTGCAGTTCGCGACCCAGCCGTTCTCGGCCGGCTCGAGCGAGACGAGCGGGCAGTTCGGCAGCGCTTCGCCGCTGGAGGCGAGGAAGGCGTCGCGCAGTCCGGTCGTGATCGCGTGCCCCGTGCGGTCGCCGACCTGGAGCAGCCGCTTGCGGGTCGCCCCGCCGCAGCGCGCGAGCCGGTAGCCGCCGTTCTCGCGCGTGAACTCGACGCCATGTTCCTCGAGCCAGTGGATCGCGCCCGGCGCCTCCGCGGTCAGGATCTCGACCAGGTGCCGGTCGGCGGTCTCGTGCGAGCTCTGCCAGACATCCTCAGCGTGCTGCTCGGGCGAGTCGTCGTCGCCGAACGCGGCCTGGATCCCACCCTGCGCCTTGGCGGAGTTGCAGGACTGGAGAGCGCCCTTGGTCACGAGCCCTACGCGGGCACCGGCACGCTCCGCGGACACGGCAGCGGCGAGCCCGGAGGCTCCGCTCCCGACCACGAGCACGTCGAAGGAAAGCCTCTCGGCCACGATGCTTCGCATCGTAGCCTAATTGCAGGCATTAGCTCCTCTTATTAATCGGCGGAGGGCTATGCTCGCCGACCGATGCGATGGGTGGCGAAAGCGGCGGTGCAGCGCGGGCTCGGCGTCCTGCCCCAGGGCGAGCGGCTCAACTACGTCTTCCAGCGCCACGTGCTCCGCTCGCTGCCGGCGAGCGAGTCGGTCTTTCGCCGGAAGTTCTCACGTGCGCAGCAGCACTTGCGAGCGTACGAGGAGCACGGGCCGGGAGCTCCCCCGAGCGAGTCCGTCTTCTACGAGTTCGGAGCCGGCTGGGATCTGGCGATCCCGCTGTCCTATGCGGCCCTGGGAGTCGGGCGCCAGGTGCTCGTCGACATCCGGCCGAGCGTGCGCGCCGAGCTCGTCAACGACTCGCTGGCCGCGTTCGCGCGGCTCTGGGATGAGCTCGAGTCGGAGGCGGGCCGCGAGCTGCGCCGCCTAGGCGGTCCCGTCGGCTCGGCCGACGAGCTGGAGGAGCGCTTCGGCATCGCGTACCTAGCACCGCGCGATGCGCGGGCCACCGGCTTGCCGTCCGAGTCGGTCGACTTCGTCTCGAGCACCGACACCTGCGAACACATCCCGGAAGGCGACCTCGCGGAGATTTTCCTCGAATGCCTCCGGCTGCTCCGTCCCGGAGGCGCGTTCAGCTGCCGCATCGACCTCCAGGACCACTACTCGTACTTCGACCCGAGCCTCTCGCCCTACAACTTCCTGCGCTACTCCGACCGGGCGTGGCGGCTCGTCAACTCGCCGCTCCATCACCAGAACCGGCTCCGGTCGCCCGACTATCTGCGGCTCGTGCGCGAGGCCGGCTTCGAGCTCGTCGCCGAGCTGCCGTCGGGTCCGAGCCTGGAGGGCCTGGCGGAGCTCGAGGGGCTGCCGCTGGCGCCGCGGTTCCGCGTCTACCCGCCGGAGGAGCTCGGGGTGACGATTCTCTCCTTCGTGGCCCGGCGGCCTTGAGCAGCCGCACCCGAATGCCGATGAAGGCTTCGTGGTCCGCGGCGTCTCGATTCTCTCGTTGCTGGTGGCGCTCCTCGTCGCCGGCTGGCTGCTGACGGCCCAGCAACGAAGCGGAGCGAGCGGACACACGGCGTCGCAGGCCGTCGCTCGAGCGCAGCAGGCCGCCTCGGGGCTCACCTTCCAGCAGGCCCAGGTGCAGCTCGAGCAGTTCCATGCGCTGAACGGAACCTACGCCGGCGCTTCGACCGCCGGCTTCGACGTGACGCTCGTCCGTGCCGACGCTTCCTCGTACTGCATCCAGTCCGGCGCGGGCGAATCCGTGTCGCATCTCGCTGGCCCGGGCGGTGCGCCCAGCCCCGGCCCCTGCTGAGCTACCAGATGCCGCGCAGCAGCTCGGCGATCTCGGCCGGGCTCGCGGGCCGAGGGTTCGCCTTCGCGCCGGCGCGCACGGCGGTCGCCTCCGCCACTTCGTCGAGCTCATCCTCCGGAACTCCCAGGTCGCGGAGCCGTTCGAACCCGGAGGCCCGGGCGAGCTCCTCGACGCGGCCGGGCGCGTCGTCAGTGCCGAGCGCCTCGCCGAAGCGCGCGATCTCGCCCGCGGCCACCGGCTCGTTGAAGCGAAGCGCCGGCGGCAAGGTGAGTGCGTTCGCCGCCCCGTGCGAGATCCCGTAGCGTCCGCCGAGCGCCTGCGCCATCGCGTGACCGAGCCCGAGACCGGCCGAGCCGAGCGCCGCGCCGGCCTCCATCGCTCCGCGCAGGAGCGTCGTCCGCGCCTCGAAGTCGTCGCCGTTCTCCAGCACCCGCGGCAGCGAAGCGCCGATCAGGCGCGCGCCCTCGAGCGCATGCTCGTCACCCTCCGGGTTCCGGCCCGTGACGTAGAGCGCCTCGGCGGCGTGCGCGAGCGCGTTCAGGGCCGTGCCACCGCTCTGCTCGCGCGAGAGCCCGAGGGTCAGCTCGGGCTCGTAGACGATCCCCGCCGGGTGTGCGCCGACGCCACCGCCCTTCATGCGCCTGTCGGGGTCGCGCACGCCGAAGAATGTCGTCCACTCGGCGCCCGAGTAGGTGGTCGGCACCGAGACGAGGCCGAGGCCGGTCGCCGCCGAGATCGCCTTGGCGAGGTCGATCGCGCTGCCACCGCCCACGGCGAGGACGCCGTCCGCCTCGGAGGCGGCCGCCACCGCCTCGGGCACCCGGTCGCTCGGCACCTCGTCCCAGCGGCCGGCCGAGGGCACATCGAGCCCCGACCAGCGCTCGCTTGCAATCAGGAACGGCCGCTCGATCCCGAGCTCGTCGAGCAGCGGCGCGAGCTCGCCGAGCCCCCAGCGGACGATCACAGCTCGCGCGCGTGCGAACTCGAGGAACGCCTCGGCCGCACGTGTCGGCGATCGGCCGGCGGAGCGAACGACCGAGATCTCCCGCGCGGGGTCGAGCCCCTTCACGCGGGCGGTCTCGAGGGTGCCGGCCGCGAGATCGGCCTCGATCGCGGCGCGCGAGATGAAGGTGACGCCGTGGCCGGCGGCGACGGCCGACTTCACGGACTCCTGCAGGCCGAGCTCGAAACGGGGCTCGAGGTCGCGCAGCCTGCGTGCCGGCGCGGCGCAGCTCGTCCTCGATCACCTGGCGCACGCCCGCGCCCTCCTGCATCACGATCAGCGGCTCCTCGCGCAGCTGGTCGAGCGAGATCGTCCGCCCGGCGAAGCGGTGGCCCGGCGGGCAGGCGAGCACGACCTCGTCCCGGAAGAACGGCTCGAAGACCACGCCGCGATGGCGCCGCGCTGCTCCGACGACGCCGAGCTCGAGCTCGCGCTCGGCGACGCGATCGACCACCGACTGCGTGTCGGAGATCGAGAGGGAGACGGCGACCCCGGGGTTCTCGCGCTGGAACTCGCAGAGGAGCACGGGCACGACGGTGCTGCCCGGCCCCGTCGACGCGCCCACCTCGAGCGCTCCGCGCAGCTCGCCCTGCTCCCCCGCCTCCAGCTCGTCGATCAGCTGGCCCTCGAGCGCGAGCATGCGCTGGGCCCCGCGATAGAGGGCGAGCCCTGCCTCGGTCGGCTCCACGCGCCGCCCCGAGCGGTCGAGCAGCGTACGTCCGAGCCGCTTCTCGAGCGAGCGCACCTGGAGGCTGACGGCCGGCTGGGTGACACCCAGCCGCTCGGCCGCTTGCGAGAAGCTCTTGCGCTCGACCACCGCGCAGAACGCAGCCAGCTGTCGCGTGTCCATAAGCACATCTTATGCAGAGAGTTACCGGCCGAGGCCTGCCGTGACGCGCGCGGACGGACGCTCTAGCATCCCTGTGTGGCCGCTCCTCAGCCGAGGCCGAGCGACTCCTTCGTCGAGCGGTTCTCCGTCCTCGTCCGTGGCTCCCCGAAGCGCCGCGTCGACCTGGAGCTGCGGCTGCTCGACGTCGCCCTGGCCGCGTTCATGCTGCTGCTGGCCCTACCGCTGCTGCTGCTGATCGGCATCGCGCTCCTGCTCACGAGCGGGCTGCCGCTCTTCTACCGCGGCCAGCGCGTCGGCCGCGACGGTCGCATCTTCGAGATGCTCAAGTTCCGCACGCTTCGCGGCGGCGCCGAGCAGCGGCTCGGCCCCTACCTCGGCTGCCGAGCTGGTCGAGCGGACGCGGGCCGAGACGACGCGGCTCGGGCGCAGGTTGCGCGCGACGCAGCTCGACGAGCTCCCACAGCTCTGGAACGTCCTCCGTGGCGACATGAGCCTCGTGGGGCCGCGCCCGATCCGCCCACGCTTCTTCGAGCAGCTGGCCGCCGAGCTTCCGGCCTACTGGCAACGGCTCGTCATTCGCCCCGGGCTGACCGGCTTTGCCCAGGTGCGCCGCGGGTACGAGACCTCGATGGCCGAGAAGCTCGCTCACGACCTCGAGTGGATCGCCGACCGCTCGGTCCCCCTCTACCTGCGCACGCTCACCTCGACGGCGATCCGAATCGCGGGCCAATCCCTTCGGGGCCTGGTCAGAAGCGACCACTAGACTCAACGCGCATGTGCGGGATCTGCGGGATCGTCTCCTCGAACGGGCCTGCGGACCCCGACCGGCTCGCGGCGATGAGCGCGAAGCTCGTCCACCGCGGGCCCGACAGCGACGGCGTCTTCGCCGAGGGCCCGGCCGCCCTGGCTGCGCGACGGCTGGCGATCATCGACCTCGAGACCGGCGACCAGCCGATCGCGAACGAGGACTCGACGGTCCACGTCGTCCAGAACGGCGAGCTCTACAACTACCGCGAGCTCCGCGCCGAGCTGGAGCGCGCAGGCCACCGTTTCCGCACGCACGGCGACACCGAGGTGCTCGTGCACCTCTACGAGCAGGAGGGCCTCGGCTTCGCGCGCCGGCTCCGCGGCATGTTCGCGGTGGCGCTCTGGGACGCGGCACACCAGCGACTCGTGCTCGCGCGGGACCGCTTCGGGATCAAGCCGCTCTACTACCGCGATACGACCGACGGGCTCGAGTTCGCCTCCGAGCTCCGAGCTCTGCCACGCGGAGAGATCGACCTCGCCGCGCTCGAGGCCTTCCTCGCCTTCAACTCGATCCCGGCGCCGCTGACGATCTTCCGCGAGGCGCGCAAGCTGCCGCCCGGCCACGTGCTCGTCCGGGAGCAAGGGAAGACGCGGGTCGAGCGCTTCGCGCGGCCCGCGCCCGAGGCTGCTGACCGGCTCCGGGACGACGACGAGGCCGAGCTGATCGAGGAGCTGCGCGCGCGGCTGCGAGATTCGGTGCGGGCGCATCTCGTCTCCGACGTCCCGGTCGGCGTGCTGCTCTCCGGCGGGATCGACTCCTCCGCGTTGACCGCGCTGGCCGCGCAGGAGAGCTCCGAGCCCGTCCGCACCTTCTCGATCGGCTTCGAGGAGCGCTCGTTCGACGAGCTCGGCGACGCGCGCCTGGTGGCCGAGCGCTACGGCACACAGCACCGAGAGCTGGTCTTGCGACCGGACGCCGCCCTGCTCCTCCCCGCGCTGGCGGAGGCCTTCGACGAGCCGTTCGCCGACTCGTCCGCGCTCCCCACCTACCTCGTCTCGCAGCTCGCGGCACAGGACGTGAAGGTCGCGTTGTCGGGCGAGGGAGGCGACGAGCTCTTCGGCGGCTACTACACCTACGTCGCCGATCTGCTCGCCCAGCGCGCCGGCGGCGCGGCGCGACTCGCCCAACCGCTGGTCGAGCGGCTCCCGAGCTCGAGCGCACGGGCGAGCTTCGACTACAAGGCGAAGCGCTTCGTCCGGGCGGCGCACCTACCGCCGCTCGAGCGTCACCACGCGTGGAAGGAGATCTTCTCGGCCGACGCCCGCGCCGAGCTGACAGGCCGCCGGCACGAGTTCGATCCGGTCGACCTCTACCGCGCCCGCTTCGCGGAGACCGAGGGCGCCGAGCTGCTGGCCCGCCTGCAGGACGTCGACCTCGGGATCTACCTCGTGGACGACCTGCTGGTGAAGACCGACCGCGCGTCGATGGCCCACTCGCTCGAGGCGCGGGTGCCGTTCCTCGACCCGGCCGTCGCGGGGTTCGCCGCGGCCCTCCCGCTGAAGCACCGCGTACGCGGTGCGCGCAAGAAGGTGCTGCTGCGCAAGGCCGTCGCACCGCTCGTTCCGCACCAGATCATCCGTGGCAAGAAGCGCGGCTTCTCGATCCCGGCGGCGGCCTGGCTTCGCGGCGACCTCGAGCCGTTCGCCCGCGACACGCTCAGCCCGGAGACCCTCCGCCGCCAGGGTTACTTCAGGCCCGAGGCCGTCAGCTCGCTGCTCGACCGCCACGTCGCCGGCAAAGAGGATCTCTCGCGCCAGCTCTGGGGGTTGCTCGCGTTCACGCTCTGGCACGAGCACCATGTCGAGCGGGAGCCCGCGGCGCTCGCGAGCGAGCGCATGGAGGCGCTCGTCCGCTGACCGATCTGCCGGAGTTCGGGCTCGGCTACCCCGGGACTGACCTGCGGCGGCAGCTCGTCGAGGCGGTCCTGGCCGGCGACAAGACGGCAACGGCGGGCCTGCACGGCGCGTTCGAGGACGACCCGACTCCCGACCCGGGCGACCGGTTCGTCGTCGAGGACGAGACCGGCACGCCGCGCGCGATCGTCGAGGTGACCGAGGCTCGAGTCATTCCCGCGGGCGAGATCGACCTCCAGTTCGCGCGCGACGAGGGCGAGGGCTTCGAGTCGGTGCAGGACTGGCACGAGGCCCACGAGCGCTTCTTCGAGCGGACGATCGCGCCGGACACGCTGATCGACGCGATCCGCTTCCGCGTGGTCCAGCGGCTGTGAGGGTCTGGATGGACATCACCGCGCCGGCCCACGTGCTGGTCTTCCGGCCGCTGCTCGGCCTGCTGCGCGAGCGCGGCGCCGAGGTCGAGATCACCTCGCGCGACTACGCGCAGACGGTGCAGTTGCTCGAGCTGCACGGGATCGAGGCGGAGATCCTCGGGCGGCACGGCGGCCGCTCGCGCCTCGGGAAGGCGCGCTCGCTCGCCTCGCGCCTGCGAGAGCTCCGGCACTGGGCCAAGGGCCGGCAGTTCGACATCGCGCTCGCCCACGGCTCCCACGAGCTGACGATGACCGCGCGCCGGCTCGGAATCCCGAGCTCGACCACCTTCGACTACGAGTTCGCCTGGCTCCAGCACCAGCTCGGCTGCCGCGCCGCCACGCGGGTCGTCGTGCCCGAGGCGATCCCGCCGGAGCGCCTCGAGCGCTACGGCGCGAAGCCGCCGAAGCTGCTTCAGTACCCCGGCCTGAAGGAGGAGTACTACCTCGCCGACTTCGAGCCTGACCCGGTGGCGCTCGAGCCCTTCGAGCTGGACGGGTCCCGCACCCTCGTAGTGGTGCGAACGCCCCCGGACGTCTCGCTCTACCACCGGCGCTCGAACCCGCTCTTCCCACAGGTGCTCGACCACCTGGGACGAAACGAGACGGTGCACGCGATCGTCCTGCCGCGGACTCCGGAGCAGCGCGACTTCGTCCGCGGTCTCGCCCTGCCGTCGGTGCAGGTTCCGGACCGGGCCGTCGACGGCCAGAGCCTGATCGCGTTCTCCGACCTCGTCGTCTCGGCCGGCGGGACGATGAACCGCGAGGCGGTGGCGCTCGGCGTGCCCGTCTACACGACCTACGGCGGGAGGCTCGGAGGAGTGGACGAGCTGCTGATCCGCGAGGGCCGCCTGATCCCGCTCAGCGACCCGCGCGCACTCGACCTGCGCAAGCGCGACGGCGAGCGGCAGCGCGTGCGCCGCGACCCCGAGCTGATGCTCGAGCTCTTGCTCTCAGCTCGCCGGACGCAGCTACAGACAGCGAACGTCGGCGCCCAGTAGCGCTCGAGCTTCGCCGGCCCGACTCCCGGCACCGACGCGAGCTCCGAGATCGTCGTCGGCCGCCGGGCGGCGATCTCCGCGAGCGTCGAGTTGTGGAAGACGACGTACGCGGGGATCTCGTCGGCCTTCGCGCGCTGCAGACGCCAGCGCTTGAGCGCGAGGTACGTGGGATCGCTCGGCTCGTCGGCGCGGGCCTGCCTGGGCGCGGAGCTCTCGACGCCCAGCTCGGCGAGGAAGCGGCTCGGCTTGCCCGCCCAGGTCAGCGCGAGGTGGCGCTTCGCCCGGGTCATGCCGACGTAGAGGAGCCGCCGCTCCTCGGCTACCGCGGCCGCCGTTCGCAGCGCCTGCTTGCACGGGAGCTCCTTCTCCTCGATCCGCGGCAGGAAGACGGCCTCGAACTCGAGCCCCTTCGCCTTGTGCAGGGTGAGGAGGTGCACACCGCCCTCGGCGCCGTGGTCGAAGCGCGCCCTGAGCCACTCGATCCAGTCCGCGACCGTGTGCGAGCCGTCGTCGTACTCCTCGGCGAGCTTGCACAGACGCGCGAGGTCGGCCTGGCGCACGAGCTCCCGCTCGCCCACGCCCTCGGGCACAGGCTCGACGAGGCCCTGGTCGACCGCGGCCCGCCGCACCTCCTCGGCGAGCGAGCCGAAGCCGGCGCCACGCAGTCCCTTCAGCAGCTGCCGGGCCGCGTCGCGAGAGAGCAAGGCCGCCCCCTGGAAGGGAATCCGCGCGTCCCCGAACAGCTCCTCGAAGTCGACCGAGCGTGAGTTGAGCCGCATCAGGACGGCCATCTCCTCGTAGGGCACGCCCTCGGCGGCGAGCGCCCGCACCCGCTCCAGCACGAACCGCCCTTCCTCCTCCGGCGAGTCAAAGCCGCGGAGCAGCGGTTCCGGCCCTTCCGGCCGAGTCGCACGAAGCGTCTTCTCCGCGCCGCCGAGCTCGGGCACGAGCCGGTTCGCGAGCGCGAGCACCTGCGGGCTCGAGCGGTAGTTCTCCTCCAGCCGCACGACGGTCGCCTGCGGAAAGCGCCCGGCCAGCCCCAGCAGCCACTCGGGCGAGGCACCCGTGAAGCCGTAGATCGACTGGTAGTCGTCGCCGACCGCGCAGACGTCGTCCCGGTCGCCGAGCCAGAGCTCGAGCAGCGACTGCTGCAGGAGGTTCACGTCCTGGTACTCGTCCACGGTGAACGCGCGATAGCGCTCGCGCAGCGCGGCTAGTGCCTGGCCGTCCGCCTCGTAGAGACGCACCGCGAACTCGAGCAGGTCTTCGAAGTCGATCGATCCGGAGTCCGCCTTGCGACGCTCGTACTCGCGGAAGACGCGGCCCATCAGGTCGGCGGGGATCGGCGGCTCGTGGCTGCCGAGACCGTCGCGATAGGTGCCGGGGGTCAGCCGCCGGTTCTTCGCCCACTCGACCTCGGTCGCGAGGTCGCCGGCGGGCCGGAAGCGATACGGGCGAGGCAGCGAGTTGCCGATCTGGCGCAGGAGGAGCGCTTTCGTGGAGAGGATCCGGCCCGGTGCCTCGCCGCGCGCCTGGCGCAGCTGGGCCAGTGCGGCCGAATGGAAGGTCCGAGCCTCCACGCCGTCCACGCCCAGGCGTGCAAGCCGCGTGCGCATCTCACGTGCCGCCTTGTCGGTGAAGGTGACCGCGAGCAGCTCGTCCGGGCGGAACGCGCCCGTCGAGACCTGCCACGCGATCCGGCGCGTGATCGTGGTCGTCTTGCCCGAGCCTGCGCCGGCGAGGATGCAGACCGGGCCCCGGACCGCCTCTGCAGCGCGCCGCTGCTCGGGATTCAGGCCGTCGAGGATCTCCGTCACCAAGGCGCTCGCTTGCGACGCCGACCAAAGAGGCCGTGCCGGCTCTGCCGGCGCGGCCGTCCAACGCACCGTCTGGGATGCAAAACGATGTTGCCCTCCTTCGCGAGTGGCCTCTGAGCCACCCTAGCCGCGGGCCCAGACGGTTCTAGCTCAGCGTCTGTTCCGAAACCGTGCCTTCTTGTGCACGGGTCTCCGCAACCAGCCGCGGTGCCCGCATCATCGTCGCGAGCCGGGAGACGACGCCGAGCGTCTCGCCCTCGCGCACCAGCCGCTCCAGCTCCGCGAGCTCGTCCTGGAGCCAGACGGCGTCGACGATCGGCCCGCTCACGCGCATGATCTTCGGGTGCGAGGTGGAGACGGCGGTCTCGCCCTCGCCCCAGAGCTCCTCGTGCAGCTTCTCGCCGGGCCGGGTGCCGACGATCTCGACCACGATGTCGCGGTCGGGCTCCTTGCCGGAGAGGCGCACCATCTGCTTGGCCAGGTCGAAGATCCGCACCGGCTCGCCCATGTCGAGCACGAAGACGTCGCCGCGGCCGCCGATCGCGCCGGCCTGGATCACGAGCGACGAGGCCTCGGGAATGGTCATGAAGTAGCGCGTCATCTCGGGATGCGTGACCGTGACCGGCCCGCCGTTCGCGATCTGGCGGCGGAAGATCGGGATCACGCTCCCCGAGGAGCCGAGGACGTTGCCGAACCGGACCGCGACGAACCGGGTCGCGATGTCCTCCCGTGCGCCGTAGGCCTCGACGATCCACTCGCACAACGCCTTCGACTGCCCCATCACCGTCTTCGGGTTGACCGCCTTGTCCGTCGAGACGAGCACGAAGCGCTCGGCGCCGAGCTCGACCGCGGTCTCGGCGAGGATCCTCGTCCCGAGCGCGTTGTTCCGCACCGACTCGAGCGGGTTCGCCTCCATCAGGGGCACGTGCTTGTAGGCGGCGGCGTGGAAGACGACCGTGGGCCGGTAGCGATCGAAGACCTGGTGCATCTTCGTGCGGCTCTGGCAGTCCGCGAGCACGGGCACGCACGCCGAGAAGCCGCGCTCGTCGACGAGCTCCCGCTCGATCTCGAACAGCGCCGTCTCGCCCTGGTCGACGAGGATCAGCCGCTGCGGGCCAACGCGTGCGATCTGGCGGCAGAGCTCCGAGCCGATCGAGCCGCCCGCGCCGGTGACGAGCACGGTCTTGCCCTTGAGATAGGCGGCGCTCGTCTCGAGGTCGACCTCGACCGGCTCGCGCCCGAGCACGTCCTCGACCTGCACCGGGCGGATCTGCGTCGCGAGGTCGCTCTCGCCGGAGATCAGCTCGTACAGGCCCGGCAGCGTCTTCACCGGCACGTTGTTCTCGCGGGTGACGGTCACGATCCGCTGGCGCGCCTCGCCGGAGGCGGACGGGATCGCGATCAGCACCTCGTCCGGGCGGTTGTCGCGCAGGATGTGGGCGAGCTCGTCCGTCGTCCCGAGCACGCGGATTCCGTGGATGCGCAGGTTCTTCTTGCGCGGGTCGTCGTCGATCAGGCCGATCGGCGTGTAGCCGAGCTGGCGGTTGCGCTGCATCTCGCGGATCACGAGCTGACCGGCATCGCCTGCGCCTGCGATCAGCACCTCCTTGCCGCGCGCGACCAGGCCGGTCCCCGGACGCTCGATCACGCTGCGGGCGAGCAGCCGCGAGCCGCAGATCAGCCCCAGCAGGAGCAGCCAGTCCATGACGGCAACCGAGCGCGGCAGCCGCACCTGGGCGACGGGCGAGAAGAAGTACACGGTCAGGCTCGCGACGACGCAGGCGACCGTGACGCCACGCACCGCCGACCACATGTCGCGGATCGACACATACCGCCACCAGCGGTCGTAGAAGCGGAACAGGACGAACACGACCAACTGGATCGCGACGACGATGAGCACCGTCTTGCGGAAGAGCGTGTCGTAGTAGCGCGGAACGCCCTGGTCGAAGCGCAGCTCGAACGCGAGGTACCACGCGAGCGCGATCAGGCACCCGTCGGCGACGAGCTGCCAGATCCGGTGTCTGTTGACGGGGATCACGCGCGCACCGCGGCGGCCTCGCGGATCACCGCCACCACCCGCTCCTGCACCTCGGCGGGGATCCCGGCCCACATCGGGAGCGCCAGGTTCTCCGCCGCCGCCTTCTCGGTCTCGGGCAGGGAGCCCTCCTTCTGGCCGAGGTAGCGCAGCGCGGGCTGGAGATGGAGCGGCGTGACGTAGTACGAGGCGTGGCCGATCTCGGCGGCCGCGAGCGCCTCTCGCAGCCGGTCGCGCTCGGTCGAGCGCACGACGTACATGTGGTAGACGTGGCCGCCCTCGTCGACCGGAAGCTCGCAGAGCTCGCCGAGCCCGAGCTCCTCGTAGCGGGCCGCGGCCTCACGCCGGGCGCGGTTCCAGCCGTCGAGCTCCCCGAGGAAGAGGCGCAGCACGGCGGCCTGGAGCTCGTCGAGGCGCGAGTTGTAGCCCACGGCCTCGAACTCGACCTTCTGGCGAGAACCGTGGAAGCGGAGGAGCTCGACCCGGTCGGCCAGAGCGTCGTCGGTCGCCGCCACGAGCCCACCGTCGCCGAGCGCGAACAGGTTCTTGGTCGGGAAGAAGCTGAAGGTCGACAGCGCCCCGGTGGTCGCGACCCCTTCGGCGCCGAACGCCTGGGCCGCGTCCTCGACGATCGGGATCTCGAGCTTGGCCAGCTCGTCCAGCGGCATCACCCGTCCGAAGAGGTGCACCGGCATCAGCGCGCGCGTCCGGTCCGTGACCTTCGCGGCCACGTCCTCGGGATCGAGATTGAGCGTGACCGGGTCGATGTCGGCGAAGACCGGAGTCGCGCCGCGTCTCGCGATCGACTCGGCGGTCGCGTAGAACGTGAAGGCGGGACAGATCACCTCGTCGCCCGGGCCGACCTCGAGCGCGTCGAGCGCGAGCACGAGCGCATCCGTTCCGTTCGCGACCCCGACCGTCCTCGGCACGCCCAGGTACGACGCCGCCTCCTGCTCGAACGCCTTGACGTTCGGTCCCAGGATGAACACGCCGGAGTCGAGCACCTCCGCGATCCGCTCCTGGATCGCGGGAATGAGGCGCTCGTACTGGGCTTTGACGTCTACGAGTGGGGTGCTAGCCACTGGGCTTGAGTCTAGATGAGCGTCGGCGCAGTACCAGGTACAGCACGAGGAGCACGGCTCCTGCCACCAGTGCGATGTCGAAAGCGCGGTGGAACCGCTCGTAGTGGCTGCCCAGCGCCCACCCGATCCCGGCGATCCCGAAGGCCCAGACGGCCGAGCCGGGGATGGTCAGCAACGTGTAGCGGCCGAGCGGCATGCGGAAGAGGCCCGCCGGAATCGAGATGAACGAGCGGATGACGGGGATGACGCGCCCGAACAGGACGGCCATGTCGTCGTGGCGATCGAACCAGCGCTCGGCGCGCTCGAGCCGGTCCGGGCCCAGATGCAGCAGCCGCCCGTGCCGCTCGACGAACGGGCGCCCGCCGTAGCGGCCGATCATCCAGCCGATGATCGCGCCGACGACGTAGCCGAGCGTGCCGGCCAGCGCCATGGTCACGTACGCCCAGCCCGGATCGGTGATGTGGTGGCCGAAGAGGACGACGTGCTGCGAGGGAAATGCCCCGGAGGCGAGCGCGCCCGCGTAGAGCATCACCAGCTCGCTCGCGGCCGGGAAGACCGCGTCGAGCGCCATCAGCGCGAAGACCGCGTAGACCCCGTGGTTGCCGACGAACGAGGTGACGGAGCCCGAGATCGACGCGAGCACCGCGCGAGTCTAGAGATCAGCGGCGGACGCTGAACGGCTGGGCGAGGTCGACCGGTCCGTACGCGTTCTGCGCGAAGACCTTGAAGACGTAGCCCCCGCGGTAGACCAGGCGGCCGTTGGAGAAGCGCCCGTTCCAGGCGATCGTGCGCGTGCCGGCACCGAGCGTCTTCGCGGGCAGCTTGCGGACGAGCACACCGCTCGTCGTCCAGATCGTCGGCGTGACCCGTGCCTTGTAGGCGAGCTTGAACCGTGCGGCCACGACGTTGCGTGCCCGCGAGCGCAGCCTCACCGCCCTCGGAGCAACGCGCATGTAGCCGAGGGTGTCGTTCAGCCAGAACGAGCGCTCGACCGAGGACTTGCGGCCCTGGTCGTCGACCGCGCTGACGACCCAGCGCCAGCGCCCGAGCGGCTCGTTCTGGGCGCGCCTGTTGGCAGCGCTAGGCCATGAGGCCTTGTACACGCCGGCTTGCCGGTCGGCGGTTTCCGTGAGAGCGGTCGCCCCGCCGGGGCCGACCAGGCTCGTCGTGACCGAGGAGGGGCGCACGAGCTTGTAGGCCAGCTGCTGCCGTTCCGCGATCCCGTCGCCGTTCGGCGAGACGACCGGCAGCGCCGGGGAGGGCGCGTACACGCCCGTGTAGAGCACGGAGAGGCTCTCCGCGACCGAGCGCTCGCCGCCCGGATCGGAGGGGCGGTTCAGCAGCTTCCCGTCGAAGGCCATCGTGGTCGAGCCGCCGGCGTCCAGCGCGGACCCGGTGACGACGCCGAGGCGGACCATCGCCTGGGCCAGCTCCCAGTTGGTCATGCCGACGCTGTAGCCGCGCCTCCTCCCGTCGGTGGCGAGCAGCACGATCTTCCCGTCGCGGCGCTGCCCGACGGCCGTGCGCGGGTTGCGCGGCCCGAGCTGAGTGGGCAGGAAGTCCTCCCCGGCCGTCCAGACGGCCTTGCCGTTCCGGACGATCACAGGGCCGCCTCCGAGCGCGTCGGTGATCCCGGTCGAGGGCCAGTCGGGCGCAAGGATCAGCCGCGCGGCGACGTTCGTCGGGGGCGGCGCCTCCACCTGGAGCTTCGCCGCCTGCGAGCCGTGGGCCACGAGCACCGCTCCGTCACGCGGGATCGGCGTCCCGCCTCCCGTGGTCTGAACCGTGACCGTGCCGCTCAGGTCCTGGCCGGGGACGGCCGCCGGGAACGGGCGGATGACCGTCTCGACCGCGCCGGCGAGCTTCGGGGTCGACGGGCCCCAGGCCGGCGTGAAGAGCGAAGTGCCGTCGCCGCGAGGAGGCTGGTTCAGGCCCGTGAGCGGGCGGCGCTGCCCCAGCCCCTGCCAGTAGCCGAAGAACGCGACGCGGCCGACGGACAGGCCACCGCTCGAGGAGATCCCGATGCTCGAGCGGAAGCGGTACGGAGGGCTCTGCAGCACGCCGCCCTGCATCAGCATCCCGCTCGGATGGCCGTCGTTGAAGTTGAAGAGGTCGCCGTTCACACCCGCGACCGTGGCCGAGTCGGAGATGTCCTTCTGCATCGAGGTCACGCGCTCCGTTCCCACGATCGACCCGTTCGAGAGGAGCGGCTTGAGCTGGTACAGCCCGCCGGGCCGCGGTGCCGTGATCACGTGCAGGACGACGGGACCGTGCGCGGTGAACTGCACCGTACGCGTGTAGCTCACGTTCGGCATCAGCACCTGCGTGACCGCGAGCGCCGGCGCCGCGAAGGCGGTGGCGATGACTGTCAGCAGGGCTCCGATGAGGACTCGACGGAGCACGACCCCGGGCCACGGTAGCGGAAGGCCCGAACGGAAGTCCAACGGTTGACGATCAATTTTTCGTAAAGACTGTCCCTCCGTGCCGGTCTCCCGAGAGATAGGTTCCAGGGCGTGAGCGCAACCGTCGGCACGCGTACCGGCCTGCTCGAGGACCTTGCGGAGCGCTACCCGGGGATCCCTCCCGAGGCGGTGCTGAAGGAAGACCTGCTCCGCACGGGGATCGCGTTCGACGAAGCGGCGCTCACGGACAACCTCGACGGCGCCGTCAAGCCGAAGTCGTATTTCATCTTCTCGTTCGACCAGAAGCCGCTCACCGAGCTCGGGGCCGCGGCCACGCAACGCCCGCCGGAGGAGATCGCGCTGACCGGCGGCCCCCTCGCGCTGCGTCGGACGATCGTCTCTGTCCGCGTGAACCCGGACTCGCCCTACCGCATCAGCCGCGAGGACGGCGAGCTTCGCCTCTCGCTCGAGGGCCGCGGGCTGGCGGACGTGAGCCTGCCGCCGATGCCCGAGTACTACCGACACACCCTCGCCAACGGCAAGACGGTGATGGAGACCGCGCCGACGATCGAGTGGGGGTACCTGATCTACCTGACCGTGCTGCGTCTCTGCCAGTACTTCGGCGCGCACGAGGAGTGCGGCTTCTGCGACATCAACCACAACTGGCGCCAGCACCGCAAGGCCGGCCGGCCGTATACCGGCGTGAAGCCCGTCGAGGACGTGCTCGAGGCGCTCGAGCTGATCGATCGCTACGACGAGGGCACGAGCCACGCCTACACGCTCACGGGCGGCTCGGTCACGAGCACGGTCGAAGGGCTCGCCGAAGCCGACTTCTACGGGCGCTACGCGCAGGCGATCGAGGAGCGATTCCCCGGCCGCTGGATCGGCAAGGTCGTCGCGCAGGCCTTGCCGCGTGAGGACGCGCAGCGGTTCAAGGACTATGGGATCTCGATCTACCACCCGAACTACGAGGTCTGGGACAAGCGTCTCTTCTCGCTCATCTCGCCCGGCAAGGAGCGCTACGTCGGCCGCGAGGAGTGGCACCGCCGGATCCTCGACGCGGCGGAGATCTTCGGCCCGCGCAACGTGATCCCGAACTTCGTCGCCGGGGTCGAGCTGGCCCGGCCGTTCGGCTTCGAGACGATCGACGAGGCGATCACGTCGACGACCGAGGGCCTCGACTACTTCATGAGCCACGGCGTCACGCCGCGCTTCACGACGTGGTGCCCCGAGCCGACGACGCCTCTGGGGCGCGACAACCCCGACGGCGCGCCCCTCGAGTACCACGTGCGGCTGCTGGGGGCCTACCGGGACGCGCTCGAGCGGCACGGACTCGGGCCGCCTCCCGGCTACGGCGAGGCCGGCGCCGGTCGGGCGGTGTTCTCGGTGAGCTCGTTCATGGACGTGCTCGGATGAGTCGGATCTCGGTGGACGAGGCGCGGGGGCTCTGGGAGAGCGCCTCCGACGAGGAGCTGAAGCGGCTCGCGCAGGACGTGCGGGGCCGCTACCACGAGCCGAACCGCGCGACCTACATGGTCATGCGGATCGTCAACTACACGAACGTCTGTGTCGCCCAGTGCGACTACTGCGCGTTCTACGTGCTCCCCAACCAGGAGGGCGGCTACGTGCTCTCGCGCGAGGAGGTCTTCGCGAAGATCGACGAGCTGGTCGAGGTCGGCGGCGACCTCGTGGCCTTCAACGGCGGCTTCAACCCGCGCCTGCCGCTCGACTTCTACTGCGACCTGTTTGCAGCGGTGCGCGCGCGCTACGGCGACCGCGTCGAGTTCTATGCGCTGACGATCGCGGAGTTCGTGTTCCTGGCCGACCGCGCCAGGCTCTCCTACGCGGACGCGGCCGCGCGGCTGCGCGACGCGGGCGTGCACTGGATCACCGGCGGCGGCAGCGAGATCCTCACCGAGGACTTCCGCTCGCGACACGCGAAGTGGAAGTACACCGTCGCCGACTACTTCGAGGCCCAGCGCGCGATCGTCGAGGCCGGCCTGCAGACGACGGCGACGATGGTGATCGGCTTCGACGAGACCCTTGACGAGCGGCTCGAGCACCTGCAGCGCACACGCGATTTCCAGGACGAGGTCGGCGGCCTGTTCTCGTTCCTCTGCTGGACGTACAAGCCGTACGGCACGGCGTTCGGCGGCCGCGAGATCGCCCCACGGGAGTACTGGCGCCACATCGCCCTGAGCCGGATCTTCCTCGACAACGTCAAGCACATCCGCACCTCGGTGCTGACGCTGAACGAAGACGCGTTCCGCGCTCTGGACTACGGGGCCGACGACTTCGACCTGCCGATCGAGGACGAGGTCACCCAGAAGGCAGGCGCCCGGATCGACCTCGACCTCGAGGCGCTGCTCGCGATCCCGCGACGGCTGGGCTACGAGGTCGAGTACCGCCGGGCCGAACGGCCTGCGGCGCTGACGACGACGTAGCCCGTCCGAACCGGCGGATTGCGCCGCGGCTTACCGATCGTGCCGACGGCTATCGTGAATCACGTGACGAGCTCCCAGGTTCACACGCTCGTGGTTGTGGGCGTTGCGGGCTGCTGGGGAGTGGTAGTGCTCGCCTGGGTCGCAGGAGCGCTGTACAACGCCTTTCGAGGGCCGCGGGCGGGGACCAGGCCGCACCTCGGGCCGAACGCGTCGACCACCGTCGTCGTGGTGGCACTCGCGTGGGCGATCCTCAGGGTCCTTCCCGGGTCAGACTGGCATCTGCTGGCGGTCGGGACACCCTGGGTCCGGGTCCTCGGCTTGGCCTTTCTGATCTGCTCGACCGTCTTCACGCTCTGGGCCCGCGTCGCGCTGGGCACCATGTGGAGCTCTTCGCCCATGGTCAAGGCCCAGCACCAGCTTCGTACCGACGGTCCGTATGGCGTCACGCGCCATCCGATCTACACGGGCCTGCTCGGGATGTTGCTCGGCACCGTCCTTCTGGTCGGATTCGGGCACTGGCTGGTGATGGTGCCTCTCGGTCTCGTTTTCATCGAGATCAGGATCCATATGGAGGAACGGCTCATGCTCGCGACCTTCCCCGACGCGTACCCCGGATATCGTCGCCGGGTGCCGCAACTCGTTCCCGGGCTTCGTCGATTGCATCGTTCCCGGATAGCCGACACCGGGGGTCGTCTGACCAGGCACCGACGCAGTCAGCCCCGCGTGGGTGGATGGGCGCCACCGGTCAACCGAGCTCGAAGCGGACGGCGGACGTCGCCTCCAGGGCTAGTCGTCGTGACGGTGCTTCCAGAAGAACCAGCAGAGCCACGCAAGGGCCGCTACGGGAATCACGATTGACCCCAGGATGACGAGCGCGATCGCTTGATCACCGGAGGCTGCGATGACGCTCAGCACCGTGGCACGACTCGGGCGCTGAGCCGTCCGCTCATGACACAGAATGGGAGGCCGGGACACCGTCAAGCTCAGCCGAGTCATACGTCGCACCATCACCAGTATCGCCGGGTCATCGTGCGTGGATGGGCCAGCGTGGCGGGACCCTAGGCTTCGGCGCGTGTTGGACTTCTTCGTGTACAGCCGCGACGCGCCCGGAACGGAAGCGCTTCGAGATGATGACGAGCTGCTCGAGGAGCACTGGTCGTATATGGATCGATTCGCGGCGTCGATGATTGCCCGCGGGCCGACGTTCGGCCCTGATCGCGAGACGGTGACCGGCAGCCTTCACGTCGTCGGACTGCCGAGCGTGGATGCGGCTGCATGAGTTTGTCGCACGCGAACCGAACAACCGCGCCGGCGTCTACGCGGAGCACTCGGTCTGGGGCTTCGAGAATCTGCTCGGGCGCACGATGTGGGAGTTCCCGGGCGCAGCCGACGAGCCGAGGTTCCTGATCATCGCCCATACGCATGGCAGTCCCGAGACCGCAGCGAGAGTCCGGCCGGTGCCACGGGAGAGCCTCTCGACAGAGTTGCGCAAGCAACTGATCGTCTATGGCGCGCTGAGGACTCTGGACGACGCCGCACTGGTCGGCCTCGCCCTGGCTCGTCCAAGCCCGGGATAGGCAAGCGGTCGACACACTCCTCGATCAGGGGCGAGCGGGACTCACGGCCTTCCCGAGTATCGAGATCCACGACTGGGAGTTCGGCGGCCGACGCTGACCCTGCCACCCCGACGGCCAGACGAAATGACGCACCGGTGCGCCAGCGTTCCGGAATGTTCCCTGAGGACGTGAGGCTGGATCTGGCCCGACCCGATGAGTTTCGGGTGGTCTACCGGTCTGTACCGCGTACGGATCCGTAAGTCGTAGAACGTTCTCGTCTGCAGTACTGACTCGGGGAGGCAGTATGAAGCTTCTTCTCACGTCCGCCGGCATCAAGAACGCGAGCATCCGCGAGACACTGGTCGACCTTCTGGGCAAGCCGATCAGCGAGTCCAGTGCCCTCTGCATTCCCACCGCGATGCACGGGTCGGTGTACGGGCCCCGCATGGCCTGCGCGGGGGCATGGCGGTTCATCACCGGACGATCTGCCGAACCCATGTGCGAGCTGGGCTGGAAGTCCCTGGGAGTGCTGGAGCTGACCGCGCTGCCCACCATCGACGAGCAACGTTGGGTTCCCCTGGTACAGGAGACCGACGTCCTGCTGGTCTCAGGCGGCGATGCCTTGTATCTGTGCCACTGGATGCGGCAGTCCGGGCTGGCGGACCTCTTGCCGTTGCTCGACGGCACGGTCTGGGTGGGACTGAGCGCCGGGAGCATGGTGATGACCCCCAGGATCGGGGAGGACTTTGTCGGCTGGAAGCCGCCCACAGGTGCCGACAGAACGCTGGGACTCGTTGACTTTTCGATCTTCCCGCACGTGGATCACGAGGACCTGCCGGAGAACACCATGGCCGACGCAGAACGGTGGGCGGCCGGAATCCCGGGTTTGGCGTATGCGATCGACGATCAGACCGCCATCAAAGTGACCGACGGCACCGTCGAGGTCATCTCCGAAGGGCACTGGAAGCTATTCACCCCCAGCCCGGAAGCAAGCGAATCGCGCTAGCTCGTCGGTAACACTCGTAAGCTGCTGAGGAGTAGGCTGTTAGGCGTCGCCTTGGTTGCGCGCTTCTCCTGAAGCCCGTTTTTTCGCAGCGGGGCATCGCTCCGGAAGGGAGCACTTATGACGAGCACCGTTGCCCTTGTCCGCCACCGTGTGGCCGACTTCGACGCCTGGAAGAAGGTGTACGACGGCTTCGCGCCGATCCAAGCCGAGCACGGCGTGCAGAGCCACCAGGTCCTGCGCTCGATCGAGAGTCCCGACGACGTCATCGTCACCCATACATTCGAGTCGCCCGAGACCGCGCGTGGATTCTTCGCAATGCCTGAGCTGAAGGAGACAATGCGCAAGGCCGGCGTCGACGCCGACGCTGTTGAGATCTCCTACTACGACGAGGTCGAATCCAGCACGCTGGTTGGCGTCTAGTCAGAGCGATAGCCGGGCCGCGCTGCTTCACAGGCGTGGTCCGGCTCATCTCTGAGCGTTTCACTCAAAAATCCGCGCGCGCGCCCGCGTCTCGGCGCTCGTGTCCAGCGCCTCCGCGCTCGCGACCTGCGCGGGCAACACGCCGTCCAGGGTGGGCTGCTCGTCCAGCTCGACCAGGGACAGCTCGACGATCGAGGCCTTGGCGACCAAGGTCCCTTCGACCGTCTGGGTCCAGCGTGACTCGGCACCCCACTCGCGGGCTGCCCATTGCGTGTGCGTCTCCTCCTGCGGGAGGGTCGCATGCCGAGTGTCGCCGTTCGCGAGCCGGATGCGAACGTACCTGGCCATCTGCCGATCCTAGCCCCTTCCCGGTGCATGACGCGCGGAGGCTATGACGTGGCCGGCGTGACGCCATCTGGCTCCACAGCTCTGAGAGACTGCTCTCCACTATGCGAGTGCACGTGGTCGGCGCAGGACCCGTCGGCCTTCTGCTCACGGCGCTGCTCCAGTCGATGGAGGGGCTCTCCGTGCGCCTCTATGAGAAGCGCCACGAGTACACGCGCACCCGCATGGTCCAGCTCGCGCCGTACCTCGTGGCGGATTCAGTGGAGAGCTACCGCACCGACTCCATCGACGGGGACAGCGTCCAGGCCGTCTTCGATCCGGGCGAGCTCGACCAGGGCCTCGCCTTCAGGCAGTCGATTCCCGCGGACCTGATGGCGCTTCTTCAAGGATGGACGCTGGGGTTCTGCCCGCTCAACGCCATCGAGCGCTCCCTCAGCGATCTGATCGATGCGCGCGGGTCGAGCGCACTGCAGCGCACGGCGGCCGTCGTGACGGCAGAGGACGCAATGGCAATGCTCGAGCCGGGCGACTTTCTGATCGACTGCACGGGCGCCAGGTCGCTGCTCCGAGATCAACTGGTGCCTGGCTCCGAAGAGGTGGATGGAGGCGCGAACACCCTCCTGATCCGACTCGAGTACGCGCTCGTCATCACCTTCCTATACGGCCAGAAGTACGACTGCAACGAGTACTGCAAGTACGCCAAGAACATCGAGAACCCGCACTACAAGTTCATTCCCATGGTGCACCGGACGCACTACGACGGCAGCGTCAGCCACGTGACAGGCATCGTCAACATCAGCGCCCAGGAGTATGAGGCGATGCCGTCGAGATTCGACGGTCAGTGGCTTCGCAGCAACTTTCCCAGCGTCGCTCAGTCGATGGACCGGTTCATCGACAAGATCAAGGAGGAAACTCAGGGCGAGCTACTCGGCGACCTCGAGATCGTGCGGATTCCCCTGGATCTGTACCGGGCCCGCAATGCGACCAGCCGGCAGTGGCTTACAGCAGGCCCCAACGACCACCCCTTCGCCAGCTCGCCGGTGTTCCTCGCCGGCGATTCGGCCATTGGCTCTCCGTACTTTCAGTCGATTTCGCTTGGTTTCGAGTGTGCGATGTACCTGGCAGGACTCACCGCGCAGCGTGACCTACCGCTCAGAGACATGCTCGATCGCTATGAGCTGTACAGCTACAAGCAGTGGCTTCGCGTCTACATGCGCAGCAAGATGATCAAGCACAACAAGGATCTGTTCGAGTCCCTCGACGACCCGCTCGCGCTCCTGGACAAGCTGCACATCTACTAGCGGAACTCGTCGAGCTCGGCCAGAACGGAACGACGGATTGACCCGGCTATGCCTCGACGAGAATCACGAGCGTCTCGGGCAACACCCCGTCGTACGCCATCGTGTCGGCGGCAGCCTCGGTCTCCATCGCGCCCATGACGGCGCCCATATCGGGAACGTCCATCACCAGCCCGACCCTAGTCGGATTGTCCGGATCGACGAACGTTCGGATGTTGGTGACGCCGAGGGGGCCGAAGAACTCCTCGCGCTTCGGCGACGCGAGCCAGTGATCCTTGTCCTTCACGTCGTGGTAGGCCATTACCGTTGGCATGGCGCGCCTCCTGGGTTGGAGATCTGAGCGGGGCTCGTGGAGCTTAAGCGGTGAACTCGCTGCGCGTGGAATCTCCGCGAGCGTCCCTTACGCCTGAAGCGAAGCCGGCCGCTGCTTCGGCCGGCGACGGATGCCTCAGCTCCAGGGGAGCTCGCCCCACGCGTCCGGGCGGCCGAGGCGCCAGTGCGAGAACGGCGCGTAAGCCTCGGACGGGCTGTTCGTCTCCGCCCCGACGCCTGCGCCGTGAGCGCGCGCCGTCTCCGAGACCGGGTAGACGATGGTGCCGTCCTCGCGCCGTGCGCCTGTCATGAAGATCACGCACGGCTCCTCGCCGGTGCCGACGAAGGTGTGGCGGGTCCCGGGCGGGCAGTGGACGAAGTCCCAGGCGCGCAGCGGCCGCTCCTGCTCCTCCACCACCAGCAGGCATTCTCCGGCGAGGACGAGGAAGTCCTCCTGGCTCGACTCGGCGTGGTACATGCCGGTCGGCTTTCCGGGCTCGAGCACCGCCAGCGTGAACCCGATCTGGTCGAAGGGCTGAGGCTCCGCGTCGGGCCGCTCGGCGAGCACGCGCGGACTGCTCTCGAACACGCAGCGCCCGCCGAAGGCGTCGTTCCGCAGCCAGGCCGCCTCGCCGACGTTGACCACGAACCAGCCCGGGCTCACAGGGGCGAGCCCCGAGCCGACCTCTTCCAGGCGCGCCTCCTCGGGGATCATCGAGCTCCTTCCCTCGGCTAGGCGGGTGGGGCGGGAGTCAGGCCATGACGGCGCATGACTTCGCCGATCTTTTCGACGTCCGGCGGGCCGCCGCCGGCGATGACGTCGGCGACCTCCCGGAAGTAGCCCGAGCCCAGCAAACCCGGACTGATGACCGCGAGGAAACGGGCGTCAGCCTCGCCGCCGTTGCTGAATCCGTGGATCACGCGCCGAGGTATGAAGAGGGCCTCGCCAGGGCTCAGGTCGGTGCGGGCTCCGCCGACGGTGAACGTGGTGACGCCGTCCAGCCCGAAGACGGTCTCGTCGAACTCGTCGTGGCTGTGCGGCGCGGGCATGCGTGCATCGGCCGGGACCTCGCACTCGAAGATGCTCACACTGCCTCCGGACTCGTCTGCGTCGACGTGGAAACGGACCGAGAGGGCCCCGAGCTGGATCGGCTCGGCCGCGGTGTCGGGCATGGATGACTTCTACTCGATGCCGTTCAAGAACGCGAGCACGCGTTCGCCGAGCAGCGCCGCGGCGTCCTCGTCGTAGTCGGTGAGGCTGTTGTCGGCGAACAGATGCCGATCGCCGGGATACAGGAACAGCTCCGCGCCCTCGATCGTCTCGACGAGCTCGCGCGCGGCGGGGAGGTCCTCCAACGCCCACTCGTCGTCCTCCATCATGTGGATCTGGAGCGGAACGCCTTGCGGCCACGAGCCGCCGAACTCGGAGGTCGGGAGGGCGGCCGAGAGCAGCAAGGCTCCCTTGGCGCCCGGACGCGTCTGGGCCAGCATCTGCGCCGGCATCACCCCGAGCGAGAAACCGGCGTAGACGAGCTCGTTCGGCAGGCTCTCGGCGGCGAGCCGACCGCGCTCGACGATCGTGTCGAAGCCGACCTCCTGGGCATAGCCGACGCCGTCGTCGAGCGCAGCGAACGTCTTGCCGTCGTAGAGATCCGGCGTGTGGACGGTGTGTCCCGCTGCGCGGAGCTGGTCGGCGAACGCACTGAATCCGGGCGTCTGTCCCTGCGCATGGTGGAAGAGCAAGATCTCGGCCATGTCGACTACTCGATCGTATTGGCTAGTGCGCGCCGGAGCACGACCGCAAACCACGTGTCGAACTCGGGGCGTGCCTGCACCGGAAGATGGTCGCGCTGCCGCGCCCAGGCGAAGGTGTGCGCGAACGTGCCGACGCGGAGCGCGAGCGCGAAGGTGTCCGCCAGACCGCGACCCCACGGCTCCAGGTACGCGTCGCGCAGTCGCGCGAACCACGGGTCGCCGGGCGGCAGCCCGTTGATCTCCTCGAGAAACCGAAACGTGACCACGAGCGAGCTGAAGGGGTGGGAGATCGACGAGTCGCCCCAGTCGAGCACGCGCAGCCGCCCGCGGTCTGCGTAGACGTTCGCCATGTGAAGGTCGTCGTGCTGGACCGTTTCCGGCACCTCGTGTGCGGCCAGCTCGTCGCAGAGCTCCGTGAAACGAGGCATGAACCCACGAAGCCGCTCGATCTCGTCGCGCTCGAGCGGCAGAGCCTGCCGAAGAAGATCCTCGTAGCGCTCGGGCAGGGCCGCGAGCCGTAAGTCAGGAACACCGTGTGCCAGATGCTCGGCCGCGTGTGCGGTCTCCCCTCGCTGGAGCTCCGCGTAGAGGGGCAAGGCGGTCAGCCACGTCTCAGGCGGGTTGCCGACCTCGCCGATCGGCTGCCCGGCGTCGGCAAGCAGGAGCCATGCCCGTTCCTCGTCGTAGCCGAGAACCTCTGCGACGCGGTCGGGCCAGCGCGTGTAGAGCCCCGCCGTCAGGCGCGGCTCGAACGCCTGGACCGGAGCGCACGCCTTGAACCAGGCGACACCGTCTGCGAGCGGCACTCGCCACACGGTTGCCCACGGTCGCTCGTGCGCCGTCTCGATTGCGGCAACGGGCTCGACGTGTGAGCGGACCCAGTCGTCTGCCGAGGCGCGATCCACGCCCTAGGCCGTCGGCTTCTCCCACACGGAGACGTGCTTCCGGCTGTCGCTCGTGAACGGCTCCCGCTTCCAGCCGCTCCAGCGCTCGCGCAGCCTCATCCCGCCGAGCTGAGCCATCAGGTCGAGCTCGGCCGGCCACACATAGCGGAACGGCAACGAGTGGAGCTCCATTCGCCCGTCGACGAGCTCGAAGTGGTGCGACGTGAGCCCCTGATTCGCGACGTCGTATTCGTCGATTCCCCAGTGCGTCTGGCTCGCGTCGAAGACGCGCATCGTCTCCCCGGGGGGCAGCCGCCGGAGCTCGGGGATCCCGACCTCGATCACGAAGCAGCCGCCGGGCTCGAGGTGCGCGGCGACGTTCTGGAAGCAGGCGACCTGCGCGGCCTGCGTCGTCAGGTTCCCGATCGTGTTGAAGACGAGGTATGCGAGCGAGAACGTCCCCTCGACGGCCGTCGTCGCGAAGTCGCCGATCGTGACGCCGATCTCCTCGCCGCCCGGCTTCGCGCGCAGCCTCGCGGCCATCGCCTTCGAGAGCTCGATCCCGTGCACGGACACTCCCCGCCGCGCGAGGGGGAGCGCGATCCGGCCGGTCCCGATCCCGAGCTCGAGCGCGCGTCCGCCGCCCGCGAGCTCGGCGAGGAAGTCGACGACCGGGTCGACGACCTCCGGGTCGAACATGTCGGCAGACGATTCGTCGTACCTCGCCGCGACGGGCTCGTCGAAGTAGCCGTCTTCGTGCATCGCGCGAATGTAGCGGGAGTCGGGCTCCTGCCCTTCCAGCGACTAGCATCGCGGCGATTCACTTCTACAACCACGAGGACGACATCGATCGCCTCGTTCTCGCGCTCGCCGAGATCCGCTAGCCGACCAGCTCCTTGAACGCGGGCTCGTCGCGGATCGGATCGAAGTCCGAGTCGCCCTTCGCGTATGCACGAGACCGCTCCGACATCTCGATCGAGCGGCGAAGGTCCTCGAGTGCCTCGGTCGTCTGACCGGCGAGGCTCTCACAGCAGGCGAGGTTGTAGAACAGGGTGGTGTACTCGGGATGAGCCTCGACCAAGGCGCGTCCGCGCTCGGCCGCCGCCGCGTACTCGCCCTGCTCGTAGAGCGGACGCAGCGGGGCCCAGAGCTCCCAGCCGTCCGGCTCGTAGGCCTCCCCTGGGGTGCCGCCGACCGCGAGGATCGTCGTCTCCGGCTCCTCGGCGAACGCCGTCCGCTTGACGCCTGGGCGGGCGAAGACGAGCGTTCCCGCGGGGGCGTCCACCCGCTCGCCGTCGAGCTCGAACGTCGCACGGCCCTGCTGGACGACGTAGAGCTCCTCGCTGTCCTCCGCCTCGTCGTGCTCGTTGAGGATCCGGTCGCCCGCGTTGTGACCCGTCCACGAATTGACGCCGAAGGCGGTGATGCCCAGGTGGTGCCGGATGGGTCGATATGGCTCACGCCCGTCGTCCAGCTCGTCGATCTCGTCGAGATGCGCAACTGCGTAACCGCTCATCGAACCCCCTTCACGTCGGCGTCACTCGCCGCGATCGTATCCAGCCCGAGCCACGAGGCCAGATCCTCCAGCTCGGCCCGCACGCCCTTCGTGATCGCGCGGGTGAACTTCACGTCCTCGTGGATGGCATACACCTGCAAGACCGAGGCCTTGCGGTCGGCCTTGGCGTCGACCTTCCCGACCAGCCGGTCGCCGTGGAGCACCGGGAGGGCGAAGTAGCCCCAGCGGCGCTTGGCCGCGGGCTTGTACATCTCGAGGACGTACTCGAAGTCGAAGAGCTCCTCCGCGCGGGCCCGGTCGTGGACGAGCCGGTCAAACGGCGAGAGCAGTGCGGTCCGCCCATCGAAGTCCGCGCCGAGTGCACCGGGGTCGACGCGCCACTCGCCCTTCGTGCCTGCGACCACGGCCGGCTCGCCGGCCTCGCCGACGGTTGTGGGCTCGACCGGCATGGCGGTGCCCTTCTGTCCGCGCAATCCCGAGTGCGGCGAGCCGCCGCTCGTTCTTGATCCGGTCGGCCTCCTCGACCGACGGGACGACCACGTCGGCCGGGTACACCCGCCCGGGCAGGTCCCAAAGCCGCTGCCGGCCCACCCGCCCGGCAATCGCGACCTCGCCGCGCATCATCAGGAACTCGAGCATCTGGGTGACGTTGCGGTTGTTGGTCCACCCGGTCGAAGCCCACGGCGCGGCGCACGTGTCGGGGATGTCGCGCGAGCTCAACGGGCCGGAGCTGCCGAGCAGGTCGAGAATGTCGCGCCGGAAACGATCGTTGTCGCGGAGCCAGGTGCGTTGCTTGTCGTAGCTCGGCCAGTCGGCCGCACCGGCGAGGCACAGGCCGACGTCGCTCATCGGCCGGATCAGCGCGTCGTGCTCGAACAGCGTGCGGTCCTCCTCCACAGCCTGCTTGAGGTGGGCTGGCTGGTAGGTGGACCCGAGACGGCTCCAGGCGACGAGGTCCGCGCTGGGCGCGATCGCCGCGGTCGGGTCGATCTGCAGCAGGGTCAGCCGGTGCACGACCGTGAGCAGATCGGTCGGCCGGGGCGCGTCGAGCAGTTGTGCGCGCACCGCGATCCGCCGCGCCTGCGCCTTGGTGAGCCGGTGGACGGACGTGGTCTTCGGTGTCACTTCGTCCTTGCCTCGTTAGCGATCGGTTGCTGCCTGTGGCACGATCCACGAGCGTGGATACGAGCCGGATTGCAGCATTTTCGGTCTTTGCCGATCTGCCTACGACTGAACTCGACGAGCTCGCCGGCGCGATGAGCGAGGTCGAGGTCGAAGCGGACACCAACGTGCTCACGCTGGACGACTACGGAACCGCCATCTACTTCATCGAACAGGGAGAGGCCGCTGTCTTGACCGACGGCGGCGAAGAGGCCAAGGCTCTTGGCCCCGGCGACACGTTCGGCGAGATCGCGCTCCTCCTGACGGGACAGCGGACGGCCACCGTCGCGGCGCGCACTCCCATGCGGCTCATCTCGCTTTCCGGCCAGGACTTCGAGCGCATCCGCGCACGTGTACCCGAGCTCGAGCGCTCGCTGCGCCGTCTCGGCCTCGAGCGTGCGGGCCGGTAGACGCGCCGGCCCTCTGGCACCCAGACCCGTCTTCTGATCAAAGCTCGATCAGGACTTTGAGCGCTTCACGATCGTTCATCGCTCTGTAGCCGTCGGGCACCTCGTCGAGCGGCCCGGCACGGTCGAAGACGCGACCGGGCTCGATCCTGCCTTCGAGGACGTCCGGCAGCAGGCCCTCGATGTACGCACGGGCCGGGGCAGGCCCACCGGCGATCGTGACGTTGCCGAAGAACGTCGACACCCCTTCCGGGATCGACTCCTCCTGGGGCACACCGACGCGACCGACGGCGCCGCCGGGGCGGGCGATCGACATCGCGGTGGTCGTCGATTCCGCGAGGCCGACGCACTCGAGCACCGAGTGAGCGCCGAAGCCGCCGGTCAACTCGCGGACACGCTCGACGGCCTCGTCACCGCGCTCGCTGACGACATCCGTCGCGCCGAACTCCTTGCCGAGAGCGACTCGGTCGGGATGATGGCCGAGGAGGATGATCTGCTCGGCGCCGAGGCGTCGAGAGGCGATCACACCGCACAAGCCGACGGCGCCGTCCCCGACAACGGCGACGCTCTTGCCGGGCCCGACATCCGCGCTGAGGGCCGCATGATGGCCGGTCGCCATCACGTCCGACAGGGCGAGAAGAGACGGCATCAGCGCATCGTCTCTGTCGACCGGGAGGACGACGAGCGTGCCGTCCGCCTGGGGAACGCGGACGGCTTCGCCTTGCCCGCCGTCGACGCCGTCATCCCCGTACCTGCCTCCGTGGAGGCACGAGGTGTGCAGTCCCTCTCGGCAGAAGACGCAGGTCCCGTCGGACCACAGAAACGGCGTCACGACGAGGTCGCCGGCCTTGAGCGTGCGGACCTCGGGACCGACGTCCTCGACCACGCCGATGAACTCGTGTCCCATACGGCGGCCGGTTTCGCTGTGCTCCATCGACTTGTAGGGCCAGAGATCGCTGCCGCAGATGGCCGCGCTGGTGACCGTGATCAGCGCGTCTGTGGGCTCGACGAGGCGGGCGTCGGGAACGTCGTCGACGCGGACGTCGCCCGCTCCGTACATCACAGTCGCACGCATCGGCAAACGTTCTTCCCCGCTAGCGGGAAGTCAGTCGTCATTGACCTCATCGCCGGTGGGCGGCGCCGCTTCGTACTCCTCGTCGGTGACGTGGTCACCCCAGGTCGCCGGATGCCCCTCGTCGTCGACCTCCAGTATCGCCAGGTGGGTCATGAACCGGGTCGGAGCAGCCCCGTGCCAGTGCTCCTCGCCCGGGTCGAAGAAGACGCGGTCGCCTGGCCGGATCACCTCGATCGGCCCGCCGCGGCGCTGTGCGAGGCCGATTCCCTCCGTGACGTAGATCGTCTGGCCGTTCGGGTGCGTGTGCCACGCCGTTCGTGCGCCTGGGGCGAAGTGCACGCTGCTCGCGTTCAGCCGCGACGCGTCCCCGGGCGCCGCAACCGAGTCGATGTACACCGCCCCGGTGAACCAGTCGCTCGGCCCTGGATTGGTGTCGATGCCGTTCCTCGTGATCTGCATGGCTTCTCCTGTTCTCCGAGGGCTTCCCTCATGGGTTCCAAACCACCTCGATCGGTCGTTCGACGCCTGGAAGCGGCAGCGCCTTGGCCTCGGCCTCGATCGCCTCGCGCGTCCCACGCGAGAGACGTGTCCAGGCATCGATCCGCACCGTGTGGTGCGCCCGTCTCCAGGTTCCGCGGATCTCGCCTTCGACGAGGAGCGCGCCTGGCCACACGCGGGACGTCCACAGCCGCTGCCGCTGATCTTCGCGCGGAACGAGAAGCTCCCGCTCTGCTCCGTCGAGCAGGAAATAGGCATCGCCGCTTGGCAGCAGGCGCGCGGGCGCGGCGGCCGTGTCGGCGGCCTGAATCTCCGGCTCGTCTTCCGCGAGCAGCCACTCGTCGCCGAGCGGCGATCGAACCGGCAGCAGCGATCCTTCGAGCGACGCGAATGCGTCAGTCGCCGACCGGCGGGAGATCCCTGCCCAGCGGGCGAACCCGCCAACCGTCGCGGGTCCGAAAATGTGGACGTAGCGTCGAGCGAGCTCGCGACAGGCGTCAGCCGGATCGATCTCCGCAGCGACTACCGTCCAAACCGTCGGCGCACGCGCGCCTTCCCAGCGGATGGCGACCGTGCCCGTCGTCGCGGCGTACCTGACCGCGTTTCCGAGCCCGACCTCGCGGTCCGTCATCCGCGTGCCGTCGAGGCGGGCGTGCAACCGCTCAGCCATGCGCTCGGCCCGAAGCCGGCTCTTGGCGTTGTCGGGAAGCCTCCCGAGCGAGAACAGCGCGAAGTCGCGCTTCGCGACGACATAAGTGTTGTACCGAGGGCCCCACAGCTGGGCGAGCGACGGGTCTTCCCACGTCGACGGCTCGACCCCATCTACGCGCGCGTGCAACGAGAGCAGCGCGGCCCTCGGCATGCTGTCCTGCAGGCCGGCCCACGCCGCGCGATGCAGCGACTCCGTACCCGGCGGCATGCGCTCGTCGAGCGCACCGACTCGTCGTCGGAACGCCAGGATCTCCTGCCGCGTGACCCTGAGTCGCGATTTCGCCGAACCCGCCATCGAGCCCGCAGGACCCTAGTACCTCGCGGCCATTTCGCCTGGGCCGGCGTGCGGGAGTTGCGTTCCCGTGTGCCCGTGACGGCGACTGCGCACTCCGGTCGATCTCATACGATCCGCGTCACGTCAAGCGCGGCTAGCACGGTCGGAGTCGACGATCATGAGGGCGGGAGCGCGGATCGCGTATGAGCGAGGTCGATAACAGCGTCGTCCCCGCGGAGGGAAGCTCCGCCAGTCCTAGGCTCGCCGTTCTGTTGGCGATGGCGATGTTCGTGCTTGTCGTGGACACGTCGCTGATGAACGTGTCGATCTCGGCGGTAGTCGCGGACCTGAACACCACCGTGAGCGGGGTGCAGTCGGCGATCGCGCTCGAGGCGCTGGTCTCGGCGGCGTTCATCCTGATCAGCAGCAAGGTCGGCGATCTGATTGGGCGCAAGCGGGCATACGTACTGGGTCTCCTGGCCTATGCGATCGGCGCCCTGGCAATGACGCTCGCGCAGGACCTGACCGCGATCATCGTTTTCTGGGCGATCATCGGCGGGCTCGGGGCATCGCTGCTGCTGCCGGCGATGCAGTCGCTGATCCACGGCAACTTCGACGGCGCGGCCCGCACGCACGCGTACGCGCTGGTCGGAGCGTCCGCAGCGATCGCCGCAGCGGTGGGCCCGTTGCTGGGCGGCTTTGTGACCACGTACCTGTCATGGCGCGTCGGCTTCCTGCTCGAGGTCGTCGTCATCGCGGTCGTGCTCTCTCAGATCAAGCTCGTCCGCGACGTGGTCTACACGGGGCCTCGCCAAGTCGACGTTGTCGGCGCGATCCTCTCGGTCATCGGGATGGGCGGGGTCGTTCTCGGCATCCTCGTCTGGCAGGAGGGAGGCACCTACGTCGGCTTGACAATCGCGATCGGAGCCATCGCTCTCGCGGTCCTGGCGTGGTGGCTCGTGCGTCGCAAGCGGGAAGGGAAGACGACGCTGCTCGATCCGGGTCTGTTCCGGTTCCCGCACTTCACGGTCGGGGTCTCCGGGCAGCTGTTGCAGCAGATCACGTTGGGCGGCGCCATGATCGCGCTCCCGATTTTCCTGCAGATGACGTTGGAGTACAACGCGCTGGAAGCGGGACTGTCGCTGGCCCCTCTTTCTCTGAGCATGTTTGGAGTGGCCTTGCTCGCCGGACGGAAGGCGGGCAATCGGCGCCCGAGCACCATCGTCCTGACCGGGTTCGCTCTCGCCACGCTGGGCATGGCCCTGATCATCCCGATCGTGCCCCGAGCGGACAGTGGCTGGGCGCTCTTCGTTCCGTTGCTGATCACCGGCTCGGGGCTGGGTCTGCTCGTATCGCAGCTCAACAACTACACGCTGTCCCCGATCGAGGAGGAGCGGGTCAGCGAGGCAGCCGGGGTGAACTCCGCCGCCGGCTCGTTCGGGCTCTCGTTCGGACTGGCGATGGCCGGCGGGATCTTGCTCGCATTCCTCGCCTTCGACTTCACCAACCTCGTCAACGAGAGCAAGGTGATCCCACCCGCACAGCAGCAGCAGATCTCGGACACGCTCGAGCACGACGCAGAAGTGATGAGCAACGCTCAGCTGGCACCGCTGCTTGCAGAGGAACCACAGGACGTCCAGGCAGAGATCCTCCGCATCAACAAGGAAGCACGAGACCGTTCCCTCCAGCTGGCCCTGCTCGTGCCGCTTCTCGCCAGCCTGCTCGGCGTGCTCAACGCCTTACGCATGCGACGTCTGCCAGACCCAACGCCGTCCAGCTCCACCGAAGGTCTAGCTCTCGGCTGATCTGGGTGGACTCGTCTGGACCGGTGTGCGGCAACCTCAGACGAGAGCGCCGCCAATCTGGTCAGATGCCAGAGATGGCCGCCGGGGTCGAACTTCGCGAGATCACACGGGACTCGCTACGGGCGGTGCTCGATCTCGCGGTCGAGCCCGAGCAGGAGCCGTACGTCGCCACGAACGCACGCTCGATCGCCGAGGCTCATTTCGAGCCACGGGCCTGGTTTCGTGCCATCTATGCCGATGACGATCCCGTGGGGTTCGTCATGGCGTTCCGAGACCCGCCGAAGGAGTTCTGGGTCTGGCGCTTCATGATCGACGCCGGCCGCCAGGGAAAGGGGTACGGCCGTCGCGCACTCGAACTGCTCGTAGAGGAAGCACGGCAGGACGGCGTCAAGGAGATGAAGCTCAGCTACCACCCGGGCGAGCACTCGCCGCAGTCCTTCTACACACGCTTTGGCTTCGTTGACACCGGCGAAGTGGAAGAGGGCGAGATTGTCATGCTCCTCACCCTCGAATAACGACGCCAGGGAGGTGGGGTCCTTGTCTCGCACGGTGACCGACCAGGAGCTGGCCGCGCTCGTCCAACGGATAACCGAGGCGGCGCAGGCCCTGATTTCGGGCGATATCAAGGGCTATGCCGCCCGGATCAAGCACGCGGACGACTACACGCTCATGTCGCCGTACGGTGGCGACCCGGCGCGAGGATTCGACGACTCGGACGGGGCGTTGGATGCTCTAGCGCAGTTCTTTCGCGGCGGCGAGGCGAAGGTCGAGGTCTTGGAGACCTACACGTCCGGCGACTTGGCGGTGCTCGTCGTCATCGAGCGACAGCACGGGACGATCGGGGATCTCCCGGAGCAGGACTGGTCGCTGCGCGTGACGTGGGTCTTCCGGCGCACTGCAGAATCGGAGTGGGAGCTCGTGCATCGTCATGCGGACGCGCTGGTGCATCCCATCGACCACGAGCGGTTGGGAGTCCTAGCGCGCGGTGAGTGACCCGCGTGACGGCCGAAGACGGCGGCGGCAGGGTGCATAGGTGAAAAAGGTCGGCGGAAACCCGGTGGGACAACAGGACGGATCGGACAGAGCGAGCGTCGGATCATGAGCCGCTCGCGTTGGATGGCCCTCTGCTTTGCTCTTGGGTCGACGTGCTTCCTCATTGGCCCGTTCCCCGGCTACGCGCAGCTGGTCGGCGACTCGGCCGACGCCGTCACCTTCTTCATCGGCTCGATCCTGTTCACCGCCGGCGGAGGGCTACAGAGCTGGCTGGCCTGGTCCGAACGGCACTCCCCCGGTGGCGGAGGTGCGGCGTGGTGGGCCGCCATCATCCAATCCGCCGGCACGCTGTTCTTCAACGTCACGACGTACCAAGCGATGCACACCGCCCTGACGAGCCCCGAGTACAACAAGCTCGTCTGGCGGCCCGATTGGCGCGGGTCAATCTGCTTCCTCGTGTCTGGCGCGATTGCCTACCGCGCCTCCGCGCGTCATGGATGGTTGCCGGTGCGCGGCGGCGCGGGATGGTGGCAGCCGGCAGTCAACCTGCTCGGCTGCGTCTTCTTCGGAATCTCCGCTGTCGCCGGCTACGTCGTTCCGTCGACCGGGTCGATGCTCGACCAGGCGGCGGCCAACTGGAACACATCGCTGGGCGCGGCGTGCTTCCTGGCCTGTGCGCTCGACACCTTGCACACCGACAGGGCCTCGAAGATGCCACTGGGTCGGCGACTCCGTGAGCTCGAGCACAAGCTCGAGGCCGACGTCCGGTAGGTGACCTTCGTGGTCAGGAGCGCCGAGTCGCTACGCGCAGTCGGTTCCCATCCGGATCTTCAAGGTCGCACTCGCGGCCAGCAAGACCTTCTTCATCGACGGGAATCCCGAACTCGTGTGAGACGACGTCGATGTCGTTGACGTAGAGGTGGATGAGCGTGTTGGGACGGGCGTCACCCTTGTGTTCCGAGAGATAGAGGTGGACGCTCCCTCGCGCGACCGATAGGAACCACGGAAACCCCGGCTCGAACTGGTGATCCCATTCCTTGCGGAATCCGAGCCGCTCGTACCACGAGACAGCCCGAGCAGCGTCCTCGACATACAGGACCGGGATGACCTCTTCGTCCACGCCTGACCAGAGGTTATCTACGTCGTCAATGTGGCCTCGCGTGGGCCAGCGTGCGGGAATGTCACCTGGAGGAACGCGAGGAGAGATAAGTCGCGGTAGGCATCGACCTGGCGAGCAGGTCGTTGGCCTTCTGCTCGACGGTCTCGACCGCGTCGGCGCCTGCAACCCAGCGCAGCGGCGGCTGCTCCCGGTCGACGACGGTGACCAGAGCCCTCGCGAGCTTCGCGGGGTCACCGCCCTGCTTGCCGCTCATCGCCTCCCAGGCGGGCCGGGTCTGGGCGGTGCGCTCGGCGTAGTCGTCGATCGACAAGTCGGCGTAGGCCGTTGACTCCTTTTCGAGTAGCTCGGTGCGGAAGAAACCCGGCTCCACGATCGTGGTGTGGATGCCGAACGGCTGGACCTCGAACCGCAGCGACTCCATCCATCCCTCAACCCCGAACTTCGCGGCGGCGTAGCCGACAAACTCCTGCCCGACGATGCCGGCTGTCACGTGATCGTGACGATATTCCCCGACCGCTGCCTGCGCATCACGGGCAGCACCGCGCGCGTGACGTTCATCGGCCGACAAGGTTCGTCGTCAGCGACCGCTCGATCTGCTCCGGCGTCAGCTCCTCGAAGAAGCCGGCGTAGAAGTTGCCGGCGTTGTTGACCAGCACGTCGATACGGCCGAACCGCTCGAGCACCGCCTGCACCGCCGCCTCCGCCGACTCGAGGCTTGTGATGTCGAGCTCGACGACGAGCAGGTCGTCAGTCTCGCCGAGAGCTTCGGTCACAGCTTCGATGTTGCGGCCGGTGGCGACGACTGCGTGGCCGCCGGCGAGGGCGGTCTGTGCGATGTCGACGCCCATCCCGCGGCCGGCACCGGTGATGAACCAAACCCTCTTGCCAGCCATCTTCTTCAGTCCTTTCTTGCTTGCTGTTGTGCGTGCGGAGAGGTTAGTGAGGCGACTGAGGAGTCGCCCGGGCCAGTGTTCGGGAATGTCCCCCAACGCCTGTAGACCGGCCGTACCATCAGTGGTGTGATTGAGCGGGCTTGCAGTGGTGAACGCGCGGCTCGTGTTGCCGAGGCGGTGATGCGTGCACTGCCGGAGTGGTTTGGCCTCGAAGAGTCGCTGCTCCAGTACGTGGAGGCAGCGACGACGCTGCCGACGCTGATCGCTTCGGAGGCAACGCGCGATGTTGGCTTTCTCACGATCAAGCAGCACACGGCCGGCTCGGCGGAAATCGTGGCAATGGGCGTGCTTCCCGACAGGCACCGTCGCGGAGTTGGACGAGAGTTACTTGACGCTGCGGCAGCCCAGGTTACGGCCAACGGGACCCGCCTCCTGCAGGTGAAGACGCTTGGCCCATCTGATCCCGACGTCTACTACGCCCGGACACGGTCCTTCTACGAGGCGCTCGGCTTCATGGGCCTGGAGGAGACGACTGCGTTCTGGGGCGAGGCGAACCCGTGTCTCATCATGGTCAAGGCGTTGGGCTAGCGCGATCGACCGTCGCATGGGCCAGCGTTCCGGAATGTCACCCGAGCATTCGGAAAATAGCGGGCGATCGGGAGCAGCGTGAAGCCGGCGGCTTCGTATGCCGCCCGCGCAGGTCCGTGGCCGGGAGCGCCGCCGGTCTCGACGACCACGATGTCCATGCGACACCGTTGCATGTGCTCGGTGGCGTGCTCAGTGAGCCTGGAACTGATGCCGCGCCGCTGGCGGTGGGGGTCGACGCCGATGATCTCGATCACGCCCATGCCTTCGTGGAACGCCTTCAGCGCGACTGCGACGAACCCGCGCGATTGCCCGTCCGTGAGCTCGAGGTTCGCAGCGGCTCGGGTGTCGAGTCATTCCGCTGCCGTTGCAGCTGTCCGTGTGGCGTTGGCGCGCTCCGCCAGGTGTGCCTCGAGGCGCCAGAGATTCTCGAGATGCTGACTCGACCAGAGCAGCACCAGCGCGGCCTCGACCGTCGCTTTGTCTCGGCCGCGCGCGACGTCGCGCACGCAGGTGAGTAGTCGGCTGCGGCCGTCGGCGTCGCGGGTGTGTGGCGGCGGCACCTGGCGTCGCTTGATCAGCGCGGATCCGAACGAGGTGTACCAGGCTTGGAGCGCCTGGAGCTCGCCATCGAGGTGGCGGGCGCAGCGCTCGAGGTGCGTGTTGGCTTCCGTCATCCGTCCGAGCGCGGCGAGCGATTGGCCGGCGCGGCGGACGCGCGCCGCGCCGCCGACAAGCGCTGCGACATCCTCAACGGCGTATGCCGTGGCGGAGCGCTCGGCGAGGTATTGCCGAAACGCATCGTCGAGGCGATGGAGAGCAGCGTCCGCGGCGCGCCCGGCACGGGCGGCGTCGTCGGAGCCTCCTTCGCTCAGCCGCAGTGCTGTCGCGACAACGTAGTCGGCGCCGCGCGCGTACGCGGTCGCGAGCCCATCGAGCAGAAGGGCGGCGGCGCCCCGGGGCCAGAAGAGGAGGCCGACCAGCAGGCTGATCGCGAAGCCGATGGCGACATCCTCGAACCGAACCAGGCCAACGCTCCAGCCGACCGGCTGGATGATGTTGAAGAGTACGAACAGGACGACCGTGAACCCCGCCTGGCCGGCGGCGAACGAGATCGCCCGCGGCGCGTAGGCGGCCAGGAACACCGCCACCGGAAGCACGCCCCAGAGCATCGCCTCGTGCGTCCCGATGCCAATCACGAGCAACGCCCCGAGGACGATTCCGACGGCGGTGCCGGCGAGCGCGCTGACAATCGACCAGCCGGTGCCGAGCGCGTTCGAGCGCAGGACGGAGAGCGTCCCGAGGACAACCCAGAAGCCGTGCTGAAGCCCCGTCCGTTGGGCGATGTAGACCGCGACCGCGAGCCCGACTGCGCCGCGGAGGCTGTTTCGGAACCACACCGATCTGACGCTGGCGTGCTCGATCGCCAGCCGTTCGGTGGCGTCGAGGGCGGCGAGGGCGGCCGGAGGCTGGGCGACATCGACGTGGTCGAGCTCGGGTACCTCGGCTCCGCTCGCTAACAGTCCGTAGGCCGCAGCCTGGCGCGCCGCGTAGGTCAGCGCGCGAATTCGGAACGGCGCGTCGAGCGCCCGCGGCACCTGTCCCGCCGGGGTGTCGGCCGGCAGCTCCGGCAGCCTTCGCATGAGCGCGCGTGCGACGGCATCGCGCGCCGTTTCGAGTCGCTGGAAATCTGGCTGCCCGTTGAGGCCCTGGAGTCTCTCCGCGCTCGCACGAAGCACTTGTGCGGCCGCCGCCAGCGCTTCGGCGTCTTCCGCGCAGGCGAGCTCGAGCTGCACTTCCGGAGCGGGTGTGAGGAAAGAGAGGAGCCAGTCGAGCTCGTCGGGAAGCGAGGCAAGGGCCGCCATCGGGCCGGTCGGGCCGGTTGGGCGGTGCTGGGCCCCGAGGAGACGCCGCCCCAGAGCGTCGACGGACGCGCGCGCAACACGTGCACGTTCTGCCCAGCTCTCGCGGTCGGCGTCGAGGTGGTCGGCAACGGCACGCAGTGCCCCGGCGGCCTCGCGTTGCAAGTCGGCCCGCCGACGAGGCGGCCAGAGCAGCATCAGTGCGGAAATGCCGGCGGCTGCCGCCAGCCCCCACCCTTCGAGGCGCTCCGGGATGGCCGAGTTCGGCGCCGGAAGCGTCACCGGTAGGACAAACGTCAGGAGGGCACCGGTCGCGGCCGCCGCGAAGTAGCCGTTGATGACGCCCGCGAAGAGCGTCACAAAGCCGACGATCGCCATCGCACCGGCCGCGAGCCAGGCGTGTCGCGAGCAGAGCGTCCCGAGCGTGGTGAAGGCGACACCGACGCACGCAAGCGCGAGGTACGCGACGAGGCGAGTCTGCGGCGGGCCTGTGAACTCGACGAGAACGAGTAGCGCGAACGAGCCGAAGGCCGCGAAGAGCGAGGTCTGCGGCTGCCCGATTACCTTGTCCGCAAACGCGAACACCGCCGGCATGACGATCGCCGCGCGTGCCGCGCTCTTGACCGCTGCGCTGTCACCGACGGCGCTGGACTGTCGGAGCAGGAACTTGATGCGCTCGGCCGGCAACGCGCCACGCAGATGAGCAACCAAGGTGGCGCAATGCTCTCACCGACACCATGCTTATGCGGCGTCCGAGCTCGTGCCGCCACAGGCGAAACGTCGTCTGGGCCAGTGTTCGGGAATGACCCCCGAGCACTGCGCGCTCTCGCCGACCGCCGCGGAACGGTCCGCGCGAGCGTCGCGCATCCCGCAGGCGTGATTATTTCCGTCGCGCAGCTGCCGTGCCGCCGATCGACAGCAGCGCGACGATGAGCACGATCACGGCCCACCACGCGATTGCGAGCGTGCCGTCGTGCCAGGTAAGGACGTCCCACATGCCGACAGCGTACGCCTAGCGCTCGACGTCGTACGACTACCGCGGAACACGGAGCCGTTCTTCTGATCGTCCCAGTAGGCACCGTTGGTGAGGTGGCAGTCGCCTGCGCGAGCGTTCCGGAATGACGCCAGAAGGGGGATAGGCTGCGTCCGTGGGATCGGAGCAAGTGGTAGTCGAGCGTTCTGAGACACCCGTGATGTTCAAGCGTGTCGCAGACGAGGTAACCGCGATCGGTCGCGGCATGCAGGAGGTCGAAGAGGCGGTCGGGCTACGCGGCCGGAAGTACTACGGCGCCTTCGACAACGACGGCGAGTACCGCATCTGCGTCCAGCTTCGCGACGGCGACGACCCGCATGCGCTCGGGCTCGAGGTCGGCAGCCTCCCCGGCGGGCGCTATGTGCGGGAACGTCTCACAGGAGAACCACCCAAGATCTATGAGCTGATCGGCCCGAGGTTCGAACGGCTCTCTAGCCGCCGTGATCGTGATCCGTCACGTCCGGGCATCGAGTTCTACCGACGCAGGGACGTCATCGACCTGCTGCTGCCCGTCGTCTGAGTCTCACGTACTTCCGCCGACAGGCTACGCAGTCGGCTGCCCCAGCGTTCAGGATGTTCGCCGGAGATCGCGCTCTAAGATAGAGGGCGTGTCGCTGCTGTGACGCTTCCCCTCATCGACCACTTGGCCCTACGAGTACGTGACCTGAGACGCAGCCGCACCTTCTACGAGGCGGCCCTCGAGCCGTTCGGAGTGAAGCTAGTGGAGAGCTCGCAGGGGCCTGGGTTCGCCATCGAGGGCGGTGGAGATTTCTGGATCGGCGAAGGGGAACCTCCGGCCGCTCCCGTTCATGTGGCCTTCTCCGCAGCCGACCGAGCCACCGTTGACAAGTTCCACCGCGCCGCTGTCGAAGCCGGTGGCCGCGACAACGGCGCGCCGGGTCTTCGCCCGCATTACCACGCCGGGTATTACGCAGCGTTCGTCATTGACCCGGACGGAAACAACGTCGAAGCGGTCTTCCACGGGGACCGCCAGCTGCCAGCCACCTGACGCTCGCTTGGGCCAGTGTGCGGGAGGGAATGTCACCCGAACTCAGCGTCGGCCGAAGCCGAGGCCTGCCGCGGCCAGGATGCGTCCAACGAAGTCTCGCTTGGCGGCGGTGTAGCCCTCGATATCGTTTTGATGCTCCTGCGAGAGCCGCAGCTTCAGTTCCTCGTACTTCCGCGCGAGATCCGGGTCGCTCCGGAGGGCGTCACGGAAGGCGAGGCGCTCGCGCCACAGATCACTTCCCGGCTGCGTCAGATGCAGGCCGTGCGTGACTTCATCAAGCCGAGCGGAGGACTTCGAGAAATGATGCGCGATGCTAGGTCGATGAGGTGTGTAGACGTAGGACAGCGCTCTGAGTGCCTGGAAGGCTTTGCCCGCTTCGTCTAGGTCCCGCACAGCGGCCATGATGTCGATGATTGGCTTCGCGGCCAGGCCTCGAACTGCGGTTGAGCCGATGTGGTGGATGCCGCCTTCCAGCCAGGGTGCAGCGCCTGCTCCAGCAGCGTGCGCTCCAACTCGAAGCGCCGGGGCCAAGCAGAATCGTAAGGAACCACGGCGACGACGTCTGTGGCCACGGTCTCGACGTTATCGCCCCCCGGGGGTCGACGACACTCCGGTGGGCCAGCGTTCGGGAACGTCCCTTGACCCTTCGCCGATGGCGCCGAGACTCGCGGCGTGACCGAACTAAAGGACGCTTGTACTAGTCGTGCTCTTCCTCGATCCCGTGCGGAAGGGACAGCCACGGATACCGTCGCGACTCATAGACGGAGACGGTCGGCTGCGGGAACGAGGGATCGCCGAAGGCGCCGATCGCGACCGCGATTGAGTCCGGCCAGCCCTCGGTCGTCCAGAAGACCGTCGCGCCGCAGTCCGGGCAGAAGCGAAACGTCCGCTCCTCGCCCGCGTCCGAGATGCGGACGTACTCCGTGTGTCGTCCAGTGACGCCGACCCGATCCTTCGGCCACCGCGCCTGCACCCCGAACGCGCTGCCTGTCCGACGCTGGCAGGCGAGGCAATGACACATCGAGATCCGCACAGGATCGCCGTCCGTCGTCACCCGGAGCTGGCCGCAGCTGCATACGGCCTCGCGTCTCTGCACGCACCGATCTTACGAGACGGGCTGCGCTGCCGGGACCGGGAGTAGACGACGCTTGGCTGGGCCAGCGTTCGGGAATGTCACCAGAGCCGTCAAATAGCCTGCTCGGCATGCGCAGGGTCCTAGTCACGGGGATGTCGGGCACTGGCAAATCAACTGCGTTGGCCGAACTTGCGAAGCGCGGCTTTCACGTCGTCGAGACCGACGATGCACCGTGGAGCCAGTGGTCGGAGGCGGACGGCGGATACATCTGGCGGGAGGATCTCGTTGCAGAACTTCTCTCTCGCGAGGACGGACCGACGCTCTACGTGTCCGGAACCGTCTCGAATCAGGGTCGCTTCTACCCGCGCTTCCACGCGGTGGTCCTCTTGAGCGCGCCGGTGGACGAGCTGCTTCGCCGTCTCAAAACCCGGACGACGAACGATTACGGCAAGGCGGCTGACGAGCGTGCCCTCATCCTCGGCGACGTTGCAGAGGTTGAGCCGTTGCTTCGTGCCTCGTGCACCCATGAGATTGACGCGACGAAGCCGATCTCCGAAGTCGTTGCGCAGCTCGTTGAAATCGGCCGCGGCCACTAAGCGTGTCTTGCCTAGATGAGGCCCGCCTGGGCCAGTGCTCGGGAATGTCACCCGACCGAGCCGACTGCGCCGACCGATCGACTAGCAGTGGACTCGAGTGTCGATAACCGGACGCCGGTGTTCAGTAGACCTTGACGATCTTGACCTTGCTGCAGACGAAGCCTGAGCCCTTGGGCTGACAGCTGGGGACGATCTCGAGTTTGTGATTGGCCGAGCCGGAAAGGCGATAGCTCGCATCACAGTTGCCTTTGCAGGAGGAGTCGATCTCGGCCTTTACACGGTAGAGGCCCCGATTGTTGACGAGAACAGTACGGGGCTTGCTCGCCGTGGCCACGAGACCGGCAGGAGCGCCGCCGTTCTGGCTGATTAGAACCAAAACCGCAAGCTTCTTCTGCGCCGCCGGGGCTAGGTTCTTCTTGACTGCCACGATCAGCCTGTGGGTGACAACCGCCTTGTTCGTCTTGGCCTCCGCCGACAAGACTGCAGTCGCGCTCGAGACGAGCGCGAGAACGACGACCGCAGCAACGAGAAAGCGACGGAACATGCACCAAGGATAGGGTGCGGCGCTTGTCTAGTGGCTCGCTAACGGAGTTCGCGCGCCAGGTCGATGTTTCAGGCGGTCGGGATTGTTGGCCTGGCCCAGTGTTCGGGAATGTCACCCGAACCGGGATTCCGTGAGTTCATCGCGCGGCTCGTGATAACCAAGGCGGGTGGCCGATGATTGACTCTGGAACAGTCGAGCCGGCCGAGGGTCGAGGTCATGGACCCTTGGCCCGGGGCCGGACCATCTTTGCCGGAAGCGGTAACACCAAATTGCGAAGGTCGAGGCCTCAGCTCTTTGCTGCACACCGAGCCTTGGTGCAGGCTTGCGGTTGTGGAAGTTCCGGACGTCCATTACGTACGCAACGGGGATGTGGCACTCGCGTACCAGGTGTTTGGAGATGGGCCCGTCGAGCTCGTGTACGCGCCGCAATGGATCAACAATCTCGAGGTCGCCTGGGGCAATCCGCTCTTCGCCCGGTTTCTGAACCGGCTCGCGTCGTTTGCGCGGGTGGTGTTCGTCGACCGTCGCGGAATGGGGCTCTCCGATCGGCTCTCGGCGACAGACGCGCCGCCGCTGGAGACATTGATGGAGGATCTTCGAGTCGTCATCGACTCGGCGGAGTTCAAGCGGCCCGTGCTCTTCGGTGGCTCGGACGCGGGCTGCATCTGCGCGCTCCTTGCGGCAACCCATCCTGATCTGACGTCCGCACTGATCGTGTACGGCCCGGAAGCTCGGGGGACTGCCAGCAGCGACTACCCGTGGGCGTGGACAGCGGAAGAGTGGGAGGTCTACCTCGCCCGGATGGACGCCGGCTGGGGAACAGACGAGTACGCGGGAAGAATGTTTGAGTGGATCATGCCCTCGGCCAAGGCCGATCCGGAGCAGCGGCGTTGGTGGAGGACGATGCACCGGCTGTCGGCAACGCCGAGCTCGATGATCGCGATCGAGCGGATCTGGGCGGAACTCGACATCCGCCCGGTACTGCCGACGATTCAGGCGCCGACACTTGTCTTGCATCGCCGCGGCGATCCGATCGAGCGCGTCGAGGCCGGCCGCGACTTCGCCCAGCGGATTCCCGGAGCGCGATTCGTGGAGCTAGCCGGCGACGACTGGCCTGTATGGGCGGGCGACCAGAGGGAGCTCTTCGATTCGATCGAGTCGTTCCTGCGTGGCATCCGCGAGGAGGAGGCCGAACTCGATCGCGTTCTGGCGACCGTCCTCTTTACCGACATTGTTGGCTCGACTGAGAAGGCGACGTCCGTCGGCGACCGCGCTTGGAGGGAGCTGGTCGAACGCCATCACACGGTCGTGCGCGCCATGCTGGGGCGTTATCGGGGTATCGAGCAAGACGTCGCCGGCGACGGCTTCTTCGCCACGTTCGACGGGCCCGCACGCGGCGTGAAGTGTGCGCAGGCGATCGTCGATGCGGTCAGGCCGCTCGAGCTCGAAGTTCGCGCCGGCCTCCACACAGGCGAAGTCGGCACTACGCGGGAGAAAACGTCCGGGATCGCCGTGAACGTTGCAGCTCGCATCGCCGCCCTCGCTGAGCCCTCGGAGATCCTCGTCTCGCAGACGGTCAAGGACTTGGTCGCCGGATCCGGACTGCGATTCCACGAGCGCGGTAGCCGCCAGCTCAAAGGCGTCGAAGGAGCCTGGCATCTGTACGCCGTTGCGGAATCCGGGCGCCGCGAGCCTGAGCCCTTCTAGATCGCGACTATTTCGCTTTGAAGACAGGCGTGCGTGTGGATTCGTCCACTTCACGCTGGGGCTCAATCGCCAAAGAGACTAAGGCACTAGCGGTCGCCTGGGCCAGCGTCCTCTCGCCTGAACTCGATCAGACCGCAGCTTCGGCACGGGCCACGAAGCGAAGCTCCGGGACCTCGTCGAGCTCGCCCACGTCGCGCGCAAGCTCGAGGAACGTCAGCAGGCCGGCCCGCTCGCGCGGGCCGAAGCGATAGCGCAACTTCTCGAAGTAGCGGGCCAGGAACCCAGCCGGATAGCCGTAGCGCTCGCTCGCCTCGTACGCGAGGCGCTCGGGTTCGGCCCGCGCGGTCAGCACCGACTCGACCAAGGCCTGCTCGAGCTCGGCGAGGCCCCCGGGGATCGGCTCGGGGCACGCCCAAACCGCGAAGACCATCGGCAGCCCGGTCCGCTCGAGCCAGAGGCGACCGAGGTCGTGGTGCGGCGTCGGGTCCTCGAACGCGCTCTTCAATGCGGCGTCGCCGATCAGCAGCCTCGCGTCGGCCTCCTCGCCGAGCGGGACATGCCGGGCTTCGGGCAGCAGTACCTTGGTCAGCACCACCGAGGTTGCGCTCTCGGGAGTCACGGCGATGGTTCGCACCTGCTCGAGCGGCTTGCGCGCGACGAGCTGGATCGAGTCGACGGCGCCCTCGGACGAGACGCAGAGCCGCGGCAGCAGCCGCAGGCGGTCGGCGTGACGCGCGTACTCGATCGAGGAGATCGGCGCGAGGTCGAGCTCGCCTCCCAGCAGCCGCCCGTTCAGCTCTGTCGGCACGCCTTGCACCTCGTCGACCTCGGCGTCGAGCCGGAAGAAGACCGGCGCCATGTTCACGTACGAGATGCGCCCGAGCCGGATCACGCTGCGACCCACTCTGCCGCGGTATCGCGAACGGGCAGCGCCGGGATCGCCTGGCTGAGCATGGCCGTCACGACTCCCGGTCCACCACGGCGTCGGTCAGCGCCTCGAGCTCGTCGCGGCGCACGTTGCCGTCGAGGCATGCGCGGGCCTGGCGGGCGTAGTCCAGGGCAAGCGCGCGCGAGACCTCGAGCGCTCCGGTCTCGGCGACGCGGATCAGCGCGCCGTCCAACGGGCCACCCGCAAGCGCCCGGCGAACCGTGTCGTCTTCACGCGCGGCGAGGATCAGCGGGAGCGTCGGCGTGCCCTCGCGCAGGTCGGTGCCGGCGATCTTGCCTGTCTCGATCGTCTCGCCGGAGCAGTCGAGGATGTCGTCTGCGATCTGGAACGCGATCCCGAGCGCCAGGCCGAACCGTCCGAGGCCCTCCTCGCCGCCGCTGCCGAGGAGACAGGCGGCCTCGAAGAGCTTCCCGGTCTTGAGGGCACAGCGCTCGAGGTAGCTCTCGACGCTCGTGTCCGGATCGTTCGTCTGCGCCCGCTGGAGCGCCTCGCCGCGCGCAAGAGCGAGAGTCGCCTCCGCGAGGCAGCCGACGGCCTCGTCGTCGCCCGTGGCAGCGAGCTCTGCGAACGCCCTGGCGAACAGATAGTCGCCCGCAGCCCGCGCCGCGTCGGGGCCGTGGCTCGCCCAGGCCGCCGCCTTGCCGCGCCGGTAGCGAGCCTGGTCGATCAGGTCGTCGTGGACGAGGGTGGCCATGTGCACGAGCTCGACGGCCGCGCCCGCCGCCAGGGGCGCGTCTCCAGGACGCGCGGCGAGGAAGACCAGCAGCGGCCGCAGCCGCTTGCCGCCTGCGGCCAGCGCCTCGCCGCCCACCTCGGAAGCGAGACCCGGATGCGCCTGCACCGCAGCGGTCAGCCGCTGCTCGAGGTCGTCCAGGTAGGCGTCGAGCCCGGGGCTCTCGCGGATGGTCGCGAGGCTCACGCGGTCGCCTCCCCCGTGTGCAACGCCACGATGGAGCCCGCGAACAGGCGCCAGCGAACGTCCTCGAAGCCCGCCTCGCGCAAGAGCGCGGCCAGGTCCTCCGGGCCGGGGAAGCGACGCACGCTTGCGGGAAGGTAGGTGTAGGCCGATCCGCCCGGAAGCACCCGCCCGAGGAGCGGGACGAGCCGGTCGAACCAGAGCCGGTAGAACGGCGCGAGCACTCCGCGGGGCTGCGTGATCTCGAGGATCGCCAGCCGACCGCCGGGCCGGAGGACGCGCCGGAGCTCGGCCAGGCCCAGCTCGAGGTCGTCGAGGTTGCGGACGCCGAAGCCGACCGTGGCCGCGTCGAAGCTCGCGTCGTCGAAGGGCAGCGCGAGCACGTCGCCCTGGACCCACTCGATCTCGCGGGACTTGGCGCGGGCGCGCTCCAGCATCCGCGGCGAGAAGTCGAGCCCGGTGACCGAGCCACCCCCCGCCTCCTTGGCCGCGATCGCGAGGTCACCCGTGCCGCAGCACGCGTCCAGCACACTGTCGCCGTACCGAACGACCGCCTCGGCGGCCGCGCGACGCCAGCGTCGGTCGAGCCCGAGCGTCATCGTCCGGTTCATCGCGTCGTAGACCGGCGAGATTCGGTCGAACATCGTCCGCACCGCGTCGGGCGCGAGCCTGCCGGTCTCGACGGTCATCTCAGTTCTGCCCCCAGCGGCGCACGAGCTCGTGCTCGAGCCCGAGCTGGTCGAGGCACCGTCCGACGACGAAGTCGACGAGATCGTCCACGGAGCTGGCCCCGTGGTAGAAGCCGGGCGCAAGGAAGAGCACGACCGCGCCTGCCTGCCGCACACGCAGCATGTTCTCGAGATGGATCAGCGAGAGCGGCGTCTCGCGGGGGCAGAGCACGAGCTTCCTGCCTTCCTTGAGCGCGACGCTCGCCGCGCGCTGGATCAGGTTCGACATCGCGCCCGAGGCGATCGTGCCGAGCGTGCCCATCGAGCACGGGCAGATCACGTAGGCGTCCACCTTGGCCGACCCGCTCGCGTACGGCGCATGCCAGTCGCGCTCGTCGTGCAGCGTGACCGCGTCGCGCACGGGCTCGGTGAGCCGCGCCAGCGTCTCGTCTGCCGAGAGCCGGGCGTCGCCGTAGAGCTCGGTCGCCAGCACCTCGATCCCCGCGCGCGAGGCGCAGAGGCCGACCTCGCAGCCGGCGCCGGCGAGCGCCTCGAGCAGCCGGGCGGCATACGGCGCTCCCGAGGCTCCCGTGATGCCCAGGAAGACCCGCTTGGCGGCCATGGCTACTGCGAGCCCTTCGAGGCCTCGAGGAAGGTCGCGAGCTTGCGCAGGTTGTCTTCACCCAACGCGGCAAACGGAGGCATCGGCGAGCCGGGGTTGACGCAGCTCGGGCACTTGAGGTGATCGATCTGGAATTGCACGCCCTTGTTCTTCGCGCCCTCCGCGCTCAGGTCCGGCGCGCCGAGATTCGAGCTGCCCGTCCCGAGATAGGTGTGGCAGTTCGTGCAGCCTGACTCCGCGAACAGGTTCGCGCCTGCGAGCGCTTGCTCGTTGTTCGCGAAGCCCTGTTTCTTCGCCCAGCCCGGGATCGCCGCCTTGACCTCGCTCGCGATCGCCTCCTGCGCGGTGGCTCCCTTGTACGTGAGGACGCCCATCGAGAGCACCGTGAGGGCCGCAGCGACCACCGCGACGGGCCGGCGCGTGAGCCGCCGTTCCGGCCGCGTGTCGATGAACGGCAGGACCAGGAGGATGACCAGCAGGATCGTCGGAATCCCGACGGTCGCGAGAATCACCGTGGCCGGCCACTTGAAGATCCGGAGCAGGTAGAAGAGGAAGTAGAAGTACCAGTCCGGGCGCGGCACGAACGAGGTCGTGCCGGGATCCGCCTTGGGGCCGATCAACGGGCCGAGCACGTCGGAGTAGCGCCAGATGATCGCGAGCCCGGTGATCACGGACACGACCACGAGACTCATCACCGTGTCGTGGAACATCGCGAACGGGTAGAAGGGCTTGCCCCGTTTCTTGACGCCCTCCTTGTAGCGGTGGAAGGTCGCCCGGCGCTCGTCGATGGAGCTCATTCCGAAGGCCTCCTGCGAACACCCGCGGCTCGCGGGGCGGGCTGTGTGAGGCCCGAGCGGGGCGGCTGGGGCTCGGGCTCGAGGTCGGGCCCGAGCTCGGCAGCATCCTTCGACCACGGCGGCGAGCTGACGCCGAGGCGAACCACGAGGTAGAGGTGGAGCCCGATCAGGCCGATCAGCGCCCCGGGCACGAGCAGCATGTGGATCGAGTAGAAGCGGGACAGCGTCTCGGGGCCGATCTCCGCCCCACCGCGTAACACGCTCGCCAGCCACGGCCCGACGAACGGGGCGGTGCCGTTGATGTTGACCGCGACCACGGTCGCCCAGTACGCGGTCTGGTCGAAGGGCAGCAGGTAGCCGGTGAGGCCCTCGAACAGGCCGGTCGCCAGGATGAGGACGCCGACGATCCAGTTGAGCTCGCGCGGGTACTTGTAAGCGCCGAACAGGAACACGCGCCCCATGTGCATGAACATCAGGATGATGAAGACGCTCGCGCCCCAGCGGTGCATGCCGCGGACGAGCCAGCCACCCCACAGGTCGTTCGTGATGTGCTCGACCGAGGCGTGCGCGTTCTGCGGGTCGGGCTTGTAGTACATCGCGAGGATCACGCCGGTCACGAGCTGGACGAGGAAGGCGGTGAGTGTCGCCGAGCCGAGCGTGTGCCACCAGCCCGAGTCTCCCGGGACCTTGCGGAAGAGGAAGTACTTGACGCCGCCGACGAGCCCCGAGCGCTCCTCGAGCCAGTCGAGTGGGTACATCACCGCCTGCCGGCTCTTGCTCTGCTTTGTCTGCGTGGTCGCCATCAGTGCGGCGGCTGCAGGGGGTAGAGCCAGGACTCGGGGCCGTCGACGTGCTGGCCCGGGCCCTGGAGCTCGGCCTTCTCGATCCTGGCGGCCTTCCCCGCGCCCTCGACCTTGGCGACGCTGTAGAGGTCGCCGAGCACGAGGCGGCCGTCCACGATGTCGAACTCGTAGCGGTCGAGTCCCCGGACCGGCGGCCCGGCGATGCGGTTGCCCTCCTGGTCGTACGTGCCGCCGTGGCACGGGCAGATGAAGCCGGCCGCGGGCAGGACGGGCGTGATGTTCACGTCGCCGTTGTGCGTCTTGATCGTCTTCTCCTCCTTCGGGAAGACGGGGCCGCCCGGCTGCACCGGGCAGCCGACGTGCGCGCAGCGGTTCGAGATCACCGTGACGCTCGGCTGGCCGTCGAGCAGGCCGTTGTTGCGGATGAAGGCCGTTCGGCGCGAGATCTCGCCCTGGGCAGGATCGCGGATGAAGGTGACGACCCTCCACTGGTTCTCCTCGAAGTCGGTGAGCGGGCCGAGGTCGACCTTGTGCGCCTTCTGTTTGAGGAACCCGGGCATCAGGGCGAACCCGAGCGCAGGGAGGGTCACGATCGCTCCGATCAGCGCGCCGAGGCCGAGCGTCGCTCCCTCGAGGAACTTGTTGCGCGGGAAGCGCTCGCCGGGCGGGGGCGGCGGAATCCCGGCCTCACCCTCGTGCGCAGGCACGGCCCCGTCCGGCGCCGCGCCGGGCGCGGCCTTACCGCCGGTCGTGACGTCGCGCGCCCAGAGAAAGCCGAAGAGGAGCGCGAGCGCGGCGCCGAGAGCGGCCACCCACCAGCTGACCACCAGGCCCACCAGCAGGCAGACGATGCCGACGGCAAAGCCCACCGGCCAGAGGCTCGGCGATGGAAGCTGCGGCTGCTGGTCTTCCCCCCGGGGGTCTTCCACCCGGTGCGCCTCCCTGTCAGTTGGCCGGACGGGATTCAATCGTCGCAGGTTGGCGACGTCAACGACGTAACAGTTGGCGCAACGACCTCCCGCGTCCGTTCGGGTCCGTTCCCGGGTCCCCGCCGAGGCCGTACTCGCCCCAGCGCTCGTCCACGAGACGCTGGATCTCCTCGCTCATCACGATCTCCTCCGGCCACGGCCGGGCTCCCTCTTCGGGGCCCTTGTGGGTCGCGTCGATGCCGATCTTTCCGCCGTAGAACTGGAGCGAGGGCGCATGGTCGAGGTGGTCGAGCGGCCCCTCGGAGATGAGAACGTCGCGCTTCGGGTCGACGTTGGCCCCGACCCGGAAGAAGACCTCCTCGTAGTCGTGCACGTCGACCCACTCGTCGACCACGACGACGGCCTTGGTGAGGCTCAGGAGTCCGAGCCCCCAGATCGCGTGCATCACCTTCTGCGCGTGGCCGGGATAGCTCTTGCGAATCGCGACGATGCAGCAGTTGTGGAATGCGCCGGCGACCGGGAGGTCGTAGTCCACGATCTCGGGCACGCTCATCCGGATCGCCGGGAGGAAGATCCGCTCCGTCGCCTTGCCGAGCCAGGCGTCCTCCGCCGGCGGCTTGCCGACGACGATCGAGGGGTAGATCGCGTCCCGCCTCTTTGTGATCGCGGTGACGTGGAAGATCGGGAACGGCTCGGCGGGCGAGTAGTAGCCGGTGTGGTCGCCGAAGGGGCCCTCGATCGTGAGGTCGTCCTTGGCGATGTAGCCCTCGAGCACGATCTCCGCGTTGGCGGGGACCTCGAGGTCGACGGTTTTCCCGGGGACGAGCTCGACCGCCTCGCCCTTGAGGAAGCCCGCGAGCATGAACTCGTCGACGTGCTTCGGCAGCGGCGCGCTCGCGGCATAGGCCGTGACCGGATCAAGGCCGAGCGCAACGGCGACCTCGAGCTTGCCGTCGGCGAGCAGATAGTCGGCGCGGCCGTCCTTGTGGATCTGCCAGTGCATCGCGGTGGAGCGGCCGTCGAGCACCTGCATGCGGTACATGCCGACGTTGCGGCTCCCGGTGCGCGGGTCCTTCGTGATCACGGCGGGCAGCGTGATGAACGGCGCGGCGTCGCCCGGCCAGCAGGTCTGGACCGGCAGCGCGGCGAGATCGACCTCGTCGCCGGTCAGCACCACCTCCTGCGCGGGGCCGCTCCGGACGGTCTTCGGCTGCGAGTCGGCGATCGACTTGAGCTTCTTCAGCCCGCGAACCTTCTCGGCCAGACCCTGAGGCGGCTGCATCTCGAGCACGTCGCCGAGCCGGCGGCCGACCTCGTCGAGCGAATCGGCGTCGAAGGCGAGGCACATTCGGCGCTCCGTGCCGAACTGGTTGATCAGGAGCGGGTGGCTCGACCCCTTCGGCCTCTCGAACAGCAGCGCGGGCCCGCCGGCCTTGACCACGCGGTCGACGATCTCCGTCACCTCGAGGTGCGGGTCGACCTCGGCGGTGACGCGCACGAGCTCGCCTTCCCGCTCGAGGAGGCCGATCCAGTCGCGGAGGTCGCCTGGAGGCGCCACGCGGCTCAGTCTACGGAGCGTGCGAGCGCAGCGGCCTCGTCCTCCGACAGAGCTGGGTGCCGCGGTGATGCTCACGACCGTAGTCGCACGCTCCGTCACCAAGAGCTCGTGAACGCACGTTAGTGGCTGTCGTCGACAAGTGGACAGCTCGGCCCCGGCACGCGGGTCGTCTCAGCTCCCGCTGCGGACCGCTGTCGGCGGCGCCGAGAAGCGCTGCGGCGTCAACAGGTCGTCGGGTGACTGCGGCCGGCGATCTCCTGCAGCACACGCAGGCGAAGAGAGAGCGCGGGTTCCCTGAGCACGCAGCGCGATGTCGAGCGCGCCGAGCAGACTCTCGCGCGCTGAAGGGGAGTGCCGCTGAGCCGGATTTCGTTGCGAGCGCGAGGTTCGCAAGTGATTGTCCCGAGCACTCTCGAGCCTCGAGGATCGCCGAGCACGTCCTCGCCAGCGAGCCGAATCGCTGATCTGGCCTCTCTTGCAGCGCGTGCGAAATCACCGTTATCGAGAAGGACCGCATACTCGACCTCGCCGCGGACGCGCAGCAGCTCGCGGCTGGTAACCAGCAGCTCGTAAGTTCGGGCAGGCCTCGACGATCGAGGCCAGCGCCGGCGCCGCTTCGACGACCTGCTCGAAGTTGTCGAGCAGCAGCAGCAGCTCGCGCTCGCCGATGTGCTCGACCAGGCCGATCCTTCGCGCCCAAGCGACTGCCCGACCGTGTCGATAACGAGACGCAGGATCCCGCAGCGATGCCAGCCCGACCCAGAAGACACCGTTCTTGACCTCCGGCACAAGCTCCGCCGCGGCCTCAATCGCGAGCCGAGTCTTGCCGGATCCGCCGGCACCCGTCAGCGTCAAGAGGCGCGCGCCGTCGCGAAGCAGCGAGACAACCTCCGCGCGCTCTTGTCCCCGACCGACGAACGTGCTCGCCGGACGCGGCAGGTTCGTGTTCGAGATCGTCTTGAGCGGAGGGAAGCGTTCGGCGCCGAGCTGGAGGATCCAGACAGGGCCGGGGAAGTCCTTCAGCCGGTGCTCGCCAAGGTCGAGTCACGTCGGCCTCGACGAGCTCCCGCGTCGCTCGCGGAGAGCAGCACCTGCCCGCCGTTACCCGCAGCCGCAACGCGTGCGCCAAGGTGGACATCGAGCACCGACGTAGCCGTCATCGGTTCGTGTCCGGGCGTGCCCGTGTGGAGGCCCATCCGGACTCGGATCGGCCCTCCGCCGAGCGCGGCCTGGCCCGCGGCAGCTGCGGCAACAGCGTCCGCGGCGTCGCGCGAACGCGTACGAAGAAGGCGTCACCCTGCGTGTCCACCTCGACCCCTCCGTGGCGGTCGAACGCCCCTCGGAGGACGCGACGATGCTCCGCGAGCACCTCGGCATATCGATCCCCGAGCTCTTGCAGCAACCTGCGTCGAGCCCTCGATGTCCGTGAAGAGGAAGGTGACCGTGCCGCCCGGCAGCTCCCGCACTCCCAGATCATCCGACAGAAAGGCGCGGTTTCGCGCTAGTGCCGGCGGTGACGCAGGTAGCGGCTCAGCTCGCCGAGGACGATCACGCCCAGGAAGATCAGGCCGACGACCAGCATCGCCGTGATCACGGACTTGCCTTCCTCGGCGGCGGTCTTCGCGGCCAGCGGCAGGAGGAATCCGAGCGGAGCCATCGGCGCGACTTTACCCCACCCGGCGCCTGTGGCTCTCGAGCGCCTGCTCGACGCCCTCGCCGTCTCCCGGCTCCCAGGCCCGGCGCGCCGACTCGCCCCCTCCGAGCGTCGCCGCCGTCGCCGCCCATGCCTCCCCGTCTCCGGGCAAGCCGTCGGCGCGCAGCTGGGCACACAGCGAGATCAGCGCCGCGAGGTCGGCCACTGCCTCGACGGTGCCCGCTTCGGCGATGCGGACGAGCCCGTGCGCGTAGAGGTAGTCGCCCAGAAGCAGAGCAGTGTCGGCGTCGGCGGGCGCGAACAGCCGCGGGCGCCCGTAGTGGAGGAGGTAGCCCTCGTAGATCGTCTCGAGCCCGAGGGCGTAGCGGTCCTCTCCGAGCCCGGAGAAGACCGGGTCGCATTCGCGCTCGTCCTCGGGTCGGAGCGCGGCCTCCCAGAGCCGGCTCTCGCGCGCGGCCTCGAGGGCGATCGTCTCCCAGAGACTCGCCGCTACAACCAGCCCGCCAGCTCCTTCGTCCAGTACGAGACGACCACGTCGGCACCAGCGCGTGTGATCGCGGTCAGCGACTCGAGCGCAGCCTGCCGCTCGTCGACCCAGCCACGCGCGCCGGCGGCCTTCAGCATCGCGTACTCACCGGAGACGTTGTACGCCCCGATCGGGAGGTCGAAGCGCTCCCGCGCAGCGCGGATCACGTCCAGGTTCGGCAAGGCAGGCTTGATCAGCAGGACGTCCGCGCCCTCGTCGACGTCGAGCTCGCACTCCCGCAATGCCTCGCGCACGTTGGCGGGGTCGAGCTGGTAGCCGCGGCGGTCGCCGAACGCCGGCGTGGAGTCGGCCGCCTCGCGGAACGGGCCGTAGAAGGCCGAGGCGTACTTGGCCGCATAGGAGACGATCGGCGTCTCCGGAAAGCCATGCTCGTCGAGCGCGCCCCGAATCGCCGCGACTCGCCCGTCCATCATGTCGCTCGGGGCCACGGCGTCGGCGCCTGCGGCGGCGTGGCTGACTGCCGTCCGGGCGAGCAGCTCCAGCGTCGCGTCGTTGTCGACCTCCTCGCCGTCGAGCACGCCGCAGTGGCCGTGGGAGGTGTACTCGCAGAGGCAGACGTCGGTCAGCAGGACGAGCCCGGGGCTCGTCTCGCGCAGCGCCCGCAGCGCGCGCTGGACGATGCCGTCGTCGTCCCAGGCGCCCGAGCCGTCGGCGTCCTTCTCTTCGGGGATCCCGAACAGGATCAGCGCCTTCACGCCGAGCCGTCCGGCTTCCTCGGCCTCGGTGACGAGATCGTCGACGGAGAACCGGCCGAGCGCGGGCAGCTCGGGGTTCGGCTCGGTGGCCGGCCCGACGAAGACGCGGGAACACGAAGTCGTCGAGATCGAGCCGCGTCTCGCGCACGAGGGAGCGCAGGCGATCGCTGCGCCGGAGCCGACGCAGCCGCGTGACGGGAAACGAGCTCACGTCAACAATCTACGCGCTTCGATCCGGGCGAGCCCGCCGAAGACCACGCCGAGCGCGACCAGCCAGAGCCCCTCGCGCAGCACGCTCGTCCACGGGCTCAGGTCGTAGAGCGCGGCGCTGAAGAAGCGGACGGAGTGGGCGAACGGGAGCACGTCGCTCACCCAGGCGGCCGGAGGCACGACCTCACGCGGGATCAGGCCGAGGAAGACGATCGGCATCACGACGAGGAGCGCGACGAGCGACGCGGAGCGTGCCTCGCGCGCGAGAGCTCCGAGCAGCGACCCCAGCGCGCCGAGGCAGGCGCCCGCGAGAACGAGCCCGACTACGAGCAGCGGCAGACGCCGCCAGGGCTCGCCGCCCGTCACGCCGCCGATTTCGATGGCCACCCCGAACGCGAGCGAGATCGCGAGGCCGAGCGCGAGCGCGACCGCTGCGGCGAGTGCGACCTTCGACCAGATCAGCTGGCCGAGCCCGACCAGGCCGCGGGCCAGGCGGCCGATCACGTTCTCGTCGCGCTCGGCGGCGAGCGACCCGGCTGCGAGAACGAGCGCGAGGAACGTGATCGTCAGGCCGAGCGCGTACGCCTGCACCTCGGCCGAGAGCACCCAGGTGCGTCCTCGCGCCGGCGCACGGACGAGCTCGATCGGGTGCGCCGTCGAGCGGAGGGCGTCGCCCGTGTTGGCGAGCGCGAGCCGGGCGTCGTGGAGGAAGTCGCGCAGCCGCCTGTTTCTCGGCGTGGCGGGCATCGCGTCCAGCAGCCGCTCGGCACTCTCGATGCCGAGCACGTCGATCGGCTGCCCGAGGAAGCGGCCGTCGCCTCCCTTCAGGATCAGCGTCACGTAGCGGAGGTTGTTCGCGATGTACGCGCGCTGGAGCCGGCGGTTGAGCGAGAAGACGAGCGCCTGGACCTGCTGCTCGACCCGCGATGAGATCGTTCCGCGCGAGAGCTGGAGCTCGAGCTGCGGGCTCCGCACCATCCCCTTCAGCGACGCGATGAAGCCGGGCGGCACGGTCACGACGGCGACGACCTTGCCGGTGCGCAGCTGCCGGTCGGCGTCCTCCGGCGAAAGCCGGACGAGCTTCACGTTCTGGCTCGCCTGGCGAATCGTCCGGTCGACGTGGAAGCGCTTCCCGCCGACGACCACGGTCGCCGGAAGATTGTCCTCGTCCACGAGCGCCACCCGCGGCTTCGAGCTCGCGTAGCTCGCGACGAGGCCGACCAGCAGCGCGATCGCGAGCGGGTAGGCGATCAGGATGCCGAGCAGCAGCGGCGAGCGACGCAGCACGAGCACGTCCTTGCGCAGGAGCATGGCGACCCTGTTCACGCGAAGAGAGTGTCGGTGTGGGAGCGGTCGTAGTCGGTGGTCGGGCCGGCGAAGACGAGCCGGCCGTCGCGTAGGGCGGCGACCCGGTCGGCGACACGTTCGACCTCCTCGAGGTTCTGGGTCGCGAACACGAGCGCGCCGCCGGCCTCGCGCAGGGCGGCGACGCGGTCCCACAGGCGCCTCCGCTGCTCGGGGTCGAGCGCGGCGGTCGGCTCGTCGAGGAGCAGGACCTCGGGATCGCCGAGCAGCGCGATCGCGAGATTCAGGCGCTGACGGTTCCCGACCGAGAGGTTGGCGCTCGGCGCCGCCTTGCCGGGAAGGTCGAACTCGGCGAGCAGCCTCGTCGTCGCGTCCTCCGGATCCTGCTCGCCCTCGAGCCGGGCGAAGAGCTCGAGGTTCTCGCGGGCGGAGAGGCGGCCGTACTGGGCCGGGCGCTGCGGCGCCCAGCCGACGCGGACGCCCTTGCGGCGCTCGATCGAGCCGCTGCTCGGCTCGAGCGCGCCCGCCAGGAGCGAGAGCAGCGTCGACTTGCCTGCGCCGTTGGGGCCCACGAGGGCGACCGCCTCCCCGTCCCAGACCTCGAACTCCACGGGATGCAGGGCGGGCGTGCGGCCGAAGCTGCGAGCGACGCCGCGGGCGGCGAGGAGCGCTGTGCCCTGGCTCACCGGCTGGCTGCTGCGGGCGGGTCCGAAGGAGGCACGGGTGCCATCGACCGCGTCTCCTCGATCTCGACCTCGACCGGTATCGCCGAACCTTCCTGCCACGACTCGAGCGCCAGGCGCTCCGAGAAGAACTCCCACGTCGCCCGACCCGCAGCCAGCAGCGGCAGGGCGACCAGCGCGCCCGGGAGCCCGTAGATCTCACCGCCGGCCAGCAGCCCGAAGATGACGAGCAGCGGGTGCAGTCGCAGGGCGCTGCCCATCACGTTGGGGACGACGATGTGGCCCTCGATCTGGTGAATCGCCAGGAAGAGGAGCCCGACCCAGAGCGCCGAGATCGGGTGCACCACCAGCGCGTAGATGAACGGCGGCACCGCGCCCAGCCAGGGCCCGAGGTACGGAATCAGCTCCGTGACCGCGACCCAGGCGCCGAAGAGAACCGCGTACTTGTCCATGCCCGGCACCCAGCCGAGCGTCCCGAGTAACCAGAGGCCGAGGCCGGCGCTCGTGCCGATGATCAGCGAGAGCAGGAACTGGCCGCGCACGTAGCTCGCCAGCGAGCGCTCGATCCGGGTGAGCAGCGGCAAGGATCCGGGATGGGGCGGGAACCGCCGATCGACGGTTCGAGCCAGCCTCGGCATGTCGAGCAGCATGTAGATCGACACCACGATCACGAGCACGAGGCTGAAGAGGAACTTGATCGTGCTGATTGCCGCCCCCTCGACGAAGTCGATCACCTGCCGCGTGTAGTTCGAGACGTCCTTGTCGGCGATCCGCTGGACCAGGTCATGGCCCTGCTTCTGGATCTTGATCCCGCCGAGGCGATGCGTGTTGAGCCAGACCTGGAAGCGGTCGACGTCGCGGTCGGCGTGCGTCTCCCGGCGCAGGGCCTCGTCCGTGCTCGACCGTAAAGTAGTCGTTCACACGGTTCGCGCCCGACTTGGTCTGGTCGACGACGACGGTGCCGATCGCGATTGCGGCGGCTAGCAACATGGCGACGAACGTCAGGTACACCAGTGCGACGCCGAATCCGCGGGGAATCCAGACGCGGGTCAGGGTTCGCACGATCGGGTTGAGCAGGAACGCGATCAGTCCCGCCACGAGAAAGAGAAAGACCACGTGACGGGCGGCGCCCGCAACCACCCACAGCAACAGCAGAAGGATCGGGAGGCCCACGAGCTGAATCCAGCGCGGGATCTGAATCTTCGCGGCCCCGGCGGACCCGGCCATGCGACGCATCGTACCTCCCGGGTCGTACACCTACGACCGCCTCCCTGGGACTGGGATTTCGAGGTCGAAGGATCCCTCGCGGTCGAGCCTCGACGGGTCCCGTTGCAGGACGAGGCGGCCTTCGTTACGGTGCCGCGGATGCCACGCGCCTCCGGGCACGCGCTTGTGATGCGGCGGCGGGCGGAAGTAGCCGCCGCGCGCCGAAAGAGGCGCTTGGCGGGGCTCATGCTGCTCGCGTCGGTCGCCCTGGTCACCTTGCTCCTGACCGCATTCGGGTCGGGTGGATCGACCGCGGTCCTGACCGCTGCGCCGGCTCCCGCGACACGCCTTCTCCCTGCCGGGCCTCCGCGCCCGCAGGTGGTCGCGCTCCAGTCGACGCTCAGGCTCCAGCTGCCCGTCGCCCAGAGCCGCGTGACGGCGATCGGCTACCACGCCTCCGCCGACGGGGCGCTCGCCCTGGACCCGGTCGGCCGGCAGGCGAACCAGGGGCTCGTCAGCCGGGTCGCGCGGAGCATCTTCGGCGGCGGCACGAGCGGCCTGCGCTACTACGCGCTCGGCGGTGACGGAGGGCCGGCGACGGCCTCGCTCGACGTCGGCGCCGCACCGGGGACCGACGTCTACGCGCCGGTGGACGGGACGATCGTGGGGATCACGCCCTACGTCCTGTCGGGCAAGCACTACGGCGCTCGGCTCGACGTCCAGCCCAGCGGCAACCCGTCGATCGTCGTCTCGCTCACCCACCTGCGGCCCGACCCGAGCCTGACCGTCGGCTCGCCGGTCGCGGCGACCACCTCGAAGCTCGGGACCATCATCGACTTCGCCAAGGTCGAACGCCAGGCGCTCGCGCACGTGACACAGGACGCGGGCAACCACGTGTCGATCGAAGTGCACCCCGCCGCCGCGCTCTCGATTCCCTGAAGATCCTCTTCGTCGCGGACGTCTTCGGGACGCCGGGCCGGGCGGCCGTCGAGGAGCGCCTCCCCGGCCTCAAGGACGAGCTCGAGATCGGCTTCTGCGTCGTCAACGGCGAGAACGCGGCCGACGGCGCCGGCCTGACGCCTCGCCTGGCGGACCGCCTGCTGGCCGCGGGCGCCGACGTCGTCACGCTCGGCAACCACGTCTGGCGGCGGAAGGAGATCGGCCCCTACCTCGAGAGCTCCGACCGGGTGATCCGGCCGGCGAATCTCTCCGTCCACTCCCCCGGCCGTGGGCTCGCCGTCTTACCCGCGGAGGACGGCACACCGGTGGCCGTCCTCAACCTCCAGGGGCTTCTGTTCATGACCACCCCGGTGGGCCCCTTCGAGGTGGTCGACGCGCTGGTCGAGGAAGCGCGTGAGCAGGCTCAGATCGTGGTCGTCGACTTCCACGCCGAGGCGACGAGCGAGAAGGTGGCCCTCGCCCGGGTGCTCGACGGGAAGGTCACCGCCGTCTTCGGGACGCACACGCACGTGCAGACGAGGGACGCGCGCGTGCAGCCGGGAGGAACCGCCGCGATCACCGACGCCGGCATGACGGGCCCTCACGACTCGGTGATCGGCGTCAAGGCCGAGCTCGCGATCCAGCGCATGCGGACGGGCATGGGCGTGCGCTTCGAGCCGGCGACCGGAGGCGTGCGAATCGAGGGCGCAGTCGTCGAGTGCGACGATCAGGGGCGCGCGCTCAGCTGCGAGCCGCTGCGGGTTCCCGTCGAGTAGGCACCAGCAGAGTCGCCAGCAGCGCCAGCAGCACGAGGTCGCGAGCGAGCACTGCCCACGAGGGGAACGCCGCGAATTGGAGCACGAGATCCCAGTAGCGGATCGGGAACCAGAGCTGTGTGAGCAGCAGTGCGAGCCCGAGGAGCGCCGAGGCGACGAGCCCGCGGCGGCCCCGGACGAGCGGCACGATCGGGATCAGCCAGATCAGGAACTGCGGCGAGAGGACCTTGCTCAGCGCGACGAAGGCGACGAGCGAGGCGGCTGAGTAACGCACGAGGCGCTCGGGCGTCGCCGGCCCGCGCGCAGCCGCGAGCCAGATGGCGAGCAGGGCCACGACGAGCAGAACGGTCGAGACCGTTCCCAGCGCGTGCGGCAGCGAGCCGGCCAGGTTCTGCGAGCCGTGGCTCGACTCCATCGTGATCGAGAGACCGCCGACCTGGTGCGCGGCGAGCAGCACCCCCGACGCCAGGCTCTCGATCTGCAGCGGCCGGGTCGTCTGGTGCACGACGCTGTCCCACAGCCCTCCCGGGGCGAGCGCGAGGAACGGCACGAGCACCAGCGCGACGACGGCGGCGGCGAGGCCGAGGCAGATCAGCGCGTCGCGCCTGCCCCGGGTCCGCCACACGTAGACGAGCGCGGGAGGGAGCACCACGGCCGGGAAGACCTTGGCGGCGATGCCGAGCCCGAGCGAGGCGAACCCGAGGCGCTCTCGGCCGGCGAGGATGGCGGCGAGGCCGGCGACGGTCAGCGCGGCGGGCCAGAGGTCGTAGCGGTAGAGAATCACCGACCCGAGGACGAGCGGCGCGAGCGCGGCAAAGGCGAGCGCAGCAGCCGTGCGCTGCACCGACGCGCCGAGCGAGCGCAGGGCAACGGTCATCGCGAGCAGGGCACCGACGCCGCAGAGCGCCATCAGGATCTGGAAGGCGCGGTTGTAGAAGCCGAAGCCCGCGTACGCGAGTGCGGGAACGACGAAGGCCGGGAGGGCTCCTGGCGGGTACTCGACGGCGAAGTCCCGGTAGGGCACGTGGCCGTGCACGATGGCGTTCCCGTAGCGGTGGTACTCGACGGTGTCGAGGATCAGGTTGTGCTGGTAGAAGCCCCAGTGGAGGACGGTGAGCGAGGCGAGGAAGACGGCGACGGCGGCATAGGTGAGCCGCCGCGGCTCACTCGACGCCGACCAGCTCTTGGCGAGGACGTTCAACGGGCTCTCGCACCCGGGCCCTCACCGGCTCGGCGGCCGGCGCCAGCACGGCGAAGGCTGCGAACGGGAAGAACCACGGCAGGTAGAGGTAGAACCAGTGGGTCAGGACGAGCTCGAACCCGAGCAGCAGGGCCGCCGTGAGGGCCGCGAGCTGCAGCGGCGACTTTCGGCGCGGCACGAAGTACGCAGCGATAGCGCCGGCCACGAGCAGGCCCTCGAGCACCCACTGGAGCACGTGGAGGTCGGGCAGCCCGGCGTGGTACTGGCGCCAGTCCCAGATCGAGAACGGCGAGTCCCGCCCGAGCTGCCAGCCGAGCGTCCGGTCCCAGAAGACGCGGGCGGCGTGGACCGCGCTGGGCTCGAGCAGCAGGATCGCGAACGCCGCCGCCGTCGCGGCGAGGAAACCGGCGGCGAAGACCCACGTCGGCCGCCAGCGGCGCTCGGGGTAGGAGGCCCAGAGGGGCGCGAGCACCAGTGGGGCGAACTTCGTCCAGCCGGCGAGCGCCACGGCCGCTCCGCGGGCCAACGGAGAGGTGACGAGCCAGAAGCCCCAGATCAGGAAGAGCGGCGGCAGGGCGTCGTTGGTGTTGGCGCTCGAGACGTACAGCGTGAAGGGGTACGCCACCCACGCGAACGCGAGCGTGACGGCCAGGCGCATGCCGCCGAAGCGCAGGCCGACGAGCGCCACGCCCAAGAGGCAGAGCAGGTCGAACAGGATCGAGCTCAGGTGCGCCGCCGGGAGGTCGTCCCACTTCCCGGTCCAGCCGAGGATCATGTAGCCCGGCACGTAGGCCTCGTAGGCCACCGGCCCGTACGTGTCGCCCTGGGGGTTGGCGGACTCGCAGCGGCCGTTGGTCTGGACGCGCTCGCGGACCTCCCCGTCGGCATCGGCCTTCCCACAGGCCGGGAGCTGGTCCTCGACCGGGAAGTGCCCGTAGGGCGACTGGCCGTTCACGATCCGGTTGGCGCCGACCACGCCCGAGTAGCCGACGTCGATCACGTTCGAGGTGCGCACGTTCAGGCCGATGCGGAAGCCGGCGGTGAACACCGTCGCCGCCGCCAGCACCCAGATCGGCCAGACGGGCACCGAGCCGGTCGCGAGTCGACCGCGCCACGCGCTCCAGACCATGCGCCCGAGCAGGTAGACGAGCGGCGGGTACGCGAGAGGGACGCTGGTGAAGATGTCACCGCGGTTGAAGAACCAGAGCGACGCGGTGAACGAGAGCAGCACGAGCAGGTCGAGGTTGCGCATGCTCAGCGGCCGGCGAAGGTCGGCCAGGCCGATCAGGAAGAGCAGGCAGAAACCGAGCCAGACCGGAGCGCTGTTGATCTTCGTGCCGCCGAAGGCGCCGTCGTAGCCCCTTGCCATCTTCCAGGCGACCTGCGGCCCCGTCCAGGCCTCGACGACCGCGCCGCTTCGGTCGTCGACCTTGCCGGTCGCCACCTCGCCCGCGTCGCCTGCCCAGACCTTGATCGTCCAGAGATGCTTCGCGTAGACCGCGGTCGTCTCGCGAATCCGCGGGGGATAGTGGCGGACCCAGTCGGCGACCTTGTGGTCGTCGAGGAAGATGCGCGTCACCTTCGCCTCGGTCAGGCGCGGCTCCGGCGGACCGGAGAGCGGGCCCCGCAGCTCTGGGGGGACACCGGCGGTCGTCGTGCCCGCGAGCGCCGGCCCCGCAAGCGCGAATGCGACGAGGACGGCCGAGACGAAGGCGCGGCCCATCAGGCGCTCAGCCTAACCGCGCGCGAGGGCTACCTCGCGTTCCTGACGTGTCGCCGGGCGCGCGGAGGCCGGCTCCGCCGGCCGTGAGCGCCGTCGATCAGGGGCGCGAGCGGAACGACCAGAGCTTGTTGCCGATGAAGTTCAGGGGCGTGACCAGGACGACCGCGATCGCCTGGGCCAGCACCTTGTCCAGCCCGAGCGCGATGAAGCCGGACAGCAAGGCGAGGTTCGCCGCGTATGCGACCAGAGCCACGACCAGGAAGCGGAGACCTTGCCAGCCGACGTGCCCGCGCTGGTCATGGAACGTCCAGAGCCGGTTCCAGGTGTAGTTGTTGGTGACCGCGACGAGGAACGAGCAGGTGGCTGCGGCTGTGTAGTGGAAGTCCGCACCGCGCAGGAGGGCCGTGTAGACGATCAGGTTGATCGCGTAGCCGCTCGCCCCGACGGCAGCGAACTTGGCGAGCTGCACCCAGTTGTGCGGCCGCGACAACGCGCGGCCCGCGCGCGTGCGGGAGAAGCTTGCTGCAAGGGAGAAGGCCATCGGCGCGCGAGCGTACCAACCTGCCCCTGGCCTCAGCCACCGCGTGCGCGCGAACGGACGGGCAGGACGATCCCGTCGAGCGGCACCCGTCGGCGGCGACCGGCTCGCTCGAGCACGAGCTCCTCGATCGCCCACCCCGGCCCGAGCACCACGTCCTCCAGGGTCGACCCGTCGGCGCCGACGCTTCGCCCCCGCAGCTCGGCGAGGGAGCGCGCCTCGAGCCGGTAGAACGAATCGGGTCCCAGGTCGAGCAGGACGAAGGGCGACCCCGCCTCGAACGCCCCCTCGGCCAGCGAGGCTGCGGGAAACGGCAGGAAGCGGTGCAGCTCGTCCCCGCAGAGCACGTCGAGCCCGAGCGCCCGAGGCTCGCTCGGATGCAGGAAGACGTCGACGGCCCGGCCCAGGCGGATGCCGTGCGCCCGGACCGGAAGACGAAGCAGCTCGTCGCCCGTGTGACCCCTCATCGACGTGTCCTTCTCCCCCGCTACCGGACTCGGAAACCGATTTCGCCGGCCGGCTCCTCGTCGGCGGTCTCGACGTCGTCGACCTGCGCCCCGGCGGGGCCGCGACGGCACCAGGCGAGCAGCGACTCGACGTGCTCGTCCGGCCCTTCGAAGACGGCCTCGACGCTGCCGTCGCCTGTGTTGCGAACCCAGCCCGCGACGCCGAGCGACTCGGCCCGGGCCCGGGTCTCGGCGCGAAAGAAGACGCCCTGGACGCGCCCGCGCACCCGGACGCGGACCCGCCTCACCCGCGGAACCCCTCCTCCCCGAGGAGCGGGACGAAGCGGCACGGGACCGAGTGCACCACCGCCGGGCCTTCCGGGCTGCGCACGATCACCTCGAGCCGTTGCGTCACGGGCCCGCCCACGGGCACCACGAGCCTCCCGCGGGGGCGGAGCTGCTCGTAGAGCGTCTCCGGCATCTCCGGCGCAGCCGCCGCGACCGCGATCGCGTCGAAGGGCGCGCGGTCGGGCATGCCGAGCGTGCCGTCGCCGACGACGACCTCGACGCCGTCGTAGCCCGCTGCGGCGAGGCTGGCGCGCGCCTGGTCCGCGAGCTCGGGAATCCGCTCGATCGTGACCACGTCCGTTCCCAGCGCTGCCAGCACCGCGGCCTGGTACCCCGAGCCCGTGCCGACGTCGAGCACCCGCTCGCCGGGGCGGATGGCCAGGGCCTCCACGATGCGCGCGACCATGTACGGCTGCGAGATCGTCTGGCCGTGAGCCAGCGGAAGCGCCGCGTCGTCGTAGGCGCGGCGCTGCTGCTTCTCCGGCACGAACAGCTCGCGCGGAACGCGCTCCATCGCCCGCAGCACCGCCTCGTCCACGATGTCGCGGCCGCGTAGCTGGAGCTCCACCATGCGGTGGCGGGCTTCGGCGCTCTCCTCAGGCCGCATCGGGGAGCCGGCGCACGTAGGCCGGCGGCTCGATCCCGAAGTGCGAGAGCGCGAGCGGGGCCAGGTCGACGATCCTCCGCGGCTCTGCCTCGAGCCCGACCGTGAGGATCGGCACCTCGGAGTCGCCTGCCTCGAGCGAGCCGTGGCTGCCGCCGCCGAGGTGGCTGCGGCCCGCGAGGTCGGTGAGCTCGACTCCTGCCGGAGGCGAGACCAGGACCTCGCCCGCGTTCGGGTTTGCGAGCGCAGCCCACGCGCGCTCGAGCGCGTCCGGCTGGTCGAGCAGGGCGACGTCGCCGCTCGTTCGCCAGCCATCGTCGGCGAGCGTGAAACGGAGCTCCTCGCCGTCCCGCCTGGCTACGGCCTCGTCCCCCTCCCTGTAGAGCACGACCTCGGCGGCGGCCGAGCCTTCGAGCCGCCGCGCGAGACCGGCCGCATCCTCGCGGCAATCGGGGAGGCGGTAGACCATCCCGGCCCGATTCGAGGCGGTCACGACGATGCCGTCGACGCCGGTGAAGGACGCCTCGAGCGAAACCGCGCGGTCGACGCGAGTCTGGCCGTGATCGGCGCAGACGACGACCGCATAGCGATCCAAGAACTCGTCGGGCCCGCCGGCCGCCTCGACGAGGGCGCCGATCGCCGCGTCGCTGCGCGCGAGCGCCTCCTGCGTCTCCTGCGGCCCGAGCGCGTGGGAGGCGAAGTCGTAGTCGGGCAGGTAGTAGACGAGGAAGTCGAAGCCGTCCCGCGTGACGAGCCACCGGCCGATGAATCCCGCGTACGCGTCGAGCGAGCCGGTCGAGCGGCCGAAGACGGACACCGGCGCGCCCGTCACGTCGGACTCGAAGAGGTTGTAGAAGAAGAACCGCTTCGGTCCGTAGGCGGGCCGCACGAACCCAGGGATCAGCGGCAGATGGCGCGTCCGGCCCCGGTAGCAGGTGACGTTGACCGCGGCGGCCGTGAGCCCTGCGTCCTCGAGCCCCTCGTACACCGTCACGGCCTCCTCGCCGAGGTGCTGCTCGTTCATGTTGAAGACCGCGTCGAGGATCGCCCGGCGCGTGCCGGCGGCCCGGATCGCCGCGAACGACGAGCCGTACTCGACCAGCCTCCGCTCGCCGCGGTGGTACCAGACGAGATGCGGGATGTGGTGCACGTCGGGGTGCGCCCCGGTCGCGATCGACGAGAGGCAGACCGGCGTCAGCGACGGGAAGGTCGAGACCCCGCGGCGGTATGTGCCGTTCGCGGCCAGGAACGAGAGCGCCGGGGCGCTGCCCGTTTCGACCGCGTCTTCGAAGACCGCGGGCGTGAGCCCGTCGACGACGACGAGGATCAGCTTCTTGCGCTCGGCCAACTCAGTCGCGGGCCAGGCTGCGCAGGCCGGCGTAGCGCTCGCCCTCGCGACGGCGGGCCCGAGCGCCGAACGCGGGCAGCCCGACGGCCTCGAGGAAGCCGACGACGGGAATCAGCGCGAGCGCAGCGAGCAGGAGCGAAGCGAGGCCCACGAGGACGGCGGTGCCGCCACGCGTTCCTCCGCGCCGCAGAGCGCCGGCGACCAGCGGCGCGACGGCCGCAGCACCGAGGGCTCCGCCGATCCCGCCGGCGACTGCCTCGTGCCAGCCGCCGATCGCGTAGCCGATCGCCGCGCCGATCGCAGCCGCGACCACGGCGACCAGGGCCACGAGCGCCCGGCGAGGCGCGGCGAGGGCGGAGCAGAGGCCGCCGATGCCGATTCCAAGGCCGAGCGAGAGGCCGATCCGGTACCACTCCCACATCGCGTCCGGAGTGTAGACCCCGTCCTGAGGCTCACGGTTTAGGAGCCTCTTTGCAGGGGAAAGACAACGGTGATGAAGCGCGACTCCCTGCCTCTGCTCATCTTCTTCCGCGCGGCCCATTCCGGCCCCGCGCGGCGGATGGAGAGCCTCGTCGCGCACGTCGCGCGCACGGAGCGCGAGCGCCTTCAGGTGCGGCAGGTCGACGTCGACGAGGAGCCCGAGCTGGCGAAGCACTTCCGCGTACAGACCGTGCCGACCCTCGCCCTCGTGAAGGGCAAGCGCGTCGTCGAGCGCCTCGAGGGTCGGGTCAGCGCGCCCCGGATCGAGCGCATGCTCGAGCCCCACCTCGGCGCCGCCTAAAACCGCCTCGCGCCCCCCGGCGTATTACTCGGTCAAGACCGAGAGGAGAGGCATGCGCAAGGCACTCATCGTGGTCGGAGTCGTAGCGGCATCGCTCGCAACCGTGCTCAGCGCGGGGGCGGCGACCGACGCGGGGACCACCAAGCTCGTGGCCAACCTGCGTGGCAACAACGAAGGAGCTCCGGCATCGAACCGCGGCAAGACAGAGATCCGATTGACGCCGTCCAGCGGCAAGGTCTGCTGGGAGACGAAGATCACCAAGATCGACGGCAAGCCGAACGCGTCTCACATCCACAAGGGCGGCAAGGGCGTCTCGGGCAACGTGCTCGTTCCGCTCGGCGCCGGCTTCAAGCGCGAGGGCTGCACGACCGCGCCGAAGGCCACCGTCAAGGCGATCCTCAAGAACCCCGGTCGCTACTACGTGAACGTGCACAACGCGAAGCATCCGGCCGGCGCGATGCGCGGCCAGCTGGCTCGGGGGACTTAGGTCCTCCAGGAGACGGGGCCCGGCGGACCCTCGCCGCCGGGCTCCCTCCCCGTCAACCGTGCTCGAGTCGGCGGATCACGGCGAGCCCGAACTCGGCGGCCCGCGCGCCGTCGACGACACGGTGGTCGAACGTGACCGAGACGTACCCGGTCGGGCGGGCAACGATCTCGCCGTCGCGCACCACCGGGCGCTCCGCGACGCGGCCGATGCTGAGAATCGCGACTTCGGGGTGGTTGACGATCGGCGTCGTCAGCAGGCCGCCGAGCTTCCCGGCGCTCGTGACCGTGAAGGTGGAGCCGCGCAGCTCCTCCGGCTTGAGCGAGCCGGCTCGGGCGGACTCGGCGAGACGCTCGACCTCGGCCCGGAGCTCGTCGAGCGAGGCCCGGTCGCAGCCGCGGACGACCGGCACGACGAGGCCCTGCTCCGTCTGCACGGCGACGCCCAGGTCGTACCGGTCGAGATAGACGATCTGGTCGCCCTCGAGCCGCGCGTTCAGCTCGGGGAACTCCTGGAGCGTCTCGGCGACCGCCTTCAGCACCGCCGGCACGAGCCGCTTCAGGTCGACGGCCCCGAAATCACACTCCTCGACCCAGGTGACGGGCGGCACTTCGCGGTGCGCTCGGGCCATGTGCTCCGCGACCAGGCGGCGGACGCCTCGCAAGGGCTCGCGGCGTCCTTCGGAGCCGTGTCCCGGGGTCTGACCCCCTGACGTGACCGCAGCGCGCACGTCTTCCTCGGTCACCCGTCCCTGCGGCCCTGTCCCTGTAAGCCCATCGAGCTCTACTCCGAGCTCCTGAGCCATCTTGCGGACGAGCGGCGTCGCCCGGACACGTCCGCCCGGGACCGGTCCGGGGGTCTGACCCCGGGTCGTGTCCGTTACGGACGGAGCGGGCTCGACGGGTGCAGCGCCGTCCTCGCCGATGACCACGAGCACCGTCCCTACGGGCACGACCTCGCCCTCGGCGACCATGATTCTCGCCACCTTGCCGGCCGCGGGCGAGGGAATCTCGACGGTGGTCTTGTCGGTCTGGATCTCGACCAGCGGCTCGTCCTCCGCGATCTCCTGGCCCTCCTGTACGAGCCAGCGGGCGATCTCGCCCTCGGTAAGACCTTCACCGAGATCCGGGAGCTTGAACTCGTAGGCCACGGCGGCGGAATCTACCGGGGCCGGCCGACCCAGGCGTCCGGCGGGACGATCAGCACCCGAAGGCCGCCCTCGACCCGCCAGAGCGAGACGGCCTGCTCGTCGCCCCTGAGCTCGGCGGCGGTCTCGCGCGGGACGTAGCCGAGCTGCAGCGTTTGCTCCTCGTTCCAGATCGCGACCGCGTTCGGATCGTGCTCGTTGTCCGGCTCCGGGACGAGCGCCAGGCGGCGGCCGGGGTCGAACGACTGGTCAGCGAGCGCCTCGGGCCGGTACGAGACTCCGGCCGCTGGAACGACTCGGATCCTCGGGTCTTCCCAGCGCAGGGGCTCGCCGGTCGCCGCGTCGCGAAGGCGGTAGCCCGAGTGTGCCCGCTCGAGGATCAGCCGGAGGCGCTCGCTCACCGGAACGCGTCGTCGCGCAGGACGGCATGGATTCCCAGCACCTCGTTCACGACCTGGGTCACGCGGAGGTCGACGCCGACACTGGCGAGGACGAGCGCGTCGCCACCGGTGACGCCGAGCTCGCGACCCAGCAGCGCGACCATCCCGTCAACGGCGATCCTGGCCGCACGCCCGAGATGAGGATCGAAGCCGAACGTGAGCCAGGCGCCGTCGATCCGGGCAATTGGCCACTCGAGCGGAAGGTCGTCGCGCACGTCGAACGTCAGCAGCGCGTCCACAGGTGTCTCGATCGCCGTGCCCGAGACCTCGCCGTCCCCCTGAGCCGCGTGGCCGTCACCGGCGGAGAAGAGGGCGCCCTCAACGGGAATCGGCAGGTAGAGCGTCGTGCCGGCGACGAGCTCTTTGCAGTCGATGTTCCCGCCGAAGCGCCGCGGTGGGATCGTCGAGTGAACCCCCGCCTCCGGAGGCGGCATCCCCATTACGCCGAGGAACGGCGCGAGATCGACCTCGCGGCCCAGCGCTCGCCCGACCCCGTTCGCGAGCTCCCAGACGACGGCGTGACCCTCGCCGCCGTGCGTGATCCCCCACGACCCGGGCCGGACGTCGTCGACCCGCACAGCGAGCGTCTGCCCGGCGCGCGCGCCGCGCACCGCGATCGGCCCGGCGAGCGGGTGGCCCGTGTCGATCTCGGGGCTCCGGGACTCGACTTGGACCTCCCGCTCGACATACCAGGCGTGGTTCGGAACGGCGATACGCACCGAGTCGCCCGGCTCGATCTCGAGGACGGGCTCCAGGTCGGCCGAGAAGTGGCCGTGCAGTACCTGCGGGTCGAGCGGCAGCTCGTGGAGGGCCACTAGAACTCGAGCAGCTTGCGCACCGCGTCCACGACCCGCTCGACGGACGGCATGTACGCGTCCTCGATCTGCCAGTACGGGTACGGCACGTCGTAGCCCGTCACCCGCACGACCGGTCCCTGAAGATCGAGCATCGCCTTCTCCGCGAGAATCGCCGCCAGCTCGGCGCCGTAGCCGGCCGTACGCGGCGCCTCCTGCACGATCACGACGCGCCCGGTCTTCGCCGCCGAGGCCAGCAGGGCGTCCTCGTCCAGCGGCTTGAGTGTGCGAATGTCGAGCACCTCGACGCTCGCCTCGCCCTCGAGCTCTTCGGCCGCCCGCTCGGCCAGTGGCACCATCGCGCCGTAGGCGACGAGCGTGACGTCGGTGCCCTCGCGCGCGACCCGCGCCTGCCCGAGCGGTACGACGTGCTCACCCTCCGGGACCTCACCGCGCATCGTCCGGTAGTGGAGCTTCGGCTCGAGGACGACCACCGGATCCGGGTCGCGGATCGCCGCGGCGAGCAGCCCCTTGGCGTCTCCCGGCGTCGAGGGGATCGCCACCTTGACCCCCGGTGTGTGCACGTAGTAGGCCTCGGGCGAGTCGTCGTGCAGCTCGGGGGCGCGGACGCCGCCGCCGTACGGCATGCGCACTACGAGCGGGAACTCCATCGCGCCGCCCGTCCGCCAGCGGTAGCGCCCGACGTGCGTGATCAGTTGGTCGAGGCACGGGTACGAGAAGGCGTCGTACTGCATCTCGCAGACCGGCCGCCAGCCCGCCATGCAGAGCCCGACCGCGCTGCCGAGGATGCCCGCCTCCGCGAGCGGCGTGTCGACGCAGCGCTCGGGCCCGAAGCGGTCGAGCAGCCCGGCGGTCGCCCGGAAGACGCCGCCTGCCCGGCCGACGTCCTCGCCCATGACCATCACGTTCGCGTCGCGCCCGAGCTCGACGTGGAACGCGTCGTTGATCGCCTCGACGAGCGTCAGCTCAGCCACGAGCCCCACCCCCGGTGTTTGTGCTCCAGTGCACGATCTCTGACCTTGTTCACTGGAGCACAAAGAGTGGTCGGGCGCCGGCGTAGGAGCGGCTCAGTCACCCGCGGCTCCGAGGATCCTGCGCAGCTCCGCGAGGTCGGCGGCGAGTGATGGCGGTGGGTCCGCGTACGCGTTCTCGAAGACCAGGCCGGGATCCGGCGGCGGCTCGGCCTCGGCCTCGGCGATTCCTGTCCGCATCAGCTCCACGGCCTCGACCCGAACCGCCTCTGCGGCCTCGTCCGAGAGCAGCCCGAGTCGGCGCAGATAGGCCTCGTAGCGGCCAAGGCACTCGTGCTGCTTCTCCTCCTCGACGCGCTGCGGGTCGATGTACGCGCTCGGGTCGTCCGCCGTCGCATGCGGTGCTGCGCGGTAGGTGAGCGCCTCGATCATCGTCGGCCCCCCGCCGGCGCGCGCCCTCGTCACGGCCTCCCGCGTCGCCTCGTAGACCGCGAGCACGTCCCCGCCGTCGACCCGCACCCCGGGGATGCCGTAGCCGACTGCCTTGTCCACGAGCGTCTCGGCGGCCGTCTGCGCGGAGACGGGCGTCGAGATCGCCCACTGGTTGTTGTTGCAGAAGAGGACGAGTGGCGCCCGCATGACCCCGGCGAAGTTCGCGCCCTCGTGGAAGGAGCCCTCGGAGGTGGCGCCGTCGCCGAAGTACGCGATCGCGCAGGTGCGCTCGCCGCGCAGCTTCTTGCCCCAGGCGAGCCCTGCCGCATGCGGCACGTGCGTCGCGATCGGGACGCAGATCGAGGCCACGTTCCAGTCGCGAGGATCCCACCAGCCGGCCGGATGGCCGCGCCACCAGGAGAGGATCGTCGAGGCCGGCATCCCGCGCAGGAGCCCGATCGCCGACTCGCGGTAGCTCGGGAAGATCCAGTCCTCGCGCTCGAGCGCGTACACCGAGCCCGCCTGCATCGCCTCGTGGTTCCAGTAGATCGCGTAAGTGCCGATGCGCCCCTGGCGGTGGTAGACGACCGAGCGCTCGTCGTAGGTCCGTAGCAGCACGAGCCAGCGGTGGAGCTCGAGCAGGTCCTGTTCCGAGAGACCCTCGACCTCGCCGTCCGGGACGCCGTCGCCGTCGCCGATCACGCGCCGGAGGTCGCGCTCGGCCGGTAGCACCTGGGCCATGACGCCGACGAATCTACCCGACGCGGGACCGAGCGACGGCCGCCACGACGGCCAGGGCGGCGGTCGCGGCGAGCACGCCGGCGAGCTCGAGCCCGAAGCCGCCGTGAATCGGCGCGCCAGCGGCGATCACGACGAGGGCCGAGAAGAGACTTCCGGCCGCGCAGATGAGGAGGACCGTCGCCAGGCGCCGCAGCGCCGCGTCGCGCTCGGTCCAGGCGGCCACGCGGGGCTCGAGGGACCACCACGCGAGCTCCGCGAGCAACAGGAACGCGCCGGCGTAGAGCGGCGTCCAGCGGTCGAGCGCGTCGGGCCCGTCGGCGAGCCGCACCGCCTGCTCGGCCCCCAGCACCCCGATGGCGAACGCGACCGCCGCGCTCCAGCGAACCGCGAGCCCGAGACAGAGCGCGAGCAGGCCGCCGGCGCCGAGCGCGAGCAAGAGGGCCCGGTCGTTGGAGCCCCGAACGAGCGGCGAGAGCGCGAGTGCGACGCCGACGAGGACGGCGCCGGCTCCCGTGGCTAGACGCGCGTGACCCGGGCGTGGCGCCTGAATGTCCTCACCTCCTCCAGCACGGCCTGGAGCGGGACGCCGTCGCGCCACTCGGCGACCGGCACCCCGAGCCGCAGGTAGCGCCTGCGCAAGGCGTCGCGGCGCAAGAGCCAGAGCCGGCGCGCAAGCTCGTCGAGCTCCTGCTCGCCCGCGGGGGCGAACGGCACGGGCGAGATCTCGACGACCGCCAGGTCGAAGCCGCGGGCGCGGAGGTCGAGCAGCGCCCGCACCGACCGCTCGTCGAGCAGCGGCGTGAGCGCCAGCACGAGTGCGTGCGGCGGCAGCGTGCGCACCGGAAGCAGGTTGACGTCCTTCCACGCGTAGCTCAGGAAGATCTCGGCGTCGAGCAGCGAGTCGAGGACGCGGTAGAGCTGGACGAGCCCGCTCGAGGCGGTCAGCCAGTTCAGCACGCCACCGAAGGCGACGAGGCCGACGCGGTCCTTCTCGCGCATGTAGTGGACCGCGAGCGACGCCGCGGCGTGCACCGCGTGGTCGAGCGTGCTCTCGCCGTGGCCGCGGGCCTCGGCGAAGGTGTCGAGGAAGATGACGACGTCGGTGTTCCGTTCCGGATGGGTCTCGTTCACCCATGGCTCACCTCGCCGCGCCGTGGCCCGCCAGTTGACGCGGCGGACCCGGTCGCCCGGAACGAACGGCCGCATGTCCGCGAACTCGATCCCCTCGCCGCGCGTGCGAGGGAGCTGGTTGCCGGCGAAGGGCTGCGTCTCGAGCGGCCGCAGCAGCTCTCGCAGCACCTCGCCGCGCGGGTAGACCTTCAGCGGGAGCCGCCCCTCGAGGGTCTGCTCGAAGACGAACAGCCCGAAGGCATCGTGCGCGCGAAGGACGAGGTCGCCGACGAGGTGGGCGCCCCAGCGCTCGCAGCGGATGAGGTGCTCGATCTCGCGCCGCTGACCGGCGTGAAAGCCGAGCAGCTGCGGGTTCGGCGTTTCCGCGACCAGCCCCTCCGGGAGGTCGAAGAGGACCTCGAGGCGCGGGATGGACGTCTCCGCCCGCAGCTCGAGGTCGGCCTCGACCGGCTCACCCTGGACCTGCCGCTCGGTGTCCAGGTCGAATACCGCCGAGACGCGCGGCGTCTCCGCAAGCGAGAGCCCGACAACGAGGAGGGCGGCGAACGGCGCCGCCAGGGCGGCCAGCTCCGGGCGGCCGAGCACGAGCGCGGACAGGAGGCCGGCACCGGTGAGCGTGGTGTACGCGCCGAGCTTCGCCGTCGCCGCGCGAGTCACTCGGCCGGTTCGGGCTCGGGCTCGGCCTCTGCCTTGGGCGTCGGCACACGGCCCAGCAGCTCGAGCACGAGGTCCTCCGGCCGCAGCCGCTGCACCCAGAGCTCGGGTCGAAGCGAGAGCCGGTGGGCCAGCGCGGGCACGGCGACCGCCTTCACGTCTTCCGGAGTGACGAAGTCTCGGCCCTTGAGCGCCGCCCGGCCGCGCGAGAGCTTCAGCAGCGCGAGCGAGCCACGCGGGCTCGCGCCGACCTGAACCCCCGGAGCCTCGCGGGTCGCGGCGACGAGGTCGACCATGTAGAGGCCGACGCTGCGGTCGACGTGCACCTGCTCGAGCGCGCGTTGCATCTCGATCAGCTCGTCGCGGCTGACGACCTGGTCGAGCTCGACCTCGTCCGCGCTTCGCTCGAGCCGGCGCTGGAGCACCTCCCACTCGTCCTCGCGGTCGGGGTAGCCGACGCCGATCCGGAGCATGAAGCGGTCGAGCTGCGCCTCCGGGAGCGGATAGGTGCCCTCGTACTCGATCGGGTTCTGCGTCGCGAGCACGAGGAACGGCGGCGCGAGCAGGTGCGTCGCGCCCTCGATCGTGACCTGCCGCTCCTGCATCGCCTCCAGCAGCGCGGCCTGCGTCTTCGGAGGAGCGCGGTTGATCTCGTCGGCGAGGAGGAGATTGGTGAAGATCGGGCCTGGGCGGAACTCGAAATCGCCCTCGCGCTGGTTGTAGATCGAGGAGCCGGTCACGTCGGAGGGCATCAGGTCGGGCGTGAACTGGACGCGCGTGAAGCCGATGCTCGTGACCTGAGCGAAGGCGCGAGCGGTCAGGGTCTTGGCAAGGCCGGGGAAGTCCTCGATCAGCACGTGGCCGTCCGCGAGGATCCCGAGCAGGACGAGCTCCAGCGCCTCGCGCTTCCCGACTACGGCGCGCTCGACCTCGTCGAGGATCCTGTCCGCCTGCTGCGAGAGCTCGTCGACCGTCACAGCGCTCTCCAACCGCTCGACGACGCGCGCTGCTGCCGGTGGTGAGATTCCCGGCGCGAAGCGCTTGACGGGCGGCTCGCGGTCCGGGCGGACGAGCTCCCAGAGCTCCTCGCCGAGCGCCTCCTCGACCGCGCCGCCGCCGCCGTCCAGCCGCAACCCCCGGGCAGCGAGCCGCTCATCGGCGATCTCGCGCAGGGTGGGCCGCAGCCGGTAGTGCAGGTCGAATGCGGTCGAGGATCCGAGCGTGAGCTCGCGCTCGAGCCGCTCGAGCTCGGGCGGGCGCAACGGCCCCGGCGGCTGGCGGTCGAGCGCCTCGGCCAGCGCCGAGCGCCCCGCGCGCGGATACGCCTGCCGCGTCGCCATCACCACTTCGAGCAGCGCCAATCCGCCCACCACGAGTATGTAGACGTCCAATTCGAGCGCAAAGCGGCCCGGCTGCGCGAATCGCGCCACGAGGAGCGCGATCGTCGCGAGGACGGTGAGGAAGATCCAGGTCTGGATCATCGGCTTCATGCCGCCTGCATCCTCTCCACCTCGAGCTCGGAACGAAGGCCGGCGAGCGCCTCGATCGCGTCGTCCTTCATCGGCGGCCCCACTTCGTGCGGGCTGAACTTCGCGCGCTCGAACAGCTGGACGAGCCGCCGCACGGCGTATGAGCTCACGCGCAGGCTGTCGAGGACTCGGCCCATGTACTCGACCGGGGTCTCGTGCTCCTCGCGTGGAACGCCGTAGGCGGCGAAGGTCTTCTCCATCCGCGCGTATGCCCGGATCACGGCCCGGCGCGGATCGCCCTCGGCGCGCAGGTCGTCCAGCGAGTCGGACAGCACCTCGTCGAGTGCCCGCTTGAGCCCGGCCTCTTCGTCGAGGGCCTCACGGTTGCGGCGCGCCTGGGCCGTGACCACGCCCGCGGTGACGAAGATCCCGAGCAGGAGCGAGCCGAGCACGAGCACCGGCAGCCAGCGCCACTGTGGCGTGTGCGGCTTGGCCGTCACGGGCTGGCGCCTCTGGGCGGCCTGCGGACCCGATGCGCCGCCGAGGATCCCGATGGGCGGAAGCGCGCCGGGCCGTCCCGCGGCGTCCCGCTGGCGCCTGTCGGCGGTGAAGACCGCGGCCGAGAGGAGCAGCGAGATGATGGTGACCGCGACGAGCGTCCGCCGCCAGTTCGTGCGCCCCTGCAGCGCCTGCTGGCGCCGGCGGTTGGCCAGGCCCCAGATCACGAGGATCGCCCCGATCGGCATCACCACGAGCGCGATCGTCGAGAGGTAGTCGGAGACCAGCGAGGGCGCCTGTGCGCTCCCACCGCCGCTGCCGCCGCCCGGCCGGTGAGCGTGGCTCGCAATCGCGACGAACACGAGCAGCGCGGTCACCGCCGCGCCGCTCAGCAGGAGCTTTCGAGCCCCACTCACGACCGAACCCTAGATGAGCACCGCGATCGCGTCCCGCTCGGCCTCGAAGACGGCTTCCTCGACGTCGCCGAGGTCCTCGCCGTCGGCCTGCAGCGGAAGCGGCCGGTCGCAACGGATCTCGATCCGGTCGAGATCGTGGCCGTAGAGGACGTCGCTCGCGGTCTCCAGCCCCTTGCCGCGCAGCGCGTAGCCCAGGAGTCGAGGGAGGTCGGCGGGCCCGGCCTTCTCCGGTGCGACGAGGTCGAGCCCGAGCTCGAACCGCGCCTCGGGCGCCACGTGCACGGACACGCGGCCTGCGTAGGTGTACGGGTCGGTGTTCGCCACGAGCGCGAAGGCCGCTCTCCCGAGGCCCCGTACCTCGAGCGCGGGCTCGAAGCGTCCTCGCCTGCTTCCGGCGAGCCTTGCGGCGGCAAGCAGGTAGGCGAGGTCGCCCGGTCGCTTGCCGTCGTCCCGGCGCCCGAGCGCGTCGACGCGGCGGACGAGCTCGGCGTCGAGGCCGATTCCCGCGGAGAAGCCGAAGCGGCGTCCGTTCACGCGCCCGAGCGAGATCCGCCGCTCCCGCCCGGTCTCGAGTGCCTCGGCGACCTGCCTGGCGGCGGCGACCGGATCGCGGGGGAGCCCGAGCGCCCGCGAGAGCACGCTCGTTCCCGCCGCCCGGAAGGAACCCGACCGGGACGCCGTCCGAGACGCCGTTCAGCACCTCGTTGAACCCACCGTCGCCGGAGAAGACGACGAGCGCCTGCTCCGGGAGCACCTCGGCGGCGAGCTCGGCACCGTGCCTCGGCCGTTCCGTGACGCGCCTGCGGACGTCGGCGACGCGCTGCAGCTCTCGCTCGACGGCCTCGACACGCGCTTCCGAGACCCCGCTTGCGAACGGGTTCACGATCAGGACGACTTCCATAAGCTGCCGCGAGCATGCGCACGGCGCGCGAGCGGATCAAGGAGGGGCTCGCCGAGGCCGGCATCGAGTGGAGGAGGGCGATCACCTACGCGAGCGGCGACGACCCGCGGCGGCGGTGACTCAGGCCGCGGGAGTCGCGTAGCCGCGGATCCCGTCGACGAGCAACGCGTAGAAGCGGTCGGCGAGCTCGTCGGTGTCGCGCCCGGGCTGCAGCCACGTGTATGCCCAGTTCGCCGCCGAGAGGGCGAGCAGCGCCGCCGTCGCGTCGTCGAGGTCGCTGCGCAGCTCGCCGAGGTCGCGGCCCTCGCGGAAGAGCGCGCGGATGCGCTCCTCGTAGCGCCGCCGCTCACCGATGATCTCGTCGCGCCGCGCGCCCTCGAGATAGCGCCACTCCTGCACGAACACGGTCGCGACGTCGAGCTGGTCGGCGACCACGCGCAGGTGCGAGCGCAGCGCGAGGCGGATCTTCTCGGACGGCCGCAGCTCGTCGCCGATCGCGTCGAGGCCCGCGTGGAAGGCGCGCGCGCCTTCGAGCATCGTCTCGTAGAGCAGGTCCTGCTTCGAGGAGATGTGGGCGTAGAGCGAGCCCTTCTGCACCCCGAGCGCCTCGGCGATCTCGCCGATCGAGGTGCCGTGGTAGCCCTTCTGCGCGAACAGCCGCGCGGCCTGGCGGGTCAGCTCTTCGCGACGGGTGCTCATCGGTCGCGGTAGACCTCTGCAGCCGCTCGATGGAAGCCGTCCGGCAGACCCGCGGCCTCGAAGGTCGCGGCGATCTCCTCCATCTCCCCGACCCAGCGCCAGCCCTTCGCGTCGGCCGAGCGGGCGGCGCGCCGGTAGCGGTCGCGCAGCTCCGGCAGCGACAGATCCCACTCCTCGAGCAACGCCTCCTCGACTCCTTCCGTGCGGGCAAGCTCCCTGATCGCGAGCAGCAGCGCGGCCGTCCCTTTCGTCCAGCCTGCGTAGGCCATCTTGACTGCCGAAGCGGCACCGACCTCGTCCGAGACCACGCGTGCGTCCACGACCGAGCCCGCGAACAGCTCGCGTATCGAGCCCGCCTGCGCGCCGGAGAGATACAGCCGCGTCGTGCCGGCCTCGCGCGGGGGCGAGCCGACGATGCCGCCGTCGACGAGCTCGCCGCCTGCGGCACGGACGATCTCCGCGACCTTGCGGGCGGTGGCCGGCGCAACGGCGTTCGCGTCCACGTAGAGACCCTCGAACCGCCCGACCGAACGCGCGACGTCGAGAGCCGCGTGGGGCGGGCAAACGGACAGCAGCACGTCGCTCCCGGCCAGCTCCGCCGCGGAGCCGGCATCCTCGAGCCCTGCGGCCTCGGCGCGCTCCCGGGTCTCGGCGCTTCGCCCCTCCGAGGCCCAGAGGACTCGCAGGCCCCGATCGCGCAGGACCGCACCGACCGCGGCCCCCATCTCGCCGGGATGAAGCAGGCCAACCGTCCTCGCAGCCACTACACTTCCACCCTAACGATCGTTCGGTTGGGAGGCGTCCGGATGACAGAGCAAGAGCAGGGATTCCTCGAATACGTGCAGTCCGGCGGCCAGGTCGAGACCGACGACTGGATGCCCGACGAGTACCGGGCCCGCCTGCGCAAGTTCATCGAGATGCACGGCAACTCGGAGCTGATGGGCGTGCTGCCCGAGCGCGAATGGATCCTGCGCGCGCCGACGCTGCAGCGCAAGCTCGCGCTCACGGCGAAGGTGCAGGACGAGGTCGGCCACGCACAGCTGATCTACCGCGTCGTCGAGGATCTCGGGAAGCCCCGCGAGCAGTGCCTCGACGACCTGATCTCGGGCAAGGCGAAGTTCCACAACGTCTTCCACTACCCGACCAAGACCTGGGGCGACGTCGGCGTCATCGCCTGGCTCGTGGACGCCGCGGCGATCATCAGCCAGAAGGCGCTGCTCAAGTGCTCGTACGCGCCCTACGCGCGGATCATGAAGAAGATCTGCTGGGAGGAGTCGTTCCACATCCTCCACGGCCGCGACGTGATCCTGACCCTGATGAACGGCACCGACGACCAGCGCGAGCTGGTGCAGGAGGCCGTCACCCGCTGGTGGGGCCCGCTGATGCAGTTCCACGGCAACCCGATCCCCGCCGACGAGGACCCGATGGTGGTCTGGCGGATCAAGAGCCAGGGGAACGACGAGGCGCGCCAGCAGTTCCTCGACGGCTACGTGCCGCAGATCTGGGAGCTCGGCCTGACCGTGCCCGACCCGGCGCTGCGGAAGGACGAGGAGACCGGGCGCTGGCACTACACGGAGCCCGACTGGGACGAGCTCATGCACGTCGTGACGGGCCACGGCCCGAAGACCGAGGAGCGGCTAGACCTCAGGCGCAAGGCGCGCGAGAACTCGGCGTGGGTCCGAGCGGTCATCCTCTCCGACGCCGCCTGAACCGTGCTTGTGCTCCAGTGAACAAGATGGGAACTCGTGCACTGGAGCACAAAGGGGACGGGGCGCCGGCGTGATCTACGAGGTGTTCCGGCAGGAGCGGAAGGGCCAGGCCTTCCAGCACGCCGGCTCGATCGAGGCTCCCGACGAGCGCTTCGCCGAGTGGTACGCGCGGGAGCAGTACGGACGCCGCGGCGAGTCGACCGCGCTGTGGGTCGTTCCCCGGAACGCCGTCCGCGAGATCGACGACTTCGTCGACGAGCTGAACCGGAACTACCACCGCGTGGACGGCTATCCGCTGAAGGAGAAGCTCAAGGAGGCACGTGAGCGAGCGGGCACAGCTCCTCCTCCAGATCGCTGACGACGAGCTGATCCTCGGCTGGCGCGACTCGGAGTGGACCGGGATCGCGCCCTTCCTCGAGGAGGACGTCGCCTTCTCCTCGATCGCGCAGAACGAGATCGGGCACGCGCGGGCGCTGTACGAGCTGGCGGCGCGCGACCTCGACACGACCGCTGACGAGCTCGCCTTCGACCGCGACCCCGACGAGTACCGCTGCGCCCGGCTCGTCGAGCTGCGGCTGCCGAGCTGGGAGCACACGATCGCGCGGCACCATCTCTACGAGGAGGCCGATGCGATCCGGCTCGAACGCCTGAAGGCCTCCGACGACTCGGAGGTGGCGGGGCTCGCCGCCAAGATCGACCGCGAGGAGGTCTACCACCGGCTCCACGCCCAGATGTGGTTCGACCGCCTCGCCCGGGAACCGCGCTTCACCGCGGCCCTCGACGAGCTCCGGCCGCTCGCCGCCGCGATCCTCGACCGGGAGGAGCGGGACGGGCACTCGCCGGAGCTCGGGGAGCTCTGGGAGGAGATGACGATGGTGCGGCGCTCGCAGCCGGCCGGAACGTCGTGGTGACCGCCGAGCAGGTCTGGGCCGCGCTCGCGGAGATCCCGGACCCGGAGATCCCGGTGATCTCGCTGGTGGAGCTCGGGGTCGTCCGGGACGTCCACGTCGAGGAGGGCCGCGTCCAGGTCGACTTCACGCCGACGTTCCTCGGCTGCCCGGCGCTCGAGGTGATGCGCGACGCGATGGCCGAGCGCATCCGCTCGCTCGGGGCGGAGCCGGAGGTTCGCGTGCTCACCGACGACTCGTGGTCGACCGACCGGATCACGCCGGAAGGCCGGGAGAAGCTGCGCGCGTCCGGCTTCGCGCCGCCGGCGCCCCGTGGCACGGCCCCACCGACGCTCGTGCAACTCGAGTCGAACGGCTTCCGCTGCCCGTACTGCGGCTCGCGCGACACCGGGCTCGAGAACATCTTCGGCCCGACGCCGTGCCGCTCCCTGCGCTACTGCCGCAGCTGCAAGCAGCCCTTCGAGCAGTTCAAGACGATCTGATGTCTCTCCGCCTCCTGTGGCTCGCCGTCGCCGTCCCCGCATTCGTCGCGGCCGGGTGCGGAGGCGGGAGCGACCGCCTGACGAAGTCCGAGTTCGTCACTCGCGCCGATGCGATCTGCGCCAAGTACGAGCGGCGCGTCCAAGCCGCGATGCGCGGCGTTCCGGCCGGAGACTCGGCCCAGCTGGCCAGTGCCATCGAGCGCGTGCTGCCGGTGATTCGCAAAGGCAACGACGAGCTCCGCGCGCTCAGCCCGCCCGAGAACCTCCAGGGCCGTTACGACCGCTGGATGCAGATCGCCGACGCCGAGGTGGACGCCGCGAAGAAGCTGCACGACGCCCTCCGCGACAACGACCAGCCGGGAGTGCAGACCGCCTTCACGCAGCTGCAGCAACGGGACGCCGACCAGGATCGGCTGGCCCGCGAGCAGCTCGGGCTGACCGGCTGCGCCTCCGGGTCGACCGGCTAGCCGCGGCTAGGACTCGATCCCGACGTTGAAGCTCGGGTAGCGCTGCGTCAGCAGCATCACGTAGGCGTAGGTCTGCGTCTCGATTCGAAGCGCGAGCGCGGCGAAGTTCCGCAATCCCTCGGGCACGCGCCCCATCACCAGTGCGACGAACCAGCTGAAGATGGCCAGCAGCTGGGACAGGTTCGAGAGGATGTTCGCCACGAACAGGGCCGGGATCGCGAGGATGATCCGGAAGAGAACCGTCAGCCGGCTCTGCGGCTCGGGCGGGTCGACCTCGAGGTCGATCGGGTAGGTCCCCTGGCGGCCGGTGAAGCCGGGAAACGGGTCGGCGATCAGCAGGATGTACGCGCGCAGGTGCGTGACGAAGCGCAGGTAGGTCGCGAGGAAGTTGTGCAGGCCCTCCGGCGAACGCCCCGTGATCAGGGTCGCGAACCAGTCCACGATCAGTGCCAGGACGGCGATCACGCCCCAGAGCGAGGCCCAGAGCAAGCCGGGGATGGCGAGGATCAGCCGGAAGAAGACCGTGAGGCGGTTCCTCTGCAGGTCGTCGTTGACGAGCACGCGAATCGGGTGCAGCGCCGGGGTGGTGGAAGCGGTGGTTTCCATGCGCCCGATCGTAACGGGCGTGTCAGCGGCCCTCGAAGCGCGGTTCCCGTTTCTCCAGGAACGCCGCCACTCCCTCGCGGAAGTCGGCGGTCCCCGTGGCGACGGACTGGAGCTGCGCCTCGAACTCCAGCTGCTCCTCGAGGGTCGCGTTCTCGGAGTGGTCGAAGAGCCGCTTGGTCAGGCCCACGCCCCGGGTCGGCATCGCGGCGAGCTCGGCCGCCCGCTCGGCCGCCCGCTCGGGTAGACGCTCGTCGGGCACCACCTCGGAGACGAGGCCCCACTCGAGCGCCTCGGGCGCGCCGAGGCGCCGCCCCGAGGTCATCCACTCGAAGGCCCTCGCCGTGCCGAGCAGCCGCCGTACGAAGTAGGTGCTGCCGGAGTCCGGCACGAGGCCGATGTTGATGAACGCCGGGACGAAGGTGGCGCCCTCGCCTGCGAGGCGCAGGTCGCAGGCGCAGGCAAGCGAGAGCCCGGCCCCGGCGGCGGGGCCGTTCACCGCCGCGAGCACCGGTTTCTCGAGCGCACGCAGCGCACGGATGTTCGGGTGGTAGCCGCGCCGCAGGCGGTCGCCGATGTCTCCCGGCGCCTCGCGGAACTCGGTCAGGTCCTGCCCGACGCAGAACCCGCGTCCCGCTCCGGTGAGCACCACGGCGCGCACCTGGTCGCTTCGCGCCTCCTTCAGCGCGGCCGCCAGCGCGCGGTGCAGGTCGGCGTTGAAGGCGTTGAGCACGTCCGGCCGGTTGAGCGTGATCGTCAGGACCGCGCCGTCTCTGCTCGTCTCGGCCTCGGCCATCGGCGCAGCCTATAACCGGGTTGCTAGCTTCGAGGCGTGGCTGGACTGACGTTCATCTCCGATCCGCCGAGCGAGGCCGAAGCCCTCGACGCGTACTCCCGCGCGGTGATCTCCGTGGCGGAGCGCCTCGCGCCCTCGGTCGCGAACCTGCGCGTGTCGCACCGCGGCCGCGGAGGCCGCACGCTGAACGGCGGCGGGAGCGCGGTCGTGATCACGCCCGACGGATTCATGCTCACCTCGGCGCACGTGGTCGCGGGCAGCCGGGGCACGGGTCGGGCGTCCTTCGTCGACGGCCGCGAGCTCGGGTTCGAGGTCATCGGCTCCGACGTCCACTCGGATCTCGCGGTGCTTCGTGCCGACGCCCAGGACCTCGTGGCGGCGCAGCTGGGCGACGCCGAGCGCCTCCGCGTCGGTCAGCTCGTCGTCGCGATCGGCAACCCGAACGGCTTCGCCGGCTCGGTCACGGCGGGCGTCGTCTCGGCGCTCGGCCGGTCGCTGCCGACCCAGAGCGGACGGGTGGTCGACAACGTCATCCAGACCGACGCCGCTCTCAACCCCGGGAACTCCGGCGGCGCGCTCGCGGACGGCGCCGGGCACGTCGTCGGCGTGAACACGGCAGTTGCGGGCGTCGGCCTGGGCCTCGCTGTTCCGGTCAACGCTGCCACCCGCCAGATCGTCGGCGCGCTCATGACCGAAGGCCGGTTTCGCCGTGCCTACCTCGGGATCGCCGGCGGCGCCCGGCCGCTGCCGCCGCGCCTGGCGAGGCAGCTCGGACGCGAGGCCGGGGTCGAGGTCGTCCAGGTGGTCGAGGGCACGCCGGCGGCCGCAGCGGGCTTGAGACCCGAGGACCTGATCGTCGAGCTCGACGGCGCTCCGGTCTCCGGTGTCGACGACATCCAGCGCCTGATGGTGGTGGACCGAATCGGCGCGAACGTGCCGGTGCGGGTCCTCCGCGAGGGCCGGGAGCTCGAGCTGGAGCTCGTGCCCGCCGAGCTCGACGGCTAGGCGGGCACGTGCACGGAGAGCGCGACTGCGAGGAGCCAGAGCACGAGCACCAAAACTCCAGCCACGTCGCGCGCCGCCCCTCGTCCTCCTCCCGCGTGCGGAGTCGCGGCGGCTCGAGGAAACGCGCGAACCGGCTCAGCGTCCCTTGAACTCCGGCTTCCGCTTCTCCGTGAACGCCGTCAGGCCCTCCTTCGCGTCCTCGCTCGCGAAGGCGAGGTAGAGCGCCCGCCGCTCGGCCTCGAGGCCGGTGGCGAGCGTCGACTCGAAGGCGCGGTCGACCGACTCCTTGGCCAGGCGCGTGGCCACCGGGCCCTTCTCGGCGATCGCGCGCGCGACGCGTTTCGCCTCGTCGAGCCATGCCTCCTTGGCCACCACCCGAGCGACGAGGCCCGCGGCGAGCGCGTCCCGGGCCGAGAGCCGCCGGCCGCTCAGGATCACGTCCATCGCCAGTGCCTTCCCGACGGCGCGGGTCAGCAGTTGGGTGCCGCCGGCGCCGGGAATGATCCCGAGCCCGGTCTCGGGCTGCCCGAATTCCGCCGACTCGGAAGCCACGATCAGGTCGCACGCCATCGCGAGCTCGCAGCCGCCGCCGAGGCAGTAGCCGGAGACGGCCGCGACGAGCGGCGTCCAGAGTCCGCGGATCGCGTCCCAGCGCTCGATTCGCCGCTGGTAGTAGAGCTCGATCGCGGAGACCTGCGCCAGCTCGCCGATGTCGGCGCCGGCGGCGAAGGCACGCTCGGAGCCGCCGAGCACGATCGCGCGCACCGCCCGGTCTCGGTCGAGCTCCTCGAGGGCCGACACGAGCTCGTCCATCAGCTCGTCCGAGAGCGCGTTCAACGCGTCGGGCCGGTTGAGCAGAACGACGGCGATCGCGCCGTCGCGCTCGAGCTGGACGAGGCTCACTTGCGCTCCAGGAAGCGCTCGATCGCCTTCCGCGGCTCCTCGGTCGCCATCGAGAGCGCGAGCCAGTCGCGCGCGTGGTTGATCGTCTCGTGCCACGCGAAGTCCTTCCAGAAGTTCAGGTGCTGCTTCGCGTAGCGCGTGGTCTGCGGCAGCTTCCGGGCGAGGTTCTCGACGACGGCGTCCACCTTCGCGTCGAGCTCGGCAGCGGGCACGGCCCAGTTGACGAGGCCCCACTCCTCGGCCTTGCGCGCCGGTAGCTCCTCGCACATCAGCACGATCTCGCGGGCCCGCCGGTCGCCGACCATGATCGTCAGCCACTGCGTCGCGCCCCCGGCGGGGACCGAGCCGTGCTCGGGCCCGACGTGCCGGATGAACGCGTCGTCGACCATCACCGCGAGGTCGCACGCCATCTGGAGCTCGTTCCCGCCTCCGACCGCGATCCCGTTGATCCGCGCGAGCGTCGGCTTGCCGATCTCTCGGAGGCGGTCGTGGGCGTCCTTGAACGCCCCGAACCACTTCCAGTACTCGGTGGGCTTGCCCAGGTAGTCGTCGGCCCACGACTTGAGGTCGGCGCCCACGCAGAAGGCGCGCCCGGCTCCCGTCAGGACGACGACGCGGATCTCGTCGTCCCAGGAAGCGTCCTCGCAGGCGCGCGCGAGCTCGCGCAGCATCTGGAAGTCGAAGGCGTTCAGGACCTCGGGCCGGTTGAGCGTGATCGTGGCGCGCGGCGGCGCCTTCTCGTAGACGATCCGCTCGAAGCCGAGCTCGTCCGGCGGAAGCGGCCGCGGAGCCACGGGCTGCTGCTCGCTCACGCGACGTCCGCGAAGAGCACGTGGAAGCGCCCGCCCATCTCCATCGCGTCCTTGCCGGTCGCCATGAACTCCTCGCTGCGCGCAGCCTCCTTGAAGGCGTCGCGGTCGGGGAACTCCCACTCGGCGTAGTAGGCGTACGGCGGCTCGCCCATCGGCGCTCCGAAGACCTTTCCGTGGCGGAAGGTCGCTCCGGGCACCTGGTTGCAGAGCTCGGCGTGCCGCTCGTACTGCTCCGTATCCGGCTCGCTTTCGTAGAGCACGAAGGCCCTGATCATGCAGCACTCCCCTTTAGCAACTAACTGTAGTCGTCAAGGAGATGTACATACACAGCCATAATTTCCTCGTACGCATCGACAGCCTTGTTGCGAACCTGAACTGCCAATTGCATCTCGAGGTTCGCCTTCTCGACGTCGGTGACCACGGAGGTGACATCGGAGGCCTGGCCGGTGGCCAGCGCGACCGAGCAATACGATGAGTCGACAAAACCATGGCCGTCATCGCTGACCAGTCGCCGGGACTGCCGATTGTCGGCCTCGTCGCGGCGCCCCGCGCGTATCGCACGCTCTCGGTGGGCAAGTCGAGGAGAAAGACATGGACCTGCGCGTGCGGCTCGTATTCATGAACCGCCTACACGAGAGCATCGCTGGATCCGCCTCGATTTGCCTGGCCGCCGCGTCACGCATCCCCGGATCGGTGGTCGAACGAGTGGCCGATCACCGCCGACACGGCCAGCTACTCATCGGCCATCCCTCCGGAGTCACCCCCACCAAAGTGCAATCACACCCCGGTCCGCACGGCGCGAGCTTCGGAGTCCTCGGCTTCAGCCGAACCGCTCGCCGACTCATGGACGGCACCGCCTACTACCCCACCGATCACGCGTGAAAACATCCACGACGATCAGGTTCTGCGTCGACGTCGTCGTTGTAGGTTCAAACTCCGTGGCGGATGACGATGTCTCTAAGTGCGGTTTTGCAAAGTTCTCACCAAAATGGCGGACGTGATTTCTCATCTTCGCGGCGGATCCGATAACCGTACGGTTGTACACAACTCGACTCCGGGGCGTGACTGCCGCGCTATCGAGGGTGGGGTAACCGAATGCATAGGGCTTATCCGGTGTTGTTCGCTGTTCCGAGTCATTTGGGACCGTGAAGGGGTGGCAACGAACCGCACATCGCCGTAGTTCGCTGCGGTGGAAAACTAAGCCGTCCAACGCGAGCCACCTCTGCAGCCCATCTGAAGGCTTTGAATAGTTGCCCAGCTACCCGCCCCCCGGACTGGATGACCGGCATCAGCGCCAATGCCCCACCGGATGAGTGCCGCCGCCAGGCGGGCCGACCTGCTGAGCTATGTGCTGATCCTGGCCAACAGATCCACCGTGCTCGGTGCGGCCAAAAACGGGCCGATATTCAAGGCCGTCGCGACGATATGTGTAGGCGTGGTCGGTGCGCACACGCGCGGTTGAAATTGGCTATGCGGCAATGCCATTCCGACGCGAAACCCGAAGCGCATGCCGATAGCGAACACGCGTTTCAGTAGGGCTGGTCGCCTTTGGGCATGACGTAGTCGGAGATTGGCCCGGAGACACCGTTGACCGTTGTTCCGCCGTTGGTGATGCCCGGGGCCATCGGCAGCATGCTCTGCGGGAAACCGAACGTCGGCTCGGTGATCGCGTTGAGCCGGGCCAATTCCTCGGCGGTGAGGTTCACATCGAGGGCGCGGACGTTGTCCTCGAACTGCGAGAGTCGGCGCGCCCCGATGATGATCGACGTCACGGCCGGCTGCGCATGGAGCCAGGCCAGCGCCACGCTGGCGACGTTGGTCTCGTGCGCTTTGGCGATGATCTCGAGTTCGTCGACAACCTCATAGGTCTTCTCGTTGAGGAACCCCTCCACCAACGCGGCGCGATCGGACTTGTGTTGGCCGGCGTTGCCTCGTGTGTACTTGCCGCTGAGCGCACCGCCGGCGAGCGGTGACCATGGCGTGATCCCGAGGCCGAATTCGCTCGGCCATGGGAACCAGTTCCTGTTCGACGGTGCGTTGGAGCAGCGAGTACTCGATCTGCAGCCCGATGAACGACGACCAGCCGCGGAAACGGGCGGTGAGGTTCGCTTCGGCGATCTTCCACGCCGGGGTGTCCGACACGCCGAGGTAGCGCACCTTGCCGGCACGAACGAGGTCGTCGAGTGCGGCCATCGTCTCCTCGATGGGGGTGTTCGCGTCCCAGATGTGCAGCCAGTACAGGTCGATGTAGTCGGTTTGCAGGCGCCGCAGCGAGTTCTCGCAGGCGTTGATCATCGATTTGCGGCCCGAGCCGCCGCCGTTGGGATCACCCGGATACAGGTTGCCGCTGAACTTGGTGGCGATCACCAAGCGATCGCGGCGGGCGGGGTGGCGCCCGATGTGGTCGCCGATGATCTTCTCGGAGTGGCTCTTGGTGTAGAAGTTGGCGGTGTCGATGAAGTTGCCACCGAGGTCGACGAACCGGTCGATGATCTGTTCGGACTCCTCCACACTGGTACCCCAGCCCAGGTCTTCGCCGAACGTCATCGCCCCGAGGCACAGCGGGCTGACGCGTAGACCGGATCGTCCGAGTGTCACGTAGTGATCCAACGGCATGGGCGGGCTCCCTCTGGTAGATTGTTCACTTATGTGTTTGTTTATTTCTAAACTAGTTTAATTCTGAACTATCTGGGGTTGCAAGGTCAATGCCACTGGACGATGCGGCGAAGATCTGGTCGCTGAACTACCGGGTGCTGCTGTCCGTGATCTCCTCCGTCGAGACCGACATCACCGCGTTGGGGCTCGACTCCAAGGAGCTGTTCCTGCTCGCCGAGATCGACGAGCATCCCTACCCTGCCGAGCTGGCGGCAACGATGAGCATGCCCAAGGCGACGGTGACGGTTTACCTCAAACGGCTTGAGGCCGCCGGATTCGTGACCCGCGAGATCGACCCCACCGACCTGCGGCGCCATCGCCTCCAGCTCACCCCGGCCGGGCGTCAAGCAACCAAGGACGGCCTCGCACTCCTATCGGACGCGTTCGGCAAGCGCCTAGAACGCCTCACCCGGGCACAGCAAAAGGAACTCAAGAACCTGCTCGAACAAATCCTCTGACTTGGTCCTCGGGTTTAACTGGCACTAGTCGCGTCCGGCTTCGATGAGCTTGTCAGCAAGGCCGATTGGATTCGTAAAGACCGCCTCGTGGCTTCCCGGCATCTGGACCAACCGGAACTGTCCCGAGCCGGCTTGACATGCGGGGATGCCAGCCCGAATCCCCGGGTGGCATCACCATGTCGGCAGTCCCGACAAGGAAGCTGCGTGGAGTCTGAAGCGAATGGAACTTCTCCATTTTCAACGGCTCGGCCCACGGCCCAAACGGCTCTGGGGACAGCTGGTCGTAGGCACGCTGCACAAGATCGGGGTCGCCGTCATTGATGAAGACATCGCGCCACATTTCGAAGGGGATCATGAAGGTGTTGTCGGCCGAGTCGGCCGCCATCTGCATGAGCATCTCAATACTGTCGGGCAGCATTTCGAGCGCACTCTCACCGTCATTGAGGACGTAGGCACTCCAGAAGACCAGGCGGCGAACGCGTTCCGGGATAACCTCCACCACCTTGCTGATGATGGTGCCTGCGTAACCGTGGCCCACCAGAATGAAGTCTGTTAGGTCCCTGTCCACGATGAAGTCCACGATCGATTGCGTCGATTCGGCGTGGGTGACGTTCTTAGGAACATCTTTACCGTGTCCCGCCACGGTCGGGCCGTATGCCGTGTGGCCGAGCTGCTCTAGGCGTTCGATAACCGGCTGCCACAGGGAGCCATCGTGGCAGCCTCCGTGCACCAGCACGAAAGTGTATGAGTCGTCTGTCGCCGATTGCGGATCATCAACGCTCACAACAGTATCCTTCACCTCGACAAACCCCGAGTAGCCTCCCTACTTGCAACGGGCGGACAAGTCCATTCCATTCAACTCTGTGGCGCGACCTCCGATCGGTGGCGCCCAGCGGCACCCACCTGAGGCCGAGTGGTTATCGACCTGCCCGGGGGCGCTTCTCACGCGACGCTGCAATTACTGCGCGGATTTCGGGGTGTAGCCGACTCGGCGGCGAGAACCCGTTCGCGGATTTCGGGAGGGTAAAGGTTCTCGAACGTGGCGGGGACCGCTCGCGCGTCGCCGACCGGCGGGAGCAGACCATCGTGCACGACGATCGACCCGTGGCCGCTGTGCCGCTCTCCTTCGGTGTAGCACTGATACCACGGCAGGATCTCGACGGGCCAGTGCTCCTGACGAAAGTTCGGATGTATCCGGATCCCCAGAGCCCACAACACATCTGAGATGTTCGAGGGGTCAATGTCGTCGTCGAGCACGTAGGTCACGGGACACATCCGACCGGCCCGGTTGGTGCTCATCAGCTCCCCGATTCGGTGTACGAAATCGGTTGTGCTGGTGTTCGGGACCACATCTCGCCAATTGCGTGGCACGGTGACGACCATCCAGTGACACGATGTATCCACCAGCAGCCACGCCGTGGTGATCGGCAAGGCGGCGTTGCGCAGCAGCGCGACCAGCTCAGCCGAAACCCCCAGGGCCGGCGCCACTTGAGAATCATCCGGTGGCCGACCGGTGGAGGTCACCGGCCAGATTGGGTTGTCCCGATAGGTGATCGCCTCGATCGTGTACATCGGTTCCAGCGACGTCTCCGGAAGCGCGTAACCATGGAATTCGGCATAGGGACCTTCGGTGGCGTCGCGAATGATGGAGATGTGCCCTTCGATGACGATTTGGCGGACGCGGGCACCTCAAGGTCGACCGTCTCGCACTTGACGACCTCGACCTTTCGCCGTACAGGGTGCTCGAGAAACGTACCCTCATCCACCTCGGCCGGGATGGGCATACCGCCGATCATCGGCACTCCGGGATCGCCGCCCTGCACGACGGCGAACGGCATTGGTTTGCCGATCTTCTCCCATTCGGCCCAGATCACCCCGATATGTTGCTGAGGCAGAACCAAACCGGTCATGTGGCGGCCGTCGATCATCATGATCCGCGAGATCGACCAGTTGGTCCACCGCCGGTCGGGCGTGCTGGCAACAATGATCCCCCAGGTGTTCACGTAGCGGCCGCCGTCATCTTGGTGCACCAGCGGAATCGGAAACCGATCCAGCGTGGCCTCCTCCCCCAGCAGGATGTTCTGCTTGCAGGGAGCCGACTCCGGCGCGACCAGT
>CAVWFB010000016.1:0-640390 GCA_963754265.1 uncultured Actinomycetes bacterium | reverse complement strand
GAAGGCCGCGCAGACCGTCTTGCCGTTCCTGACCGGTGCAAGGATCTCGTCGACCATGCCCTCGTAGGCATCGAGGCGGGACGCTCCTTGCCCGTAAAGGCCTTGGAGCGATTGCCCCTTCGGATTGAGCTCCTCGAGGAGGGCGACCGCGATCGGGTCGGCGACGAGGTAGAAAGCCTCGTCCGCCTCGGCGAATGCAACCCGCGCCTGCGGGGTCAGATGGCCGCCCACGTCGATCCCGGTACCAACCACGGTCAGGGATCCGGAGCGGATCACCGCGTTGCTTACGGCCAGACGATCGGCCAGACGATCGGGTGGGGCCACACCATCATTTGAATCTTGGCCTCGCCCAACTCCTCAACGACCGCGTTCCGCAAAGCCTGGGCGCTCCCGCTCAGGATCAGGTCGCGCTCGGCTTCCGAGAGGCCTGCTTCCGCCATTGCGCGCTCGGGGTTGTCGCGGAACGCCTTAGCAAGCGCAGGGTCTTGAGCGAGCCGCACCAGGTAGGCACCGAGTGTCCTGCCTCCTTCGCTTTCCATGATCGCTCCCTTGGTCGTATGTGGCGTCGATGATCCTCCTCGGACCGCTCGCGCGCAAGGTCAGAGGAGCTCTTCGAGCGCTCGAGCCGCTCCTCGAGCGCCCGTGTGGCGAACTCGGCGGTCGTCATGGCCGAGATCGCCAGCACGGCTTCCTGCGCGGGCGTCAGCGTCAACGAGTCCACGAACCGGTCGAGGTGGTCGCGATGACCGGGATCGAGCTCCGCATGCTCCGCGAACGTCTGGAACGCCGTACGCGGGTAGCCGGTGCGCTCGACCAGCGTCTCGATCAGCTCCGGCGTCGGCGGGTAGCCCTCCATGACCGCGACGTAGCCGAGAAACGTCAGCGGGTGGTAGTGCCGGAGCCAGTAGTACTGGCTCCCCACGAGGGCGGCGACCGTCGGCGGGGGCATGCGCCCGAGCACGGATGCCCGGTCGACTCCGAGCAGCTCCAGGTCGTCGAGCAGCACCTCGTCGTGATGGAGCTCCTCGTCCACGTGCTCGTCCAGGTAGGACGCGAGCGGCCCTGCCAGGGGGTCGTCCTCCGGCAACGCGCGCGCCTGCTCGGCCGCCGCCTCGGTCAGGGGCACGGTCGCGCGGATGATCTCGTGCTGGAGAATCAGGAACTCGGGCCACAACTCCCGCAGCCGCGGGTGGTTCACGAGGGCGGTGCACGCAGCGGTGTAGGGCTGGACGACGAGCGCGATCTTCCGCCTCAGCCTGACGCTGGCCCGCGGCTCCGCGGCAACCGGCGCCTGGGTCAATGGATCATGGCCGCGACCTGGTGCGGCTCGCAACTTGCTTCTTGCAGGCTGGCCCCGACCTTCTCGAGCACCGCGAGCTCCTCAGGCGTGAGCGACAGGAGCGTCTCGTAGACGGACGCAGGCAGGTCGGCGAGCGCACGCCTGGCGAGGTACTGCGCCACGTGGTCTGGGATTTCGTGCGGCAGGCTCCCGGGATCTTCTGTCATCGCACCCTTTCGTCGATGCGGCGACTATTCAAGCCTCGGATCGCACTGTCAAGCCGGACGGGCAGGGGCGAGCTCGCGTGCCAGCGCTCGAGCCCGTGCGAGCGACGCACGGTTGCCCTTCTGCTCGAAGCGGCGGGCAGCCTCCTCGGCGGCAGCCAACGCATCCTCGCGTCGAGGGCCGTGAGCGAGCACCGAGGCCAGGTCGAGGAGCGCGTCGCCCTGGGTGTTCAGGAGGTCGGTTGCCTCCGCCAGGCCAACCGCCTCCCGCGCCAGCACCTCGGCACCCTCGGCGTCCCCGCGCTCGGCCCGGATCTTTGCCCGTGCCGTGCGCCAGAGCACTTGCGAGAGCACGTCGTCGGGCGTCGCCGCCGTCTCGCCGGCGCGGCTGAAGCGGTCGGCCTCCTCGAACTCTCCGAGCGCGCAGAGCGTGTGCGCGAGGAAGCCTGCGATCGACGAGAGGAATCCGCGCTCGCCCAATTCCTCCAGGGTCGCGTAGCTGGCGCGGAGCGTGTCCGCGGCCGACTTCGGTGTCGCCGGCGAGCGTCTCGACGAAGAACGTCTCCTGCGCGTTGTTGGCGGCCCAGACGGTCAGCCCGAGGTCGGTGATCGCCTGTGTCCCTTCGGCCAGTAGCTCCCGCGCGAGCTCGAACTCGCCGCTCATCGCCTCCAGTACGGCGCGCTCGACGCAGCAGAACGCGCGGATGGTCGGATCGTCGCCTGCCATGGCGAGGAACTCCTTGCAGCGCTCGATTCCCTCGTCGACGGGTAGAGGCCCGAAGATCGCGCTGATCATCAGCCAGCCGATGCTCTCGGCGCGCTCGGCCGCGAAGTTGCCGCGTTCCGCGTAGGAGAGCGCCTGCCGCCACGCGTCCTCGCCCTGCCCGAGCGCGCCCATGACGCTTCCCTGCACCTGTCCGAGCAGGTTCCACGCCTGGGCGAGGCTGAAGTCGTCTCCGAGTCGCTCGCTGGCGTCCAGTGCCTCCTGCACCTCGGCCAAGACCTCGGTGCTCCCGCCGAGAAGATGCAGCGAGACCGCGCCGAGCAGCGCCCGCGCCGGTCGCTGCCCGCTGAGCTCGAGCGCGTCCTCGACCGTCTTGCTGCCCTCGGCGACGACCCCGCGCGTGGCCCAGAAACCCCAGAGCGAGGTCGCGAGGCGGAGCAGCAGCTCGCCGTCATCCTTCTCCCGCGCCCAGTCGATCGCCGCACGAAGGTTGGCGTAGTCGTTGTCGATGCGGGCGAGGACGCCGGCGTGGTCACCCGTGCGCGACTCGAGGTCGAGCTCCTCCGCGACCTCGGCGAAGTAGTAGGCATGGGACCGACGGCCGGCCTCGAGCTCGCCCGAGGCCTGCAGCTGCTCGCAGGCGTACTCGCGAATCGTCTCGAGCATCCAGAAGCGAGGCTCGCCGTCCACGTCCGCCTTCTGGCGCAGGAGGCTCTTCTCGACGAGTGATTCGAGGCCGTCGAGAACGTCGATCCCGAGCTCGCCGTCCGGGTCGCAGAGTGCCTCTGCGGCCTCGGGGCGGCAGCCGCCGACGATGACGCCGAGCCGCGCGAACAGCGTCTTCTCCTCGCTCAGGAGCAGCTCGTAGCTCCACTCGATCGTGCCTCGCAGGGTGCGCTGGCGCTCGTCCAGGTCTTGGGCCCCGCCGGTCAGGAGCTTGAGGCGCTCGTCGAGCCGCCGCCGAAGCGCGGGCGGGGGGAGTGCGCGAACGCGTGGCGCGGCCAACTCGATGGCCAGTGGCAGTCCGTCGAGCCGTACGCAGATCTCGGCGACGGCCTCCTCGTTCTCCTCGGTGACGGCGAACTCGGCCACCGCCGCGTGGGCCCGCTCGCCGAAGAGCTGCACGGACTCTCCGAGCGCCAGCGGCCTGACCGCGTAGGTGCGCTCGCCGGACAGACGAAGCGGCGTCCTGCTCGTCGCGAGCACGTTCAACCTCGGAGCCGAGCCGAGCAGCCCTGCGAGCACCGGCGCCGCCGCGACGACCTGCTCGAAGTTGTCGAGGACGAGGAGCATCTGCTTGTCGCGGAGGTACTCGGTCAGCGTCTCCACGACGGGCTCGCCCGACTGCTCCCGCAGGCCGAGCGTCTGCGCCACGGTCGGGACGACCAGCTCCCAGTCGCGGATCGGCGCCAGCGAGACGAAGAAGACGCCGTTGGAGAATTGCTCGAACACGGCCGCCGCCAGCTGAAGGGCGAGTCGCGTCTTGCCCGCACCCCCGGTGCCCGTGAGCGTGAGAAGCCGCACGTCGTCGCGCGACAGCAGCGCCTCGAGCTCCTCGAGGTCGTCCACGCGCCCGATGAAGGCGTTCGGCTGGACGGGCAGGTTGGTGGGCCGGTTCTCGAGCGTCTTCAGCGGCGGAAAGTCGATCGGCAGGTCCTCGACCAGCAGCTGGTAGAGCCGCTGTGGCCCCGAGAGGTCCTTCAGCCGGTGGTCGCCGAGGTCGCGCACCTGGAAGCGCTCGTCGAGCAGCATGCGCGTCGACTCCGACACGAGCACCTGGCCGCCGTGGCCCGCGGCCATCACGCGCGCGGCCTGATGGACGTCGAGCCCGACGTACCGCCGCTCGATCAGCCGAGGCTCGCCCGAATGCAGCCCCATTCGCACGCGAATCTCCGTGTCGCCGGGCCACGGGTGGCGCGCCAGGGCCCGCTGGCCGTCGACCGCGGCGGCGGCCGCGTCGCCGGCGGAGGCGAACGTGACGAAGAAGGCGTCGCCCTCGCTGTCGACGTGGAAGCCGTTGTGACGCTCGAACGCCTCGCCGAGCAGGCGCCGGTGCTCGGAGAGCAGGTCGGCGTAGGCGTCGCCGGTCTGCTGGAGCAGCCGCGTCGAGCCCTCGATGTCGCTGAACAGCAGCGTCACGGTGCCCGTGGGTGCTTCGGCCATGCCCCAGTATCTCGCTCCCCGAAGCCTGTCGGTTAGCGCCCGGCCGGCGGGAGGCTCGCGAGCCATTCCTCGGCCGCCTCGGTCGAGTGCAGCCGGACGAAGCGCGGATCGCCTGCGTAGAGCCGAGGCCAGCGCCGGCGCTGCCGGAAGTGCGCCCGCACCATCCACCAGAAGAGCGCGTTCCAGCCGAGGAACGCGTTTCGCCAGCTCTCGCGGTTGCCGCTCCAGAGCTCGACGTCGTCGCGAATACGGCTTGTCGTTCGCAACCAGAGCCGCCGCAGCTTCAGCCAGAGCGGAAGGTCGAGCCAGACCAGGAGCTCAGCCTCGGCGAGCACGGTCTGGCCGAGCTTCCCCTCGTAGTTGCCGTCGATCACCCAGCCCTCGGGCGCCGCGGTCATCGCCGCGCGCACCCGCGCCCGGAACTCCTCGTCGGTCGGCTCGCTCCAGTTGGGCCCGTGGTGGAGCGCGTCGAGCTCGACGAACGGGAGCTCGAGCCGCTCCGCGAGCGCCCTTGCGAAGGTCGTCTTCCCCGACCCCGAAGTGCCTTTGACGTTGATTCGTCGGGCCACCGGCGCAGGGTACGCTGGCCAGGTGGATCCGCTCGGCGTTTTCAGCCCCGAGACCCGCGCGTGGTTCGAGCAGGCGTTCGCCGGACCGACCCCTGCGCAGGAGCGCGGCTGGCCCGCGATCGCGCGCGGCGGCAACACGCTGATCCAGGCTCCGACGGGCTCGGGCAAGACGCTGGCCGCGTTCCTCTACGGCATCGACCGGCTCAACCCGGACCCCGGGCAAGGCCTGCGCCTCCTCTACGTCTCGCCGCTGAAGGCGCTCAACTACGACATCGAGCGCAACCTGCGCGGCCCGCTCGCGGGCCTCGGCTCCGAGCTGCGGGTGGGCGTCCGCACCGGCGACACCCCGCAGAAGGAGCGCGCGGCGATGGTCCGGAAGCCGCCCGACATCCTGATCACGACCCCGGAGTCCCTCTTCCTCCTGCTCACGTCACAGGCACGAGAGACTCTGCGGTCGATCGAGACGGTGATCGTGGACGAGGTGCATGCCGTCGCGGGCACCAAGCGCGGCGCCCACCTCGCGCTCTCGCTGGAGCGGCTCGACCGGCTGGTCGGCAGGCCCGTGCAGCGCATCGCGCTCTCCGCGACCCAGCGCCCGCTCGAGGAGATCGGCCGCTTCGTCTCCGGCGGGCGCGAGATCGAGCTGGTCGACGCGGGCCGCGCCAAGGAGCTCGACCTGAAGGTGGTCGTGCCGCTCGACGACATGCGCGAGCCCGAGGAGCAGCAGTCGATCTGGCCCTCGATCTACCCGGAGATCCTCGAGCTTGTCCGGGCACACCGCTCGACGATCGTCTTCGTCAACAACCGCCGGCTCGCCGAGCGGCTGGCCCTGCGCCTCAACGAGCTAGCCGAGGAAGAGATCGCACGCGCCCACCACGGATCCCTCGCGCGCGAGCAGAGGACGGAGGTCGAGGAGCTGCTCAAGCTCGGCAGGATCCCTTGCCTCGTCGCAACCTCCTCGCTCGAGCTCGGGATCGACATGGGCGCGGTCGACCTCGTCATCCAGGTGGAGTCGCCGAAGTCGGTGGCGCGCGGCCTGCAGCGGATCGGCCGGGCGGGCCACGAGCTCGGTGCGGTCTCGGTCGGGCGGATCTTCCCCAAGTTCCGGGCCGATCTGCTCGAGTCGGCAGTGGTCGTCCGGCGCATGCTCGACGGCGCGATCGAGGAGACGAAGATCCCGCGGAACCCCTTGGACGTGCTGGCGCAGCAGATCGTCGCGATCTGCGCCGACGAGGAGATCTCGGTGGAGGAGCTGCACGCCCTGGTGCGCGGCGCCTACCCGTTCGCCGACCTGTCACGGGTTCAGCTCGAGAACGTGCTCGACATGCTGGACGGGCGGTACCCCTCCGACGAGTTCGCGGAGCTGCGCGCGCGGGTGGTCTGGGACCGAACCGGCGGCCTGGTTCGAGGGCGCCAGGGGGCGCGGCGGCTCGCGGTCACCAACGCAGGCACGATTCCCGATCGCGGGCTCTTCGGCGTCCACCTCGTGGACGGGGGCGGCCGCGTCGGCGAGCTCGACGAGGAGATGGTCTACGAGGCCCGCGCCGGCCAGACGTTCCTGCTCGGCGCCTCCACCTGGCGGATCGAGGAGATCACGCGGGACCGCGTCCTCGTCTCGCCGGCGCCCGGCGTGCCCGGCGCGGTGCCGTTCTGGAAGGGCGAGGGCGTGGGGCGGCCCTACGAGCTGGGCGAGGCGATCGGCGCCACCTCGCGCGAGCTGGTGGCGCTTCCGGAGGCCAAGGCGCTCGTGAAGCTGCGGGACGAGCATTCGCTCGACGAGCGGGCCGCGCAGAACCTGCTCACGTTCCTCGGCGAGCAGCAGGCGGCGACGGGCGCCGTTCCCTCGGACCGCACGGTCGTCGTCGAGCGCTTCCGCGACGAGATCGGGGACTGGCGCCTGTGCATCCTGACGCCGTTCGGGGGCCGCGTGCATGCGCCGTGGGCCCTTGCGCTCGGCGCGCGGCTGCGGGAGTCGCTCGGACTGGAGGCCCAGGCGATCTGGTCGGACGACGGGATCGCAATCCACCTGCCCGACGCGGATGCGCCGCCTCCGATCGACGACGTGCTCCTGGAGCCGGAGCAGATCGAGGAGCTCGTCACCCGGGAGCTCGGGGACACGGCTCTCTTCGGCGCGCGGTTCCGCGAGAACGCGGCCCGGTCGCTGCTGATTCCACGGCGGCGGCCCGGCGAGCGTACCCCGCTGTGGCAACAGCGCCTGAAGGCGCAGTCGCTCCTGCAGGTGGCGCGCCGCTACCCCGCCTTCCCGGTCGTGCTCGAGACCTACCGCGAGTGCCTGCAGGACGTCTTCGACCTGCCGTCGCTGAAGCGGCTCCTCCAGGGCCTGCGCACGAGGCAGATCGACCTCGTCGACGTCGAGACGGCCTCGGCCTCGCCGTATGCGGCCTCGTTGCTCTTCGACTACGTCGCGAACTACATGTACGAGGACGACACCCCGGCTGCGGAGCGCCGCGCCCAGGCGCTCTCGCTCGACCGCGACCTGCTGCGCGAGCTGCTCGGGCAGGAGGAGCTCCGCGACCTGATCGACCCGGGAGCGCTCGCGGAGGTCGAGAGCCGGCTCCGGGGCGAACCTCGTACCCCGGACGAGCTGCACGACCTGCTCCGCCGCCGCGGCGACCTGCGCGAGGACGAGCACGACCCGGAGCTGGCCGAGCCGCTCCTCGCCGAGCGGCGGGCGGTGCGCGTGCGCGTGGCGGGCGAGCAGCGCCTGATCGCCGCCGAGGACGCGGGCCGCTACCGCGACGGGCTCGGGGCGATGCCGCCGGGCGGGCTGCCCGAGACGTTCCTCGAGGCCGACGACGAGCCGCTGCACTCGCTGCTCCGCCGTTTCGCGCGTTCCCGCGGCCCGTTCACCACCGCCCAGGCCAACGAGCGCTTCGGGCGCGACGTCGAGCCGATCCTGCGGGAGCTGGAGCGCGCCGACGAGCTGGTCCGGGGCGAGCTGCGTCCGGGTGGTAGCGAGCGTGAGTGGTGCGACCCGGAGGTGCTGAGGCGGCTCCGGCGCGCCTCGCTGGCCGCGCTCCGCCGCGAGGTAGAGCCGGCCGAGCAGGCGGCGTTCGGGCGCTTCCTGCCGAGCTGGCACGGAATCGACCGCCGCGCGACCCTCCGCGAGGCGCTCGTGCCGCTGCAGGGACTGGCGCTTCCTGTCGCCCTCTGGGAGGCCGAGGTGCTTCCGCGCCGCGTTCCCGGCTACCGGCCGGAGCAGCTGGACGCGCTCTGTGCCTCGGGCGAGGTGGTCTGGGTGGGCGCCGGGCTCGACCGGATCGCGCTCTACTTCCGTGAGGACGCGCCCTCGCTCGGGCCGCCGCCTGCGGCCGACCGGCCGGAGCGGGAGGTGCACGAGCGCCTGCGCGCGGCGCTCGGCCGGAGCGCGCTCTTCTGGTACGACCTCCTCGCGGACACCGGGCTGGAGGCTGAGGAAACGCTGCCCGCGCTCTGGGACCTCGTCTGGGCAGGCGAGGTGACGAACGACGCGTGGACGCCGCTGCGGGCGGGACGTCGCTACCAGGCGCAGGGCCAACGACCGCGCGTGCCGAGGCGTTTCTCCCGCAGGCGTGCAGGCGAGATCACGGCGACCCAGGGCCGCTGGTCGCTCACCGGCCGTCTCTTCACCGGACGGCCGGACCGGCGCGCGCTCGCCGAGCTGATGCTCGAGCGCCAAGGGATCGTTACCCGCGACGGGGCCCGCGCCGAGGGCGTCCCCGGCGGGTACGGGGCCGTTTACGGGGAGCTGAGGGCGCTCGAGACGCTCGGGCTCTGCCGCCGCGGCTACTTCGTCGAGGGCCTCGGCGGGGCGCAGTTCGCGCTCGGCGGAGCCGTGGAGCGCTTGCGTGAGCTCAGGCCGAGGGACGGCGAGGAGGCGGAGCCGCTGGTGTTGGCGGCGGCCGATCCTGCGCAGCCGTACGGGGCCGCGTTGCCGTGGCCCAAGCGGGCGGGGGCGCGAGCCGCACGGGTGGCGGGCGCCTACGTGATCCTGCTCGGAGGCGAGCCCGCGCTGTACGTCGAGCGAGGCGGCCGTTCGCTCGTCCCGCTCCGCGAGCCGGAGGAGGAATGGCTGCGCGCGGCCCTGGCGGCGCTCGTCGCGCACGTCAAGGGTGGGGGGGCGAAGCGACTCGCGGTCGAGCGCTTCGACGGGCAGCCCGTGACCGACTCGGAGGCACTTTCGCTGCTGATTGATGCAGGCTTTGTCATAGGCCCACGCCGGGCCGTGCTTCGTCCTTGACACGCCCCTAGCAGAGGCGTAGACCGGCCCTGTCCAGGGGCACGGGGGGCCCCGAATCAGTGAAGGGGAGGGAGCATGAGAAGACTTCTCGCGAGTTCGTTCGCGGCGATCGCCGCGCTTGTGCTGTTCGGCTTCTTCGGCGGTTCGGCGAGCGCGGCGGTGCCGCGCTGCAATCAGCCGACCGCCCTGTGCGCCGAGCCGGTCAACTCGATCGGCTACGGAGGCGCGTACACGGGCCACGACGAGCCCTCGCTGCTGTTCTACTCGAACACGGCCGGGTCCGGGAACTCCAACCTCTACAACCTGACGCTGCCGAGCGACCCGAAGGTGCTGCCGAACCAGGCGGGCACAGCGGGAACGTGGAACTTCCAGCTGCATCCGGCGTTCTGGCTCGGGATGGCGTTGTGCGACAACCAGTCGGCGCCGGAGTTCACGCATGCCGACTGCACGGCCGACAGCGACACGAACATCTTCGACGGGACCGACCCGGCTGGGGCCGACTACATCGGCAAGCATCCGGGGACGGCCTTCCTCGAGGTGCAGTTCTACCCGCCCGGCTGGGCTCCCTGGCCCCCGGGCGTCAGCTGCGACCCGACCCAGTGGTGCTCGGCGATGGCGATCTTCAGCCTGCTCCAGGACCAGAACTCGGGGCAGCTGAACAACATCGACTGCCGCCGGCGTGCCGGTGACGAGCCGGCGAACTTCGCCTTCATCACCAAGTCCGGGGTGCCGCATGCGCCTCCGGCTCCGCTCACGCAGACGGCCGGCACGTTCACCCCGAGCTCGGCCACCGATCTGTTCATGGGCTCGGGAGATCAGCTCACGGTGGACATCCACGACGGGGCGGCCGGTCTGGTGGTGACCATCCACGACCTCACCACCGGCGGCACAGGCTCGATGACCGCCAGCGCGACGAACGGCTTCGCGCAGGTGAACTTCGAGCCGACCGCGGCGGCCTGTTCACAGTCCCCCTACACCTTCCGGCCCATGTACGCCACCTCGAGCGAACACACCCGGGTGCCGTGGGCGGCGCACAGCTACAACGTCGCCTTCTCGGACGAGATCGGCCACTTCGAGTACTGCTCGGCCGTCACCGGAGAAGGTGGAGACTGCACCAGCAACAACGAGGACTCGCTCGACGACGACGACACGGGGTGCTTCAGCGCCGCGTTCTCGCTATTCGTCCCGATCGGAGGGTGCATCGCGAGCGATTCCGACTTCGACGGGACCTCATACCAGCCGGTGTGGCCCGGGACCGACCCGAACCGAGGGCAGGACAAGAAGTACCACCCGAGCCCGATCACGTTCACGAGCCCGCTCTTCAACGGCTCCGCGAACTACAGCCGCGTCGCCTTCGAGACCGACCTGCCCCGGATCGAGGCGCCGGACTCCGGCGGGATCTGCAACCGGTTCACGGGTGAGAACTGCGTGAACCCGCCGCCAGGCTCGAACTTCTACCCGATCTACACGACCGGCACGTCGACCGGCAACCCGAGCGCCAACGGGCACTGCATCTGGCAGTTCGGCGGGCCGTTCCTCAAGGGCACGACCAACACGTTCGGCGGGAACTCGGCGGCCGAGTACGGACCGCTGCTGTTCAGCTTCTACCCCAACCCCAACCCGGCGATTCGGCTCAGGACGAACAACTTCCGTCAGATCCTGAGCTCGAATCCCTGCCCGGCCTAGCCGACGGTCGAGCAGACAACGGAGAGCGCCCCGGCAGGGGCGCTCTCCCTCTTACTAGCTAGGAGCGGGGGACGACCACGCGCCGGGCGTTCGACCACGTGGTCTTGCACGGCTTGTGCGGGGTGCAGTCGAGCCCGATCACGGTGCCGGAGACCTTGACCCAGTAGCGGCCGGGCGGAAGCGTGCGCTTCGTCTGAGCGCGGTAGCCGCCGTTTGTCTTCCGCGCGCGAATGGGCTCCTCCAGGCGGACGTTCGCCTGCAGGAAGGCCCCGTTCAACCTCGTCCCCGGCCGCGCGGCGACGGAGATCTGCCCCGGTGCGAGCTCACCGAGCGCGAAGACGGCGACGACGTGCTTGCGCTGGACGGCTGCGGAGCGCAGGTAGGGGAGAGATGGTCCCGCGGAGACGGTTGCGATGCCGACCGCGCCGAACGCGGCGACCACGAGGAGGGTCATCCGGCTCATCGGGAGGCGGAATCTAGCAAGCGCGGAGCTACGCTGGCCGTCCATGCCGGAAGGCGACTCCCTCCACCGCGCTGCGCGCCGGCTTCAGCTGCTGGTCGGCGAGCGCGTCGGGGTCGAGACGCCCCACCCGCGTGCCGCCGCGCAGGGCGTCGCGGAGCGGCTGGACGGGCGCAAGCTGCTGGGCGTCGAGGCGGTCGGCAAGAACCTGCTCCTGAGCTTCGAGGGCGGCCTCGTGCTGCGAAGCCACCTCCGCATGACCGGCCGCTGGCAGGTCCGGCCCGCAGGCTCCCCGCGGCGCGGCCGCCCGTGGCTTGTGCTCCAGTGCACGAACTATGAAGCCCTTCTCTGGAACGGCCCGGTCCTCGAGCTCTCGACCCGGGGCACGCGCCGCCTCGGGCCCGACATCCTCGCGGAGCCGCCGCAATTCGAGCGGATGGTCGGGAACCTGAGGCGCGAGCATCGAGACCGCGAGCTCGGCGACGCGCTCCTCGACCAGCGGCTCGTCGCGGGGATCGGGAACCTCTGGAAGGCCGAGTCGCTCTGGCACGCGCGGGTCTCTCCCTGGCGGGCGCTCGGCGACGTGACCGACGAGGAGCTCGAACACGTCCTCGGCGAGGCGGCACGGCTGATGCGAGCCTCGCTCGACGGAGGGCGCAGCGAGCGCGCGGTGTACCGGAAGCCGGGACGGCCGTGCCCACGCTGCGGGACGCCGATTCGCTCGCGCGGGCAGGGCGACGACAACCGCACGGCCTACTGGTGCCCCGGGTGCCAGACAGGAAAGGAGCCGTCGGGCGCGTAGTCGCAGGCGTGGCCGTACGCGCGCCCCACCTGTACCGCTCTCTTCGCTGCTTCTGCCTCGCGGGGTTTTCGCTCCTGGCGGGGGACGTGGAGGGCGGCGCCGAGATTCCGTTCGCCTTCGAGGAGCACGCCGCGCGCGGCCAGGCCTCGCTCTACGAGTACCGACCGCTCGTGCGCTCGTACGTGGACGCGCGCTCGGAGCGGCTCGGAGCGCTGGCCGACGCCGGGATCGCGGTCGAGGAGCTCCGCCGCGAGCCTGCGGCGGCCATCTACGCCGCCGCCCATTCGGGCAACGGCGAGGCGTCGTTGCTGCGGACGATCCTCCTGCCGCTCCTGGCCGACGTCGCCGAAGCCTGCGGCGGTCATGACTGGAGCGACGAGGCCTTCGACCGCGCCTACGCCGAGCTCGAGCGCACGCTGCTGGGAGACCGTCGTAGCTACGCGGCAGTCGCGCCGCTCGTCGGCCTTTCGGTCGGTACGCAGGTCGAGCTCGGCGAGGGCTTGCGCGTCCGCGTCGCCGCGACGGGGGAGCTGGCAGCTCACTGGCCCGAGGCGTCGGGGCTCTTGCCGGCCGAGTTCGGACGCGCCCCGGACCGCCTTTGCCTCCTCGAGCTCGAGCGGACACTGGCTCCGAACGTGCCCGAGCCGCCGGACGCGCCGGGCGAGCTCGCCGACGCCGTCAGCGCGCTGCGCCTGGCGACCGCGGGGCCGGTGGCCGCCGGGCCGGTGCTCTTCGAGCGGCTCGACTGGCGGCCGCTCGCGGTCCGTCCCGTGTTGCCCATCGCCGCGGCCGAGCCACCCGGCGAGCCGACACGGCTGGACGCCTTCCGAGCGCGGCTCGCGTCCGACCTCCTCGAGCGGCTCGGCCGGGCCGAAGAGGACGCGGAGCTCGCCGAGGCCCTGGACCGTTGGGAGCTGTCGCTCTTCGCAGACGAGCCCTTCCGGTCCGAGCAGCTGCGCGAGGCGCTCGCCGCGCTCCTCGGCGGGATCGACGGGCTGTGGGCGGCGGCGGTGCGCGCCGCGATCCTGCTCGGCGAGTCGGGGCCGGAGCGAGCACGTCAGCTCGACCGGCTCGGAGCGCTTGCCCGCGGCGAGACCGCGGGCCCCGCTGCGGCAGAGGCGGTGCGCAAGGCGCTCGTGGAGGCGTTGGCCCACGGCGACAGAGCCCAGCTGATCGGCTCGCTCGACGAAGCGCTGCTCGGCGTGCGCCCGCGCCCGGCGGGGTACTTCGCGGCTCTCGCGTCCTAGGGGTTCGCGCTAAAGGCTCGGCTCGCCGGCCGGCGCCGGCAGGACCGTGGTGCCGGGGCAGGACGTCGCCTCCGACAACCTGATCGCGAGCGCGCCTCGCCCGCCCTCGAGCTGCAGGTAGCCGTCGTGGATCCGCGTCGGCAGGCACGTGTCTTCACGACCCGAGCGCCTGAGCTCGAACAGGTCGACGAGGTCATCCGAATCGACGTCCGTGTCCGCCTCCTGGCCTGCCTCGAGCTCGCGGTGGAACCAGGTGGAGTCGCAGTCCGGCGGATTGGAGCAGCCGCGAACCGTGATGGTTTGCGGCGTGTCGTTCACGAGCCGAAGGGTGACCCTGTTCGTGCTCGACTCGACGAACCACGGCACGATCAGGAGGGCGAGCAGGAGGGCTGTTCCGAGCGCGACGCCGACGCCGATGGCGACCTTCACGGGGCGGGTGAGGACGAGCCCGGTGTGCTCTGTCGGGGCCTGGAGGGCCGGGTAGGGGTCGTGCCACGGCTGGCCGCGCTCACCGGCCTGCCGCCGGCTCTCCTGCCGGAGGTTCTGCTTGACGGCGTAGCCGAGGTTCTCGCGCCCGATCCGGGACCGGTTGTCGGAGCTGTCGATCAGGTCGGACATTCGGAGCACGTGCTCGAGGCCGTCGGCATCTCGCTCCTTGAGATAGCCGCGTCGCGCTCGATCGAGGCGTTTGAGGGCGGCGAGCCCGTCACCGCGGTCGATGGCCGCTCGGGCCTCGCCCAGCTCGCGGTCGGGGTTCGGAGCCACGGCGGGGAGGAACCGTACCGCTTTCGACACGATCGGGACACACACCGGCGCGGAAGTCCCAGCTAGCTTCGGCGCATGGACGAAGCACGCATGGTCTTGCGAAGACTGGGCCGGATCGAGGCGCTCGAACGAGAGGGTGCTTCACCGCGTTCCCTGCTCGCGGAGGTGCACGCTCTGCTCGAGGAGGCGGAGGCGTGGGTCGCCTCGGAGCGGAGTGGCGCCGACGAGGCGGAGCTCGCTCTTGAGCGCTGCCGCTCCGCTCTGGCCTCTCAGGCGGCGCCGCTGTGACGCGGTGGGCACGGGCATGATGAAGCGTGTCCTCATTCGCTTCGCGGTATCGCGACGGCGTCCGCGCAGCGGTGGCCGTCGCCGCGACGGTGTGGTTCTTCGGCGCTTCCTTCGGGCTCGTCGCGCGGGCGGCCGGGATGGGCGCGTACGCGCCGCTCGTCATGTCGGCGACGACGTTCGCCGGCTCGGCGCAGTTCGCCGTCAGCTCGATCCTCGGCGCAAGCGGAGGCACTGCGGCGGCGATCACGGCGGCCGTCCTGCTGAACGCACGCTACGCGCCGATCTCGATCTCGGTCGCGTCGCTCTTCCACGGCCCCCTCCCTCGGCGTCTTGCGGAGTCACAACTGATCGTGGACGAGTCCTGGGCGCTCTCGAGCCGTGGGGGTGGGCGCTTCGACAGGCGCATCCTGATCGGGGCCGGGCTGCTGCTCTACGCCGCATGGGTGAGCGGCACAGCCGTGGGCGTCCTCGCCGGGCACGCGCTCGGCGACCCCAAGGATCTCGGTCTCGACGGCGCGTTTCCCGCCTTGTTCCTCGCGCTGCTGGCACCACAGCTGGGCGCCCCGAGGGCGAAGGTTGCTGCGGCGACGGGCGCGGCCATCGCGCTCGTGCTGATTCCGGTCACTCCGGCGGGAATCCCGATCGTGGTCGCGAGCGCCGCGTGCCTGCTGGGCCTGCGGAGGCGGAAACTCTGAGCACCGTCTGGCTCGTCGTGGTCGTCGTCGGCCTGGCGACGGTGGTATTCAAGGCGACCGGGCCTGTGCTCGTCGGCCGGCGAGTCCTGCCGCCGGCGATCGCGGATGTCGTTGCCCTCTTGGCGCCGGTTCTGCTGGCGGCGCTCGTCGTCACGCAAACCGTCGGTGGCGACAACGAGCTCGTCCTCGACGCGAGGCTCGCCGGCGTCGGGGCCGGTGCCGTCGCGATCGCGGCGCGAGCGCCTTTGCCGGTCGTGGTGGTTGCGGCGGCGGCAACGACCGCCCTCGTGCGTTTGCTTGCCTAGCGGGTCGTCCTACGACATTCGTAGATTCTTCAGGCGAAGCGAGACCCAAACCAAACCCGCGAAAATCGAGCGATTTTCCGCAGAGGTATAGCTAGCATGAGAGCGAAGAAAGGGGCTCGATGGGGCTTCCACGCCTGCTTCCGCGACCGGGAATCCGGACTGAGACCGCAAAAGGACCGCCCGCGGGCCGGGTGATCTCGTTCGCGAACCAGAAGGGCGGAGTCGCGAAGACGACGACTACGCTCAATCTCGGCGTCGCCCTCTCCGAGCAGGGGCTGAAGGTTCTGCTTGTCGACCTCGATCCACAGGGCAACCTGACCATGAGCCAGGGCCTGAATCCCGACACGATCGAGCGGTCGATGTTCGATGTGCTCGTGCACCGGCTTCCGATCGAAGAAGTGATCCACCATGTGGAGGTCGACCTGGCCGTTTCCTCGATCGATCTCGCCGGCGCCGAACTTGCGCTCTCGAGCATGATCGGCCGCGAACGTGCGCTCGAGAAAGCGCTCGCGCCGGTGAGGGACACCTACGACTACGTCCTGATCGACACCCCGCCGTCGCTGGGCCTGCTCACCATCAACGCGCTGGTTGCTTCGAACGGCGTGATCGTTCCGGTCCAGTGCGAGTACCTCTCGCTGCGCGGGCTCGTGCAGCTCGAGAACACGCTTTCGATGATCCGCGAGAACCTGAATCCGAGCGTCGGGATCGAGGGCATCCTTCCGACGATGTTCGACAGTCGCACGCTGCACTCGCGCGAGGCGGTCGAGATCCTCCAAGAGAACTTCGGCGAGCTCGTGTTCGACACGAAGATTCGCAAGACCGTCCGCTATGCGGAGGCCCCGGTCAAGGGGACCTCCGTGCTCAAGTACGACCCAACCGGGAGCGCCGCCCAGGCCTACCGTGACCTCGCAAAGGAGGTGCTCGATGCCGCGAAGGCGCGCGAGCATGCGTGAGGGCCCACTCGCAGAGCTGTTCCGGGCAACCGAGGCGGCGCAGCGACAGGCCGAGAAGGAAGGCAAGCCCGCAGGCGAGCCCGCGTCCGAGCTCCAGCCGGAGCCCGAGGCACCGGTCGAAGAAGCCAAGGCAGCGCCACCGCCGACGCCGGCGGAGCCGCCCGAGCAGACCGTCGAGCACGTCCCGGAATGGGAGGAAGAGGCCGCGCCCACACCGCCGCCGCCCCCGTCCGAACCGGTTCGCTTGCCCGAGCGCGTCCCGGAGCCCGAGCGCGAGCGCCCGCGCCCGAAACTCGAGCCGCTCCCGGAGCCCCCGCCGCGGTTGCACCGCGTGCCCGAGCCTGGCGCCTACATCGCGGTGATCCGCGTGGTCGGGGTCGGCGGAGCGGGCTTGAACGCCGTCAACCGCATGATCGACGCCGACATCTCGCAGGTCGAGTTCGTCGCGGTGAACACCGACATCCAGCAGCTCCAGACGAGCGATGCGCCCGTCAAGATCCACATCGGCCGCGAGCTGACGGAAGGCCTCGGTTCCGGCGCCGATCCCGACCTCGGCCGCCGCGCGGCGGAGGAGGCGTACGACCAGGTCAAACGCGCGCTTCGCGGCTCGGACATGGTCTTCGTGACCGCGGGCGAAGGCGGAGGCACGGGCTCCGGCGCCGCACCGGTCGTCGCCCGGATCGCGAAGGAGCTCGGCGCCCTGACGGTGGGCATCGTCACGACGCCGTTCAAGTTCGAAGGCACGAGGCGTCTTAGCCAGGCGACCGACGGCGTCGACACCCTGCGCTCGAACTGCGACACGGTCATCGTCGTCCCGAACGAGAGGCTGCTCGAGGTGCTCGACCGCGAGACGTCGATGCTCGACGCGTTCCGCATCGCCGACGACGTCCTGCGCCAGGGCGTCCAGGGCATCTGCGACCTGATCACGCTGCCTGGACTGATCAACCTCGACTTCGCCGACGTGCGCACGATCATGAAGGACGCCGGTACCGCGCTGATGGGAATCGGCTTCTCCGCGAGCGGCGAGAACCGCGCCCGCGATGCAGCCGAGCGGGCGTTGCGCTCGCCGCTGATCGAGACCGACATCGGCGGCGCCAAGGGCATCCTGCTCTCGATCGCCGGCGGCGACGACCTCTCGCTCTACGAGGTGAACGAGGCCGCCGAAGTCGTGCGCGGGGCGGCCACCGACGACACGAACATCATCTTCGGCGCGACGATCGACGACCGGCTCACGGGGCAGGTCTGGGTGACGGTGGTCGCCACCGGCTTCGGCGCCCGCGCCGCCCAGCGCCGGATCACGATGCGAGCCGAGTCGGACAACGAGGGCTCACTGGAGCCGCCCAGCTTCCTGCAGAGCTAGTCGAAGGGCTTGACGAACCGACTGCTCGTCCTCTCGTACTTCGAGCCGGACGACCTCGCGAAGCTGCTCGGGGCCGTGCGCGCCGCGCAGCTACCGGCCAAGACGCCGGTCTACGTCGGCAGCTACGGCGTCAGCCGGGAGATCTGCGAGCAGGTTCAGACGCTGCCGAACGGCCGCTACGCGCCGATGTTCCACGTGCAGCCGGGCTGGTACTGGGAGCGGCGACGGCTACCGGGTCGTGACGAGCGCGTCCTGCTTGCCCGAAGCCCCCGGACCGTGCGGCTTGCCGGTCCGCTCCCGTCACTACCCCAGCTGCTGCGGCTGCCGTCGAGCGCCACCCGGGTCACGTGGGGAGTGGAGCTCGGTGCCCGGTTTCGGGACGCGCTCCGCGCCGCCGGAGCGAGTGGGTTTGCACCCGACACCTGGCAGCTCGACGAGATCGTCGCGGAGTGCGCGGGCCCGGTCGGGCGGCAGTACCGCGAGCTGACGCGTGGGGTCGTGCGCGGCCTCGTCTTCGGCCGCCCTGCCCTCGGGGACCGGACGAAGCGTGGCTTCGTCTGGTGGGCGAAGACGGCGTTCGTGCTGCCAGGGCGGCGGATCACCCCCGAGCTCACCGCCTTCTGGCGGATCCTCGACCGCGCCTGCCTCGGGTTGATCGGAGAGGAGTATCCGGAGTTCGTCGGCGACCCACGCGCCGCCGCGCGGAGAGAGGCTTCGGGTCAGAGGCAACTCAGCCGCGGAGGCCCGGTCCGCCGCTCGCTCGCGCGGAGGTACGTGGCGGGCATGACCCCCGGCTACCGGCTTGCACCCGGTCTGGGCGGCAACACGCAGGGACTTCCTCGAGGCAAGGTGAACGTCTGGCGGGAGACCTACATGCGCACCCGCGCGGCGGCGGGCGTCGCCGGCTTCGCCGAGTTCAACTTCCGCTTCAAGAACAGCACGCGCGTGGTGATGCAGGACGTGCTGAACGCGCTCGCCGAGGTCGTCTAGAAGGGCTTGGCGGAACGGCACTCGTCGCCGGAGTGCGCTGGTCGTTCCGAGGCAAGGACGCAGGGAGCGTGCGTACCTGGAAGGTACGGGCGCGACTGCGTAACCAGGGCGGAGCCGGTGGCGAGCAGCGTGCTCCTGAGGCACAGCCGTCGTTTCGTCAGGCCCTCCTACTAGCCGCAGACGCGCGAGCGCTGGCCGACCACGGCCGAGGCGAGGGCTCGCGCGGGATGCACCTTGAAGGCGAGCTCGAGTCGTCCCGGCCGCAGCGCCGTGATCGTGGTCATGCCGTCCTCGCGGCGGATCAGGCAGGCGCCGCGGGCGTTCCAGTACGGCGAGTAGCGGACGGCGAGCCGGTAGGAGCCCGCTCGCGGGAGCTCGACGAGGATGCGCGTTCCGGTGAGGCGGAGCACCCGGGCCGGAGCAGGCCCGGTCAGGATCGGCCGTGGCTGCGGTACCTCGAGCACGGTGAGGTTCGCGGTGCGGAGGACGGGCAGAAGGCCCGAGCGGCCGCTGCGTAGGAGGGTGGCCTCGTCGCGCGCGCTGTAGTCCGGCGGCGCCTTCGTGAGCACGACGTAGCGCACGCCCAGCCCGCGCAGCCACGCTAGATACGCGGCCGGCGCGAAGTTGTCGTACAGCACCTCGTTCTGCGGGAAGTCGCTCTGGCGGTAGTCGCCGCGCGCAAGCGGGATCTCCGCCTCGGCGAGGTAGACGGCAGGCCAGTGGCCTGCAGTGTCCACGGCCTCGACGCGGTACGAGGGTTGGAGGTGTGTTCGCAGGAACGCGATCGCGGGGGCCCAGTAGGCGGGGCTCGCCGCCGGATCGCGCCCCTTGATGAAGCTGAAGGCGATCGGGGTCAGGTTCCACGAGAGCGCAAGGCAGAGAGCGCCAAGGCACACCGGCAGCGGCCGCCAGCGCCGCAGCGAGAGCATCAGTACCGCCATCGGCACGGCGGCATAGCGAAGGCGGGCGACGTTCTCGCCGATCGCCGACGGGATCAGGTAGCAGGCGACGCACGCGACGAGGTAGACGACGAAGATCCAGCGCATCCCTTTCGCGCGCTCGACGCGCCACGTGAGCGCTGCCCCGAGCACGCAGAAGATCAGGGCGGCGGCCAGCTCCTGCCACGAGAACGGGTAGCGGCCAGGGTCCGGGAACGACCGCGAGATCAGCACCTCGATCGCGCCGAAGCCGGCGATCGTCAAGGCCGGCACGAGGAGCGCGCGGCGCTCGTCCCAGCGCGCGATCCCGAAGCCTGCGAGCAGGAGCGTGAGCAGCAGGAACGCGAGCGGGCTCGCAGCCAGTGTCAGCGCGGCCAGGAGCGCGAAGCGCCAGTGGCTCCGCGCCTGGAGGGCCCAGAGCGCGAGCAGCGCGAGCGCCGCGCCAAGGGCGAACGGGAACGCCGCCGAGAAGACGATGCCCGCCCAGACGACGGCGAAAGTGCGGCTCGACCACCGCGTGCTCGGCCCCCACTCGCGCCAGAGCACGACCGCGAATGCGAGCGACGCGGTCGAGACCGTTGCCACGGCGAGCAGGCGGATCCCGAGCAGCGCCGCAAGCGGGTAGTAGAGGACGCTGTAGGTGACGAAGCTGTAGCGGCCCGCGTACCAGAAGTTGTTCCAGAGCGCGAAGCCGTGGTCGAGGAACAGCGAGCGCTGGTACGCGTGCGCCGCGAGGTCGGCTCCGGGCGGTCCGAGCCAGACGAGTACGGCCGCAAGCGCTCCCGCCGCTCCGGCGGAGAGCGTTGCTTCGCGGACGAGAGGGCTGGCCCTGGTCACGGCGGCCTGAGCAGACTACTCGCGTGGGCCCGAGTAGCCTTCGCCCATGCGAGGCGCGGTTGCAGCAGGCCATCCGCTCACCGCCGAGGCGGGCGCTCGGGTTCTCGCCGACGGCGGGAACGCGGTCGACGCGTGCATCGCGGCCGCGTTCGTCTCCTGGGTCGCCGAGAGCCCCCTCACCGGGCCGGGCGCAGGTGGGTTCATGCTCGTCCACCGCGCCTCAGACGAGTCGACGCGCGTCCTCGACCACTTCGTCGCGGTCCCCGGTCTGGGCCTCCGACGGCGGGGGCAGACGGAAATGGACTCCGTCGACGTGGACTTCACGCCCGAGTCCAGACAGGTCTTCCGCATCGGCGCGGCCTCCTGCGCCGTCCCGGGGGCGGTCGCCGGGCTGGGCGAGGCCCATCGGCAATTCGGGTCGCTGCCCTGGCGCGTCCTGCTCGAGCCGGCGATCGAGCTCGCCCGCGACGGCGTCGTCCTGACGAAGCCGCAGGCGTACCTCCACGCGATCCTCGACCTGATCCTGCGCCACATGGACGAGGGCCGGGAGATCTACGGGCCGGACGGGAAACGCCTTGTCGCCGGCGATCGGCTCGTGATGAGCGACTTCGCAGGGACGCTCGAGCAGCTGGCCGAGAAGGGTGCCGACGACTTCTATCGAGGCGATCTCGCCCGGGCGCTCTCCGGCCACGTGCGGGAGCTCGGCGGCGAGATCACCATGCGCGACCTGGCGGAGTATCGCCTCATCAGGCGCAGGCCGGTCCGGGTGAGCTTTCTCGGGCACGGGTACGAGTCGAACCCGCCGCCCTCGACCGGAGGCGTGCTGATCGGGCTCGGGGTGAGGCTCGTCGACCGGCTCGGGGTCGCGGGCCCGCCCGGCAGCGCGGAGGCGATGGCCCAGCTCGTCGAGCTCATGCGTGAGCAGGATGCGGCACGAGCCGGATCGTTCGCGCGTGAGCTCTACCGCGGCGGCCTGGCGAGCAGGCTCCTCGACGACCGCGAGGTCGGCACGATCGCGCGACGGCTGCGGCGCCGGCCACCCGAGACGCAGCGGGGGACGACGCACATCTCCGTGGCGGACGAACGCGGGAATGCGGCGGCGCTGACGGCCTCGACCGGATCCGGCTCGGGCGTGGTCGTGCCCGGCACGGGCATCCAGCTCAACAACATGCTCGGCGAGTTCGACCTCAGCGCGACCGGCGGGATTCCGCAGCCGGGCGTCCGCTTCACCAGCGGGATGGCGCCGACGATCGTCCTGCGGGAGGGCCGGCCGAGGCTCGTGGTCGGAAGCGCCGGTTCCCTCCGGCTGCGCGGAGCGATCTTCCAGGTCGTCGTCAACGTGGTGGCTCACGGGCTCGGCGTGGAGGAGGCGATCGAACGGCCGCGGGTTCACGCCGACGAGACGCACGTGCACTGCGAGGGCGGGAACGACCCCACCGAGCTCGACCGGCTCGAGTCGTGGGGTTACGAGCTCGCCCGCTGGCGGCGGCGCAACCTCTTCTTCGGCGGCGTGTCCGGCGTGGAGTTTCGGGCGGACGGAACGCTCGCGGCGGCAGGAGACCCCCGCCGGGGCGGTCACGGCGTCGTGATCGAGTGAAGCCGCTCGAGATCCGGCGGGCCGTCCCCGGCGATGCCGCGGGTCTGGTCGAGCTCGCGCGTGCAGGTGGGCGCAGAGCCGGAGGGCTGGCTGATCTCCACCGAGGAGTGGCGCAGCGCAGCCGAGGAGCGCCGCTACCTTCGGGCGACCCGCCGCACGCCGCACGCGGCGGTGTTCGTGGCGGAGGCGCCCGAGGGGCTCGTAGGCAGGCTCTCCGTCGCGCGCGACCCGCATCCGGCGAGCTTCCATGTCGCTGATCTGGGTCTCATGGTCGCCGCCAGCCATCGTCGTCACGGGATCGGACGCGCGCTGCTCGAGGCCGCCGTGGGCTGGGCGCGCGAGGTGGGCGTGACCAAGCTCGAGCTCCACGTCTTCCCGCACAACGAGCCCGCGATCGCGCTGTACGAGGGCTTCGGGTTCGTCAAGGAGGGGTACCGCCGGGGCCATTACCGCCGCGGCGGCGAGCTCATCGACGCGATCCTGATGGCCTACGGGGTGCCCCCTACACTGCCGAGATGAGCGGCCTCGTCCACCACTACGGGCTGATCGCGCTCTTCCTGATCGTGATGCTCGAGTCCGGCGGGGTCCCGCTTCCCGGGGAGACGGCACTGATCGCGGGCGGGGTCTACGCCTCCAGCGGAGAGCTGGACATCGTCGCGGTCATCGCCGTCGCGGCAGCCGCGGCGATCGTCGGCGACAACCTCGGCTACTGGATCGGGCGCACCGGCGGGCGCAGGCTCCTGGAGCGCTGGCGGTTCGTCCGCCGCTGGTCGGAGCCCGTGCTTCCCTGGGCGGAGGGGTTTTTTCACCGGCACGGTGCCAAGACGATCTTCATCGGGCGGTTCTTCTCCGTCCTCCGGGTGACCGCCGCCTGGATGGCGGGGGTCTCGCGCATGCGCTGGTGGCGGTTCTTCGGCTGGAACGCGGCCGGCGGGATCTGCTGGGCGGTGCTCGTGGGCCTCGTCGCCTACTTCGCCGGACACGCGGCCGCCGACGCCATCAGCCGCTACGGCCTGATCGCCGGCGTGGCGCTCGTCGTGCTGGCTGCGGCCGCCTTCGCCGCCTACCACGTCTGGAAGAAGCGGCTCCTCCGAGCCGAGAGCAAACCGTTGTGAGCCGCAGGGCCGTCGTCGCCGCCGCCGCCGCCCTGGCCGCTGCGTCGCTTCCGGGCGCCCAGGCTGCGCCCCGACCGGTGCCGTCCTTCGACCACGTGGTCGTGATCGTGCTCGAGAACAAGGTGCGCGGCTCCGTTCTCCGCAACGCCGCCGCACCTGCCTTCAACGCGCTCGCCGCGCGGAACGGCGTCCTGGCCGGCTACCGGGGCGTCACGCACCCGAGCCTGCCGAACTACCTGGCACTCGTCTCGGGCTCGACCCACGGGATCACCACCGACTGCACGAGCTGCACGGTCGCCGGACGCAGCCTCGCCGACACCCTCGAGGCGAGCGGGCGCACGTGGAAGACGTACGCCGAAGGGCTTCCGCGCGTGGGCTGGACCGGCGCCGCCTCGGGCCGCTACGTGAAGCGCCACGTCCCGTTCCTCTACTTCCGGCGCGTGCTCGCCCGACCGGCGCGGGTGCGGAAGGTCGTGCCGCTCTCGACGCTCCCGCGTGACCTCGCGGCCGGCCGCCTGCCCGACTTCGCGCTCGTGATCCCCGACATGTGCCACAACATGCACGACTGCCCGGTCTCGACCGGCGATGCGTGGCTGAAGCGATTCGTGCCACCGCTGCTACGGAGCCCGGAGCTCGCGAACAGCGTCGTGTTCGTCGTCTTCGACGAGTCCGACTCGGCCGACCCGCGCACCGCCGCGCTCGCGCTCGGGCCGTCGGTCAGGCCCGGTTCGGTCTTTCGACCGGCGATGTCGCACTACGGGCTGCTGCGCACGATCGAGGACGCGTGGGGGCTGCCGCGGCTCGGCCGCTCGGCACAGGTGGCGCCGGTCACCGGCATCTGGCGCTGAGTTTTCCTCTCACCCGAAAGAGGGATCTGCGGCTCGGCCTTGAACCTTGCGCTCCGTGGCGATCCTGTCGATGCTCAGCCGGGCGATCGAGGCCCGTGACCCGTACACGCGGGGTCACTCGACGAGGGTGACCGCGCTGGCCGAGCTCGTCGCGCTCAGGCTCGGCTGGGAGGAGGACAGATTGGCGCCACTTCGGGTCGGCGGTCGGCTGCACGACATCGGCAAGCTCGCCCTTCCGGACGCGGTGCTCCGCAAGGAGGGCCGGCTCGAGGATGACGAGCTGGAGCAGATCCAGGAGCATCCGAAGGTGGGGGCCAGGCTCATCCGTCGCATCGGGACGCTGCGGGACGCGATCCCGTACGTGCTCTACCACCACGAGCGCTGGGACGGCACGGGCTACCCCTCCGGCAAGGCCGGAAAGGAGATTCCGATCGAGGCGCGGGTGCTGGCGGTCGCGGATGCGTTCGACGCGATGACGAGCGACCGGCCCTACCGCCGGGCCCTGACGCATGACGAGGCCCTGGCTGAGGTTGAGCGCTGCTCGGGGACCCAGTTCGATCCCGAGATCGCCCGCATCTTCCTCGAGCTCTTCGGCGCAGCCGAGGAACTCCGCATGGCCGCGACGAACTAGAGCGCCTCCCAGACCTCGAGCTTCGAGCGCGTCCGGCGGATCACCTCGTCGGTGAACTCGCTCGTCCCCGCGTGGCCTCCGAGGTCGGCGGTGCGAATGCCGTCGGCGACGGCCTCGAGGCAGGCCTCCCGGATCGCCCGCGCGGCCTGGTTCGCGTCCTCGCCAGCGTAGGAGAGCACCGCCGCGCCCGCCAGGATCATCGCCATCGGGTTCGCGACGTTCTTCCCCTGGAGCGCAGGCGCGGTGCCGTGCGCCGCCTCCGCTAGCACGACGGTCGGGACGTAATCCTGGCCGAACCCGACCAGCAGCGACTCGGAGCCGGCGATCGAGCCGAACAGGGGGAGGACGAGGTCGGAGAGGATGTCCCCGTCGCGGTTGAGGGCCGGAATCACGAGCGGATCGCCGCTCGAGGCGACCAGGAGCGCGAAGGTCGCGTCGATCAGCTGCGGCTCGTACTGCACGTCCGGGTGCCTGGCCGCCGCGGCGTCCATCTCCTCCTTCAGCATCCCCTCGTAGACGGGGCTGACCGTGTACTTCGGTCCGCCGAAGACCTTGGCGCCGGTGTCCTCCGCCAGGCGGAACGCGAACTCCGCGACCGCGTGGCAGATGCTCCGCTCGATGCGCTCCGTGCGGAAGGCGACCTCGTGCTCGCCCTCGCCTTCGCGCCACTCCTTGGCACCGTAGGCGTCGCCGACGGCCATCCGCACGACCGAGATCGGCGCGTGCACGCCGCCGAACGGCACGATCCCGGGAATCCGCCGGCCGGTGCGAACGATCACCCTGCCCCCGATCTCCTCGCGGAGAATCCTGTTCGGCGACCCGACGTCGCCCGCGCCCTCGGGTGTGACCGTCGCCGCCTTCAGCCCGAGCCCTGCCTCACGGACCGCGGCCGCGGCCTCGTACACGATCGCGTTGTCTGTCGCCCGGCGCGACTCGAGCGAGAGGTCGAAGCGCGGGTACTCGAGCTCGAGGCCGATCACCTCGGGCGCGAGGACGCGCAACGCCTCCTCCAGCAGCTCCTGCCCGGTCTCGTCGCCCTCCAGGACGACGATCCTCGTGCCCGTCATCACCCTCCTTCGTGGATTAGATCCGCGCGCCCACGGCTACACCGGAGACTCTATGGCCCGTAAAGGAGGATGGAAGCGGCTCGGCTCGCGTGGACGGTTCCGCTACGAGAACGAACGCGGACGGAGGATCACCGACGAGGCTCATCTGGAGCGCATCGCGTCGCTCGCGATCCCGCCCGCCTGGCGCGAGGTCTGGATCTCGCCGCGGGCCGGCGCCAAGCTCCAGGCGACCGGCATCGACAAGGCAGGGCGGCGACAGTACCTCTACCACCCTGCGTTCCGGGCGCGGCAGGAGCAGGCGAAGTTCGACAGCCTCATCGGCTTCGCCGAGAAGCTGCCCGACTTGCGGCAGGCGATGGCCGGGCACATGGAGCAGGAGCCCCTCAGCTTCGAGTGGACCGCGGCGGTCGCGGTCCGGCTGATCAACCTCGGCTGGTTCCGGGTCGGCGACGAGCGGTATGCGAGGAAGTTCCGCACCTTCGGGATCACGACGCTGCGCAAGAGCCACGTCCGCGTCCGCGGCAGCAGGATCGCCTTTCGCTTCCGCGCCAAGCATCGCGTGCTCGTGCACACCGCAGTCGTCGACGCCGAGCTCGCCGGCGCGTTGAAGGAGCTGCTGGCTGCGCGCGGCGGCCGGACGGTCTTTCGGTATCGGCACAACGACGCGCTCGTCGCCCTGAGCGCGCGCAGGCTCAACGACTACATCCGCGAGTACATGGGCGAGGACTTCACCGCCAAGGACTTCCGGACCTGGGGCGGCACGCTGCTCGCCGCGATTGCGCTTGCCGAGCGCGAGCCGGGCAAGACCGTGGCCGAGCAGAAACGAACGATCGCCGCCGTCATGCGTACGGTCGGCGAGCAGCTCGGAAACACGCCCGCGGTCGCACGGGCTTCGTACGTGAGCCCGGCGGTTGTCGAGCAGTATCTCGACGATCGAACGATCGACGATTTTCGCCCGCGGCATTTGCGCGTGGTCGGCGCGCGAGATATGGGCCTCGATCTCGAGGAGCAGGCGCTGCTGAGCCTGTTGCGTTCCTGGCGAATTCGGCGGGCCCGCGAAGCAGCGTGAGATTACCGCGACCTTTGCGCTAAGCTGAACGCAATCCGTTCGAGAAAGAGGAGGACGACTTGGCACGCAAGACCGTGCTTGTCTGTGACAACTGCGGTATGGAAGTCGGCGAAGGAAAAGGCGCGACCATGCGCCTGAACTTCTCCGATGCCAGACGCGGTTCGAAGCAGGCCGATCTCTGCGACAACTGCGCCGGCGGAATGCCCGGTCACGCGGTCGCTCGGCGAGGCCGGCGACCGAAGTCCGCGACGGCCTAGCGCCGCCGCGCCAAGCACTCGGCCTCACCTTTCGCGGGGGCCGGAGTCGTCGGGCCCCAGGGCTAGGATGGGCCGGTGCCTCTGAGCCTGCTCGCAGGGCCTGCCAACGCGGGGAAGGTCGCGCTCCTGCTCGAGCGGTACCTGGGCGCGCTCGACGAAGACCCGATCCTGATCGTGCCGAACAGGCCGGACGTCGACCGGGCCGAGCGCGAGCTGTTGAAGCAGACCGGGGCGCTCGTGGGAGGCTCCATCGGCACCTTCGACGACCTCTTCGAACGGATCGCCAGGGGCAACGGCGCCCACCGTCCGGTGGTGACCGAGGCGCAACGGGCGCTGCTGCTGCGGCGCGTCGTGGCAGGGGCCAACGGCGGCCTCGGGCCGTCGGCACGCTTCGGCGGCTTCTCCGACGCGCTCGGCGCAACCGTGGCAGAGCTCGAGTCCGCGCTGCTGGAGCCGGGAGAGCTCGAAGGGGAGCTCGGCCTGCTCTACGGTGCCTACCGCGCGGAGCTCGACCGCCTCGGCCTCTGGGACCGTGAGCTCGAGCGGCGCCACGCCGCCGAGCGCGCCGGTGGCGAGCTCGCCGCCTGGAGCCCGCGCCCGGTCTTCGCCTACGGCTTCGAGGACCTGACCGGCGCCGAGTGGGCGCTGCTCGAGGCGCTTGCGGCACGGGCGGAGGTCACGGTTTCGCTCCCGTACGAGCCCGGGCGCGATGCCTTCGCGTCGCTGTCGCGCACCTCCGACGATCTGAACGCGCTCGCGACGACTCGTGAGGAGCTGCCGCCGAACCCGAGCGCGCGGGCGGCCCCGCTCGCCTATCTCGAGCGTGGGCTCTTCGGCGAGGAGGGCGGCCCGCCGGAGCTCGACGGCTCGATCCGATTTCTCGAGGGCGCCGGCCTGCGAGGAACGCTCGAGCTCGTGGCCGAGGAGGTGCTGTCGCTCGTGCGGGCAGGAACGGACCCCGCCGAGATCGCGATCGTCTGCCCCTCCCTCGACCGCTGGCGCGCTCCTCTCGACACCGCGTTCACGACCCTCGGAGTGCCCTACGCGCTCGAGGGTCGCCTGCGCCTCGGCCAGACGCCGTTCGGCCAGGCGCTGATCGCCCTGCTCCGCTACGCCTGGCTCGAGGGCGAGCGGCGCGACCTGTTCGCCTTCCTGCGCTCTCCGTACTCGGGGCTCTCGCGCGCGCACGTCGACTTCCTGGAAGGGCGGCTGCGCGGCCGGGGCGTGACCGTCGCCGCCCGGGTCGAGGAGGAGATCGGAAAGCTCCGAGGCCAGCCGCTGCCTCACCTCGACGCAGTCCGGTCCGCCTCCGACCCTCTCGCGGCCGTCGAGCAGCTCGCGCGGGCGATGATCCGCTCCGCCCACGGTCTCGAGTCGCCGCCGACCGGAGAGGCCGCGCGGCTCGACCTGCGGGCGCGCGAGCGGGCGCACAGGCTCGTCTCCGAGCTCGAAGGCTGGCGCGACCTCGGCGGAGAGGTGACGCGAGACGAGGTGGTGGCCCTGCTCGACGACGCGCCGGTCCGGCTCGCGGGCGCGGGGGAGGCCGGGCGGGTGGCCGTGCTCGACCTCCTGCGGGCGCGAACTCGTCGGTTCGAGGTCGCCTTCGTGCTCGGCCTGGAGGAGGGCCGCCTGCCGCGCCGCGTGCAAGGGTCGCCGTTCCTCGACGAGGAGCAGAAGGCCGAGCTGGAACGCTCGTCCCGCGCCGGGCGGCTCCTGCGCACCGACCCGGTCTCGCGCGACCGCTACCTCTTCTACACGGCCTGCACGCGCCCGACGCGGCGGCTCTACCTCGTCCGTGAGGCCGCGAGCGACGAGGGGTCGCCGCGCGAGCCGAGCCCGTTCTGGGACGAGGCGCGCGGGCTCTTCGCACCGGACGAGACCGAGCGTTGGACCCGGCGACGGCCGCTTGCCGCGCTGACCTGGCCGCTGGAGACGGCGCCGAGCGAGCGCGAGCGGCTCCGCGCCCTGGCCGCCCTCGCGTCGTCCGAGCGTGGCGCCGCGACCTCGCTGGCCCGCACGAACGGCTGGGAGCGGAGGCTGGAACGGGCGCTCGGCGCCTTCGACCGGTCGACCCGACTGACGCACCCGCAGGTGCTGGAGGAGCTTCGCCAGAAGGCGTCCTTCTCGGTCACCGACCTCGAGCGCTTCGCCGACTGCTCGTCGATGTGGCTCTTCGAGCGCGTCGTTTCGCCGCGCAGCATCGACGCGGAGGTCGACGCGCGCCTGCGCGGGACCGTCGCCCACCAGGCGCTGTTCTCGTTCTTCAAGGGCCTGCCGAAGCGCACCGGAGCGGAGCGCGTGCAGCCGGAGAACCTCGAGGACGCCCTCGACTTCCTGCGCGAGTGTCTGGCCGAGGCGGTCCAGGCCCATGTGCGCGTCGACGTCCCGGAGCTGGAGCGAAGCGAGCTCGAGCAGAGCCTCGCCCGCGACCTCGAAGAGCTCGTCCGCCGCGAGGCCGAGTCGGACTCTCCGCTCGTCCCGAACCGCTTCGAGGTCTCGTTCGGCTCGGAGCGGTCGGCCCCCGAGCTCCAGCGCGGGCTCGACCTCGGTGGCTTCACCGTCTCCGGGAAGATCGACCGGATCGACCGCGACCCGTTCGGGGCGCGTGGGATGGTCGTCGACTACAAGTCGGGCAGGACGGCGCACTCGGCGGCGGAGATCGAGCGTGCCCAGCTCCTCCAGATCCCGCTCTACATGCTCGTGCTGCGCGACCTGGTCGGCATCGAGCCGCTCGGCGGCGTCTACCGCGCGCTCGCCGGCGACGGCAGGGCCCGAGGGCTTCTGCGTGCCGAGCTGCGCGAGGACGGCGTGCCGGGCTTCCAGAAGAACGACTACCTGGCGGAGGACGAGTTCTGGGGGCAGGTCGACCAGGCGCAGGAGCGGGCCCGCACCGCTGTGGCCCGCATCCGCGACGGCGACGTCCGCCACGACCCGAAGGGCGGGTTCCCCTGCCCGACGTGGTGCAGCCTCTGGACGATGTGCCGGGTGAAGCGATCGTGAGCCGTCTGCGCCGCTGGCCGGGTGCGCCCGGATTGAGGTTCGCGCCATGACCGTCGAGGCCCCGAACCGCGAGCAGCTCCGGGCGATCGAGGAGCCGGGGGTCGTCTTCGTCTCGGCCGGGGCGGGAACCGGAAAGACCACCGTCATCGTCGAGCGCTTCTGCCGCGCCGTCTGCGAGCGCGGGCTCGACGTCGACTCGATCCTCGTCATCACCTACACCGAGCGAGCCGCCGGCGAGCTACGCGGACGAATTCGGAGCCGGCTGCGTGAGCTGGAGCGCCACGATCTGGCCCGCGAGCTCGACGCCGCCTGGATCTCGACCATCCACGGCTTCTGCCACCGCCTCTTGAAGGCGCACCCCTTCGCGGCCGGGATCGACCCCCGCTTCCGCGTGCTCGACGACAGTCAAGGCCGGGTGCTCCGGGGCGAGGCCTTCCGTGAGGCGCTGGAGGAGTTCTGCTCGGGCGGAGACGAGGAGCGACTGGGGCTGCTCGCCTCGTACAGTGCCCGTCGGCTCCGGCGGATGCTGACCGGCGTACACGAGACCCTCCGCTCCTCCGGCCTCGAGCTGCGGCTCGAGGCGCCGGACGACCCGCAGCTCGAGGCGCGGATCGAGGAGCTTCGGGCAGCGGCGGAAGCGCTCGCGAGCGAGCAGTCGTCGCAGGCTCTTCGCTTGCTCGACCCTTCACCGCGGCCGGAGAAGCTGCTCGACCTGAGCGAGCTCCGCGACCCCGGCGAGACCGCCGATGCCTACGAAGAGGCGCGCCGCGCGGTCGAGGAAGCAGCGCTCGAGGCGCTGGCTGCGCGGGACCGAGAGCAGCTCCAGGAGCTCCTGCTCGCCTACGATCGTGCCTACCGCGGCGCCAAGGATCGCGAGTCCGCCCTCGACTTCGAAGACCTGCAGCTGCTCGCGCGCGAGCTCCTGCGCGACAACGAGGAGATCCGCGAGCGCGAGAGCTGGCGCTTCCGCTCGATCATGGTGGACGAGTTCCAGGACACGAACCGCCTCCAATGCGAGCTGGTCGACCTTCTCGCGCGCGAGGACGCCGAGCTGTTCTTCGTCGGGGACGAGTTCCAGTCCATCTACCGCTTCCGGCACGCGGACGTCGAGGTCTTCCGCGAGCGACGCGAGCAGGTCGGCGGCGTCCTGGCGCTGACGCAGAACTACCGCTCGCGGCCCGAGGTGCTCGAGGTGATCAACCACCTCTTCGCGGCCGACTTCGGCGACACCTTCCAGCCGCTCGACGCCGCCGGCCGCTTCGCCGATCCGGCCTTCGGGGCCGCGGTCGAGCTGCTCGTGACCGACAAGGCGAGCTACGCCGAGACGGGCACGCACTGGCGCGAGGCCGAGGCTCGTCACATCGCGCGCCGCGTACACGAGCTCGTCGAGGCGGGCGAGGCCACCCCGGGTGAGATCGTGCTCCTGTTCGCGGCCGGCACCGATGCGCGGCTCTACGAGGAGGAGCTCCGGGCGCTCGGCCTGCCGACCTTCCGTGCGACCGGGCGCGATTACTACCACCAGCAACAGGTGGTCGACCTGCTGGCCTATCTCCGACTGCTCCACAACCGCTACGACGACGAGGCGCTCGTGACGGTGCTCGCCTCGCCGTTCGTGGGCGCCTCCAACGACGCGCTCGTCCTTCTCCGGCGAGCGGCGCCGAAGCGGCCGCTCTTCTGCGGCCTCGAGAAAAGCATGCCGGACGGGCTCTCGGCACGAGACGCACGCCTCTTCCAGGCCTTCAAGCAGCGCTTCGACCGGCTCTCCGCGCAGGCGCCGACGCTCACGCTCGAGCGACTCTGCGAGCAGATCGTCTGCGCGCACGACTACGACCTCGCGGTGCTCGCCCAGTGGGACGGCAGGCGCCGCTACGCGAACCTGCGCAAGCTGGCGCGGCTCGCGCGCTCGTACGAGGAACTGCGCGGCCCCGACGTCCAGGGCTTCGTCCGCTTCGTGGCCGAGCAGGACGCGGTCGGCGCCTCCGAGCTCGAGGCGGTCGCCGAAGAGGAGGGCACGGACGTGATCCGGCTCCTGACCATCCATTCGGCCAAGGGCCTCGAGTTCAAGGTCGTCGTGGTCGCCGACGCCGGCCGCGACCGAGGGCGGCACGACGCCGACGAGATCCTCTGCCTGCCGGATGGGCGCCTCGGCTTCCGCGTTGCCGAGCCCTCCACCGGCAAGCGCCTCTCGACCTCCGAGTACGAGTCGGTCAGGTCGGCGGAGCAGGACGCGGAAGGCGCCGAGCGGCTCCGCCTCTACTACGTCGCCATGACCCGGGCGATCGACCGGCTGATCGTCTCAGGCGCGATCGACCAGGACCGCAAGGCCGATGCGAACACGCCGATCGGCTGGGTGCTCGACCGGCTCGAGGCGAGCGAGTTGGACGACGTCGGGGCCGAGCCGGGGCCGATGGAGATCGAGCGCGGAGGCGCGCGCCTGCTGATCCGGCTCGACCGGTACGCGCCGGAGGCGCTCGTCGAAGGCACAGCCGCCGTCGTGGAGCAGCTGGAGCTCTTCGAGGTCGCCGAGAACGGCGGCGCGCCGCCGGAGGCGCCGGTACTCGCGCCCCTGACCGAGGTTCCGGCCCCGCCGCTCCATCGAGTGCGCCGGCTCTCCTACAGCGCGCTCTCGCTCTTCGAGCGCTGCTCGTATCGCTACTTCGCCGAGCGCGTGGTCGGGCTGCGGCCCGCCGACGCGATGGGCACCGTGCCGGGGCAGACGGGGCTCGCGGCGACCGAGATCGGCGACGCCGTGCACACGCTGCTGGAGCGGATCGACCTCGGCGCGCCGGCCGTGCCCGAGGATCTCGAGGCCGCCGTCCGCGCCCGCTACCCGGCCGTGACCGACGAGGAGCTCGAGCGGATCCGCGCCTTCGTGGAGTCCTACTCCCGCTCCGAGCTGGGCGCGCGAGTCGCCGCGCTCGAGGGAACCACGCCCGAACTGCCCTTCGCCTTCGAGCACGACGGCGTCCTCCTGCACGGCCGCATCGACGTGCTCCATCGCGACGGGCCGAGCGCGCTCGTCCTCGACTACAAGACGAACTCGCTCGCCGAAGCCGAGCCGGAGGAGATCGTCGAGGCCGACTACCGGCTCCAGCGGCTCGTGTACGCGCTGGCCTGCTTCCGGGCGGGCGCGGAGCAGGTGGAGGTCGTCTACCACTTCCTCGAGCGCCCGGACGCGGTCGTCTCCACAAGCTTTGTGCGCGAAGACGTGCCCGCGCTCGAGACGGAGCTCTCGTCGGCGATCGACCGGATTCAGGCCGGGGAGTTCCGCCCGACCCCGAGCGAGTTCGTGTGCGCAGACTGCCCGGCGCTGAACGTCGTCTGCGCGGGGCCGCGGCTCCGTCACGGCGCCTGATGGCCCGCAGCTACCTCGCCGAGGCTCGGCGGCGGGTCGGGCCCAAGCGCGAGCGGATCATCCCGATCATCGAGGCGCTGCTGGCCGAATATCCCGAGGCGACGATCGCGCTCCGCTTCCGCAACGACCTCGAGCTGCTCGTCTCGGTGATGCTCTCGGCGCAGACCACCGACGTCAACGTCAACCGCGTTACCGAGAGCCTCTTTCGCAAGTACCGCCGGCCCGAGGACTACCTGGCGGTTCCGGTCGAGGAGCTGGAGAACGACATTCGCTCGACGGGGTTCTTCCGCCAGAAGGCCAAGGCGATCCGAGGCACCATGCAGCTCCTGATCGAGGACTACGACGGGCAGGTGCCCGCGACCCTCGAGGAGTTGCTCCGCCTACCAGGCGTGGCGCGGAAAACGGCCAACGTCGTCGTCGGGGAGCGCGGGGAGGCAGTGGGCGTCGTCGTCGACACCCACGTTCGCAGGCTGTCGCAGCGGCTTGGTCTCACGAGGCACGACGACCCGGTCAAGATCGAGCGCGACCTGATGCGGCTGGTGCCGCGGCAGCACTGGAACGTGTTTCCGCACCTGCTGATCCAGCACGGCAGGCGGGTGTGCCTGGCGCGCTCGCCGCGGTGCGAGATCTGCGTCGTGAATGCGTTGTGTCCCGCGAGTAGGGTCGAAGTCGACACACTCGCGTCACATTCGGGCGCCTAGCCTTGGAGCCATGCTCGCCGTTGAGCTCGCCGTCTACGCCGACGCGCTCGCCGGTGAGGCGGCAAGCCTTTCGGCTCGCGCGGAACGGGCGCGATCGCGCATCCGGCAGGCGGCGATCGAGAAGCGGGCGCAGCGCGATCTGACCGACGCGGCGGCCACGCGGCTTCAGGCGCTTGGGCTGCTAGGTGCGATCGACGAGCCCGCCGCCCGCGCCGAGCTGCGCGAGCTCGATGGAGCGATCGAAGCGCTCGAGGAGCTGCAGTCCTGGGTCGAGACGGAGCTGGCCGGTCTCAGCGCGGCGTGAGGCCGACCAAGAGCCCGCCGTCGTCGTCGTAGGCCGGGAAGAAGTCGGCCGTGACGTGCTTCACGTGCCCAACCCGGGAGCGCAGCTCGAGCTGCACGCCGAGCCTGCGCACACCCCACTCGAGCGCCACCTGCGCCGGGCTTGGTCCCTCGAACCCCGAGAGGCCGAGCGCTTCGACCACGTCACGCCCCATCAGATCCTGCTCGCGGTAGCCCGACAGCTCGAACAGGTCGCGGCCGATGGCGAGGACCCGCGCGTTGCGGTCACAGACGACGAAGCCGGTGTTCGGCGCCGGGTAGTAGTCCTCGAGCAGCTCGAACAGGAAACCGAAGCCGCAGCGGTGGCAGGAGACGGCCTGCTGGCTCAGGCCCTCGCGCCGGTCGTGGTCGATCGAGCGCTCCTTGCAGTTCGGACAGATGAAATACGGCACCGCGGCGATGGTAGCCAGCGCGTGCCTAGAGCCAGCCCTTGCGGCGGAAGTACCAAAGCTGCAGAAGGGTCGTGACGATGATCCAGCCCCAGGACCACTCATAGCCGAACGCCCAGCGCAGCTCGGGCATGCTCTTGATGAAGTTCTGGCCGTACAGCCCGACGATGAAGGTCGGCACGAGCAGGAGCGACGCGATCGCCGTGAGTCGCTTCACGACGTCGTTCTGATCGTTCGCGATCTTCGCCTGGGAGTAGTCGCGAACGCCGGCGACGAGATCGCGCGAGAGCTCGAGCCCGTCGACGGCGCGCAGGAGCTTGTCGTAGGCGTCCGCGAAATGGAGCTCGACGTCGTGAGGGAACACCTCGCCTCCCTCGACGTCGACCCGGCCGTCGACGACGGTGTGGACGGCGTCGCGGGTCGGCGCGACCGTCTTGCGGATGCGGAGCAGATCGTGGCGAAGCTCCGAGAGCCGCTGGCGCACCCGTCCCGCTGGCCAGTCCTCGACGTGGTCCTCGAGCTCGTCGATCTCCTCGTTCAGCGTGTCGATCAGGTCGAGAAGCCGCTCGGCGACCTCGTCCACCAGGTGGTAGGCGACCATCCCGGGCTCCTCGACTTCGCCACGCTCGCAGGCCTCGTGCACGCCGCTCGTGTCGAACGGCTCGCCTCCTGGCGGCGTCTTGCGGACGGTCAGGACGAAGTCCTGCGTCAGCACGATGTCGACCTCCTGGTAGTAGACGCGATCCTCTTCAGGAACCGCGACCGCGACCAGGAACACGCCGAAGACGTAGTCACCGTGGCTCTCGAGAGTCGGCCGCGGGTAATCAGCGTGCTCGGTGGGCCGAAGGATTCGGTCGAGCGCGCGGGCGTGCAGGGTCATCGGCGTGCGCTCGCGCAGCTCGGCCTCGTCGGGATCGACGAGATCGATCCATCCGGCCCGGGTCATCAGGCGAGGCTCGGCTAGACCTCGGCCGCTTCGACGCGCGGTGCCGTCGCGGCGGTGCCGGGATGGCCCTCGCGGGCGGCGAGCCACCGCTCCGAGTCGAGCGCGGCCATCGCGCCGCTTCCGGCGGCGGTGACGGCCTGGCGGTACGTGTGGTCGACGACGTCGCCGGCGGCGAAGACGCCCTCGACGTTCGTCGCGGTCGAGCCCGGCTGGGTAACCAGGTAGCCGGCCTCGTCATGGTCGAGTTGCTCGAGGAACAGCTTCGTGTTCGGGTCGTGACCGATTGCGACGAACAACCCCTGAGCTGGCAGGTCGCTCGTCTCGCCGGTATCGAGGTCCCGGACGCGCACCGCGCTCGTCGAACCGCCCTCGCCGATGACCTCCTCGACCACGGTCGGCGTGACGAACTCGATCTTCTCGTTCGCCTTGGCGCGGTCGAGCATGATCTGCGAGGCGCGGAAGTCGTCGCGCCGGTGGACGAGGCTGACCTTGGTGGCGAACTTCGTCAGGAAGATCGCCTCCTCCATCGCGGAATCGCCGCCGCCCACGACCACGACCTGCTTGTCGCGGAAGAACGCTGCGTCGCACACCGCGCAGTAGGAGACGCCTCGGCCCTGCAGCGAGCGCTCGGACTCGAGCCCGAGCTGCCGCGCGCTGGCGCCGGTCGCCACGATCACGGCCTCCGCCATGTGCTCCTTGTCCCCGACCCAGACCCGGAACGGGTGCTCGGAGAAGTCCACCTTCGTGACGTCGTCGGTCACGAACTCGGCGCCGAAGCGCTCGGACTGGCGCCGGAAGTCCTGCATCATCTCCGGGCCCATGATCCCGTCGGGGTAGCCCGGGTAGTTTTCGACGTCGCTCGTGATCATCAGCTGTCCGCCCCAGGCGAAGCCCTCGATCACCAGCGGACGCAGGTTGGCCCGCGCCGCATACAGGGCTGCGGTGTAGCCCGCAGGCCCACCGCCGATGATGATCAGCTCTCGTGTCTCTTCAGTCATTTCTTCCTCTGCAGTATTAAACGCTTCGCACCGGTCGAAACTTCCTCGGGAGACGACCTCGATGACTAGAATCGCCGCCTTCCGGCGAAGGGAAACGTAATGGCCTCGACAGTGACGTGGGACCGCCTCCGGGACCTCGCACGGTTTCGGGTGCAGAACGGCTGTGCGATCAGCCTCTATCTCGACCTGGATCCGAGCGACACCCCCACCGCAGGCGACGCGGCGACGCGGATGAACGCGCTCCTCGACGAGGTCGACCGCTCTGAAGCGGCCCGCCGGCCAGAGCTCACGCACGAGCAGAGGGAGGGTCTGCGCAAAGACCGTGAGCGGCTCAGTACCTTCTTCGAGCAGGAGTTCGATCGCGACGGCGCCCACGGCTTCGCCGTCTTCTGCGCGTGGCTCGACAACGTCTGGCGGCCGCTCGCGCTGAGCGAGCGCGTGCCCGACCTCGTCAAGGTGGGTGCGAGCCTGTACGTCGCCCCACTCGTGCCGCTCGTGGGCCGAGGCGAGGGTGCGCTTGTCGCCGTCGTCAGCCGCGAGCGCGGGGACATCTACCGGCTGAACGACGGTCGCCTGGAGGAGGCCGTCGAGCACTTCGACGAACAGCCTGGCCGGCACGACCAGGGGGGCTGGTCACAGTCGCGCTATCAGCGGCACATCGAGAAGCTCGTGCACGACCACCTGAAAGGCGTCGCCGAGATCCTCGACCGCCAGGTTCGCTCGTTGAACGGGCCTCCGCTCGTGATCGTCGCCGCGGAGGAGACGCGGGCCGAGCTCGAGGAGACGCTTTCGCACGAGGTGAAGAAGGCGATCGTCGGCTGGACGAGCGCCGACGCGCACGCCGGCCCGCCCGAGCTGCTCGAGGCAGCGGCTCCGTTGCTCGAGTCGTGGCGCTCGGAGCAGGAGAGCGACGTGGTCGAGCGCTGGAAGGAGGAGGCCGGGCGCAACGGCCGCGCCGCCGCAGGCTGGGCTCCGACGCTCGAGGCTGCCTCCGACGGACGCGTCGAGCTCTTGCTGTTCCAGGACGGCGCCGATCGGCCGGCCTGGGAGTGCCCTGCCTGCGGGCGGGTCGCCAGCGAGGGCGGGGCGTGCCCACTCGACGGCACGCAGATGGAGCAGCGCAACGAGGGGGTCGACCTCGCCGTTCACCAGACGCTCGCTCACGGGGGCACGGTCTGCGCGCTGCGTCAGCGCCAGGATCTCGAGCCCGTCGAGGGGATCGGCGCCCTCCTGCGCTTCTGATCCCGGGACAACCGGAGCCGGCGCCGCCGCATCAGGAATACTTGGACTGATGGCCTCTCTCGCGCGCACGATCCTCGAAGACCACCTCGAGCGCGGCGAGCTCGTTCCCGGACAGGAGATCGGGCTCCGCGTCGACCAGACGCTCGCCCAGGACGCGACGGGAACGATGGCGATGATGCAGTTCGAGTCCTTCGGGGTCGAGCGCGTCCAGGTCGAGACGGCCGTGGTCTACGTCGACCACAACATCCTCCAGATCGACTTCAAGAACCCGGACGATCACCGCTTCCTGCAGGCGATGTCGGGCCGGTACGGCGCCTGGTTCTCGCGGCCCGGAAACGGGATCTGCCACTACGTCCACTGCGAGCGCTTCGCTGCCCCCGGGAAGACGCTCGTCGGGGCGGACAGCCATACGACCCAGTCGGGGTCGTGCGCCATGATCGCCATCGGCGCGGGCGGGCTGGACGTCGCCGTCTGCATGGCCGGCCATCCATTCGAGCTTCCCTGCCCGAAGGTCGTCGGGGTCTTCCTCGAGAACGACCTGAAGCGGCCGTGGATCCAGGCGAAGGACGTGATCCTCGAGCTCCTGCGCCGGCGTGGCGTTCGCGGCGGCCGCGGTGCGATCTTCGAGTTCACCGGGCCGGGTGTCGCGGGCCTCAGCTACACCGAGCGCGGCACGATCGCGAACATGATCGCCGAGCTGGGGGCCACCGGTGCGGTCTTCCCCGCCGACGACGAGACGCGCGCCTGGATGAGCGAGCAGGGGCGCGAAGACGAGTTCGTCGACCTCCCGACCGGCGAGACCGGAGACTTCGACGAGGAGGAGCACATCGACCTCGCCGAGCTCGTTCCGCTCGTCGCGAAGCCCTCCTCGCCGGGAAACGTCGTACCGATCGAGGAGGTCGTGGGCACCGAGCTGACCCAGGTCTGCATCGGCTCCTCGGTGAACTCCTCGTACGCGGACCTCGCGCTCTGCGGCGCAGTGATGCGTGGCACGCAGATCTCGGAGAAGCTCGTGTCGGCGACGGCCACGCCGGGGTCGCGGCAGATCCTCGACCAGATCACGCGCTCCGGCACCTACGTCGACCTGCTGATGGCCGGCGTGCGGATGCTCGAGCCGGCCTGCGGACCGTGTGTGGGCATGGGCCAGGCCCCTCCGTCGGGGTCGAACTCACTCCGGACCTTCAACCGCAACTTTCCCGGCCGCAGCGGCACCGCCGACGACCAGGTCTACCTCTGCTCTCCGGCCGTGGCGGCCGCCTCGATGCTCACCGGCGTCATCTCGGACCCGCGCGAGCTCGGCGACGTCGACCTGTCGGAGCGACCGGAGGCACGCCCCGAGGTCGTGCAGGCCCACATCCTCGAGCCGGTGCCTGCCGACGAGGCGAGCTCGATCGAGATCCCTCGCGGCCCGAACATCAAGCCGCCGCCCGAGCAGAAGCCGCTCCCGGACGAGCTGCGTATGCGGGTCCTGATCAAGGCGCCGGACGACATCTCGACCGGGGATCTCTCGCCCGACGGCGCGACTGTGATGGCGTATCGCTCGAACGTCCCCGCGATCGCCGAGTTCACGTTCCAGCACAAGGATCCCGGGTTCGCGAAGCGGGCGCACGAGTGGGGTGGAGGCTTCATCGTCGCCGGCCACAACTACGGCCAGGGCTCGAGCCGCGAGCACGCGGCCCTGGCGCCGGCCCAGCTCGGCGTGCGCGCGGTGATCGCCAAGAGCTTCGCCCGGATCCACCGGCGCAACCTGATCGCCCAGGGGATCCTGCCGCTGCTCTTCCAGGAAGAGAACGACTACGACAAGACGGAGCTCGGCCAGACCTGGCGCATCTCGCAGCTGCACTCGATCGCCGAAGGAAACGATGAGCTCGAGGCCGAGATCGAGGGCGCAGACTCGATCACGCTCACGCATGACCTACTGCCGCGCGAGCGGGAGATCGCCGTCGCAGGCGGTCTGATCCGCTACCTCCGCGAGCAGCAGCCCGCTACTGCGTAGAGGAGCTAGGCCGCGTCGACCGCACGCGGGAGCTCGTGCGCCTCGTCGGGCTCGACCGCATCCTGCCAGTCGGCCGCACGCTCGAGCCGTGTCCCGAAACGGTCCAGCCGGCGGTCGGCCTCGCCGTACTTCGACTGGGCGTTCTGGATGTGCTTGCCGACGACCTCGAAGTCGGAGCGGAACCGCTCGAAGTCCTGACCCAGCTGACCGCAGTAGGCCATCACCTCTTGCGCGTGCTGTTCGATCTGGAGCCCCTTCAGCCCGAGCGTGATCACGAGCAGGTACGCGTGCAGGGTCGTGGGCGAGACGGGGAATACGCGCTTACCGAGCGCGTACCCGTAGACGTTCCCCGCCCCGCAGACGAGCTCGTAGTACACGGACTCCGCCGGCAGGTACATGAGCGCGAAGTCGTAGGTGTTCTCCGCCGGGAGGATGTACTTCGAGGCGATCGCGTCCACGTGCGTCTTCACGTCCCGGTCGAAGGCCTTCTGGTGGAGAGCCTTGTCCCCGTCGTCGCCGGCCGTCACGAGCCGCTCGAAGTTGTCGAGTGGGAACTTCGCGTCGACCGGGACGAGCTTGTCGACCCGGATCACCGCGTCCACGCGCTCTCCCGTACGGAAGGTGTGCTGGAGCCGGAAGGCGTCCGGTGGCAGCGAGTCGCGCAGAAGGTTGCCGAGGAGGATCTCGCCGACGCCCCCGCGGGCCTTCGGAGGGCGCAGCGCGTGCTCGAGGCGGGCGAGGTCGTTCGCGCGCGAGAGCATCTGCGCAGCGGCTCCGTCGAGCTTGCCGAGCCGCTCGACGATGTCCGTCGCGGTCTTGCCCGCGCTCTGCTGGGTCGAGAGGAGCCGGCCGTCGAGACCTTCGAGGCGCCGGTCGACCTTCGTCTCGAGCTCGGCGAAGCGGCGGTCGATGGCCTCGGCGACCCCGCCGAGCGCGCGCGAGGTCTCACCGCCGTGGTCGCGCAGCCGCCGGTTCAGCCACAGAGCGAGCGCGGCACCGCCGGCGAGCAGGACGAGAAGAATCGCAAGGAGCGTCATGAGCCGACGAACCCTAGGGGCAGCGTCGGACGGCACCAGAACGATCGAGGGCGGCTCGCGCCGCCCTCGATCGAAGCCGATGCGGTGAGGCGCTAGGTGTCCTGGCGCTCGGCGTGATGCTCGGCCGCGCGCTCGCGCTCCTGCTGCGCCATGTCCTCGGCGCTCTCCGCACGCTCGGACGCCATGCCTTCCTGCTCCTGGTGCATGCCTTCCTGCTTCATCGAGCTGTCGCCCGTGAGATCCCCGGTCGCCTTCTTACCGCGCCCGAGTAGCTTGTCGAGCCAACTCATTGCAGCCTCCTTGCGTGGGGATGAATCCCGAGTATCCGCAATGGCCACAAAAAACGCCAGATCCGGAAGACCTTTCGGCTTTCCGGATCTGACGCGACGACACTAACCCGCAGCAAGGTGGTCGTCAAGGCCCTTGGTAGCATCGCCGCCCGATGGCGAAGAAGAAGTCCCGCACGCCAGCGCCTCCGCGCAAGGTCCAGGCGCCGCAGCGGCGCACCGATCCGAAGCGGCCTCGCTCGCCCGAGGATCGCCGTTTCCTGTTCATGGCGATCGGCTTTGCCCTCACCGGTGTTATCGCCGTCGGAGTGGCGGTGCTCTTTCTGTTCGTCTTCAACGACAGCAACAGGGCGGCCGTGAACATCCCGAACAGCGACAGCCTCGTCGGAGTCCAGACGGGGCCGGCGCCCTGGAATGCCGCGCTCGACACGCTGCCCGACAGGCTCAAGCCGCTCGGCCTGAACGCCCTGACCAACGAGGGCGAGGTCGTGCACATTCACCAGCACCTCGACGTCTTCGTGAACGGGAAGAAGGTCACGGTTCCGTCCCAGATCGGGATCTACGACGGCCAGTTCCTCACCGAGCTGCACACCCACGACGCCAGCGGCATCATGCACGTCGAATCGCCGACGAAACGCACGTTCGACCTCGCCCAGTTCTTCGGCGTCTGGGGCGTTCGCCTCACCCCGAGCTGCGTGGGCGGCTACTGCAAGGAGCTGACGCCGTGGCGCCTCTACGTGGACGGGAAGCCGTACCAGGGCGACCCGCGGGCGCTCGAGCTGAAGGCGCACCAGGAGATCGCGATCGTGATCGGGACGCCGCCGAAGGTCATCCCTTCGAAGTACAAGTTCCCCGCCGGGCTCTAGTAGGGAGGGCTCGACAGAACGCGGGCTGTGCCACGTTCCGCCAAGCCCTCCTAGCCTGGGCCGCGGCTATCCTTCGCCGCGCCGGGGTGGCGAAACTGGTCATACGCGCCTGACTTAAAATCAGGTGTCCCCGCTGGGGGCGTAAGGGTTCGAGTCCCTTCCCCGGCACTCTTGTCAGCTTCGAGGCGCGCGGCGAGGCAGCGAGCGAGCCGGGGCCGAGCGGCGGTTCAGGACGCCTGGGCGCTTCCCACAACTCGGCCCCTTCGAATACACAACGTCAGGTTCGGGCCGCTAGTGCTCGTTTGGCCGGATCCTCACCGACCAGCTATCTGGTAGCCGCTCTCGTCGGCACACAGCAAGTTTGCGGTCGGTCGCGGCGTCAATGTGATGCCGGGTGGCCTCTTCTGCGGCTCAGTCGGGGCAGCTAGGCGGCCCTGGCCGCCCACGGGAGGAACACCACCCGGCCTCAGTTCTCCTGGCCGAGGCCCGAGCCGGGCTCTCTGCGCAGGATCAGGCGGCCCGCGAGACCGACGGCCAGCACGGCCAGCCCGGCGGCGACCGCCGAGAGCGGGAGGGCGACCACGAGCACGGCGCAGGCCACGAGTCCGATGACGTTCAGCGCGCGCGGCCAGCGTCGCCTCTCCGCGGGCTGGGTATAGGCGGCGGCGTTCGCGATCGCGTAGTAGGTGAGGACCCCGAACGACGAGAAGCCGATCGCGCCGCGCAGGTCGGTCGTGAGCACCAGCACTGACACGACGGCCGCGACCGCAAGCTCTGCGTGACCGGGAACCCGGTACCGGGGATGGACCGCCGCGAGCCAGCCTGGCAGGTCTCCGTGGCGCGCCATCGCCAGCGAGGTGCGGCCGATGCCCGCGATCAGCGCGAGCAGCGCTCCGAGGCTCGCGACGGCCGCGCCGACACGGACGATCGGGACGGCCCAGGCCGCGTCGGCGAGCTTGGCCGCTGTCGCAAGGGGGGCCGTGCTGGCCGCGAGCGCGTCCGGGCCGGCCACGAGCAGCGATGCGAGAGCAACCGCGGCGTAGAGCGCGACGGTGATGCCGAGCGCGATCGGGATCGCCTTCGGAATGGTGTGCTCGGGGTCGCGCACCTCCTCGCCGAGCGTGGCGATCCGGGCGTATCCCGCGAAGGCGAAGAAGAGCAGGGCCGCCGACTGCAGCACTCCGTACACGCCGCCGCTCCACAGGGACGCCGAGCCGCCGAGGTTCGCCGTGTCCGTGTTCCCGCTCGCGGCGATCGCGACCACGACGATCAGCAGCGCGAGCACCGACGCGGCGACGAGCACCCTCGCGAGTCCTGCCGTCCGCGTGATCCCCTGGTAGTTGGCCGCCGTCAGGGCCGCGACGGCCAGTAGCGCCGCAAGTCGCTGCGCCCACTCCGAGCCGGGGACGGCGTACGACGCGAACGTCAGCGCCATCGCCGCACAGGACGCTGTCTTGCCGACGACGAACCCCCAGCCCGCCAGGAACCCCCACCACTCGCCGAGTCGCTCCCGCCCGTAGACGTACGTGCCGCCGGAGGTCGGGTACTGCGCGGCGAGCTGCGCAGATGCGACGGCGTTGCAGTAAGCGACGCCCGAGGCGAGGGCAAGCCCGATCAGCAAGCCGCTGCCTGCCGCCGCCGCCGCGGGCGCGAAGGCCGAGAAGACGCCGGCCCCGATCATCGAGCCGAGCCCGATGACGACGGCGTCGCCTGTCCCGAGCCGACGGGCGAGGGCGCCTTCCACCGTCACATGGCCGAGCCGACCCGGGCTGCCGCCGCTGCGAGCTCCTCGTCCGGCACGTTTGGGAGGACGTCTTCCCAGATCGGGAGCATCATGCCCGCAGCCTCGACCATCCCGAGCGGACGCGGAATGAGCCAGACGTGGAAGTGGGCGCCGCCGTCGCCCCAGCGGTAGAGGTGCACGCGGGCAATGTCGCCGAGCGAGAGGATGGCGCGCTCGATGCGTCCGACCACGCGACCGAAGTCGGCAGCCAGCGGTTCCGGGAGGTCGGCGAACGAGTCGACGTGGACACGGCTCGCCAGCCAGACCGCGCCGGGCAGGCTTCCGCCGACGGGCGGGTGGAGCGTCCAGTTCTCGTCCGACCACACTGCCTTCGTCGTCTTGCCTTCGCAGATGGCGCAGGGCGGTCCGCCGGGCTCGCCGCGACGCGGCGGCTCGGGGACGATCCGCTCGGCGGGCTCGCGCGGCACCAACGGCTCGCTGTAGGGGAGGGTCATGGTCACGATCGCTCCTTTCTTCGCTTGGGTACGGTCGACGAAGGTGCGCCGGCGAGGCCGTCGAGCACCATGCGCACAACGCCGCCCGCTGCCTTTTCCGCCGGCCAGCCGTGGCGTCCGCGGAGGTGAACGTAGGTCCACGCGACCGCGTTGAAGGCGACGTCCGCAGCCTCGACGACGTCGTCTCCGGGCGCGAGCGAGCCGTCGGCGGCCCCTTCGCGAAGGAACTGGATGAACGGGTGCAGGTAGTGGGGCGGCTGCCCGGGCGCGGTCTCCTGGTGGAAGGCCTCGTCGGTCGCGAGCATCAGCGGGAGATGCCGGTCGAGGAGCTGGCAGAGGGCGAAGAGCGCGCGCTCGAGGCGATCCCGGCCGGTGCCTCCGATAGTCAGGATCGGATACATCGAATCGCGGAAGTCGGCCGCGAGCTCGCCGACCAGGGCGGACACGAGCACCTCGAGGGTCAGCCCCTGCCTCCAGAGCGTGGAGCGTGCGCGCCCCGAGGCCTGAGCGACCCGCTCCAGCGTCAGTCCCTCCCAGCCCTGCTCGCGGAGGACGGCGATCGTCGCTCGATGCAGCTCGCCGTCGACACGAGGGCGCTTACGATTCTGCACCATTCGTGATTCGGTCATGCAACGTGCATGTTGCACAACGACGCGTGAGTCCGCAAGTCGCGCCCTTGGCGTCAGGGTTCGGGCGCCTTTTCTCGGCACTACACTGCGGCGCGTGGCCGAGGTGCAGGAGGTCTCGCCCGAGCACGGGCATCTGGAATGGGAGACGCCGCTCTTCCGGACGGCGCTCGCGCAGTACGAGCAGGCACTTCCGCACGCGGACGTCGAGGAGTTCGTGGCGGAGCGGCTGCGCTACCCGGAGCGCTCGCTCGTCGTCAGCGTGCCGGTCAAGCTCGACTCCGGCCGCTGGACGGTCTTCCCGGGGTACCGGGTGCAACACTCGACGGTGCTCGGCCCGACCAAAGGCGGCATCCGCTACGACCACGAGGTGACGCTCGGCGAGTGCGCAGCGCTGGCGATGTGGATGACCTGGAAGTGCGCGCTCCTACGGCTCCCGTACGGGGGCGCCAAGGGTGGCGTCCGCTGCAGCCCCCGTGAGCTCTCGAGCGACGAGCTCCAGAAGATCACCAGGCGCTTCACCTCCGAGCTGCTCCCGATCATCGGCCCGCAGAAGGACATCCCGGCGCCCGACATGGCCACGAACGAGCAGACGATGGCCTGGATGATGGACACCTACTCGATGGAGATCGGCCACGCCGTGCCGGAGATCGTCACCGGCAAGCCGATCTCGCTGGGGGGCTCGCTCTTCCGGCACGAGGCGACGGGCGCGGGCGTCGTGATGGTGATCGAGCGGGCCTGCCAGAAGCTCGGCTGGAGCCTCGACGAGCAGCGCTGCGTCGTCCAGGGTTTCGGCAACGTAGGCGGAATCGCGGCCGCCGAGCTCGACGCCAAGGGCGCGACCGTGATCGCGGTCTCGGACGTCTCCGGCGGCGTCTACGACCCGGGCGGTCTCGACGTCGAGGCGCTGCGCCGCCTCGCCGAGCAGCGCGGCTCGCTCACGGACTGGACGGAGGGCGACCGGATCACGAACGAGGAGCTGCTCGAGCTCCCCTGCGACATACTCGTCCTCGCCGCACGCGAGGACCAGCTCACCGGCGAGAACGCACACCGCGTCCAGGCGCGCCTGATCGCCGAGGGCGCGAACGGCCCCACCTCCCTCGAGGCCGACGCGATCTTCGTCGAGCGAGGGATCCCCGTCCTTCCCGACGTGCTCACGAACGCAGGCGGCGTGACGGTCTCGTACTTCGAATGGGTGCAGGACCTGGGCCGGCTCTTCTGGGACCGGCGCGAGATCCGCGCGAAGCTCGCCGAGCAGCTCGGCGACGCGTTCGAGCGGGTCTGGTCGCTCGCCGAGGAGCGGGAGATGACGCTGCGCGGAGCGGCGCTCGTCGCCGGGATCCGCGAGGTGGCCGGAGCGCTGACGGCGCGGGGGATCTACCCATGAGTGACCGCGTGCGCGACGCGATGATCCCCGACCCACAGACGCTCGACGCGAAGGCGTCGGCGCAGGAGGCCGGCGAGCACCTCGTCCAGCCGGACGTGCGCGCGGTCTACGTCTGCGACGACGGCCGCTTCCTCGGCGTGGTGACGCGCAAGACGCTCGTACGGGAAGTGGTTGCCGCAGGGAGACCGCCGGGCGAGACGCAAGTCGGCGGGATCGCGGAGCCCGCGCACTGGACGCTCGACCCCGAGTTGCCGCTCGACGAGGCGTTCCGCTTCCTGGAAGAGCACGACGCCGAGCGTGTTCCCGTGCTCGAGGACGGACGACTCGTCGGGGTGGTCTCGCGCAGCGTCCTGCAACGGCGCCTCGCCGAGGACGAACCGCCTCTCGAGCTGGACCCGGTCTAACAGCAGGTGTAGGCGCCGGGCGGCGCGTCGCCCTCTTCCACAGGTGGCAACGCGGCGGCCTCGAGCGCTGCGCCGTGGAGGATGTCGCGCTCACTCACCCGAAGCTCGTCGAGCCCGTAGCGGTCGAGCACCTCGCGGACGATGATCGCGCCCGCGACGATCACCGGTGCCCGCTCCGGCTCGAGGCCGGGCAGCGCGCGCCGAACCGCAAGCGGGAGGGAGGCGAGGCGCTCGAGCTGTTCCTCGATCTCGTCGCGCGAGCTTCGGTGCCCGTGGACTCGCTCCGGGTCGTATTCGCCGAGCTCCAGTGCTGCGAGCGTCGTCACCGTGCCCGCTACGCCGATCGCCCGCTCCGGCTCGAGGTCAGGGAGCGCCTCGCGCACCTGCGCGGCCGCTGCGTCGAGCTCGTCGCGGGTCGGCGGATCGGAGGCGAGGAACCGCTCGGTCAGTCGGACACAGCCGATGTCGAGGCTCGTGCGAGAGCCGTCGACGATCAGCTCGGTCGAGCCGCCTCCGACGTCGAGGACGAGCGTTCCGGGCGCGAGCTCGCTCTCGCCGGCAACGCCGCGCCGCGTGAGCTCGCCCTCCTCCTCGCCCGAGAGCAGGCGGGTGGCGAAGCCGTAGCTCCACTCGATCTCGCCGAGGAACGCCTCGCCGTTCTCGGCGTCTCGGATAGCGCTCGTGCCGATCGCGAGCGTCCGCTCTGCGCCCGCCTGCTCGAGCTCGCGGCGGTACTCGGAGAGCGCGTTGCGCACGCGCGCGATCGGGAGGGGCAGGAGCTTGCGCCGCTCGTCCACGCCCTCGCCGAGGCGGGTGATGGTGAGCCGCCGCGCCACCTCCTCGACCCGCCCATCGTCCACGTCGGCCACGAGCAGCCGGGTCGAGTTGCTACCAAGGTCGACGACGCCGACGCGCATGGCCCCGAGGCTACCCGCTCTCGCCTCGATGGCTCAGGCCGCCGCGCTGTAGTCGTGGACCGGGTCGTGGCTGACGACTTTTGCGAGCAGGGACTTCAGCTGGGCGACCTCGTGCCGCCGAGCAGCGACGGAGCTCTCGTCTGCCCCGTCGCCCTCCAGCTGTTGCGTCTCGGCGACGAGCGTGCGGATTCTCTCCAGCAGGGGGTCGATGTCGTGCAGTGCCATCAGGCGGCCTCCTCGATCGGAATTGCTTCGAACTCGGCTTCTTCCGCCGGGGCGGCGTGGGGCTCGATCAGCACCACGGCGAGAACGGCGGCGAGCGCGGCCACGCCGGCCAGGGCGTAGAACGCGATGTTGAAACCGTGGGTCAGGGCCTCGGCGCCCAGGGGAGACGATCCCGGGTGGGCGTCGACGTAGCGCGTCGTGAAGGTGGTGGCGATCGTCGATGCCGCGGCGAGCCCGACCGCACCGCCGATCTGCTGGGTCGTGTTCAGCAGACCGGAGGCGACGCCCGCGTCGGCCGCTTCCACGCCCATCAGCGCGGCGATCGTCATCGGCACGAACGTGAAGGCGAGCCCGACCGCGCTCAGCAAGAAGGCGGGGAAGAGGTCGAAGAAGTAGTGGCCGTCAGCCGGAAGCTGGGTGAGCAGGACGAGTGCGCCGGCCGCAAGCGCGAGCCCGACCGGCAGCACGCGCCGCACCCCGACTCGAGTCACGAGGTTCTGAGAGACGTTCGCGAGCACGATGATCGTCAGCGTCAGGGGCAGGTAGGCGACGCCCGTCTCGATCGCGGAGTAGTGCAGCACCTGCTGCATGTAGAGGGTCCCGAGGAAGAACTGGGAGAAGACGGAGGTGCCGAGCAGGAACGAGGTCACGTTCGCGCCCGTGAGCGTGCGGAGCCGGAAGATTCGCATCGGCAGGAGCGGCGCCTTCGAGCGCAGCTCGATCACGACGAATGCGGCGATCAGAGTCGCAGAGGCCGCCAGAAGCCCGATCGTCTCGGCCGTGCCCCAGCCGATCTGGGTCGCCCGTGTCATCGCGTAGACCAGCAGCATCAAGCCGCCGGTTATGGACGTCGCGCCGGCGACGTCGAACAGGCGGTGATCGAGCCCGGCCCGGCTCTCGCGCAGGAGGAACGGGCTCACCGCGACGATCGCGAGGCCAACGGGAACATTGATGAAGAAGATCCAGGACCAGGCGAGCCAGCTGGTGAGCACGCCGCCGAGGAGCACGCCGGCAGCGGCCCCACTCCCCGAGACCGCGCCCCAGACGCCGAGCGCGATGTTGCGCTCACGTCCCTCGGCGAACATCGTGGTCAGGATCGAGAGCGCCGCCGGAGCGAGCAGGGCCCCGCCGAGCCCCTGTGTGACTCGGAAGGCGATCAGCGAGGTTTCCGACCAGGCGAAGCCGGCGAGCAGCGAGCTGACGGTGAAGAGGGCGACTCCGGCAATGAACAGCCGGCGACGGCCGAGCAGGTCGGCCATCCTGCCTCCGAGCAGGAGGAAGCCTCCGAACATGAGTGCGTAGGCGGTGATCACCCACTGGAGGCTCGACTGCGTGAAGTGCAGGTCGGTCTTGATCGAGGGCAGCGCGACGTTCACGATCGCCACGTCCAGGACGACCATGAACTGTGCGGCGACGAGGACGGCCAGCGCAATCCAGCGCCGATCGCGGGGGGCGGTAGCGGTTTCAGTTCGTAGTGCCATGGAAATCCCTCTCCCTAGGAAACTCTTTCTGAGTGCAATTCGTTCCAAGTTCAATTCGTTTTCTACCGCATACGATTAGCACTTGTCAAATATCGAGAATTTGCTAGGGTTTCGACATGGCAACGACTGAGCTCACCGAGACCGAGGCCCGCAAGCTGGCGCTCCACTACCCGCCCACGGCGGGGATGCTGCTGGTGAAGATCGGCCGCGCCGCGGAGCGCTGGTTCACCGAGGCGCTCAAGCCGAGCGGACTCACGCCGCGCCATGTGGGTGTGTTGTTCGAGGTGCGTGCCCGCCCGACGAGTCAGCAGGCCCTGATCGACTCGATCGGCGTCGACCCGAGCAAGCTGGTCGGCTTGCTCAACGACCTCGAGGCGGAAGGCCTGATCGTTCGCCGCCGCGATCCCGAGGATCGCCGACGGCATATCGTCGAGGTTTCGAAAGAGGGCCGGACTCGGCTGGCCGCGGCCGAGCGAGCCGCCGGAAAGGTCGAAGAACGGCTCTTCGCAGGCCTCGATGAGGCCCAGCGGAACGAGCTTCACGGCCTGCTCGCGCAGGTGGCAGACTCGAGCGGCGTCCTCGAAGGCTGCGTCGAGTTGCTCCGGCTCTCGGACTAACGATGACCGAAAAACAGTTGGTAAACTGCCGCAAGCGACGCGGGGTGGAGCAGTCAGGTAGCTCGCCGGGCTCATAACCCGGAGGTCGCAGGTTCAAATCCTGCCCCCGCTACTCAGAAAGGCCCTGGAAACGGGGCCTTTCGCTTGTCTCGTCGCCGCAGAAGACAGCACCGAAGCCGTTCTGAAAGCATGTGGCGACTGGAGTCCGACCTGGCGTAACGCCGCCAGCGTGCGGGAAGCCGGAGAGCGCGCTACGGAGCGGGACCCCAGTCGGGCGAGCCGTCCCAGTTCCTCGAGCGCGTCACCGGCCTCAGGCCCGTGCCGTCCGCGCCGACGGTGAAGACGTCCGGAAGGTTGGAGTGCTTCGTCTTGATCGACCCCCTCGTCGTCGCGAAGACAATCGCCGAGCCGTCCGGTGAAAACGATCCGTTCTGGAGCAGAGTTACCCTCCGCCCAAAATGGGTCAGTTGCCGCAAACCGGAGCCATCGGGCCGGACGGTGTAGAGGTTGCCCTGGTGCGAGAAGTCGGGACCGTTGGCGATGCTCCGGACGAGAATGAGACTCCCGTCGGGCGACCAGTCCGGATGGTCGCCGGCCCTCAGGCTCCACGGCGTCACGCGGCGCATGCCGGTGCCGTCGAGGTTGGCGACGTAGGTTGCATGTCCGTTCCTGGGCTTGGCGTTGACGTTCTGGAGCTCGAACACGAGCCGCTTTCCGTCGGGTGAGAATTGAGGCCGCCCGACGCCCGCGCGCGACGTTCCGCCCACGACGACGCGGCGGTGCCCGCCATCGCGAGCCATGGCGACGACGGAGAAGATCAGCTGCCCGCGCCGCCGTGTCAGACACTCGAAGGCGATCGTCTTGCCGTCCGGGGCGAACGCCGGTGAGGTCTCGTCAACGCATTTCGTCGCGCCGCGGGGCGTAAGCCGCCGGCGCCCGTTCGGTCCGCGCTGACGCTCCAGATTGTGCACGGCCCGTCGACCGTGACACATCGCTGGAAGACGATTGCCCGGCCGTCCGGCGCCGAGTCCGGCTCTCCGTCGATCAGTCCGTGCGGAGCGCGAGTCACTCTCCGTTGGCCGCTTCCGTCAGCCTCGGCGACGAAGATGTCTGCTTGGAGCGGACGGTCTTGGAACACGTAGCGCTGGAAGGCGATCAGGCCGTCGTGAGCGGGTGGGGTCGCTCGGCCCCCTCCCGCCTCTACGGCCGCGATGATCGCGACCAGTGTCGTGAGCACGGCGAGCGCGTGTGGCGCCAGTCGGGGCCTTGTCAGCCGGCTCATCGCCCACACCTCGCCTGCCGTCGCCCACGAAGCACGTCTTCCGCCGCTTGCTGCGTTAGAGGTCCGCAACCCAGCGCCAAGATCTGCTGTAGAGACAGCCGCTGGTGCGACACAGTCCTGCGCGGCGGGTCCGAAACCCGCGAACGTTCCGCGTTCTGTCCATGATCGTGCTTGCGGCCCGCAGCATGCACTGCGGTCAGCCCAGCGACAATCACAGCTAAGGCCAACGCGAGCACGAGCAACCGAACCTTCCTCATCGCTCCTCCTCTCCTGGGGTTCTTCGAATGCCGACCAGGGTGTGCCTCACAAACGACCTCCTTCTTCTTCGCGCTGCGACCGACCGGCACGTCTCAACGAGACGCCGGAGACGAGGACGAGCACGCCGCCAAGTCCGGCTGTCGCTCCGATGCCTGCGTCACCCCACCGAAAGTGGGCGGCGCCGCCGACCTTGACGACGAGCGGCTCTGGATCGGGCCCGCGGTGCGGTTGCGAAGTGCCGCGCCCGCGTGAGCGACAGAACTGAGCACGGCGGCTGCAACGGCGGCGACTGCCCAGACCGTCGACAAAACGCTCAAGTGCATACCGGCACACTGAGCTCGAGCGGCTAAAACGAGCAGAGGTCGCGGTTAACGGGCGGCAAAAACGGCTCCGCAGGGCCGACTCTGGACCATGCTACGGTCGGCAACGGCGACGAGGAGCTGGATGGAATTCAGGATTCTCGGCCCGCTCGAGGTCGAGGAAGACGGTCGGCAGGTCGCGCTCGGCGGTGAGAAGCAGAGGGCGCTACTCGCTCTGCTGCTGCTCTCGCGTGGCCGGCCGGTCTCGACGGACCGTTTGATCGAGGAGGTTTGGAGCGGGAGGCCGCCGGCCACCGCAGTCAAAAGCGTCCAGGTCTACGTCACGCGGCTCCGCCGCGCCCTCGGCGAGGGTCGCATCATCACTCGGAGTCGCGGTTACGAGCTCGCCGTTGCGCCAGGCGAGCTGGACGTCGATTGCTTCGACGCGCTCGTCCGCGCGGCGTCCGGCGCCCCGGCGAAGGAGGCGGCTGAGCGGCTGCGCGAGGCGCTTGCACTCTTTCGCGGCCGGCCGCTCTCGGATCTGAGCCTCGAGCCTTGGGCGCAGGTGGAGATCGCGGGACTCGAAGAGCGCCAACTGGCAGCGCTCGAGGCCCGGATCGATGCCGACCTCGAGCTTGGGCGGCACCGCGAGCTCATCGCCGAGCTGGAGGCGGTCCTCACGGAGCATCCGTTTCGAGAGCACCTGCTCGAGCAGCTCGTGCTTGCTCTCTACCGTTCCGGCCGCCAAGCCGACGCGCTCGACGCATACCGGCGGGGGGCCGGCCGGCTGCGCAGCGAGCTCGGGCTTGAGCCGGGACGCTCGCTGCAGGAGCTCGAAGCACGGATCCTCCGCCAGGATGCGACACTCGACCCGCCGCGGGTCGGCGTCCGGCGCGACGCACATGTGCCGAGCTGGAGGCTCGTCGCCATCGGAGCGACCGTCATCGTCGCCGCTCGCCGTCGCCGCCGTCGCCGTTGCTCTCACACGCGGAAGCGACACGTCCCTTGCTTCGGTCGATTCCGGCGTCGCCATCGTCGACGCGTCGAGCGGCCGCCTCGTCGCGCACATCGGGGCGAGTCAGATCAAGGTCCCGGCGGAGGTCATCACCGGCGAGGGCAGCTTTTGGGTCTGGAATCTGCGGCCGTACGAAACGGTGCAGATCGATCCCGACAACGGTCACGTCGTTCGTCGGATCGGCTCTCCGCTCGGCGATACCGGCGGCTCGGGGATCGTCGACGGCCGAAGCCTTTGGCTCGGCGGCCGAAGGCTCGTCCGCATGGATATCCCCCAAGATAGAGAGGTCGACCGTTTTCGGCTGTCAGAGAACCCGCGAGAGGATGGACTTGCAGGCCTGGCGGTAGGCGATGGATCGTTCTGGGTCACGCGCCCCGACGCGGGGGAGCTGTTGCGCGTCGACCGGGCAACGGGGGCCGTGCAAAAACGCTTTGGAGGCTTACCGGACGCAACCGGCGTGGTGTTCGGCGACGGGGCCGTCTGGGTCCAGAGCGGTCACGGCGTCGAGCGAATCGATCCGAAGACGAACACGATCACCGCGACTGCGGCCGTGCCGGAGCCCGAGCTCGCGAACCTCGCAGTAGGCGGGGGCTACCTCTGGGCGTCCAACGAGACGAAGGGCACCGTTTACAAGGCCGATGACCACTCCGGTGCGATCGTGGACACGTACGAGACTGGCGACGGCGCTCGCCAGGAGTCCTACGCCGACGGCACTCTGTGGGTGGCTAATCAAGACGTCGGAACGGTGACCGGCATCGACGCCGCCACGGGCGAAAGCCGCGTCCTCCGGTTTGGCCATCCGCTGCAGTCGGTGGCAGCGCTCCACGGGAAGCTCCTGGTCGAGATGAATCCGGGGCGAACCTACGAAGATCGGATCGACGCGCTCGGCGGCAACGTTGCTCGGCTGATCGTCCCGATCTACCAGCTGGCAAACGACAATCATCCGGATCCGGCCGTCGTGCCGAGCAACCCGTTCATCTTCCAGGCCGAGCGGGCGACCTGCGCACCGCTGCTCGGCTATGCGGACGCGCCGCCGCCACGGGGGCAGCAGCTTGTCCCTGAGGCCGCGGCCGCGATGCCCGTGGTCTCGTCCGACCGGCGCACGTACACCTTCGTCCTCCGGAAGACGTTCCGCTTCGCGCCCCCGTCGAACGCACCTCTCGACGCGGAGACGTTCCGCTACTCGATCGAGCGAGCCCTCTCGCCCAAGCTAGGCTCGGATTCGCCGGGGATCCGCATCCTCGGCGATCTCGTCGGAGCGCAGGCGTTTCACGCCGGGCGGAAAGCCCACGTCTCGGGCATCCACGTCCGGGGAGACCGGATCTCGTTCACGCTTATCCGGCCCTCTCCGGACTTCCTCGAGCGGCTCGCGCTTCCTTACTTCTGCCCGGTGCCGCGCGACACGCCCATCCTGCCCGGAGGGGTGGAGTTCTTCCCGCCGCCCGGCGGAGGCCCTTACGCGTTCCGCGGATTCATCTTCAACGGGGAATACGCGATCCTCACGCGCAACCCGAACTACGGAGGCTCGCGCCCGCAGCGGCTCGACGCGATCGGCCTCCGCGAGGGCATTGACACGGCGAAGGCGGTGGCCCGCGTGCAGCGCGGCAGCTGGGACGCGGTCGAGGACTTCGACCCATCGCTTGCGCCGGGCGGAATCGTCGCGCGTCGCTTCGGCGGCGGCGGGGGGCAGCGCCTCTCGTATCGGTCGTTTCCACGCCCTCTGACCTTCTACCTCGCCTTCGACGCGGGCCGCCCTCCCTTCTCCGATCGGAGGCTCCGGGAAGCGGTAGCGCTGGCGCTCGACCGTCAGGCGCTGTCCGCGTTCTGGAACCAGGCCCCAACGGGCGTCGCGCAGGCGGGACCTGCGGCGCTGCGGAGTGCTCCGACCGACATGGAGCCGACCGCGCGAATCATTCCGCCCGGCGTGCGAGGTGGCGGAGCAGCCGGGTTCCAGCCGACTGATCTGGAGCGCGCGGTGGCGCTTACCCACCGTCGGCGCGTTAGGGCTCGCATGGCCGTCCAGGCCGGCGAGCATCGAAGCCGTGCGTTCGCGGGCCTGGTCCGCAGCGCGCTCGCCCCGCTCGGGATCGAGGTGCGGACGGTCACGGTCGCCGATGTTTCTGCGTCGTTACGCGACCCAGCGGCCAGCATTCAACTCGCGGCGCTCGGGACGCAGCTCGACTATCCGGACCCGGCGTCGTTTCTGACGCAGATGCTCGGCCACGACGTCCCGACTACCTGGCTGCCACGTTCCGTGCACTCTCAGGTTCTCCGCCTGAACCGCCTAAGCGGATCCGCGCGCGATCGCGCGGCAATTCGCCTCGCCTCGCGCCTGGCCAAGCGCGATGTGCCGGTCATCGCGTACGGGACACCAACGTTGGGGGCGGTGCTTGGAGATGACCTTGGCTGCCGCGTCTGGAACGGCGTCGACGCAGGCCTGGACCTCGCGGCGCTTTGCGTAAAACGCTAGCGCCTTCACAGGCTCTCGCGCGGTCAATGTCCACGCCGTGGACGTTTGCGTGGACGCCGGAATCGTCAACCGACACCCGTTTGGATAACGATAGAGTCAGCTAAGCAGGAGGAAAGCCCTCTGACGGACTCGAACCGTCGACCCTCTCCTTACCATGGAGGCAGTCTTCGGTGCGAGGAGTGGGAATCGGCTATGCGGCTGCAAGCGTTCTGCAAGCATCGCCCTTCCGTGACGATGTCACCGTGTTCCGCCTAAATGCATCTGCCGCCGGCCAAATTGGCTCTGAGCGTGCGTTTCGGCGGAATACGGCGGAAGGCGTGTACAGAATCGAGGCGGCTCATAACCCGGAGGTCGCAGGTTCAAATCCTGCACCCGCTACTCAGAAAGGCCCTGGAAACAGGGCCTTTCTTGTGGATCACCGGCGTTGTGCCCATCTTTGCAAGCGTTTGACACGTCGCCCGTGCGACCTTGGTGCGACCCCGGAACTTGGCTGAGCACAGCACAACTCAAGTGAGAGGAGACACGTCGAGATCTTCGAGGCGGACGAGCTGGCGACGCCTGCCGCAGGCAGTGGTCGATGTCTGGGTCGCGGGCTAGGAGCTCACTCGGCCGCGCACGTACCACGCATCCGCAACGAGACGGAAGGTTCTTTTCGGGTTACCGAGGTTGTTCGCAAGCTGGGCCTTCATCCGTGCTCTCGCATCACCATCGAGGGACTGAACGAAGCGTCCTACTCCGCCGACGCCTGCAGCGAACGGGAACCAGAGATCGTCTAGATCCGCGTAGTCCGCGCCGGCGGAGATCTTGCCGACTTCCACCTCCTCGAGGTCGGTTGAACGCCAGAGCTCGTCGAGCTCGTCCGGGCGTGAGAACGGGAGTCGACGATCGGCGCCCAATGAGCGGGCAAGTTCGGCGTCGATCGCGAGTGCGGCGTCCCAGGCCGCCCGGAGTAGCGGCATTCCGCTCTCGAAATCCCACACGCAACCGGACACCACGCCGCCCGGTCGCGCTACACGTCGCATCTCAGCAACCCCGTTCCGCGCGTCGACGATGTCTTGTACCACCAGCTGCGCGAGGACGGCGTCGAAGCTTGCGTCGTCGAACGGCAAGTTCTCGGCCACTCCGATGCGGACGTCGGCTCCGGGAATGCGTGACCGACAGACCTCGACGAACCGCTCTGACGGATCGACTGCCGCGACATTCTCGTCACCGAGCAGACCGGCAAGTGCGACCGCGAGACCCCCCGGACCGCATCCGACGTCGAGCGCGCTCTGCCCCGCACGGACGCCTGCAACTCGGATCAATCCTGCTGACAGTTCCTTGGCATAGCGACCGACGTGGCGCTCGTAGGCATCGGGCGATGCCCCGCTAACGGCCGACATTCATGCGTCCCGCACGCTCACCGGGAAAGTCTTGCACCCTTCTTGCCGTTTGCGCCTCCTTACCACGGAGGGGTTTCAGTAAGGCTTGGAATCGGCTTGGGGTGCAAGCGTTCTGCAAGCATCGCGCTTCCGCGGCGATGTCACCGTGTTCCGCCTAAATGCGCGGCCGCCGCCGAAAACTGGCTCCGATCCTGCATTTCGGCGGAACGAGGCGGAACGCGTGTACATAATCGAGGCGGCTCATAATCCGGAGGGTCGCAGGTTCAAATCCTGCCCCGCTATTTGAGAGGCCCTGGTGAACAGGGCGTCTCTCTCGATCCGACGGTCCAGATCCTCCGTCTGACCTCACTCACTGTCCGAGTTGTAGGCGATTGTCGACGAGGAACCGCGGCGTGAATCTCTAGCCTTCCGACCAATGAGTTCCGACGTCGTAGCGGGGCCGAAGGCAGCCATGGCGTCGAGCCGGCTGCTTGGAAAGTCGGCCGTCATCACGGGCGCCGCGAAGGGCATCGGACGGGCCACGGCAGAGCTTTTCGCATTGGAGGGCGCGAGGATCGTGGTGGGGGACATAGACGCTGCCGGGCTGAACCGTCTCTGCGAACACCTGGAATCTCAGGGAGCCATGATCGCCGGCGTGGTGGGCGACGTCTCGAAACCCGAGGACGCGAGGAGCATGGTGGAGGCGGCGGTCGAGCGCTACGGGCGGCTCGACGTCCTGGTTGCGAATGCAGGTGTCATCCCTCTGCGGAACATCAACGAGGCCACACCGGAGGATTGGGACGAGGTCATGGCCGTGGATGGCCGCGGGATGTTCCTCTGCTGCAAGTACGCGATCGAGGGAATGTTGAAGACCGGTGGCGGCTCGATCGTCTGCCTCTCCTCGATCTCGGGAGTTGCCGGCCAGAAGAGTCAGTCGACCTACGGGCCGGCGAAGTTCGTCGCCTCCGGACTCACGAAGCACTTGGCCGTTGAGTTGGCCGGCAGGGGTATCCGCGTCAACGCCGTCGCGCCGGGCACGATCAAGACGGAGCGCGTGTTACGCCTGCCGCACGAGCCTGGCGGGAGCGAGTACATCGAGCGGATCGAGCGGTTGCATCCCATGGGTCGGCTTGGTGAGCCGCAGGAGGTTGCTCAGGCGATTGCCTTTCTCGCGTCCGACCAAGCCTCGTTCATCACCGGCGCCATCTTGCCGGTCGACGGCGGCTACCTTGCACAGTGAAGGTCGAGCCCTTGGGCAGCGGACTATCCGCCCGACTTCCTCCGGCGTGGTCACGCCAGTTGCCATTACCTCCCCGAGGTGGCACAGCGTCGCCTCCGGCGTGGATGCCGTCGACCTCGACCTCGTCGCTGCCGATCATCAGGTCCGTGTGGACGTAGGCGCGGTTGACGCCCATGTCCCGTAGTTCGTCGTCCGAAAGACCCTCCGGCAGATCCTCGATGGCGCCGAGGATGGACCTTGCTGTTGTCAAGAACCGACCGATCCTATCGCCCGGCACCGGGCCGGCCGCCGGCGCCGCAACCCTTGCGAAGGAGCGAAGTTGGCACCTCGTCGCGACCGAAGACCGGATGATCCCCACCGGCCAGCGAGAGATGTCTGAGCGGGCGGGTCCGACCGTTGTCGAGGTCGCGGGCAGCCATGCGATTTACGTCTCGCAGCCTGCGGCGGTGGCTGATCTCATCAAGAAGCTCGTCGCGGCGGTTGGCGAGCCTGCAGCCGCTCCGTTGAAGACGTGGCCCGAACTCGGCCTCTAACATCGCCTTTCCGTGTCGAGGGTAAAGGTCACCGTACTCAGCGACGCGAGCGCGACGTCTCTGGTGCTGGCACTCCTCCCTGCCTTTGCGGCCGCTTGCGGAATCCGCGCAGAGGACGAGCGGCGGCTCGGCGCGGTCATCGGGCAACTCGTCAGCTTCACGCTTGACAACGCGTACCCGGACGACGATCTCGGCGAGATCGAGGTCACGCTCGAGTCGGGCGACGGATCGGTCCAGGTCACCATGCACGACTGGGGCCTGCCGCTGACGAGCGCTGGAGGCGACTTCGGGCCGCTGCCCGAGTCGCTCGCCGCTCTCGGTCCCGACGTCCGCAACGTGCTGCTGATGAACCTCGGTTCGGACGGGAAGCGGCTGGCGGCAGAAGTGACCGTGCGCGCAAGTGACGAGGGACGGGCGAGGCGGCACCACATCGAGGCCGCGCCCAGGCGCGCACGGGCGGGGGAAGAAGCTTCCGGCGCAATCGAGGTGATGACCGCGACGCCCCAGGACGCTGAGGCGATCGCCCAGCTCCTCTACGAGAACTACCACCTGAGCTACGTGCACGCCGACTTCTACCGGCCGCGGTATTTGATGGCGGCGCTCGCCTCGGATGAGTTGCTGTCCGCGATTGCCGTCCACGAGGGGCGAGTTGTCGGGCATCACGCGCTGATGCCGCTCCCTGGTGTCCCCTCCGCTGAAACGGGTGCCGCAGTCGTCCACTCCGCCTATCGGGGCCTCGGTGTCTTCGGCCGGTTGTTCGAGCACACGCTTGACGCGGCAATCGAGCGCGGCCTCGCTTCGGTCTTCGGGGATGCCGTCACCATCCATCCCTTCAGTCAGCGCGCCGAGCTCTCGCATGGCTACCGGGAGACGGCGCTCCAGTTCGGCATGGTCCCGGCGCAGACGACGATGCGCGGCTTCGGCGGCGAGGGGCCGGGACGACGGACAGCAACGCTCCGCTCCTACCGGCCCTTCGACGACCAACCGCGGCAAGCGGCGCTCCCGGCCCCCTATGGCGAGCTGCTCGAGAGCGTCTACGCCAACGTCGGCCTCACAATCGAGGTTCGTCCCGAGCCAGCTCCGATCGAGGGCGAGGCGCTGGCGGCCAACGTCGACGAGCCGCGCTCCCTCGGGTTCCTGCGGCTCCGGGGCTGGAATGGGGCAGCAAGCTCGGCCCTGAAGGGGGCTGTGCGCCACCTGCTCTCGCGCCATGTCGACGTCGTCTACGCCGATATCGACCTGGTGGCGGTGGCCGATGTGGACACGGCGACGGCCGAGTTGAACGAGCTCGGCTTCTTCGCCGCAGGCCTTGTTCTTCACGGTCCGGACGGCCACGACCACCTCCGCCTGCAGCTGCTCGATTCCGAGGAGATCGAGCTCGACGACGTCGTCTGCGACTCGTCGTTCGCACAGGAGCTGAGGCGCCGAGTACTGGTGGACAAGGCCCGCGTCGGTGGATGAGGTGGCGCTGATCTCGACCGCAGTCGCCTCTCGGGATTGCGCTGCGCGGGCGCCTGGGTGACGACCCCACCGCCTGGGCGCGCGTCAACGATTCGAACGTCGGTAGGGGTGCAGCGTGCGCCTCTTGGTGACCGGCGGAAGCGGTGTCTTCGGCCAAGCGACGATTCCGTTCACGATCGAGGCGGCTCATAACCCGGAGGTCGCAGACTCAAATCCTGCCCCCGCTACTCAAGAAGGCCCTGGTAACAGGGCCTTCTTGTTCCCAAGTCGGTGGCGTCGCGGCCCGACGTGGTACTGCCAGGCCATGGAACGTCACTACCCGCGAACTGCGCGACACTACGCCGGTGCCACCGGAAACGCGCTACGCCAAGAGTGGCAACGTCAATATCGCCTATCAGGTAGTCGGTGAAGGCCCGCCCGACCTCGTCGCGGTCGATGTGATCTCACACATTGAGCTGGATTGGGAGATTCCTTCCAAGGCTCGATTCTTTACCCGACTCGCCTCCATCTGTCGCTTGTTCAGGGTCAACCAGCGTGGGACCGGCCTGTCCGACCGGGACGTGGGCGCGCCCACGCTGGAGGCGCGAATGGACGACATCCGCGCCGTCCTCGACGCTGTCGGGTCGGAGCGGGCAGTGCTCTTCGGGCTCGGCGACGCGTCCCCGCTCTCCGTGTTGTTCGCGGCTACGTATCCCGAACGGACCGCGGGGCTGATCTTGATGAATGCGTCGCCGCGTTTCGTCAAGAGCCCGAGCCTGCCTTGGCTTCCGACCCGGGAGGAGACGCAACGACAGGCCGACGACTTTGAGCGTCGCTGGGGCGATCCCGCCTTCGCCCGCGAGGTCATCGGCATGCTCAACCCGAGCGCGTCTGGGGAGGAGCTCGAAAGCATTGCCCGTGCCTTTCGGCTCAGTGTCAGCCCCGGTGCGGCCGCCGCCTACATCCGAATGAACATCGACGTGGACGTGTGCGACGTACTTCCCTTGATTCGGGTCCCGACGCTGGTCATGCATCGGAAGGACGGGAAAGGCTGGGACATCCGCAGTGGGCGCTACCTGGCCGAGCACATTCCAGGCGCCCGTTTCGTGGAGTTGCCCGGCGCGGACTTTTCCCCGCCAATCGGCGAGCAGGAGCCGGTCTTCGCCGAGCTGGAGAGCTTCCTCGCCGACGTCGTCGCGGGCACGCATCCCGAGGTTGAACCCGACAGGGTGCTGGCCACGGTCCTCTTCTCGGACATCGTCGGCTCCAGCGAGAGGGCGGCAACGCTCGGCGACAGGGCCTGGCGAGAACTCCTGCTGCGCCACCACGAGCTTGTCCGCCGTCAGCTGGTTCGCTTCCGCGGCCAGGAGGTGGACACTGCCGGCGACGGCTTCTTCGCCTCCTTCGACGGCCCGGCCAGGGCCATCCGCTGCGGGTGTGCCATCGCCGAGACCATGCCGGAGCTGGGACTCGAGGTGCGGGTCGGTTTGCACACGGGCGAGTGCGAGCTCGTTGACGGCAAGGTGGCCGGCATCGCCGTGCACACGGGGGCCAGAGTCGCCGCCAATGCCCAGCCGGGCGAGGTGCTCGTCTCCTCCACGGTCAGAGACCTAGTCGCCGGCTCGGGGCTGACCTTCGAAGACCGCGGCTCGCACGAGCTCAAGGGCATTCCCGGCGAATGGCGACTCTACGCCGTCGCAAAGAGCAGCTAGGTCTTACAGGTCCTCTAAGCTCAATCTCGCAGACCATGACAGGTCTCACCTCGGCAGACGGTTCGCTCCCTCCGACGCCTTGACGTTGGGCATGCCGTAGGTCAACCTCGGTGTCATCTTCGTCGTCCTTCATCCGGTCGCGACTGCGTCCGTCGGCTGCCTCTAGCGCGGAGCGAGGCCTCGCTGCTGGAGTCCGGTTCCAATGAGCGCGGGTCGCGTCGTCCTCATCGTCCTCGGCAGCATCGGCGTCCTGTTCGGGGTCGCCGTTCTGGCAGGCGGAGGCTTCCTGCTCTGGGCCGACCGAACGCAGCGCGACGACGGCTACCTGACGACGCCGACCGAGCGGTTTGCGACGCCCACCTACGCGCTGACGCGCACGAGGCTCGAAGTCGATACCGGCGGAGCGGGCTGGGTCCTGAACGAGAGCTGGTTCGGCAAGGTCCGGATCCGCGGCGAGAGCTCCGGCGACAAGACCCTCTTCATCGGTATCGGGCCGCAGGCGGAGGTCGCCAGATACCTCGGAACCGTCGCCCACGCGAACGTTCAGGACATCGACTTCGATCCCTTCCGAGCTACATACCTCTCGGTCTCGGGAGGCGCGCCGCAAGCGCCCCCGACGGAGCAGAGCTTCTGGGCCGCGTCCGCCTCAGGGGTGGGAACACAGACGCTGACCTGGAAGGTGCGCGAGGGCGACTGGTCGGTCGTTCTCATGAACGCCGACGGCTCGCGTGGCGTCACAGCCGACATCGACCTCGGCGCCAAGCTGTCTTTCCTGCTGTGGGTCGCGATCGGATTGCTCATCGGCGGCGTGCTCGTCGTTGGGGGAAGCACCGCGTTGGTCGTGCTTGCGGCGCGGAAACCCCGTGCACCGCCTGTGCCGCCGGTGCCTTCTACCGCCGGCAGCGGAGCAGGAAGTACGCCGGCAACCGAGCCTCCCGACCGATCGACCGAAGAGCCTCCGCCCAGCTGAGCGCTTCTTCGGCCGGAAGCCTTCCAACCGCTTGACCGGCAGGCCACCGGGGCGTAGCGTTGTTCGCGGACAGCGAGGGCACGGAGGTAGGGGTGGCAGGATCTGTCCACAGGGAGAATCTGGCTGCGCGCGCGGGCCGTTGGAGCGCGAGGCACTGGAAGACGGCCGTCTTCGGCTGGCTGGGGTTCGTCCTTGTGGCGTTCGCGCTCGGAAATGCGGTGGGGACGAACTCGCTGTCGGTGAACGAACCGGGGCCGGGCGAGTCAGGCCGAGTCCAGCAGATTCTCAACGACGAGTTCGAGCAACCGGCGAAGGAGCTGGTGCTCGTTCAGAGCTCGTCCCTGACGGCGGCGAGCGCAGGATTCCATGCAGCCGTGCGAGACGTGATCCGACGGCTGGACGCCGAGCCGAACGCCACCAGCGTCGAGTCGCCGTTCGCGACGGGCAACGGCGGACGGATCTCGAGCGACGGACATTCGGCGCTGGTCCAGTTCGACATCCGCGGCAAGTCCGAGGACGCCCAGGACAAGGTCGAGCCGATCCTGGCGACCGTCGCGAACGCCCAAAGCGCGCATCCTCAGTTCACGATCGAGGAATTCGGCGGCGGGAGCGTCAACAAGGGGATCAGCGACCAGTTCGGCAAGGATCTGGTCAAGGCGGGGCTCCTCTCGATCCCTGTAACGCTGGGGATCCTGCTGCTCACCTTCGGGGCGCTGGTCGCCGCCGGCATCCCGCTGCTGCTCGCCTTGACGTCGGTGCTGGCGGCGATCGGACTGCTCGCGTTGCCGAGCAAGGTGCTGCCCATGGACGACGCGGTAAACGCGGTCGTCCTGCTGATCGGACTCGCGGTCGGCGTCGACTACTCGATGTTCTACCTCAAGCGGGATCGCGAGGAGCGGGCGGCCGGACGGACGGAGTCCGCTTCGGTCGAGGCTGCAGCGGCGACGTCGGGCCGCTCCGTCCTGATCTCGGGTTTCACGGTGATCGTGGCGATGGCCGGGATGTTCATCAGTGGCGACAAGACCTTTGAGGGCTTCGCCGCGGCGACGATTCTCGTCGTCGCTACCTCCGTTCTCGGCTCACTGACGGTGCTCCCGGCATTGCTCTCCAAGCTTGGGGACCGCGTGAACAAGGGCCGCGTGCCGTTTCTGCGCAGTCCCGATCAGCGCGTAGGCGAGAGCCGCTTCTGGGGCGCGATCGTCGAGCGGGTCATGCGGCGGCCGCTCCTCTCAGGACTGTTGGCAGCCGGTGTCCTGATCGCGCTCGCCGTGCCGGCGCTTCGGCTCCAGACGACGCAGAACAGCATTGAGTCGTACCCACGGTCGCTCGCCGTCATCAGGACCTACGACAAGATCCAGAAGGCATTCCCCGGCGATGCCCTGGCTGCACAGGTTCTGGTCGAGGCCCCCGATGTCCGCTCGGGCGCAGCCCGGAGTGCGATCCAGGAGCTAAGGCGACGGGCGCTCGCGAGCGGAGAGATGTTCCGGCCGATCGAGGTGGACGTCAACAGTGCGGGCACGGTCGCCCTGATCTCGATCCCGATCGCGGGCAACGGCACGAACTCGGCTTCGAAGCACGCCGTCCACACGCTTCGCGACGATCTCGTGCCGGCGACGGTGGGCCGGCTTCCCGATGCGACTACCGGCGTCGGAGGGATGACGGCGAGCTCGATCGACTTCGAGCACCAGTTCCGGCAGAGGACGCCCTACGTGTTCGCGTTCGTGTTTGCCCTGACCTTCGTGCTGATGCTGCTTGCCTTCCGCTCGATCGTGATCGCGGTGAAGGCGATCGTGCTCAACGCGCTCTCGGTCGCCGCGGCCTACGGGATCCTCGTGCTCGTCTTCCAGGACGGGTTCGGGCGCGGCCTGATCGGCGCCTCGTCAGGAGGGATCGAGTCGTTCATGCCGATGTTCCTCTTCGTGATCCTGTTCGGGCTCTCGATGGACTACCACGTCTTCATCCTCAGCCGCATCCGCGAGGGCGTCGACCACGGCATGTCGACGGACGAGGCAGTCGAGCACGGGATCAAGACCACCGCCGGGGTCGTGACCAGCGCCGCGCTCGTCATGTTCTTTGTCTTCTCGGTCTTCATCACCCTTTCCTTTGACTTGCTGAAGCAGTTCGGAGTGGGCTTGGCTGCCGCCGTCTTGATCGACGCAACGATCATCCGGGGGGTCTTGCTCCCCGCGAGCATGAAGCTGCTCGGCGACTGGAACTGGTATCTCCCGAGCTGGCTCGAATGGCTGCCACGGGTCGCCGTCGCGACCGAGCCCGAGCCGATCCGCCAAGCGCCTCCCGTGCCGGCTGCGAGGTAGGGAAGTTCGTCGGTGAAGCTAGGGAGCGGGTGAACGAGCGACCGTCGAAGTCTTGCGCGTCGGGTTGAAGAACGGCAGCTCCACCACCGTCCCCGTAATCCGGCTGCGCCGCGCCTCCACCGTCCACTCGACGTCGATCCTCGTGCCGAGCTTGCTTTGGTCGGCAGCGACTGACGCCAGCGCAACCACCTTCTTCAGTGTCGGGCTCCATGTCGTGCTGGTCGCCTTGCCGATCTGGCGGCCCCGCGCGTACACAGGAACGGGGACGCGCGAGGCGGCCGGCTCCAGCGTCGGCGTCAGCCCCCTCGCGCGGTACAGCTCCTCGAGCGGCTCCCAGTCGAGCTCTAGCCCGACGAGCCTCCGCGCAGGCCCGCCGCGACCCTGTTCCCGCTCGAGCGCGCGACGGCCGACGAACTCCACCGGTTTCTCGAAGTCGACGAAGCGGCCCAGGACGCCCAGCTCGAAGGGCGAGTACGACTGCTCGGGAATCAGCGCGCGCCGCACGGAGTCGAAATCCACTTCGATGAGGATCAGCCCTGCCTCGATCCGCGCGATGTCGAGGGCGAGCATCCCGGCTGGCCGGATGCCGTAGGCGCTTCCGGCCCGCACGAGGGCGTCCCAGAGGTCGACCGCCTGAGCGCTCTCGACCCACACCTCGTAGCCGAGGTCGCCCGTATACCCCGTCCGGGAGACGTCGACGGGGATGCTGCCGACCTGCGCGGCCCGCCGGCCGAAGTACTTGAGGTCGCCCCAGGACGTCTCGGTGGCCGCCTCGAGCACGTCGCGGCTCAGCGGCCCCTGCACGGCCAGCGCGGAGATGCGTTCGCTCACGTCCTCGATCTCGACGTCAAGGCCGCGAGCGTTCATCCGGAGCCAGCGCAGCGACGAGTCGGCGGCCGTCCAGCGGTAGGTCTGCTCATCCAGCCGGCCGACTGTCCCGTCGTCGACCACGCGGCCGTCCTCGTTGCACCAGGATGTGTAGTAGACGCGGCCGACGGCGAGCTTGCTCGCGTCCCGCGTGATCACCCGGTCGACGAGCCGCGTAGCGTCAGGCCCGGAGACCAGGTACTTGTAGAGCGGAGAGACGTCGATGAGCGCCGCCGCCTCCCGGATGGCGTTGTACTCGATCTCGTGGGAGTCGGCGTACGCGCTCGCCGCGAGGTAGCCCGACCATTCCCGCCACTGCAGCTTGGTGTTGAGTGGGGCGGTCCGGGGATAGAACGCGGTTCCGACCGACACGGCGGATCTAGGACTTCGGGATCTGCTTCTCGGGGTCGAAGAAGGGCAGCGGCGCGATCGTCGCGTCCCTCACGCCGTCGGGTGTCTCCACCGCGACGCGCGTCCCGAGCTCGGTGTGGCCGACGGGGAGCCACGCGTACCCGATGTTCTTCTCGAGGCGGGGCGAATAGACGGCCGAGGTCACCCGTCCGCTCGCGCCGTCGGCCGAGACCGGCCAGTCCGTCGCGTTCATCTCCAGCCGGTCGCCGTCGATCTCGACGCCGACGATCTTCCGCTTCACGCCTTCGTCGCGAATCCTCGTGAGCGCGTCGCGGGCGATGAAATCCGCTTCGGTGTCCAGGTCGACGAGCCGCCCGAGGCCCAGCTCGAAAGGGTTGTTCTCGTAGGTCATGTCGGCGCCCCAGTTGAAGATGCCTCCCTCGATCCGGCGGATGTCCACCGGCCCCGTCGGCCGGATCTCGTAGGGCTCGCCCGCCTCCATGATCCGGTCCCACAGGTCCGTTCCGCGCGAGGCGTCGAGAAGGTAGATCTCGTATCCGACCTCCGACGTCCAGCCGGTGCGGGTGAGGATGAGCGAGATGCCGTCCAGCTCGAGGCGGCGGAAGTGGTAGTAGCGGAGGTCGAGGATGTCGTCGCCGAACAGGGCCCGCACGACGTCCTTCGACTTCGGGCCCTGGATTTGCAGCGGGTACGCCTCGGCCTCGGAGAGCTGCACGTCCATCCCCGCGTACGCCGCCAGCCCCTTCGCGTACGGCAGCACGTCGCTGTCCGCGAGCGCGAACCAGAACGTGTTCTCGTCCAGCCGCAGCATGACCGGGTCGTTGAGGATCCCGCCGTCCGGCGCCGTGATCAGCACGTACTTGCCCTGGCCGACCGCGCACGCGCTGAGGTCGCGGCAGGTGAGCAGCTGCGCGAAGCGGAAGCCGTCCGGGCCCGTCACCTCCACGTTTCGCTCGACGGCGACGTCCCAGAGCGTCACGTGGTTCAGCAGGTGCCAGTACTCGGCCTCGAAATCGTCGAAGTTGATCGGGAAGAGCGTGTGGTTGTAGACGGTGAAGCCCTTCGGGCCGTGCCGCTGCGTCGCCTCGTAGAAGGGGCTGCGCCGCAAGCGTGCTCCACGCTGAACCGTCTCCATGTCGAACGGGCCGGGCATGGTCGGCAAGCATAGTCGGGCGGCTCTCGGGGAGCGCGCCAGGCCGTGCCGCGGTTAGTGTCGCCGCTGATGACGACCTCCAATCACCGCGCGTACGACGCCGTGATCATCGGCGGCGGGCACAACGGGCTCGTGGCCGCGGCGTACCTCGCGCGGGCCGGACTCAAGGTGGTCGTGCTGGAGCGGCGCCACGTTCTCGGCGGGGCGGCGGTAACCGAGGAGGTGTTCCCCGGCTTCCGGTTCAGCGTGGCCTCGTACGTCGTCTCGCTTCTCCGTCCCGAGATCGTCCGGGAGCTCGCGCTGCCGGAGCACGGCCTCGAGATCCTGCCTCTCGACGGAACGTTCACGCCGCTCGACGACGACTACCTGTGGCGTGTGAACGACCACGGCCGCACCGTGCGCGAGCTCCGACGCTGGTCGGCGAGCGACGCGGAGGCGTACGAGGAGTACAGCCGCCTGATGTTCGAGATGGCGAGGTTCGTCAAGCCGATCCTGTCCATGGCGCCGCCGGACCCGGGCCGGCTCGATCCGCGCGAATGGCTCCCCGTCGCACGTCTCGCCCGCTCCTTCAACGGCCTCTCCCTGGAGCAGCGCGCGGTGTTCATCCAGCTCATGACGATGAGCGCCGCCGACTTCCTCGACCAGTGGTTCGAGACGGATCCGCTGAAGGCGACGATGAGCTCCTCCGGGATCATCGGCACGTTCCAGGGGATCCGCTCTCCTGGGACCGCCTACGTCCTGCTGCACCACTACATGGGCGAGATCGACGGCGTCCTGCGCGCCTGGGGAATCCCGCGAGGAGGGACCGGCGCCGTCAGCGAGGCGATCGCGAGCGCCGCGCGGTCATTCGGCGCCGAGATCCGGACCGAGACCGCCGTCGAGCACTTCCTCACCCGAGGCGACGAGGTGACCGGCGCCGTCACGTCGGCGGGCGACGAGGTGACCGGGCGGGTGACGCTGTCGAGCCTGGACCCGCAGCAGACGTTCGTCCGGCTCCTGCCGCCAGGCCTCCTCGACGGGGCGTTCCTCGAGGAGGTCGCGCGCTACCGGTACCGGGGCTCCAGCGGGAAGGTGAACCTTGCCCTGGACGGGCTTCCCGAGTTCACGTGCCTGCCCGGGCAGGGCGACCACCTGCGCGGCGCGATCAGCTTCAGCCCGAGCATCGACTACATGGAGCAGGCGTATGACGACGCGAAGTCCGGGCGCTTCAGCCGGCGCCCGTACATCGACATGGTCATCCCGACCCTGGTCGACCCGTCGATGGCGCCTCCGGGCAAGCACGTCATGAGCTGCTTCGTCCAGTACGCGCCCTACCGCCTGGCCGAGGGCGACGAGTGGGACGACGGCCGGCGTGATGCGTTCGGGGAGACCGTCGTCGACACGATCGCGGAGCGGGCGCCGAACATCCGCGAGCTGATCCTGCACGCGCAGGTGCTCACCCCCAAGGACATCGAGGACCAGTTCGGGCTCTCCGAGGGAAACATCTTCCAGGGCGAGCTCTCGCTCGAGCAGCTCTTCTTCAACCGGCCCGTGCCGGGATGGGCGCGCTACCAGACGCCGCTGCGGAACCTCTGGATGTGCGGCTCTGCCACGCACCCCGGGGGTGGGATCATGGGCGCGTCGGGACGCCTCGCGGCGCTGCAGGTCTTGCGCGCGCTCCGCGCCAAGAAGGCCGCCTGAGAGTGGCCCGGGAGCGATACGACGCGGTCGTAGTCGGAGCCGGGCACAACGGCCTGGTCACGGCTTCGTACCTGGCGAAGGCGGGGCTCCGGACGCTGGTTCTCGAGCGCCGAAGCCGGGCGGGCGGCCCCCTGGCTACCGAGGAGGTCGCGCCCGGTGTGCGCGCACCGATTGCGGCCGACTGCGTCGGAGGTCTCCGCCACGACGTCGTCCGTGACCTCGGGCTCGGCTCGCACGGCTTCCGCGCCATCGAGCCGGAGGTGGCGGCCTTCGCCCCGTCCGCCGACGGGCCCGGCCTCACGTTGTGGCGCGACCCGGTCCGGACGGCGACGGAGCTCCGGACGGGGACACGGCCGCGCGATGCCGAGGCGTTCGTCGCCTTCGACCGCAGGATCCGCTCGCTGGGTGCCTTCATGGCCCGCGTCCAGGCGACCGAGCCGCCGGACCTCGCGTCTCCGTCCCTCGCGGACGCCACCGGCGGCCTCACGCTGTTGAACGGCCTGCGGCACCTCGGGAGGCAGCAGCTGCGCGAGGCGCTGCGGGTGCTGCCGATGTCCGTCGCGGACCTCGTCGGCGAAGCCGTCGAGGGCGAGGCGCTACGCGGCGTCCTCGGCGCGCGAGGCGTTCGTTACATGGCCATGGGCCCCCGGTCGGCGGGGACGGCGCTCAACTTCCTGTGGGACTCGGCCCCAGGAGGAGGAGCGGCGGGCCGCACGGTCTTCGCGCGTGGCGGGCCGGACTCCCTCGTGGAGGCGCTCGTCGCCGCTGCGCGGAGCAACGGCGCGACGATTCGCCGCGACGCCGACGTCGCGGCCATCCGAACCGGGCGCGGCTCTGTCGAAGGCGTCGCTCTCGCGAGCGGCGAGGAGATCGACGCGCGGATCGTCGTGTCGAACGCCGACCCCAAGCAGACGCTTCTGCGCCTCGTCGACCCGGCCGAGGTCGGCCCGACTCTGGGCTGGCGGGTCGAGCACATCCGCACGCCCGGTGTGGTGGCGAAGGTGACCCTCGTCCTGGAGGGCCTGCCGGCGATCGGCGGCGTCGACGGCGAGCGCCTACGCGGGCGGATCGTCGTCGCGCCGAGCCTCGACGACCTCGAGCGGGCATTCGACGACTCGAAGTACGGACGGATCTCCGAGCACCCGTATCTCGAGGCGACGATCCCCACCCTCTCCGACCCCTCGCTCGCCCCTGATGGGACCCACGTCATCACTGCGCTGTTCCAGTACGCGCCACGGCGCCTCCGCGACGCGGACTGGGACGAAGCAGCGCGCGATCGTGTAGCGGACGGGGCCGTGCGGACGCTCGAGGTCTATGCACCGGGCATCGCGGACAAGATCGTCGCTCGCCACGTCGTCACGCCTGCGGACCTCGAGCGAGAGTACGGGCTCAGCGGCGGGCACCCGATGCACGGCGAGCACGCCCTCGACCAGGTCTTCGCCTGGCGGCCCCTCCTCGGCCATGCTCGCTACCGGCTTGCCGGGATCCGCGGCCTCTACATGTGTGGGGCGGGCACACACCCCGGGGGCGGGGTCACCGGCGGCCCCGGGAGGAACGCAGCCCGGGCGATCCTGGCCGACGCCCGGCGAGCTCGACGCCGCAGCACGAGACGTCGCGCACGCGGGGACTAAGTTGCGCGACTAGTGCACCGCAACTCCGTCAAGCAGGGCGAGAAGCTCGGCAACCGCGTCGCGAACTGGGAGCTCAGGCAGTTCTTCCAGCCCGTCCACGGATAACCCGAGGCTGATCGAATGCGAGTGGCCCGCCTCCGTGCGGGCCACTCGAGCACTTCGTGAGCGGAGCGTAGAGTTGCCTCATGGGCGAGCCGGAGCTCGCGAGCCTGTTGCGCGAGCACGCTTCTCGCCATTCGGTGCCGGGTGCCGCGATCGGAGTCCTTCGTGACGGGGTAGTGGCCACCGCCTATGCGGGCGTCGCCGACACGACCACGGGCGAGCCGGTGACGTTCGAGACGCGCTTCGCGGTCGGATCGCTGTGCAAGTCGATGGTCGCGACGGCGGTCGCCCGCCTCGCCGAGGCGGGTCGTCTCTCGATTGACGACCCGATCGCAGCACACGTCCCGGAACTAGACAGCGCTGGCTGGGCGGCACGGGCGAGCGTGCGCGACCTGCTCGCCAATCGCTCTCGGCTTCCGTTGCGCGCGGAGCTCGAGTTCTCTACGCCTCCGGGCGATGACGACGCAACGCTCTCGCGGTTCGTGAAGGGGGCCGCGACCGGCGATCCCACGCCTGCGTACTGGTCGTATTCGAACGCCGGCTGGTGCGTGCTCGGCCGGGCGCTGGAGACGCTGACGGGCCGAACCTGGGAGGACGCGATGCGCGCCGAGCTCTTCAACCCTCTCGAGATGGATCAGACGGCGTTCGTGGATGCCCAGATCGCCGTGCCTCGCGCTTCGGGCCATGAGCTCACTCGAGAAGGGGTCGTCCCTGCGAATCCGTGGACGCCGCGGGCGCTAGGGCCGGCGGGTTCGACGCTGCTGTCGACGGTGCCAGACGTCTTGCGTCTTGCGCGATCGCATCTCGAGGATTCGTCGCTCGCCGCGTTGCGCGGCTCATGCGAGGAGGTCAGGATTCATGGCTGGCTCGATGCCTGGTGCCTCGGCTGGGCCCGGTTCGACTGGGATGGCGGTCCCGTCTGGGGATGGGACGGCCTCATCAGTGGACACCGTGCGGTGCTGCGGCTCGTGCCGGAACACGACGGCGCGGCCGTCCTGCTCACCAACTGCGGCACCGGGCGCGCGCTCTACCGGTCGATCTTCCCCGAGGTCATGGAGGCGTGGTTCGGCGTCCACGTGCCGCCACTACGACTGGAGCCGACGGACGGTGCGGCCGGCGACCTTTCGCGCTTCGCCGGCGTCTACGCATGGCCCGATCTGCGCTGGGACGTGACCGCCACCGATGCCTCCCTGATCCTGGAGCGCGGCGGTCGGACGCTGGAGGGTTTCCCGATCGACGATCGGACGTTTCTCGTCGATGCGGGCGATCCCGATACCCCGACCGTGACGTTCGCCGGGTTCGACGACGACGGCCGTCCCGGTGTTCTCTACGACATGATCTGGGGGCTGACGCGCCGAGACACCTGACGCCGGGAGGAGATCGTGAGCACCACACGTGAGGGCGGTTGTGCCTGTGGAGCGGTTCGCTACCGGCTCACGTCCGAGCCGCTCTTCACGCATTGCTGTCACTGCCTCAACTGCCAGCGGCAGACCGGAAGTGCCTTCGTCATCAACTTGCTGATCGAAGCCGACCGGATGGAGCTGCTCGCGGGCGTCCCGCAGCCGGTTGACGCTCCTCGCGACGACGGCAGCAAGCAGCGGATCTTCCGCTGTCCCATCTGCCAGGTGGCGGTCTTCAGCGAGTACGGGCGGCATGAGGTGCGGTTCGTTCGCGGCGGGACGCTGGATCAGCCCTCTAGCGTCGAGCCCGACGTTCACATCTTCACCAGGTCCAAGCTGGACTGGGTCACGCTCCCCGACTCGGTGCCGGCGTTCGAGGTCTATTACGACAGGAAGGCCTTGTGGCCGGCCGCCAGTCTCGAACGGCTCGACGCCGTCCTGGGGCCGGCGGACTCCGCCGCGTGAGCTCACGCTTGGGCATCCCGGCGTAGACTCGCCTCACCATCGGCGTCGAGCGGCGGCGCCGGGGCCTACAGAAGGAGAGAGATGATCCTGGCAACGACGAAGGTCGAGGATTTCGACCGCTTCGTGAAGATCTTCTCCACGAAGGGCGCCGAGAAGCGCAAGCAGCACGGGTCGAAGGGCTCGACCGTCTTCCGCGATCCCAACGAGTCCGACCGGGTCTGGGCGCTCTTCGACTGGGATGCGGCAGGCTGGCAGAACTTCGTCTCCGACCCCGAAGTCCCGGCGATCATGCAAGAAGCGGGGCACAAGGGTAGGCCCCAGGCGGCCGAGATCGGCGGCCAGTACGACGCCTAGCACGTCTCCCCTTGCGGGTTACGTAAGGCGCTCGCAAGGGCGCCTTACACGTTCTCGGTTCCAGTAGGTGCGAGGTCGTAGGGGAACCGTGTCAGCAGCTCGTAGCCGGTCTCCGTCACGAGCACGAGGTCCTCGAAGGTCACTCCGCCGGCCCGCCGGTCCCAGAGGCCCGGTTCGATCGCCAGCACGTCGCCGGCGACCAGTGGGTCGTGGCCGGCCAGGCCGACCGACGGGGCCTCGTGCACCTCGAGGCCGACCCCGTGTCCGAGCGAGAACTGGAAGCCGTCGACCTGCTCCGGCGACTGCGCGGTCCGCTGGGTCGGATAGCCGGCGGACTCGAACAGGTCGCACGCGCCGTCGTGGAGCTCGCGGCCGGTGATGCCCGGACGAACAGCTGCTTGCGCCTGCTCGAGCGCGCTCCGGGCGAGCCGCGCCTGCTCTGCGATCAGATCGGCGTGCTCGGCGACGGGATTCCCGACGAGGAAGGTTCTCGCCATGTCGGCCCAGCAGCCGGTTTCTTCGTGACGAGGCCAGATGTCGATCTGGATCGGAAGACCGGCGGGAAGCGGGCCGGTTCCCGGCTCGTGCCCCTCGCCCTGCCACACCGAGGCGACGATCACGTCCGGTGGGCACAGAGCCCCGTTTTCCGCGCACGCAACGCGGAGCGTCCTGCGGACATCCTCGGCCAGAAGCGGCTTCCCGTCCAGTTGCAGGCGGCCGTCCGCCGCCGGCTCGGCGCGGGCGAGGAGCTCGCTTGCGGCGGCCATGCCCGCCTCCGCCGCCCGTTGTGCGACGCGGATGCCGTCGAGCTCGACCGCCGACTTCGCCCGCCGCCGGAGGTCGACGGCCGCCTCGTCGACGGTCAGGACGACCCCGTCCTCCCGCAGGCGGTCGCCGAGCGCCAGCGGAAAGTCGCCGGGAACGATCGCCTCGTCGATCCCGATCTCGCGGACGGCACGGGCCTCGGCTTCCCGCCCCGCCTCGGCGCTCGACATCCCGCTCTGGACGAGTTCCCTGTACCCGAGCGCGAAGTAGTCGAGGATCTCCACGTCGGGCAGCGCGCGCTTCACGCGGTCCCGCTCGAGGCGGCTCGTCAGCACGTAGCGCCGTCCGTCGACCTCGGCGAACAGCAGTGGGTCGCCGATCGGGATCGGAATCTCGTGGCGGACCGCGGCGGAGCGCTCCGGGTCGCCATAAAGCAGCAGCGCACGCATGCGCGCGAGCGTACCCTCCTGTGCATGCGCGCCGAGTACGTCCTCGACACGCCGGTGGTGCGGGCGTTCGTCGACGGCGCCCGGATCACGATCGCCGGCGCCTCCTCGCCGGAGTCGGCCTGCGAGGCGATCAAGCCCCGATTCGCCGAGCTGCTCAGCGATCCGGACTGGCTCCCGGCCCAGTTCCGGACCGCTGTCGAGGACAGCGGAATGGGAGGCGGCATCGGTCAGTGGCTCCTCTACCGAGCCGGCGACGCATCGCTGTCGCTCTTCTCGCTCGTGGTGCCGCCTGGCTCCGAGACGCCGATCCACGACCACCTCGCCTGGGGCCTGGTCGGCCTTTATCGCGGCACGCAGGAGGAGGAGATCTACACCCAGCGCCAAGGGGCGGTCGAGCTTGTCGAGCGGCGCTCGCTCGGCGCGGGCGACTTCTACGTGCTGATCCCTCCACGCGACGACATCCACCGGGTGCGCACGACGTCTGAGGAGACGTCCGTCTCGATCCACCTGCTGACGAACGACACCGGCTGCGTCTGGCGGCACACGTACGACGCCGAGTCGGGCGAGCCGAGCCCGTTTCGATCCGGCTACGTCAACGTCGCCTGCGACGACGAGGCCGCCGGCCCAGGATCTCGCGGGCGGCGTTGAGGCCGGGCGTGCCCATCACGCCGCCGCCGGGATGGCGGACCGCGTCAGGCGGCGTCGCGGTCGGCGCGGGGGAGGTGTCGGGCGATCAGCGCCTCGGAGAGCTGTTGCTGGCGCGCCACGAGCTCGACACGGTTCGCCTCGAGCTCGTCGTGGGCTGCACGGCGCTCGTGCAGGGCCTGCCGCTCTGCGACGAGCACGCGGACGGCGTCCTGGAGGGACTCGACGCTAGCCATCGACGATCGTCGGCTCGGCTCGGGCTTCGCGGCCGGTTGCGTAGGCGTACGGATGATGGAACGCGTCGAGGGCGTTGTCCGGGGCGACGTCTACGTGGAAGCCCGTGCCGGTTGCCAGGTCACAGACGGAAAGCTCCACTTGCTCGATCGCGGGGTGCCAGAGGAGAAGGACTTCGACCGTCCCGCTCAACCGCTGGGCCAGCTCTCGTGTCGGCTGCTTCGTGTCGTTGCTCATGAGACCCCTTTCTCCCCCGCACATTCATGCCTACTTTCCTCCAGGGACAAGCGTGCCGTCCACGAAGAGCTGTGCCACCAGGATCGCCGAGCTCGCCAGCCAGGGCCTCACCAACCGGGCGCTTCGGCGGCAAGCGACCGGTGCGCCTCGTAGGCTGACTCGATGGCCTCGGTGCTGGCGCTCTTCGCGGCATTCCTGTTCGCGGTGGCCGCGGCGCTGCAGCAGAAGGGCGCTCTCAATCTCGCCGGGGTGTCGCTCGCCAAGCCGATGTCGCTCGTGCGACTCGCCGGTCAGAGGACGTGGCTGATCGGCACCGTCGCCCTCCTGATCGGCTACGCCTTCCAGGCGGCTGCGCTCGATCGCGGCCGGCTGGCGATCATCCAGCCGCTGCTCGTGACGACGGTCGTGTTCGCGCTGCCGCTCGGCGTGCTGTTGACGAACCAGCACGTCGGTCGACGTGAGCTGGGCGGCGCCGCGGTCATCCTGCTCGGGCTCGGCCTGTTCGCCGTGTTCGGCGACCCGGCGGGCGGCAAGGAGAACGCTCCGGGCGACGAGTGGGCGGTCGCGATCGTCGTCCTCGGTGCGATCTGCGCCGCGCTGTTGGTCTTCGGCCGGCACGGGACCTCGAAGATGAAGGCGGCCGTCTACGGCAGCGTGGCCGGCATCCTCTTCGGGCTCTCGGCCTCGCTCACGAAGCCCACGGTCGAGTTCCTCCACGAGGGCGTCGGGGTGATGTTGTCGCACTGGCAGTGCTACGTACTCGCCCTGGCGGGAGTGCTCGGGTTCGTCCTCCAGCAGGTCTCTCTCGGCACCGGGCACCTGGCTCCCTCGGTCGCGACTGTCTCGGTGGCGAATCCCATGGTGAGCGTTCTCCTCGGGATCGCGCTCTTCGACGAACGGCTCAGCCGGCCGACGTGGCACGTCCTCGTCGCCGTCCTCGGGCTCGTGCTCGCTCTCGGCGGCGCGGTCTTGATCTCGCTGGCGAGCCAGGCCCGAGCCGAGCCTCGGGAGGAACTGCGCGAGAGCTCGGCCGCAATGGCGTAGCCCGGTACGCGATCATCCCCGCGTGGAGTCGATCCTCGACGCGATCGGGAACACGCCGCTGGTCCGTCTGCGCCACTGCGTGCCCGCGAACGGCGCCGAGGTGTGGCTGAAGCTCGAGTACTGCAATCCGACGGGGTCGATGAAGGATCGGATGGCGCTCGCCATGATCGAGGGCGCCGAGCGGGACGGCTTGATCTCGCCCGGCGACACCGTCGTCGAGTACACCGGCGGGAGCACCGGCCCCGCGCTCGCGCTCGTCTGCCGCGCGAAGGGATATCGCGCCCTGATCGTGATCGCAGACTGCTTCACCGAGGAGCGCTTCCAGCTGATGCGCGCGCTCGGCGCCGAGCTCGAGATCCTGCCGTCGGTCGAGGGTCGGCCGAACGTGACGGCCCAGGACATCGACAACATGGTCGTCCGCGCCGGCGAGCTCGCCCAGCGGCCAGGCCACTACGCCACCGACCAGTTCAACAACCCGTACATCATCCCCGACCATCGTGAGCGGCTCGGCGGCGAGATCTGGGAGCAGACCGGAGGGCGAGTCACCGCGTTCTGCCAAGGGCTCGGCACGGCCAGCTCGCTGATGGGGGTCTCGGATGCGCTGAGGCCGCGCGGGGTGTTCATCCAGGCGCTCGAGCCCGCGGGCTCGCCGGCCATCGGAGGCGGGGACCGCGGGACGTTCGTCATGCAGGGCTGGACGGGCCTCGTGATGCCCCACTGGGACCCAGAGAAGGTCGATCAGCTGGACGCGATCGGCGACGAGGAGGCACTCGAGATGACGAGCCGCCTGGCGCGTGAGGACGGCGTCTTCGCGGGGATCTCGACGGGCGCGAACGTCGTCGGCGCCCACCGGCTGGCCGAGCGGCTCGGGCCGGGCGCGGTGATCGTGACGCTGGCCGTCGACAGCGGCTTCAAGTACATGAGCGTCGCGCCGTACGCGGAGCTGTAGCTAGCCGGCGAGCAGCCGGTCGACCAGGCCGGAGTCGAGCCTGGATGCGATCTCGTCGGCCTCGCCCAGCCGCTCGCGCGGGGCGGTCCCGAGCACGGCCACGCAGCGCAGGCCGGCGGCCTTGGCAGCTGCGATCCCCGGAGGAGCGTCCTCGATCGCCACCGCGTCGCCGGCAGGCACGCCGAGCTGCTCGAGCGCGAGGAGATAGCCCTCCGGATCGGGCTTCCCGCGAGTCACGTCCTCGGCCGAGACGATCACGTCGAAGACGTCGAGGCCGGCTGTCCCGCAGCACCGTCTCGACCTCGGAGCGTGCGGCGCCCGACACGATCGCGAGCCTCGCTCGCCCGGCCGCTCGGAGCACGGCCTCCCGCACATGCGGCGGCACGGTCGAGCCGTCTCCCGCCCGCTCGCGAAAGAGCTGCACCCGGCGTTCCAGCACCTCGGCGGCCGCCGGATGCCCGGCTCCGAGCCACCGCTCCACGATCTCGGGATCGGAGCGGCCGGCCAGCTCGTCGAAGTACTCGTGTTCGTCGAGCGGGCGCCCCTGCGCGGCGAACAGCTCTCGGAAGATCGCGCACTGGACGCCTTCGTCGTCGGAGATCGTCCCGTTGAAGTCGAAGAGCAGCGCCGTCACGAGTCTAGGATCGCGCATGCGCGTCGAGGAGGCCGTCGGGCGGCTCTGGCCCGGACAACCGGTGAACGTCGAGGCGCTACGCGTCGAGGCGCTCCGCGGCGGGATCACCAACCACAACTTCAAGGTCGTCGTCGACGGCGACGTGCTGGTCCTGCGGATCAGCGGCAAGAACACGGCCCTGCTCGGGATCGACCGGGAGCACGAGCACGAGGCCGCCCTCATGGCTGCCCGGCTCGGCATCGGCCCGGAGGTGGTGCGCTTTGCCGACGGCGTGCTCGTCACGCGCTTTGTCGACGGCGAGGTAGGCCGCGCCGATCCTGCCACCGTTGGTGCCTTGCTCAGACGGCTACACGGCGCACCTCCCATCGCCGGGCGCTTCGACTCGTTCCGCGTGGTCGAGGCCTATGCGGCGATCGCGACCGGGCACGGACGCCCCCTTCCGGGCTTCTATTCGCGGGCGCAGGAGCTCGCGCGGCGGATCGAGGCTCGCCGCGCGGCGGCGCCCGTGGTCACCTGTCACAACGACCTGCTGGCGGCCAACTTCATCGACGACGGAGAGCGGACCTGGATCGTGGACTGGGAGTACGCAGGGATGGGCGACCCGTTCTTCGACCTGGCGAACTTCGCGGTCAACAACGGGCTCGACGAGGAAGGCGAGCGCGCGCTGCTCGAGGCCTACGGCTCCACGGACACGCGGGCGCTGACGCTCATGCGCTTCATGTCCGACTTCCGGGAGGCGATGTGGGGAGTCGTCCAGCAGGCGATCTCGGAGCTCGACTTCGACTTCGTGTCCTACGCCGATGAGCACTTCGAGCGGCTGCGGCGCACGGCCTCCGAGGGCCGTTTCAAGGCGGCGCTGGCGTGAGGGAGCGGGCACGCGCGGTCGTGATCGGAGGCGGCGTCGGGGGTTGCTCGGTCGCCTACTGGCTGACCAAGCTCGGCTGGGACGACGTGGTGCTCTGCGAGCGCGCGGACCTGACGAGCGGCTCGACCTTCCACTCGGCGGGGCTCGTCGGCCAGCTGCGCGGCTCGCTCTCGCTCACGCGCATGATGATGGCCTCGGTCGACCTCTACCGGTCGCTCGGCGACGAGGTCGGCCTCGAGACCGGCTGGCACGAGGTCGGATCGCTCCGTCTGGCCTCGTCCGAGGAGCGGATGGAGGAGCTGCGCCGCCAGGCCGGCTGGGCCAAGACCTTCGGCCTGCCGCTCGAGCTGGTCTCGGCCGAGGAGGCGCAGCGGCTCTTCCCGCCGATGTCGACCGAGGGAGTGCTCGGTGCCGCGTACCTCCCGACCGACGGCTACATCGATCCGAGCCAGCTCACGACGGCCCTCGCGGAGGGCGCGCGGCGCGGCGGGGCGGAGATCGCGACCCAGACCCGCGTGACCGGTCTCGGCGTCGAGCGCGGGCGCATCGCGGGAGTCGAGACCGACAAGGGCTCGATCGAGACCGAGGTCGTGGTCAACGCGGGCGGCATGTTCGCCGCCGAGATCGCCGCTCTGGCCGGCGTGAACGTGCCCGTGGTCCCGATGGCGCACGAGTACCTGATCACGAGGCCGCACGGCGTGCCGCTCGACGTGCCGACCCTGCGCGACCCGACGCTGCTCGTCTACTTCCGGGGCGAGTCGGGCGGCCTCGTCATGGGCGGGTACGAGCGCCACCCGGCGCCGTGGGGGCTGGAGGGGATTCCCGCCGGACTTCAACGGCAAGCTGCTCGCCGAGGACTGGGAGCGGTTCGAGGAGCTGATGACGAACGCGCTCGTCCGGGTGCCGGAGCTCGGCGAGGCCGAGGTCATCCGGCTCGTCAACGGGCCCGAGGCGTTCACGCCCGACGGCGAGTTCATCCTCGGCCCCACCGAGGTTCCCGGCTTCTGGGTCGCGTCCGGCTTCTGCGCGCACGGTCTGGCGGGCGCGGGCGGGATGGGGAAGCTCGTCGCCGAGTGGATCGTCGACGGGCTGCCGGGCTTCGACGTCTGGGAGATGGACTCGCGCCGTTTCGGCGCCCACTACGCGAGCCGCGACTACACGCTCGCGCGGACGATCGAGATCTACTCGACGTACTACGACGTCAAGTACCCCGGCCACGAGCGGGAGGCCGGCCGGCCCCTGCGCCTCTCGCCCGCCTACCCGCGCCTGGTCGAGCTGGGCGCCGCGTTCGGCGAGAAGTCGGGCTGGGAGCGGGCCAACTGGTTCGAGCCGAACGCGGCGGCCGGCGACGAGTCGCTCCGGCCCCGCGGCTGGGCGGGGCGGCTGTGGTCGCCCGCGATCGGCGCCGAGCACCGCGCGTGCCGTGAGAGCGCCGCTCTCTTCGACGAGACGAGCTTCGCCAAGATCGACGTCTCCGGCGAGGGCGCGGCGGCCTTCCTGGAGCGGGTCTGCGACAACCGGGTCGCGCGCGAGGTCGGGCAGATCACCTACACCTCGATGCTCAACGCGCGGGGAGGGATCGAATGCGACTTCACGGTCACGCGCCTCGCCGAGGATCGCTTCCGGATCGTCACCGGCACGGCCTTCGGCCGCCACGACCTCGCGTGGATCCGCCAGCACGCGCCGGAGGACGGCTCGGTGCTCGTCGAGGACGTCACCTCCAAGCTCGCCTGCCTCGGCCTCTGGGGGCCGTCCGCGCGCGAGATCCTGCAGGCGACGACGACCGACGAGCTCGCCTTCGGGTACATGCGCGCGCGCGAGCTCGCCGTCGGCCCGGTTCCGTGCCTGGCGCTCCGTGTGACCTATGTGGGCGAGCTCGGCTGGGAGCTCTATTGCCCGACCGAGTTCGGGCTCGCTCTTTGGGACACGCTCTGGGAGTCGGGCCGCGCCCACGGCCTGGTCGCCGGCGGCTACAAGGCGATCGACTCGCTGCGCCTGGAGAAGGGCTACCGCGTCTGGGGCGCCGACATCACCCCCGACGACACGCCCTACGAGGCGGGGCTCGGCTTCGCGGTCAAGCTCGACAAGGAGGACTTCATCGGGCGCGAGGCCCTGCTCGAGGCGCAGGAGCCGGAACGCAGGCTCGCCTGCCTCGTCCTCTCCGACCCCCGCTCCGTCGCGCTCGGGTCGGAGCCCGTGCGGGTCGACGGCGAGCTCGTCGGCCGCGTCACGAGCGGCGGCTACGGCTACACGGTCGAGCGCTCGATCGCGTACGCGTACGTCCCGGCCGGGCACGCGAAGCCCGAGCAGCCGGTGGAGGTGGAGATCTTCGGGGAGTGGGTCGAAGGCGAGGTCGCCCCCGAGCCGCTCTTCGATCCCACCGGAGAGCGGCTCAGGGGCTGAGTCGTCGCTACGGGCTCGCCGGAGCCGGCGTCGGGGCGTCGCCCTCGCCGTACTCCCGTTCGATCCGCGCCAGCTCGTCGTCGTCGCCCTGGCGGATCGGCCCCTTGAACCACTTGTGGGCCGAGATCACGTACCAGCCGCCGAAGAGCAGGAAGGCCGCGCCGACCATGATCGGCGTGTAGTTGAGCAGGTTCCAGTCGTAGCCGTCCTTCCATGGAACACCGGCCCTGAACGCCGGAAGCATGAAGACGATGCAGATGAAGATGATCCAGACGATCGCGACCGCGTCGATCCACTTGTAGTGGCGGCCGAGGTGCCAGGCGCCTCGCTCGAACTTCTCGCCGGCACGGAGCCTGAGGATGATCGGCAGCATGAACGCGATGTAGAGGCCGATCACCGCCACAGCCGTCGACGCCGCGTAGCCCGTGTAGCCGAACCACCAGGCCGGCAACGGCGTCAGGAACGCGAGCACGACGATCGCCCAGACGGTGTAGATCGGGATGCGGTCGCGCTTGGACACCCGCTTCCAGAGCTGGTGGCCCGGGACCGCCCGGTCGCGGGAGAACGCGAACATCATCCGCGAGGCCGAGGTCGTGGAGGCGATCGTGCAGAAGCACTGCGCCACCACGGCGATGAAGAGCAGGAACTCGGCCCAGCCCTTGCTCATCGACGCCGTCCAGATGTAGCTGATCACGTAGGTCCCTGCCGCCGCAGCAGCGGTGTCGTTGGGCACCACGAAGGTGACCGCGACGAGCAGGATGAACCCGAAGATCACCGAGACCACGACCGACATGACCATTCCCCACGCGGCCCCGACGGAGGCGCTCCGCGTTTCTTCACTCATGTGCGCCGAGGCGTCGTAGCCCGTGATCGTGTACTGGGCCATGAGGAGTCCGGTCAGGAAGACGTAGAAGAAGACGATGCCCGACGTCGTCCCGCCGCCGAAGCCCGTGTTGTTGATCGTCTGGCCGAAGACGTAGCCGAACGACCTGTGGTGGTCAGGGACGATGATCAGGATCCCCACGATCACCAGCACGCCGATCATGTGCCACCAGGCCGAGAAGGCGTTCAAGGCGGCGGTGATCGGCACCTTGAACATGTTGATCAGGCCGGCGCCGAGCATGATGAAGGCGTAGGTCATGTAGATCCAGTGGTACGTATTCCCGTAGCTGCCGTCGGTGATGAGGTTCAGCCACGACGTCATGAAGATCGCGCAGCCGAAGCCGATCGCGGCGGTGACCGCGATCTGCCCGACCAGGTTGAACCAGCCGGTGAACCAGCCCCAGCCCGGGCTTCCAAGCTTGGAAGACCAGAAGTACAGACCACCTGCCGTCGGGTAGGTCGAGGCGATCTCCCCCATCGCCAGCGAGACGACGATGCAGAAGAAACCGACGATCAGCCAGCCCCAGGTGATCGCCACCGGGCCGCCCTGGTTGAACGCGATCGCGTACGAGGTCAGGCAGCCGGCCAGGATCGAGATGATCGTGAACGAGATGGCGAAGTTCTGGAAGCCGCCCATCGAGCGGAACAGCTCCTGCGCATAGCCGAGCTTGTGGAGTTGTTCCCGGTCGTCGAGGTAGCGCGTTGAATCGGTCGCCGCGGGTCCGCTACTCATCCTTCCTCCCAGGTTGAATGGGCTATTTACCCGCCTTGCGTTAGCCGGTGTCAAGTCGCCGGGATTTCGTAGAGGATTCCGACGTGCTTTCCGAGCAGGAGCTTCGCGAGGACGTCGAGACCGGCGCGATCGACACCGTCGTCGTCGCCTTCACCGATATGCAAGGCCGGCTGATGGGCAAGCGCGTCGACGCCGAGTTCTTCCTGGGCGAGCTCGAGGCAGGGCATCCCGTCGAGGGCTGCAACTACCTGCTGGCGCTGGAGATGGAGATGGATCCCGTCCCGGGGTACGAGATCGCCGGCTGGGAGCGCGGCTACGGCGACTTCGCGCTCAGCCCTGACCTCGCCTCGCTGCGCAGGATCCCGTGGCTCGAGGCGACGGCGCTCGTGCTGTGCGACGTGCTCTGGCACGACGGCTCCCCGGTGGAGCCGTCACCGCGACAGGTGCTGCGCGCCCAGGTCGCGAGAGCCGAGGAGCTCGGGTTCTCGCCCATGCTCGCCTCCGAGCTCGAGTTCTTCCTCTTCCTGGAGAGCTACGCGGAGGCGCACGAGCTGCACTACCGCGACCTCACCCCCTCGGTCCCGTACATCCTCGACTACCACGTGCTTGCAACCACGTACGACGAGCCGCTGATCCGCGAGATCAGGAACGGGATGAAAGGCGCGGGTCTGGTCGTCGAGAACTCGAAGGGCGAGGCGGGGCCGGGCCAGCACGAGATCAACTTCCGCTACGCGGACGCGGTGCGGACCGCCGACGACCACGTCGTCTACAAGAACGGGGCCAAGGAGATCGCGCACCAGCACGGCTGCTCGATCACCTTCATGGCGAAGCCGTACCACACCGCGGTGGGCTCCTCGTGTCACATCCACTCGAGTCTCTGGCACGGCGAGGAGAGCGCCTTCGCGGGCGAGTCGGACGTCTTCCGCCACTACCTCGCGGGGCAGGTCGCCTGCGCCCGCGAGCTGGCGATCTTCTTCGCACCGACGATCAACTCGTACAAGCGCTTCATGGCCGCGAGCTGGGCGCCGACGACGCTGGCCTGGGGCCGCGACAACCGCACCTGCGGGTTCCGCGTGGTGGGGCACGGCTCGGCCCTGCGGGTCGAAACGCGCATCCCGGGTGCCGACGTCAACCCCTATCTCGCGTTCGCGGCGCTGATCGCGGCGGGCCTGCACGGGATCGAGCACGAGCTCGAGCCGCCGCCCGCAGTCGAGGGCAACGCGTACGAGTCCGACGTCGAGCGCTTCCCTTCCACCATGGTCGAGGCGGTGGCCGCGCTGGAGTCGGGCACGATGGCGCGCGCCGCGATGGGCGACCAGGTGGTCGACCACTACCTGAACTACGCGCGGACGGAGCAGCGCCTCTTCGACCAGGTCGTCACGTGCTACGAGCGCGAGCGGCTCTTCGAGCGGGGATGACGCTCACGGTCGTCAATCCCGCGACGGAGAAGCCGATCGCGGAGCTCGCCCAGGCCGGGGTGGGGGAGACCGACGAGGCGGTGGCAAGGGCGAAGGCGGCGTTCCCTGCCTGGAGGGACCTGGCGCCGCACGACCGGGCGCGCCTGCTGCGGGCTCTCGCCGAGCTCGTCGAGGAGCACGGCGAGGAGCTATCCCGGATCGAGTCGGAGAACGTCGGCAAGCCGATCGGGGGCGCCCGCGGCGAGATCGGCATGGTCGCGCAGGTGTTCCACTACTACGCCGGCGCGGTCGACAAGCACCTCGGCGAGACGATCCCCGCCGCAGGCGGTGTCGCCGCCACCTTTCGCGAGGCTCTCGGCGTCGTCGGGCTGATCGTGCCCTGGAACTTCCCGCTCAACATCGCGAGCTGGAAGCTCGGCCCGGCGCTCGCCTGCGGGAACACCGTCGTGCTCAAGCCGGCCGAGCTCACGCCGCTCTCGGCCCTTCGGCTGGGGGAGCTCGCGCTCGAGGCCGGCATCCCCGAGGGCGTCCTCAACGTCGTCGTGGGGCCGGGCTCGGTGGTCGGGCGCCGGCTGGTCGAGCACCCCGACGTGGCCAAGATCGCCTTCACCGGGTCGACGGAGGTCGGCCGCGAGGTCATGCGCGGCGCGGCCGGCCAGATCAAGCGCGTGACGCTCGAGCTGGGCGGCAAGTCGGCCAACGTGATCTTCGAGGACGCCGACCTCGAGCGGGCGGCGCGCGCGGCTCCGTATGCCGTCTTCGACAACGCCGGCCAGGACTGCTGTGCCCGCTCGCGGATCCTCGTGCAGCGCTCCGTGTACGACCGCTTCCTCGAGCTCCTGGTCGAGGCGACCGGCAAGGTCAAGGTCGGAGACCCGGCCGAGGAGCGCACCGAGATGGGGCCGCTGATCTCGGCCGCGCACCGGGAGACCGTCTCCTCCTTCGTCGAGGGCGAGCCGCTCTATCGCGGCGAGACGCCCGACGGTCCCGGGTACTGGTTCCCGTGCACGCTGGTGCAGGCGGCCAACGACGACCGCGTCGCTCGCGAGGAGGTCTTCGGCCCCGTCGCCGCGGTGATTCCGTTCTCCGACGAGGCCGAGGGGATCCGGATCGCCAACGACACGCCGTACGGGCTCTCGGGCTCGATCTGGACGCGCGACGGCGCGCGGGCTCTCCGCGTGGCTCGGGCCCTCGAGACGGGGGTCATCTCGGTCAACTCGAACAGCTCGGTGCGCGTGCAGACGCCGTTCGGCGGGTTCAAGCAGTCGGGGCTCGGCCGCGAGCTCGGGATGCAGGCGCTCGACGGCTACTCGGAGGTCAAGACCGTGTTCTTCTCCACGGAGAGCTGAGATGGGACGTCTCGACGGCAAGGTGGCGGTGATCACGGGGGCGGGCGGCGGCATGGGCCGCGAGGCGGCGATCCTCTTCACCGAGGAGGGAGCTCGCGTATGCGTCGCGGACGTGGACCGACAGGCGGCAGAGGAGACGGTCTCGCTCTGTCCGGGCGAGGCCTTCTCGGTCGAGGTGGACGTCGCCGACGAGGAGGGAGTGGCCGCCCTGTACGCCCAGACCTCGGAGCGCTTCGGCGGCGTCGACGTGCTCTACAACAACGCCGGCATCTCGCCCGGCGACGACGCCTCCGTGCTCGAGACGAGCGTCGAGGCGTGGCAGCGGGTGCAGGACATCAACGCGAAGGGTGTCTTCCTGTGCTGCAAGCACGGCATCCCGCACCTGCTGAGGCGGGGAGGGGGCTCGGTGATCAACGTCGCCTCCTTCGTCGCGATCGTCGGCGCGGCCACGTCGCAGATCTCCTACACGGCCTCGAAGGGGGCGGTGCTGGCGATGAGCCGCGAGCTCGCCGTCCAGTTCGCCCGCGACGGCGTGCGGGTCAATGCGCTCTGCCCGGGCCCGGTGGAGACGCCGCTCCTCCTCTCGATCTTCGGGGACGATCCGGCGGCGCTCGAGCGCCGGCGCACGCACTGGCCCACGGGCAGGCTGGCGAAGCCGCGCGAGATCGTGAACGCCGCGCTCTTCCTGGCGAGCGACGAGTCCTCGTACGTGACCGGAACGACGTTCCTGGCCGACGGCGGACTCACTGCCGCCTACGTGACCCCGGAGTGAGCCGGCCGAAAGGGGCTTCGACCGCCGTCCGGTTGGCTACAAAGGACAGGCCGGGCGGTTGTTCCTCTCTCCCGCTAGGCGCTCGCGCGCCTAGTCCTCGGGAAAACCGCCCGGCACTCACATAGGACGCCGATGGACCGCCGGACTTGCGATCTGCAGCCGGAGCAAGGCGTCGTTTTCCTTCGGCCGACGGCAGGCGGCGAGGGACGCTTACCATGGCGGGCGTGGAAGGGTCGGCCACCGTTGCGCCCGAGTTCGGCCAGCTGGAGCAGCACCGTCGCGAGCTGACCGCGTACTGCTACCGGATGCTCGGCTCGCCGTTCGAGGCGGAGGACGCGGTCCAGGAGACGCTCCTGCGCGCGTGGAAGAACCTCGACCGCTTCGAGGGCCGCGCCGCCCTGCGCTCCTGGCTCTACCGCATTGCGACGAATGTCTGTCTCGACATGCTCAACGGACGGGAGCGACGGGCGCGCCCGATGGATCTCGGGCCGGCACAAGAGCCGGTGGCGGCGAACCTGAACACGCTCCCGGAGGTGACCTGGATCGAGCCCCTCCCGACCGACCCCGCCGAAATGGCCGAGTCGCGCGAGACGATTCGCCTCGCGTTCGTGGCAGCGCTCCAGCATCTCCCGCCGCGGCAGCGCGCAGTCCTGATCCTCTGCGAGGTGCTCCGCTGGAAGGCCGCCGAGGTCGCGGAGCTCCTCGAGACGAGCGTCGCCTCGGTCAACAGCGCGCTTCAGCGAGCCCGGGCGACGCTGGAGCAGACCGACGTCAGCGCGACCGACGCTGTGGCAGAGCTCGACGAGCCGGACCGCGAGCTGCTCGCGCGCTACGTCGAGGCGTTCGAGCACTACGACATGGAGGCGCTCACCGCGCTCATCCACGAGGACGCGACGCAGTCCATGCCGCCGTACGACCTCTGGTTGAGCGGGCGGGACGACATCCTCAGCTGGTGGGTCGGTCCCGGCGCCGCCTGCCGGGGCTCCCGCGTCATCCCGACCGTCTCGGCGAACGGCTCGCCCGCATTCGGTCAGTACAAGCCGAGCGAGACCGGCGAGGGCTACGAGCCCTGGGCGCTGCAGGTGCTCGAGATTTCAGACGGACGTGTCGTCGAGCTCACGTTCTTCCTCGGCACCGAGACCATCTTCCCGCTCTTCGGGCTGCCAACCCGACTCGACTCGTAGCACGTCGCTCAGGCCGACGAGCTCCAGCAAGCCGCACAGCTCCTTCGATGCATGGCAGAGGCGCACTTCCAACCCGACACGCCGAGCGGCGAGCTGAAGTCGCGCCAGCGCGTCGATCGCGGCTGCGTCGGGAGCCAGCGCGTGAACGTCGCACACGAGTGAGCTGCACCGATGCGCCCTCATCTAGTCAAAGACGCGCGTGGGCGCCAAAACTCATCGGAGCCCCACCGATGAGTTTTGGGGTGAGGGGTGGTCGTATGACTAATCTGACCGAAGGGAGAGCAGAAGACCGATGACCATGGACCGCCGCACCCGTTGGCTCGCGCTGATCGTCCTCTGCCTTGGCGACCTGATGATCGTGCTGGACACCACGATCGTGAACGTCGCGCTGCCCTCGATCCGGGCGGACCTCGGGTTCACGGAGACGTCGCTCGCCTGGGTCGTGAACGCCTACCTGCTCACCTTTGGCGGTTTCCTCCTGCTCGGCGGTCGGCTCGGCGACCTCTTCGGCCACCGGCGGATGTTCCTGATCGGGATCTCGCTCTTCACGTTGGCGTCGATCGCCTGTGGGCTCTCGACCACGCAGGGCCTGCTCGTGACGGCCAGGGCGGTTCAGGGTCTCGGCGGGGCAGTCGTCTCGGCGGTCGCGCTCTCGCTGATCATGAACCTGTTCACGGAGCCGGCCGACCGCGCCAAGGCGATGGGGGTCTTCGGATTCGTCATGGCCGGAGGCGGCAGCATCGGCGTGCTCCTCGGCGGCGTGCTCACCGACCTGCTCAGCTGGCACTGGATCTTCCTCGTCAACGTCCCGATCGGAATCGCCGTGTACGCGCTCTGCCTGAGGCTGCTGCCTGCCGACCGCGGCCAGGCCACGAGCGGGCGGCTCGACGTCGCCGGCGCCGTCCTGGTGACGTCGGCCCTGATACTGGCCGTGTACGCGATCGTCAACGGGAACGACAAGGGCTGGACGTCGGTCCAGACGCTCGGTCTCCTGGTCAGCTCGGCGGTGCTGTTGACGTCCTTCCTCGTGCTCGAGTCGCGGGTCAGCGCGCCCTTGATGCCGCTCGCGATCCTCAAGCTCCGCAACGTCGCGACCGCGAACGTAGTCGGCGTGCTCTGGGCCGCGGCCATGTTCGCGTGGTTCTTCCTCTCGGCTCTCTACCTCCAGCTCGTGCTCGGCTACAGCCCGCTGCAGGTGGGTCTCGCCTTCCTGCCGGCGAACCTGATCATGGGCGCGTTCTCGATCGGCCTCTCGGCCAAGCTCGTGATGCGCTTCGGGATCAAGGTGCCGCTCGCGACAGGGTTGCTGCTCGCCGCCGTCGGCCTGCTGCTCTTCGCGCGGGCTCCCGTGGACGGGAACTTCCTCGTCGACGTGCTCCCGGCCATGATCCTGCTCGGGTGCGGCGCCGGGATGGCCTTCAACCCGGTGCTGCTTGCCGCGATGAGCGACGTCGAGCCGAGCGAGTCCGGGCTGGCCTCCGGCGTCGTGAACACCGCGTTCATGATGGGCGGCGCGCTCGGTCTCGCGATCCTGGCCAGCCTCGCGGCGTCGCGCACCAGCAGCCTCGAGAGCTCGGGCGAGGGGGCGCTGGCAGCGCTCAACGGCGGTTATCACCTGGCCTTCCTCGTGGGCGCGCTGTTCGCGGCCGGGGCCGCGGCCGTCGGCGCCGCGTTCCTGCGCGTGGATGCTGCCGCCCAGGCACACGGAGCCGAGTCCGAGCCGGCGAGCGAGGCTGCCTAGGCGTTTTTCGCTGCAAAGAGCGGCGTTTCGCTGCAATTTGACAGCCGTTCGAATATTCACGATGATCCCCGACGTCCGGGACGGGGGTCGGGCGAAACCCTGTGTGGCTGGTGCGGGTCTCGCGCCGCCGTCCCTCTATTGCACGACGAAGGGGAGATCACGTTATGAGCTCAAGAGCAAGGGGTGACGCTCGTGGGTTGACCACGCGCGCGCTCGTCGTTGCGTCTGTGCTCGCGCTCTTCGCCGCGGTCGGCATCGCCGTGGGCGGAGCGGGCGCCGCGCATCAAGCGGCCCATCCCGCAAAGGGCTTGGGCCTGAACAGCCGCAACGGCATCGTCGACGTCAGCAGGTACCTGGGCCGCAACTCGCGCGTCCCTGTGCAGGTCGGCGCCAACAAGGAGATGTCGATGAAGCTGGCCGTCCGCCGCGCAGTGGCGCTGCGGGCGAAGCAGGCTCGATTGCAGAAGCTGCTGAAGAAGCACGGCCGGAAGCTGTCCAGCCGCTCGTTCCACGCGGCGACACCGGCAGTCGGTACGACGCGGACCTGGCTCGCGCTCGATGACAGCGCCGGGTTCTACCGCAAGCAGTTCACCCTGCGCGGGGTGGGAGCGCACAGCGAGGTCTGGGTGGCGACTCCCGTCACGCGGCCCTTCAACGGCTTCACCTCCATCGGCACGGACTTCCAGGCCGGCGACTGCCGCAACGGGCCGCGCACGGTGATCGGGGACGACCAGGTCAATTACCTGATCGGACAGTTCGACAACAACATCCTGCCCAAGGAATCCGTCGAGTTCAGCGTCGCTCCCGACCGGGACGGCACGAACCAGACGCCGCTCACTGCCGCTCGATCCGGGTCAGGTTCCCTCCGACTCCTCCGGCGCGGGCGAGAAGACGGTTGTGCTCGTGGACAACGTCCGCGACTCGAACTTCCGCGACCTGAACAACACGCAGGCCAACTCGTACATCGCCGGCTTCTTCTCGTCGGGGCTGAACGAGCTCTTCGACCGCAACGTGATGACGATCGACGCCTTCGACTGGCTCCACCGGACGGGTGCCAACCCGCCGCACGAGCCGGTTCCGGGGAACACGTGCACCAGCGCTCCGGCGCGCCCGTTCCTCTACGAGGGCGTCTTCGCCCACGAGTACCAGCACCTGCTCCAGTACTACCAGGATCCGGAGGAGGTCAACTGGGTCAACGAGGGCCTGTCGGACTTCGCCATCGACGTCACGGGCTACGACTTCGGTACGCGGCCCGTCTCGCAGATCGGCTTCGACAGCCACCTGCAGTGCTTCATGGGCAACCTGATCACGCAGACGGACGCGAACCCGATCCCGAGCGGAGGCGGCGCGGAGAACTCGTTAACGCTCTGGGGTGACCAGGGGGACGGTGAGATCCTCTGCGACTACGGAGCCGCGTTCTCGATGATGGAGTACCTCTCGAGCCAGTACGGGCGAGCCTTCATGTCGGCGCTTCACCGGAACCCGGCCGAAGGCTTCGCCGGGCTCCAGCAGGTGCTCGGCGGACGGGCGACCACCCAGACGGTCGTGCACCGCTGGGCGGTGGCGATGGCGCTCGACGGCGTGCTCGACCGAGGCGCCAAGATGCCGCTGCTGCAGGTGCCGAAGTCGCGGTACCAGATCGCCGCGCTCGACGCAGCCATCAACTGGGACAACCCCGATTCCTATGACTCACCGGGGGCCCCGCCGAACGGCTCGGACTACGTCCGGCTCCGCGACGGTGCGGGCAACTACCTGAACGCGAAGGACATCAGCTCGATCACCTTCGGCGGTGCCAAGTTGCTCGAGCCGGTGCCGGTCGAGTGGACGGTCACGACGGCCGCTCCGGATCACGGCACGGACTCCGCGCTCGCCGCACCGGACGCCGACAACAAGGACGCGGCGATCGTGCACTCGGTCGCGGTTCCGGCCGCGAACCCGACGCTGACGTTCGACACGAAGTACGACACGGAGCCCGGCTTCGACTCGTTCTTCGTGCAGGTCTCGACCGACAACGGCAAGACGTACCACAGCTTGTCCAACGCGGACACGACCTGCGATCTCGATCCGGGTGCGGACGTCAAGCTCACGAGCAACTGCCCGGGCTTCAACGGTGACAGCGGCGGTTGGAAGAGCGAGTCGTTCGACCTGAGCCAGTACGCCGGCCAGAACGTGCTGCTCGCGTTCCGGTACATCACGGACGCGAACACGCGCGGCACCGGCGTGTGGGTCGACAACGTCGTCGTCGGCGGCAACACCGTCTCCGACGGCACGTCGCTCGACGGCTGGCAGACGTTCACCCAGATCAAGCCGATCTCGGTCAACGGCTACACGGTGCAGCTGGTCGCGTACCAGACGTCGGGCAACAACACCGACGCCTTCGCTACGTCGATCCCGATCTCGCGGAACTTCCAGGGCTCCCTGGACGAGAAGCAGATCAAGAAGCTGATCGGCCAGAAGGCCGACGTCGTCGCCGCGCTCGTCATGTACGACGAGCCGACGGAGTCGATCAACCAGTACGCGCGCTACACGCTGAAGGTCAACGGCGTGACGCAGCCCGGCGGCTGATCGCCAGGCATCCCGTTCGACGCGAAGGGCGGCCATACGGCCGCCCTTCGTCCTTCAGGGACGTAGGTGGACGACCTCCAGGCCGAACTCGGCGGAGAGGCGCTCCGCGATCAGCGAGCGGTGGCAGGCCTCCGGGTCGCGCTCGACGCAGAGCAGGGCCCCGGCGCCCTCGGCCGGGAGCTCCGCCACGAGCGGCGCGAGGTCGAGAGGGTCGAGAATCTCGCGGAGATAGCGCTCCCGGTACTCGGGCGCGAGCTCGGCGCGCGAGCGCTTGCCGACGCCGAGGCGGTCGTCCTCGCGGTACTGGAGCTGCCGGAGGTCCGTCGTCGGCGCCAGCTCCGCGTGGTGCCGGTAGCCGATCCCCGCCTCGGCGAGCGCGGCCTGCAGCCTCCGCGCGTTCGCCCAGGCGTAGTCGCGCCCACGGACGCCGCGGCGCTGCCGCACGTCGAGCACCAACGCGACCTCGGCCTGGCGCAAGGCGGCGAGGAACGCCTCGAGCGTCCAGCCGTAGACACCGATCGTGGCGAGGATGCCCCCGAGTGTAAATCCGCTCCCGCCCGAGCTGTGTATTACTTCGCCAGTGAGGTCGCTCGTCAAGGAGAAGCGCGAGGTCGCGAAGGGCACGCTGCTCGTCGTCTTCGACCTGCAGGGGCAGCAGGTCGACTTCACCCCCGGCCAGTACTTCTGGGTCGAGCTGCTCGACCCGCCCTACCAGGACGACAAAGGGCCGCGGCGGCACATCTCCGTCGTCACCTCGCCGACCGAGGGGAACGTGCTCGGGCTCTGCACACGCCTTCGCGACACGGCCTTCAAGCGCTCGCTCGCCGAGCTCGAGGTCGGCGACGAGGTCGAGGTCGAGCAGCCGAAGGGCACCTTCCTCCTGCCCGAGGACACGAGCAAGGAGTACGTCTTCATCGCGGGCGGCATCGGGATCACCGTCTTCCGCTGCATGCTCCGCTACATCGCCGACAAGGGTCTGCCGCACAAGGTGACGCTCGTCTACTCGAACCGCGACCGCGAGTCGACCGCATTCCTCGACGAGCTGCAGGAGATCGAGCGCGCGCTGCCCAACTTCCGGCTCGTGCTGACGATGACCGACGACCCGGGGTGGGACGGCGACACCCGGATGCTCGACGCCGCGGTGCTGGGCGAATACCTCGGCGAGCTCGACGGGTACACGTTCATGATCGCCGGGCCGCCGCCGATGGTCGAGTCCGTGGCCGGTGCGCTGCGAGACGCGGGGCTGCCCGAGGAGCAGGTGCTCCCGGACAGCTTCAGCGGCTACTAGAAACGCGCCATCTGCGCGGCCGTGCCGATCACGATCAGCGGCTTGCTCGCGGGCCGTAGCCAGCGCAGAACCGCGACGAGCTGAGGCACCGGCAGGCTGACGCAGCCCAGCGTGGGGCGGCCGGTGCTCGCGTGCAGGAAGATCCCCGAGCCCCGGCCGGGCACGACCGGGTCTGCGTTGTAGCGGATCACGGCGAAGTGCCGGTAGGCGGTCGGCGAGCGCGAGAGGTCCTCGCTCGTGACCCGGAACGGCGGCTTCGAGCCGCACGGCTCGTGGCGGAAGCGGTTGTAGTAGGGCGAGCCCGGGTCCTCGACCCACCAGTCGCCGCAGGCGATCCGGTGGTAGGCGTAGCGGAGGCCGGGATTCGCCGCCATCCCGTACATGACCCGTCCGAAGCCGAATGCGCCCGCAGGGGTGGTGCGGTCGCCCTCGCGCTTGTTCGCCGAGACGCCGCGCTGACCGAGCCAGGCCGTCCACGGGCCCGCCACGGCGAGCCAGCAGCGGCCCGTCTTGCGCCAGAGACGCATGATCCCCTGCGTCGAGGTTCGCCGTGCCGCGACGACCGTGACGAGCTGGGTCGCCGGGCCTGTCGACGCGAGCCGGTTGGCGAGGTTCGGCGAACAGGCGGCGGAGCGGGCCGAGCCGCCGGGAGTCGAGGCCGCCAGACAGAGGGCGCAGAGCGCCGGTAGCGCGACCCATCGCATCGGGCTGCAGACTACGTGGCGATGAGGGTCGTGCTGCTCGCCGTGCTCGCGCTCCAGGCGCCGCCGTTCACGCACACGGTCGCGCGCGTGACGCAGGCCCAGCTGCCGTATTCGTGGCATCCGGGCTGCCCGGTCGCGCCCGCTCAGCTCCGGCGCCTTCGTGTCGCCTACTGGGGCTTCGACGGCAGGGCTCACACGGGCGCCCTGGTCGTCAACGCCGACGCCGTGAGCGATCTCGTCCACGTCTTCGCCCGCCTCTACGCCGCGCGCTTTCCGATCCGCCGGATGCGCCCGATCGACGCCTACCACGGCCGTGACGAACCGTCCCTCGAGGCGGACAACACTGCGGCCTTCAACTGCCGGTACGCCGTGGCTCCAGGGCCCAAGCGCTGGTCGGCGCATGCGTTCGGCCGCGCGATCGACGTCAACCCCGTCGAGAACCCGTACCTCGAGGGCGGCCGGGTGCACCCGCGCCGAGGGCGCGCCTTCCTCGATCGCTCGCGGCGGAGGCCGGGAATGGCGGTTCGAGGCGGCCTGCTCGTGCGGGCGTTTGCAGGCGTGGGCTGGGCCTGGGGCGGCCGTTGGGCAGGCTCGCCCGACTACCAGCACTTCTCCGCAACCGGCGGCTGAGGCGGCTTGATCGGCGCGAGCGCGTGCGATTCGATAGACGGGGATGGCAGAGGCCGCAGCTCCGCGCTCGTACCGCTGGCTCGCGGCGCCGGTGCTCGCGTTCGCGGTCTTCTCGCTGACGGCGGGACTGCTCGCCCGTCACCAGCCGCGGTCGAAGGGCTATTTCCAGCTGTTCTTCAGCGACTCGATCCACATGAAGGCGGGGTTCGCCACCGCCGCGGTCGTGCTCGGCTGCTTTCAGCTCTTCACCGCGGCCTGGATCTTCCGCAAGCTCCCGTGGAAGAAGCCGCCGTGGGTGAACTCGGCTCACCGCGTCTCGGGCGTGCTCGTCTTCGCGTGCACGCTGCCCGTCGCCTACCACTGCATCTTCAAGCTCGGCTTCCGTAGTCCGAGCACCAGGGTCCTGGCGCACTCGCTGCTCGGCTGCGCCTTCTACGGCGCCTACGCCGCGAAGGTGACCGTCGTCCGCCTGCACCGCTTCCCTCGACCCGTTCTCCCGGTCGCGGGCGGGCTGCTGTTCGCGATCCTGATCGGGGTCTGGTACTCGAGCGCCGTGTGGCTCTACCGGGAGAACGCGCAGGCCGCGCCGCCGGCGACGACCTCGGTCGTCCCCGCGGGCGCGAACGCCGCGGCCGGCGAGACGGTCTTCCGGAGCAACTGCAGCTCGTGCCACACGCTCAAGGCCGCCGGCGCGGGCGGCCAGATCGGTCCGAACCTCGACGATCTTCGGCCGGGCTTCGAGCAGGTGCGGGCGAAGGTCGAGAGCGGGGGCGGGGGAATGCCCTCGTTCTCCGGATCGCTGACGCCTGCGCAGATCCGCGACGTCGCGGCGTTCGTCGCCACCCGCGCCGGGGGCTAGACGGCGAGCCTGCCGAGGACCGTCCCGAAGACCGCGTGCCGCCAAGTCGCCTGGGCGAACGCCCGGGGATTCTCCAGCAGCGGCGGCACGCCCGGCTCTCCGCGCGCCGGATGGTGCCGGTCGATGAAGTAGCAGAGCGGGTAGAGCGACAGGTGCTCGGCAAGCGCCAGCCCCACTGCGAGCCGGCGCGGGCTCACGCGGACCCGCTTTCGCAGCTCGTCGAAGACGACGCCGAACACGGCGCCGTTGACGGCATGGAGCGCGAAGCCCGCGAGTCGCCAGTGTCGGCCTCGCGTCACGCCCTTGCCCAGCACGGCGACGTCGGAGTAGTCGCAGCGGAGGAGCCGCTGGTCCAAGGGCTCCAGGAGCCCCCAGACCGTCGCCGCCGCCGCGCCTGCGGCAGCGGCCCGGAACCGGCTGCTCATCCGGCGAGCTCGCGGAGGAAGCTGCCCCCGCCGATGACGCGCTCGGCCTCGCCTCCGGCGGCCGCGCGGAGCGCGCGGTCCGACGTGACGAGCCAGGGGTGCCGATAGTGCGGCGCCTCCCTGATCAGCCACTCGTCGGCGCTCTCGTGGCCGGAGCCGACGAGCGTCGTGCGTCCATCGAGCTCGGTCTCGCCGACGACGCCGCCGGGCGCTTTCCCGTCGAAGACGAGCACGACCCGGTTGTCGTGCTCCTCGGCCCAGGCGCGGGAGCGGTCGACGAGCTCGTCGTCCGGCATGTTGGGCCACTGCGAGCGCTGGACGTTGCGGGCGTCGATCAGGACGGTTGCGTCGCTCATGTCCGGGGCGTTCCCGGTCGAGCTGGTTCGCAATCTAGGCGTCGAGCGCGGCTCGCAGAGACGCGACGTACCGGCCGAGCGCTTCGGGGCCGTTCTCGGCGACCTCGACCGCGCGCGAGCCGACGACGACCCCGTCCACCAAGTCGGCCGCGGCCCGCGCGTGGTCAGGCGTGGAGATCCCGAACCCGGCGAACAACGGGGTGGCGGTGACCGCGCGGGCACGCTCGACGAGCCCTGCCAGCGCGGGTGAGAGGTCGTCGCGAGAGCCGGTGGTGCCAGTGAGCGTCACGAGGTAGAGCCAGCCGTCCGTAGAGTCGGCCGCGAGGCGGATCCGCTCGTCGGTCGAGCTCGGGGCCACGAGCTGCACGCGCCGGAGCTCGGGGCGCTCGCCCGCGGGGAGGTCGGCCACGATCAGGCTCGTCGCGCCGGCCGCCTCCGCGTCGCGGGCGAAGCCGTCCCAGCCGTAGGCCTCGAGCAAGGACGAGTAGGTCATCGGGACGAGCGGGCGGTCGATCCGCGCGCGCGTGGCGGCGAGGCACTCGAGGCAGGCCGCGGTGCGCATTCCCAGCGCGAGCGCGCGCTCTGCGGCTCGACGGATGACAGGCCCGTCGGCGAGCGGGTCGGAGAACGGGAACCCGAGCTCGACGAGGTCGGCCCCCGCAGCCACGGCGGCCTCGGCCAGCCCAGGGGTCTCGGGCCCGCACATGAGGTAGACGACGAGCGTCTTGGGACGATCCGACACAGCCTCGTCACCCACCCGTCACACCCCTGCGCGGAAGCGCAAGCTACGGTTTTTCCCCCTGGGTGGGTGGGGGTTGGGGATGGGGCCCGCGACCCGGCACCGCGCCCTCACCGGGCGGCCACCTCGGCCAGGTCCTTGTCGCCCCGGCCCGAGAGGCAGACCAACACCAGCTCCTCCTCGAGGTCCGTGACCCGCGCGAGGGCGTGAGCCGGCTCGAGCGCCGGGAGAATCCCCTCCGTCCGCGCCAGCCGGCGAAACGCCTCCAGCGCCTCCTCGTCCGAAGCACCCAGGTATTCCGCCCGCCCGCTGTCGCGCAGGAACGCGTGCTCGGGGCCCACGCCCGGGTAGTCGAGCCCTGCGGAGATCGACTCGGCGTCGAGCACCTGTCCGTCCTCGTCGGCGAGCACGGATGAGCGGGATCCGTGGAGCACGGCAGGCCGGCCGGTCCCGAGGCTCGCCGCGCCACCCGCCTCGACGCCGATCAGCCGCACCTCCGCATCATCCAGGAAGCCGGCGAAGAGCCCGATCGCGTTCGAGCCGCCACCGACGCAGGCGATCGCCAGCTCGGGTAGACGTCCCTCGGCGGCCAGCACCTGCTCGCGCGCCTCGCGACCGAGAACCGACTGCAGCTCGCGGACGATCTCCGGGTACGGCGCAGGCCCGACGCAGGAGCCGATCAGGTAGTGCGTATCGCCGACGTTCGTGATCCAGTCGCGGATCGCCTCGCTCGTCGCCTCCTTCAGCGTCCGCGTCCCAAACTCGACGGGCCGCACCTCGGCCCCGAGGAGCGCCATCCGCTCGAGGTTCGGCCGCTGGCGGCGCATGTCCTCGGAGCCCATGTAGACGACGCACTCGAGCCCGAAGCGCGCGCAGACCGTCGCCGTTGCGACGCCGTGCTGGCCCGCGCCCGTCTCCGCGACGATCCGGCGCTTGCCGAGGCGAAGCGCGAGCAGGGCCTGGCCGAGCGCGTTGTTGAGCTTGTGAGCTCCCGTGTGGAGCAGGTCTTCGCGCTTGAGGTAGAGCCGCTTCCCGGGTGCGAACCGCTCGGCGAGGGTCAGCGGCGTCGGTCGGCCGCCGTAGGTTCGCCCGAGCTCGTCGAGCTCCGCGTGGAACGACTCGTCGGCCTGCGCCGCCCGCCATCCGGCCTCCAGCTCGTCGAGCGCCGGGATCAGCGTCTCGGGGACGAAGCGGCCGCCGTACTCGCCGTAGGTCAGCTGCACCGCGCCGCCTCTACGTACGCGCGCACCCGCGCGTGATCCTTGATGCCCGGCGCCGACTCGAGGCGAGAGCTCGCGTCTACGGCCCAGGGCCGGACCTGCTCGATCGCCTCCTGGACGTTCTCGGCCGACAGGCCGCCGGCGAGCACGATCCGCCCTTCGGCCGCGCCCGCCCGCTCGAGGTGTCCTCGGTCGTGCTCTTCCCAGGGGAGGTCCAGCACCGTTGCCACCTGGCGCCCACGACGCAGCAGCACACCGTCGCGGGCTCGATGGCCGTTCTCGCGCTCGTACAGCTGGACGAGGTCCGCGCCGTCGCCGGTCACCTCGCCGACGTGGACTGCCACGGAGAGCATCGTGTTCGGAACGGCCAGCACCTGCGGGGCGCGCCGCGGGGTCTCCGCCGCGAGCACGAAGCCCGCGAGGTCGGCGCCGGCCTCCGCGGCGACGGCGACGTCCTCTTCGCGCGTCAGACCGCAGACCTTGACGAGCGGGCGCGAAATCAGCTCGGCGAGCTTCGAGGACGGATCGGGCGCGCGCATCAGCGCCGAGCCGACCAGCACGGCCTGCGCACCCGCGAGCTCAGCCTCTGCGCCGTGGGCGCGGGCGGCGATGCCACTCTCGGCGACGACAACGCGGTTCGCCGGAGCGGCTTCGACGAGCGCGAGCTGGGCCTGCCGGTCGATCGCAAAGGTGCTCAGGTCGCGGGCGTTGATCCCGATCGGGTCGGCTCCGAGCTCGACCGCGCGTCGAAGCTCACCGGCATCGTGCGCCTCGACCAATGTGTCAAGGCCGAGCTCCTCGGCGGCTTGCATCAGGCGCCGCGCGTCGCCGTCGTCGAGGTCGCGCAACAACAGCAGCACCGCGTCGGCGCCCGCGTCCCGAAGCTCCGTCAGCTCGTCGGGCTCGCGGAAGAAGCCCTTGGCGAGCAGCGGGAGCGCGGCGGTTTCTCGTGCCGCCCTGAGGTCGTCGACCGAGCCGCCGAAGCGCTCGTCGACGAGGATCGAGACCGCCGCCGCGCCTGCGCGCTCGAAGGCCGCGGCCAGGGCGGCGGGATCCGCGTCGGGGCGAAGGTCGCCGGCCGAGGGCGAGCGCCGCTTGACCTCGGCGATCGCCGCCAGTCCGGGAGCCGCGAGCGCGGAGCGGAAGCGCCCCATCAGGCCGGGACCTCCGTTGCCTGGGAGAACGCAGCGAGAGCCTCCAGCCGGACCGCGGCGGCACCCGAGTCGACCGCCTCGCGGGCAAGCTCGAGCCCTTCGGCGAGGTCGCGGCCGTGACCGGCCGCTGCAAGCGCGCCCGCGGCGTTCAGCAGGACCGCCGAGCGACGGCCGCCGTCCTCGCCGGCGAAAACCGCTCGGATCGCCTCCGCGTTCTCGGCGGGCGAGCCACCTCGCAGCTCGGCCGGGTCGCAGCGGGGCACGCCGAGCTCGAGTGGGTCGATCTCACGCTCGCGCACCTCGCCGTCGACGACCTCGCAGACGAGATTCGGCCCAGTCGGCGAGAGCTCGTCGATTCCATCCGCGCCGTGGACCACGAACGCCCGCCGGGCGCCCAGCTGGGCTAGGACCTCGGCGATCGTGCGCACCAGCGAGGGCGCATAGACCCCGACCACCTGCGCCCGGGCTCCTGCCGGGTTGGTCAAGGGGCCGAGCACGTTGAACACCGTCCTCGCCGCGAGCTCGCGACGTACGGGGGCAGCGTGGCGCATCGCCGGGTGGTGCGTCGGCGCGAACAGGAAGCCGAAGCCGAGCTCGTCGATCGAGCGCTCGATCCTTGCAGGCGGCAGCTCCAGCCTGAAGCCCAGCGACTCGAGCACGTCCGCCGACCCGCACGCCGACGAGACCGCGCGGTTGCCGTGCTTCGCGACCGCGGCGCCTGCCGCCGCCGCCACGAGGGCCGCCGCGGTCGAGATGTTGATCGTGCCCGCCCCGTCGCCGCCCGTGCCGGCGGTGTCGACGAGGTCGTCCCGCTTCGGCCGCACCGAGAGCACGTGGGAGCGCATCGCCTCCGCGCAGCCGGCGATCTCGTTCGCGGTCTCGCCCTTGAGGCGGAGCGCCACCAGCAGGCCGCCGATCTGCGCCTGGGTCGCCGCGCCCTCCATCACCTCGTTCATGACCGCCCGTGCCTCGTCGCGGGAGAGGTCGTGCCCGTCTAGCAGCCGGGCCAGCGCCTCCTGCACGGTCATCGCGGTCGCTCCAGGAAGTTGCGGGCGAGCGCCGGGCCGGCCGGCGTCAGCACCGACTCGGGGTGGAACTGGACGCCGTCCACGGGCAGCTCGCGGTGGCGCACCGCCATCACCTCGCCCTCGGTGCACGTGGCCGAGACCTCCAGGCAGTCGGGCACGGCGGTCGCCGCAAGCGAGTGGTAGCGGCCGGCCTCGAACGCCTCCGGGAGACCCTGGAACAGGCCGCGCCCGTCGTGGTCGATCGCGCTCGCCTTGCCGTGGACGAGCCGGCGGGCCTGCCCGATCTCGCCCCCGAAGGCCTCGACGATCGCCTGGTGGCCGAGGCAGACGCCGAGCGTCGGCACCGTCGGAGCAAGCCGCCGCACGATCTCCACGGTCGCGCCGGCAGCTGCGGGGCGGCCGGGACCGGGGGAGACGACGAGGTGCGAAGGCGCAAGACCCTCGGCGCCGTCCGGATCGATCTCGTCGTTGCGTCGCACGGTCACCTCCGCGCCCAGCTCGCCGAAGAGGTGCGCGAGGTTGTAAGTGAAGGAGTCGTAGTTGTCGATCAGGAGTATCACGCGCGCGCCTCCGCGAGCTCGATCGCCGTCTCCAGGGCTGCGAGCTTTCGCAGGCACTCGTCGTGCTCGGCCGCCGGGTCGGAGTCGGCCACGATCCCGGCGCCCGCCTGGAGCAGAGCAGTCCCCTCGTGGAGCACGATCGTCCTGATGGCGATGCAGGCGTCGAGCGCCTCGCCCGGGAGCGCGTAGAGGACGGCGCCCGCGTACGGCCCCCGGCGGTACTGCTCGAGCTCCGAGATGAGCTGCAGCGCCCGAACCTTCGGTGCTCCGGACACGGTTCCGGCCGGAAAGCAGGCGCGCAGGAGGTCGAAGTGCGAGATGCCCTGCTCGAGCTCGCCGACGACCTCGGAGACGAGGTGCGTCACGTGCGAGAAGCGTTCGGGCTCGAGGTAGCGCGCGAGGCGGACCGTCCCGGCCCGGCACACCCGCGACAGATCGTTGCGCCCGAGGTCGACGAGCATCACGTGCTCCGCCCGGTCTTTCTCGGACCCCAGCAGCCGTTCCGCGTCGCCTTCGCCGGGACTAGTGGTGCCGGCAATCGGGTTCAGCGAGGCCCGCCGGCCCTCCGCCTTCACGAGGGTCTCGGGCGAGGAGCCGATCAGGGCGAGCCCGTCGAGCTCGAGCAGGAACAGGTACGGCGACGGGTTGACGCGCCGGAGCGAGCGGTAGAGCTCGAGCGCCGACGCGGAGGTCGGCCGCTCTGCCCGCTGCGAGAGCACGATCTGGAAGGCGTCGCCGGCCCGGATGTGCTCCTTCGCGCGCACCACCGCACGCTCGTACTGGTGTCGCGAGGGCAGGCGGCGGGTCGAGCCCGCAGGCGTCCGGGGCTCGGCCGCCGCCGTCGAGGGCTGCGGGCCCGCGAGCAGGTCGGCCACGGCTCCCGGCTCGCCGCAGAGCACCTCGGCCATCCCGAGGCCGTGGTCGAATCGGACGAGCGTGTCGGCGACGACGAAGCGGCTCTCCGGCAGCCCGCGCCCGTCGTCGGGCAGGGGCACGGTCGGCTCCAGCCGGGCGGCGTGGTCGTAGCCGAGGTAGCCGACGACGGGCAGGCCGCAGCGCTCGGCCTCGGCGAAGTCGACCAGCCGCGAGCCCGCGCCGATGAACGAGTGCCGGCCCAACCGGCCCTTCTCGACCGACTCGAGCAGGAAGCTCGCGCGGCCGGACTCGCGCAGCCGGAGGTAGGCCCCGAGGGGGGTGATCAGGTCGGTTGAGACGACGGTCAATGCGTTCATGGCAAACAAAAAGACCCTCCGGCTGGAAGGTCTGCGAGCGGAACGAGGTGCGTCTAGGTCAGGTCAGCCGACGCTCCCGCCCCGCTCGTGGCGCCAGGCCCAGCCCCAGGTCAGCGTGACGGAAGTCATCGCCCGCAGGGTAGGTGCCACGCGGCCCGTACGTCAAGGGCGCGGAGGGTTGACATCGGCTGGCACACTGAAGCCCGATGAAGGGGTCTTCGGGACTGCTTGCCTCGCCGCGCCGGCGTCGCCGGGCGGCCCGCGTCGCCGTCCTCCTCGTGGTGGCGGGCGCCGTCGCGTTCGGGATCACCCGGCTGACCCTGAACGAGAATGTGCGCGACAAGGAGGTCTTCCAGAAGGGAAAGCCGGTCGTGACCGGCAACCAGAAGCCCGTGCGGCTGACGAAAGCCGACCGGCGCAAGATCGGCAAGACGCTGGTCGCCTTCGTGCGCGACGGCGTCGCACAGAGGAACCTGAACGCCGCCTACGACCTGGTCACGCCGAACTTCCGCGGTGGGACGACCCGAGAGCAGTGGCGGCGCGGATCGTCGCCGATCTACGTCTATCCGGCGGTCACGCGCGGGGTCGCGGGCAACTGGCGCGTCAACTACTCGTACCGGCGCGATGTCGGCGTCGCCCTGATGCTCTCCTCCACGCGACCGAGGAAAGTGGGCCAGATCATCTTCCACGCGGAGCTGCGCCAGCAGCGCGGGGCCTGGCGCGTCGACACCTTCTCGCCGATGGCGACCTTCACGCCGATCGGCGTTGGGCGCCAGCACGAGACCGGCCCGGCCGACTACACCGGCGGCGCGCGGGCCGACCTCCGCGCCGACAAGGCGGCCCTCAGCCCGCTCTGGATCGTCGTCCCGCTCTCGTTGCTCGCGCTGATCGTGCTCGTTCCGCTCGGGATCATGCTCGCGGGGCGGATGCGTGACCGTCGCGCCGCCCGTGCGCACGAGGCGACGCTGCCGAAGACGCTGCCGCCGCTGCCGATCCGCCGCAGCTAAGGGAGGGCTAGGCGGCCGACCGGATGGCCGTTGTTACGCTGCTCCGAATGTCTCGATCCGTGATCGTCTCGGCCGTTCGGACGCCCTTCGGGCGCCTCGGAGGCGCACTGGCACACCACCAGGCGACCGAGCTCGGAGCGATCGCGATCAGGGCCGCCCTCGACCGCGCAGGGGTCGAGAACGACGAGGTCGAGTACGCGGTCATGGGCCAGGTGCTCCAGGGCGGAGCCGGCCAGGCGCCCGCCCGGCAGGCGACGGTGGGAGCCGGCCTTCCGGTCGAGCTGCCCTCGGACACGGTCAACAAGGTCTGCGCCTCCTCGATCCGCGCGGTGGAGATCGCGGATCAGATGATCCGGGCCGGCGATGTGCAGGTCGTCGTGGCCGGCGGGATGGAGTCGATGTCGAATGCGCCGTACGTGCTCAAACGCGCGCGCTTCGGCTACCGGCTCGGCGACGGGACGCTGATCGACCTGATGACCCACGACGGGCTCATCTCGACCTTCGACGAGCGCCACATGGTCGAGCAGGCCTCGTTCGTCTCCCGCGAGCTCGGCATCTCGCGCGAGGATCAGGATCGCTGGGCTCTGCGCTCCCACGAGCGCGCGGTCAAGGCGATCGACGAGGGTCTCTTCGATCCGGAGCTCGTCCCGGTCGGCGAGTTCGCCGTCGACGAGGGGCCGCGCCGCGACACCTCGCTCGAGAAGCTGGCGCGCCTGAAGCCGGTCTTCGACCCCGAGGGCACGACCACGGCCGGCAATGCGCCCGGCGTCAACGACGGCGCGGGCGCCCTCGTGGTCACGAGCGAGGAGTTCGCCCGCAAGCGAGGGCTCGAGGTGCTCGCCACGATCCTCTCGCAGGGCTACGTCGCAGACGACTTCGCCTACCTCGCGCGCACCCCGGCGAAGGCCGGCGCGATCGCGCTCGAGAAGGCCGGGAAGTCGATCGAGGACGTCGAGCGGGTCGAGCTGAACGAGGCGTTCTCCTCGGTGGTGCTGAACTCGACGGAGATGCTGGGCGCCGACCCGGAGCGGGTGAACGTGAACGGCGGCGCGGTCGCGCTCGGGCACCCGATCGGCGCCTCGGGCGCGCGGATCCTCGCGACGATGATCCACGAGCTGCACCGGAACGGCGGCGGCCTCGGCCTGGCGGCGATCTGCTCCGGCGGCGGCCAGGGCGATGCGCTGCTCCTAGAGGTGTGATCTCGCTCGAGGGTGACCGAGTCTCGCTGCGGCCGCTGCAACCGGACGAGCTGGAGACGGTCTGGGACGCGCGCTTGGGCGACGACACCGCCCCCTGGATGTCGACGCCGCAGGCCTACGAGCGGCTGAAGCAGCGGGTCGCCAACTCGGGCCATTTCGTGGACGGCTGGCTCGATCTCGGGATCGAGTGCGAGGGGCGCCTGGTCGGTGAGATCGACGCCAGGCAGCCGCCGCGCTCGATGCCGCAGGGCGTCTACGAGCTGGGGATCTCGCTCTTCGAGACGTCCGACCGCGGCCGGGGCCTGGGCACCGACGCGATCCGGCTGCTGACGGGCTACCTGTTCGAGCACGAGGAGGCCGCGCGGGTTCAGGCATCCACCTGGGTCGAGAACACGGCGATGCGCCGCGTCTTCGAGAAGCTCGGGTTCACCGCAGGAAGGCGTTCTCCGCTCGTTCATGCCGTCAGTGCGGGGCCGGGACGACTACGTCCTGTACGCGATCACCGAGGGCGAGCTCGCGTGAGATTCGGTCATGTCCTGGTCGTCGGTGCAGGCCAGATGGGCGGCGGGATCGCGCAGGTGATGGCGGCGTCCGGCCGCCGCGTGTCGCTGCACGACGCCGCGCCGGGCGCTGTCGAGCGCGGCCTGGAGACGATGCGCAAGAGCCTGACGCGGCTCGCCGAGAAGGGTGGGGCGGACCCCGACGAGGTGCTTGCGCGGGTCGAGCCGGTCGCCGACCTCGTTCCCGCCGACCTGATGGTCGAGGCGGTTGTCGAGGACGCCGCGGTGAAGGAGGGCGTCTTCCGGCGGGCGGACGAGGTGCTTCCGAACGAAGCGGTCCTCGCGTCGAACACCTCCTCGATCCCGATCGGCTCGCTCGCGGCTGCGACCTCGCGCCCCGATCGGGTGATCGGGATGCACTTCTTCAACCCGGTGCCGGTGCTCCAGCTGGTCGAGGTCGTCCGCGGCAGTGAGACCTCGGACGAGACCGCGGAGGCGATCACGGAGCTCGCACGGGAGTTGGGCAAGACGCCGGCCGTCGCGAACGACTTCCCGGGGTTCGTCTCGAACCGGATCCTGATGCCCTACATCAACGAGGCGGTGTGGGCGCTGCACGAGGGCGTCGCCGAGCCTGAGGCGATCGACACGATCGCGAAACTGGGCTTCAACCACCCGATGGGACCCCTCGCGCTGGCCGACCTGATCGGCCTCGATACATGTGTCGCAATCATGGAGGTGCTGCGCGACGGGCTCGGCGAAACGCGCTACGAGCCTTGCCCATTGCTCAGAAATCTCGTAGATGCAGGGAAACTGGGCCGCAAGTCTGGCGCAGGTTTTTACATCTACTAGCTCAAGACCTCTCGGCTTTTGGCCGACATAGGTAGACGAAGCTACGAAGGAGGACGGCCGCCCTGCGCCTCTTGCTCGTTGATGACGACGACGGACTTCGTGCACTTCTCCGCACGACGTTCGAAGCCGTGGACGTCGAGGTCGACGAGGCCTCGAATGCAATGACGGCCCGGGAGCGCATCGAGGTCGCCCGTCCGGACGCGATCGTGCTCGACGTCAGCATGCCCGGCCTGGACGGGGCAGCGTTCTGCGCCCAGCTGAAGGCCTCGCGCGCGACCCGCGACATCCCGGTCGTGCTCCTCACCGGTTCGGACATGGCCGACGAGGCGACGGCGGCCGAGGTCGGCGCGGAAGCGTTCATGCTCAAGCCGTTCAGCCCGCTGGAGCTGCTCGCGATCGTGGAGCGGGTCGCCGCCGGGCTCCACGCAACGCCCTTCCGCGCGAGCGGGAAGCGGCAGACAGACGAGCAGTTGCTGCTCTACGCTCGCGACCTGCGTCACCTGCTCGAGGTCGAGCGCGGCCAGAGGCGCCTGCTGCAGGACGCCTACCACGAGACGGTGACCGCCCTTGCGAGCGCACTCGAGTCGAAGGACACGGGAACGGGCGAGCACTCGCAGCGGGTCCACCGCTACGCGGTCGTGCTCGCGCAGGAGATGGCGCCGGAGCTCGTAGAGGACGAGAGCGTCGAGTACGGATTCATGCTCCACGATGTCGGGAAGATCGGGATTCCCGACTACATCCTCCAGAAGCCTGGCCCGCTCACGAGCACCGAGCGCCGGCTGATGCAGACCCACACCGTGTTGGGCGAGCAGCTCCTGCGCGGCGTCACCTTCCTCCAGGAGAGGGGCCTCGAGATCGTCCGCTCCCACCACGAGCGCTGGGACGGGCGCGGCTACCCCGATCGCCGCGCGGGTGACGAGATTCCGGTCGCGGCGCGGATCTTCGCGGTCGCCGACGCGCTCGACGCGATGACGAGCGACCGCCCGTACCGCCCCGCGCTCACATGGGCGGCGGCGACGCGCGAGATCGAGGCCGAGTCGGGCGCGCAGTTCGACCCGGAGGTCGTGGACGCGTTCCGCTCACGGGACCGTGGCCTGCGCTCGATCCGCCGGACGTTGACGGCCGGGCAGCTCGTCGGCGCCCTCTCCGTCAACTAGGAGGGCTTGACGCAACGGCGTCTGTGCCGCCGGAGCGCGCTGCTCGCCCCGATGCCGCGTCCTCAGTCGCGCCCGTACCTTCCAGGTACGAACGCTCCCTGCGTCCTTGCCTCGGAACGACCATCGCACTCCGTCGACGAGCGACGTTCCGCCAAGCCCTCCTAAATAGCAGGCCCGCCCTCGGACGACCCGGTCTGGTGCCAGAGGACGATCTTGCCCTTGACCACCTTGAAGACCGCGGTCGCGCGGTCGCCTGGCCCGTTGCACCGGCTGTGAGGGCGGTCACCGAGCTCGAAGGTCGCGGTCGCGGTCTGGCCCTCGCTCTCGATCGAGACGATGCGCCCGGCGCAGGGAAGCCCGGCGTTCCACTGGACGGCTTCCGTGTGCGTGCGCAGCGTCAGGACTTGCCCCGGCTGAACGACCTCGGCACCGGGAGCGAAGAGATTGGCGGCCTGTTCGTTGTCGTCGGTGTTGAGCGCCTGGCTCCACGCGCGGACGACGCTCTCGGTCGAAGGCGGGCTCGATCCGCAAGCGGGGAGGACGAGCATGGCAGCGGCAAGGCACACCAGCGAGAGCTTCATGCGAGCGCCTCCCGGACGAGTCCCTGGAAGTGCGCGATCAGGCGTTCGCTCACCGGCATCGGCCGGACCGGCGTACTGCCAGGCGCGGCGAAAGATCCGCTCCTGCTCTCGCCGCAGTAGCTCGGGCTCGGAGTACCAGCTCCACGGCAGCGTCTCCTGCGCGGTTCGGGAGGGCAAACCGCGCACGACGATACAGGCTCGACTAGGCCAAAACGGTCAGGTTCGGCCGTACCGCCGCATCACGTCGATCGACGGATACTCCTCGCCGAGGTGCCTCGACGGGTCGACCACCTCGATGTGGCGCTCCATCTCGGTGCTGTGCTCGCTCTCCGGGTAGAAGGCGTCCCGCGAGCGCCGACGCGTGAACCGGGCCCAGAGCCGCCTCGTCCACGATGACATGGGTCAAAGTGTACTCCGCGAACGGGCCGTATACTCGCCGCCCGATGGAGTTCTCGCTCAGCGACGACCAGCGGGAGATCCAGTCGCTGGCGCGCGAGTTCGGGCAGGCGGAGATCGAGCCGAACGCGGCGACCTGGGACCGGGAGCACGGCTTCCCGCCCGAGCTGATCGGGAAGCTCGCCGAGCTCGGGCTGATGGGCGTCTGCATCCCGGAGGAGTACGGCGGCGCGGGCGCGGACTTCCTCTCGTACATCCTCGTCCTCGAGGAGCTCTCCAAGGCGGATGCGGGCGTGGGCGTGACGGTCGCCGTGCACACGAGCGCGGTCACCTTGCCGATTCTCACCTTCGGCACCGACGAGCAGCGCAGCCGCTTCGTGCCGCCGCTCGCGCGCGGTGAGAGCGTCGGCGCGTTTGCCCTGACCGAGCCGGAAGCGGGCTCGGATGCGGGCTCCCTCAGGACTGCCGCCGTTCCCGCAGGGGACGGCTGGTCCATCTCCGGCACGAAGCAGTGGATCACGAACGGGAGCTTCGCGGGCACCGTCCTGCTGTTCGCGCGAACCGATCCGGAGACGCCCGGCGCGAAGGGCGTCTCGGCCTTCATCCTCGACGGAGACCAGGTGCGCGTGACGCGTGAGGAGGAGAAGCTCGGCCTCAACTCCTCGTCGACCTCGGACCTCGCGATCGAGGGAGCGGAGGTTAGCCGCGACCGCCTCCTCCACGAAGAGGGCAAGGGCTTCTCGGTGGCGATGGCGACGCTCGACGGAGGGCGGATCGGGATCGCGGCACAGGCGCTCGGCATCGCCCAGGCGGCCTACGACGTGGCTCGTTCCTACGCGCTCGAGCGCCGCCAGTTCGGGCACCGGATCTCGGATTTCCAGGCGATCCAATGGAAGCTCGCCGACATGGCGACCGAGCTCGACGCGGCACGCCTCCTCGTCTACCGCGCCGCCTGGCTGAAGCAGGAGGGCCGGCCCCACACGGAGGCGGGCGCGAAGGCGAAGCTCTATGCCTCCGAGATGGCCCGGCGGCAGACGGCCGAGGCGATCCAGGTGCTGGGCGGCTACGGCTACACCAAGGAGTTTCCGGTCGAGCGCTACTACCGCGACGCGAAGATCACGGAGATCTACGAAGGCACGAGCGAGATCCAGCGACTCGTGATCGCCCGCTCGATCCTCGGCCTCCGCGAGCACGAGCTGGCCCGAGGAGACCGGTGAGCCCGCGGCGGCCAGACGAACCGGTCCGGCTCACGAAGATCTACACGCGCGGGGGAGACCGCGGCGAGACCAGCCTCGGCGACGGCTCGCGGGTCTCGAAGCTGGATCCGCGCGTGGCCGCGTACGGCGCGGTCGACGAGCTGAACTCGCAGCTCGGGCTCGTGCTCGCCCTCGAGGATCTCGGGGGCGAGCTTCGCGAGCCGCTCCGCCGGATCCAGAACGACCTCTTCGACGTCGGCGCCGACCTCTCGGTTCCCGTCGAGGGAGGCGACGAGCGTCTGCGCGTCTCGCAGGATCAGATCGCCGAGCTCGAAGGCCTGTGCGACCGTTTCAACGAGCAGCTGCCGGACCTGAAGAGCTTCGTGCTCCCGGGCGGGACGGAAGCCGCGGCCAGGCTGCATGTCGCCCGGGCCGTCTGCCGTCGCGCCGAGCTCGCAGCGCACGAGACCGCGACCGCGACGCCGATCGACCCGCTCGTGCCGGTCTACCTGAACCGGCTCTCGGACCTGCTCTTCATCCTCGCGCGCTCCGCGAACGCCGGCCGGGGCGAGCCGCTCTGGAAGCCGGGCGGGCCGGAGGGCGGCTAGGCGGCCTCGACTGCGTGCTCGGTCACCACGCTCGGCTTCTGCCCGATCTACGGGGTGTTGAGGGACCCCCAGGAGCCGGCCTTGATCGTCACAGTGTTGCCGTTGATCTCGGAGCGGAAGCGAGGGGTGAGCGTGCCGCTGGTGCCTCCGGTCGAGATCACACCGTAGATCCGGGCGACGTAGGTCGTGCCGGTGGCCTGGACGGCCGTGCCGAGGACGGTGTCGTCGTACGCGGTGCCCCAGCCGGAGAACATCGCGGCGGTGCCGTCTGCGGCGATCGGAATGGTCGCCGTGTAGCTGATGAAGTTCGGCGACGCCGGTCCGGTGAGGGCGAGTCCGATTCCCGTGGCGACCGCGCTCGACTGGAAGAGGATGAAGTAGTCGAACGAGTAGGTCGTGTTCGCTGCCACGGCGAGGCCGAGACCCGTCGCCGAGCCGAGAGAGGTCAAAGTCGTCGTGTCGTCGGTGTTCGCCTTGCGAACCGTGGTCGGCCCCGGGCCCTGAGCACCAGTGGTCCCCTTGGCGCCGGTCGCTCCCTTGGCGCCCGTCGTGCCCTTCGCGCCCTGCGAGCCGGTGACGCCCTTTGCGCCCTGGGAACCGGTAGCTCCCTTGGCGCCGGCGGGTCCCTGCGACCCGGTGGCGCCCTTGGCGCCCGTGGACTCCGACCGGCCCCTGCGCGCCGGCCGGGCCCTGGGCGCCTGCAGGTCCCTGGCTGCCTGTGGCGCCCTTGGCACCGGTCGCTCCCTTGGCTCCCGTGACGTGCCCTGAGAACCCGTCGCGCCCTTCTGGCCGGCCGGTCCCTGGGCTCCGGTCGGGCCTTGCGGGCCGACAGGGCCCTGGCGCCGGCCGGGCCCTGAGCACCCGCGGTGCCCTGCGCCCCCGTCGCGCCCTTGGCGCCGGTCGCCCTTGAGCCCCAGCAGCGCCCTGTAGCGCCCGTCGCGCCCTTGACGCCCTGCGAACCAGTTGTTCCCTTCACGCCCTGGAGACCTTGCGAACCCGTGGTGCCCGTCGCGCCGGTCGCGCCCTTGGCACCCGTCGGCCCCTGGGCTCCCACCGAGCCCTGTGCGCCCGTGGCCCCCTTGGAGCCCTGAGCCCCGGTCGCGCCCTTCGTGCCTGTCGCTCCCTTCGCACCCTGAGCTCCGGTTGGTCCCTGGGAGCCAACCGGGCCCTGAGCGCCTGCCGGGCCCTGAGCACCCGCAGCGCCCTGCGCACCGGTGACTCCCTTCGCACCCGTTGCTCCCGCGGCGCCGGTCGCGCCCTTCGCACCCGGCGATCCCTGGGCGCCCGTCGTCCCCTTGGCACCTTGAGCTCCGGTCGAGCCCTTCTGGCCCTGGGCGCCCGTGACTCCCTTTACACCTGTTGCTCCCTTCGCTCCGGTCGCGCCCTGCGATCCGGCCGCTCCCTGAGCGCCCGTCGAGCCCTTGGCGCCCTGCACGCCGGTTGTGCCCTTGGTTCCCTGTGAACCCGTGACGCCCTTCGCGCCGGTTGCGCCCTTCGTTCCCTGCGCGCCTTGGGCCCCGGTCGGTCCCTGCGGGCCAACCGGTCCTTGGGCCCCCGCGGGTCCCTGCGCGCCGGCAGCGCCCTGAGTGCCCGTCGCGCCCTTGGCACCTTGCGCGCCCGCTGCACCTTGAGCACCGGTCGCGCCCTTGGCTCCTTGCGATCCCGCCGCACCCTGCGCGCCCGTTGCTCCCTTCGCCCCGGCTACTCCCTGCGCGCCGGTGGTTCCCTTGCGGTCCCGATCGGCCCCTGCCGGGCCCGGCCACGCCCTGGCTCCCGGTCGCGCCCTTCGCTCCGGCCGATCCCGGTCGACCGCCGCCCCTGCGGGCCGGTGTCGCCGCGGGCGGCAGCCGTTCCCGGGAATGCCCTGAGCGCCCGTGGCACCTCGCTGGCCAGCTGGCCGGCCTGGCCCGTCGGGCCAGTGAGACCGGTCGACCCGCGTGCGCCTGAGAATCCGTCCGACCCTGCAGGGCCCGCCGCCCCGGTCGCGCCTCGCGGGCCCCGCCGGCCTGCCGAGTATTCGCTTCGGCTCCCGGCTCCGTCGTTCGCCGGCCCCGCCTTGCTCGTCGAGCTCGACCGTGTAATGAGTAGACGCGTGCAACTTGGAGGAGCTCTTCGCCGAGAAGCCGGGCCGGCCGACCGCGCCGCCGGCCCCGACGTGTCCGGCCGCGCCTCCTGCTCCCGCTGTCCCGTGATCCTTGAGCACGACCGACGAGAAGGGCGCCGCGGCGGCATGCCCATGACGGCCGTTGCCGGAGAACGTGCCGGGAACGAGCATTGCCGCCGCGGCCGCCGCAGCCGCGAGCGCGCCCACGAAGAGCAGGCGTGGGCCGAGTTTTTCGAGCTGCGCCGCAAACCGCCGCAGGAGAGAATGCAATGCCGCCACGATTGCGATGTCGGCGTCCAGGGCTGGAATTGGGGAGGGTTGCGGTATGAAAGCCGTATGAACACGTCGAAGACCCCTGGACTGGGGGAGGCGTCATGACCTCGATCCTCGTCGTCGACGACGACGACGACATCCGCGCTCTCGTCGGGGAGCTGCTCGAGCGTGCCGGACATGTGGTGATCAAGGCGCCAGACGGCGAATCCGCGCTCAAGCTCTTCTACTCGAGACAACCTGATCTCGTGGTGCTCGACGTCTCGATGCCCGGCCTGGACGGCTGGGAAGTGCTGAACCGGATCCGAGAGCTGAGCGACGTGCCCGTGTTGATGCTCACCGCGCGTGCGGAGGAGCTCGAGAAGGTGCGCGGCCTGCGGGCGGGCGCGGACGACTACGTGACGAAACCGTTCGGCCGGCAGGAGCTCCTGGCGCGCGTGGACGCGACCCTGCGCCGCGGCCGGAGCGCGCCGCAGGCGCAGGAGACCTATGCCGACGACTTCCTGACGGTCGACTTCGCCCAGCGGAAGGTCACCGCGGGCGGAGTCGAGCTGGCGTTGACGCCGCTCGAGTTCCGCCTGCTCGGGGCGTTCGTCCGAAACCAGAACCAGGTGCTCTCCCACGACCAGCTGCTCGAGCTCGCCTGGGGCGACGCCCGCTCGGCCGACCGTGACCAGGTGAAGCTCTACGTGGGCTACCTCCGCCGCAAGCTCGGAACCGGGGTCGGGGACGAGTCGCCGATCGAAACCGTCCGCGGCTTCGGCTACCGCTACCGCCCGCTCGGCTCGGCCTGAGGCTGTCGGCTCAGGCCGCGAGCTCGCGTGCCGGCAGACCGAGCTTCCGCTCCGAGGTGAGCGGGAGCTCGACCCGGACGAGCGTGCCGACGTTCTCGGTGCTCTCCAGCGCGATCCGGCCGCCGTGACGCTCCACGATCGCCTTCGTGATCGTGAGCCCGAGGCCCGTTCCCGGAATCGCGTTCTGCGTCGCCCGCGAGCTGCGGAAGAACCGCTCGAAGAGCTGCTGCTGCTCGTCCTGGGGAATCCCGATCCCGGTGTCCTCGACCTCGACGAGCGCGAGCTCGTCCGCCGCCTTCAGACGCACGTCGACCCGGCCGCCCGCGGGCGTGAACTTGACCGCGTTCGAGATCAGGTTGTCGAGCACCTGGGCAAGGCGGGCGCGGTCGCCGCGCAGTTTCGGCAGCTCGTCCGTCGTGAAGGTCAGGGCGACGCCCCTGGCGGTGGCGCCGGGGGAGGCCGTCTCGACGGACTCCTCGGCGATCGTCTCGAGGTCGACGAGGCCCACCTCGATCGCAAGCTTCCCGGCCTCGATCTGAGCGAGGAAGAGCAAATCGCTGACCAGGCTGAGCAGCCGCTCGGAGTTGCGATCGACGATCCCGAGGAACCGGCGCTGCTCGTCGGTGAGGTCGCTGCCTTCGTCGAGCAGCAGCTCGAGGTACCCGCGGATCGAGGTGAGGGGCGTCCGCAGCTCGTGGGAGACGAGCGAGACGAAGTCGTCCTTGAGCCGGTCGAGCTCCCGCAGCCGCTGGTTCTGCTCGGACAACAGCCGCTGCGCGGCCTCGGCCTCGGCGCGCGCGGCCCGCTCGCTCTCCAGCAGCCGGCCGCGCTCTTCGGCGTGCTGGCGCAGCCGGCGGTTGCGGGCCTCCAGCTGGCGCGTGATCCGGCGCAGGATCGGAAACAGCGACACGTAGAGCGCCAGCAGCGCGGCGACGAGGATCAGCGCGAGCCGCGTGCGGGCGTCACCGATGCCGACGTCGACCGCTCGGTAGTCCTGGTCGAGCTCGAGCGCGCCGAGCGGGGGAGCCGACGCGCTCAGCTTGACCGGGATCAGCGCCTGGAGCACCTTGACGTGCTGCTCGCCGCGCCACGTGGTCGTTCGCGTCACGCGCCGCTCGAAGCCGCCGGAGAGCACGTGGCGCAGCGATTCCGGGTACGACACCTGCGTGCCGATCAACTGATGCCGAGCTGCGTAGGTGATCTGCCCGTCGCGGTTGACGAGACGGGCCCCGACGACGCCGGGGACGAGGATGCTGCTGCGGAAGAGTACGTCGAGGGCACGCCGGCGTTTCGCCGGCACCGGGGCGACGAAGTCAGACGCCCGCAGATGACTGCGGAGGTTCTCCTCCGCGACGACGCGCGCATGGGTCTCCACGGTCCTCGTTGCACGATCCGCCACCTCGCGATTGACCAGCCAGAGCGTCGCGAGGCCTGCGAGGAGCAGGACGACGCCGGTGTAGATCGCAAAGCGCAGCACGACTCGTGGCCGGCGCTCCAGATCGTCTGCCTGGGCCGGATCGCGCGCGGGATTATGGGTCGTCGAAACCACCTTGCTCGCCACGAACTCCATCGGCAGCGCCCGGTGCGGGGATAGCGATCTTTCCGACTTGCAAGTCGTATCCCGGCAGGAAATCCCCCGGACGGGGGAGTGAGAACGTCCCACCGAGGGATCAAACGGGCACAATCCAGCTGTGACCGAGATCGAGGACCGGCGCGAGCTGGGCGGCGGCGAGGAGTGGCGCCGGGAGCTCTACGAGGCATCTCCGGAACGGGAGGGCGAGCTCTTCAGCACGATCTCGGGCCTCGAGAACGAGCCCCTCTACACGGCCGAGGGCGTGCGGGTCGATCCCGACCGCGACCTTGGCTACCCGGGGACGTTCCCGTTCACCCGCGGCGTCTATCCCTCGATGTACCGCGGCCGGCTGTGGACGATGCGGCAGTTCGCCGGCTTCGGCACCGCCGAGGAGACGAACGAGCGCTTCCGGTACCTGCTCGACCACGGCCAGACCGGCCTCTCGACGGCCTTCGACATGCCGACCCTGATGGGCTACGACTCGGACCACGCGCGCTCGCTCGGCGAGGTCGGCCGGGAAGGGGTGGCGATCGACTCGCTCGCCGACACGGAGACGCTCTTCGACGGCATCCCGCTCGGCGAGGTCTCGACCTCGATGACGATCAACGGCCCCGCGGCGATGCTGCTCGCCTTCTACATCTGCGTCGCCGAGCAGCAGGGCGTCCCGCGCGCCGAGCTCCGGGGGACGATCCAGACCGACATCCTCAAGGAGTACATCGCACAGAAGGAATGGATCTTCCCGCCCGAGCCGTCGATGCGGCTCGTGACGGACATGGTCGAGTTCTGCTCCCGGGAGCTGCCGCGCTGGCACCCGATCTCGATCTCCGGCTACCACATCCGCGAGGCCGGCTCGAACGCGGTCCAGGAGCTCGCCTTCACCCTCGCCAACGGCTTCGCCTACGTCGACGCGGCGATCGAACGGGGGCTCGACGTGGACGACTTCGCCCCGCGGCTCTCCTTCTTCTTCAACGCCCACCTGGACTTCTTCGAGGAGATCGCGAAGTACCGGGCGGCGCGGCGCATCTGGGCTCGCGAGCTCCGAGACCGCTACGGCGCCAAGAACCCGCGCTCCTGGCTGATGCGCTTCCACACGCAGACCGCAGGGGTGTCGCTGACCGCGCAGCAGCCCGAGGTGAACATCGTCCGGACCGCGCTCGAGGCGCTGGCCGCAGTGCTGGGCGGCACCCAGTCGCTGCACACGAACTCCTTCGACGAGGCGCTCGCGCTCCCGACCGAGAACGCCGTTCGGCTCGCCCTGCGCACCCAGCAGGTGATCGCCCACGAGACCGGCGTCGTGAACACGATCGACCCGCTCGGCGGGTCCTACTACCTCGAGGACCTGACCAACCGGCTCGAGGCCGAGGCTTACGACTACTTCGACCGGATCGAGAAGCTCGGCGGCGTGATCGAGGCGATCAAGGAGAACTTCCAGCAGCGCGAGATCGCCGAGGCCTCCTTCCGCTACCAGGCAGAGGTCGAGGCGAAGCAGCGGATCGTCGTCGGGGTCAACCGCTACCGGCTCGAGAACGAGCCCGAGCTCGAGCTCCTGCGCATCGACCCGGCCCTCGAGCAGAAGCAGATCGAACGGGTTCAGGCCCTGCGCGCGCGCCGCGACGGCGCCAAGGTGGAGGCGTCCTTGACTCGCCTCAAGGAAGGGGCGGCGCGCGAGGACGCCAACCTGATGCCACTGCTCGTGGACTCCGCCCGCGACTACGTCACGATGGGCGAGATGTGCGACGCCCTACGCGAGGTCTGGGGCATCTGGCGCGAGACCCCGGTTTTCTAACCGACGGCCGTATTTCGTCGTCTACCATCTCGATGGCCGTGAACGTCGTCCAGTCTGCTCTGTCTTCGCGACGCTTCAACAAGCTGCTGCCGTGGTTCGCAGGCGGCCTGCTGGCGATCGGCGTGATCGTCTTCATGGTCGCCTACTTCGGGAACACGGCCGACACCAAGGAGACCTTCAGCAACCAGCCGGCGAGCCGGCCGCAGGTCACGAAGCAGATCCCGCTCGAGCAAGGGGCGCGTGTCGCAGTCGGAAGGTTCATCCTCACCGCGGTCGCGCGCCAGAACCTCGACGAAGCCTGGAATCTCGCCACGCCCAGCATCAAGGGCGGGCTGACGCACAAGCAGTGGATGACGGGCAACATCCCGGTCGTCCCGCTGGGCGTGCCGATCGACAAGGCCGCGATCACGAGGATCATCTCCTCGACGAAGAACGAGGCGCAGATCAACGTGGTCGTGCTGCCCAAGCCGAACAAGGTCGGCGTCCAGGCCACGCTGTACGTGGTCATCGTGAAGAAAGTCGGTCCGCGCTGGCTGATCGACTACGCCGTGCCGCAGGCCTCACCCGGCGCCCCTGCTCCGTCGTAGCCGTCTCTAGCGCAGGCCCGACCGCGTATCTATGCTGGTGCGGGTGAGGCAATTTCTCTCCTCACCGCGGCGTAGGCGCCGAGTCTTCCTGGGGCTGCTCGTTCTCGTGGCCGCCGGTTGCGCGACCGCAGTTGGCTTTCTCTGGCCGAACACCGGGCACGAGGAGAACGTCTTCCGTCCCGGCAAGCCGCAGGTGACCCACGAGGAGCCGCCGGCCACGCCGCTCTCGAAGAGCGACCTGGCGAGCTCGCAGCAGATCCTCGACGAGTTCGTCACGACCGCTGTGCTGCGGCGCCACCTCGACAAGTCGTACGACCTCGTCACCGCACAGCTTCGAGGCGGAATGAACCGCCACGAGTGGCTCAGCGGGAACATTCCGGTGATTCCGTTCCCCGCCAAGGACTTCGCCTTCGCCAAGTCGAAGCTGCGCTATTCGCACGCCAATTTCGCCCGCTACGACGTGCTCATCTGGGCGAAGCCGCACTCGCAGACCGGCACGACGACCTTCTCGATGGAGATGCGCGCGGTCGGCGCCGGGAAGCAGCGCCACTGGCTGGTGGACTACTTCGAGCCGCTCGGCGGCGGGCTCTCGCAGCCGGCCAATCCGAGCCCGAATCCGCTCCAGGCGAGCGCACCGGTGCCGAGCGCGACCAAGGCTCCGCTCGGGGTGGCGTGGGTGCTCGTGCCGCTGAGCGTCCTCGCCCTCGTCGTGCTCATCCCGACCGGTCTCGCGATCCGGGGTTGGCGGCGAAACCGCCGCGCCGACCGCGACTACGCGCGGACTCTTCCGCCGCTCCCGCCGAGCTCCTAGACGTCGATCTCGAGCCCGTCGCGCGCGAGCTCGAAGCCGTTCTCGAGCGGGCGCTCGAGCGGGCGGTGCGTCAGCAGCAGCCGCTTTGCCCCGGCCGCTTCGGAGGCCTCCAGTGCCTCGACCGCGCTGAGGTGTCCGCGCGTCCCGCCTTCGGGGTTCGGCCGCAGAAGCGTCGCCTCGCAGACGAACAGGTCGGCGTTGCGGGCGATGTCGCGCAGGCTCTCGCTCGGACCGGAGTCGCCGGAGTAGCCGACGACGGTCCCGTTCGCCGAGGCCCGGAACCCGAACGCGAGCAGGTCGTAGTGCAGGACGCGGTGCGGCGTCACCTCGAAGCCCGCCGCCTCGAAGCTCTTGCCCTCTTCGTACTCGTGGAGGTCGAACGCGCGCTCGAACATCTCCGGCCGCCCGAGGCGCTGGCCGATCGCGCAGAGCAGCTCGCGCCCTTCGGGGGGCACCCAGAGCTCGGGCGGATCGATTCCCTCGCCGGGGCCGAGCGTCGAGCCCCAGACCCACGGGACCAGGTCGCCCCAGTGGTCGAGGTGCCAGTGCGTGATCGCGATTGCGTCGAGGCGCGGCCAGGTCTCGCGCTCGCGCAGCTTCGCCAGCACCCCGGGACCGCAGTCGAGGAGGAGTCGCCCGGGCCCTTCGAGCAGATAGCCGGACTGGGCTCCACCGGGGTTCGGCCAAGCCGGGGAGCAGCCCACGACGGTCAGTTTGAGGCTCATATACTCAGTCTCATGGCGCGCAAGATTCGTGTCGTCATCGCGAAGCCCGGACTTGACGGCCACGACCGGGGCGCCAAGATCATCGCACGCGCTCTCCGCGACGCGGGAATGGAGGTCATCTACACCGGACTTCACCAGACCCCGGAGCAGATTGTCGAGACCGCGATCCAGGAAGACGCCGACGCGGTCGGGATCTCGATCCTCTCTGGAGCTCACATGACACTCGTGCCGCGAATCCTCGACGGGCTGAAGGAGAACGGGGCGGAGGACGTGCTGGTCGTGCTCGGAGGGACGATCCCGACGGAGGACGCGAGCGAGCTCCAGCGCCAGGGCGTCGCGGCGGTCTTCACGCCGGGGGCGCCGACCTCGGAGATCGTCGACTTCCTGAAGGGCAAGGTCCCCGCCTGAGCATCTCGGTCGCGAACGACGGCGGGATCGCGACCGTCACCGTCGACCGGCCCGACGCGATGAACGCCCTCGACCGGCCGACGCTGGAGGAGCTCCGCGACCGGCTGCGGGCGCTCGCACACGATGACGACACGCGCGTGGTCGTGCTCACGGGCGCGGGCGAGAAAGCCTTCGTCGCCGGCGCCGACATCAAGTACATGGGCTCGCTCTCGGTGCTCGAGGCGCGCACGTGGGGAGGTCTCGGCCACTCGTGCGCACTGCTGCTCGAGACCATGCGCAAGCCGACGATCGCCGCGATCAACGGCTTCGCGCTCGGGGGCGGCTGCGAGCTCGCGCTTGCCTGCGACCTTCGCTACGCGGCGACCACCGCCAAGCTCGGCCAGCCCGAGATCAACCTCGGGATCATTCCGGGCTGGGGCGGCACTCAGCGGCTCGCCCGGGTCTGCGGGCTCGGCGTCGCCAAGGAGCTGATCCTGACCGGCCGCCTCGTCGACGCGGAGGAGGCGCTGCGGATCGGTCTCGTCAACGGCGTGCACGACCCCGTGCTGGACCGGGCCCGCGAGGTTGCCGAACTACTCGCGTCGAAGAGCGCGCTCGCGCTCGCGTACGCGAAAGAGGCAGCGAACCTCGCGCTTCAGGGATCGCACGAAGCGAGCCTCACCCAGGAAGCCTCCTTCTTCGCACTGCTCTTCTCGACCGAGGACGCGAAGGAGGGCCTCGCGGCGTTCGCCGAGAAGCGCGATCCGGTCTTCAAGGGGCGCTAACCGAACGCGTGGCCGGCTCCTGAAACCGGCACCTCGAGCCACCGCAGGCAAGGAGGGGGCTCATGGGGGAACCAGGGGTTCCCCCATGCTCAAGCGCGACCCGGTCTTCAAGGGTCGTTAGGGGGCTACCAGCGACACAGACGCGGCGCTCAGCGCGAGGTCGTCCCCGCGCTGGGCCTTCAACGTCGTCGGGGCGCGCGAGGTCAGAACGACCACCCTCTGGCCGACCTTCGCGTTCGCGAGGGTCGTGGGCATGCCCTCGATTCCCGGCTTCGTCACGGTCTGCACGATCGCCGTCTCGGGCACAAGGACGAGCAGCTTCCGCTTGAGGTTCGACTGGCGCTGCCGCATCGGCGAGGCGCCCACCGTGTTCGCGCGGATCAGGAGCTCGTCGCCGAGCACCGAGGCGACGTTGCCGCCCAGCTGGAGCGTGAACGGCGTGCCGCGCGGCGCCCAGAAGAGCAGGTGCTGGCCGCGCTGCAGCCACGGGTACGGGTCGACCGCCCTCTTGCCGCCGGGGTGCAGCTCGAAGTGCAGGTGCGCGTGCGCCCCGTTCGCGTCGCCCGAGTCGCCGACGTAGCCCACCGGCTGGCCGGCCGCGACCTTCGAGCCGTTCTTCAACCCCTTCGCGTAGGCGACCCCGGGCACGCACTTGCCCCGGTTGTCGTTGCGGCTGGTGAGGTCGTTGTTGAGATGGATGTAGTAGTAGGTCGTCTTGCTCGCGCCGTGGAGGTAGAGCATGCAGCCGGCGCTGGCGCTCGTCGTCCAGAACTCGACCTTGCCCGCCTCGGCCGCGAGGGCGAGGCTCCGCTTGGGCGCGACGATGTCGATGCCCTGGTGGGTGCCGCCGGGGCGCGGGTCGCCGAAGTCGTCGGCGTAGGTCGTCGTCCCGAGGACGGGGAAGACGATCTTCGTCGGCGGGGCCGCCCCTGCTCCTGCGGCGAGGGTCAAGAGGGCGAGGAAGAGGAGGAGCGTTCCTCGGGCTGTCGTCCGGCGGCTGCTCACGGGCTCCCGAAGCGCCAGACCCTAGCAGAGCCCTTTTACGCCCCCTCGGTAAAGTCCGCGCGGCATGAAGATCGCCGTCTGCGCCAAATACGTCCCCGAGGCGACCGCCCAGCGGCGCCTCGACCCCCAGACGAAGCGCCTCGACCGCTCGGGCGAAGGGGCGCTGAACCAGTTCGACGTGCACGCGGTCGAGGAGGCGCTCAGGCTCAAGGAGCAAACCGGGCCGGACTCGGTGGAGGTCGTGATCGTCTCGCTCGGTCCTGAGCGGGCGCTCGAGGCGATGCGAAAGGCTCTTGCCATGGGGGCCGACCGGGTTGTCCTCGTGAGCGACGACGAGGCTGCAGGCTCCGATCTCGTCGCCACGAGCCGCGCGCTGGCCGCGGCGCTCGAGCGCGAAGGGGCCGACCTCGTGCTCTTCGGCCAGCAGGCCAACGACTCCGACGGCGCCGTCCTGTGGGCCGCCGTCGCGGACCGGCTGCAGCGGCCGCTGATGTCGCAGGTCGCGGAGCTCGAGCACCAGGACGGCAAGGTGCGCGGCAAGCGGCAGACCGAGTTCGGCTACGACGTGATCGAGGCTCCGCTGCCCGCTGTCGTCGCCGTCTCGGATGCGATCAACGAGCCGCGCTACCCCTCGCTCAAGGGCATCATGGGCGCGAAGAAGAAGCCGCAGGAGACGGTCTCGCTCGGCGACCTCGGCGTGAGTGCCGACGAGGTCGGCGAGGCCGGCTCGCGCACCGAGGTCTACGCGCTCGGCGACCCGCCCGCCCGCGGCGACACGATCAAGATCGAGGACGACGGCTCGGGGGCGGAGAAGGTTCTCGCGTTCCTGCAGGAGAAGAAGGCGCTGTGAAGACGCTGGTGTTTCTGGAGCACCACGAGGGCAAGCTGCAGAAGGACTCGCTCGGCGTGCTCGGCAAGGCGGCTGCGCTCGGGGGCGAGGTCGAGGCCGTGCTCCTCGGCGACGGCGTCGAGGATCTTGCCGCCGAGGCGGGCAAGTACGGCGCCTCACGGGTGCACGTCGCCGACGACGTGCTGCTGGCGGCCCCGCTCCCGCAACCGCGGGTCGACGCTCTCGAGAGCCTGCTGGGCGACGGCGGTCACGACACCGTCCTCTTCGCGGCGAGCGTGCTCTCGGCCGACGTCGCTGCGGGTCTCGCCGCGCGGCTCGACGCAGGTCTCAACTGGGATCTCACCGACCTCGTCGAGCAGGACGGGCGGCTCGTAGGCAAGCGCCCGGCCCTCGGCGACTCGGTCTACGTCGACGTCGGCTGGACCTCGGAGCCGCGTCTCGCGCTGATCCGCTCCGGTACCTTCGAGCCGGCCGAGACGGGTGGTGGCAGCGCCGAGGTCGTGAAGATCGAGCCGAGGCTGCAGGACTTCTCGCTCGCTGCCCGGATGGTCGAGCAGGCCCACGAGGAGACCGAGGGGCCGTCGATCGAGGACGCCGACGTGATCGTCGCCGGCGGCCGGGGGCTCGGGGGGCCGGAGAACTTCGCGCTCGTCGAGGAGCTCGCGAAGGCGCTCGGCGGCGCCGTCGCGGCGACCAGGGCGGTGGTCGATGCCGGGTGGTATCCCTACGCCGCCCAGGTCGGGCAGACCGGCAAGACCGTCTCCCCGAAGCTCTACGTCGCCGTCGGGATCTCGGGCGCGATCCAGCACAAGGTCGGCATGCAGAGCTCGGCCCTGATCGTCGCGATCAACAAGGACCCCAACGCCCCGATCTTCGAGTACGCCGACTTCGGGGTCGTCGGCGACCTGCACGAGATCGTTCCCAAGCTGACCGAGCTCGTCCGGGCGCGCAAGGCCGCGTGAGACCCTCCGAATTCCCTCCGCCGTTTCGATCGGACGAGTTCGTCGTCGCACCCGGCGAGCCGGAGATCGAGGTCGGCGTCCTGGTCGTCGGGGCGGGGCCCGCGGGGCTCGCCTGCGCGATCCGGCTGGGACAGCTGATCGAGGAGGCGCCGGAGCTTGCCGAGCGCCTCGGAGAGGTCCCGGTGGCGGTGCTGGAGAAGGGCAAGCAGCCGGGCTCGCACCTGCTTTCGGGAGCCGTCGTGAACCCCCGCTCCCTCCGCGGCCTGTTCAAGGATCGAGTGCCGACGCGTGAGCTGCCGTTCTTCGGCCGGGTGGAGCACGAGTCCGTCTACTACCTGACCCCGAAGCGCGCGCTGCGCATCCCGGCGCCGCCGACGATGCGCAACCACGGCAACTACGTCGCGTCGCTGTCGCAGCTCGGCCGCTGGCTGGCCGGCCAGGCCGAGGATGCGGGCGCGGTGATCCTGCCCGAGACCGCCGGCGAGAAGCTGCTGGTGGACCACGGGCGCGTGCGCGGTGTCCTCACCGGAGACAAGGGCCGGGGGCGCAAGGGCGAGGAGCTCCCGAACTTCGAGCCCGGCTCCGAGGTGCAGGCCAAGGTGACCGTCCTCGCCGAAGGGACGCAGGGGCACCTGACGGGGATCGCGCTCGACCGTTTCGCCCTTCAGGGCGAGAGCCCCCAGGTGTGGGCGCTCGGCGTGAAGGAGGTCTGGAAGGTCGGCAAGCCGCTCGGGCGCGTGATCCACACCATGGGCTGGCCGCTGCGAAACGGGGCGAAGTACCGCGAGTTCGGCGGCTCGTTCATCTACCCGATGGGCGACGACATGCTCACGATCGGGATGGTGGTCGGGCTCGACTACCGCGACGTCGAGCTGTCGGTGCACGACGTCCTCCAGGAGCTGAAGACCCACCCGCTCGTGCGGAAGCTCCTCGACGGCGGCGAGCGGGTGGCCTGGGGCGCGAAGACGATCCCCGAGGGTGGGTTCCTGTCCCTGCCGAAGCGGCTGCACGCGCCGGGGCTGCTGATCGCCGGCGACGGCGCCGGGCTCGTGAACGTTCCCGCGCTGAAGGGGATCCACTACGCCGTCGAGTCCGGCAGGCTCGCCGCCGAGGCCGCCTTCGCGGCGCTGCAGCGCGGCGAGTCCCCGGGGCGGCGTGGCGCGCTCGCGGGCTACGACGAGGCCCTGGAAGAGAGCTTCGTGTGGCGCGACCTGCGACAGGTGCGCAACATGCGGCCCGCGTTCGGCCGCGGCTTCTGGCTCGGCGGCGCGATGGCCGGCGCGATGACCGCAAGCCGCGGCGCCTTCCCGCACGGCGACGCCGAGCTGGAGCCCGACGCCGAGCAGGAGCTGATCCGGACCGACCGCGCCAAGCGCTACCCGGCGCCCGACGGCAAGCTGACCTTCGACAAGCTCTCCTCGGTCTTCCTGAGCGGCAACCAGACGCGGGACGACGCCCCGAACCACCTCCGCGTGCGCGACCGCGTTCCGCCCGAGGTCGCCGAGCTCTGGGCGCGGATGTGCCCGGCCGCGGTCTACGAGGTCGGCGACGACGCGGGCGACGGGGACGTCGAGCTCGCGGTCACCCCGTCGAACTGCGTCCAGTGCGGTGCGATCTCCGCCAAGGGCGGCCGTCTCACCCCGCCCGAGGGCGGCTCCGGCCCCGAGTACAAGCTGACCTAGATCCCGTGATCGGGCTCGAAGACATCGAGGCCGCCCGCGAGGCGATCGGCCCACGCCTGCACCGGACGCCGACGGTCGGGTCGGAGACGCTCAGCAAGCTCACGGGCGCGCGCGTGTTCCTGAAGGCCGAGCTCTTCCAGAAGACGGGCTCGTTCAAGCCACGCGGCGTTCTCACGAACCTCGCCGCGCTCGGGCAGGAGGAGCGGGCCCGCGGCGTGATCGGCATCTCCGCGGGCAACCATGCGCAGGCGCTCGCATGGGGCGCAGCCGCCGAGGGGCTCGACGCGCTCCTCGTCATGTGGCAGGGAGCGAGCGAGGCGAAGATCGAGGCCACCCGCGGCTACGGCGCGCAGGTCGACCTCGCCTCGGCCGACCCGACGGAGGCGTTCGCGCGGCTGGACGAGCTCGTCGAGGAAAGCGGCCGCACGCTCGTACACCCCTTCGATCACCCGCTGACGATGGCCGGGCAGGGCACGGTCGGCCTGGAGGTGATGGAGGACGTGCCCGACGCCGCGGTCGTGGTCGTGCCGGTCGGAGGCGGCGGCCTGATCTCCGGGACCGCCACCGCGGTCAAGGGCATCCGACCGCAGGCCCGCGTGATCGGGATCGAGCCCGAGCTCTCGCCGGCCCTACACGAGGCCCTCGCCGCCGGCAAGTCGGTGCCGGTCTCGCCCCGCTCCGTCGCGGACGGCCTCGGCGCGCCGTTCGCGGGAGAGAACTGCCTACGCGTCTGCGCCGAGCGGGTCGACGAGGTCGTGCTCGTCACCGAGGAGGAGATCGAGGAGGGCATGCGCTTCCTCTACGCCCGCGCCAAGCTCGCGTGCGAGCCGGCCGGAGCGGCGACGACGGGCGCGCTGATCGCCGGAAAGGTGCCCCTGGAGCAAGGGGAAACGGTCGTCGCGGTCGTCTCCGGGGGCAACGTGGCGGCGGAAACCGCCGTTGCTATCCTGGGTGGACGATGAAGGCCGACATCCATCCCGAGTACGTCCTGGCGACCGTTCGCTGCGCCTGCGGCAACGAGTTCCAGACGCGCTCGACGAAGCCCGAGCTGCACGTCGAGATCTGCTCGAACTGCCACCCGTTCTACACGGGCAAGCAGAAGCTGCTCGACACGGGCGGCCGGGTGGAGCGCTTCCAGCGCCGCCTCGAGAAGGCCGGCCGCAAGGCCTAGCTACCCATGTCGCAGCCCATCGGTGGGCAGGCCGTCCTCGAGGGCGTGATGATGCGCGGCTCCTCGAACTGGGCGGTCGCCATACGCAAGCCGGACGGTCAGATCGCAGAGGTCTGCCGCCCGATCCAGTCCGTGATGAAGCGGCACTGGCTGTTTCGGTTGCCGGTGATCCGCGGCGTCATCGCGCTGGGCGAGTCCCTCGGCATCGGCTTTCGCGCGCTCTCGATCTCGGCCCAGTACGCGGCGCAAGAAGAGGGGGCGGACGCCGAAGTCGAGACGGAGCTCTCCCGGGGCGCGCTCTTTTTCGCGTTCGCGGTCGCGATCGCCTTCGCGGTGCTGCTCTTCAAGGTCACTCCGGCGCTGATCACGAACTGGCTCCCGATCGACACCACCGGGTGGTTCGTGATCGTCGAGGGTGGGATCCGCGTCACGCTCTTCATCGGTTACCTGATCCTGATCTCGCTGCTGCCCGACCTGCGGCGGGTCTTCCAGTACCACGCCGCGGAGCACAAGGCGATCAACGCCTACGAGGCCGGCGAGGAGCTGAAGCCGGAGGTCGTGCAGCGCTTCAGCCTCATCCACCCGCGCTGCGGCACCGCCTTCCTGCTCTGGGTGATGGTGATCGCGATCTTCGTCTTCGCCTTCTTCGGGCGACCCGTCTGGTACTGGCTGATCGCCTCCAGGATCCTGCTGCTGCCGCTGATCGCCGGGATCGCCTACGAGGTGATCCGTTTTGCGGGCAAGCACACGGACAATCGGTTCCTGATGACCCTGCTCGCGCCGGGGCTCTGGCTCCAGCGCCTGACCACGCGCGAGCCGACGCTCGACCAGCTCGAGGTCTCCATCCGCGCCCTGCGCGAGGTGCTCGCGCTCGAACAGCGACAGACGGCGGGTGAGACGGCCAAGGTCGAGGTGATGGCCTGATGGACGAGCTCGTCGACGAGCTGGAGCGCTCGTACCGCGAGACGCAGGAACGGCTCAGCGACCCGTCCGTCTACAACGACCATCGCGAGGCGGCCGACGTGGGGCGGCGCCTGAAGGAGCTCGAGGGCCCGTACAAGCTGGCGCAGGAGTGGCGCTTGATTCACGACGACCTCGAGGCGGCCCGCGCCGACGCCGACCTGAAGGAGCTCGCCCCCGAGCTGGAGGAGCGCCTGGCCTCCGTCGAGGAGGAGCTCAAGCTCGCGCTCGTCGAAACTGACCCCGCCGACCGCAAGGACGTGATCGTCGAGGTCCGCCAGGGCGTCGGCGGCGACGAGGCGGCGCTCTGGGCGGCGGACATCTTCCGGATGCTGACCCGCTACGCCGAGCGGCGAGGCTTCACGGTCGAGCAGCTCGAGACGAGCGGCAACGAGTCCGGTGGCTTCAAGGAGGTCGTGTTCGCGGTCAAGGGCGACGGCGCCTACTCCATCTTCAAGTGGGAGGCGGGGACGCACCGGGTGCAGCGCGTCCCGGAGACGGAGTCGCAGGGGCGCATCCACACCTCGACGGCGACCGTCGCCGTCATGCCCGAGGCCGAGGAGGTCGAGGTCGAGATCGACCCGAACGACCTCAAGATCGACGTCTACCGGTCCACCGGCCCCGGCGGCCAGAGCGTGAACACGACCGATTCGGCCGTACGTGTGACGCACGTGCCGACGGGAATCGTGGTTGCGATGCAGGACGAGAAGTCACAGCTTCAGAACAAGACGAAGGCGCTGCGCGTCCTGCGGGCGCGGTTGTTCGAGCTGGAGCGTGAGCGGCAGCAGACCGAGCAGGCGGAAGCCCGCCGCTCCCAGATCGGCTCGGGTCAGCGCGCCGAGAAGATCCGCACCTACAACTACCCGGAAAACCGGCTGACCGACCACCGCGTACACCTCACGGTGCACCGGCTCGACAAGATTCTCGAGGGGGAGCTGGACGAGTTCACCGAGGCCCTGGCCGCCGAGGACCGGCGCCGGGCGCTCGAGACCTCGACTGCGTGATCGCGTTGCGCGCTCGACCGGTCGGATCAGCAGCGTGACCCTCGGCGGCGCCCTCGCTCGCGCGACCGCCCGGCTCGCCGAGGCGGGCATCGAGTCGGCTCGCCTCGAGGCCGAGCTCCTGCTCGCGAAGGCCTGCGACGACTGCGCCCGGGCCTTGCTCTACGCCGAGCTCGACCGGGAGCTGAACGACGACCAGGAGGCGGCCTTCGAGCGTCAGATCGCCAGGCGCGAGAAGCGCGAGCCGCTCGCCTACGTGCTGGGCGAGTGGGGCTTCCGGCGACTGACCCTGAAAACCGACCGGCGTGCGTTGATCCCGCGGCCCGAGACGGAGGTGGTCGTCGAGCGGGCACTCGAGCACATTCGCGGCGTAGCCGAGCCGGAGGTGCTCGACGTCGGCACGGGCACGGGCGCCATCGCGCTCGCGATCGCGGACGAGATCCCCGACGCCAAGGTGACGGCGATCGATGCCTCGCCCGACGCGCTGGACCTCGCGCGCGAGAACCTGAAGCTGACCGGGATCAACGGCCGCGTGCGCCTGGTCGAGCACGACCTGACGAGTGGGCTCGGCGAGCAGCAGTTCGACCTCGTCGTCTCGAACCCGCCCTACGTCGATCCGAACGAGCTCGAGACGCTGCAGCCCGAGGTCCGCGACTGGGAGCCGCACATCGCGCTGGTCGCGTCGGGCGCCACCGAGGCCGTGGCCCACGCTGCCACGGAGGCGCTGCGTCCGGGCGGCTGGCTGGTCCTCGAGACCGCCGCGACCTCGGGCGACCGGGTCGAGGCGCTACTCGCCGAGCTCGGATACGAGCACGTTACGATCACGCCCGATCTGGCGGGGAGGGACCGGGTGGCAGAGGGCCGATGGAGGGGTTGACGACGCGCGACGGGCGGCGGCTCGCCTATCGACGCGTCGGCGAAGGGCCGACGCTCGTCTGCCACGGCGGCGGTCCCGGGTTCTCGTCGCTCTACCTCGCCGACCTGGCCGGCCTCGGCGAGGAGCTCGAGCTCGTGTTGCTCGATCCCCGCGGTACCGGGGCCTCGACGAAGCCGCGCGACCCGCGCGCCTACGGGTTCGAGGACTACGTCGCCGATCTCGAGGAGCTCAGGGAGCATCTCGGCCTCGAGCGCCTGCAGCTCCTGGGGCACTCGCACGGCGGCGTGGTCGCGATCGCCTATGCGGCGCGCCATCCCGAACGTGTCGAGCGCTTGGTCCTCGCGAGCACGCTCGCGCGCTTCTCGCCCGAGCAGGAGGCGGCGATGGAGGCGGCGGTCGAGCAGGCCTCCGGCGAGCCCTGGTACGAGGATGCGCGCGCCGCGCTCGAGGCGGAAACGGCTGGAGACTTCGAGAGCGACGAAGAGCTCGCCGAGCTTGTGTTGCGCGAGTTCCCCTTCTACTTCGCACGCTACGGCGACGACGAGCGGGCGTACCTCGACACGCTCCGATCCGAACGGCCCAACGCCGACGCGCTGCGCCTCTTCAACAAGGAGCTCGCGCCGGTGTTCGACCTGCGCCCCGACCTGAACCGGATCACGGCGCCGACGCTCGTGATCGCCGGCGAGGACGACTTCATCACCGGCCCGCCGAGTGCCGCCGAGCTCGGCGAGGGCATTGGGAGCGCGAAGGCGGTGCTGCTGCCCGGGACCGGCCACTTCGTGTTCGTCGAGGCACCCGCGGCCTTCCGCGAGGCGGTGCTCGCCTTCCTCGGCGTCGGTGCGCGCGCGTGATCCGGGACGCAGTTGCCGCGATCCGGGACGGCCGCCCGGTGGTGCTCCCGACCGACACGGTCTACGGGCTCTGCGCCGACCCGTACCGGGAGGCGCCGGCCCGCGAGCTGTACCGAATGAAAGGGACGCCGCCGGAGCAGCCGATGGCGCTCGTGGCGCGCGACATCGACTTTCTCTTCGAATGCGTGCCCGAGCTGCGAGGACGCTCGGGCGTGATCGTGCGTGCGCTCCTGCCCGGCCCCTACACGCTCGTCCTCCCGAATCCGGGGCACCGGTACCAGTGGATCACGGGCTCGACCCCCGACCGCATCGGGGTACGGGTGCCGGAGCTCGCGGGCCCGGGCGCCGAGGTCTTCGAGCAGGTCGGCGCCGTCGTGGCGACGAGCGCGAACGTCCACGGCGGGCCTGACCCCAGGAGCGTCGACGAGGTGGCGGTCGAGCTTCGCGCCGGCGCGGCGGCGATCGTGGACGGCGGCGAGCTTCCCGGCACCCCGTCGACGGTGCTCGACCTGACCGGTCAGGAGCCGCAGGTGCTGCGCGAGGGAGCGGTGCCTGCCGCCGAGGCGCTCGAGCGGGCTCTCGCCGCCGGCGCGAGTAGCATTCGCGGCTGACTCGACCGAGGAGACGCCATGGCAGTCGCGCAGGAAACGGTGCAGCACCTCCGGACCGCGGGGCTCGCGGAGGTCGATCCCGCGATCGCCGAGCTGCTCGGGCGCGAGCTCGAGCGCGAGCGAGGGCAGGTCGAGCTGATCGCCTCCGAGAACTTCACCTGGCCCTCCGTGCTGGAAGCCGTCGGCTCCGTGCCGACGAACAAGTACGCCGAGGGTTACCCGGGCCGGCGCTACTACGGCGGCTGCGAGGTCGTGGACGAGATCGAGCAGACCGCGATCGACCGGGCGAAAGAGCTCTTCGGCGCCGAGCACGCGAACGTCCAGCCTCATGCGGGCGCCCAGACCAACATGGCCGTCTACATGGCCGCGCTCGATCCGGGCGACACCATCCTCTCGCTGGAGCTCTCGCACGGCGGTCATCTCACGCACGGGCTCAAGGTCAACTTCTCCGGTCGGCTCTACACGATCGCCCACTACGGCGTGAGCCGCGAGACGAACGTGGTCGACTACGACGAGGTACTCGTGCTCGCGAAGCAGTACCGGCCGAAGCTGATCATCTGCGGCGGGTCGGCCTACCCGCGCACTGTCGAGGCAGACCGGTTCCGCGAGATTGCGGACGAGGTCGGCGCCTTGCTCCTTTGCGACATGGCGCATTTCGCGGGGCTGGTCGCGGCCGGCCTGCACCCGAACCCGGTGCCGCACTGCGACTTCGTCACCTCGACGACGCACAAGACGCTCGCAGGCCCGCGCGCCGGCTTCGTGCTCTGCAAGGAGGAGCATGCGCAGGCCGTGGATCGAGCGGTCTTCCCGGGGATGCAGGGCGGGCCGCTCGAGCACACGATCGCCGCCAAGGCGACCTGCTTCCGGATCGCCGCCACCGAGGCCTTCCGCGACTACCAGTCTCGGGTGCGGAGCAACGCGGACACGCTGGCGGCAACCCTCCAGGAAGGCGGCCTCGACGTCCTCACCGGCGGAACCGATACGCACCTGCTGCAGGTCGACCTGCGCTCGACCGCGTGGTCGGGGAAGGATGCGGAAGAGCGCCTGGCCGAGGTCAAGCTGACGGTCAACCGGAACACGGTGCCCTTCGACGAGCGGCCGCCGACGGTCGCGTCCGGAATCCGGATCGGCACCCCCGCCGCGACGATGCGCGGCTTCGACGACGAGGACTTCGCCGAGGTGGGCCGGATCATCGTCGGCGCGCTCGCCGACGGCGCGGACGTCGCGGCCCTGACCGGCCGCACCGAGACGCTCTGCGAGCGGCGTCCCTTGTATCCGGGCTTCCGCGGCTACACCACGTACGTCGCATGACCGAGGTTGCCAGCGGCGTGACCGTCGTCGGCCACCCGCTCGTTCAGCACAAGCTCTCGTATCTGCGGGACAAGGACACGCCGACGGTGCACTTCCGCAAGCTCGCGAACGAGGTCACGCTGCTCCTCACCTACGAGGCGACGAAGGACTTCCCGACCGAGACGGACGAGGTCGAGACCCCGCTCGAGCGGACGACGGTGGAACGGATCGCGGGCAAGAAGGTCGCCGTCTGCCCGGTCCTGCGCGCGGGGCTCGGCATGCTCGACGGCGTGCTCTCGCTCGTCTCCAGCGCGCGCGTCGGATTCATCGGCCTCTACCGGGACGAGGAGACGCTCCAGCCAGTCGAGTACTACGTGAAGCTGCCCGAGCTCGGGGACGGCGAGCGCGACGCGATCGTGCTCGACCCGATGCTCGCGACCGGGCGCTCGAGTGCAGCCGCGGTCGCCGCGGTCAAGCACGCCGGCGCGCGCACGGTCACGCTCGTCTGCCTGGTGGCCGCGCCCGAAGGGATCGAGCACCTGCAGCGCGAACACCCGGAGGTGAGGATCGTCACCGCCTCCGTCGACCGCGGTCTCGACGAGCGGGGCTACATCGTCCCCGGCCTCGGCGACGCGGGCGACCGGCTCTATGGCACCAAGTAAGGCGCCGACCTGACCATGTGGAACACGCTCACGAACCACCTCGAGGTGCTCTACGGAGCGGCGCTTGCGCTCGTGATCGTCGTCCTGCTCACGCCGGCCGTCGGCGGGATGGCCCGGATGCTGGGCGTCGTCGACCGGCCCGGCGCGCGGCGGCTCAACCGAAACGCGGTGCCGCGCCTCGGCGGGCTGGCGCTCTTCTTCGGCATCTTCGTCCCGGCGCTCGCCTTTCTCCCGCTCGGGCGGGAGACGAAGGGGCTCCTGCTGGGGATGGCGGTCGCGACGACCGTCGGGGCGATCGACGACTTCCGCGGCCTCGTCTGGTGGGAGAAGCTCGGCGGCCAGATCGCCGCGGCTGCGATCCCGACCGGCTTCGGCATCTGGGTGCACCGCTTCACGTTCCCGATTCTCGGCGTGCATGCGCTGCCGGAGTGGGTCGGGGTACCGCTGACGATCCTGTGGATCGTCGCGATCATGAACATGGTCAACTTCCTGGACGGGCTGGACGGGCTCGCCGCCGGCGTCTGCGGCATCTCCGGCTTCACCTTCTGCCTGATCGCGCTCTCGCTGGGCCGGCCCGAGCCCGCGATCCTGGCGGCGATCGTCTTCGGCGCCTGCCTCGGCTTCCTGCGCCACAACTTCTATCCGGCCCGGATCTTCATGGGCGACTCGGGGGCGCTGCTGCTGGGCTTCACGCTGGGGGCGCTGGCGGTTCAGGGCCTCTTGAAGACGGCCGCGGTCGCGACGCTGCTCTTCCCGCTGCTCGTCCTGGCCATCCCGATCCTCGATACGTCCTTCGTGGTCGCGAAGCGGATCAAGTACGGAGAGCCGGTCTACGGCGCCGACCGGCAGCACCTGCACCACCGGTTCCTGAACATCGGCTACTCGCAGAAGCGTGCCGCACTGACCATGTGGGCCTGGTGCGCGGTGCTCGCCGGAGCGGCGCTCGCCACGCGCTTCATCCACCCGCACGCGCACGGGGTCTGGCATCTGGGGCCGACGGTCGCGGTCGCCTCGATCGGCGCCGTCGCGCTCGGAGCGTCGATCTACATGGTCTACCTGCTCGAGATCGTGAAGCTCGCGAACCCGCGCATCCGCCGCCGCGAGCAGGAAGCGCGCCGGGCCGCGGCTCGTCGCACCGCTTAACCCTCTAGGCCGACCAGAACGCTTCGAGCCGCTCCGGGTAGCCCGGCGCACGCGCCAGCCCGTGCCCCGCGCCGGGGAGCACCGCCCGTTCGGCGGGCAGCCGCTTCTCGAGCACGTCGCAGACCGCGTCGAACGCGGCGCTATGGCCGCCGGAGATCACGAGCTTGCGGAACGGCGCGGCTGCGAGCCTGTCGAGTGGAATCTCGGCCTCCCAGGGCGGACGCTCAGCCATCAGCGCGCGAATGCCGCGCTCGACCTCGGGCGGCAGCACCTCGGGGATCGTCGCGCTGGTGCCGACGATCTCAACGAAGCCGGCCGCGAATGCGCGCGGCTCGCGCGGCCCGGTGCGAAAGTGCTCGTCCAGTCGCTCGACGAGCCGGTCGACCTCGGGGTCGCCGCGGGCGAGGCCGAACGCCGGCGGCTCGCTGACGGCCAGGGAAAGAACCGCCTCAGGCCGACGGGCGGCGATGAGGAGCGCGATCACGCCGCCGTACGAATGGCCCACCAGATGCGCCCCGTCCCCGAGCAGCGGCGCCAGCTCGTCGGCCTGCTCGTCGAAGTCGATCCGGTCGAGCGGCGGGTTCGGCGGATAGCCGCCACGGTTGGGCGTGACGAGCTCGAATCGGTCGGCCAACGGCTGTACCGGGCCCCAGGCGGACTCCGCGTTGCCGCCGCTTCCATGGATCAGCACGACCCGCACGCGATCGATCCTACCGTGAACAAAGTTCGGCAAAAACGAGGCGGTTGAGCCGGTTTTCGCTGTCACAAGGTTTGTTATGCTCGCCGCGATGGCGCCCAGTCCCCGTTCGTCGTTCGAGCCGGCCGGAGCCGGCGCGCTGCTCGGGGGCGTGACGGCCGGGAGCGTGGGTGTCGGTGCGCTGCTCGGCTGGGCAGCCGGTTCGGTTGGCATCGGAATCCTCTGCGGTGCCTTCGTCGGCGTGCCTGCGGGCGTCTTCGCCGTCTACAAGCGCTACCGGAACGTCCTTTGACCCGGGTCGGCATCCTCGGAGCGCCGCGGCCGATCCCGCGCCGGCTCGCCCCTGCGCTCGGCGGCGGGATCGTCATCGCCCTGGCGCTGCCCGTCTTCCTGGTCGCGGGCTGGCCGCTCTCCGGCTGGGTCGTCGCCGCCGTCCTCTGGGTAGGGAGCCAGGCCTTCGGGCTCCTGCTGGCACGCATCTCGCCGTCGTCCCAGAACGTGGCCGCTTCGGGGGTGCTGGCCTTCGGGATGATGTTCCGGATGCTGGCGGTGCTCGTCGTGCTGCTCGTCGTCGTCGCCTCGGACAAGGACGTCGGCCTGGCGGCCGCGCTCCTCTACGGACTCGCCTACACCGCCGAGCTCGGCCTCTCGCTGGCCGGCTACTACGGCCAGGAGCCGACCGCGTGAAGCGGTTTTTCGTCGGCCTGACGCTTCTGGCTCTGGCGCTGCCGAGCCCGGCGTTCGCGCGCGGCGAGTTCGACCCGACGACCGAGTTCGAGCAGCACGAGTGGGTCTCGATCCACCTCGGCCCGCTGAACATGTCGATCACGAAGGCGGTCGTGTACCTGTTCCTCGGAGCCGGTCTGACGATCGTGCTCGGCCTCGTCCTGATGCGCGGCAAGACGCTGAACCGCCGCCACACGGTCGGGGAGGCCGTCTACGAGATCGCCCAGGTGCAGATCGCGGAGCAGGGCCTGCCTTCGAAGGCGATGGGCCGCTGGTTTCCGTACGTGGCCACCCTGCTGCTCTTCATCTTCGTGGTGAACCTGATCGGGTTCATCCCGCTCCCGCTCACCGGCGAGACCTACCACGGCTTCCCCGTCTGGGGCATCTACGCCGCCACCTCGTCGCTCTCGGTGACGCTCGCGCTCGCGGTCCTGACCTTCCTGTTCACGCACGTCGAGGGCATCCGCTGGAACGGCCCGGTGCGCTACTTCAAGAGCTGGATCCCCGAGGCGCCGAAAGCGCTGCTCGCGCTGATCGTGCCGCTGGAGATCATCGGCCAGTTCATGCGCCTCTTGTCGCTGAGCGTCCGACTCTTCGCCAACATGCTCGCGGGGCACATCCTGATTCTCACGTTCATCGGCCTGATGTTCATCCTCGAGAGCATCTACCTGGCTCCGCTCGTGCTTCCCGTCGCCACGGTCTTCTACCTCTTCGAGGTGATCATCGTGGTCGGCATCCAGGCGTTCATCTTCGCCGCCCTGTCCGCCATCTACATCGGCTCGGCCATCGAGCCGGAGCACTAAGGAGGATCTCGTGATCGCAACAGTCCTCGCCGCCACCACCGGCGACGTGACGAAGGCCGGCAAGGCGATCGGTCTCGCGCTCGGCGTCGGTCTCGGCGCCCTCGGCGCCGGCATCGGCATCGGCAACATCTTCGCTTCGATGATTCAGTCGGTCGCCCGGCAGCCCGAGCTCCGCGGTGAGCTCCAGGGCATCCAGTGGCTCGGCTTCGCACTCACCGAGGCGGTCGTCTTCTACGGCCTGCTTGGCTCGATCCTCGCGTTCGTTCTCGTCTAGATGCCGCTAGCAACCAACCCACTGATCCAGGTCACGCCGGGCCTGATGATCTGGACGATCGTCTGCTTCCTGATCACGCTCTTCGTGCTCAGGCGCTACGCCTTCGGTCCGATCCAGAAGGGGATCGACGAGCGGCGTGAGCGGATCCGGCAGTCGTTGGACGAGGCCGACCGTGCCCGAGAGGAGGCGCGCAAGCTCCTCGAGGAGCATAGGAAGCTGATCGGGAGCGCCAAGACCGACGCCGAGGAGATCCTGGCCGAGGCTCGGCGGGTGGCCGAGGCGAACGAGCGTCGAATGCGGAACGAGCTCGAGACCGACCGCCAGCGGCGACTCGAGGAGACGCGCAAGCAGATCGAGGCCGAGACGAGGCGGGCGCTCGAGCAGATCCGGCTCGAGGTCGTCGACCTGAGCCTGCTGGCCGCCACGAAGGTGACAGGCAAGGCGCTCGACGACGCCGACCACCGCCGCCTGATCGACGAGGCGGTCGCTGACCTCGACTTCTCGGTGCTGGAGAGGAACGACTGAGACGTCGCTTGCGATGTCGGTTCCAGGCCACGTGGGCTCTGCCCGTGCGGCCGTCTGCAATGACCGGTCGATCGGTTGGTCGTGAGGAGCGCGGTCGATGTCGGTCGTAGATCGTGTCTACGCCCGGGCGCTCTTCGAGGCGGCCCGGGAAAAGGGCAGGCTCGAGCCGGTGCGCGAGCAGCTCGAGCAGATCGTGACGGCTGCGTCCGAGGTTCCCGAGCTGCGCGAGCTTCTGCGCAACCCGCAGCTCGACCCGCGCACGCGCGCCGCCGCGCTCGAAGACGTGTTCTCGGGCGGCGACGAGCTGGTCCGCAACTTCCTGCTCGTGCTCGCGGACAAGGGCCGGATCGGGGCGCTCGAGGAGATCGCCGGGGAGTTCGAGCGTCTCGTCTCCCAGGAGGAGGGCATCCTGACCGCGGAACTGACCACTGCCGTCGAGCTCTCCGACGAGGACGAGCGGCGGCTCCTGGAGCAGATCGAGGAAGCATCGGGCCGGAAGGTCGAGGCCACGCGCCAGGTCGACCCCGACCTGATCGGCGGGATCGTCCTTCAGGTCGGCTCGCACCGGCTCGACGCGAGCGTGCGCGGGCGGCTCGACCAGCTTCGACGGGCTCTCGCCGGAGCTAGCAGCTGACGTGACGCGTCACATTGTTCAGCCGGCCGTCCTCGAACGTGTAGCAGCTCGACTCCGGCCGCATCTCGCGAACGCTCGTGGCGACGTCCATCCTGCAGCGGTAGAGGTTCGCGCCCTGGTATTCACCGTGCCGCTCGCACGTCACCTGGCTCGAATCGGGACTTCTAACCAGGATCGCCTTTTCGACGTCCGAACTCTTGGAAGCGGACGAGCCGCCGCAGCCGCCGAGCAGCAAAACCGCGCCGAGCGCTGCGACGGCCTTGAGATAGCCTGGAATTCCGATGCGGAAGCTGACAATCGCGTTCATAGTCTCGCTCGCCTTGCTGGCGGCAGCCCCGGCGCAGGCCGGAATTCCGGATGTCTACAGCGGCAGCTGGCCGGCAAAGCTTATGCCCAGCAACGACGCGCTCGGAACGATCACCTGGGTCCCGGTGGCCGAGCAGTGGGGCCGAGGCGTCCTGAACCAGCCGTGGGGCGGAGCGCCGTTCACCAATTGCCCGGGGAAGGGCCAGACGCGCTTCTTCCTCGGCCGCTACGGGACGGGCGGGAAGCTGATCGCCTGCACGGTCGGAGCCGACGGCAAGCGCTTGCACGGGCGCTACGACGGAAACGGCGGGGAGTTTCGCCCCGGGAGCTTCGACGTCTCGATCGTCACGGACCCGAACGACGAGGAGCAGGAGTTCGAGGGGGTCTACGTCGAGGACGGCGGGATCACGACGGACTGGTGCGGCGAGCTGATCGCCTCCTCCCGACCGGACGTCCAGAGCCCGCATGTGAGCGTGCTCCCGAGCTTCGGCAGCCCGGGCAAGCCGGTGCGCCTGCGCTTCTCCGCCTCGGACGACCGCAACGTCGTGCGCGTCCAGCTGACCGTCAGGCACGGCCGGAAGGTCGTCGGCTCCACCTCGTCGCCGATGCGCCGCGTGAGCGGCGCGCCGAGCTTCGTGCTGTGGCACCCGCGCAAGCGCCTCACCGGCACCTTCACCTTGTGCGCGCGCGCGTGGGACCGGTACGGGAACGCCAGCGCCCGCAGTTGCTCCACGCTGCGCCTGAAGTAACCCCTTTCGAACTCAAGGAGTCGCCGTGAAGCTTCGTCCCGAAGAGATCACCTCGATCCTCAAGCAGCGGATCGAGCAGTACGACGTCGAGACCGACCTGGCCGAGGTCGGCACCGTTCTTCAGGTCGGCGACGGGATCGCCCGCATCTACGGGCTCGAGAACTGCGTCTCGCTGGAGCTGCTGGAGTTCGAGCACGGGGTCACCGGCCTCGCGTTCAACCTCGAGGAGGACAACGTCGGCGCTGCGCTCTTCGGCGACTGGGAGCACGTGAAGGAAGGCGAGCCGGTCAAGCGGACCGGCACCGTCGCGAGCGTCCCGGTCGGGCCGGAGCTCGTCGGGAGGATCGTCGATCCGCTCGGCAACCCGGTGGACGGCCAGGGCCCGCTCGAGGCGAAGGAGCGGCGGCCGGTCGAGTTCAAGGCGCCGGGCGTGATCGAGCGCCAGCCGGTGAAGGAGCCGGTGCAGACCGGGATCAAGGCGATCGACTCGATGATCCCGATCGGCCGCGGCCAGCGCGAGCTGATCATCGGCGACCGCACGACCGGCAAGACGGCGATCCTCGTGGACACCATCCTCAACCAGCGCGGCCAGGACATGTTCTGCGTCTACGTCGCGATCGGCCAGAAGGCCTCGACCGTCGCGCAGGTCTACGAGCGGCTCAAGGACGCGGGGGCGATGGACTACACCGTGATCGTCACCGCCCCGGCCTCCGAGGCAGCGCCGATCAAGTGGATCGCGCCCTATGCAGGCTGCGCGATGGGCGAGCACTTCATGTTCAACGGCCAGCACTCCCTCGTCATGTACGACGATCTCTCCAAGCACGCGGACGCCTACCGGGAGATGTCGCTGCTGCTGCGGCGCCCGCCGGGCCGCGAGGCCTACCCGGGCGACGTCTTCTATCTCCACTCACGCCTGCTCGAGCGCGCGTGCAAGCTCTCGGACAAGGAGGGCGGCGGCTCGCAGACGGCCCTGCCGGTTGTCGAAACGCAGGCCGGCGACGTCTCGGCCTACATCCCGACGAACGTGATCTCGATCACGGACGGCCAGATCTTCCTCGAGTCCGAGCTCTTCCACTCGGGCGTGCGCCCGGCGATCAACGTCGGCATCTCGGTGTCGCGGGTGGGCGGCTCGGCGCGTACCAAGGCGATGAACAAGGTCGCGGGCAGCCTCAAGCTCGACCTCTCGCAGTACCGCGAGCTCGAGGCATTCGCCCAGTTCGGCTCCGAGCTCGACCCGGCGACGCAGAAGATCCTCGCCCGCGGCGAGCGGCTCGTGGCCGTGCTGAACCAGCGCCAGTACGACCCTTGGCCCGTCGAGGAGCAGGTCGTCGCGATCTACGCCGGCGTGAACGGCTACCTGGACTCGGTTCCGGTGGTCGACGTGCCTCGCTTCCTCGACGAGCTGCGTGACCACGTGCGGGCCGAAGAGACGATCCTCAAGGAGATTCGCGAGAAGGGCGACCTCTCCGACGAGCTCCGGGAGCGCCTCGACAAGGAGCTCGAGCGGTTCGTGAAGGGCTTCAAGACCTCCGAGGACGAGCCGGCCGCGGCCTAGTGCCCCTCCCAGCAATGACCACCCAACGCTCGCCCGCTATCACGCTGCGCCAGAGCCCACCCTCGCCCTTGCGCAGGCTGCCAGCCTGCGCCGCGGACGAGTGCGGCCTCTGGCTTGGTGCCAGCGAACGAGAGCCCGGGTTTCATTACCGGAAGGGGCACTGATGGCAACCGTCCAGGACCTGAAGCGGCGGATCCGCTCGATCCGCAACACGCAGAAGATCACGAAGGCCTTCGAGCTCGTGGCCTCCGCACGGCTGCGGCGAGCCCAGGCCCGGATCGAGGCGATGCGGCCGTACGCCGACCGGATGATGGAGCTGATGATCGGCACCGCGCGGGCGAGCACGTCGCTGCAGGGTCTGACGCTCCTCCAGCGGCGCGAGGTGAAGCGCGCCGCGATCGTGGCGGTCACCGGTGACCGCGGCCTGGCGGGGGCGTTCAACGCACAGGTCCTGAGACATGCCTTCGCGCTCGACCGCCGGCTCCGCTCGGAGGGAGTGGAGGTCCGCTGGCTCGTCTCGGGCCGGAAGGGACGCTCAACCCTGACCTTCCGCCGGTACGAGATCGACCAGGCGTGGATCGGCTTCAGCGATCGGCCCTCGTACCACGACGCCCAGACGATCGCGCACAAGATCACCGAGCTCTACGAGAGCGGGGAGGTCGACCGTGTCGTGCTCGTCTACAACCGCTTCGTCTCGGCGCTGACGCAGAAGGTCGTCGAGCAGGACGTGCTGCCGATCCCCGAGCAGCTGCTCGAGCGCGAGCCCGAGGCCGACAAGGAGGAGGCGCTGCTCGGAGACTTCATCTACGAGCCGGAGCCCGAGGAGATTCTCGCGCGCCTGCTGCCGGTGTACGTGGAGACCGAGCTCTACCGGGCGCTGCTCGAGTCGGCCGCCTCGGAGCAGGGAGCCCGCATGACCGCGATGCGGAATGCCTCCAGCAACGCAGGCGACCTGATCGGCAGCCTCACGCTCGACATGAACCGGGCCCGCCAGGCGGAGATCACCCAGGAGATCCTGGAAGTGGTTGCAGGCGCCGACGCCTTGACGCAATGAGGCGTGACTTTTTCGTCAGGAGTGTTTAGAATGATGCTCCTGACGGAAAAGTGCTAACCGAGTACCCGGCATCGGCGTCTAAGCAGCTGACGAGCGACGTCGTTATGCTCCCCGACCAGTCATGGCTGACAAACAGGAACTTCTCTCCTCCGGCGCAGGACTAGGCGCAGCGGTAGCGGCCGAGACGGGTACCGACCTCGGCGAGGTCGAAGCTGTCGAGGCGCGCGGGTACTGGGAGCAGGTCTGGCGCCGGTTCCGACGCGACAAGGCCGCCATCATCAGCGGCTGCTTCATCATCTTCCTGCTGCTCGCCGCCTACCCCGGAGCGGCGATCGCGTCGGCGCTCCTCGGCCACGGGCCCGGCGACATCTACGGGACCAACGGGCTCGACCCCAACACGCTGTTGCCGGTCGGCCCCTTGTCGCACGTGCAGAAGCTCGACGGGAGCGGCACGTCGCTCTTCATCCTGGGCTCGGACAGCCAGCTCGGGCGTGACGAGTTCCTGCGGCTGCTCTACGGCGCACGCGTCTCGCTCGAGGTCGCGATCGGCGCCACGATCCTCGGCATGGTCGTCGGGGTTCTGATGGGCGCGATCGCCGGCTACTTCGGCGGCGCGATCGACACGGTCGTCTCGCGCATCACCGAGATCGTGATGGCCTTCCCGGTCCTGCTCTTCATCATCGCGCTGGCGAGCACGGTCGGCGACCGGCTCAACCACGTCACCTTCGGCTTCCTCCAGCCCGGCGTCTTCACCCTGACGGTGGTGATCGGAGTCTTCGGCTGGTACTACCCGGCAAGGATCATCAGGGCGGTGGTGTTATCACTTCGCGAGAAGGAATTCGTCGAAGCCGCCCGCATGCTCGGCGCGAGCGACGCGCGCATCATCCGCTCGCACCTGCTGCCGCACCTGGTCGCTCCGATCATCGTCTACTCGACCCTGATCGTCGCTCAGAACGTGCTACTCGAAGCCGGCCTCTCGTTCCTCGGGATCGGCATCCCGCTGGACGTGCCGAGCTGGGGCAACCTGCTCTCGACGGCACCCGACTACTACCTCGCGCAGCCGTGGCTGATGATCTGGCCGGGGCTCGCCGTACTCGTCACCACGCTGGGGTTCAACCTCCTCGGCGACGGCATGCGAGACGCCTTCGATCCGCGCTCTTCCCACTAACTAACGGTTTTCTAACTATTCGTCCACCACAGCGTCTCACGGGCTGAGGCGTAAAGCGTCCAAGCCAGCGACTCCGCGCTGGCGTAGGAAAGGAGTCACATGCAGAAGAAGCTATGGCTCTCGATCGTGACTGCCATGATCGGGGTTGGGCTTCTTGTTGCTGCGGCGCTTGCCGGTTCGGCAAGCAGCGCTCCGCAGAGCAAGGGTTCGGCCAAGAAAGTTGGCGGCACGCTTCGAGTGAATCTCTCGACGACGGATCTGCAGTACACGGATCCGACGCTCGAGTACGAGTCCACCGGGTGGCAGGTCGAGTACGCCACTCAGCTCAAGCTCCTGAACTGGAAGGAGACCAAGGCGACGCTGTTCCCCGAGGCCGCGACCTCGTTCCCGCGGGTCGGCAAGGGTGGGCGTGTCTACACCTTCACCATTCGACCGGGTCTCCGCCTGAGCAACGGCGAGAAGATCACGGCCGCGAACTTCAAGTTCGCGATCCAGCGGGCGAACAATCCCAAGATGCAGTCGCCGGCTGGGGCGTTCCTCTCCGATCTCGGCTCGGTGACGACGAAGGGCAAGTACACGCTCGTCATCAACCTGAAGAAGCCGAGGCCGGACTTCGCCTCGATCGTCTCGATGCCGTTCTTCGGCGCGATCTCGATGAAGACGCCGATCGACCCGAACGGCGTGAAGACGCCCGCCTCTGGCGGTCCTTACTACATCAAGTCGCGTGACATCGGGCGCACGGTCGTGTTGGCCCGCAACAAGTACTACAAGGGCAACCGCCCGCACAACCCGAACTCGATCACGATCAACGTGAACACCAACCTGGACACGAGCCTCTTGCAGGTTCGGAGCAACCAGCGTGACTACGACATGTTCGGCGTCCCGCCGACCGCTCACGTCCAGCTGCACAACCAGTACCCGAAGCAGTACCACGTCAGCCCGGGTGTGGTCACCGATTACCTCAGCATGAACACGACCTACGGGTCGAAGGGCGAGGGAATCAAGAACCACTCCTGCTTCAACGGCAACTCGGGCGTCGGCGTCCGCACGCGGCAGGCGGTCAACTACGTCGTCAACAGGCCGGCGGCGCTCGCTCAGCGCGGCGCGTTCGCAGGCACGCCGACCGACCAGGTTCTTCCGCCCACGATGCCGGGCTTCAAGAACTGGAAGCTCTACCCGACCAGCAAGCCGAACGCCGCGAAGGCCAACTCGCTCAAGCCGAAGAAGTGCAACATCGTCTTCTACGGCGCCACGAGCCCGACCGGCCTGGCGATCATGCAGCTGGTCAAGTCCGACCTGTCGAAGATCGGGATCAGCTCCAACCTCAAGACGTTCCCGTTCGCGGTCCGCATCGCGAAGGAAGGCCATCGCGGTGAGCCGTACGATCTCGACCTCCAGGCCTGGGGTGCCGACTACCCCGACCCGGTCGACTTCATCGACATCCTCCTGGACGGTCGCAACATCCAGGCGGAGAACAACAACAACAACGCGTACTTCAACAACGCGACCTTCAACAACCGGATGCAGTCCGCAGGTCGCATCTCGAACCTCTCGAAGCGCTACGCCGCGTGGGCTCTGATCGACCGCGACGTGATGAAGAAGCAGGCTCCTCTGGCGCCGCTCTTCTTCCGCACGGTCCGTGAGTTCACCTCGAAGCGCGTCGGCTGCTGGTCCTACCAGCCGATCTACGGATCGATGAACCTGAGCGCGGTCTGCATCGGGTAAGTACCGATGGACCACGGGAAGAGGCGCCGGCGTAGGCCGGCGCCTCTTCTCACTTGTAAGCAAACCTGCGGTAGAGTTCCGCCGCACGTGAGGGTGGAGAGGCTTAACACCAGGTGATTCGCTACATCATCCGACGGTTGCTCTGGGCGGTCGTGCTCTTCCTCGCCGTCACCGTCGTCACCTACATCATCTTCTTCATCATTCCGGCCGACCCCGCCCGGGCGGTCGCCGGAAAGAACCCGACGCCCGAGATGATCCTGCGGGCGAGGCATTACCTCGGGATCGACAAGCCGGTCTACATCCAGTACCTGCGCTTCCTCGACCGCCTCGTCATCCACCAGGATCTCGGGCGCTCGTTCGCCAACCGTGAGTCCGTCAACACGGAGGTCGGCAAGGCCGCCCCGGTGACGGCCTCCCTCGTGTTCGGCGGTGCGATCGCGTGGATGATGATCGCGCTGCCGATCGGAATCCTCTCGGCGCTTCGGCCACGATCGCTGTTAGATCGAGCCTCGATGACGTTCGTCCTGATCGGGGTCTCAGCGCACCCGATCTGGATCGGGCTCATCTTCAGCTACTTCTTCGGCTTCAAGTGGGGCATCACGCCGATCTCGGGCTACTGCGACTTCATCAACCCGGCGGCCGGCGCCGATTGCGGTGGGCCGGTGCAGTGGGCCTACCACATGATCCTGCCGTGGATGACGTTCGCCGTGCTCTTCGCCGCGCTCTACGTGCGGATGATCAGGGCGAACGTGCTCGAGGCCTTGAACGAGGACTACGTCCGGACCGCGCGCGCCAAGGGCGCGCCCGAGGGCCGCGTCGTCCGCGTGCACGTGCTGCGGAACGCGCTTCTGCCGGTGGTGACGATGCTCGGCATGGACATCGGCCTGGCGCTCGGCGGCGCGGTCTTCACGGAGACGATCTACAGCCTGCCAGGCTTAGGAAGGACAGCCGTACAAGCGCTGAACGCGCTCGACCTGCCAACGGTCGAGGGGATCGTGGTGTTCTCGACTCTCGCGATCATCGTGTTCAACCTCATCGTCGACCTCCTCTACGCCTGGATCGACCCGCGAATCAGGCTGGCCTAAGGCGATAAGCCATGTCTCTGCTCGAGGTCAGCGACCTTAAGACGCACTTCCGCACCGACGACGGCATCGTCAAGGCCGTCGACGGCGTCAGCTTCTCGGTCGAGAAGGGTCAGACCCTCGGCATCGTCGGCGAGTCCGGCTGCGGCAAGAGCGTCACCTGCCTGACGATCATGGGGCTCAACCCGAAGGTGAACACGATCTCGAGCGGCGAGGTCCTCTTCAAGGGCGAGGACATCCTCCACACCTCCGCGAGCAAGCTCCGCCAGCTGCGCGGGGACGAGGTCGCGATGATCTTCCAGGATCCGATGACCTCGCTGAACCCGGTCTACACGATCGGCGCGCAGTTGGTGGAGGCGGTCCTGCTCCACCGCGACGTGACGAAGAAGCAGGCGCGGTCGAGAGCGCTCGAGCTGCTGAACGCGGTCGGCATCCCGCGCGCGGAGCGCCGGATCGACGACTACCCGCACCAGTTCTCGGGCGGGATGCGCCAGCGCGTGATGATCGCCATGGCGCTCGTCAACGACCCCGACCTGCTGATCGCCGACGAGCCCACCACGGCGCTCGACGTGACGACGCAGGCCCAGATCCTCGAGTTGATGTCGCGGCTTCAGCAGGACTTCGGCAGCGCGATCATGATCATCACGCACGATCTCGGCGTCGTGGCCGAGATCGCAGACGACGTGATGGTGATGTACGCCGCCCAGGTCGTGGAGCAGGGCTCGGCGAACACCATCTTCAAGCGCCCGCACCATCCGTACACCTGGGGCCTGCTCGGCTCGCTGCCGCGCCTGAATGCCGACGTCGAGCGGTTGGTGCAGATCAAGGGCCAGCCCCCGTCGCTCCTCAATCCGCCGCGCGGCTGTCGCTTCCACCCGCGCTGCCCGTACGTGATGAACATCTGCAAGGAGCAGGAGCCGCAACTGCTCCCGGTCAGCGACCAAGGCGAGCATCTGCAGCGCTGTCACCTCGACGAGGAGACGAAGGACCGCGAGGCGCAGAAGCTCCTGGCCGGGATGATGGCGGAGGCCTAGGTGGCGACGAACTCTCAGCCCGCGGCTTTTCAGTCGAGCGGCTCCGAGCTCCTCGTCGTCGAAGACCTAAAGAAGCACTTCCCGGTCACACGCGGGATCGTCTTCCAGAAGCAAGTCGGTGCGGTGAAGGCGGTGGACGGAGTCTCGTTCACGGTGCGCGAGGGCGAGACCCTCGGCGTCGTCGGCGAGTCGGGCTGCGGGAAGTCCACGATGGCGCGCTGCGTCATGCGCCTGCTCGATCCCACCGGCGGCCGCGTTGTCTTCGACGGCCGGGACATCACGACCCTCTCCCGCGCCCAGCTGCGCCCGATCAGGCGTGAGATGATGATGATCTTCCAGGACCCGTACGCGTCGCTGAACGCGCGCAAGCGGGTCGGCTTCATCGTCGCCGAGGCCCTCGAGGTGCACAAGCTCGGCACGCCGGCCGAGGTCAAGCGGCGGGTCCAGGAGCTGCTCGAGGTCGTGGGCCTCAACCCGGAGCACTACAACCGCTTTCCGCACGAGTTCTCCGGCGGCCAGCGCCAGCGCATCGGCGTAGCGCGCGCGCTCGCCGTCAACCCGAAGCTGATCGTCTGCGACGAGCCCGTCTCGGCGCTCGACGTCTCGGTGCAGGCCCAGATCTTGAACCTGCTCAAGGACCTGCAGCGGGACTTCGGCCTGACCTACGTCTTCATCGCGCACGACCTCAACGTCGTCCGCCACATCTCCGATCGCGTGCTGGTGATGTACCTCGGCCACACCGTCGAGCTCGCTGCGCGGCAGCAGCTGTACAGCGAGCCCAAGCACCCGTACACGGGCGCGCTGCTCTCGGCCGTGCCGGTCCCCGATCCCGAGGTGGGCCGCGGTCGCAAGCGGATCGTGCTCGAAGGCGACGTCCCCAACCCGATCAACCCGCCCTCGGCCTGCTGGTTCCATCCTCGTTGTCCGCGCTTCCGCGAGGGGCACTGCGACGTGGAGACGCCGCCGCTGTACGAGTTCGGCGACGGCCACGTGGCCGCTTGTCACTACCCTCTTGAGCGATGGCCGATGACGGAAGAGGAAATGAGGCGCGCGGGGTCGTCACCGACGACGGCGACGCCGGCGGCCGGCTAGGGCCTCACCTCCTCGCGGCGCTCCGGCGGCTGCTCGTCCTGATCGTCGTCGCGGCGGCCTTCACCGTGGTCGGGTCGGTGATCCTCGGCCTGCTGCTCGGCGCCTCGCTCAGCCGCTCGATCGCCATCGGCTTCTACCTCGTCGGCTCGTTCTGGCTCGTCTCGGGCTTCTTCGTCGGAAACCGCGGCCCGGTGCGCCTGAAGAGCGACATCGGCGCCCCGCTGTTCGGCTCGCGCTTCGTTCGGTGGGCGACTCCCGAGGAGCGCGAGGAGACGATCAACATGTCGGCGATCTATGTGTTGCTGGGGTTTGTGCTCATCCTCTTGGGATTTGCGGCCGACACTCGCTATAGCTTGTTCTAGGCTGCAGAAACATTCATCTAACTTCGACAAGGGATAGGCGTCAGAACGGTTATGCGAGAACTGAGGGCACAGAGCCGCGTGTGCGACCGCGCGCGCGAATATTCGTCCCGCTCGCTCGACGGTGAGCTTTCCGACTTCGAGCGGGCGCTCCTCGAGACGCATCTCGAGCGGTGCGCGGCGTGCCATGCCTACTCGGTCGAGTTGACCGAGATCGTTACGCGCATGCGTGTCGCGCCGCTGGAGGCGCTGCCCCAGCCCATCTCGCTTCCGTCCAGGCGCCGCGCTCGCGCCCGCGTCTTCCAGGGCGCAGCCGCCGTCGCAGCAGCTGCCGTCGCGGCGACCGCGGGGCTTGTCGGCTCGCTGCAGTCGCATCCCGCCGAGGTGCGGCCGAACCCGACCCTCGAGGCGGTCATCCGCGCCGACGACTTCCACTCAGGGGACATCCAGCTTCAACACCAGTTCCGCGCGATGGCGAACATGCCGAAGAAGAGCCTCGTCCTGGCTCGCAGCGGCAAGAAGCCGACGTAACACCGGCTCCTCTCGAACGACTACGGTTACGGCACGATGATGCCGTCGCTCATCACCTCGTACGTCTGAAGCCTCGATCACGCTGCCCGGGTGGCGGCGCTCACGCAGGATCGACGCTCGCTGCCCCAGGAGGAGGATCGAGAGCGGGTGCGCTTCGGTAAACTCAGCGCGCTTGGCAGCCGGCTACGGCGCCGGGCCCGCAACGCACCCGAGCCACCTCTCCAGGAGACGCATGCCTGACCAAAATAACGGCCAGAACGTCGGCAAGATCGTCGAGATCAAGGGCGTCGTGATCGACGCGCTCTTCACCGAGCGGCTGCCGGAGATCAACACGGCGCTGCGCATTCAGCTACCGGAGCGCCCGGAGGGGCGGGCGGTCGACCTGATCGCGGAGGTGCAGCAGCACCTCGGCGACGACCGGGTGCGCGCGGTCGCGATGGACGCGACCGATGGGATCCCGCGCGGAGTCGACGTGATCGACACCGGTGCTCCGATCACCGTCCCGGTCGGAGAGCAGACGCTCGGCCGCCTCTTCAACGTCCTTGGCGAGACGATCGACGAGGGCGAAGCGATCGCGGCCGACACTGAGCGCTGGCCGATTCACCGCGACCCTCCGACGTTCGAGTCGCTGAAGCCGACGATGGAGATCTTCGAGACCGGGATCAAGGTCATCGACCTCGTGGCGCCGTTCGTGCGCGGCGGCAAGGTCGGCCTCTTCGGCGGCGCCGGGCTCGGCAAGACCGTGCTCATCCAGGAGCTGATCCGGAACGTCGCCCAGGAGCACGAGGGCTACTCGGTGTTCGCGGGCGTGGGCGAGCGCACGCGCGAGGGCAACGACCTCTGGCTCGAGATGACCGAGTCGGGCGTGATCGACTCGACCGCGCTCGTCTTCGGGCAGATGAACGAGCCGCCTGGCGCACGCCTGCGGGTCGGCCTCTCGGGGCTGACGATGGCCGAGTACTTCCGCGACGAGGGCGGAGGCCGCGACGTCCTGCTCTTCATCGACAACATCTTCCGCTTCGTGCAGGCGGGCTCCGAGGTCTCTGCGCTCCTCGGCCGGATGCCGAGCGCCGTGGGCTACCAGCCGACCCTGGCGACCGAGATGGGGCAGTTGCAGGAGCGCATCACCTCGACGCGGCAGGGCTCCGTCACCTCGGTGCAGGCGATCTACGTGCCCGCCGACGACCTCACCGACCCGGCGCCGGCGAACACCTTCGCCCACCTCGACGCGTTCATCACGCTCTCGCGGCCGATCTCCGAGAAGGGGATCTACCCCGCGATCGACCCGCTGGACTCGACGTCTCGGGCGCTCCAGCCGGACATCGTGTCTCCGGAGCACTATGAGACCGCGACGCGGGTGCAGGAGGTGCTGCAGCGGTACAAGGACCTCCAGGACATCATCGCGATCCTCGGCATGGACGAGCTCTCGGACGAGGATCGCCTGATCGTGCAGCGGGCGCGCAAGATCGAGCGCTTTCTCTCGCAGCCGATGTTCGTCGCCGAGGCGTTCACGGGCCAGCCCGGCAAGTTCGTGCGCCTCGAGGAGACGATCAACGGCTTCACCGAGATCCTCGACGGCAAGCACGACGAGCTGGCCGAGCAGTCCTTCTACATGGTGGGGACGATCGACGAGGCGGTGACGAAGGCGCGCGGCGAGGGCGACGAGCCCGAGGCCGAGGAAGATCAGGCGGAAGCTAGCGCCGAACCCGAAGAGGCCGAGCCCGTTCCGGCCTAGTGGCGACCGGGAAGACGTTCGCACTCTCCCTCGTCACGCCCGACGGCGCGGCGTTCGAGGGTGAGGTGGAGATGCTGATCGTGCCGGGTGACGCCGGCGAGATCGGTGTCCTGGCGCGGCATGCGCCGCTGGTGGCCATGCTCAAGGCCGGCTCGACCAGGATCTACCGCGATCGCGACAGCCAGGACGTGCTCGAGTTCGCCACCGGCCCGGGGTTCTTCAAGGTGGAGCAGGACCGGGCGCTCGCGCTGGTGGACGACGCCGTCGAGGCCCGCGAGATCGACGATGCGCGGGCGCGCGAGCAGCTCGAGGACGCCCGCGCCGAGCTCGAGCGGCTCGAGCGCGGCGAGTCCGACGGCGACCGCTGGCAGCTGGAGCAGCGAGTGCGCCACGCCGAGAACCAGCTCGAGGTCTCCGGCCGTGGCTGATTTGCGGGCATTTGCTCCGGGGATCTACCCGCGCTCCGAGGAGCTCGTCCAGGCGACCCGTGACCTCGACCGCGGGCGGACGACGCCCGAGGCGGTCGAGGAACAGGTCGAGCGCGACGGTGCGGCCTGCGTGACCGCACAACAGGACGCCGGTCTCGATCTCCTCGCGGACGGGATGCTGCGCTGGCAGGATCACTTCCGGCCGCTGCTCGAGGCTGCGGACGGGCTCGAGACGGGCGCCCTCACGCGATTCCTCGACACGAACACCTTCTATCGCGCGCCGAAGGCGACCTCCGCGACGCCGAAGCTCGGCGCAGCGCTGGAGGAGCGCTACCTCTCGCCGCTGCCGGGACCGAGGCTCGTCACGCTGCCGTCGCCCTTCGCGCTCGCCAAGGGAACAGGGGTCACGCCGCGGACGATGGCCGAAGGCGTGCTCAAGCCGCAGCTCGACGCCCTCGACGCCGAGCTCGTCGTCCTCGCGGAGCCGTTCCTCGCGCGCGAGGAGTCCGCCTCCCTCGACGACCTTTCGGAAGCGCTCGAGGCGCTCGGCGGCGGCCCGAGGCTCGCGATCTGGTTCACCTTCGGCGATGCCCGGTCGCTGCTGGAGCAGGGCGTGGCCGACCTCCCGGTCGAGGGGATCGGAGTCGACTTCTACGCCACGCATCTGGGCGACGTGCCGGACGGTTTCTCGAAGCTGCTGCTCGCCGGCGTCGTGGACGTGCGCAGCTCACTGCTCGAGGAGCCGCGTGAGCTTGCGGCCTTCGCCCAGCGCCTCGGTGAGCGCGCGGAGAGAATCGCCCTCGTCCCGAACGGCGACCTCCAGTACGTCTCGGTGCCGATCGCCCGCGAGAAGCTCGCTCGACTCGGCAAGGCAAGGACCGCGACGACGGAGGCCGCTGCATGACAGACCTGAGGTTCCTCACCCACGAAGTCGGCTCGCTCGCCAAGCCGCCGTGGCTCGTCAAGACTTCGCAGGGCCGCAAGCTCGAGGAGTCCGACATCGAGCACGCCCGCACCTGGGGCGAGAAGGTGGGCGTCGAAGGGCACGAGGAGCTCGTCGAGTCCCTCCGGAGCGGAGACGCCGACCCGGACGAGGTCGCGCGCTGGTCGAGCCGGTACTGCGTTCGCATGCAGGAGTCCGCCGGGGTCGAGGTCATCTGGGACGGCGAGCAGCTGCGCAGCGAGATGTACGCCTGGGCGATCGAGCACTCGACCGGTTTCGAGCCCCGCGGCACCATCCGCAGCTTCGACAACAAGTACTACTCCAAGTCCGCCGCCGTCGGGCCGGTCGGGCTGCGCGAGCCGTTCCACAACGATGAGTTCTCGTTCCTGCAGTCCGTGGCCAAGGCCGACCTCAAGATCCCGATCACGGGCGCCTACACGCTCGCGATCTGGTCCTACGACGAGCACCACACGCCGAAGGAGGGCCGCCTCGGCGCGGGCTACGGCCGCTCGCAGGAGATCGAGGCGCGGCGCGAGCTCACGCTCGACATCGCGCGGAACCTGATCCGACCGAACCTCGAGGCGCTGATCGGCCTCGGCGCGACCTGGATCCAGATCGACGAGCCCGGAGCCTCGACCGAGGCGGACGAGCTCGACCTCTTCGTCGAGAGCTTCAACGTCAGCGTCGAAGGGCTCGACTGCATGTTCTCGACCCACCTGTGCTTCTCCGACTACGACCTCTTCTTCCCGGCGATCGAGGGCATGGGCGGCTGTCGCCAGTACTGCGTCGGCTTCGCCAACTACGACCGGCGGGAGCTCGGCACCTCCGGCGCCGACCGCCCCGGGTACGAGGTGATCTCCAAGTTCCGCGATCTGCCCTACGACCCGATCCTCGGCCTGGGCGTGCTCGACATTCACACCGACTTCGTCGAGCCGCCGGAGCTCGTGCGCGACCGGATCCTCTACGCCGTCGACGTCTTCGGCGACCCGGCGCGGATCCAGGTCTGCCCCGACTGCGGTCTGCGAACGCGCAGCTGGGACGTGGCCTACGACAAGCTGCGCGCAATGGTCGAGGGCACGCGGCTCGCGGAGGAGGCGCTCAATCGCGCCCACGCTTCCGCGTAGCCGACGCTTCTCCGTAACCCCTCCGGAGCGTCGGCTATCCTGAATCCGGCGAACGCCTCGACGGGCGTTTTCGCTTTTTTCTGATGAAGACGACGCTCAAGAGAGGGATCGGCCGCGGCGCCGAGGTCAACGGCAACGGTCGGTCGATTCTCCCGCCAGGCGCTCTGTCGCCGGTCACGCTGTACCGGCAGCCTCCCCCTCCGCAGCGAGGCCTAGGGGCGCAGGTCGGCCGCTTCTTCGGCTGGCTCGCCGTCACGGTCCTGATGCTCGTCGTCGGCCTCGTCGGCGGCTTCTACCTCTGGGCGCACGAGAGCGCGGCGGCGCTGCAGGCGCACTCGATCGACGCGAAGCGATCCCAGGCGCGCCTCGACCCGGTCCCCGACGCCAAGCAGCCGGCCGTGGCGCTCGTGATCGGCTACGACCACCGCGCCGGCGAACGGGGCCTTCCCTCGCGCTCGGACACGATGATGCTCATCCGGGCCGACCCGACGACGAAGACGATCTCGCTGCTCTCGTTCCCCCGCGACCTCGACGTACCGATCTACTGCCCGGGCTCGACCGCCAGCGGGGCCCGCACGGGCCCGGCGACCGTCGTCGATCACGGCCGCATCAACAGCGCCTACGCGTACTGTGGCTCGACGGGGGCGCTCGAGACGGTGCGCCACCTGACGAACCTGCCGATCAACTACCTGATCAGCGTCAACTTCCTCGGCTTCATCGCGGTGGTGAACAAGCTCGGCGGGGTCTGGATGGACATCGACCGGCGCTACTACAACAAGAACGTGGGCACCGGCTCGACGAACTTCGCCAACATCGACCTGCAGCCCGGGTACCAGCGGCTGACCGGCAAGCAGGCGCTGGACTTCGTCCGCTACCGGCATACGGATTCCGATCTCTTCCGCCTGGCGCGGCAGCAGCAGTTCGTCTCGGCCGCGCGGCAGCAGATCGCGAGCTCGATCGGGCCCGACAGCCTCGTACGGATCGTGAACACGATCGCGCACCACCACTACCTCGAGATCGGCGTCGGCGGCGGCGGCCAGTTCAGCCTCAGCACGGTCTTCAGCTACGCGAAGTTCGCCTACGGGCTCCCGTCGGGGCACGTCTTCCAGGTGAAGATCCAGGGCATCAGCGGCTACAACGAGCTCACGACCGCCTCGACCAACATCCAGGATGCGGTCGACAGCTTCCTCCACCCGGACGTCGAGGCCTCGACGACGGCCACGGAGGTCGCGACCGGAAAGAAGATCCGCGCGTTCAAGCGAACGATCGCGCCGAAGCAGGTGACGCTCACGGTGCTGAACGGCAACGGCCGAGCCGGTTCGGCCTCGAATGCCAGCTACCTGCTCGGCCAGAAGGGCTACAAGACGGTCCTTCCACCGTCAGGGCAGCCCGCCAACGCGCCCAACTGGAACTACTTCCATTCGAAGATCTACTACGATCCGACGCGGCCCGGCAACGGCAAGCTGGCGGCGGCGCAGGTCTCGCGCCTCGTGGGCAGCGCCGACATCGAGGCGATGCCCGCGAACCTGACCCCCCTCTCGAACCGGGCGCTGATCATGGTCATCGTGGGCTCGACCTTCCACGACCAGCTCGCGCCGGTCGTGATTCCCACCCGCCCGACGCGCCAGCCGCCGAACATCCGCTTCGACCCGTCCGAGACGTACTCGACGCTGTTCAAGCTCCGAAAACGGCTGCCCTTCCGTCTGGAGGTTCCGAGGGTGCTCGAGCGCAGTTCCTACCTCGACTCGGGCACGGGGGAGACGCCCGCCCGTGTCTACGTGCTCGGCGGCCAGCCGACGCTGCGGCTGACCTATCGCACCGGCTCGACCGAGTACTGGGGCATCCAGATGACGCGCTGGGCGGACGCGCCGACGCTCGCCGACAAGAACCTCACCCAGCGCCTCGGCGGCCGCACCTTCGACCTCCATTACTCGGGCTCGCATCTGCACATGGTCGTGCTACGGGACAACGGTGCGACCTACTGGGTCGTGAACACTCTGCTCGACTCGCTCTCGAACGAGACGATGCTCGCGATCGCCAGAGGCCTGCGCCCGATGGGCCGGTAGGCTCCCGGCATGACGAGAGACAAAATGCCTGCAATCGGGGTGTTTGGAGCCGGCTGGGTCGGCCTGGTGACAGGTGCCTGCCTGGCCGAGCTCGGTCACGAGGTCGTCATCCGCGACGTCCTTCCCGAGCGCATCGAGGCGCTGCAGGCCGGGCGTGTGCCGCTGCACGAGCCGGGTCTCGACGAGCTCCTCGAGCGAAACCGGGAGCGGCTCACGTTCACGACGGAGCTCGACGAGGTCGTGTCTGCACAGATCATGTTCGTCTGCGTCGGGACGCCGCCCATGTACTCGGGCGACGCCGATCTCTCGTCGGTCTGGTCGGTCGTCGACGAGCTCCCGGCTCTCGAGGAGCGGGCGATCCTCGTGATGAAGAGCACGGTGCCGGTCGGGACCGGCGAGAAGGTCCGCGCCGCCCTCGACGCGCGCGAGCTCGCGCACGTTGGCTACGTCTCCAACCCGGAGTTCCTCTCCGAGGGCAGCGCCGTCGACGACTTCATGAAGCCCGACCGGATCGTGGTCGGCGCCTTCACGGAGGCGGATGCCGGGCTGGTGGCGTCGCTCTACGAGCCGCTCGGTGCCCCAGTGGTGCGAGCCGACGTCGCCTCCGCCGAGATGATCAAGCTCGCGGCCAACGCCTTCCTGATGACGCGGATCAGCTTCATCAACGAGATCGCGAACGTGTGCGAGGCGACCGGCGCCGACGTGGAGCAGGTCGCGAAAGGGGTAGGTCTCGACCACCGGCTCGGCCCGCACTTCCTGCGCGCCGGGATCGGCTGGGGCGGCAGCTGCTTCCCAAAGGACGGAGTGGCGTTGAAGCAGCTCGCGTCGAACTCCGGGTACCACTTCCAGCTCCTGAGCGCCGTGATCGAGGTGAACGAGCTGCAGAAGCGTCGTGTCGTCGGCAAGCTCGAGAAGCACCTCGGCAAGCTGCGCGGGAAGACGGTGGCGCTGCTGGGCCTTGCCTTCAAGCCGAACACGGACGACCTGCGCGAGGCGCCGTCGCTGGTGCTGGCTTCCCGGCTGCTCGCCGAGGGTGCCGACGTCCGCGCCTGGGACCCGGTTGCCGACGCGAGCAGCGTCCTCCAGGGCGTCACCTTCTGCGAGAGCGTGCTCGACGCCGTTTCCGGCGCCGACGCGGCGGTGATCGTGACCGAATGGGACGAGCTGAAGGGTCTTGCCTCGGAGGATGTGCGGCAGGCGATGCGCCGGCCAGTGATCGTTGACGGCCGGAACCTGCTCGATCCGGAGCAGGCGCGCTCCGCGGGTTTCCTCTACGAGGGGATCGGCCGCGCGGCCTCGCCGCTCGCCTCGCTCCCCGAGACCGAGGAACGCGAGCCTCAGCTCGAGGTCTAGCTCACTCAGTGGAGGCGATCATCCTGGCGGGCGGGAAGGCCGAACGCCTCGGCGACGCCGCGGCCGGACGGCCGAAGGCGCTGGTCGAGGTCGGCGGTCGCCCGCTGGCCGCATACCAGGTCGATCAGCTCGCGGCAGCCGGCGTCGAGCGCGTGCTCGTCAGCTGCGCGGCCGGCCAGGAGGAGCTGTTCGTGGAGGCGCTCGGCGGGCTCGGGCCCGAGGTGGTGCCCGTTCCGGAGCCCGAACCACTGGGCCGTGGCGGAGGCATCCGCCTGGCGACAACGGCACGGCGCGAGGAAGGCGACGTCTTCGCGTTGAACGGGGACGAGCTGGTCGACGTCGACCTGCAGGAGCTGCTAGCTCTGCACCGCAGGCGCGGAGCCTCGGCGACGATCACCGTCGTGCCGCTGCGCTCGCCCTTCGGCGTGGTCGACCTCGACGCCGACCGCGTCACCGGCTTCCGCGAGGCGCCTCGCCTCGAGCACTGGGTCAGCTGCGGCGTCTACGTGCTCGGCGAGGAGGCGATCGAGCGGCTGCCGGAGCGCGGCGACCACGAGACGACGACGTTCCCCGAGCTCGCCGCGGAGGGCCGGCTGCGCGGCCTGCGGCACGAGGGAATCTGGTTGACGGTGAACACGCCGAAGGACCTGCGGGTCGCCGACGACTACCTCGCGGAGAACCCCGGCTGGCCGGCAGGCTCGCGTGGTTAGCGCAAGGGTGGTAGGTTCGCGCGGCTCGTGGGCGGGCGTGACCATTTGACCTCCCCGAACCTCGGCGGGCTCGACAAATTCGTGACCGAGCCCACGAGGGTGGACAAGCCGTGGGGTCACGAGCTGATCTGGGCCGTCGCCGAGGAGTACGCGGGGAAAATCCTCTTCGTGAAGGCGGGCGAGTCGCTGAGCCTCCAGTTCCACAACGTCAAGGACGAGGCCTGGTACGTCCTCGACGGGCGTGCGAAACTCGAGCTTGGCGGGCCAGGCGAGCGCATGCTCAACAGCGATGTGATCGGACCGGGGGAGGCCTTTCGCTTCCCGCCCGGGACGGTGCACCGACTGACCGCCCTGGAGGACATGAGGATCGTCGAGGTCTCGACGCCGCAGCTCGACGACGTCGTCCGGCTCGAAGACCGTTACGGCCGCACGACCGAATAGCGGGCGCCGAGGACTCGCCGTCTCTGATTAGACTGCCGCGCGTGGCAACCACGAAGCGCTTCGACGTCAAGGATCTGAAGCTCGCGCCCGAGGGGGCGAGCCGGATCGAATGGGCCGACCGGCAGATGCCGGTCCTGGCCGCGATCCGGGAGCGCTTCGCACGCGAGCAGCCCTTGGCGGGCTACCGCATCTCAGCCTGCCTCCACGTCACGAGCGAGACGGCGAACCTCATGCGCACCCTCAAGGAGGGCGGCGCGGATGTCGTGCTGTGCGCCTCGAACCCGCTCTCGACGCAGGACGACGTCGCGGCCGCGCTGGTGGAGGAGTTCGACATCTCCGTCTTCGCGATCAAGGGCGAGGACAACGACACCTACTACCAGCACATCGAGGCGGCGGTCGACCACAAGCCCCAGCTGACCATGGACGACGGCGCCGACGTGATCGGTGTCCTCCATTCGCACCGGCGTGAGCAGCTCGGCGACATCATCGGCGCCACGGAAGAGACGACCACCGGCGTGATCCGGCTGAAGGCCCTGGAGCGCGACGGCGCGCTCGGCTTCCCGGTGATCGCGGTGAACGACGCCAAGACCAAGCACTTCTTCGACAACCGCTACGGCACCGGCCAGTCGACGATCGACGGAATCATCAGGGCGACGAACATCCTGCTCGCGGGACGGCGGTTCGTCGTAGCGGGCTACGGCTGGTGCGGGCGCGGCGTGGCCATGCGGGCAAAGGGGATGGGATCGCACGTGATCGTGACCGAGGTCGACCCGCTTCGGGCCCTGGAGGCCGTCATGGACGGCTACGAGGTGCTCCCGATGGAGCGCGCGGCGCAGGTCGGCGACGTCTTCGTCACCGCCACGGGCGACAAATCCGTGATCACGCGCGAGCACTTCCAGCAGATGAAGGACGGAGCGATCCTGGCGAACACGGGCCACTTCAACGTCGAGATCGAGATCCCGGCTCTGCGCTCCCTCTCGGTCGAGACGCGGACGCTCCGGCAGTTCGTGGACGAGTTCAAGTTCGAGGACGGGCGCCGCATCTACCTGATCGCGGACGGCCGGCTCGTCAACCTCTCCGCCGCCGAAGGCCATCCGGCCCAGGTGATGGACATGTCGTTCGCGAATCAGGCGCTCTCGGCGGAGTTCGTGGTCGGAAACGCTACGAGCCTCGAGCGCAAGGTCTACCCAGTGCCGGAGGAGATCGACGCCGAGATCGCGCGGCTCAAGCTCGAGACGATGGACGTGGCCATCGACGAGCTCACCGAGGAGCAGGCCAAGTACCTGGCTTCTTGGGACGAAGGCACGTAGCCACACCGCCGGCGTGAAGGCCGTCGTGCTTGCCGCGGGCTACGCGACGCGGCTCTATCCATTGACGCTCGACCGGCCCAAGGCGCTGTTGCCCGTGGGCGGGAAGCCGATGCTCGAGCATCTGCTCGAGCGGCTTGAGGGCATTCCGGAGCTGGACGAGATCTACGTGGTCACGAACTCGAAGTTCGCCCAGGCCTTTCGCGACTGGGCCGAGAGGTATCGAGCGGCGGACGTGCGGATCCTCGACGACGGCACGAGCGACGAAGAGACCAGGCTCGGGGCGATCGGCGACCTCGACCTGACGATTCGGAGCGCTGAGATCGACGACGACCTGCTCGTGTTGGCAGGCGACAACCTCTTCAGCGAGCCGCTCGAGCCCTTCGCGCAGTTCGCCGGCGCCAAGGCCGCGCCGGCGATCGGTGTCTACGACGTCGGCGATCTCGAGGCGATTCGGAAGTACAACGCGATCGAGCTGGACGAGTCGGATCGGATCACCTTCTTCGAGGAGAAGCCTGATCGGCCGACGAGCACGCTGACCGGGATCGCGCTCTACTTCTATCCCCGGTCGGCCCTTGAAGTCGTCGGCGACTACCTGGCGGAGGGAAACAACCCCGACCAGCCGGGACGACTCGTGCAGTGGCTCTATCCGCGCATGCCGGTGTACGCCTGGCGTGTTCCGGGCCGCTGGTTCGATGTCGGCTCGAAGGAGACCCTCGCCGAGGCCGACCGCGCTTTCACCCCCGGCGACTGACACGGATTCGTCACAAGGGGGTCACCCACGCGTCACGCGCTATCGCCTACCTTCGCCGGAGGAGATGAGCGTGGTGTGACGTGAAGCTCTTCGATCTTCTACTGCCGATGCGCTGCGCCGTCTGCGACGCGGGCGGGGCGCAGCTGTGCGCTTCCTGCCGGGAGAGGCTGCCACGGCTCGAGCCGCCGCTCTGCGATCGTTGCGGCGCGCCCACCGCGTGGCCCGTCGCGCGCTGCCGCGAGTGCTCGGGCCGTCGTCTCGCTTTCGCCTCCGCCCGTGCCGCGGTGGTCTACGACGACGACGTCCGCCGGCTCGTCCGCGCGTGGAAGGAGCGTGGGCTCCGGCGCCTCGCCGCCGAGGCGGCCGCGGCCGTGGTAGGCGTGGTGCCGAGGCCGAGCTGCGGCGCGCTCGCGTTCGTCCCGCCGGACCGGGCACGCAACCTCGAGCGGGGACACCATCCGGCGGAGCGGCTCGCGCGCGAGCTCGGTGAACGCTGGTCGCTGCCTGTGCTGTCGCTCGTCCGGCGGACGCGCCCGGTTCCACGGCAACGCGGTCTCGCGCTGGCCGACCGCCGGCGCAACGTCGCCGGCGCATTCGCCCCTGCAACGCAGGTTCCGCCGGCGGTTGCGCTCGTCGACGACGTCTACACGAGCGGCGCGACCGCGGCTGCGGCCGCCTCGGCGCTGCGAAAAGGAGGCGGCCGCCGTGTCGAGGTGGTGACGTTCGCACGGGTCGTTCGTTAGATTCCTCGAGAGGCCCGTGTCGAAGGAGAGCCGATGCAGCTCCAGGTGAAGGGCAGGAACCTCGAGGTCAGCGACGCGATTCGCAGTTATGCGGAGGACAAGCTCGGCAAGCTCGACCGCCAGCTGACGGACGACCCGCGCGTCGAGCTCGAGCTGATCGTGGAGAAGAACCCGTCGATCGCCGAGAACCACGTGGCCGAGGCGACGATCTGGACGAAAGGCCCGGTTCTACGGGCGCGGGAGGCGTCCCCGGACATCCGCGCGTCGATCGATCAGCTCGTGGACAAGCTCGAGCGCCAGGTCGCCCGCTACAAGACGCAGCGTCGCTCGCGGAGGAGACGCGCCGCGCGCTCGAACGGTCCCGCCCCCGAGACGATGCCCGTCGTCGGCGACGAGGGCGAGCCGCTGATCGTCAAGAGCAAGCAATTCCAGGTCGGCCCGATGACTCCCGGCGAGGCCGTGCTCCAGCTGGAGCTGATCGGCCACGACTTCTTCGTCTTCCGAAACGGCGACTCGAACGAGATCAACGTCGTCTACCGGCGGCGCGACGGCAACTTCGGGCTGATCGAGCCACAGTGATCTTCCGGCGCGAGCCGCTGCACAAGAAGCTCGCGCGTGAGGCCGAGCTGGACCAGGCGGAGACGGCGGCGCCTGTCGACGTCGGCCCGCACTGGGGTGCGACCGGAATCCACGGCGTCCCTCGGCCCCGGCGGTGGGACGCGGTCGCCTCCGCCGAAGCGCCCGGTCTCTCCGGCGACGAATTGCACTTCGTCGCGCTCCCGGGCGGCGACCTCTTGGTCGACGAGGACGAGCCTGCGGACACGCTCGGTCCGCTGGCCGATGCAATCGAGCAGACGATCGAACCGCCGTACCGGGCCGAGGCCGTCCGCCAGGGCGACGACGTCTGGGCGGTCGCCGCGCACCGGGTCGAGGTCGCCGAGTTCGAGGCCGACGGCGATGAGATCGAGCTCGTCGTCAACCAGGACGGGCGTTCGCTCACGGTGGACGGGGCCCGCACGTTCGGCAGTGTCCCGGAGCTGGAGGACCTGGGTTCGCGAGACGGCGATGCGTACGTCGTCCGCGCGAAACGCCTTGACGGCGACCAGTGGGAAGTGATCTCGTCCGCCCTCTAGCCGGCGGGAAGCGTACGGGCGCGGAGCCGCTACCCTAGGACGAATGGCCCAACAGCTCGGATCGCTCGAAAAGGTCCTTCGCTTCGGGGAAGGCCGGCGTCTCAAGCGTCTCGCCGAACAGGCGGCCTACATCGGCACGCTCGAGCCCGAGTTCGAGCAGCTCTCCGACGACGAGCTCGCTGGAAAGACCGCCGAGTTCCGGCAGCGGATCGAGAACGGCGAGCCGGTCGACGAGCTCGTCTTCGAGGCCTTCGCGGCGGTCCGCGAGGCGTTCAAGCGCTCCATGGGCATCCGCCTCTTCGACGTGCAGGAGATGGGCGGCATCGTCCTCCACGAAGGCGACATCGCCGAGATGAAGACGGGCGAAGGAAAGACGTTCGTCGCGGTGCAGCCGCTCTACCTGAACGCCCTCACCGGCAAGAGCGCGCACCTCGTGACGGTCAACGACTACCTGGCCAAGCGCGACCCCGAGTGGACGAAGCCGGTGTGGGATGCGCTCGGCATGCGCGCGTCCTTCATCCAGAACATGATGCCCTTCGACGAGCGCCGCGAGGCTTACGCCGCCGACGTCGTCTATGGCACCAACTCCGAGTTCGGCTTCGACTACCTGCGCGACAACATGGCCGTCTCGCTCGACGGCCTCGTCCAGCGCGGGCACGACTACGCGATCGTGGACGAGGTCGATTCGATCCTGATCGACGAGGCGCGGACGCCGCTGATCATCTCGGGCGAGCCCGAGGTCGCGGCGCAGGTCTACTACGACTTCGCACGCGTTGCGCGGGGGCTCGAGGGCTACGCGTCCAAGCCCGGCGACCCCAAGGGCGCGGGCGAGGAGTCCGGCGCGGACTTCGAGTACGACGAGAAGCACAAGACCGTCTCGCCGATGCAGGGCTCGATCGATGCAATCGAGCGTGTGCTGAGGGTCGACAACCTCTACGACCCTCGCAACGCCCAGCTGGTCAACCACCTGAACCAGGCGTTGAAGGCGCAGGCGCTCTTCCATCGCGACGTGGACTACGTCGTCCAGGACGGCGAGGTCAAGATCGTCGACGAGTTCACGGGCCGGATCATGGAAGGCCGCCGCTGGTCGGAAGGCCTGCACCAGGCGGTCGAGGCGAAGGAGGGCGTGAGCATCCAGGAGGAGCACGTCACGCTCGCGACGATCACGCTCCAGAACTACTTCCGCCTCTACGACAAGCTGGCCGGCATGACCGGTACCGCCAAGACCGAGGAGAAGGAGTTCGTCGAGATCTACGACCTGCACGTCGTCGAGATCCCGACCAACGTGAACGTCGCCCGAGACGACAAGAACGACCTGATCTTCAAGACGACAGACGCGAAGTACAACGCGGTCATCGGAGACATCAAGGAACGCCACGCGGAGGGGCAGCCGGTGCTCGTCGGCACGATCTCCGTCGAGGTTTCCGAGCATCTCTCGCAGCTGCTCGAACGCCAGGGCATTCCGCACAAGGTCCTGAACGCGAAGCAGCACGAGCAGGAGGCCGTGATCATCGCGGAGGCGGGTCAGAAGGGCTCGGTCACGATCGCGACGAACATGGCCGGCCGCGGCGTCGACATCAAGCTCGCCGAGGGCGTGGTCGACCTCGGCGGCCTCTACGTCCTCGGCACGGAGCGGCACGAGGCACGGCGCATCGACAACCAGCTACGCGGCCGGTCGGGCCGCCAGGGCGACCCGGGCGAGTCCCGGTTCTACCTCTCGGGGAAGGACGAGCTCGTCCGCCTCTTCGCCGGTGACCGGATCTACAACATCATGGAGCGCTTCAAGGTCCCGGACGACCAGCCCATGGAGGCGAAGATCCTCTCGAACCAGATCGAGAACGCGCAGAAGAAGGTCGAGGAGCAGAACTTCGTCGCGCGGAAGAACGTCCTCAAGTACGACGACGTCCTCAACAAGCAGCGCACCGTGATCTACGACCAGCGCCGGCGCGTGCTCGAGGGCGAGGACCTTTCGCAGGAGGTCAGCCTCTGGATCGACGAGGTGATCGAGCGCACGATCGCGCAGTACACGGAGGGCGAGTTCTCGGAGGAATGGGACCTCGAAGCGCTCTGCAAGGCGATGCAGGATCTCTACGCGACGAACGAGCCGATCACGCCCGAGGAGCTGAGCGAGGAGGTCGGCCTCGATCGCGAGGCGCTCGTCGACGAGTTCCAGGAGGACGCGCGCGACACCTACGCGGAGAAGGAGAAGGGGCTCGGCCTGAACCCCGATACCGACCAGCCGCTGCTGCGAGACGTCGAGCGCTTCGTGATCCTCCAGGTCGTCGACGTCCGCTGGCGCGAGCACCTCGAGAACATGGACTATCTGCGCGAGGGCGTGCATCTGCGGGCCATGGCCCAGAAGGACCCGCTGGTCGAGTACACCTCCGAGGGGCACCGGATGTTCGAGGAGCTGAACGCGGCGATTCGCGAGGAGGTCGTGATGACGCTCTTCCATGCCGAGATCGAGGTCGAGGAGGCCGGCCAGCTCCAGCAGGCCCAGGCTGCGCAGGCCCTCGACGGCGGAGGGTTCGCCTACGAGCACGAGTCGCTTTCCGGCTCTCAGGCGATCGCCGCGGCGGGCGCGGGAACCGGCACCCTGCTGGCCGGCGACGGAGCCTCGGTCACCGCGGGAGGGATCGGCGCGGGTGGTGGCTCGGTCGCGACGCAGCAGCGGGTCACCGACGCGCGCGAGAAGAACATCGGCCGAAACGATCCGTGTTGGTGCGGCAGCGGCAAGAAGTTCAAGCGCTGCCACGGCGCCTGACGCCACACACCCCACCGCGCTCAAGAGCAAGCTCGATCCGGACGATCATCGGGCATGCGCTGGCTCTTCGACTGGGACGAGGCGCGCCGCTATCCGAGGCGCACCGTCGTCGCGACCACCTGCCTGACCACCGCGACGACGGTTCTGCTCTGGCGCCTGCTGTTCCACCAGCCATGGTGGCTCGTCGGCGTGGTGGCGGTCAGTTGCTCACTCGTCGTCGCCTCGACGATCCTCCACAACCTGCGGAGTCCCGAGGCCGCGGTGAACCGCGCGGTGCGGCGGATGCCCTGGTTCGAGGCGACCCTGCTGATCGCCTCGTTGGCTGCCTCCGTAGTCGCCCTTCTGGTCGGCGAATCCGGCTTCGTGGTCGTGGCGCTCGTGTTCGTGCTCCTCGCGCTCACCATCCACCGCGTGAGGGGGCTCCTGCGCCGCCGCCTGACCCGCTAGCCCGCGCAGGGCCGCAACGACCGCTTGTGCTCCAGTGAACAACCTCAGCCGCCCCCTTCCCGCAACCGCTCGAGCGTGCCCTCGAGCTCGCGCGGGGTCGGCATCCGCCCCAGGACGAGCGAATCCAGGACTCCGGGCTCGCCGCGTTGTCGCTCCCTGGCCTTTCGAGCGGCCGTGACGATGCGAAGCGTGCTCGCATAGCTCGGCGCGGGTAGGCCGAGCTTCCCGGCGAGCGGCCGAACCCGTCTCCGCGCCTCGGCTGGGGTCACTCCACGCCGCGCGAGCCGTCGGAGCCGCCTCCTCAGCCTGGGGTCCACGCGATCGGTCACACACCCAGCGTGGGCCACCGCGACGCACGCCGATGTGCCGATTCTGTGCCGAACGGGAGCTCTTGTTCACTGGAGCACAAAGCGCTCTCGGCGGCTTGGGTCGCTACGATCGTTGGATGGCCGACCAGACCCCGGCACCCGTACTTTCGCTCGACCAGCAGCTCCAGGAGATCGGGGCCCAGCTCGCCTGGGTCCGTGATTACCTTTGACCCGGAGCAGCTGGAGAAGCGGGTCGCAGAGCTCGAGGAAGAGCTGGGACAGCCCGGCTTCTGGGACGACCAGCGCCACGCGGCCGAGGTCTCGGCCGAGCACGCGCGCCTGAGCAGGCGTCTCGAGCGCTATCGCCGGCTCACGCAGGAGTACCAGGACGCCCAGGAGCTCCTGGCGATGGACGGCGAGATGGCCGCCGAGATCGAGGCCTCCATTGCGCCGCTGAGCAAGGAGCTCGACCGCCTGCAGGAGGACGCGCTCTTCTCGGGCGAGTACGACGCGGGCGACGCCCTCGTCACGATCCACGCGGGCACCGGCGGCACCGACGCCCAGGACTGGGGCGAGATGCTGCTGCGCATGTACCTACGCTGGGCCTCCGGCCGCGGCTTCCAGACGGAGCTGCTGGAGGCGAGCCCCGGCGAGGAGGCCGGGCTCAAGTCGGCCACCTTCTCGGTGCGCGGCGAGAACGCCTACGGAATCCTCAAGGCCGAGCGCGGCGTCCACCGACTCGTCCGGTTGAGCCCCTTCGACCAGGCGCACCGGCGTCACACGAGCTTCGCGCAGGTGATCGTCAGCCCGCTCCTACCCGAGGACGTCGACGTCGAGATCGACGAGAGCGACCTCCGGATCGACACCTACCGCGCCAGCGGGGCGGGCGGCCAGCATGTGAACAAGACGGACTCGGCAGTCCGGATCACGCACCTACCGACCGGGATCGTCGTTCAGTGCCAGAACGAGCGCTCGCAGAGCTCGAACAAGCAGACCGCGCTCCGCATCCTCAAGTCCCGCCTCCTGGAGCAGGAGCAGGAGCGCCGCGAGGAAGAGCTGGCCAAAGAGCGGGGCGCCGCCCAGGACATCGGTTTCGGCAGTCAGATTCGCAGCTACGTGCTCCACCCGTACCAGCTCGTCAAGGATCACCGCACCGACTACGAGACCGGCAACACGCAGGCGGTCCTCGACGGGGCGCTGGACGAGTTCGTGCGCGAGTACCTCCTCGCCAGAGCCGCGGGAAAGGTGTTCTAGCCGCAGGTTTCGCTAGAGTTCCGGCCCTAGCCCACCCGGCGCGCCTACCCCGCGTCGCGTCCTTTTCCATGGTGCAGGACACGGACCTCCAGCACAGCCCCCCAAGGACGGCGGTCCTCACTCAGGAGCCCGTCGTGCCGCCGCCTGCTCCCTCGAGCTCGGCGATGGTCGTGTTCGAGAACGTGACCAAGATCTACGAGCCCGACGTCGCCGCGCTCCGTGACATCTCCTTCGCGATCGACAAGGGCGAGTTCGTCTTCATCGTGGGCGCTTCGGGCTCGGGCAAGTCGACGGTCATCCGCCTGGTGCTGAAGGAGCTCGAGCCGACCCAGGGCAAGATCTTCGTCGGCGGCCGCGACCTCACACGCCTCAAGCGCAAGAAGGTGCCGCTCCTGCGCCGGAACGTCGGCTGCGTCTTCCAGGACTTCAAGCTGCTCCCGAATCGCAGCGCGTCCGAGAACGTCGCCTACGCGCTCAAGGTGCAGGGCGAGAACGCGGACTCGATCCGCCGCAAGGTGCCCGAAGTCCTGAACCTCGTCGGCCTCTCCCACAAGATGTCGTCGCTTCCCGACGAGCTCTCCGGCGGCGAGCAGCAGCGCGTCTCGATCGCGCGGGCCTTCGTCAACCACCCGCCGCTCCTGATCTGCGACGAGCCCACCGGCAACCTCGATCCCGACACGAGCGTGGGAATCATGCAGCTCCTGTACCGGATCAACCGTGCCGGCACGACGATCCTGATGGCAACCCACGACCGCGAGATGGTCGACAAGATGCGCAAGCGCGTGATCGCGCTCGAGGAGGGCAAGCTCCTCCGCGACGAGCGCCGCGGCGGGTACACCTCCGAATGAGCCGCTTCCGCCTGATCGTCTCCGAGGCGGTGCACTCGCTCGGTGCGAACCTCTCGACGACTTTCGCAGCGGCCACGACGGTGCTGATCGGCATGTTCATGCTCGGGCTCGTCGTCGGGCTCGGCAGTTGGGCGCTCTCGCTCAGCGATCACTACAAGAAGCAGCTTCTCGTCAAGGTCTACTTCTGCACCACGCTGCGCTGCGGTCACGAGGCGAAGCCCCAGGAGATGAACGACGCGCGCACTCGCCTGTTGGCCATCCCGGGCGTCAAGACGGTCCGCTTCATCTCGAAGGAGGACGCGCTCGCGATCATGCGCAAGAAGAACCCGGAGATGACGGCGAACCTCCCGGGCAACCCGCTCCCGGCGGAGTACGAGGTGATCCCGAAGAGTGGGGATAACGTCGAGCGGATCGCGGCGCAGGTGAACAGTCCACCGCTCGCCGGCGTGGAGAAGATCTGTCCACCACCCCCCGGGTCGAACTCCGAAAACACGGCGATCGGGGAGGAGTGCAACCAGATCACCCACCGCGTGCTCTCGGTGGCGAATTACCTCTGGATCGTGGTCCTGATCGCGTTCATCGTGCTGCTCGTCTCCTCGACGCTCCTCGTTGCCAACACCATCCGGCTCTCGATCTTCTCGAGGCGACGTGAGATCGAGGTGATGAAGCTCGTCGGCGCGACCAACTGGTTCGTGCGCGGCCCGTTCATGATCGAAGGCCTTCTCTGCGGCCTGGGGGGCGCACTCGCCGCGGTGATCCTGCTCTTACTGGGTCGGACGCTGTTCATGCCGCTGATCCACCTCACGAGCGCATCCGACGTCCACGCCTGGCCCTTCGGCCTTCACGTTCTGATCGTCCTCGGCGCGGGCCTCGCCCTCGGCGCGGCCGGCTCCGGACTCACGATCCGCCGTTTCCTCCAGGTCTGAGCTCCTAAGGGCGGCATCGCCAGCGACGCCGTAGTCGTCGAGGCCCAGCGCCGGGGAAAGAACCTCGTCGGCGAGCCCTACTTCGTCCCCGGGACGCCGCTACCGCTCGACCGGAAGGGCCTCGGCCAGCTGAGCCCCGGCGACCTCGCCGTCGTGGCCACAGGCAAGGGTCGTGCACGGCTCGTGCGCGTGCTCGGCTCCGCCACGTCGATCCGGACGGTGCTCGAGGGCCTGCTGATCCAGGAGGGGGAGCTACGCGGCTTCGAGCCCTATGACACCGGCTACGCCCTCGAGGATCACGAGGGCCGCGTCGACCTCCGAAACGAGCTGTCGTTCACGATCGACCCGGAGACCGCGAAGGACTTCGACGACGCGCTCACCGTGACCGAGGACCGGGCCTTCGTGCACATCGCCGACGTCTCCTGGTTCGTCCCTGCGGGCTCGCCGCTCGACCGCGGCGCCCAGGATCGCGCGTTCTCCGTCTACGTGCCGGGGCTGGTCTCGCCGATGCTGCCGCCCGAGCTCTCGGAGGAGCTCTGCTCGCTGCGACCGAACACCGACCGGCTCTGCCTGACCGTCGAGGTGCCGCTCGAAGACGGGCTCCCGGCCGGCGAGCCGCGCTTCTACCGCTCCGTGATCCGAAGCCGCGAGCGCCTGACCTACTCGCGCGCGCAGGCGATTCTGCAGGGGGCCGAGCAGGCCGAGCAGGACCTGACCGAGGCGCTGCGGCGCGCCGAGCGGCTCGCGACCATGCTGCGCGACCGCCGCTTCGCGCGCGGAGCGCTCCGAATCGAGAGCGGGGAAGTGACATTCGCCTTCGACGCCCAGGGCGGAGTCGAGCGAGCCTGGCGCGAGGCGGAGCCCCATGCCCACATGCTGGTGGAGGAGCTGATGATCCTTGCCAACGAGCTGGTCGCGGAGTTGCTCGCCGGCCGGCGGCGCGAAGCGCTCTACCGCGTGCACGAGCTGCCGGACCCGCAGTCGGTGCAGCTCATGCTCGCGCGCCTGGACGACCTCGGCGTGCCGACTCCGCCCGTTCCCGAGCGCATCGGCCCGTCGGACGCGGCGGCCATCGCCGGAGCGGCCAGCGAGGCCGTGACGGCGTACGTCAACACCAGCGGCCGCGGGCGGGACGCATTCCCGCCGCTCGTTCTCCAGGCGCTGAAGCAGGCGCGCTACGACCCGCGCAACCTCGGTCACATGGGGCTCGCCAGCTCCGCGTACTGCCATTTCACCTCGCCGATCCGGCGCTACCCCGACCTGGTCGTCCACCGCGCGCTTCTGCGCGAGCTCGGCGTCTCCGACGAGCCGCTGCCCGAGGATCTGCCCGAGGTCGCCGAGCACGCTTCGGTCCGTGAGCGCCACGCGTCACAGCTCGAGTACCGCGCGGACGAGATCTGTCTGGCGTGGCTGCTCGAGAAACGCCTCTTCGAGCTCGGCTGGGGTGCGACCTTCGACGGCGAGATCACCGGCGCCATCCCGTCCGGCATCTTCGTTCGCTTCGACGACGTCTTCGAAGGCTACGTGCCGGCGCGCCGCCTGCCGGGCGACTACTTCGAGCTCAACGAGCTCGCGACCGCGCTCGTTGGGCGCCGCGGCGGGCGGACCTATCGGCTCGGAGATCCGATCGAGGTGCGCGTCCAGGACGTGCGCCGCAGCGAGGGCAAGGTGGAGCTGGCCCTCGCCGATCCCAGTACGTAACTCGACGCCAGGGGCTCGAGGCGCAAGCCCGCTAGGCCCGTACACTCACGCCCGATGGCGAAGCCGTCGGGAGAGAAGCTGATCGCGGACAACCGCCGCGCGCGGCACGACTACAACCTGCTCGAACGCGTCGAGGCGGGTCTCGTGCTGAGCGGCAGCGAGGTCAAGTCGCTGCGTCAGGGTCACGCGATCCTGCAGCGCGCCTACGCGGACGCGCGCGACGGGGAGATCTGGCTCGTCGGCCTCCACATCCCGCCCTACGAGCAGGCCTCGGTCGAGCCGCACGAGCCCGATCGCGACCGCAAGCTTCTGCTCCACCGGCGTCAGATCGACCAGCTCGCCGCCAAGACGGCCGAGAAGGGGCTGACGCTCGTGCCGACCAGGCTCTACTTCAAGGACGGGCGCGCGAAGGTCGAGCTCGCGGTCGCGCGCGGCAAGGAAGGCCGCGACAAGCGCCGCGACATCGCTGACCGGGAGACGAAGCGCCGCATCGAACGCGAGCTCAAGAGCCGTCGCTAGAGACCGCGTACAAGCGCCACTCGCCCGGCACCCCTTTCAGCTCCGTGGAACCGCGGTCTTGGAGCCCGATTCCCGATCCGGCGACGAGGTCGTGCACCGTGCCCGAGACCAGCACTTCGCCCGGGCCGGCCTTCGAGGCGACGCGCGCGCCGATGTGCACGGCGACGCCGGCCAGCTTGTCGCCGACGACCTCGCACTCGCCGGTGTGGACGCCTGCGCGGATCTCGAGCCCTGCTCCTCGCACCGCATCGACCGCCGAGCGTGCGCAGCGGATCGCCCGCGCCGGGCCGTCGAAGCTGGCGAGGAACCCGTCGCCTGCGGTGTCGATCTCGCGGCCGCGGTAGCGCTCCAGCTGGCGCCGGATCGTGGCGTGATGGTTCTCGAGGAGCTCCCGCCAGCGCCGGTCGCCGAGCTCGGCCGCTCGCTCGGTCGATCCGACGATGTCGGTGAAGAGGACGGTCGCGAGTACCCGGTCGGGCTCGGGCGCCTCGCGGACGCCGGTCAGGAACTCGCGGATCTCGGCGAGGATGTCGTCAGCCGTGGCCGCCTCGGCCCAAGGGATGTGCATGTTGCCGGGCAACTCGACGAACTTCGCGCCGGGGATGTTCGTCGCCAGGAAGCGGGCGTTCTCGACGTGGCAGATCGGGTCGTCGACGTTGTGCACGATCAGCGTCGGCACCCGGACCGCGGGCACGACGTCGCGCACGTCGATCTCGAACGCCATGTCCTGGAAGGCGATCGCGTCTCGGGGCGTCATCGCGGCACTCTGCAACTTGCCGAACCATGCCTTCATCCCCTCGGGGTCGGGGTCGTTGGGGAAGAAGAACGGCGCGGAAAGGCCCTTTCCCCAGATCTCGTGGACGGCCTCGATGTACGAGTCGTGCTCTTCGCGGGTCCCCTCGCCCCAGGGCCAGTCGTCGGTGGTTTCCTCCTTGACCTCGGCACCGATCAGCAAGAGCGCGTCTGTGCGCTCGGGGTAGCTCGCGGCGAAGAGCATCGACAACGGCCCGCCCTCGGAGACACCGGCCAGCGCTGCGCGTTCGGAGCCGGTGGCGTCGAGCACGGCGCGCACGTCGTCCATCCGCTCCTCGAGCGTCCCGACGCGAACCCGCTCAGAGAGGCCCATCCCGCGCTTGTCGAACAGGATGAGGCGCGAGAACGACGCGAGTTGCTCGCAGAAGCGCCGGTAGCCCGGGTGCTCCCACATCACGCCGAGGTGGGTGTAGGCCCCTGCCGCCCAGATCAGGTCGGGCGGTCCCTCACCGAGAACCTGGTAGGCGATGTCGATCTCGCCGCTCTGCGCGTAGCTGATCTCGGGTGCGCTCACCGAACGCGGCCCCGCAGGTAGATGCGGCCGACGCTCGGCCGGTAGCCGAAACGGTCGTTGAGCTTCTTGATCGGCGCGTTCCGCTCTTCGTTCCGGGTTCGGAGCTCCTCGTAGCCGTTCTCCTTCGTCCAGCGGATCTGCGCGGCTTTCAGCGCGCGGGCGATTCCGCGGCCGCGCCAGTCGCGCTTCACGCCGGTCAGGTCGTGGTGCGCAGTGGTCGCCTGAACGCTGGTGAAGGCAAGCTTCGCGTAGCCGACGACCTCGTCGCCCGCGACCGCGACGAAGGTCGCGTCGGCCCGGTCGCCTGCGGACTGCATGTCGCGCCGAAGCCATTCGTCGAACGTCTCGACCTCGGAATCCTCCTCGCCGGGAACGTCGGGAATCGCCTCGACGTAGACCTCGTAGAGCCCGGGGGTGAGCTCGGGACGCTCGGCCCAGGTCGTTAGCTCGATCCCGTCGGGGGCCTCGACCGGCGGCGGCTCGGTCGTCGTCAGATCGAGCACGAGCCCGAACTCCCGCCCGGTCTCCTCGAATCCGAGCCCGGACGCGAATGCCTGGCTGGCCGCGCTGTCCTCGCGCACCCAGGCCTCGAAGGCGCTGTGGCCACGCCCGGCGGCCCAGTGCGAGATCTCGGCGAAGAGCGTCGAGCCGATGCCCTGGCGCCGCTCCTCGGGCGGGACCCAGATGTGCACCCAGGGGTTCGGGCGCTGCGATTCGAGATAGGTGCGCGAGCCGCCGACGATCGCGCCGTCGCGCTCGGCAACGAGATCCAGCCGCTCGCGTGCCTGCTTGCCCCAGGCGACGAAGTCGACCGCGCCGATCGGGTCGTCGGGGTAGACGGCGTTGACGATCTCGACTACGCGCTCGACGTCGCGGGCGTCTCGGAGGGGGCGGGTCTCCATGGGCCGAGCGTACTGCGTGAAGCCGCAGGGTTGTGGGCCGCGCGCGTCGAAGCTACGCTCTTGGACCCGCCCCCGTGTTGCAACTGAACCGGTTCCATTCTCGAGCAGGGCTCGCCGCAGCCGTCAGTTTCGTTCTAGTAGCCGCGGCCTGCGTCTTGCTGGTCCTGCTCGGAAACCAGACCGCGAGGATCGTGGCCGCGGTGGCGATCTGCGCGGCGGCTGCCGGCATCCTCGTCTTCCTGGGAAAGCGGGCGCGTCGCATCGAGCGCGGCCGGCAGGACGAGCTCGACCGGGCCGAGGCGCGTTACCGGGCGCTCATCGACAGCCTCCCGCTCGTTACGTGGCTCACCGAGCCCGACGATCGCAGCTCGACGCTCTACGTCAGCCCCTTGATCGACGAGCTGACGGGCTACTCCCCGAGCGAGTGGGCCGAGGAGCCGGACCTCTTCACGAAGCTCCTCCACCCGGAGGACCGCGCCGGGGTGCTGGACGAGCTCGAACGCGGCAAGAACGGAACGCCTCTGCGAGCCGAATACCGGCTGATCGCGCGAGACGGTCGCGTCGTGTGGGTCCGGGAGGAGACGACGACCGCGCGTGACCCGGGCGGGGAGCCGATCTACACGCAGATCTTCCTTCGGAACATCGGCGAGCGGAAGCGCGCCGAAGACGAGCGCGAGAGCCTCCTGGCCGCGGAGCGGATCGCCGCCTCCGACACGGCCGAGCGGCAGTCGCGGCTCGACTTCCTCCGCCGCGCCGGCAACGAGCTCTCGTCCACGCTCGACCACCAGGCTGCCCTGCGGAGGGTCGCCGAGCTCGTCGTCAGGGACTTCGCCGACTGGTGCATCGTCGACGTGACCGACGACGGAAACGAGCTCAAGCGCCTCGCGGTCGCGCGTGTCGAGCCCCACAAGGTCGGCGGCCCGGGCCCCGGCACGCAGCCCGAAAGCCGCGTCCGCGCAGTGGTCGAGAGCGGGCGGCTCGAAGTCGTGCCTGCGATCGGGGAGAGCTCGAGTGGCGCGAACCCCAACCGCTTCCTCGACGGCATCGACGCCTCAGCGGTCATCTGCGTGCCGTTGCGCGCGCGCAAGCAGCCGCTCGGTGCGCTGACCCTCGCGCGCACGAAGCCGGGTGCCGTCTTCGGCGCCGACGACGTGGCGCTCGTCGAGGATCTCGCCGCGCGCATGACGATGGCGGCCGATCGTGGGCGCCTCTACCGCGAGGTGGAGCAGCGGGCCGATGCCGCGCGCGTCCTCGAGCACGTCGCCGACGGGATCCTGCTGCTCGACCGAAACGGCATCGTGCGGCTGTGGAATCCCGCCGCCGAGGCCATCATCTCCGTCACGGCGGAGGACGTCGTCGGGCAGGCCGCGGCGAAGGCGATTCCCGGCTGGACCGACGCGGTGGAGTCCGTGCCGGTCTTCGCGTCGCCCGATCCGGGCCACGACGAGGTCGTGATCCCGATCGAGACGAAGCGCGGCGAGCGCTGGATCTCGATCTCGGGCGTCCAGTTCTTCGGCGGCACCGTCTACGCGTTCCGCGACCTCACCGACGTGCGTCATCTCGAGGAGGTAAAGGCCGACTTCATCGCGACCGCGTCGCACGAGCTCCGAACGCCGCTGGCCGCGGTCTACGGCGCCGCTCAGACGCTGCTCCGTCACGACTTCGCCCTCGACGAGGTCGGGCGCGACCGCTTCGTCTCCCTGATCGCCGACGAGTCGGAGCGCCTGGGCCGGATCGTGAACGAGATCCTCCTCGCCAACCAGCTCGATGCCGGCCGTCTCGACATCGAGTTCGAGCCGTTCGACCCGGCTGAGGTCGTCGAGCGCGTCGTCGAGTCGACGCGCGTGTACGCACCCCCGACGGTGTCGGTGGGGTTCGAGGCCGGCGACCACCTTCCACGCGTCGCCGCCGACCTCGACAAGGTCCGCCAGGTGCTCGTGAACCTCGTCGAGAACGCGATCAAGTACTCCCCGGACGGCGGGCAGGTCGAGGTGGGGGTCGAGCAGCGCGACGACGCGGTCAGGTTCCACGTCCGGGACGAAGGTCTCGGCATCCCGCCTCAGGAGCAGGAACGCGTCTTCGAGAAGTTCTATCGCGCCGACCCCCAGATGATCAGAGGCGTCGGAGGGACGGGCCTCGGGCTCTACATCTGCAAGGAGCTCGTCGGCAGGATGGGAGGCAAGATCTGGGTCGAGTCCGGCGGGGAGAAGGGCTCCACCTTCTTCTTCGAGCTCCCGGTCGCCGAGGTGCTCGCGCACGGGGCTACTCACCCCAGGCGGCTACAATCAAGGGACTGACATACGGGGGCGACCTGGTTTCGACGTGGTCGGTTCTCCGGCAGAGCTGCAAGCCGAGGTCCCCGGTAGGCCTCGTAAAACAACCGGGAACAAACGCAAGTGCGAAGGACAACTCCGCACTCGCACTCGCTGCCTAACTAGGTACGCGATGCGCGTCGTTCCGAGCTCGGCCCGTGGCTCGGGTAACGGCGTCAGAAAACGGGCTCGGCGCCTAGGGAGAGCCAATCGCCCGAAGCGCGACGCTAAAGGATGGCTAGCCCGGCGGTTGGTCGGCTGCCAACCGGCCGGCGGGCGAAACGCAACGGCAGCCTAAGCTTGTAGACGCTCTGTGCGGGGCGATTGCGGACGCGGGTTCGATTCCCGCCGCCTCCACTTCGCAGCGGCGCCGAAGGCGCCGCTGCTCGTTCTCCTGTCGAGGGAGCCACGCGCACGCGCGCGGCTCCCCCAGGTGTCTAGGCCGCCAGGTCGAGCGCCGGCTCTTCCTCGACGACCGTGGCGCTGGTCTCACGCGTGTTGGGCGTCAGGAGCGCCACGGCGGTCGCCGCAAGGACGATGAACGCGCCGACGAGGAGGGCCCGCTGATAGCCGTGGGTCGCGGCCTGAGCGAGGCCGTCGCCGGCGCTCAAGACTGACTTCGTCTGCGCGGTTGCGACTGCCGAAAGGATCGCCAGCCCGAGTGCGGCACCGAGTTGCTGGCCGGTGTTGAGGAGCCCGGCGGCGAGGCCGGCCTTGTCCTGGTCGATGCCCGCGTTGGCCGCGGTCGTCAGGCCGGTGAAGACGCCGCCCATCCCGATCGAGACGGTCATCAGGCCGGGCAGGATGTCCGAGACGTAGGAGCCGTCGACCGGAATCAACGAGAGCCAGTAGAGCCCGGCGGCCGAGATCACGGTCCCCAGCACGACCACCGGCTTGGTGCCGATGCGCGCGAACAGCTGCGAGCTGATGCTCGCCGCGATGATGAAGCCGACCGTCAGCGGCAGGTAGGCGACGCCGGTCTGGATCGGCGAGTAGTGCAGCACCGTCTGCATGTAGAGCGTGAGGAAGAAGAACATCGGCAGGAAGCCGGCGATCGCCAGCAGCTGCGTGGCGTCGGCGGCGGCAACCCCCTTGACCTTCAGGATCGAGAGCGGCACGAGCGGGTTGCGCACGCGCAGCTCGTTGAGCACGAACCCGGCGAGGAGCACTGCGGAGCCGGCGAGCCCGGCGACCGTGCGCCCCGCACCCCAGCCGATGTCGGGCGCCTTGACCAGCGTGTAGACGAGCAGCAGCATGCCGCCCGTCACGAGGAAGGCGCCGAGGGCATCGAAGTTCGCCAGCCGGCTGGCCCGAATCCGCTCGCGCTGGAGCAGGAGGAAGGCGCCGACCAAGGCGAGCGCGCTGAAGGGGACGTTGATGAACAGCACCCAGCGCCAGCCGGGGCCTTCGGTCAGCAGGCCGCCGAAGAGGACGCCTGCGGCGCCGCCGATCCCCGAGACGGCCGCCCAGACGCCGAGGGCGGTGTTGCGGTCACGGGTGCTGCGAAAGGTGCTCGTCAGCGTGGAGAGGGCGGCCGGAGACATCATCGCGGCCCCGATGCCCTGGGCGAAGCGGGCGCCGACGAGCAGCGAGCTGGTGTGGGCGAGGCCGCCGAGCAGCGACGAGGCCGGCGAAGACGATCAGGCCGGTGACGAGCACGCTGCGGCGGCCGAGCAGGTCGGCCATGCGGCCGCCGAGGAGCAGGAAGCCGCCGTAGGTGAGGATGTAGCCGTTGACCACCCACTGCAGGCTCTGCTGGCTGAAGCCGAGGTCGGTCTTGATCGAGGGCAGCGCGATGTTGAGGATCGAGGCGTCGAGGATGTCCATGAACTGGACGACGCTGAGCAAGAGCAGGATGGCGATGCCGCGACGGGATGAAAGCGTCGAGGTGGGGGCTTGGGCGGGAGCTGGGTCGTTCATGAGCTGTGCCTCGCTTTCCGGTGATGTGGCACCCCTGTGGGTCATGGGCCGATGGTGCGTGCGGAAGGCGGGGCGTCGCGTCGTGGCCACCCCCAAAACCGAACCGAAGTCTTTGGCCGAACGCCCGGAAGGCGGCCTTGGGGGCGCGGAATAGACTTCTGCCGGGAGGCAAGGGTGGAGACTGGTCAGAAGCTCGACCTGCTCGAGCGGGATAGCGAGCTGGGAGCCCTCGAGGACCTGGTCGGAAGCGGCGACGACGGCGGCGTGCTGATGGCGATCGAGGGGCCGCCGGGGATCGGCAAGACCGCGCTGATGGCCGAGGCGAAGTCAAGGGGCAACGAGGCCGGGATGCGAGTGCTCAGTGCGCGAGGCTCGGAGCTCGAGCGCTCGTTCTCGTTCGGCGTCGTGCGCCAGCTCTTCGAGCCGCTGCTCGCCTCGCTGCCGGAGGACGAGCGAGCCGACGCGCTCGCCGGCGCGGCAGCCCTGGCCGAGCCGCTCTTCAACCCGGAGCTGTTCAACGCTGAGACGGGGGCCGACTCGTCGCTGGCGACGCTGCACGGCCTCTACTGGCTGTCGGCGAACCTCGCTGCGCGCCGACCGCTTCTACTCGCGATCGACGACCTCCACTGGTGTGATCTCCCGTCGCTGCGCTGGCTCGCCTACCTCTTGCCGCGCATGGAGGGGCTCGCCCTCTCGGTCCTCGTCGGGCTCAGGCCGGCCGAGGCCGGCGAGGATCCAGGCCTGCTGGACCAGATCGTGGCCGACCCGCTGGCGACCGTGATCCGCCCCGCTCCACTGAGCCCCGAGGCGACCGTACGGTTCCTCCGAGACGCACTCTCACCCTCCGCCGACGATGCGTTCTGCGCCGCCTGCCACGAAGAGACAGGCGGTAATCCGCTACTCCTGCGCGAGCTCGTGCACGCGATCTCCGTCGAGGGGGTCGTGCCGACGGAGGGCAACGTGCCCCGCCTGCGCGAGCTCGAGGCGCGTGCAGGCTCGCGCGCCGTCTCCCTGCGGCTCGCGTGGCTTCCGCCGGAGGCGACGGAGGTGGCTAGGGCCGTCGCGGTGCTCGGCGAAGACGCAGATCTACGCAAGGCCGCGGAGCTCGCCGGCCTCGACGAACACGTTGCTTCCGAGGCGGTCGAGGCCCTCGTCAGGGTCGACGTGCTCAGGTCGAAGCAGCCGCTCGAGTTCGTCCATCCCTTGATCCGGGCGGCCGTCTACGACTCTCTCACCCAGCTCGAGCGGGACGGAGGTCACGAGCGGGCTGCGGCGCTCCTGGCCGCCGCGGGCGCCGAGCAGGAGCGCGTCGCCGCGCACCTGCTTCGTACTCCGCCGGCGGGCCGGTCGGAGAGCGTGGCGACGCTGCGCGAGGCCGCTCGTGGCGCGAGCACACGCGGGGCTTCCGAGAGCGCAGTCGCCTATCTGCGCCGGGCCCTCGACGAGCCCCCGCCTGCCGCCGATCTCGCCGAGGTGCTGGTCGAGCTCGGCTCGGCCGAGACGGGGGTCAGCGGCGAGGCGGCGGTCGAGCATCTGCAAGCTGCGCGCGAGCTGATCGACGATCCGGTCAAGAAGGCCGAGATCGCGCTTCTGCTCGGCCGTCAGCTCTACCTCCTCCGGGGCGAGGAGTCGGACGCGGTGCTCACACAGGCGCTGGCCGACCTCGACGGCGCCGACCCCGAGCTCGAGCGCCTGCTCCAGGCCGCGCTGATCACCGGCGACCTGTTCGCGCCCGCCCTGCAGGACCACGCCCTCGAGCTGCTCGGGCCTGTCAGAGAACGACCGGCCGCCGACACCCTCGGGGAGAAGGTGCTGCTCTCCCTGCTCGCGCACTACGACGCCCGCACCGGCAGGCCTGCAGCCGAGGTCGTGCCGGTCGCGCGGCGAGCGCTCGGCGAGGGGGCGCTCGTGCGGGACGACGTCTCCGGCACTTTCTTCATTCCGCCCGTCATGGTCCTGGCGATGGCGGATCTCGACGAGGCGCTGGTGATCTTCGAAGACGCGCTCGCCGAGGCGCGCCGGCGTGGGTCGACCCTCGCCTTTGCAGCCGCCAAGGTCTTCCGCCTGCTCGTGCTCTTGTGGCGCGGCGACCTGCTCGAGGCGGAGTCCGAGGCTCGAGAGGCGCTCGCCCTGGGCCGAGCCTGGGGGCAGACGGCCCGTTTCTACGGGCACGCGTCGGCCTTTCTCGCCGACGCGCTGATGGAACAGGGCCGGCTCGACGACGCCACGGCCGCCCTCGCGACCATCGCCTTTCGCGAGTCTCGCCTCGACAGCGAGCGCGTGCTCTTCCTCCGCGACAGCAGCGCGCGGCTGCGCATCCTGCGAGGGGATCCGGCCGGCGGCGCGGAGCAGCTACTCGAAGCCGGCCGGGGCTTCGAAGAGCGTCGGCAGCGTCAACCCCGCGTTCATCGCCTGGCGCTCCCCAGCGGCGCTCGCCCTGCTCCAGCTCGGCCGAGAGGACGAGGCCCGGCAGCTGGCGGCAGAAGAGGTGGAGCACGCCCGCAACTGGGGAGCTCCGCGTGCGCTCGCCGGCGCCTTGCGCGCGGCGGGCCTTGTCGAGGGCGGCGAGCGCGGCCTGGCGCTGTTGGAGGAGGCGGTCGGCGTAGTGGAGAGCTCGCCCGCCAAGCTCGAGCATGCCAAGTCGCGCACCGAGCTCGGAGCTGCGCTGCGGCGGGCCAATCGCCGCGCCGAGGCGCGCGAGCACCTTCGGCAGGCGGTCGAGCTGGCGACGATCTGCGGGGCGACGGCGCTCGTGGAACGTGCCGAGCGCGAGCTGCTCGCCACCGGTGCGCGGCCGCGGCGCGTCGCCCTGAGCGGGGTCGCCTCGCTCACGCCGAGCGAGCGGCGCATCGCCGAGATGGCCGCGGAAGGCCCGACCAACCGCGAGATCGCGCAGACGCTCTTCATCACCCAGCGGACGGTCGAGGTCCACCTGACGAGCATCTACCGGAAGCTCGCCATCACGTCGCGCTCCCAGCTGGCTGCGGCGCTCGCCGACGCGGCGCCTTCCTGACCGTCCAAAGACTTCGGTTCTCTCCTGGGGGCTTCCACGATGCGGGCTTATGCGCGTCCGGGCACGATCGGCTCAGGCCCACAAGGAACCGGAGGAAGCCATGTTGATCGTCATCGCAGTCCTCTCACTGCTCGGCGCCGTCGCCGTGCTGCTCGTGCCGGGTGGCGTCCTCTTCGCCCCGCTGCTCCTCGGAGCCGCCCTGCTCGCGCTCACCGGCGGCCTCGGCGGCCTCGAGAATCGCACGGTGCGCCAGCACGAACCGCCGATGAACCCCACTGGCTGGCGTGACGGCTCATGAGCGGGGACGAGGCGAAATACGAGCTGACGCTCTCGTTTGACGAGCTGACGCTGATCTACAAGTCGCTCCTGGCCGCCAAGTCGCTCGGCGTCCTCTCCCAGGACCACGGGTTCGTCGACGACACGATCCAGCTCGTCGAACTGGCATTCAACGCTTCGTAGCATGTCTTCGCGAAAAGCCGGCGAGCTGGCGCTTACGGCGCGACTCTCTTTGAAGCATTCCGAAGACACGAGCATCTGGAGGAGGTCGCTCTTCACCAGAACCGCCTCGCCGCGGACGCGGGTTCGATTCCCGCCGCCTCCTCCTTCGGCTCAACCAAGCCGTGAACGGAGCCGGGCGATAACACTTCACTCGTCCGGCTCTTCTTGGATTGACCCGGCGAGCTGCGCTTGCCATCGTTCGTCTTCTACATCACTGGGAGGCCCTTGAGGCCACGTCCTTTAATACTCGCGCTCACGATTCCCATTCTGGTGGCCGCGGCGGCCTTCGCTTTCGAGACGCGAACGGGACGAGCAAGCGCACCAAACGCCACTACGAAGCCTTGCTCGCATGGCGCCGTCCCCGCCCGGATCGCAGGCAAGCACGTCTGTCTCAAGGCCGGTCAGCGCTGTAAGCGGCGGCTTGAACGTCAATACCGCCGCTATCGATTCCACTGTGACGCCACGGGGCGACTCAGGCGGTTGAAGCCATCCGCCACCGCCTCCGCGATCGGTGAGCATGAAGGCAGTCGGTGGGCCGCAGGTGGTGTTCGACTGGACGACTGACCGTTGCACAGAGCCAGACATCCCGGACCTGCCGGCACGTGCGTTTCGGGATGCAGACGGCCGCGTTCAGCTGATCTCCGCTGATGACACCAACCGGCGATTCGTCGGCGCGGATCTCGATCACCTGATGCACAGCTGCTCTGTCATCCTCGGATCCGACCTCAACCCCGATCCCGCCGCCTTCGACGACCACGAGTGGATCGCCGCTCCCTACACGCTCGACGGGAAGACGGTGTACGCCTTGGTTCACGACGAATACCACGCCTGGGAACGCCCGGGCCAGTGCGCGACTGTCACGTACGACGTCAAGTGCTGGTACAACGCGGTCACCCTGGCGGTGTCCACCGACGGGGGCGCAACGTATGTGGACGTCCCGCCGCGGCGGCTCGTCGCAAGCGTGCCGTACCGCTACGTTCCCGGGGACGGGCCGACCGGCATCTTTTCGCCGAGCAACATCGTCCACAACGAGCGCGATGGCTTCTACTACGCCCTCGTTTACGTAAATGTGCGGGAGTCGTACGTCGGCAACTGTCTGATCCGCACGAAAGATCTTGGCGACCCGGGATCGTGGCGAGCGTGGAGCGGAGGAAGCTCCTTCGCGATGACGTTCGTCGATCCGTACACATCAAACCAGGCCCCCGCGGCGCACCTCTGCGCCCCGGTGTCGCGGCAGCAACCGGGGGACCTACAGCCGAACAGCCTCACCTACAGCACGGAGGCAAGACAATGGCTTCTCGTCGGCCAGGCGGTCGGAGGAGCTTACTTCTCGCTCTCGCCGGACCTGCTTCATTGGACTCCGCCAAAACTGTTCCTCGCGGCGCAGATCACCTGGAACTACCAATGCGGCGATCCCGATCCGATCGCATACCCGTCGGTGATCGACCCGAAGAGCACGTCACGCAACTTTCAGACCGTTGGCAAGACGGTATACCTCTACTTCACGCAATTCCACTACACCGACTGCCAGCAGACACTGGATCGCGACCTCGTACGAGTACCGATTCAGATCTCACCGCGCTGAACGGATGCGTGCCAAGGGTGACGCGCAGCCTTGTCGAGTGCGCGTCCCTGCTGGCGGCCGCTTGAGGCCCCCAGTGGGCCGCTCGTCTGGTTGAAATCTTGCGCGGGTTCGATTCCCGCTGCCTCCATGCCCGCCGGCCGAGGTTTTGTCGCCTTCGGCCTCCGGGAGAAGGCGGCGTACGCTGTGGACAGTGAGAGGCATAGGCGTGAAGGCGGTCGCTCTGATTGCGCTAGCGACCGCGGGGTCCTTGGCGATCATCATCGGCGGTATCGCCCTCCGAACCGGCCCGGACAAACCGTCGCCCGAAACGGTCGTCGAGGCGGGAAGTCCGGGCGCCCTCGTTCTCGTCGATGACGGTTCCTCGCGACGCGAGGAGACCAGCGGTCTCGCCGTGCTGGAGGGACGCGTACCGCTCCGCGCCCATGATCGTTTCCGCATAGGCAGCATCACGAAGACGTTCGTTGCGGTCGTCGTGCTCCAACTCGTCGACGAGCACCGGCTAGGGCTCAACGACACGCTCGAGCGTTGGTTGCCCGGCCTCGTCCCGAGCGGACGCCGAATCACCGTCCGACAGCTGCTCGCGCATACGTCGGGGCTCGCCGACTACGCAGACGACCCAGATTTCATACGCCGGACGGTGGCCCAGCCGCGGCGCCAGTGGACGCCGCGCGAGCTGGTGGGAGTGGCGTTGGCCGAGGGTCCGGTCGCTCGGCCCGGCGAGCGTTTCGCCTACGCCAGCACGAACTACGTCCTCCTCGGCATGGTGGTCGAGCGCGTCACCGGGATCAGTCTCGAGCGCCAGCTCCGCCGGCGGATCTTCGCGCCGCTCAGGCTCGAGGACACGACTTTCGCGCCCCACCTCCGGAACAGCGGCGGTTACGCCCACGGCTATGCCCCGAGTGAGCACGACGGCATCGTCGGTAGTCTCGCGACCGCGCGTGACCGCAGTACCGTGACCACATCCTGGGCCTGGGCCGCCGGCTCGATCGTCTCCACCGCGTCCGATCTCTCGCGTTTCTTCGGTGTTCTCCTTCAGGGCCGCCTGCTTCCGCCCCGCCTGCTCGAGCTCATGCGCCCGGCGCCCGGGTCGCGCTACGGGCTTGGGCTCGCTGCCTTCCACACGCCCTGCGGTACCGCCATCGGCCACACCGGCGCCCTGCTCGGTACCGTCTCCGCCGCCTGGAGCAGCCGTGATGGCCGGCGCCGTGTCGTCGCGATGAGCAACAGTTTCCCGCTGTCGCCGTCGGCCGGCGCCGCGCTGAGAGGGCTCCTGGACGCATCCTTCTGTGGTGCTTAGAGCTGGCCCGTAAGACCCGGCATCGGCGACGTTGTGGAACGAAAGTGGCAGCGTCGGCACGTTCTAGCCTTGACAGAAATCGGCCTCTGACACCGTTTCTCCAGAGCCTGGTCTAATTCCCGGATGCAGTTCGACCGGCACACGCTCGTACTGCTGGTGCTTCGGCCCGACGCGCCCGAGCTCACCGACGAGGAGGCGGCCGAGCTCCAGGACCGGCATCTCGCCTTCCGGGCCGATCTGCGCGACCGCGGCTACCTCGTCGGCGGAGGGCCGCTCGTCGATCAGGACGACGAGCGCCTGCGCGGCATCTCGATCATGACGTGCGACCCCGAGACGGCGCGCCGGCTCAGCAACGAGGACCCGGCGGTACAGGCCGGCCGGCTCGCGGTCGAGGTGATGACCTGGATGGTTCCCGCGGGCAATGTCCTCTTCGAGAACGTGCCGGCGCCGCGATCGATGGCCGAGGCCGCCGGCGAGGAGACGAGGTAGCGGCGACTAGCGCCGGCGCCGGCGCTGTGTCGCCCAGCGCGCGGAGAGCGCTGCAGCGTCGAGTCGCTCCGCGGCGTCGAGCGCCCTTGCGGCTCGCTTCGACGTCTTCCGGCCGAAGGCGCCGCTCACCACCCACTTGCGGGTGAGTCGAACAAGGCGCAGCCTGCGGTCGGCGGGGTCAGGAGAGCGCTTCGGATGGAGATACAGGTCGACTGCCAGCTTCTTTACGAGCGCCGGATCGCTGGGCGCGCCCGCCTGCTCGAGTCGGTGGGCTACGAGCGAGGCGAGCACCTGCAGTTCGCGCACGCCCGTGCGGACGGCGAGCCCGATCGAGACGGCGCTCGAGGCGACAATCACCCATGGCACCTTCGTGAAACGAGCTCCCCGTGCGAGCGTGCGGGCGACGGGCACAGCGAGTACGACGACCCGTTGGATATCGCCGGCGAGCGCCTCTGTGTCGGCTTCGCCGGCGAGGAGTCGCTTGCCATCGGCGGCAGAGGTGACGCGCTCGCCGGTGAGCAACATGCGGTCGATCGCCTGGTCGGCGAGCCCGGCGACGAGCTCCACGAGCGCGTCAGTTGCCTTCCGGGCGTTGACGCCCGCACTCTTCCCCGCCGAGGAGACACGGTCGCGCGAGAAGCGTGAAACCGCGGGCGGAGAATCAGACGGCAATGTATGGATCCCTCGGTCGCGGACGTCGGCTCAGGTAGGCCGGTGCCGCGAGTGTAGGGCACCGGTGGTCGCTTCGTTTCTGAGGCCCGCTGCCTAGCTTCGAGATGGTCGAACGAGCTTCAGTTCGGTGGTGTCCCATCGCCAGGTGTTGTCGGGCGTGATGTGGGTGCCGCCGATCCAGCGGTCGACGTCGAGGAGCTCGACTCGGTCGGCTTCGCCGCGAAGCGTGTGTTCTCCGGTTGCTGTCAGCCGCAGCCGGAGGCGTGCGAAGTGCTGGCTGTCGCTGAGCGGAGGAGGCGGGGGAAGTGGTGTGCCGTCGTCGGTTTCGAGGAGCCTCGTCTTTCCCTGCCCGAGTGCTGAGAGGGCTCGGTAGAACCAGGAGTCGCCGAGGAAGGGCGCGTCCTCGAGTCGTTGCGCTGCAACGAAGGCGGCGGGAGGTGAGTGCGCGCCGGCGGCGACCGCTTGGAGCGCGCGTCGTTCTGTCCCCGAGAGCCCGTCTGCCGGCGCGGGCAGCTCCTCGAGCAACCGCCGCAGCGCGGGGGCGAGAAACGGCAGCTGCGTGGTGTCGCGCGTCGCCCACTCGGCCAGTGTGGTGGGCTCCGGCGCCTGGAGGGCGGCCCAGGCGCTCGTGGCCGCCTCGAGCGCGGCCGGTGTCGCGCGGCCGCGGGAGGGCCAGAGTGTCTCGAGCTCGCTCGCTGTCAACTCGCCGAGACCGGCGAACGATGGCTTGCCGGGGAAGGAGCCGACGACGATCAGCTCGGGCGCGGCCTCCTCGGTGTGCGCGAGCGCGAGCACGTCGAGGAGTTGGAGCTGATCGTAGAGGTCGTGTTCGAACCAGAGCACCACCTGGAGGTCGTCGCGGAGCGCCTCGAGCAGCTGCCGGTCGCGCCGCTCGAACGAGGAGAGCAGCGCCTGCTGGCGGCCCCAGCCGCAGTCGGCGAGGAAGCGGGCGCGTGTGCGCAGCAGCTCCTGCCGCGGCAGCGCCGGCACCGGCCCCTCGTGGAGCACGTCCTGCCAGGGCAGCACGGCGCCGCCGAGTGTGGTCTGCCGAAGGGTGTTGCCGGCGCTTTCGCCGTTGGTGATGTGGAGCAGCGGAGGCCGCGACGTGGGCGCGCCGCCGCGGCGGACGAGGTAGGCGGCGCCGCAGGTGCAGTGGTCGAGCGAGGTGCAGGCGCAGCCGACGACGCGTGCGAGTTCATCGCGCATGCGCCGCAGCGCCGCGATCCGCGCGTCGATCTGGTCGATCTTCGCCGCCATTCGCACCCGCAGCGCCTCCGACGGCGCAGTCGAGCGGCGTGCCGCTCGCAGGTACTCGGCGATCTCTGCCAGCGTGAAACCGACGGCCTGTGCCTCCTTGATCGCACCAAGGAAGCGCACCGTCTCCTCGTCGTAGCGGCGGTGCCCGCTGCGGCGTGCGATCCGGCGTCGGCAGCAGCCCCCTCCGTTCGTAGTAGCGCAGTGTCTCGACGTTCACTCCTGCGCGTTCCGCGACCTCGCCGACTCTCACGCCGCTGACTATAAACCCGTACCTAGGTACGGAAATCAACCGATCAGCGAGAGACTCGTTTTTCGATGCAGTGCGACAACCGGTCGCCGGCTCGTAGCATCGAGATCTCGACTGGGAGGAGTGCGATGGTCAAGATCACCGACAAGACCGACTACAGCAAATTCGTCCGGCCAACCGATGACGACGAGGGGATCTGGCTCGACCACGTCGAGGTCCATCTCGTGACGCATCCGGTCGGGCAGGTGAAGGAGATGCACGTTCACGACCCGCCCCAGGATCACGTCATCGCCATCCGATCCGGACGCATGCGCTGGACGGTCGAGGGAGAGACGCGGGACACGGGGCCCGGAGACGTGATCGTCACGCCTGCCGGAACCGCGCACAGCTACGAAGTCATCGGGGACGAGCCGGCGCGGGTTGTCTGCGTCGACTCACCGGTTCGTCCCAGGCCCGACTCGTAGATCCGCGGCGCCCTCCGCTAGCCCGGCCGAGCAGGGCGGCCCATCCGCTGGGTCTGCTTGCGGCCGCCGCGGGAACAGGCTTGGAGATCGCTACGTTGTGTCGGGTTGAATCGGAATGAGGCCGAAAAGGGAGGCTTGAACGAAGTGAATCAGTCAGTAGAGAAGGCAATCCTGGCCGGAGGGTGCTTCTGGGGCATGCAGGACCTCATCCGGAAGCTCCCGGGCGTGGTCTCCACCAGGGTCGGGTACACCGGCGGCGAGGTCCAGAATGCGACCTACCGCAACCACGAGGGGCACGCGGAGGCGATCGAGATCACCTTCGATCCCACACAGACCTCGTACCGGGACATCCTCGAGTTCTTCTTCCAGATCCACGATCCGACGACGCTCAACCGTCAGGGCAACGACATCGGGACGAGCTACCGCTCGGCGATCTTCTATACCGATGACGAGCAGCGCCGCGTCGCCGACGAGACGATCGCCGACGTCGAGGCCTCTGGCCGCTGGCCGAGCAAGGTCGTCACCGAGGTCGCGCCGGCGGGGGCGTTCTGGGAGGCCGAGCCCGAGCACCAGGACTACCTGGAGCGGTACCCCAACGGCTACACGTGCCATTTCGTGCGGCCGGACTGGGTTCTGGAGCGGAAGACACCGGCTGCCGCCGGCTAGGCGCGAGCGCCCCTAACGCAGGGATTCGAACTCTTCGTCCGTCAGCTCGAGCTCGAGCGCCGCGAGGTTCTCTCGCGCGTGCTCGAGCGAGAGCGTGCCGGGAATCGGCAGCATTGCCTCCGAACGACGGAGCAGCCACGCGAGGGTGATCTGTGCCGGCGTCGCCTGGTGTCGTTCGGCGATCTCGGTGAGCGCGCGCCCGCCGTCTCCGCGCAAAGGGAAGAACGGGACGAACACGATCCCCTGGCCGGCGCAGTAGTCGACGACGTCTTCGTAGCGCCGTTCCGAGAGGTTGTACCGGTTCTGGACCGCCGTGACCGGGACGAGGGCGCGTGCTTGTTCGATCTGGTCGATGTCCACCTCCGAGAGGCCGATGTGCCGGATCTTCCCGCTGTCGCGGTATTCCTTGATCACGGCGAGGCTCTCCTCGAGCGGGGTCTCGGCATCGACCCGGTGCAAGTAGTAGAGCGAGATGGTTTCGGTGCGTAAACGCCGAAGGCTCGCTTCGATCTGCGCAGCGAGCACCTCCGGGCGGCCTTCGCCTGGTCTGTACCCGCCTTTCGTCGCCACCACGACTCCGTCCGGGACAGGCGAGAGCGCGTCTCCGATCGTCTCCTCGCTCTCGCCGCCGGTGTACGTATGGGCGGTGTCGATGAGGCTGATCCCGGCAGCGACGGCCTCTGCGACGAACGCCACGTTCTCGGGTGTGTGCGCGAGGCGATTGGTGCCGAGCCCGATTCGCGTCACGTCGGTGTCTCCGAGAGTCAGCTTCGGCAGTGGGTTCGCGTGCGCCAGGTCTGTAACCGTCGCTTTCGATGATTGGGTCGGTGCCGAACTGCGACGATAGCTCCCGTGCGCACACCGCGGGCCGGAATCTTCGTGTTGGACACGGCCGCTGACGAGGGTGCGATTCGCGAGCTTGCGAGCGCTCGGTTCGGGTTCGGCCGCTTGCGCGCGGGTCAGCTGCGAGCCGTGACGGCGGCGGTCGCGGGACGCGACGTGCTGGCCGTCCTGCCGACCGGCGGCGGCAAGTCCGCGATCTACGAGCTCGCGGGGCTGCTCCTGGAAGGGCCGACGGTCGTCGTCTCGCCGCTGATCGCGCTGCAGGATGACCAGGTCGCGCATCTGCGAGACGCGAGCCTCGATGCGATCGTCCTGAACTCACACCAGTCTGCGCGGGAGCACGCCGCGGCGCTCGCTGCTTCGTGCGGGACGGAGACGTTCGTCTTCCTCTCGCCGGAGCAGCTCGGCAACGAGCAGACGCGGGATGCGCTCCGCCGGGCGCGGCCGGGGCTGTTCGCCGTGGACGAGGCGCACCTGATCAGCCAGTGGGGGCGCGACTTCCGTCCGGACTACATGCGGCTGAGTGCACAGGCGGACCTCCTCGAGGCTCCGGTTCGAATGGCGCTGACGGCGACCGCGGCGCCGCCGGTGCAGCGCGAGATCGTGCGGCGCCTCGGGCTACGCGATCCCGAGGTCGTGACCGGGGATTTCGACCGCCCGCAGCTCGAGCTTTCTGCGCGCGGCGTGCGCTCGGCTTCCGACAAGCAGCGAGAGCTGGAGGTGGCGGCGGCCGAGCTCCGCGGCGCGGGGATCGTCTACGCCGCGACCCACGCCGACGCCGAAGCGGCGCGCGACACCCTCGCCGCGGCAGGGAACAGCGTCGCGCTCTACCACGCCGGCCTGACCCCGCGGGAGCGGCGCGAGGCGATGGCGGCCTTCCTCGACGGATCCGTTCGAATCGTCGCGGCGACCGTGGCCTTCGGAATGGGAATCGACAAGCCAGACGTGCGCTGGGTTGTGCACGTCGATCCACCGCCGTCGCTCGACGCCTACTACCAGGAAATCGGCCGTGCCGGCCGCGACAGCCGAGCCGCTCACGCGCGCCTGCTGTACCGGCAGGAGGACTTCGGAGCTTCCGTCCACCTCGCGGCACGCGGGATCTCCACCGAGGCAGTCGCGGGCGTTGCCGCCCAGCTCGTCACTGGAGGCGAGCTCGCCCGCACACGGGGCGAGACGGCCGCGCTCGTACGCCTGGTCGATCTCGGGGCGGCCGTGTGGGAGGCCGGTGGGGCGGTTCGATGGACAGGCGCGCTCACGCTCGCGGACGCGATGGCGGCCTCGGAGGCCGAGACGGCGCGTGAAGACGAGGTCGAGCGCTCGCGCCTCGAGATGATGCGGCGCTACGCCGAGCACTCCGGCTGTCGCCGATCCTTCCTGCTCTCGTACTTCGGCCAGGACTACCCCGGCCCGTGCGGCAACTGCGACAACGACCGCACGCTCGCGGGCGGCAAAACGACGGTGCGTCCGTTTGCGGTGGGCGAGCGCGTTACGAGCGAGCGCTGGGGCGAGGGAACCGTGCAGCGCTACGACGGCGACCAGCTGACCGTGCTCTTCGACGATCACGGCTATCGGGACCTGCTGCTGCCACTCGTCGTGCAGCGGCAGCTGCTTCGACGCGTCTGAGGCTGGGGTTACGAGCCGCCGTCGACCCAGGCTCGGAAAAACGCCGCCGACGGCACCCCGTTCCTGGTAGCTACGATTTTTGAACCAACTATGAAAGCGAAACCAGGAGCGTGAGTCCCACCGTGCGGAAATACCTGCTCATTCCATTGGACGACACGGTCGTCTTCCCGAACATGACGGTGACCCTGCCGCTCGACACCGCTGACGAGGAGCGCGTGCTGGTCGTGCCGCGCCACGAGAGCGTCTACGCGAAGGTCGGCACGGTCGCCGAAGTCGGCGAGCGCGCCCGCCTGCCCGGCGGCGCGCCGGTCGTGACGCTTACCGGGCTGCACCGCGCCCTGATCGGGGCCGCAGAGACCGGTCCGGGCGGCCGACTCTACGTCGAGGCCGACGAGCAGCCCGATGAGACGCCGCCCCCCGTCAAGACGCGCCAGCTCGAGACCGAGTACCGCGCGGTCGTCCAGGAGATCTTGGAGCTGCGCGATGCTGACCCCCGTGTCGGCGAGTTTCTGCGCTCGGTCGACGAGCCCGGCGTGCTTGCCGACACGTGTGCCTACTCGCCTGACCTGACCTTCGAGCAGCGCGTCGAGCTGCTCGAAACACTCGACATCGTCGAGAGGCTCGAGCTCGCCCTCTCGCTTCAGCGAGAGCGGCTCGCCGAGCTGCAGGTTCGCCGCCGCATCCGCGACGACGTCGAGTCGGGCGCCCAGAAGCAGCAGCGCGAGTACTTCCTGCGCAAGCAGCTCGAATCGATCCGCAAGGAGCTGGGCGAGGACGAGGCATCGGTCGTCGACGAGTACCGCAAGAAGATCGACGAGACCGACGTGCCCGAGGAGGTGCGCGAGCAGGCGGAGCGCGAGCTCGGCCGGCTCGAGCGGATGGGCGATGCCTCCGGCGAGGCGTCGATGATCCGCACCTACCTCGACTGGCTGCTGGCGGTGCCGTGGGGCAAGACCTCGGAGGAGCGACTCGACCCGAAGCTGGCCCGGGAGATCCTCGACACCGACCACGAAGGGCTTCAGGACGTGAAGGAGCGCATCGTCGAGTACCTGGCCGTGCGCAAGCTGCGCCAGGAGCGCGGCATCGCGGAGGAGAAGCGCTCTGGCGCGATCCTGACGCTGATCGGGCCTCCCGGGACGGGCAAGACCTCGATCGGCGAGTCGATCGCCCGCGCGTTGAACCGCGAGTTCGTTCGCATGTCGCTCGGCGGCGTACGGGACGAGGCGGAGATTCGCGGCCACCGGCGCACCTACATCGGCGCGCTGCCCGGCCGGCTCGTGCGCGCGCTGCGCGACGCGGGGACGATGAACCCGGTGATCATGCTGGACGAGGTCGACAAGGTCGGCGCCGACTGGCGCGGCGATCCGTCGGCCGCGCTGCTCGAAGTGCTCGATCCGGCGCAGAACCACTCGTTCCGCGACCACTACCTCGACGTCGAGCTAGACCTCTCGCAGGTCGTCTTCATCGCGACGGCAAACGTCGCCGAGACGATCCCGGGGCCGCTGCTCGACCGCATGGAGGTCATCCGCTTCGACGGCTATACGGTCGACGAGAAGGTCGCGATCGCCCGCGGCTACCTCTGGCCGCGGCAGCGCGAGCGGAACGGACTGCGCGAGGAGGAGGTCGAGATCACGGACAAGCTGCTCGAGACGATCGTCTCCGAGTACACCCGTGAGGCCGGCGTGCGCCAGCTCGAGCGGGAGCTCGGCAAGCTGCTCCGCAAGTCGGCGACGCGGATTGCCTCCGGCGACGCGGAGCCTCCGATCACGATCGAGCTCGAGCAGGTGCGCGACGCACTCGGCCGCCAGCGCTTCTGGCAGGAGGCCGCGGAGCGCACGGCCGTGCCCGGAGTGGCCACCGGACTGGCGGTCACCGGCACCGGAGGCGACGTGCTCTTCGTCGAGGCGACCCGCATGGACGGCGAGGGCGGCCTCGTCCTCACAGGCCAGCTCGGCGACGTGATGAAGGAGTCGGCGCAGATCGCGCTCTCGTGGGTGCGAGCCCACGGCGACGACCTGGAGGTCTCTACGGATGACCTGCACGACAAGTCGTTCCATGTCCACGTCCCGGCAGGCGCGATCCCGAAGGACGGCCCGAGCGCCGGCATCACGATGACCACGGCTCTCGCCTCGCTGCTGACGAAGCGGCCGGTGAAGCACACCGTCGGGATGACCGGCGAGGTGACTCTCCAGGGCCGCGTGCTGCCGATCGGCGGCCTGAAGCAGAAGGTCCTGGCCGCGCATGCCGCGGGGCTGACCGACGTGATCATCCCGGAGCGGAACCGGGCAGACCTCGAGGACGTCCCGGAAGACGTGCGGGAGGCGATGAGGTTCCACCCGGTGCTCAGCGTCGACGAGGTGCTCGAGCTTGCGCTCGAGCCGGCGCCCGACCATGCGCTGCAGGCGGCGTGACCCGATCCCCGAGGAGGTTCGCCGGGCGGCGAACCTCCTCGAGCGGCGCTGGACGCTGGCGATCCTCTACGCCTCCGTCGGCGGGGCCACGCGGTTCAACGAGTACCGCAGCGCCCTCGGGAGCGTTCCTCCGGCGACGCTGACCATCCGGTTGACCGAGCTCGTCGACGCGGGGCTGCTCGAGCGGCGCGTGCTCGATACCCGGCCACCGGCGGTGGAGTATCGGCTCACGGGGCGAGGGAAACGCTTCGAGCCCCTCCTGCGAGAGCTCGCTCGTTGCACGCGCCCGGCCTAGCCTGGTCGGGGACCGAGGCACCAGCGCTGAGAGTTCGCCGGAGGTGCGACGATAGCTCGGTGCGAACACCGCAGAGTGGCATCTTCGCGCTGGGCACGAGCTCCCACGCCTATCTGGAGTTCGACGCCTCCGCGGGCCGCACGCCTCTGGAGGTCGCGACCGCGATCGCGTCGCTCCGAGAGCCGCAAACGACGATGGGCGGCGTCAACCTCGTCGCGGGGTTCAGGCCGGAGCTCTGGCGCGACGCCGCCCCGGACGACGCTCCGGCCGAGCTGGACGGGTTCGACCGGCCGCTCGTGGGGGTCGACGGCTTCACGATGCCGGCGACCCAGCACGATGCCGTTCTCTGGATCTCCGGCAGCGCCTACGACGTCGTCTTCGACGTGGCGCGGATGGCGATCCGCTCGTTGGCCGGCGTGGCGGCGACTGCCGACGAGACGTCGAGCTGGCCGTATCGGCACGACCTCGACCTGACCGGTTTCATCGACGGGACCGAGAACCCGAGCCTGATCGACGCACCGCCGGTCGTGCTCGTGCCCGACGATTCACCCGGCGCCGGCGGGACGATCCTCCTACTGCAGAAGTGGGCTCACGATGCAACCGCCTGGGAATCGCTGTCGGACGCAGACCAGGAGCAGGTGATCGGCCGCAGGAAGGCCGACAGCATCGAGCTCGACGACAAGCGTGCCGACTCCCACGTCGCCAGCACCGACCAGGATCGCCTCGGGAAGATCTTCCGCCGGAACATGGCGTACGGGACCGTCACCGATCACGGCACGATGTTCGTCGGGTTCTGCGCGGAGCAGCGCCCACTAACCGCCATGCTCGAGAGCATGGTCGGCCTGGACGGCGGGACCCGCGATTCGCTCACGCGCTACACCCGTCCGCTCACCGGCGCCTACTACTTCGTGCCGTCCACGGAGTCGCTCCGCGCTGTGATCAACGCTGCCCAGTAGCCGTCATCACGACCCCGAGCCGCCGGCAGCGCCGTCTGACCGGTTTCTCGCGCCGTTTCTGCAGGGGTCTCGCGCAAACCCGTCGGCGAGCGTCACGACCATCCTGATCGCGTTTGCCGCCAATCTCCTGGTCGCGATCGCGAAGACAGTCGCCGCCGCGGTGACCGGGTCGGCCTCGATCCTCGCCGAGGCGGCGCACTCCTGGGCCGACTCGGGCAACGAGATATTTCTGCTGGTCGCCAACAGGCGGTCGCGGCGGCCGCCCGATCCTGCCCATCCATTTGGGCATGGGCGAGAGGCCTATGTGTGGTCGCTGCTTGCGGCGCTCGGCCTGTTCGTCGCCGGAGCAGCCGTGTCGGTCACCCACGGAGTGCAAGAGCTACTCCATCCCGAGCCGGCGACGGACTTCCTCGTCGGCTACGTCGTGCTCGCCGTGTCCTTCCTGCTCGAGGGGATCTCCTTTCTCCGCTCGGTCAGGCAGGCGCGGCCCGCGGCCGAGCTGTTCGAACGCGACCTGATCGAGCAGGTGATGGCGACATCCGATCCCACCCTGCGCGCAGTGTTCGCCGAGGACGCCGCCGCGCTGCTCGGGCTGGTCATCGCGGCGGCGGGGCTCGGAGCACACGAGCTGACGGGCTCATCGGTTCCGGACGCCGTTGGATCGATCCTCGTCGGATTGCTGCTCGCCGCGATCGCGAGCTATCTGATCGAGCGGAATCGTGCGTTCCTGCTGGGGGAAGAGGCCGATCCACGCATCCGTTCGGCAGTGATCCGGGCGCTGCTGCAGGAGCCGGAGGTCGCCCGGGTGACCTATCTCAGGCTGGAGTTCGTCGGTCCCCGGACTGTCTCCGTCATCGGGGACGTCGACCTCTCGGGCGACGACAGGGAGTCGCACGTGGCCGTCCGGCTTCGCGCCCTCGAAGCGAAGATCGCTGCCTCGCCGGTCGTGGCCGGCGCCGTCTTGAGCCTCTCGGCTCCGGACGAGCCGTCTCTGGCGCCGTGATCGGCCGAGCTGGCGCTGACGCGCCTAGATTCGCGTCGAGCCGGCGAAGCTCTCCGGGCTCGGTCGCTCGACGGCAAATATTCCTTTCCGCCGGGCTTCCGCCAGCACACCGGTGAAGCGGGCGAGCCGGCGACCCTGGTAGCGGGCGACGGCGACAGCGTGCTCGTCCGGGCCGGTGACGGTGTGGCCGGTGACGAACGACGCCCCGTACGGATTGCCACCCGCGGCGAAGACTTCGGCGACCGTGTAGCCGAGCGGCAGGATCAGCATGCCCCAGTGGTAGAGCGTGTTGTTCAGGGCGAGGATCGTGGTCTCTTGGCCTCCGTGAACTGTGTGCGACGCGGTGAAGGCGGTGCCTACCTTGTCCGCCAGCTTTCCGGCCTGCCAGAGCGCCCCCGCCTGGTCGATGAACTGCTTCAGCTGTGCGGCAACGTTTCCGAAACGGGTCGGCGATCCGAAGGCGACGCCGTCTGCCCAGTCGAGGTCGTCCAGGGTGGCCACGGGTGCCTCCGCGACCTGCGAGCGATGGCGGCCCCAGTACTGGTTCTGCGAGATCAGGAGCTCCGATGCGAGCTCCTCCACGTGCCGTAGACGGACCTCTGCACCGGCCTCTTCGGCACCGGTGGCCACTGCCTGCGCCAGGCCGTGGACGTTCCCGGTGGCGCTGTAGTAGATGACGGCGATCTTCGCGGGCCCGGCCACGGGAAGAGCGTAAAGCTCTTGGCAGAGCGGAGCTAGGATCCCGGGCTGTGTTCACCGTCGAGCAGCGGGACGCGCTGCGGGCGCGGATGCTTCGGCTCGCGGAGGACGACGAGCGCGTCGTCGCCGGGGCCGCTGTTGGTTCGCTGGCAGTCGGAACCGGCGATCGATTCTCCGACCTGGACCTCACCTTCGCGATCACCGACGGCGTCCCGGTTGCGAAGGTTCTCGGCGACTGGACGCGCACGCTCAGCGAGGAGCTCGACGCCGTACAGCTCGCCGACCTCGAAGCGGGACCGACCAACTACCGCGTGTTCCTCCTGCCGGACGCACTGCAGTTCGACCTCTCCATGACTCCGGCGACGGAGTTCCGCCCCGCCGGGCCGCGGTTTCAGCTGCTCTTCGGGGAGACGGCCGCCGACGAGCACGAAGTCGGCAGCCGGCCGCCGGGGAGGCTCTTCATTCCCACGCCTGCCGTAGCAGGGGACATCTTCGGCTGGGGCGTCATCTACGCGCTGCACGCACGCGCGTGCATCGAGCGTGGTCGCGTATGGCAGGCGGAGCACTACCTCGGCGCGGTGCGCGATCATGCCCTCTCGCTTGCGTGCCTGAACCGCGGGCAAGTAGCCGTCCAGGCGCGTGGCTACGACGACCTTCCGCCCGATACGCTCGCCGGCCTCGACCGCTCACACGTCGGGTCGCTCGAGCCCGACGCGCTACGCGAAGCACTCGCCGCCTGTGTCCTCGCTCTCCTCGACGAGGGTGCGGAGGCGGACTTGCCGGACGCGGACGCAGTTGCAGAGCGCCTCGCTGAGCTTCGTGAAAGGATCCGGCCCGAGTGGAAGGTTCCTCGTTGAGCCGAGGGCGCGTTCGCGAGTTACGCCGAGGAGGGGCAGAGGTTGCTCACGTACACGCGTGCGCGTGTGAAGCCCCATGACTGAGAACCCGGTCGCGGCGGGCGAGGCCATGATTCCGGGCAGTGCGGTGCTGTCTCCGCGGAGGTTGATCCTTCCTCTCGCGCTCGCCCAGTTCATCTGCAGCTTCGCCGGCTCGAACATGAACGTGATGATCGCCGACATCAGCGACGACCTGGATACGACCGTGAAGGGCGTCCAGACCGCGATCACCCTGTTCTTGCTGATCATGGCGATCCTGATGATCCCCTGTAGCAAGCTGACCGACCGCTGGGGCCGCAAGCGGTGCTTCACCTGGGGTCTCACGCTGTACGGCGCCGGGGCCCTGCTCAGCGCGGTCTCGCCGAACCTCGGGGTGCTCATCCTCGGGAACTCGGTGCTCGAGGGCGTCGGTACGGCTCTGTTGATCCCTCCCGTCTACATCCTCGCGACTATTTGGTTCACCGATCTCACCAAGCGTGCCTGGGCCTTTGGCGTGATCAGCGGGCTGGGGGGCATCGGCGCCGCCGCAGGGCCATTGATCGGGGGTGTGATCACCACGGGAATCAGCTGGCGGGCCGCGTTCGTCTTCCAGGCCATCGTCGTCGCGACGATCATCTTCCTCAGCCGTCGCCTCGTCGATCCGCTCCCGCCCGACCCGACGCGACCCTTCGACGCTGTCGGGGCGATTCTCTCGGCAGTCGGCATGTTCTGCGTGGTCTTCGGGATCCTGCAGGCCGGCACCAACAACGTGCTCTTCGCCGTGTTCCTCGTGCTCGGAGTCGCGCTCCTGGTCGGGTTCTTCTTCTACATCCGCGCTCGGGAGCGCGCGGGGAAGGAGCCGCTGCTCTCCACAGGCTTGTTCAGGAACCGCGTGTGCAATCTCGCCCTCGTGACTCAGAACATGCAGTGGCTGCTACTCATGGGGGTCTCGTTCGTCGTGTCCGTCTTCCTGCAAGAGGTTCGCGGGTACAGCGCGATCGGCACGGGCGTCGTCTTCACCGCCGCGACGGTCGGCATCCTGGTCTCGTCCTTCGCCGCGGCGCGACTCGCCAAGAAGTACTCGCAGCGGACGCTGATCGTGACCGGCTTCGTCGTCGCCCTGGCCGGGATCGCACTCTTCCTCGGCTTGGTCCATTCCTCGTCGAAGGTCGTGGCCTTCGTGCCCGGGCTTCTGCTGATCGGCCTTGGCGTGGGTGTGATGTTGACCCCTTCGGTAAACGTCGTGCAGTCCAGCTTCCCCGAGGCGCTTCAAGGCGAGATCTCGGGCCTTTCGCGCGCCGTGTCCAACCTGGGCTCGACCTTCGGCACCGCCATCGCCGGAACGATCCTGGTGTCAGTCGTCGCGGAGGGAACCCGGTCGTACGCGGTCGCGATGATCGTCGTCGCCGGGTTCGGGCTCATCGGTCTCGTAGCGGCCCTGCGCCTCCCTGCCGAGATCGAGAGGGCGTAGCTTCAGCCTGCCGCGCTCGTTTCCGGCCTCCAACGCCCATACCGGCTACGCTGTGAGCAGCGCGTAGACCTAGCGCGGAAGCCGCCGAGGCTGAAGTCCCTCTCCGACTGCCACACCGGGCCTGAGTGCTCGAGAGAGCCCGTCCGGGTTTTCCCGCAGCTGCTGAGAGGAGTACGAGATGGATCCTGCTACCTCGTCCTACGAGGCCGAAGGCGACGCCGAACGGAAGGCGCAGAAGCAACTCACCGAGCGCGTGGGCGTGACGCTCGAGGCCCGGAGCAAGGTCAGCAACTTCAAGTGGGGCACGTGGAAGTGGCGCCTCGGGATGCGCGGAGAAGGTCGCCCGGAATAGCGCTCTGACCGGCATGACCTCTGGCCCGTCGTTTTAGCTCGACCCCGGTTGGGCCGATAACCCGAGGCGTGGATCAGTCCAATTTCCCCTGGCGCCCACTCGGGGCGTTGCTCGTCGAGGAAGGCCTGCTCTCGGCCGGCGACCTCGAGCACGCGCTCGAGGAGCAGCGACGTACGGGACGGCTCCTGGGGCAAATCCTCGTCGCTCGCGAGTGCGTCACGGGCGTTGCGCTCGCTCGGGCGCTCGCCAGGCAGCATGGGGTCGAGCTGCGATCGGTGCCGGGTGTCGAGGAGGCCGCAGCAAGCACCATCCGTGCCGAGCCGCGAGTGGGCGGCTGGCGCCCGCTCGGCGACATCCTCGTCCGGCACGGGTACCTGACCGAGGCCGCACTGCGGAAAGGGCTCGCCGACCAGCGCGAGCGGCCGGGTCGCCGCCTCGGCGAGGTGCTCGTCGAGGGCGGACACCTCTCCGGAGCGGCGTTGGCGTCTGCTCTGGCCGAGCAGCACGGCCTCGATCTCGGGACCGAGGAGGTCGAGGTCGAGAGCGTCGTTGCGCCTGCCGCTCCCGGCCATCCGACTTACGAGGTGCTGGCGGATGTCGAGCGGGTAGGCCCGCCCCTCTACGTCAGCTTCAACTTCCTCGAGGCCGCCGACTTCGCCTGCGACTACGTCGACCACAAGCAACCGGTTGCGCTCGAGATCCAGCGAAGAGCGTCGGGAGCCTCGGAGACGGTCTGGACCTACAGTCAGGAACGGGCCGACGAAGCCTCGTCGTCGAGCAAGAGCCTCGTGGAGACTTACGGGTTCGATCCCACGCGCTGGGACGTCAAGCTCTAGGTCGGCGCCGCTACGCTCCTCGGGTGGCGTCGCGCATCCTCGTGCTCGGCGCGGGCTTCGGGGGTCTCGAGCTCGCGACCATCCTGTCCGAGAGGCTCGGCGACGACGCCGGCGTCACGCTGATCGACCAGGGCGAGGCGTTCGTCTTCGGGTACTCGAAGCTCGACGTGATGTTCGGGCGCGCGACGCCCGCGGAAGTCCGGCTTCCCTACGCCGACTTCGTCAAGCCGGGTGTCCGCCTGCTGCGCGAGACGATCACCGCCGTCGATCCCGAGGCTCGACGGGTGACGACCGACGCGGGCGTGCACGAGGCCGATGTCCTCGTCGTCTCGCTCGGCGCCGACTACGACTTCGACGCGACTCCCGGGCTCGCCGCGGGCGGGAACGAGTTCTATTCCACCGCCGGCGCCGAGCGGCTGGGCGACCTCCTGCCGGCGTTCACCCGCGGCCGCGCGATCGTCGGCGTCTGCGGGGCGCCGTTCAAGTGTCCGCCCGCGCCGAGCGAGGCGGCGCTGCTCCTGCACGACTATCTAGTCCAGCGGGGCGTCCGCGAGGACTGCGAGATCTCGCTCGTCATGCCGTTCGGGACGCCGGTCCCTCCGTCACCCGACACCTCGGCCGCCCTCTTGGAAGCGTTCGCCGAGCGCGGGATCGAGTTCGTCGCCGGCCACCGGGTGAGCTCGCTCGAACCGGGCCGCAGCGTCGCAGTGCTCGACGATGGCGCCGAGATGCCGTATGACCTCTTCCTCGGCGTCCCCAGGCACCGCGCGCCCGACGTCGTCCTCGAGAGCGGGATGGCCGAGGACGGGTATGTGCCCGTGGATTCCCGGACGCTCGAGACCCGTTTTCCGGGCGTGTACGCCCTTGGAGACGTCGCTACGGTCGGCGTGCCCAAGGCCGGCGTGTTCTCGGAGGGCGCCGCGCGCGTCGTGGCTTCCGCGCTGGTCGCGCAGGCGCAGGGAGGCGACCGGCCGGCTGGATACGAGGGACGCGGTTCCTGCTACGTCGAGTTCGGAGCGGGCCGAATCGGCCGGGTCGACGTCGACTTCCTCTCGGGACCAAAGCCGACCGGCACCTTTCAGGAGCCGTCGCGCGAGCTCGTCGCCGAGAAGCAGCACTTCGGAGCCAGTCGCCGGGCTCGCTGGTTCAACGGCTGATCTTCCTCAGAGCCGACGGCTCGTCGAGCGACCGTCGACATGAGCCAGCACCAGGTCCAGCGGCCGAGGCACCCGACCGGGATCGAGCGCCTCCACGAGCAGCCGCGCGTAGCGGATCTTCCGGCGACCGCCACTGCCCATGAAGCGCCGTAGCTGCTCGCCGACCGGCCGTCCTTTCCAGGCGGCCTGCTTCTGGAGGGTGCGGAAGGCGCGCAGCTCTCCCTGGGCCTCGACGACCTGCTGCACCACGTCGGTGCCGAGAGCGCGGATCAACTCGTCCTCGAGGTCGGCGTCGCACACGTAGAAGCCGAGCTGCTCCATGTCGACGCGAGTGAGGTCGGAGCCGAGGCCGGCGCGCTCGAGGCCGCGCCTGAAGTCGTCTTCCTCCCCGACGTCACAGAGGCCGGCCAGCTCGACGTCGGAGTTGCCGAAGCGATCCAGGAAGCGTCCGATCGATTGCGCGCCGCCGATCGGCACGACCGAGATCCCTTCCGCGTCAAGGTCGCGGCCCCGGCGCTCGGCGAGTGCTTCGAGGGCCTGCTGGTCGCTGAGCCCCTCGACGAGCACGACGCCGGACGGTTCTCGGCTCACGCTGCCTTCTATCATCGGGCCCATGATCCCCGAGGCTCCGCTCGAGCAGACCGACGCCGGGCTCTTGCCCGCCGGGAAGGGCTGGTTCGTCCTGAACGCACGCGACGCGCGCTGGCGTCGCCGCGAAGGGCGGGGCGAGACCGTGTCGTTCACCGGCACGACGCACGCGGAGCTCGAGGCGTACTTCCCACAGCTCGGGGTCAACCTGCTCCGCCTGGGCCCGGGCGAGCCGATGTCGATGTACCACTGGGAAGACGACCAGGAGGACTTCCTCGTGCTCGACGGCGAGGCGTTGTTGATCATCGAAGGTCAGGAGCGGCCCCTGCGGCGGTGGGACTTCGTGCACTGCCCCGCCGGGACGAACCACACGATCCTCGGCGCCGGGGACGCGCCCTGTGTGGTGCTCGCGGTCGGCTCGCGCACCACCGTGGGCACTCCGGAGTGGGGTGCCTACACCGTGGACGAGGCGGCGATCCGTCACGAAGCCGGCGTCGAGGAGGAGACGCCGGACGCGGAGCGGGCCTACGCGCGGTATCCGGATCCGGAGCCGGCGCCCTACCGCGCGGGCTGGCTGCCCGAGTAGCTCGCCCGTTCGCGGATGAACGTCGAGGTCAACGGGACACGGCTGTGGTTCGACGTCGAGGGCGCCGGACTCGTGGTCGACGGCTCCACGATGCGCGAGCGACCGACCGTCGTGCTCCTGCACGGCGGGCCCGGCAGCTTCGACCACTCCTACTTCAAGCCCGACTTCGTCCGCCTCGCGGACGCAGCGCAGGTCGTCTACCTCGACCTGCCTGGACACGGCCGCTCCGACTGGGGCGAGCCCGAGGAGTGGAGTTTCGAGACGTGCGCCGACGCCGTCCGCGACTTCTGCGATGCGGTCGGGATCGTCAGCCCGGTGATCTACGGGCACTCGCTCGGTGCGATGGTCGCGCTGGCCTACGCCGCTCGTCACCCCGGCCACCCGGGCGCGCTTGTGCTCCAGTCCGCAATGGCCCGCTTCGACCTCGGCCGGATCGTCGAAGGCTTCCGCCGGGCCGGGGGTGACGAGGTCGCCGTGATCGCCGAGCGCGCCTACAGCGGCGACGACACCTCCGAAGAGGAGTGGGACCGCTGCTGGCGGCTCTTCGGCCACTGGGTGCCCGACGACGCAGAGAAGGTGAACCGGGAGCTGAGCGCGCCTGGGCTCGAGCGCATGCAGAGGTTCGACGTCCGCGACGACCTGGGCCGGGTCGAGTGTCCGTCGCTGGTCTGCGTCGGCGACCTCGACCCTGTCACTCCGGTGGCCGCGGCGCACGAGATCGCCGAGGCGCTACCCGGCGCCCGGCTCGAGGTGCTCGAGGGGGCAGGCCACTTCACCTGGAAGGATGCGCCCGATCGTTACTGGCCGCTGCTCACGGAGTTCGTGAGCAGCACAGCGAGATCGCGTTAGGTTGCACGCGTGGCGGCAGCGAGACAGCAGCAGAAAGGGGAGGCCTTCCTGGCGCTGCACGAGCGCGAGCCGTTCGTGATCCCGAACCCCTGGGACGCAGGCTCGGCCCGGGTGCTCGAGGCGCTCGGGTTCCGTGCGTTAGCGACGACGAGCTCGGGGTTCGCGTTCACCCTCGGCCGGCTCGACGGCGGGGCGGGGCTCGACGAGGTCGCCGAGCACGTGGCCGCGCTCGACCGGACGACGGAACTGCCGGTCTCGGTAGACCTCGAGAACGGCTACGGCGCCGATCCCGCAAGCGCCGCGCTCGCGATCGGGCGCGTTGCGGAGGCCGGGGCGGTGGGCGGCTCGATCGAGGACTTCGACCCCGGCGGCGAGCTCTACGAACTCGAGCACGCGATGGAGCGGGTCGCGGCTGCGGTCGAAGCGGCCAGGTCCCTCGACTTCCCATTCACGCTGACGGCCCGGGCGGAGAACCACATTCGCGGCAACCCCGACCTCACGGACACGATCGTGCGGCTGCAGGCGTTCGAGGGGGCCGGTGCGGACGTGCTGTACGCACCGGGCCTCAGCAGCGTCGAGGAGATTCGAGCCGTCTGCGACGCGGTGTCGAAGCCGGTCAACGTCCTCGCCGTGCCGAGCCTCTCGTTCGCGGAGATGACCGAGGCCGGGGCGCAGCGCATCAGCGTGGGCGGCGCGCTGACGTGGGTCGCGACGAAGGCGCTGGCGGATGCGGCGACCGCGATCCGCGACCAGGGCGACTTCTCGGCGCTCGGCGTGCGGCTGCCTCTCGACGAGTGGCTCGCCGGCCCCGGCTAGGTCTCGGGGCAGCCCGTTGCGCGATTCTGCCGCGTGCTGGGAAGTTCGACCCCCTTCGGAACGTCCTGTGGAGACGAAATCGGATCGAAAGGAGCTGGGATGGCGTACGAGGAGCTGAAGCAGAAGCAGAGCGCGATGTGGGGCAACGGGCCCTACCAGCGGATCACCGAGACGCTCACCGACATCCACGACCTCGTGATCGAGCGGCTGGCGCCCGAGTCGGGCGACCGCTGGCTCGACCTGGCCTGCGGCACGGGCGCGATCTCGGAGCGGGCTGCGGCCGCAGGCGCGAGTGTCACCGGGATCGACCTCGCACCCGTCCTGATCGAGACCGCGAAGGAGCGAGCCGAGGAGCTCGGGCTCGAGATCGACTACCGGGTCGGCGACGCCGAAAACCTCGACCTCCCCGACGCTGGCTTCGACAAGGTCTCGTCCACGGTCGGGATCATGTTCGCGCCCGATCACCAGGCAGCCGCGGGCGAGTTGGCGCGCGTCACCGCGCCCGGCGGCCGCATCGCGCTCGCCAACTGGACGCCGGCGGGCGGCCTCGGGAGGCTGTTCAAGGTCATGGCCCCGTACCAGCCGGCCCCGCCTCCGAGCAGTCCGTTCGACTGGGGCGACGAGAGCAAGGTGCGCGACCTACTCGGCGACTCGTTCGAGCTCGAGATCGAGGAGCGCGTCTCGCCGATGCGGATCGCCTCCGGCGAGGACTACTGGGAGCTCTTCTCGACGAGCTACGGCCCCACGAAGACGCTGGCCGACTCGCTCGGCGACCGGCGCGAGGACCTACACCGCGACTGGGTCGAGTTCTTCGAGACGAACTACAAGTCGAACGGCGAGATCGTGCACACGCGCGAGTACCTGCTCGTGCAGGGGACCCGCCGCTAGCGCCTACACCGCAGAGTCGAGGATCTCGGCGTGCTCGCTCTCGGGCGGCGTGCCGTAGGCGTAGACGACGAGGTCCTCGTGTCCGTGGTTCACGCTCTGGAGCGGCGTGCCCGGCTCGACGTGGATCAGCGCGCCTGCCGGGACATCCTGGCGCTCCGGCGGGTCGCCGACGTACATCGACAACGTTCCCGATAGCACGACGAAGGTCTCCTCCTGGAGCTTGTGCACGTGGCGGCGGCCCTTGGCGCCCGGCTCGTAGCGCCAGACATTCGCGCGGGTGTGGGCGAAGCCGGCCGGCCCGCTGAGCTCTGCGACGTGGCGGGCCGCTTCACCGGGCTCGTGCGGGCGCGTAATCCATTCCAGATCGTCCGGGCGAACGACGCGGAAGGCCATGTCGGGAGCCTAGTTGCCCACACAGGCTCAGGATGGCCCGACGGCGACTACGATTCGAGCCTGGTCTACGAGGCAGGGTCAACTGGGAGAGGAAGGTCTATGCGTACGCTCATTCCGACATTCATCGCACTCTGCGCCGCACTTGCGTTTGCGACGGTGGGGAGTGCGATCACGAACGGCATGCCCGACGGGAACGGTCATCCGCAGGCCGGCGCGCTCCTGGCGCAGCAGGCGTTCTCCGACGGCACCTGGGTCGAGTGCTCCGGAACGCTGATCGCACCGCGTGTGTTCATGACCGCCGCACACTGCGACGAAGGAGTCAGCCGCGTCGAGGTGACCTTCGCGTCGACCTTCGACCGGGCGACGAGCAAGACCTACTGGGGAACCTGGCACGCCGACCCCGAGTTCAGCCAGCGCGCGAGCAACCCGCACGACATCGCGGTCGTCGTGCTCGACCAGGCCGTCCAAGGGATCACTCCGGCCCGCCTGCCCGGCGCCGGGTCCCTTGCGAACCTCTCGAAGGACCAGCAGTTCACGCCGGTCGGCTACGGAGCGCAGTCGGTGACGAGCGGGAAGGGCGGGAAGATCTTCCACTACGCGGACGTCCGCTTCGCCGCCGTGGGCACCCTCAACGCCATCACCCCGTCGTGGCTCCGGATCTCGCAGAATCCGTCCACCGGAAACGGTGGGACCTGTTACGGCGATTCCGGCGGCCCGAACTTCCTCGGTGCCGGCTCCTCGGAGACGAACATCGTCGCCGGGGTCACGATCACCGGCGACACGCCGTGCCGTTCGACCAACGTCGACTACCGGGTCGACACGGCTTCGGCACGCGCGTTCCTCGGCCAGTACGTGACACTGCCGTAGACGACACTCGAGAGAGCCGGGTCCTCGGACCCGGCTCTCGTCGTCAAGATGCCCCGGATGGAGCTGACCCGTCACCAGGATGCCGACGCGTTCCTCGAGCATGCGGGCGCGTTCCTGGCCGCGCGGGAAGCCGAGAACAACCTGATCCTCGGCCTCTCCTCCCGGCTGCGAACCACGCCGCTGATGTACGGCGAGCCTGCGTACCTCGCGGTCGTCGAGGACCAGGGCGAGGTCGTCGCGGCCGCATTGCGCACTCCGCCCCACAACCTCGTGCTCTCGGAGATCGACAGCGCCGAGGCGATCGAGCCGTTGATGCGTGACGCACGCCGGACCTTCGGGTCACTGCCGGGTGTCGTCGGGCCGAAGCGCCGCGTCGAGGAGTTCGTGGCAGCCTGGGAGGGGGAGACGGGCGCGAAAGGACGGCGCGAGCGGGAGCAGCGCGCCTTCCGCGCGGACAGCATCGATCCACCTCAGGGCGTGTCCGGTCACATGCGGCCCTACGAGAGCGGCGACTACGAGCTCGCCGTTCGCTGGATGGACGCGTTCGTGGCCGAAGCGCTCTCGGGCCCGGAGCCGGAGTCGAGCGCGCAGTTCGTCGAGCGGCGGGAGGCCGATCCGGACGGCGGGCTCGTCGTGTGGGTGGACGGCGGGCCGGTGTGCATGGCGGGCTTCGGCGGGCTGACCCCGAACGGGATCCGGATCGGGCCCGTCTACACGCCGCCGGACGAGCGGCGCCGAGGCTACGGAAGCGCCCTGACCGCCGCGCTCACCCAGCAGCTCCTCGACGGAGGCAGGCGCTTCTGCTTCCTCTTCACCGACCTCGCGAACCCGACCTCGAACCGGATCTACCAGCAGATCGGCTACCGCGCGGTGAGCGACGTCGACCTCTGGGTCTTCGAGTGAAGCTCGAGGTGAACCGCTTCCAGGCCCCAGATCACGAACGCCGGGTTGCGCCGCGGCTCGGCAGCCAGCTCGAGCCGAGGCGCGTGCTCGACCAGCGTCCGTAGGCTCGCCTCCAGCTCGATCCGGGCGAGTGGCGCTCCGATGCAGACGTGGATCCCACCGCCGAAGCCGATGTGCTCGGCGGCATTTCCGCGCTCGAGGTCGAGGCACTCAGGATCGGGGAACACCCTGGGATCGCGGTTCGCCGAGCCGAACAGCAGCGCGAGCTTCTCGCCCTTCGGCACCGGCCGACCCGCGATCTCGACCCCGTCCTCGAGCACCCAGCGCTCGAAGAGCTGGAGTGGGGGATCCCAGCGAATCAGCTCCTCGACCGCGAGGGCAGGAGTCACCTCGCCGGCGACGAGACGATCCCATTCCTCCCGATGGCGCAGCAAGGCACGGATTCCGTTGCCGAGGGTGTTCACGGTCGCCTCGTGGCCCGCGTTCAGGAGCACGATGATCGTCGAGACGATCTCGGCCTCGGTCAGGCGCCCACCATCGACGCGTGCCTCCACGAGGGCGGTGACCATGTCGTCGCGCGGCTCACGCTGACGCCTCTCGATCAGATCCAGCACGTAGCCGCGGAACTCACCGGCCGCCTCGGTGGCAGCCGAGGCCTGCGCGTCGGTCGTGTCGAACTCGTACATCTTCACCATCGCGTGCGACCAGTCCAGGAGGTCGCTCCCCCGGTCGGTGGGCACCCCGAGCATCCGGCAGATCACGCCGATCGAGTACGGCTGGGCATAGTCCCGCAGGAGCTCCATGCGACCGCGCTCCGCATGCGGCTCGAGCAGCTCGCGTGCCAGCTGCGCGGCGGGTGCGCGCAGCCTCTCGACGCTCCGCGGGGTGAAGGCCGCAGCAACGAGTCGCCGGATCCGGGTGTGGTCGGGCGGCTCGAGCCAGAGGAGGCTCCACCGTTCCGTGTCCCAGAACCCCTGCCAGCGCGGGTCGAGCGGTGTTGCTCCGAACTCGTCGTCGCCGCCGACGTGCCGGAAGTTGCGGCCGAGCCGCCTGTCGCGCAAGCAGGCGCGCACGTCCGCGTGCCGGGTCACGAACCAGCGCTCCAGCGATTCCTCGTAGAAGATCGGCGACTCCTCCCTGAGCGCCGCGAGCGTCGGGTAGGGGTCGGCGAGGAAGCCGGGATCGGTGGGATCGAACGAGAGCATGAGCCCGCAGCTCAGTGTCGAGGATTCGAAGGCGTTGCGGACGGTAGTCCAAAACGATACTGATCGGTATCCAACAAGACTACTGAGTGGTATCTTTCGGGACCAATGATCACCGACATCAACCCGTTCGTCTACTCGCGCCCGATCTCTCCGGAGGAGATCGTCGACCGCGACGACGAGACCGAGCAGCTCCTGAAGAACGCGGTCGGCGGCCATTACGTCCGGCTCTATGCGCCACGCAAGTACGGGAAGACGAGCCTGCTGCGGCGAGCGCTCGCGGACGGCGCGAAGCGCGAAGGCCTCGTTCCCGTCCTCGTCGACCTCTACGGCGTGGTGTCGCTCGCCGACGTGGCGGTTCGCTTCGAGCGCGCCTACGCGAAGGAGCTCCGGGGGGCGATCCGCGGTCGGGTGGAGGAGTTCCTCCAGAAGACCGGCCTCGGGCTCTCGCTCGGCGCGTTCGGGATCAGCGCGAGGCTCCAGCTCGAGCCGAAGACCGACCCGCTGCCTGCGTTGCACGCGCTCCTCGACCTGCCGCTCCGGCTGGAGGAGGCGGGAGGGTTCCGGGCGTTCATCGCGCTGGACGAGTTCCAGGACATCGGCAAGGTGCCCGCCCTGGACGGGATCCTGCGCAGCCACATCCAGTTCCAAGGCGACGTCGCCTCGTACGTCTTCGCCGGCTCGGAGCCCGGCCTGATGAAGCAGCTCTTCGAGCGGAAGGAGGCACCGCTATATGGATCCGCGGTTCCCGTCCGGCTCGGGCGCCTGCGTGACGAGGACATCGCCGCATACGTTGCCGACCGCTTCCGGCAGAGCAAGCGCAACGTTGGGGAGGCGCTCAACCCGCTGCTGGCCTCGGCGAAGGGCCACCCCCAGCGGGCGATGCTGCTCGCGCATCGGCTCTGGGAGGAGGTCGAGCGCGGCGGCACCGCGACGCTCGACGACTGGGCCGGCGCCCACGAGGCCGCGCTCGACGAGCTTCAGCCCGAGTTCGAGGCGCAGTGGCGCGGTCTCGACACCTCCGAGCAGAAGACGATGCGAGCGATCCTCGCGGGGGAGGGCTCCCCTTACCGGGCGGCCGTGCTCGAGCGGCTGGGTCTCACGAAGACGATGGCGCAAAAGGCCCTGCAGCGACTCGGCGCGCGGGCGGAGGTCGAGGTGGAGGGCCGCAAGCAGGTGGTCGTCGACCCGCTCTTCGCGGAGTGGATCGAGCGCCTGAGCGCACCGCCCTCCTAGTCGGTCAGCGCCCGCTCCAAGCCGCCGAGCGCCTCGCGCTCCACGCTCGGAAAACCCTCGGTGTGCGCGTAGGCCGCAAGCGCGGCCCAGACCGAGAACGCGAGCACCCGGGCACGGAGCAGCTGCTCCTCCTCGACCGGGCCGTAGACGTCGAGGAACGCCGCTCGTCCTTCCGGAGGCACGAACCCCCAGAGGAGCGGAAGGTCGACGGCGGGGTCGGACCGGCAGAGATCGCCCCAGTCGATCACGCCGGTCACCCGCCGGCCCTCGACGAGCACGTGACGGAAGTGCAGGTCGCCGTGGACGACGGCCGGCAGCTCTGTTGGAGGCAGGCGCTCCGCGGTGTCGAGGAGGCGTTCGACGAGCGGCGGAGCGCGCCAGACGCCGAGCCGCTCGAGCGCGGCGAGCTGCTCGCGCGCCAGCGGCACGCGCACCGTCATGTCGGCGCGGGCGTTCGCGTCCAGCGGCAGCGGCTCGTCGAGGTCGAGGGCATGGAGCGCGCGCAAGAAGCGGGCCACCTGGAGTGCGATCTCGAGGCGCGCGTCGTCGTCGAGCTCCGTGTCGCACGTCTCGCGGCCCGGTAGGAGCTCGCTGCCGAAGAACGGCCACGGGTACCAGTCCGCAGGCCGCCCTCGAAAGACCGGGTCGGGCACGGGCAACGGCAGGAGCGGTGCCAGCTTCGGAAGTAGTTCGAGCTCGAGCTCCACACCCGGAATCGCGATCCGGCGCCGTGGGAACCGAAAGGCGTAACGCTCGTTCGCCACCCAGACGGCGTTGTCCCAGCCCTCGGCCAGCAGACGCAGCGACCGCACCGGAAGCTCGGGGAACTGGCCGATGAGCCGGCGCACGAGCCCTTCGTCCAGCTCGACCTCCGCGCTCCAGACTGGCACGGTTCGAGCGTAGCGGCGGGCGAGTCGACCAGGTAGACAGACTGGTCTGGCAATTCGCCGGCAGGGCGCTAGACTCGGCTCGTCGATGAGCGAAGCAGTGGCAACCGCCCCGGTCTCCGCGGCGCGGCAGCGCATTCTCGACAGCGCCTACGAGCTCTTCTCGCGCCGAGGCGTCCGGGCTGTCGGAATCGACGAGGTGATCACGAACGCCTCGGTCGCGAAGGCGACGCTCTACCGCCACTTCGACTCCAAGGACGCTCTCGTGCTCGCGTTCCTCCAGCAGCGCGAGCAGCTCTGGACGAGGAACTGGGTCGAGGCGGAGGCGAGGCGGCGCGGAGAAACGCCGGAGGAGCAGCTACTGGCGATCTTCGACCTCTTCGACGAGTGGTTCCAGAAGGACGACTTCGAGGGCTGCTCCTTCATCAACATCCTGCTGGAGATGAACGACCGCGAGACGGCGATCGGGAAGGCCAGCGCCGACCACCTGACGAACATCCGCTCGATCATCCGCACGCTCGCGGCGGAGGCCGAGCTGCGCGATCCCGACCAGTTCGCGCACTCCTGGCACATCCTGATGAAGGGCTCGATCGTGGCTGCGGGCGAAGGCGACCGCGAGGCGGCCATGCGCGCTCAGGCGATGGGCCGCCTACTGATCGAACAGCACCGTTGAAGCCGGTCGTCGGGATAACGACGTACCTCACGTCTGCACGCTTCGGCGCGTGGGATACCGACGCGGTGCTCGTGCCTGCCGACTACGTGCGTGCGGTCGAGAGCGCTGGAGGCCGGGCGCTGCTCGTGCCGCCGAGCGAGGACGCCCTCGAGGAGACGCTCGACGTCCTGGACGGGCTCGTCTTCTCCGGGGGCTCGGATCTCGATCCGGAGACGTACGGCCAGGAGGCGCATCCGGAAACCACCGGCGTCGTGCGGGAACGCGATCGCGGCGAGCTGGCGCTCCTGGAGGCGGCGCTCGCACGCGACATGCCGGTCCTGGCGGTATGCCGTGGCTCCCAGGTCCTGAACGTGGCCCGGGGCGGCGACCTGGTGCAGCACCTGCCGGAGGTCGTCGGCGACGAGAAGCACAAGCACACGGCGGGTGCCTTCGCCGACCACGACGTCAGCGTCGAGCCCGACACGCGGCTCGGCTCGCTGCTCGGAGACCGCGCTCCTGTGAAGTCGCACCACCACCAGGGCTTCGGGCGCCTCGGCGAGGGCTTGCGTGCCTCCGCACGCGCCGAGGACGGAACCCTCGAGGCTCTCGAAGACCCATCCCACCGCTTCGCGCTCGGGGTGCTCTGGCACCCCGAGGCCGGCGAGGACCTGAGGCTGTTCGAGGCGTTGGTGGAGGAGTCGCGCGCCTACCGTGCCGAGCGCCGCGAAGGTGTCGAAAGCCCCAGCGCCCGTTCGTCGTAGGAGCAGGAGGTCAACGACAAGGAGGGACGATGGGTAACGCGGTCACGTGGTTCGAGGTCGTCGGCAAGGACGGCCCCGCGCTGCAGAAGTTCTACTCCGACGCGTTCGGCTGGCAGCTCCAGGATCCGGCCAACATGGGCTACGGGATGCTGATGCAGCCCGACAAGGGCATCGGGGGCGGTGTCGGCCAGGCGCAGGACGGAGACGGTCACGTCACGTTCTACGTCGAGGTCGACGACCCGCAGGCCGCGCTCGACAAGGTCGAGCAACTCGGCGGCAAGACGGTCGTGCCGGTGACCGAGATGGAGATGGTCACGTTCGCGCTCTTCAGCGACCCCGAGGGCCACACGGTGGGGATCGTCAAGGCGCAGGACCAGTAGTCGTCCGACGGCCACGGTGGTGTTGAATCCCGCCGTGGCCGTCACCGCCCTCCGCCTCTACGGCTCTGCCGCCGCAAGGGTCGCCCGCCGCGGGCGCAAGAAGGCCGCCTCCGAGGCGACGAAAGCGAGCGGGTGTCCGGTGTTCGTCGTCGGGGCGCCGCGCTCCGGGACGACGTTCATGGGCAACTCGATCGGGCGGCTGCCGGGTTCGTCGACCTCGGCGAGGTCGGGCCGCTCAAGGTCGCGATCGACGAGCTCGTGGCGCTCCCGGAGGAGGAGTCGGCCCGGCGTTTTCATCGAATCATCGAGCGCGTGCGCCGGCTCGGCCTGGCCCGCCGCCTCCGCGCCGTCGAGCAGACCCCGGAGACGAGCTTCGTGCTCGGCGCCGCGCTGCGCGCATACCCGGAGGGCAAGGCCGTGCACATGGTTCGCGACGGGCGCGACGTCGTCTGCTCGCTCCTCGAGAAGGGCTGGCTCCGGGCCGAGCGCGGCGGAGCGGACGACGTGGGAAGCCCGTACGGCGAGCAGGCGCGCTCTTGGGTCGAGCCGGAGCTTGTGCCGGAGTTCCAGGCCGCGAGCGAGGCGACCCGGGCCGCCTGGGCCTGGCGCCGTTACCTCACCGCCGCCAGGGCCGGCGCGCCCGAGGCCACGATCGAGGTGCGCTACGAGGACCTGGCCGCCGACCCGGACGGGACCGCCGCCCGGATCGCCGAGCACATCGGCGTCGACGCGAGCGAGCTGGCGAAGCCGCTTCGCGACGTCCATTCCGAGTCCGTCGGGCGCTGGCGCCGCGACCTCACGGACGAGCAGGTGGCAGACGTCGAGGCCCAGGCCGGCCCGCTCTTGCGCGAGCTCGGCTACTCCTGATGTTCCGGCTCCCGGCCGAGCTCATCCCGACGATCCCGGAGCCTGCTCGGGTCGTGCTTCGCAACGCGGTCTGGACCTACGGGAAGGCGACGGCCGCCGTGCGGCCGCTTCCCGACTTCCTGATTCTCGGGGCCCAGAAGGCCGGCACGACCGCCCTCTACGCCTACCTGCGCAGCCATCCCGAGATCACCGGCCCGTCCTGGAAGGAGGTCAGCTACTTCGACCGGCACTACGCGCGAGGCCCGAACTGGTACCGCGGCAACTTTCCGAACCTTCTCCGCAGTCGTGGCGAGCTGGTCGGCGAGGCGAGCCCGAGCTACCTCTTCCACCCCCTCGGCCCGGAGCGAGTCAGGGCACTCGTGCCGGAGCGCGCGCCTGATCGCGCTCGTCCGCGACCCGGTCGACCGCGCGCTCTCGCACTACAACCACGAGCTCGCACTCGGCCGCGAGCCGCTCTCCTTCGAGGAGGCGCTCGCCGCGGAGGAGATGCGCCTCGACGGCGAGGTCGAGCGGCTCTGCGGCGATCCGCGCTACTTCAGCCAGGCGTGGTGGAGCCACACCTACAAGGCCCGCGGCCGGTACGCCGAGCAGCTCGAGCGCTGGCTCGCCGTCTTCCCTCGCGAGCAGCTCCTGATCCTCCCGAGCGAGGAGCTCCTCGCCGAGCCCGAGCGGGCGCACGCGCAGGTGCTCGAGTTTCTCGGGGCCCCACCGCACCGGCTCGACGCCTACCCGCGCGTTTTCGAGCGCAGCTACGAAGGCATGAAGCCGGAGACGCGGGCGGTGCTCGCCGCCTATTTCGCGGAGCCGAACCGGCGGCTCTACGAGCTGCTCGGCCGCGACCTCGCCTGGACGTAGCGCGGCGCCCACGGCATCGTCGCCGCGAAGGTGAGCAGGCAGACGACGGCGAGGAGCAGGTACGGGAGCGAGTTGCCGGCGACCTCGGCCAGCCACCCGCCCAGCGCGGGGCCCACGACGTTGCCTGCCGCCCAGGCGCCGTTCATCGCGCCGAAAGCGAGAGCGGGCGCGATGTGCCGCTGCTCCGCCGCGTCGGTGAGCAGCGCCATCCCCGGGGTGTAGAAGGCGCCGTAGGTCACTCCCGCGACCAGCACCAGCGCCGCGACGAGCGGAGCCGAGTCGGCCAGCGCGAAGGCGAGCGAGACGACGATCGAGCCGAGGAGCGCGATGCGAACCGGCAGGAGCAGGCCACGCGTGTCGGTGAAGCGGCCGAGCAGTGGGTTCAGCACCACCTCGACCGCGGCCGTCGCAAGGAAGACGGCGCCGATGGCGACACCTCCCCAGCCCTGGGCGTGCAGCGTCAAGGGCACGAGCACGGCCAGCACTCCGAACAGAAGTGCCGGCAGGACGAGTAGCCAAAGCCCACCGAGCAGCCGCCGGTCGGCGCGCCGCAGCGCGGAGAGCGGCTGAGGCTGCGGTTGCACTCCCGGCGTTGCGAGCACCCAGGCGCCGAGCACGATCCCGAGCACGCTCACGCCGACGAACGTCGCGCGTACGCCGGCCACGGTCGCCGCGGCGCCGAGGACGGGGCCGAGCAGCGCTCCGAAGACCGCCGCGCCCATGGTGGCCCCGATCAGCGCGCCGCGGCGCTCGCGCGGGGCCGCGGCGACGAGCCAGGCCAGGGCGCCCGACCACGAGAACGCGCTGCCGATTCCCTGGAGCAGCCGGGCGGCGCCCAGCATCCAGACGTCGTGCGAGAGCGCGAACGCGAGGCTCGCGACTGCCGTGAGCGCCACTCCGCCCAGAGCCGCCTGCTTCGGCCCGAATCGCGATGCGGCCAGCCCGCCCGGAACCGACGCCGCCAGCACGCCGGCCGCGTACGACGCCGAGAGCACGCCGGCCGCGCCCTTGGAGAGGCCGTACGCGGAGACGAAGTGCGGCAGCAGGGGCGCGAGGGCCGCGAAGAACATGATGTCGAGCGCGACGATCGAGCTCAGGAGCAGGACGAGACGGCGCACCTTTCGACGGTATCAAGCGGGTTTGGCCTCAACTTCGTGGCCCCCGGCACGATCTTCAGCTAACCGGTTGTCAGGTTTGGCGTCTAACGACTCTCGGAACAGGTCGTTACGACCAGGCCACAGAAGCATGGCTACCGCGCCGCCCGCGGACACGCTTCTTGTCGAGCCGATCAGTGTCGGACTCCGGAGGAGGGGTCTCTGCGGTGAACCAAAAGCGTGTGCTTCTACCTGTGCTCACGGTCCTACTGGCCGTCGCGGCCACGGCATCCGCCCTCGCGGCCGTAACCAGTCGACCGCCGAAGAGGCCGGCATTCCCACGGAAGCCCGCGAGGATCGCTGTCCTCCGACACGTCAACCCGGCGGTAACCCGGCGGCTGCGCGACACGACGTGGCGCTGGCAGGCCCTGATCGGGCTGCACCGAGCACCTTCCTCGGGCGCTCTCGACACGCGCCGTGCGCTGCTCTACTGGCGCCATCAGGTGCGCTACGTGCGCCGGGTCGCGGCTCGCCCGCCGCACAGGCGCGGCTGGCTCTGCATCCATCGCTTCGAGGGCAGCTGGAGCGACGGAAGCGACCCGTACTGGGGCGGCCTGCAGATGGACCGGGGCTTCATGCTCGCCTACGCGCCGCGGCACCTCCTGCGCCGAGGGTGGGCCGACCGCTGGACGCCGCTGGAGCAGATGTGGGTCGCGGAGCGCGCCCACCGGAGCGGGCGCGGCTACGGCCCCTGGCCCAGCACCGCCCGGTCCTGCGGCCTCCTCTGAGCTCGATTCGCCCGGCGGTCGGCGTGATTGCCTTATCGTTTCGCCAGGGCTGACAAGCCCGCGATCGGGTAGGACGCACAGCATGAGCGACATCACGAGAGAACAGATCGACGCGCTGATCGCACACGGCGAGGAGGAGGGCTGCCTCAACCTCTCGGAGCTGGACGAATTCGTCCAGGAGCACGAGCTCGAGGACAACGAGGTGCGTGGGCTCTACGAGCAGCTCGAGGAGCGGGCGATCGAGGTCAACGACGACTGCGGCCGTGAGAGCGAGAAGAGCACCTACGTCAACGGCGACCTCGCCGTCTCGACGACCGATGCGCTGCAGCTCTTCCTCAACGAGGCCGGACGCTGGCCGCTGCTGACGAGGGAGGAGGAGGTCGACCTCGCCAAGCGGATCGAGCGCGGCGACCACGAGGCCAAGGAGCGGATGATCAACTCGAACCTCCGCCTGGTGGTCTCGATCGCCAAGCGCTACCAGGGCCACGGTCTGTCGCTCCTCGATCTGATCCAGGAGGGGATCATCGGCCTGATCCGGGCGGTCGAGAAATTCGACTGGCGCCGGGGGTTCAAGTTCTCGACGTACGCGACCTGGTGGATCCGTCAGGCGGTGCAGCGCGGGGTGGCCAACAAGTCGCGCACGATTCGTCTTCCGGTTCACATCGCCGACCGCGAGCAGCGCATGGCGCGGGCCGAGCGGGCGCTGGCGCCGAGGCTCGGCCGGCAGCCGACCGAGGAGGAGATCGCCGAGCACGCGAAGCTGCCCTTGAAGCAGGTGCGCGAGGTGCGGCAGGCAGCGCGGGCGATCACCAGCCTCGACAAGCCGCTCGGCGTCGACAGTGAGGGGAGGCTCGGCGATCTCTTCGTCGGCGAGGGCGCCGAGCCGCAAGAGGAGCTGACGGTCAGCCTCGAGGAGGACGTCCTGCGGCGGGCCGTGGCCCAGCTTCCGGATCGCGAGCGCGAGGTCGTCAAGCGCCGGTATGGGCTGAACGGCGACCGTGACCCCGCCTCGCTCGAGGCGATCGGCCGCGAGCTCGGGCTGACGCGCGAGCGGGTCCGTCAGATCGAGGCCAGCGCGCTCGAGCAACTCGCCGTCAACCGCGAGATCGAAGCGCTGAAGGTCGCCTAGCGGCCCGGGATGACGACGCTCGCCCCCGCCGAGGTCGAGGTCGAGCAGCCGCGCGGAAGCGACGAGCCCGAGTACGACCGCCCGTGGGTGGTAATCGTCTGGAACGACCCGATCAACCTGATGTCGTACGTCACGCTCGTGTTCCAGAAGCTCTTCGGCTACAGCAAGGCGAAGGCGACGCAGCTGATGCTCCAGGTCCACAACGAGGGCAGGGCGGTCGTCTCCAGCGGGACGCGCGAGAAGGCCGAGCACGACGTCGCGCGGCTCCACGGCCACGGGCTCTGGGCCACGATGCAACGCGACTGATGTGGAACCAGCTGCGAATCGAGCGCACCGGCGACGGCGACTACGCCGTCCGCCTCCCCGAGGGCGAGCGCGACCTCCTGCGTCGGCTTCCCGAGGAGCTGCGGTCCGTGCTCGAGCTCGCACCGGAGGACCCGGCGCTGCGCCGGCTCTTCCCCCGCACCTACCAGGACGACCAGGACGAGGCCGCCTACCGGGAGCTGATGGGAGACGAGCTCCTGAACGGGCGCCGGCGCGCGCTTCAGGTGCTCGCCGAGACCGCCGAGGCGGAGCGCCTCACCGCCGAGCAGGCCCAGGCGTGGCTGACGGCCCTCAACGACCTGCGTCTCGTGCTCGGCACCCGCCTCGAGGTGAGCGAGGACAGCCTGCTCGGCGACCTACCCGAGGACGACCCGCGCGCGCCCGACCTGGCGCTGTACGCGTACCTCTCCTGGCTTCAGGAGCAGGTGATCGAGGCGATCAGCTCAGAGCTCGCCTAGCCGCGCGGCACCGGGCGCCAAGACGGTCGCAGGGCCGGGCGCGCCCAGATCCGCGTCAACCCGCTGCCGTTGGCGTTCATCACGAACACGCCCTTCGCTCCCGCGATCGCGATTCTCCTCCCGTCCGGCGACCACACGGGGGCGCCGGGCACGCCTATGTGGGCGCATTTCCAGACCGCGTTGGCCGTAACGTCCTTTCCTGTCTGAGTCATGAGCCGGATCCCGCAGTCCGAACCTCGTAGGCAATCAGGTTTCCGGACGGCGACCAGGCAGGCGCGGCTCCGAATTTCGACAGGCGGCGTGAGTGCGAACCATCAGGACGACTTACGAAGATGCCCCCTTTGCCGTAGAAGCGGTCGTACGCGATCAGCTTCCCGTTGGGCGACCAAGACGGCGAGGCGCTGTGGGCGCGTAGCGCGGTTATCTCCTTGGGCCGTTCGAGATTGATGATGTGGATCGCGGCGCCGACTACATACGCCAGCTTCTTCCCGTTCGGTGACCAGGCGAGGTCTTGCCAGTCCCACCACGCGCCCCGGATAAGTCTCCTGTCCTTGTTGCGAGCGAGGTCAAAGAGGTGCAACCCGTCTCGGGGGTGCCAAGGTCCGCCGGGGCCCGTCCACGTTCCGTAGGCGAGGGTCTTGCCGTCAGGTGACCAGGCAACGCTCTGCAGCCCGCCGCATCTGGGTGGCCGGCAGATCGGGAGCGACCTGAAGAAGCGGCCTCCCGCTCCGATCAGGACGACGCGAGTCCCGGTTGCGGCGTCGACGAGAGCAAGAGGCCCGTTCCTGACAGCGCGCGGTGCCGGCGCGGGCCTGTTCTGCTGGGGTCCTCCCGCAGTGGACTCTCCGGGCGCGCCACGAAGTGTGCTGCCACCGCCGTGGAAGCCGGAGAAACCGGCGGCCGCCGCCCCGGCAGCGAGAACCGCAGCGATGGCGTACAGAGGCGGCGACGCCGTGCCCGCCTGCGCGCCTCCTTGATCAGCGCCTCGAGCTCCTCGCGCTCCTCGACGCTCGGCGGATCCGGCGGCGGCACAGGTGGTAGCGTCGTCGTGCTCACGATATGACGCTACTATGAATAGCACTATGTTTCCTGTCAAGGTCAGCCGAGGCGAACGAACGGATCTACACGAGCAGGTGGCAGCCGAGATCCGCCGTGCGATCGCGGAGGGTGAGGCGAAGCCGGGTGATCGCCTGCCGCCGGCGAAGGATCTTGCTGCCGTGCTCGGTGTCAACACGAACACCGTGCTGCGGGCACTTCGTCAGCTACGCGACGAAGGGCTGCTCGACTTCCGCCGCGGTCGTGGGGTGACCGTCGCGGGGACAACCGAGCAAGGGGCCGTCGTGGTACGAGCCAAAGAACTCGTCCGCTTCGCGCGTCAACACGGCTACCGGATCGACGAACTAGTCCGGATCATCGAAGACGGGGCGAACGCTGCTAGGTCCCGACGACCTGGACGATCCAGCGCCGGTCACGCTCACGGTCGAGCTCGAGGAAGAGCACACGCTGCCAGGTGCCGAGGCACAGCTCGCCGTCGCGCACGGGAATCGACTCGCCGGCGGTTCCGAGCAGCATCGCCATGCAGTGCGAGTGGCCGTTCCCGAAGTCCATGTCCTCCGGGCAGATGTTCTCGGTGCGCCGGTCCCAGTCGTCGTGCGCGTAATAGGTCTCGCTGGGTACGAGGCGCTTGAGCATGTTGGCGAAGTCGTCGAGGAAGCCGCTCTCGAACTCGTTCACCCGCACGCAGCACGTCGTGTGGGGTGAGTAGACGCACGCGATCCCGTCCACGACGCCGCTCTCACGGACGGCATCGGTCACCTCTTCGGTGATGTCCCGTACGGCCAGGCCGCCGGTGGTGCGGAGCTGCCGCTCGTGCTGGAAGACCTTCACCGTTGACCACCCTCCTTGGTTGACGGCCGCGGGAGCGCGGGCGGCTCTATTGTGAGGGTTCCGCGGCGCGGAGTCGAGCCGAACCGTCAGCCGACGGTGATGGTGCCCGTCATGCCAAGAGACTTGTGGCTGTCGACGGGGCAATACATCTCGTACTTGCCGGCCTTCTTGAGGTCGACCGTGAAAGACCCCTTCTGGCCGAAGGTGATCTGCGGGCCCTTCTTCTCGACGCCGTTGCCCTCGATCTCGAGGCTGTGCGTCTGAGCACCCTCGTTGTGGAGCTCGAAGGTATAGGTCCCGGCCTTCGGCAGTTTGAGCTTCGCGGGCGTGATGGTGAAGTCCTGGAGGATGATCGTCACCTTGTTGCCGATGACGCCCGCCGTTTCGCCGAGGTGCCCCTGGTTCGGGCTACCGGTACCACCGCTCGTGCCGCCGCAGCCGGCGAGAAGCACCGCAAAGGGAATCAGGAGCAGAAGCCGTTTCATGGCGCGGAAGCATACGCCAATCACGCCGTGGTGGTTTGAGCACGGGGGAGCCCCTGGTTCCCCCGTGAGCCCCCTCCTTGAGGACGGATGCTCGGTTCCGTCGAGCCAGGAGCCGCCTGTTCCCGAGGTCGGCCGGCGTTACGCTTGGGCGAGCGCGGGCCCGTAGCTCAGCTGGTCAGAGCAGCGGACTCATAATCCGTTGGTCCCTGGTTCGAATCCAGGCGGGCCCATACAGAAAAACCCCGCTAAAGCGGGGTTTTTCTTGCGGCTAGGCGGCGCGAACCCGACAACCCGACACCGTCCCCTAGAGGGGGAATGTCGTGTCGTGTCAACCGACAGCAGCCCGACACGAACCCGACATCGACAACGAGCCGACGGGCAGCAACCCCGCGCCGGCAAGCGCGCCCTGACGGGCGCCGCTTGGAGTCGCGCGGGCCTGTCTAGGCGTCGTGCTGGCGGAGGAACTCCGCCGACTTGGGCGGACCTTGCGTAAACCCGGCTTCCTGAAAGATCGCCGGGACCTCGGGGTCCGAGGTGAAGCTTTGCCAGCCCGCCTCGTCCCAGTCGAAGATCGCCCAAACCCGGTCGCTCTCATTTGGATCCCGAAAGACGTGCGCCCCCTTGCAACCGTGCTGCTTTCGCTTCTCAGCGCCCTTGGTTGAGAAGGTATTCCAGAAGCGGTCGAAATCCCCGATCTTCGCCGTTGCCAGGACCATTGTCTCCTCCTCTGTCGGAACGTGTTGTTGTGCCGTCCACCCTACGCCACTTCATCACGAGGGCGAGCACACATCGCCACCCACGCCTCGCGCGCACACGTCGTGCGTCAGCATGACCGCAAGCGCGCGGTTTCGACCTCTCTGCGTACGCTCACGTACGCTCACGCGGCCTGGTCTGACGTTCACCGGCCATCCTGCGCAGCGCAGCAAGAAAACGCCGGCCGCCCCGACTCAAGGAATCCTGCTTCCTTGAGAACTCATAGTGCGCCACCTCCACAGCCCCGCGCTGAAACCGTTCCGACTCTCCCCGCCCTCTTCTCTCAGCCGCCCATCCGAGCTCCCGCCGCCCCGGTACCCGCGCCAAAAACGACCGCGGACTTCGAGCGCGAGCGGTTCGTGGCCTTCGAGACGCTGTGTGGCAACGCGGACGCATCGCCGAACGGATCCAAGAGGCGCGCTCCTACGAACCCGAAGACCCTCCGCCCGAGTACGTCTGGTGAGCAAGCTCAACCTCCGCTCGCACACCGTTCAATGCGCAGAGAGGGAGATACCCGACGCTCGAGGTGCGCTGGCGGCTCGAGCGCTACTAGCTCGCGATCAAGCAGAGCCACGACCACGCCCCGCGGTCTGCATGACGCCGCCTGCGGCGCGGGCGACCTACCTCACCGCTGGGGGCACCCGGACGCCAACCCCTTCGACGCGTCGAGCCGAAGACCGGGGTCAAGCCGTCCGGGCGCCTCGTCGAGCCGGTGATGACCAGCGAGCCGTATGCGTCGATCCGCACGGTGTTCTGGATCGTCGACAACGGCAACTCGCACGCCGGCAAGGCCTCGATCCAGCGGCTCAAGGAGCCTGCGCTCCGGCGAGCACTACCGACAGATCGCCAGACCGTTTCGAGTGGACGCTCACGCGCACCCACCTCGACCGCCTCCTCAGCCGAATCGAAACGCACAAACCCCGAGCTGAACTAGCCTAACGTCTACTAGTTTTAGAGTCAGCCGAGGTATCTAATAACTCCCTTGATGACTCCCTCCCGTCTGCGGCGGGCGTTGGTGACGTGTGCCCTGGGTTCGGTGCTCCTCGCGTCAGCCTCCGCTTCAAACCACGCCGCCGGGTCGCCCGGCGCACGCACACTCAACCCCGCCGACGCCTTCAAACTTGTCGCGGTCGGCCCGGTTACGTCGAGTCGGCGCGAGACAGGTCCTACGGGCAGCCGCCGACCGCGTCTACATCTTCGCGGCCGACGACACGGCCGAGCGCCAGGGGACGGGCCCGGGCGTTGTCAGAGTCTGGAAGGCGAACGTAGCAGGCATACCGACCGGCTTCTCCGAGGTAGACCCCGCCAACCGACCGACCGCAAGCGGCGGCTCGGCGAACGTGATCGTGAGCGTCGATGTGCGCCTCGACCGAAGCGGGGTCGCGCACGTCATCTACGTCGACGAGACCAACGGCACCCTTTACTACCGCACGTTCTCAACAGCGACTGACACTTGGGGGGCGGCGTCGGTGATTGCGACCGGCGTCAAGGCATCGTTCTCTACCATCAAACGCAGCCGCAACCCGGCTGCGTTGACGCTCGACGCGAACGACAAGCCGCACGTCGTCTACGTGACTGGCGCCGACCTCGTCTACGTCGACCGGGTGAGCGGCAGCTGGAGCCCTCCGGTGACGATCTCGAGCGGGAGTCTCCCGATTCACCCGCAGATCGCCTTCGACGGCAGCGGCAACCTCCACGTCACCTGGCTGGACGACATCCAGAACCCCCCGTCGGCGGTGATCCGCTACGTCCAACGAACCGCCGCCGGACCTGGCTCCCCCAGGAAGTTGTCGACAGCGCCGACGTCCAGGACAACGCCACCAGCGATCAAAGCCCAAGCCTCGCCGTGACTGCCTCCGGCAAGCTCCACGTCCTCTGGATCACCCAGCGTGGCACCAGCTGGATCCGGATCAAGTCCCGGTCGGGCTCGAGCTGGGTTTTCGACAACCCGGCGCAGAACATCTACTCCCACGCGCCCGCGATCTACGCCCAGAACAATGACATCTACGCGTTTCCGGGCCACGACGACCAGATCCGCTTCGGCTACGACTACCACCTGAGCGGCCAGGCCTGGGCGCCCTACACACCGCTGACCTCGCAGACGGACGGCACGCTCGACGGCTCGGCGTCGATCCATCGGACCCGCCTCGCGACAACAACCCAGGCGTAATCGACGCGGCCTTCTTCGACGAGGACAAGTTAGACAACGCGACCTACATCTCACAGCTCTACTACATGGCGGTGCTTCCGGCCGGGAGCGGAGCGCCCGATACGACACCGCCCACAGTCTCGATCACCAGCCCCGCGGTGGCGCGACGGTGTCCGGGACTGCTCGCGTCAGCGCCACTGCGGCCGACAACATCGGGGTGGCGGCCGTGCAGTTGAAGCTCGACGGCGCCGCTCTCGGCGCCGAGGACACGAGCGCGCCCTACTCGGTCGACTCGGATACGACCGCGGCGAGCAACGGCTCGCACACGTTCACGGCGCTGGCCCGCGATGCCGCCGGCAACCAGACGACCTCCGTGGCCGTCATGGTCACGGTCGCGAACGCCTTGCCTCCACCACCACCACCACCACCACCACCTCCACCTCCATCCACCACCTCCTCCTCCTCCTCCTCCTTCTAGCGGCCTAGTCGCGGCCTGGGGCTTTAACGAGGGCTCGGGCTCGACCACGGCCGACGCCACGGGCAAGGGCCACGCCGGCACGCTCTCGAACGCGACCTGGACGGCCGGCGGCAAGTTTGGCGCCGCCCTCTCCTTCGACGGCAGCTCGAGCTGGGTCACGGTCGCCGACGCACCCGACCTCGACCTGAGCGACGGGATGACGCTCGAAGCGTGGGTGCGGCCAAGCGCGCTGGGCACGAGTTGGCGCACGGTGCTCTTCAAGGAGCGTTCCGGCGGGGTCGTGTACAGCCTCTATGCCAACCAATACTCTGGGTTGCCGGTCGGCCAGGTCTACATCGGCGGTGAGCAGAACGCGACCGGTATCGCACAGCTCGCCCTTGATACGTGGACGCACGTAGGGTCACCTTCGACGGCACGAGCCTGCGGCTCTACGTCGACGGCACACTCGCGAACACGACGCCGTCAGCGGCGCTATCGGCGGCTCGACGGTCCCCTTCGGATCGGCGGCAACGCCATCTGGAACGAATGGTTCGACGGCCTCATCGACGAGCTCCGCATCTACGACCGCGCCCTCTCCCCCACCGAAATCCAAACCGACATGCAAACCCCGTCGCGGACACAAGCCCGCCGAGCGTGCCGGTGGCCTGATCGCCGCCACCAGCGGCAGCACAGTCAACTTGAGCTGGACGGCCTCGAGCGACAACGTAGGTCGCCGCTACGACCTCTACCGCAGCACCAGCGCCGGCTTCACGCCCAGCCCGGCAAACCGGATCAGTCAACCAACCGGGACAAGCTACACCGACCCTAGCTCGCCGCATGCAGCTACTACTCACGTGTCGCCACCGAGACGCCGCCGGCACCCTCAGCGCCCTCCAACGAGCCAACGCCACCGTCTCCGCGCAAGCGCCCGGCGAGCTGTGGCTGCGTATGGTTTGGTCGCGGCTATGCGGAAGGCGGCATGGCTCCATGGTCACGTGTGCCAGTTAGATGCCGTTAGGCTCGCCGTGCCGTCCGGCCCCAGTCGACAACTGTCACGATCCCGACTCAAGCTCCCTCCACCTAGCGGGCGCGCTGACAATGGAGGCCTGGGTCAAACCCAGTACGCTCACGGGCTCTTGGCGCACCGTGCTGCTCAAGGAACGCCCCGGCGACCTCTGCTACGCGCTATACGCTAACTCCGACACGCGAGGGCAAGCGCGCGTGTTCGTCGACGGCACGGCAGCGAGCCGCTCTGCCTCACGCTGCCCACCAACACCTGATATACCTGGCCGCCAGCTACGACGGCACGACGATCCGCCTCTACGTCGACGGCACCCTCACACTCAGTCAAACCGCCAGCGGCCCGATCAGCACCAGCAACGACCCACTCCGATCGGCGGAAACGCGATCTGGGACGAGTGGTTCAGCGGCCTGATCGACGAAGTCCGCCTCTACAACGGCGCCCTCAACCAAACCGAAATCCAAACCGACATTTTTTTTTTTTTTTTTTTTTTTTTTTTTTTTTTTTTTTTTTTGTTAGCTTCGCTCGTCGCTGAGCCACCGGAGCGGAGAACCTAGGCGTGAGGTCGCCGTAGATGTTCTGGTCGAGTCCGCCTTCGCGCGGGCAGAGGTCGCCGCTCCAGCGCCGTCTGAGAAGGTGCGGCATTGGTGGACGTCGGCGGTGGCTGCGTCCTCGTCCTCCGTATTTCGCGCGGATCGTTGCCGACTACCGTGTCGCGCCAGTCGGTCCACGCCGAACGCGAAGTCGTTCAGCGAGCTGATGTACAGGTAGTCGCCGGCGAACGGCACGGCGCGGTTGTCGAACTGCTCGTAGTTCGGGTTCGAGGCGACGTCGCTCAGTCGTGCCTTCATCGGCCACGTCGCCCCCGAAGTCGTGCGAGACGGCACCCCAGGCGTCGAGCGACGCGTCGTGTCCGGTTGGCGCAGTTGCCAATCGGGCGTGCCGCGCTGTAGCAGGCGTCGAGCCGGCTATCCCACCAGATGGCGTGACGGTGCCCCGCGAGCGCGGCCGGGTTGTCGGCCGAGACGTCCGGGAAGATCTGGTGCCCGGCGGCTTGGTTGTCGATCAACGTCGGTGACGGTGTGAGCACCCGTCGCACCGTCGAGGCGGGTGAAGAAGATCGCCGCCTGGCCGCCGTGCCCCGGCGTCGTCGTGTAGTAGGTCGTCCCAGTCGGCGTGTTCTCGGTGCCCGGCTTCGTCGCGTCGTAGACGACGTAGATGTACTGGTGCGCCGGATCGAACTGGTCGGCGTCGCTCGCTCCTGCGTGTCGCGACGGAAGAACGTGTAGCCCGACGCACAGTGGTCGGCGAAGTCGCCGCAGTCGCGCGAGACGCCCTGATCGGCGGCCTCCTCGCCCTCGCCGAACAGCGGGTCGTCCGGCCGCGACTGCGCCGGAATCGCCTCCGGCTCGCTGACTCGTCCTTGGCGTCGGAGCGGATGAACGACGTCAGCAGCGTCGGACGCGTGAACGTCGCGCCGCAGTCGGTCGACTTGACGTAGTAGATCTCGTCGCCCTCGTGGCCCCGCCCGGAAGCGAAGCTGCGGAAGAAGACGTAGACGTCGTCGTTGCCGGTGATCGCGATGTCCGGGAACTGCACGTCGGAGATCGTCTGCGAGAGCTTCATCGGGTTCGTAGAACGTCGCGCCGTGGTCGGTCGAGCGGACGAAGTAGATGCCGACGCCGCCGGCATTCCCGCTGAAGCGCGACCACGAGAAGTAGACGTTGTTGTCGCACGCGGCCGTCGCTGTTGTGATCGGCCTCGATCGCGGTCTTGTCGTTGAACTTGCCGAGCAGGTTCGGCGCCGACGAGCCCGTGCGCGACGACGGTCGTGCCCGCGTACTGCTTGCCGTCGGGATGCGCACCCGCCGTCGCACCCGTCGCCGGGATACGAAGCGCGCCACCCACACATCGCCGAACGTCTTCGGCGTGCCGGCCGGATCGTCCGAGCTCTCCGAGCCGAAGAACGCCCGGCCCTGCGCGTCCCAGGCGATCACGGGATCGCCCGCGCTCGCCGTCCGGACCTGCTGCTTCGCCAGCAGCGCGTACGGCGACGTGTCGTCGGGATAGCCGGGCACGAGCGAGCTCACGAAGCTCGCGCCGCCGTTCTCCGAGCGGTAGTACCCCTCCCAGATCGGGCCGACCGGAATCGGGGCGCCGCTCGCATCGGTCGCGTTGTAGACGCCGCAGTAGTCGTTCGAGCTGCCCAGAATCACCGCCGGATCCCGCGGGTCGATCGCGACCGGCCGGCTCGTTCTGCCGACCGCGCGAGCCGCGAGCACTCCTGCAGCGTCGCGTCCGTGTAGGCGTTTCCGGTCCCAAGCGTGTACGCGCTCACATACCCGGATCCAACGCGTCATGGTCAGCTTGACATCTGCGCCTGGCGTCGAAGCCGAAATCACGCCAGTGAAGACGGCAGCGAGAGCCGAGACGACGGCAAAGAACACGAGCTTCCTCATCTCTCTCCCTTGCTCCTATCGCCGATCGGCTCCAGGAGGCGCGTTAGAACCAACCGGCACTGCGTTTCCCCCACTAGCGTGATCGCGACGACGATTCCTTAAACGCAACTGTGCCTCCCTCGAGAAAGGGCACGCGTTGTCACCCCCTGTCACCACTCCGGAAACATCCTCGGATCAGCCTCGGCCCGGCGGGAGGTCAGGTGGGGCACCCATATTCGGCTGAACGCGACACGAGAGGAAACGGCGTGCAGAAGAGCATTGCTGAGCACCGGAACCTGAAGCCGGCGCCACCATTCGAACGCGGCAACCGCCTCGCCGAGCGTCACGGCTTCTACTCGACCGTTCTCTCACCCGTCGAGATTCCCACACGCTGGACCACGAAAGGCTCTGCTGCTCAGAACGCAAGGACCTCGACGACGAACGCCGACAGCAAACGGCAGACGTTCGAGGCGTGCTGCTTTCTCCGCAAGGGGGCAGTGCGCCTTCCACCCGCCTCTGGCGCCGGCAGTCCAGAGAGGGAACATCGAGAGCCGGGTGGAGACGACAATTCTAACGTTGCCGCCTCAGGTGCCCTACGTCTCTCGCGGGTCGCTCTTCCTCAGCCTCGTGCGCGGCCTGGCCCTCTTTCTCAACGATCAGGAAGCGCTCGGTCTGCTGAACGACGTGCTCGACGCCGGGATCCTCGTGCCCGGGCAACACCACGAAGTTGGTCGCTACGGCACGGATCGCCTCGTACTCCGCTCTTGTCGCGCTGACCTTCTCAACACAATCCCGGTCGTCGCACTCGCAGAGAAACTCCATCGGCGCGTCGTCAGGCGCAAGCGCCGTGCCCACGTCCTCGATCCGCTCGTTGACCTCCCGGAAGAGGGCCTCGTTCCTCTCTCGAGCGTCGCCTGGCATCGCTACGAGACCTGTGAGGCTCCGCGTTCGACGATTTCCCGCTCCTCGCCCTGCTTCTCGACGACCGTGAAGCGATCGCGCTGCTCAACCACAACCTCTCCTGCCGTCATGTCCTCGTGGCCGGGAACGACGAAGAACCTGGCCGGGTGGGCACGGACTACCTCGTATTCGGCCGAGGTGAGCTCGACGCGCGCGAGACAGCTCATCTCCCCACACTCGCACAGGTAGGGCGCTTTCTCCACCCTGCCGCCGGCCGCTTTGTCGATGCTTTCGTTCCCGGCTCGGAAGATCGCTTCGTTCTTGGCCAGCCTCGCCGAGCGCTCATCCATCGCGAAGAGCCTCTTTCCCCAGTCTGCTCTTTCCGAACACGCGCTGTACGTTCATCGACGAGTAGTCGACGCGGAACTGCGGGCGTTCCGGCCGCGTTGAATGGAGGTGGACGAACGTGAGCGCCGACTCGCCCTCAACGAGGCCCTCTTCCGCGAGGCGAACGAGCGCGTCGAGATCGTGGCCGACCAACTCGGGCCAGACGTGCCTTATGAGTTCCTCTGCGAGTGCGCGAACGCTGACTGCACCTTCCGGATCAGCCTGCCACTAGCGGTCTACGAGAGCATCCGCGCAGACCCCCGGCAGTTCGTCGTCCTACCTCTGCATTACACGCCGGAAGTCGAGGATTTGGTCATCGAGGAAGACGCTCACTGGGTCGTCCGTAAAACGGGTGAGGCTGGCGAATACGTCAAGCACCTCGATCCACGCAGCCGGTAGGGCATGTCCTAAAGCGGGTGATGCGCGTCGGGGGCTTGGTTGGTGTACTTCTGACGTGCTTCGTCCGGTGCTTCGTGCGGTCGCGTCAGGTTGTGCGCTTCTAGGGGCGTTGGCAGTGATTCAGCCAGCCGGGGGTTCTGACCCATGGGGAAAGCCCGTGCCGCCCCGGGGTCATAGGGCGGCCCGGGCCTGTATGCCGAAGGGTAGGGGGCTATGGACCCCTCCGGGGCGGCTCGGCCGCCCTTCCATTACTTATGACGAATTCATATCAAGCCTCTAGTGACCCGTTCGGCGATGGCCTTGAGGGTCTGGGCGGCCTCCGGGTAGCCCGTTGCCCAGCCGGAAGCCTGAGTGGTCTATGGCGTAAGCGGGTGCGTCCCCCAGTCGCCGTTGAACTCGCTGATGTCCGGTGTGTGCGTGACCTGGAAGAGGCCGCTTCCGTCCGCGTTGACGGTGTAGAGGTCGCGCTGGTCGTCAGCCTGGTTACGCCCAAAGGCAATCTTCTGCCCGTCTGGCGACCAGACAGGGTTGAAGCAGCCGAACGTGGTCGGGTCGGAGAACGGGCCGCCACAGGGGCCGGCGATCGGGAGCTGCCGCAGGCCCGTGCCGTTCGATGGACGACCCAGATGGAGCTATGGAAGTCGTTGGCGTTCGGAACGTGGGCCGAGAAGACGATCTCATTGCCCTGCGGCGACCAGTTCCCGTTGCAGAAGTTGAAATCCATCCCGTCCGGGGTGATCTGCTTCATGCCGCTGCCGTCCAGCTTTACCGTGTCGAGCGCGTAGGTGGTGTCGTTGGCGCGGGTGATCACCAGCCGTTTGCCGTTCGGCGAGTAGTCGCTCGGGCAGTCGTCGCCGTTCGGTTCCGAGGTCACCCGCTGCAGGTCGCCGCCGTCGGAGCCCGCAGCGTGTAGACGCCGGTCAGGCTCGGATCCGTCTCGCCTTGGCCCTCGCAGGCCAGCCGGGCGCCGTCCGGTGACCACACCGTGCAGAAGAGCCCCAGGTCAGGGTAGAGGTCGAATGGCAGCCCGAAATACACGGTGCTCCCGTTGTCCACGTTGAACAAGAGCACCTGCGGGAGGGCCGAGCTGGGTGACGAGCGCGATCCTCGTGCCGTCGGGCGACCACTGGCCCACCTCGCTGTTGTTGTAGACGAGCTGTTGATCCGTCCCGTCGGGATCGACGGTGTAGACCTGCTCTTCGCCGGTCACCAGGTTGTCGCTATTGGTGACGATCTTTCCGTTGCTGCCGCGCGGTCTCGCCGCTGCCGGCGTCGCGCTCATCGCTGCGATTGCGGCGATCGCTACCACGCCGATCAACACCGCAGTCAGCCGTCGCATTTCCCCTCCCTTGGTTGCGAGGGGCCGAGTCGTCCGCTACATCGCCTGGCCCGGTGCGGGGGCGGCGCAACTCCTCGAGTTACAAGCCGCACAACCTTGCTGCCCAGCCACAAGAAGTTCAAGACACCGCGCTCCCGATGCCGCCGGCTGCAGGCGGTTGCACGATTTCCCCGGTCGGGGCCGCTCATCGGGTGCTTCTTCGCTGTTCGTGCTTGCGCCGGTTCCGGCAACGTTCACCGGAGACCAGCGCATCGGCCCTCTTGCTGAACGGTTCGCCGCTCCGACGAAACGACTGGGTAAGAAGAAGGCCCGCCGGAGCGGGCCTGACCTTAGCTCCTGCAGGTCAGTTTGACCTGCCCGCTCGGGGTGACTATTCCGGCGGTGACCCTCGTGAGCACCACACCGTTCAACTCCAAACAGGGCTGGCCCGTGAAGTCCGTAACGGGCCGCGACGGAAGCGGGCTGCTCTCCTCGGGGATGACCGAGCCCGTGATGTGGTGGTTGATCGTGCCGTCCGGCTGGATCACGAACTGGATCTTGCACGAGAACACCCAGGAACCCGTGTTGCCAGCTACGAAGCAGTCGCCGTCATCACGTACCACCTCCGCGCCATTACCGCCGGCTCTGGCCTGCGTGCTGCTGCCCACCGCGAGCGCGCCGGCCACCGACAGGCCGACTGCCAACAGAATCAATCTGTGCCGCATGAAACCCCCTCCTTGACGCCCTTTCCACCCCGGACAGGGCATGGTTCAGGGGATACTGGATTGTCTGGTTCCCGGGTGCAAGCGACGCGGGTCCTCCTCGGCAGGTGAGGTCGAAACCCCTGCCTGAGCCCACTGGAGTGCGCGGCACCGAACTGGAGTCCAGGCGAGACGATCCACCTAGGCCGCAGGACGGCGCCGACCAGCCGCGCCGGTGCTGGTCGTGGAGGATCTGGCCCAATGACCGGGTTGCGAGTTCTGATTTAGAGCCACATCGTTGGAATGAGGGGCCGGGCGGCCTCTGGGGGCGCTGCGGGCGGCGCAGTTGCCCCACTTACGACACAGGGTCGCCTGGCTCCGGTCGAGCTGATGGGAGAGCCCGAGCCGACCCGTGTCGGTGGCGTAGGCGCGGCTCGGGCTTGTGGCGTCGAGGGTGCGGGGCTGGGGTGCAGCCCTCGACGGACTTGGAGGGGCTGGGAAGCGGCCGGCCATACTCCTCTGATGACCGTTACGCCAAAAACCTGCGGTCATCATGCGCCAGCGAGCTCGGGTCCAGCGGCCACGAGGCGCCGCTGGCGTCTCGACGTAGCCTGATCTCGGGCCGGGTCGTGGAAAGCGTCCTAGGCGTTCGGCTCGCCGCCCGGCCCCTTCGTCGGGGGAGCTGCAATAGCCAGGCTCGTTTCAGAGGGAGCCTGAACGGACATTCCAGCTGGGCGGCAGGGGGTCTGGCTGCGGCACTGGCGCGTACGCCCTTGGGGCAGGGTGGCTACGCGAACCCGGCCACCCTGCCGCGCCTTCTGCTACCCAGGGCGTGCGATCCGCACGAGTCGGTTAGCTAAACGCCACCTTCGAATGTCTCAGAAGTGCTCGAGCGGTCCACGCGCGGCGCAAGGGTTCGGAACCCGACACGCCGCGCGTGTTGGGCTTGCTTCTCGACCACGAACAAGCCGAGCAGCATCACGAATGCTGCTCGCGCTTCGGGTAATGCTCGGTTTTAGGTCCTTGTGCTCGTTGACGCAGTGGCGAGTTCGTCGGCGTGCATTCTCGCGAGTGCGGCGTCGAGGACTGCATACTCGGCCTCCTCGATCGCCCCGTACGCGTAGTCGACCGCGAACGAGGCATCGTCTTCCGCGTTGTCGGCGTTCATCTGCGCGCGTTCCAGATCGTGCTCTGCCCGCCTGTTCTCGATGTCAGTTCGGATGCTCTCGATGTGCTCGTCCCACGAACGCTGCACGTCGTACCACCAGACGGACAGCTTGCCCTTCTTCTCCTCGGCAGTTGCGCGGAGCTTGTCGGCCTGCGCCTGAGCAGATGTCCGCGCGGCCTCGACGTCCTTCTCAAGGTCTGCGCTGGCCTTCCCTTGTGCGGCTGCGGCGCGGTCTTCCGCCTCTTTGGCTCGGGCAGCCAGCTTCGTCAACTGATCCGATACGGCCATTTCAACCTCCTCGGCTTTGCGCCTCGTCATGAACAGATGTAGGAGCGGCACTCAGAACGCTCCTGCGTGCGCTCGCAGAGGTACGTGCTAAGGCGCCTCCTCTCTCAGTCACGCTGGGTCAGCGCCTGCTGCGTGCCCACGCGACCGAACAGTGGGTAGCAGTGAGCCTCTAACTTGCGCGGCGGGTAGTCAAGCACGAGTCGCGTCGCGCACCCAATTTGCACTTCGTTTCGTCCGCGCGTACTTCTCTACGCCTGATCGCGATGGCCCTCGGGCTGTCGGCGGTTCATCCAATCGGGGTGGTGTACCAAGCCTAGACCGGGCTCAAGCTCTCGCCGTGGGGGGCACCGACCGGCGAATTGTGCTTGACAGGCTCGTGCAGGTCGGGCCTGTGCTTGCCCTCGTGGCGATCGTAGGTTTCGCGCTCGGGGCCTGCGGAGGAGGCGGCGGGCGGAGCGCTCAGTACCCAGACCGGGGTGACGCGAACCACACCGACGCGGACCACACCGACTCGGACCACGCCGGCGCGGACGGTGACGACGTCGGAGACGACCACCGAGACGGCCACGACGTCGGAGACGACGACCGTCCCGCTGGTGATCCCGCCGGCCACCACGAGCGGCGAGTCCTCCTCGAGCAGCACGCCCTGGGGCTGGATCGCCCTCGGCCTCGCACTGGCGGCTGCTCTTGTGATCGGGCTCGTGGTGTGGCAGCGGCATCGGGCAGGAGCGGCCGAGTGGGGCGCCGAGACGGCGGATCTCAACCGGCGCTGCCTTGTCGCGCTTGACGACGTCCTCGCCAAGGGCTCGGTCGTGACCGGACAGATCGAAGCCCTCGCCGCGGAGGCGCAAGCGTTCGAGGCGCGCGCCCCCGACGATCCATCGCGCGCAGCGGCCGCCCGGGTGCGTGAGGGGCTCGACGACCTCGCCGGCAGCCTCGAGGCCGACAGAACTCTCCGGCTCGGCTCCCCGCCGCCGAGCGCGGAGCAGCTCTCCTACTCGACGGCCCTCATTCGCCAGCAAGTCGAGCAGCTTCAGGGCGTGCTGCGGCCTCCTCCTCCAATGACCCGTCCGGGTTAGGTCGCGCCAGTGAGCGCGAGCCCGCCGCTTAGTCTCGAATCGTTGCGAGCAAGTCTTCGCAGGCCCGTTCACAACGGCGGCAGACCTCGGCGCAGATGCGGCAGTGCTCGTGGTGGGAGGCGTGCTTCTCGCACTCCTCGGTGCACGCCCGACAGGTCACCGCACAGGCCTCGATCTCCGCGCGGAGGACGCCGAGGTCAGGCTCGGTCTGCCTGATGAGGATGCGGCCGGTGGCCTCGCAGGCGTCGGCGCAGTCGAGGCAGAGTCGAATGCAGCGGACCATCTTCGCCACGTCTGGCTCTGCGAGGTCGGCGTCGGCGCAGCTCGTGCACGTCGCCGCGCAGTCGATGCACTCTTCGATGCAGCGCAGCAGCAGGTCACGATCGAGAACGGTGGAGCGCGGGTGTGCCTCGAGCATGTCTCGAACCGTCATGTTCCCTCCCTTTTCGAGCGGTCGGGTCAGGTTCTACACATCTGCCCGCAAACAGGCGAGACGCCCGCAACGGTGGGTGAGCGAGTTGCGCCTAGGTCGGCTCGCCGCCTGGCCCTTGACGCGCTAGTGCCGAGGGCGGCCTTCGTCGTATGACTTGACGTAACCCGGCGGAACGCCGCCGCCCTCGCCGCCTGTGTCGATCTCGCGGCCGGAGTGTGCCGCCGTCAAAACGTCGAGGTTCTCTGTTGGCCGTTGGGCAGCGTTCGTGGAGTTCCCGGGTTCGAGCGAGCCGAAGCGCAGTCGCTTGCGAAGTTTCCTCAGCGTGCCAACCATCTGGTGCCGAAGAATACGCCCGCATTGCAGCGCCCGGCCGTTCGGCTCGCCGCCCGGCCCACAGGAGAGAATGTCGCCCAGAGCCTCTAGACCAGCTACCGGTGCACGCGAACCGACGGGAGCGCGCCGACCTCGTCCTTGGACAGGCTCAAGGTCACCGCGTCGGTTTCGACCTTCGCGACCGCGCCGATCGGAATCGTCACTTCACGCCGCCCCCAGAGATGGCCGCGCTCGAGGATGAAGTGCGTGATGTGCTCCTCGCTGTCAACGACGAAGCCGTCCACCTGGCCCAGGTCGTGCCCATCCGCCGAGGCCACGGCGCTCGAGCGGCGGATCTCGACCTCGCCCTTCGGGACGCGGTCGTAAGTCAGCCCGACATTCGTGTCGTAGAGGGGAATGGGCCCAAGCGGATCGGCCTCGTAGTAGGGCAGGGCGAGCACGTCCTGGACACCGACGTCCCAGTCAGGATCTTCAACAGGGACTTCGTCGAGCCGCAGGTAGGCGAACTCGTGCACGGGCTCGAGCTTGTTCACCTCATCCACGGTGCAGCGAAGCGAGATCTCCGACCCCTCATCGCCGGTCGCTGCCAGTTCGACCGGGACGAGTCGGGCCTGCAGGTCCTCGTGGCGGGGCCGAACCACCAGATGCGTCAGGCGCTTGCTGATCGGATCGATCACCACATCGGCGAGCTCACCGAAGGTGTCGTCGGTGCAGCGAACAGACGTTCCGAGCTCGAGTCGCATGGCCGGCTCGTCGGACCCTACAGCAGGCCGTTGGCCCCGCTCGATGAGGTCTCCGGGTGACTGTCCCATTGTCTAGCAGGCCGAACGCCTAGGAACTGCGGCCTCGCCTGCGCCGAGGCCGGCCGTTATCCGACGATTCGCATCTCGTAGCGACTGACCTTGCCCTCGCGAACGGTCAGCTCGATGCTTCGGTCGCGCTCATAAGCCACCTCGCCACTCCCCTTCATGCGGTAGACCTCGTGCACGTCGCAGCCGACGCGGCCATCACCGTGTTCCACCCAGTCGGCCTCCTCGAACTCCACATCGAGCTTTTCCGACGGCTTTCCCCAGGTCAGCTCGTCCTTGATCCCGTCGATCCCCTGCAGCGTGCGCTGCGGCGTGATCCACTCGATGTCTGGGGCCAGGAGTGCGTAGACAGCCTCGCGTTCTCCCGTCCGGAGAGCGACTTCGGCGGCTTTTAGAAACTGGCTAGCGGTTTCGAGATCGGCGAGAGCCATGGGCTGTGCTCCAGCTCAGTCGGATTGATTGCTGCCGTTACCCAGCGTGATCGTCGGGAGCAGCCCGCACATCATCCAATTGGAACGAAGCAGCCTTTGGACACCCAACCGCCTCGTTGAGCGGCTCACGACCCGATCGTGTCCGAGGACGCCAGCCTCCGGGGCCCGGCCGCTTCGTGTTTCACCCGGAGTGGACGATGCGTCGAGCCGCTCGACAAGCGAAAGTGGTCGAGCCCAAGGCACGGTCGATCGAAGGGAGACCACGTGGCAATCGGACCAGTTCAACTCATAGTTCTCGGCTTCAGCCACCCCGAGTTCCACGGCGAGATCATCGCCGAGCTCGAGCGGCTGCGCGAGAGCGACACCGTGCGCGTCATCGACGCGCTGGCCGTCCACAAGGACGCGGACGGAGAGATCGAGGTGCAGCACCTGAGCAACCTCTCCAAGGACGAGGCGATCGAGCTCGGCAGCACCATCGGCGCGCTGATCGGCCTCGGCATCGAAGGGGAAGAGGGCGCGATCGCAGGAGCCGAAGCCGGCGCCGAGGCGGGCGCCGAAGGCATTCACGCCTTCTCCGACGAGGAGGCCTGGGACGTGGTCGAGGAGATCCCGAACGACTCGGCCGCCGCGCTCCTCCTGATCGAGCACCACTGGGCGGTTCCGCTGCGCGATGCGATCGGGCGCGCGGGCGGTTTCCGCATCAGCGATGGGTTCATCAGCCCGCTCGACCTGATCGAGATCGGGCTGATCTCGGGCGAAGAGGCCAAGGAGCTCCACGACATGGAGAAGAAGGGCGCGGCAGAGCCGGCCGGCGCCACGACCGGAGGAGGTTCCCGATGATGGGATCCCGCAGGGTTGCACGGCGCACCAGTCGCCGGGTCGCCCGCCGGCGCTAGCCGACGGCAGCGGCGTATCGAACACGCCTAAAACCGCTTAACCAAGCAGAACGCTAAAGATTCAGGCCCCTCGGGCCGATGCTTCCGCGCATGAGGGTTGGCGTCTCAAACAGCCCCCGTGCGGCCGAACGCTGGATCGACCGCTGGCTTGACGCATGCAGCGAACTCGCGGAGCTCGAGCGGTCCAACCCGATGACCGACGCCGTGATCGACGAGATCGACGGCCGGATGATTCGCATCGGCGACAAGTGGCTCGCCGACTTCGCCTCCTGCAACTACCTCGGTTTCGACCTCGACCGGGAGATCATCGACGCCGTTCCCGAGTATCTCGCGCGCTGGGGAACCCACCCGAGCTGGTCGCGCCTCCTGGGCAGCCCCGTCCTCTACGAGCGCATCGAGGAGCAGCTTCGCGAGCTGCTCGGGTGCGAGGACGTGCTGGTCCTTCCGACGATCACGCTGATTCACATGTCGGTGATCCCCGTCCTCGCGGGTGGCGGCACGATCTTCCTCGAGAAGCGCGCCCACAAGACGATCTATGAGGGCTGCCAGCTGGCGGCCGCCCGCGGCGCCACGGTCAAGAAGTTCGGCTTCGAGGACGTCGACGATCTCGAGCGCCTGTTGAAGGAGAACAACCCAGCCCCGCGCCTGATCTGCATCGACGGCGTCAACAGCATGACCGGCAACGCCGCCGACGTCGAAGGCTTCGCTCGGCTCGCGCGCAAGTACGACGCGCTGCTGTACGTCGACGATGCGCACGGCTTCGGCGTCATCGGCGAGCGCACGCCGGACGAGACCAGCCCGTACGGCATGAGGGGCAACAGCATCGTCCGACACGTGGGGGAGAGCTACGACCACGTCCTGCTGGTGGCGGGCCTCTCGAAGTCCTACTCGTCGCTCGCCGCGTTCCTCGCCTGCCCGCCGGAGCTGAAGCGGTTGCTGAAGACCGCCGCGCCTCCGTACCTGTACTCGGGGCCTTCGCCCGTCGCGTCGCTCGCGACCACGCTCTCGGGCCTCGCGGTCAACGACGAACGCGGTGACTCGATCCGCGCCGATCTCTGGCGCAAGACCGATCTCGTCCTCGAGTGCCTCGACCGGCTCGGCGCACACACGCCGAACCGATCCGGCTTCCCGATCATCGAGATTCCGCTCGCCCGGCACGAAGACATCGACGCCGTCGGGAGATTTCTGTTCGAGAACGGGATCTACGTGACCCTGGCCGCCTATCCGCTCGTGCCGAGGGACGAGGTCGGCTTCCGGGTCCAGGTCACCGCGGCGAACACCAACGCCGAGATCGAGCAGCTGGTCGACGTCCTCGGCCGGCTCGCGAACAGCTTCGACCTTCAGCCCTCCAGCAGCGGGAAAAAGCGGGCGGCCTGATGCGGGCACTCTGCGGCAACTGGCGCAACTCTGCGTGGGCCTGGTACCTGGCCGTGACCGGAGTGCTGGCCGCGCTCTACCTCTTCGTGCCGCCCCTGAAGGGCTCCGGCCCTCTCATCAACGTCCTGGGCTTCTCCGGGGTCGTGGCGATCGTCGCGGGAATCAGAATTCACCGCCCGAAGGCGCGCGCCGCCTGGTGGCTGTTCGTCGTCGGCCAGTTCCTCTTCTTCAGCGGCGACCTCTACACCTACACCTATCCCAACGCCTCGTTCCCGTCGATCGGCGACGCCTTCTACCTGGCGGTCTACCCGGCGCTGATGGCGGGGATGATCGTGCTCGTGAGGCGGCGGAACCCTCGCCGCGATCCCGCCGCCTTCATCGACGCGGCGATCCTGACGATCGGCATCGGCCTGATCTCCTGGGTCTTCCTGATCGCACCGAACATCCACCTCTCCGGGCTCTCCTGGCCCGCCAAGGCGGTTTCGGTCGCGTACCCGCTCGGTGACGTCCTGCTGCTCGCTGCGGCCATCCGCCTGGCGGTCGACGCCGGCAGGCGCGCGCCGGCGTTCTATTTCCTCGTCAGCAGCATCGTCTGCCTCCTGGCGACGGACTCCGCCTACAACTACGCGATCCTCAAGGACACCTACTCCCACAGCCAGCTGATCTACGACGCCGGCTGGATCCTCTACTACCTCCTCTGGGGCGCCTCGGCCCTGCACCCCTCGATGCGGGTGCTGGAGGAGCCGGCGACCGATTCGCGTGCACGGCTCACCTCGGTTCGGCTCGCCCTGCTCGGCGCCGCCTGCCTGATCTCGCCGTCGATTCGCTTCTTCCAGTCGATCGACAACGCCGACGTGCTCGTCCTGATCGTCGCCTCGGCCGTGCTCTTCCTGCTCGTCGTCACGCGGATGGCCGGGCTCGTCCGGCAAGAGGAGCGCATCGTCGACCGCGAACGGACGCTGCGGAGCGCGGGTGTCGATCTCGTCGGCGCCGCCGGCCGCGAGCAGATCTACGAGGCCGCGATCTCCAGCGTGCGCCGTCTCCTCGGCGACCAGTCGCCCGTACGGCTCGCGCTCGTCGGGGAAGAAGGACCGGCCGTCGTCGGCTCGTCCGACGAACACACGTGGAGCTTGTCGGAGACCACATTCGACTGGCTGCGAGAGCACTCGACCGCCGACCGGATCCCGTACGGGGAGCTGCCCCAACAGGCCAGGAGCGACCTGCGGCTCGACGGAGGTCACACCGTTCTGATCGTTCCGCTCTCGATCCAGTCGGAGGTTCGCGGCCTCCTGGTCGTGTGCTCGGCCCTCGAGGTTCGGGTCGACGTGGCACGCTCGTTCGAAGCTCTGGGTCTCCAGGTCTCGCTCGCCGTCGAGGGCGCGTCCCTCGCCGAGGATCTTCACCGCAGGCAGAGCGAGGCCCGCTTCCGGTCGCTCGTCGCTCACTCCAGCGACTTGATCACGGTTCTCGACGCGAACGGAATCGTCACCTATCAGAGCCCGTCGATCGAGCGCGTGCTCGGTTACCGAGCAGACGAGGTGGAGGGAACGCGCTTCGGCTGGCTCCTGACCGAAGCCGACCGGTCGCGCCTCGATCAGCTCGTCGCCGGGGACGGCGGCGGCAGCACCGACGCGCACACCTTCGAGTGCTCGCTCGTCCATCGCGACGGCACGTCGCTGCGGTTCGAGGTGCAGCACACCGACCTGCTCCAGGACGAGCACGTCGGCGGAATCGTGCTCAACGGCCGCGACGTCAGCGAGCGCAAGGCCTTCGAGGAGCAGCTCGCGCATCAGGCCTTCCACGACCCGGTGACCAACCTCGCGAACCGAGCGCTCTTCTCGGACCGCGTCGAGCACGCGCTCATGCGCTCGCAGCGCGGGTTCCCGGACATCGCGATCGTCTTCATCGACCTCGACGACTTCAAGACGGTCAACGACAGCCTCGGCCACGCCGCCGGCGACCACGTCCTCCAGGAGGTGGCCCGTCGCCTGCAGATCGCGGTGCGTCCGACGGACACCGTCGCCCGCTTCGGCGGCGACGAGTTCGCGGTGCTCCTCGAAAGCGTGAACGACTCTGCCCAGGCCGCGGATGCAGCCGCCAGGATCCTCCATGCGCTCGAGATCCCGCTGGAGATCGACGGTAAGCAGGTCTTCCCGCGCGCGAGCATCGGCATCTGCCTCGTGGATCGGGAGAACGAGAGCCCCGAAGCGGCGGAGCTGCTACGGAACGCGGATGTCGCCATGTACATGGCCAAGCGCGACAGCAAGGGCGGCTACCGGGTCTTCGAGCCGACCATGCACGAGCGGGTCGTGGAACGGCTCGAGCTGCGGTCGGAGCTGCAGCGCGCGATCGACGAAGACCACCTGGCGCTTCACTACCAGCCGGTCGTTCGGCTGGAGGGCCACGAGATCCTCGGCGTGGAAGCGCTTCTGCGCTGGATGCACCCGACTCGAGGCACGATCCCGCCGAACCAGTTCATTCCGCTTGCCGAGGAGACCGGCCTGATCATCCCGATGGGCCGTTGGGTGCTCGAGACGGCTTGTGCCGAGGGCGTGCTCCTCCACACGCGGTTCCCGCGTCCCGAGCCGCTCGCGATGAGTGTCAACCTGTCGGTGCGCCAGCTCCAGTCGGAGTCGATCGTCGCCGACGTCCGCAGCGCGCTCGAGAAGAGCGGCCTGACGCCGGGCGCGCTCGTGCTCGAGATCACCGAGTCGGTGATGATGGCCGACACGGACTTCGCGGTGCAGCGGCTCTGCGAGCTGAAGGACCTCGGCGTCCGGCTGGCCATGGACGACTTCGGTACCGGCTACTCGTCACTGAGCTACCTGAGCCGTTTCCCGGTCGACATCCTCAAGATGGACCGCTCGTTCGTCGGCGCCGGCGAGAACGTCGCGCTGCAGTCGGCGATCATCGCGCTCGGCGCCAGCCTCGAGCTCGAGGTGGTTGCCGAGGGGATCGAGCTTCCCGAGCAGGAGCGGTCTCTGCACGATCTCGGCTGTGAGCTCGGGCAGGGCTTCCTCTTCGCTCGCCCGATGGGGCCGCCGGAGCTCTTGAAGTTCCTCGCGGGGCGGCCCGAGTGGGCCGCGACCGACGCCGACCCGGCGTCCAATGCAGCATAGTCACGAGGCGCTCGACCGCCCGGGCGGGTTCGCCAAGGCGGGGCTCCTGTCGCCTCTGCGCCATCGCGACTTCCGCGTCCTCTGGGCCGGGATGGCCGTGTCGCTGCTCGGCGACGGCATCTTCCTGATCGCGATCGCGTGGGAGACTTACGCCCTCTGGAACGCTCCGGCGGCGCTCTCGATCGTCGGGATCGCGATGACGGTGCCGACGATCGTCTTCCTACTCGTCGGCGGCGTCCTCAGCGACCGTCACGACCGCAGGCGCCTGATGCTCGCGGCAGACGCCGTGCGTGCCGCGGCGGTCGCCTGCCTCGCCGTGCTCGTCTTCGCCGGTGCGCTTCAGCTGTGGGAGCTGGTCGTGCTCGTCGCCCTGTATGGGGCCGGCACTGCATTCTTCACGCCGGCGTTCGAGGCGATCGTCCCCGACCTTCTTCCCAGGCAGGACCTCGCCGCCGCGAACTCGCTCGACCAGTTCGTCCGCCCGATCGCACTTCGCCTCGCCGGCCCGCTGCTCGGGGGCTTGCTGGTCGCCGCCGGCGCCGGGCTGGCCTTCGCCGTCGACGCGGCGTCGTTCGCCGTCTCCGGGATCGCGGTCTTGGCGATGCGCCCGCCGCGGACTCCGAGAGCGGCGCCGTCCGTCTCCCACGCGGGCGCGGTGCGGGAGGGCCTCTCGTTCATCCGCCGGCGAGTGTGGTTGTGGGGGACTCTCGTTGCCGCGGCGGCGGCCTACCTCGTCTTCCTCGGTCCGAGCGAAGTGCTGCTCCCGTATGTCGTGAAGAACGAGCTGCACGCATCGGCGGGAACGCTCGGGCTGGTCTTCGCCGCAGGAGGGCTCGGAGCCGTGGGGGCGGCGCTCTGGATGGGCCACCGGGGCCATCCACGGCGCGATGTCACGGTCATGTACGCGACCTGGACGCTGGCGACGCTGGCGATCGCCGGTTACGGGCTCGCAACCGCCGCCTGGCAGCTGATGCTCGCGTGCCTGCTCTTCAACGCGCTCGAGACCGCGGGCACGATCGTCTGGGCAACCGTCAAGCAGCACCACGTGCCGAGCGCGATGCTCGGCCGTGTGTCGAGCCTCGACTGGTTGATCTCGATCGGCCTGCTCCCGATCTCCTTCGCGCTCACCGCACCGGTCGCCGGCGTCTTGGGAGTGCGGGCGACGCTCGTGGGCGCGGGGATCGTCGGCGGAGCGATCACGCTCGCCGCCTTCTTCCTGCCGGGGATGCGGGACATCGAAGACGTGCAAGGGCCGCAGGGAGCCGTGCTCGGGCCCAAGCGGACCGTTCCCTCGACGAATTGACGGGCTACCTGAAGATGTTGACGGCGCGGGCTGCGACCAGGAGGACCGTCAGCGCAGAGACCGCCGACTCCGACAGCATCAGCAGCTTCGCCCAGCGGGTGAGCGGCAGCACGTCGGTGGGCGAGAAGGCGATCGAGTTGGTGTACGAGACGTAGATGTAGTCGAGGACCTCTGCCTGCCATCCCGGCTGGGCGAGCCGCGGGTTGTCCATCTGCGGAAACTGGAAGTCGGGCGGCGGCGGGTCGGGCTCGAGCCGGCGTACGGGGCCGCCGCGGTCGAACTCCCAGTACCAGAGGCCGTAGGTGATCACGTTCGAGTTCCAGACGATGAGCGCCTTGAACAGGAGCTGCGCGCCGCTCTTCTCGTCACCTTGGACGAGCGACATCAGCGAGGAGCGGCGCCAGGCAAGCGAGCAGCGCAGCGCGACCTCGAGGCCCAGTACTCCGGGTAGCACGGCTCGAGGCGCTAGGAGCGCGGCGAGATCGACGATCATCGGGTGCGTCCACAAGCGCGACAATTGAGCCGGACGAATACACGGCGAGGAGGGCTTCCCGCGTCGGCCGGCGCCGGCTACCTGCCCCCGCCGTAGGCCCTGCCGGGGCCTAGGAGAGCGCTACGAGGCGCGTCGCGGTCGCCTTGAACGACGCGAACGCGGTCCGGCCGGGCTCCAGCGCGAGCCGCTCGGCCGAGGCCGCCGTGACTTCTGCGGTCAGCGGCCCGATCCGGACGCGCAGGCGGTTTCCGACCTGCACCACCGAGGCCACCTCGCCGCTGAGGAGATTGAGCGCCGAGCCCTCCGCCGGTACCTGGCCGAGCGAGACGTCCCAGGGATGGACCACCACGCCGACCTCTCCCTCGGCGGCGTCGGTCGAGTAGACGAGGTCGCCGCCCTCGAGGCGAACCGTGGTCAGGCCGTCGCTGTCCGCCGGGCCCTCAACTCGTCCGTGCAGGAGGTTCGCGCCGGTGAACGAGGCGACGAACGGGTCGCGGGGGCGGGCGATCAGCTCTTCCGGGCTCCCGACCTGGCGTAGCTGGCCGTCGACCAGGACTCCAACCGTCTCCGCGAGGGCGATCGCGTCCTCGTAGTCGTGCGTCACGATCAAGGTCGGCAAGTCCAGGCCGTGCAGGAGCTGCTGGAGCTCCGCTCGCACCGACGCCTTGGTGTGCGCGTCCAGAGCCGCGAGCGGCTCGTCGAGGAGCAGCACGCCGGGATCGCGCGCCAGGGCGCGGGCGAGGGCGACGCGCTGGCGCTCGCCGCCCGACAGCGAGCCGGGCCGCTCCTTCGCGAGGTGCGAGATCCGAAAGCGCTCGAGCAGCTCGTCGACGCGTCCGTTCCGGGAGTAGGCGACGTTCTGCCGGACGGTCAGGTGGGGAAAGAGGGCGTACTCCTGGAACACGAGCCCTACCCGGCGCTCCTCCGGGCTTCGATTCAGGCCCCTCTCGACGTCGAGCCAGGCCTCGCCGTCGAGCGCCACACGACCCGAGTCGGGACGGATCAGGCCGGCGATCACGCCCAGGACCGTGGTCTTGCCGGCACCCGACGGGCCGACGAGCGCGACGACGCCCTCGACCTCGAGCGCGAGCCTCAGCTCGTACGAGCGAAGACCGAGTGCGAAGTCCGCTGAGAGGGTTGCCATCCGAAGACCAGCTTCAAGGAGAGGAGCAGTGCGAAGCTGACGACGACCAGCAGGGCACCCATCGCAACCGCGACGTCGAAGTCGGCTTCGAACTGAGCATAGATCGCAAGCGGCAGCGTCTGGGTGACCCCCTGAAGGCTGCCGGCGAACATGATCGTCGCGCCGAACTCGCCGAGACCGCGGGCGAATGCCAGCGCCTCTCCGGCGGCGAGCCCGCTGCCTGCCAGCGGCAGAGCCACGCGAAAGAAGGTTCGCGCAGGGCCGGCCCCGAGCGTTCGAGAGGCCGCGACCAGGTTGGGATCCACGCCCTCGAACGACGCGATCGCCGTCCGGACGTAGAACGGCCCTGCGACGAACGCGACCGCGAGCACGACGGCCGTTTGTGTGAAGCCCACGTGTAGGCCGAAAGCGTCCAGCGTCGAGCCGAGCAATCCGAAGCGCCCGAGCGCGGCGAGCAGGCCGATCCCCGCGACTGCGGGCGGCAGCACGAGCGGCAGCTCGACCAGCGTCACCAGGACCGGGCGGCCGGGGAAGCGACGCGTCGCGAGAAGGTACGCGAGCGGCGTCCCGAAGAGGAGGATCAGCACCTGCGCGATCAGCGTCGTCTTCAGGCTGACGACGATCGCGTCGCGGACGACGGGATTGCCGAGCAGGCGGACGAGCTCACCGGGAGGAACACGGGTGAAGAGCGCCACCACCGGCAGCGCGAGGAAGCCGAGCCCTACCGCGGCTGCAACGAAGACAAGGCCAGCCCAGGCTGCCTTGCGCACGGCTGCCTAGTGTCGCGCTTTCGGCTTTACGCGCGGCAGGAAGCCGTATCTGACCAGGATCTTCTGGCCTGCGGGACCTGTGACCCGCTTCACGAGCGCCCGGGCCGCCGCCTTGTTCGAGCTCGCGGAGACGACGCAGATCCCGTACTGCACCTTCGGCTGCGCCCAGGCCGGGATCCTGAGCGTGCGAACCTTGCCCGGCACCGTCTTGGCGTCCGTCGAGTAGACGAAGCCCGCGTCGCCTTCCCCGAGCGCGATCTTGGCCAGCACCTCGCGGACGTCGGTCTCACGGCTGACGACGTTCGCGAGCACGCTCGTCAGGTTCATGTTCCTCAGCACCTGGAGCGTGTACGACCCGACGGGCACGGTCGGCCCTGCGATCACGAGCCGGATCCCGTGCTTACGTAGGTCGTAGACGCTGTGGATGTTGGCCGGGTTCGACTTCGGGACGATCACGGTGAGCCTGTTCCTCGTGAACACGACCGGCTTCGAGCAGAGCTTGTCCTTGTAGAGCTGCTCGGGAAGGGTCATGTTCGCCGAGGCGAAGACGTCCGCCGGCGCGCCGAGCCGGATCTGCGCCGCCAGCGTGTTGGAGCCCGCGAACGAGAACTTCGCCCCCGGTGCGATCTTCGGGAACGCCTCGGTGAGCGAAGCGGCTGCGTACACGGAAACCGTCGCCTTGGAGCTCCCGCTGGCCACGCCCCCGCTTGCGAGCACGATGACGATCACGACCGCTGCGGCGATGGACCTCATGCGTGCTCCACCATGACCGAGGTGGCCTTCACGACCGCGGTCGCCGGCTCTCCTTCCCGCAGGCCCAGCTCCTCGACGGCGTCGGCGGTCACGATCGCGACGATCCGGACCGGATCGGTGACGACGAGCTCCACCTGCGCGATGAGGCCGTCCACCTTGACCTCGCTCACCGTCCCGGGAAGCCGGTTCCGGGCGCTGAGCTGATCTCCGCCCTGCCTGCCTCGAAGGCGCTCGATCTCTTTCGCCGCCACCAGACGCCGGTTGCCGCTGTCGCGCGTCGTCTTGATGCGCCCACTGCGATCCCAGCGGCGCAGCGTGTCCAGGCTGATCCCCAGCCGGTGGGCCGCATCGCTCGCGGTGTAGTACTGCCTGGCCACTGCCTCCTCCTCGCTAGCTCGTGAACCGGTCCAGGGCGTTGGAAACCCGGTCGATCGCAAGTGCCTTGGGAAATGCCGGTCCCAGGCGCTCGCCTCGCGCCTCGGCCGTGAACACGCTCAGGTGCTGTGCTTCGCTCGCCGCCGCCCGCGCCGCGGACTGCTTGAGCGCGTTCGCCTCGTAGCCCTCGACCGCGCCGAGGTAGGCGCCGAGGAAGAGCGACTCGAGCCTTGCCCCGAGCCTGGCGATCGAGGCGCGAGACGCAAACGAGCCCCGTGGGTAGGAGAAGTCGACGTCGTCCGCCAGCGGCGGCACCTGCCCGGCCGACGTGAGGACCGCTGCGGCCGCGTCGCGGTGCTTCGCCTCGTCCGCGCGGGCGCGCCTCAGCCCCGTGAGTGCGGCCCCATGGAAATGCCGCGAGGAGATCGCGGCCGAGTAGAAGTCGAGCGCGAGCAACTCGATCGTCACGAGCAGGCGTGCGTACGCGAGGTCGTTGTCCGACGGCGTGTCCGCACGCGCGACCGCAGGTGCCAGTCCGAACGCCGAGCCCGCGAGGAGGAGCCCGGCCGCACCGCGCGCTCCCCCGGAGAGCAGCTCTCCTCTGTCGATCGCCTCGCTCACGGCCGCGGATACTAAGGCAATACCTATGCACGCGTTCTCCGAGTGTGTTGCCGGGTTGCCGGCGAGCCGCCGAACGTCGAAGCTTCGCGGGTGGCCGAGCAGACGATCCTCGCCGTCGACGTAGGCGGCTCGCACGTCAAGCTGCTGCTCTCGCGCGGAGACGCCGAACGCCGGCGGTTCGAGTCCGGTCCGACGCTCCGGCCGCAGGAGATGGTCGAAGGCGTCTTGGCCCTGGCCTCCGACTGGTCATACGACGCCGTCTCGGTCGGCGTTCCCGCACCGGTACGCGAAGGCCGCGTGGTCACCGACCCGATGAACCTTGGCCCCGGCTGGGTCGGGTTCGAGTTCGAGGAAGCGTTTGGCAAGCCGACGAAGGTGTTCAACGACGCGGCGATGCAGGCGCTCGGGAGCTACGAGGGCGGCAAGATGCTCTTCCTCGGCTTCGGTACCGGCCTGGGCTCGGCGCTCGTCGTCGACGGGATCGTGGAGCCGATGGAGCTGGCCCATCTGCCCTTCCGCAAGGCGACCTACGAGGACTACGTCGGCGAGCGGGGCCGGAAGCATCTCGGCGGCAAGAAGTGGCGCGAGACGGCGTTCGAGGCGATCGAGGAGCTGTCGGCCGCGCTCGGGCCGGACTACATCGTCCTGGGCGGAGGAAACGCGAAGAAGCTCGGCGCGCTGCCGGAGAACACGAAGCTGGGAGCGAACGAGAACGCCTTCCTCGGCGGCTTTCGACTCTGGGATCCGACGCTGCCGGCGGAGACCTTGACCCGCTGATCCGGCACGAAGGAGAATCGGCCTCGGTGGGACGCTTCGCCGCAGCCGTCGCCTTGTCCGCGGTGCTCGCGGCCGTCGCGGCCGGGTGTGGCGGAAGCTCTCCCGAGGAGAAGTGGGCCGCCTCGGTCTGCAGCGACGTCGGCGACTGGAAGAGCGAGGTTCAGAAGGCCTCGGACGATGTCAAGACGCAGCTGCAGTCGCCCCAGGCCGGAACGCTGGGAGCGATCAACACGGATGTGAAGTCGGCAGTTGACGCGACCCAGCAGCTCGCAACCGACCTGAAGGCGACCAAGGCGCCCGATACCGAAGCGGGCACTCAGGCAAAGCAGCAGATCGATTCGCTTGCCTCTCAGCTCGACGCGACTGTGACGAAGGCGAAGCAGACGGTGGACAGCGTTCCGCAGGGAGCCGGTCTGGTCGAGACCGCCCAGAAGCTGGCTCCGCTCGCCTCGGATCTGAGCTCCCTCCTCGCCAGTGCCTCGAACACACTGTCCTCGGTTCAGGCGAGCGCGAGCGCGATCAAGGACGGCTTCGACAGCGCCGACTCGTGCAAGCAGTTCCAGAGGTGACCTGAGAGACGACGCATCTGGGCGGTTCGCAAGACTGGAGGGGCGCGTGCCCGCTGAAGGTGAGTGGAACATCGAGTTGCTCACGGCTGCCGAGGAGGGCAGGCGGAATCGGCGGACGATCGACGCGATCGTGCTCGCGGTGGCGGTGCTCCTCGCCGGTGCGGCGGCTGCGGTCGCCACCTCGGCACCCGAGCAGGACGAGGACCTCGCCCGGGGGCTGACGACGGTACTGGGGTGGGCCCCGGCGCTCTGGCGAACGGCGTTCGTCGGGGCGCTCGTGATCGCGCTCGTGATCGTGGTGGGAGTTCTGTTTGGCCGCCGCTGGGCTCTCGCTCGCGATCTGTTACTGGCGCTCGTCGCGGTGGTCGGGATCGGGATCCTGCTCGGCGGTCTCGTCGAGTCGGATTGGCTCGTGATCGAGCCGCACGTCCTGTCGCGCTGGGGCTTTCCCGAGCTGCGGATCGCTGCCGTCTCCGCAGTCGTCGCGGTGGCCGGCCCGGAGCTGGTCAGGCCGGTTCGCCTGCTCGCCGACTGGCTCGTCGTCCTCGCCGCGGTGGGCGCGGTCGTTTTCGGCGCGGCTCTCCCCTCGGATGTCCTCGGTGCTCTTGCGCTCGGGCTGGGAGCCGGCGTACTGGTGCGACTGGCGTTCGGGACCGCGGCCGGCGTGCCGCCGGCGAAGCAGGTGCGCCAAGCCCTGGCCTCGCTCGGCGTCGAGGTGGACGGCCTGAAGGTCTCGATGCGGCAACGAATGGGCTCGGCCGCGTACGTCGCCGAGGACCCCGAGGGACGCCCCCTGAAGGCGAGGGTGCTCGGCCGGGACGCGCAGGACACCCAGAAGATCGTCCGACGCTGGCGGGCGCTCGCCTACCGGGACCCACCGAGGAGCGTGGCCGTCGGCCGGCTGGAGCAGGTCGAGCACGAGGCGCTCGCCGGGCTGTTGGCTGCACAGGCCGGGGTCCGGGTCGCCGAGGTGGTGACGGCGGCCTTGGGGCCGGACGGCGATGCGCTCGTCGTCACGCGCGAGCCCGACGCCGACCCGCTCGAGAGTGCCGAGGAAGTGTCGGACGCGACGCTCGAGGAGCTCTGGGCTCAGGCCGCGCGGCTACACGAGGCCGGCATCTCCCACGGCAGGCTCAACCTCAGCAACGTCGTGGTCACCGCGGACAGGCCCGTGCTGCTCGACTTCTCCGCCGCCACGCTCGGCGCTCCGCAGTCGGCGATCGACATCGACGTGGCCGAGCTGCTCGTCGCCTCCACGGTGCTGGTCGGGCCGGACCGGGCGTTGAAGGCGGCACTGGGAGGCGTCGGTGCCGACGCGGTCGGGACGGCGCTGCCCTACCTCCAACGGGCGGCGCTCACGCCCCACGTGCGCGACCTCGCTCGTGCACACGAGGTGGCTCTCAAGGATCTGCGGCAGGCTGCAGCCACGGCTACCGGCCGCGAGAAGCCGCCCGAGCTCGAGCCGATGGCCCGGGTCAGCGTCAAGAAGCTCCTGATGACGGCGCTGATCGGAATCGCCGCCTACGGGGTCATCACGCAGCTCGCCGACATCGGCTTCGGCACGATCGCCGACGAGCTTCGCAGCGCAGACATCGCGTGGGTCGTCGTCGCGCTGATCCTCGCGCAGCTCACGTTCGTCGGCTCGGGAATCTCGGTCAGGGGAACAGTGTTGGAGCCGCTGCCGCTGCTTCCGTGCGTCGTCTTGCAGTCGGCGATCAAGTTCATCAACCTGACGGTGCCGAGCTCGGCCGGCCGTATCGCCATGAACCTCCGCTTCCTGCAGCGGATGGGAGTGCCCACGCCGGAGGCGGTGGCGGCCGGAGCGGTGGACGACGCCTCCGAGACCGTCGTCCAGGTTGCGCTCCTGCTCCTGGCGATTCCCTTTGTCAGGGGGAAGATCGATACCAGCCAGTTGCACTTCGGGGCTCCCGACGGGCGCCTGATCGCGGCAATCGTGATCGCGCTCGCGGTCAGCATCACGGTGATGCTGGCGGTCCCGAAGCTCCGAGCCAAGGTCGTGCCGCCGTTCAAGCAAGGATGCACCAGCCTCTGGAGGGTGATCCGCAACCGACGGAAGCGACTGGAGCTCTTCGGCGGAAACGTCGGGTCCGAGGTGCTGTACGCGATCGCTCTCGGTGCCACGTGCCATGCCTACGGCGTCGACCTCTCGCTGGCGCAGCTCATCCTCGTCAACACGGGCGCCTCGGTCCTGTCGGGCTTCATCCCGGTGCCCGGCGGGATCGGAGCCGCCGAGGCGACCCTAACGGCGGGCCTCGTGGCGATGGGGGTGGACGAGTCCACGGCCTTCGCGATCGCCTTGACCCAACGGCTCTGCACGTTCTACCTGCCCCCGATCTGGGGCTACTTCTCGCTGCGCTGGCTCAGCCGCAAGGCCTACATCTGAGGGCTCAGTAGCCTGCGCATCGCTCACGATCCGAGCGCCGCGAGCACGGACGTGAGTTCACGGCGGTAGGGGTCGCCTCCGTACTCGTGCAGCGGATGAGGCTCGAACCGGTGCTCGGCGATCTCGCCTCCACGGCGGACGTAGATCGTCGGGATGATCTGGCCGGCGCCGTCGACCTCCACGCTCGCCGCGACGGCGTCCGGGCCGCCCGAGTCGAGGAAGTGCGCGAGCGGGATGACCTCGTCGTCGACGAAGCCCCCGTCCTCCCGGGTGACGACCCGGCAGAGGTAGCCCTTCTGCACCCAGAGCTCAGGCGCGCTCGTCAGCTCGTGGAGCAGGAACGGGACGACGTCGACCACCGGCGCCCGTGTCCGCCGGTGTCCGTTCAGCTGCTCGGCCAGGTGCTGGGCGAGAACCCGCGCGTTGTAGCGGAAGCCGTTCACCGAGGTCGAGCTCGCGCCTGCACCGCGCTTGCCCAGGCCCTTGGCTCCCTGAGAGGCATTTCCGGCGAAGTACACCCCGGGCAGCGTCACGCTTTCCCAGAACGGCGTCAGCGCCGGGACCCGCCCGTCGTTGACCGTCACGAGCCCGAGCTTCGGCAGGTCGCCGAGCGGCGTCTGGAACCCGGTCGCCGCGATCACGTCGTCGACGTCGAACTCGAGGCGGCCGTCCCAGGACGTTCCCTGCGTGACGACGTGGAACCCGTCCGCGTTCCGGTCGATCCGGCTGATCGTGACGTCCAGGACGTACGTGCCCGGCCCGCCGCGCGAGTACTCGTCGTAGGGGTGCAGGTACCGGATGCGAAGGGCGGAGAGCGCGAGCGCGTCGGTCTGCACGGGCCTGGGAGAGCCGAGGATCATGTTGCGCGCCCAGGGCAAGATCCCCTGCGCCACCTCGAAGCCGGAGTTCCGCTTGCCGACGATGAAGACGCTGCGCCCGGCGTAGTGCTCCGGCGATCCGGTGTCCACGTAGTGGGCAGCATGCTCGAGCCCCGGAACAGGCGCGCGCCACGGCTCGGTTACGCCGATGGCGAAGACGACCGCGCGGGAGCGGTACTCGCCCGCGTCGGTGACGAGCGTGACCCCCTCCTCGTCGTGCGAGGTCGACTCCCAGGTGCAGCCGTACCTGACCTGCAGCTTCGCCTGCTCCGCGAACGCGACGATCGCGGCCTCCATCTCCGCGCGCGAGGGAAGGTCGTACGCGCGGTCCATCAGGCTCGGCACGAGCGCCTTCAGCTCGGGCTCCTCGGCCAGCAGGCTGTTGTGGTCGTACCACTCGTACTCGCGGGTCGTCCGCTCGACCGGGGCATCCGGCTTCGTCCAGGTGATCAACCGCTGGAAGATCGGGAAGCGCTGGAACATGCCGCCCGGGGCGTCGTCGCGCGAGAGCACGGCATGCGAGACGCCGAGGCGCCGCAGCCAGTAGCTCATCTGCAGGCCGCCGGGACCGCTGCCGACGACGACCACGTCGTAGGCTCCCGGCGGGAACGGCTCCGTTACGTCCGCCACTCGACAGCGCCCTGCACGCGGCGTGCCTCCATCTTCAGCAGCCGGAGCATCACCTGCGGCCGATCGAGCAGTAGGCGCTCCAGCTGGGCGGCCGGGATCACGAGGCAGCGCAGCACGCTCGTCGCGACGACGTCGGCGCTCGGCGGGTCGCTCGTCAGCGCCGCGATCTCGCCGAAGAAGTCGCCGCGGCTCAGGCGCGCCAGCTCCTCGTCGCCGACCCGCACCGCGGCCTCGCCGTCGAGGATGACGAAGAAGTCGCCGCCGCTCAGGCCCCGCCTGAGCACGCGTTCGCCCTCGGCGAAGACGTCTTCCTCGTGAGAATGGGCGATCGCCTCGATCTGCGAGGGCGACAGATCGGCGAACAGCGCCAGCCGGCCAAGACTCTCCGCGATGTCCATCGCGACACTTTTAACACTGCCGTGTGAGACAGCGCTGAGTGGGTAGCGTGAATTGCAACTCGAGAGGAAGGAGCGATCGATGGCGACGACGACGAGTCAAGGCATCCTCGCGCCCGAGAACGCCGAGAAGCGCGGGGAGATTTTGGAGCTACTGGAGAGGGCCTACTGGATGGAGATCGAGTCGGTGATGAGCTACATCGCAAACTCGACGAACCCCGACGGCGTGCGCGCCCAGGAGATCAGGGAGGCGCTCGAGGAGGACATCCAGGAGGAGCTCGGGCACGCGCAGCGGTTCGCGCAGCGGATCAAGGAGCTCTACGGCGTTGTGCCGGGCTCGACCGACTTCGAGGCCGAGCAGACGTTCTTGCAGCCGCCCGACGAGCAGACGGACATCGTCCACGTGATCAAGGGCGTGATCGAGGCCGAGTCAGGCGGCATCGAGCACTACAACCGGATCATCGAGGCCTGCGACGGCGTCGACTGGGTCACCCAGGACATGACGATCGACATCCTTCGGGACGAGGAGGGCCACAAGCGCCTCTTCGAAGGGTTCCTGCGCGAGTACGAGGTAGAGGGAAAGGCCTAGAACGCGCTCAGGAAAACCGGGCTGCCGTGCCCGTGGCGGCGCTGGTAGCCGTCCTCGGCCGAGAAGCGGAGGCGCTTGGGGCCTGAGTCGTCCCCGTGCGAGACGAGCATCGGGTCGGCGCCGGGCGTCACGACGATGCAGACGTGCTGCCCGCGCGTCGGAGGCGTCCAGACGACGAGGTCGCCTGGCCTCGCCGCGCTCTTCGGGATCCGGCGGCAGCGGTCGAGCATGGAGCCCGTGTAGGCCGGCTGGCGCGCATCGTAGGTACCGGGGCCGTTCGGATTGGGAGCGCCCGCCCAGCAGTAGCAGAGCGTCGAGAAAGCGGAGCAATCGGTCGCGAGCGGGAGGGCGCCGCGAGCTCCGAGCGCGCTCAGCCGCACCGTGCCGTCCTGCGAGTAGCCGATCCGGCCGTTGTTCTTGCAGCCCCAGAGCGCCCAGTCGACGATGCGCTTACGAACTGCCGGCTCGGAGCGGGCGTGCCGTAGCCGCTTTGCCCGCCGCCTCTTGAAGGCGGCGGGCAGCGGCTTCTCCCCCGACAGGATCGCCTTCAGCTGTGGGCCGAAGGTCCTGTTTGCCCGGTTCTGCGGAAAGCCGAGCTCCCACTTGGCGCGCTCGACGGCACCGGCCGTCAGCTCGCCGTACTCGCCGTCGACGCCACCGGGATCGAACGAGCCGAAGGCATTGCGCACGAGCAGGCGCTGAGCCTCCTCGACGTCGGTCCCCACCACGTGTGGGTTGGCGAGCTGGAGTACCCGCGGGCCCATCTCCACCGCGACGCGTCCACCGTCCTGCAGCCGCTTGAGCAGGACCGCCGCGCCGCACTGCTGCGAGACCGCCGTCGGCGAGAAGCGCCCGTCCGCGACGTACTTCCCCTTCACGTAGTGGTTCGAGAAGCTCCAGAGGTACGGCGATTTCACGGCTGGGTGGTGGTCGCGATAGCCCCAGCCGTTGTAGCCCTCGAGCTTGTAGAGCGCCCCCGGGATGCTCCAGTCCTTCCACGAGGCGAAGCCCTGGTACCCGAGAGCGTCGATCGCGCTCGCCTCCCAAGTGAACGGCGGTCTCCCGGTCTTCGGGCGTCCGGCCGGAACGTGCGTCGTCCGGCTTCTCAACGGGTCGCCGTTGTGGAGATGGCGGGTGAAATCGCCGCTCGACTCCATGCTGTGGATGACCGCGACGAGGTACCACGGCATCTTCAGCGCCTTGGCCACGTGGTCGTAGCGCCTCTTGTTCGCCGCGAGCCTGCGGGCGATCTGCGCGACCGCCGCCTTGCGACTCGGACGGACGAGGCACGACTCGTAGAGGACGCTGTACTCGCCGGCGAGCTTCCGGGTCAGCGTCGCCATCTCATCCTTCCGAGAGCGAGGGCGCCGCGTCCGGCAGCTCCTCGGGGGCCTGCCCCTTCTGGCTGTCGCTGCGTCGTTTCCCGCGTGAGACGGTGGCCTCGACGGTCGTGCCGAGCAGCATGTCCGGAGCCAGGCGTTCGCTGAAGCCTGCCGCGAACGAGAAGAGGACGTAGAAGTAGGTGGACTTGGAGGTGTTCGCGATCTCGAGCGCCACGACGCCGCTCTTCAGCGCGAAGAACGTCATCAGGCCGAAGATCCCCCCGACGAACGGGCGCAGCGACCCGAGCGTCCGCAGCGTGTCCTTGCCGAACTCCCAGTCGACGCGCACCTTGTCGGAGCTCATGCGCGACATCACGCTCACGAGCGCCCCGACGCTGCCCACCGCAAAGCAGAACAGGCCCGTCCGGACGGAGACGTTGTGCGCGTCGACTACCTTGAGCACCAGCGCCAGCAGGAGCAGCAGCGCCACCGGCACCATCCCCAGCAGCATCCCGCCGACGTAGACGATCTGCCCCGAGCGCACGGCCGCGTTGCGGTAGTACGTCTCGATCCGCCTCAGGTGCTCCCGCGTCGTGCGGTCGACCTCGGCCACGGCGCGGTCGTTGTTGACCCGGTCGGTCTCGGCGAACCCGAGCAGGAAGCTGATCACGGTGAAGAGCGACTGCATCGCGAGCCGCTGGCTCGTGTCCCGCAGCACCTCGTGGACGCGCACGGAGAGGCTCTCGCAGCGGTACAGGAGGGTCATCACCTTGGGCTTGTCCTTCGTCGTCCAGTCGGTGGCCCAGTGGAGGCGGACGACGTCGGGCAGGATCAGCGGTCGGCGCCTGATCGTGAGCGCGACCCCAGAGGCCTCCGTCGTACACCAGTACGCGCTGACGATAGGCCCGTGATCCGCCTCGAACCGTGCTTCGAACTCGCGGTAGCGCTCCTCGGCCGGCCCCGTGTACGGCTCGCCGCCCTCGTTCAGCTCCTTCTGGCGCAGGTAGTGGACCCAGACGAGCTCCGGGAACGCGACCGCCCTGGTCTGCGCGCGGCGGCGCAGGAGCCGACCCCGGAGACCGCCCTCGGCGGGGGCCTCGACGGTTGTGGCACCTACCCCGTTCATCCAAGCCCTCCTCTCCCACGAGGCTGGGCCGCCCTCCGAGGGTAAGCCGAACCGGCCTCTTTGGCAAGGTTCCGCCTGTTTTAGGAGCCGACCGTCTCGCGCACGTGCCGAACGAGGTCCGCGGCCTTCGGGACGGCCTGCTCGTCCTCTTCGAGGATCGCGAGGAACGCCTCGTCGCACCAGCGCTTGACGTCGGCCTCGTCGGCGTCCTCGAGCAGGATCCCGAGAAAGCGCTCGGCCCCGTCCAGGCGCCCCCAGAGATAGTCCCGCTCGCGCCCGGGGCGACTCAGGAACGCGCCGAAATGCCCTTTCTCGGCTCCGACCAGCTTCTTGTGCGTGCCGTCGCCCTCGACCGGGATCCGGTGTGCGTCGCGCGGGCTCAGCCGCACGATCTCGACCTGGTCGCGCTCGCCGACGTCGCTGAGCGCCTGGACGGGGTAGAGGAGGACGTCCCAGAACGGGAAGCCGAGGTAGCGCACGAGCAGATCCCAGCGTCGCTCCTTGTTCCACCCTTTGGTGAGCTGCAGCAGGCCGACGTAGAGGTCGGCTGTGAACCCGGACAGGCGCTCCTTGAGGTACGAGCGCAGCGCCACCTCGAGCTCGTCGAGCTCCTTGCGGTGCTCGCGGACGTAGAGATCCGAGTCGAATCCCGACCGCTGCATGAACGTCCGCATCGCGTCGACGGCGAAGCACGTTTCGAACGAGCCGCGGATCGTGTCGTCGAACCCGGTGCCCGCCATGGCGTCGCGGAGAGTTCCCACCGCCTCCCAGAGACGAGCCTTGGCGGCGTCGATCTGCTCGCGCTCGGGATATCCCTCGGTCCCCGCCTTCTCGTAGAGGTGGTTGAGGCCGTCGATCACGAAGCGAAGCCGCCGCTCGCCGTGCGCCTGGTCGAAGGTGACGAGGAAGTCGAGCTGCTCGGGGCCCGGCTCGATCCGTTGCTCGAAGAGGTTCCGCTCCTCCGCCCAGCGCCGAAGCGCACTCCGCGTGAGGAGCGCGTGCGTCGAGTCGGGCGGGAGGTCGCAGACGCCGCACGCGGTTCGCGCGTAGCGGTCGACGACGCCGCTGATCTTCAGGCGCACGTAGGTCGCGTAGCTGAAGCCTGCGCTGCGGCGCGCCTCCTCCTCGGTGCGCTTGCGGATGTCGGTGAGCTTCGTGTCCGCCGGGTCGTCCGGAATCTCCGGCAGTGGCCCGACGATCTCCCTGACGCGCGCCTCGACCGTGTCCCAGCTCGTCTCGATGATGTCGCGAATCCGCCGAACCCGCTCGTTCAGCGCGCCGATCTCGACCAGGTCGTCGAGGATCGGCTCGGAGCGGGGGAGACCGGTCAGGCCGCCGATCGCCGCGACCACCGTCGAGGGCGCGCTCCGGTGCGACGGGCTCAGTCCGACGCCGGGATCCGGCTCGAGGTACAGCAGGCGGCGGTCGACCTGAACCTCGGCGGGGCGCTCCCGGATCGCCGCGATCGCCGGGCCGAACGGCTTGTTGTCGAGGACGCCGCCGTCGACGAACCACGTCCAGGCGGCCGGGAACTTCGCCAGCTCGTAGAGCCGGAAGAACCGCTGCTCGAGCCGCTCGAAGTCGACGGGCCGATCGCTCCCGAGCCAGCCCTCCAGCGCTCCGAAGCTGACCGGCGGGAAGACGCCCGGGATGCAGGAGGTGGTGCGGGCGGCGAAGGTGAGGGCGCCGTTGGAGTCGACGTCGAAGTCGTCGCGGCCGTCCTCGCCGCCGAACCGGAACGCGAGCAGGTGTCGGTGCCGGGTGTCGAGGATCGGGTTCGGGTCGGCGTAGGGGACCTGGCGGCCGTAGCCGTAGAAGTCGGTCGCGGTCACGAACAGCTCGAGCTTGTGCCGCTGCGGCATCAGCGAGACGAGCGTCTCCGGCGTCGAGCCCTTCTCGTCCATCTGGTGGAAGGCGTCGTAGATCCAGCGCGCCATCAGATCGCCGCGGAGCGGCGCGTGCTTCAGCGCCCGCAGGGCGACCCAGGCGCCCTTCAGCACGCGCGTCGGCAGCCAGCGGGGCGCGGCGAGGAGCCCGTCGATGTCACCGCGCTCGAACCAGAGGTCGCGGAAGCCGTCGAGCGAGAGGTTGTGCGCCAGCCCCTTCGCGAGGCAGACGCCGTTGATCCCGCCCGCCGAGGTGCCCGCGATCACGTCCACGACGACGCGCGTCCGGAGCTTCTCGGGGTTCCGCTCGGCGAGGTCGCTCAGGAGCCGGGCATAGAAGCGCTCGCTCGGCGTCCCGCCGTCCTGGCCGGCCCCTGCCTCCAGCAGTGCCGAGCCCTTGACGAGCCGGTGGAGCTCTTTCGTGACCCCGTGCATGTAGACCGCGAGCGAGGAGCCTCCGTAACAGACGAGCGCAAGGCGTAGCTCTTTCGTGGCGACGGCGTCCACGGCCGAAGGCTGGCACGGCGTGCGGAGATGTCAAGCTCGCGCGCCTGGCTAGAATCCCCGGCGATGGCCGAGACCGGGACGATGCGGGTCAAGAGCGGCCTCGCCGAGATGCTCAAGGGCGGGGTGATCATGGACGTGACGACCGCCGAGCAGGCGCGGATCGCCGAGGACGCCGGCGCCGTGGCCGTGATGGCGCTCGAGCGGGTTCCGGCCGACATCCGCAGGGACGGCGGCGTTGCGCGGATGGCCGACCCGGACAAGATTCGCGAGATCCAGGAGGCGGTCACGATCCCCGTGATGGCCAAGTGCCGCATCGGCCACTTCGCCGAGGCCCAGATCCTGGAGGCGCTCGAGGTCGACTACATCGACGAGAGCGAGGTGCTGACGCCGGCCGACACCGAGCACCACGTCGACAAGTGGGGCTTCACCGTGCCGTTCGTCTGCGGCTGCACGAACCTCGGCGAGGCGCTGCGGCGGGTCGCCGAGGGCGCGGCGATGATCCGCACCAAGGGCGAGGCCGGCACCGGCGACATCGTCAACGCGGTCACGCACATGCGCTCGGTCTTCGGGCACATCCGCCGGCTAGGCGCGCTCCGCGAGGAGGAGCTCTACGCGGAGGCGAAGGAGCTGCGCGCGCCCTACGAGCTCGTCAAGTGGGTCGCCGAGAACGGGAAGCTGCCCGTGGTGACCTTCACGGCCGGAGGAATCGCGACACCGGCCGACGCGGCGCTCTGCATGCAGCTCGGCGCCGACGGCGTCTTCGTCGGATCGGGGATCTACAAGTCCGCGGATCCGTCGCCGCGCGCGAAGGCGATCGTCGAGGCGACGACCCACTTCCGCGATCCCGAGATCCTCGCGCGCGTCTCCGGCGGCCTGGGCGACCCGATGAGCGGGCTCGCGGCCGCAGGCATCCCGGCCGAAGAGCTCCTCGAGACCCGCGGCTGGTAACGCCCTTCGGGCGAGAGGACGCTCGCCCATGCGCGTCCGACCTCTACAGATCGGTCGGCGCTGCCTCGGCGGCCTGTCGCGGAACAGGTTCGATCGTTGCCCTCCGTCTCATACCAACCGAGCGGGCGCGCCGGGACCTCGAGGGCGGTTCAGACACCCGCACGGGTGAAGGTCACATGCGTGACTCCGCTGGGCGAGGAGGTGGCCTCGACCTGGTAGTCCTTCTCGATGCCCTCCAGTCCGTCCCAGAGGCGTACGCCTCGGCCGAGCAAGATCGGGACCACCACGATGTGCATGTGGTCGACGAGTCCGGCGGCGAGGAAGTCGCGGATCATGGTGGGACCCCCGCCGAGGCGTACGTCCTGGCCGTCAGCAGCCTCGCGGGCGGTCGCGAGCGCCTCGGCGGGCGAAGCGTCGATGAAGTGAAACGTCGTGCCGCCCTCCATCTCGATCGACGAGCGCGGTTGGTGGGTAAGGATGAAGGTCGGCGTGTGGAACGGCGGGTTGGGACCCCACCAGCCCTTCCACTCCGGATCCTCGTGCCATCCGGGATGGCCGAACTTGTTCGCACCCATGATCTCGGCGCCTATCCCAGGATCGAACTGCTGCGAAAAGGCGTCGTCTATGCCGCGGCTGCCGCCGGGCTTGCCGACCATCGCGTGCCACCACTGGGTGGCGAACATCCATTGGTGCAGCCGTTCGCCCGCGTGGCCGAACGGTGCCTCGCGCGTCTGACCTTCGCCCGTGGCGAAGCCGTCGAGCGAGATGGAGAAGTTATGCACGCGGGCGAGTGACATGAGTTGTCCTCCTTCGCGAGTTGGGTCGGTTCTCGCAAACCATGATTGGGCGCCCGGTGACATGACGTCATTCGGGCTGCGTGTCGTGCTTTCATCAGAGACTCGGCAGCCGCGCAGAAATCATCGGTAGTCGTCGGGTGGCATTCCCGCGCGCTGGGCCAGACGATGCTCCTCATCACCAGACTCGAGACTGCCGGCGATGGGACTCACGGCGGTCGTACGGGTGGCGGTTACGGCTTGGCGGGTGCTTTGTGGCACGGACGGCGGTGCGCCGGCCGGCCTGCCCTCCACGTCACGACCACGCAACTCTCTCGCGTCACGCCATTCGTTGTCTGGACGGAGCGCTGGATGACGGTCGAGGACGCGCTTCCGGTGGCGCTCGCGCTTCCGGTCGCCGACGAGCTTTGCCTGACCTGCCCCACACCCGTAGAAGACGACCCTGTCCCGAACCCGATCAGCGCGAACAGCGACAAGAGAATGAACAGGAGCGCCATGTGACGATGTTACGCCGCGGACAGCATCCGTTCCAGGAGTCGATTCGTTTCGTCGGGTCGGCGCAAGATCGTGGGCTTAGCCTCCCCCACCTGGCCCCATCCCTTGCTGCCCCTTCTGAGACCAGTAAGCGACCTTGCGAACTTCATCCTGTGCGTCTTGGCCTGCAAGAGCCTGCTGCCGGGCGTGTTCGGCCAAGTAGCGCGCGTGCGCCTTCCCCTGCCGACGAGCAACGACACGCTTCCACAAGTTCATCTTGCTCGCCTCCTTCGACCGCAACTGTAGTCGTCAGCCGGGCTGGAGTCTCGTACGGCCCTCGGGTGACATTCCCACACGCTGGCCCAAACGGGAATGATTTCCCCACAAGCATCCGATAATCGAGACGGAGGAGCGATGCGCCGCCTGAACTTCCTCGAAGACGAGCCCTGGGATGAAGTCAACGACGATCTCCGGATGCGCCGCCGCTGGTTTGGGCACCCACTGGGGACAGACATGCTCGGCGCGTCGCTGACCGAGCTTCTGCCCGGATCGTCAGGAGATCGCTTGCATATGCACTACGGGTTGGAAGAAATGTTCTTCGTCCTCAGCGGAACGCCGACCGTTCGCACTCCGGAAGGGGAGGAGCAACTCGCGCCCGGAGAGGTGATCTACTTCCCTGAAGGGCCGGACGGGCTGCACGCGTTTTCGAATCCAACGGATGAGCCGGCGCGCATCCTAGGCATCTCGAGCAAACGCTTCCCTGACGTGGTCGCCTACCCCGAGCAGGGGGTTGCATGGGTGGCTACACGTCATCCAGAGCGTCGAGTGCCAGAGGGCGGTGACGAAGGAATCATCGCCCGCTTCGACCTTCCTCCCGGCGAGTGAGACGAGGATCGCCCCTCGCTTCCGGCTCGAATCGCTACCGGGGAGAGTCCCTCGTGCAGGGCGCCCAGCGCTGGACGCGCCTCAGCGGAGGACCAGCGTCATCTGGCCTCGAGTGACATTCCCGCACGCTGGCCCAGGCGACGCCTCATCCGCAGGCGGCTACCGTTCTGTCGCCGTGACAGAAAGTGCAATTGAGATCCGCGAGTTCCGTGAGGGCGACCTTGAGACCGTCGTTGAGTTCTCGCTCCGTGCGTGGGCACCCGTGTTCGCGTCGGTGCGGGATGTCTTGGGTGACGACATCTTTCTCCGCTTGCATCCGGACTGGAAGGCGAACCAGGCGGAAGCCGTCAGATCGAGCTGTACGAATGATGAACGTGACGTCTTCGTGGCGGTTGCCAACGGACGCCCGGTCGGTTTCGTGGCCGTCGCACTGAACGCATTCCATGAGCGGATGGGCGTCATCGACGTCATCGGCGTCGATCCTGACTATCAGAGGCGCGGCGTCAGCTTGCGGCTAACGAAGTTCGCGACCAAACACATGCGGAGTCGCGGAATGGACATCGCCGTGGTCGAGACCGGCGGCGACCCCGGCCACACACCGGCGCGTAGGGCGTACGAGACCGCAGGGTTCACGCTCCTGCCCATCGCGCGCTATTTCCGGCTACTCGACTGACCAGGGTTCGGTTCGGGCGACATTCCCGCAGGCTGGCCCACGTTCTCCGACCATGACTAGCGCCGGGTGGGAAGGGCCACCTGGAAGCGCGAGCCGACGCCGGGCTCCGACTCGACGCTCAGCTGCCCTTCCATGCGCTCGACGAGCTCGCGACAGATGTAGAGGCCGAGACCACTGCCGCCGACGCCCTTCGTCTGCTGCGGGTCGAGCCGGTAGAACTTCTCGAAGATGCGGTCCTGCTCCTCGGCGGGGATGCCCAGGCCCTGGTCGGCGACCTCGATCAGGCAGCCGTTCCCGTTCTGGTCGAGGCTGATGGTCACCTGGCCGCCGTCGGGCGAGTACTTGATCGCGTTGTCCACGAGGTTCACGAGCACCTGCTTGAGCTTGGCCTCGTCGCAGTCGATCGAGCGGGCTCCCTCGGCGTTCAGGTCGAGCAAGATGCCGTCGGGCAGCTGAACCGAGGCCGATTCGATCACGTCCGCCGCGACCTCGGCCGGATCGCACTCCGAGATGCTGAGCTCGACGGCGTCGGCATCGAGCTGTCCCGCCAGCAGGATCTGACCGACGATCTTCGAGAGGCGAAGCGACTCGGACTCGATCATGTCGAGGAACGCCGCGCGATGTTCCTCTGAGAGCTCCACATCTTCGCGCCGCAGCGTTCGGACGGCTCCGTAGACCGCCGCCAGAGGCGTCCGGAGCTCGTGCGACGCAGTGGCGACGAAGTCGCTGCGTGTCTTCTCGAGCGCGTACTCGTCTGTGACGTCCTGGAGTGCGTAAACCGCCCCCTCGCCGAAGTCGACGCCGGAGATCGCGAGCCAGCGCTCGCGTCCGTCGCGCACCAGTGGGACCGTCACCGGCCCTGCGCCGCGTTCGCCCGGCGCCGAGAGCGGGACATGCGACGTCAGCGTCGCCCACGACGGGACCACGTCTCCCACGGGCCGTCCGACAGCGAGCTCTTCGTCCACGCCGGTGATCGCGGCTGCAGCGGGGTTCCAGTACCGGATTACGCCGTCTGGGTCGAGCAGGACGACCCCGTCGGCGACGTGCGCCAGCGCCTGTGCAGCATTGGCTCCCTTCTCCGCCTCGCTGTAGAGACGCGCGTTGTCGACCGCCACTGCCGCCCTGCGCGCGAGCTCGGTCGCGAGCGCGAAGTCCGCCTCGGTGAAGGGCGGATGGCTCTCGGCCGCGATCAGCGTCAGCGCCCCGAACGTGCGGCCTCGAGCCGTCAGCGGCACGGAGATCGAGGAGCGCAGGCCGAGCTCGTCGATGATCCGGCGCAGCTCCGGGTCGTCCCCGATCGCCTCGTCCAGGAGCTCCGCGGGGATCGAGGGGAAGAACTCCGGCTCACCCGAGCGAAGGACCTGCGGCACGCCGTGTGAGTCGTCCGGGTTCGGCGGGTAGCGCTCCTGCAGCTCGCTGGCCCAGCGCACCTTCTCGGGGTCCTCGTGTGCAACGGCGAGGCGCTCGATCTCCCCGTTCTTGCCGGCCATGTCGATCGTGCACCAATCCGCGAGCCCGGGCACCGCTAGACGCGCGAGCTTCCCCAGCGTGTGGTGGTAGTCCAGGGAGGAGGAAAGGATCTCGCTCGCCTCGGCCAGAAACGTCATCCGCTGGCGGAGCGCCTGCTCCTCTTCGTAGAGCTGCGAGCGGGCGAGGTTCTGCGAGGCCAGGCGGGCGAGCGCGATCTTCATCTCGCGGCGCTCGAGCCCGAACTCGACCTCCTCCTCGAACGAGAGCGCCATCGCGCCGAAGACGCGCCCTTCCACCGCCAGTGGAAGCACCACCATCGCGCCGCCGCTGCGGGCCTGTTCGGCAAGCTCCGGGAAGAGCTCGTTGCGCTCGCGCCGGGTCGACACGAACAGCGGCTCCCCGGTGCGCACCACGCGGGACATGGGCAGGCCCGCAGAGACGGGGAACCGGCCCCAGTCCTCCATGATCGGGCCGGGATAGCCCTGCTGAGCGAGCAGCTCGATGTTCTCGCGGTCGGGGCTCAGCACGCCGATCGCGCCCGCGCGCGCCTCCGCGGCGCGGACGCCTTCGGTCAGGATCGCGTCGAGCACCTCCTGCGGCGTCACCGCCTCGGCGAGCAGCTCGGCGACCCGCTGGAGTCGGAGCGCGCGGTCCTCGCGCTCGTGGACGCTCACTGCTCGTGCTCGGCCGCGATGCCGCGCTGGAGCTCCTCCCGCTCGCCGCGCCCGATCCGAGCGAGCACGTCTTCGACGAGCTCGCCGATGCCGACCGGGTCGAACGGCTTGACGAGGTAGCCGACGCCGCCGAGCTGCGCGCCGCGCCGCCGGTCGGACGCCTCTGCGCGAGCTGTGAGGAAGACGACGGGGATGTCCCGCGTTCGCTCGTCCTCGGCGAGCTCGCGGGCGACGCTCCACCCGTCGAGGCCGGGCATCATCACGTCGAGAAGGATCAAGTCCGGCTGCTCGCGGCGAGCCAGCTCGAGGGCGGTCTCGCCGTCGTCGGCCTCGAGCACGTCGATGCCGGAGGCGCCGAGATTCACCCGGCAGAGAAGGCGGATCGACTGCTCGTCGTCGACGACGAGGACGCGTCTGGTCTCGGTGCGTGTGCCCGCGCCGCCGCCGCTGCTCACGGCCTGTGGCTCCTTCGGCAGGCAGGAGCCGGCCTGGCAGTGCCAGAGCTGCCGTCCCCTCTGTTCGCTGGTCCTGCGGGGCGGAGCTGGGCGGATCTGGTGGGAGATTTCGGCTTTCACGGGGGTGCAGGAATTTTAGGTGCGGATGCCGCTTCTGAATAGAGGGCGAGACTAGAATCGAGCAGGTGGCCGAGCCGTTGAAAATCGGAGTCCTCGCGGTGCAGGGGAACTTCCGCGAGCACGCCTCGATGCTGCGCCGGCTGGGCGCCGAGGCCGTCGAGGTGCGCAAGCCGGAGCAACTGGACGATCTCGACGGCCTGATCGTTCCCGGCGGGGAGTCGACGGCGATCGCACGGCTCGTGCGCCTGTACGGCCTGGAAGATGCGATCCGCGCCTTCGAGCGGCCGCTGTTCGGCACCTGCGCCGGAATGATCCTGCTCGACCGCCGCCACCTCGGCCTGCTCGAACTCGAAGTCAGCCGCAATGCCTACGGGCGCCAGGTGGCGAGCTTCGAGGCCGACCTCGAGCTGGAGGGCGAGGAGGAGCCGTTGCGCGGGGTGTTCATCAGGGCGCCGCGGGTCGTGAACATCGGGCCGGAGGCAGAGGTGGAGGTGCTCGCCGAGCTCGACGGCGAGCCGGTGCTGTTGCGCCAGGGCCGCGTGCTCGTCGCGTCCTTCCACCCCGAGCTGACCGGTGACACGCGGGTGCACGAGCGTTTTCTCGATCTCGTACGGGAGGAGAGCGGTGTCCGGGCATAGCAAGTGGAGCTCGATCAAGCACAAGAAGGGCGCAGCGGACGCCAAGCGCGGCAAGCTCTTCTCGAAGCTGTCTCGCGCGCTGATCGTGGCGGCGCGGGAGGGAGGGCCCGATCCGGCCGCGAACCTCGCTCTCGCGAACGCGATCGAGAAGGCCCGCTCGTACTCGATGCCGAAGGACAACATCGAGCGCGCGATCGCCCGCGGCTCGGGGGCGGACTCCGACGCCGAGTCCTTCGAGCAGGTGGTCTACGAGGGCTACGGCCCCAACGGGGTCGCGGTGATCGTCGAGGCCCTGACCGACAATCGCAACCGCACCGCGTCGGATGTCCGCGCCGCCTTCTCGAAGCACGACGGCAACCTCGGCGGGTCGGGCGCAGTCGCCTGGCTGTTCGAGCGCCGCGGTCTGATTCTCGTGGACGCGGACCGCGCCGACGAGGACGAGCTGACCCTGGCGGCGGCCGAGGGCGGGGCCGAGGACGTCGAGCAGGACGGCTCCAGCTTCCGCGTGACCTCGGCGCCGGAGGTCCTGACCGCGGTGCGAGAGGCGATCGAGCAGTCCGGGATCGAGGTCGAGTCCGCCGAGCTGACGATGATCCCGAAGACCACGGTCAGCCTCGACGACGAGAGCACGGCCAAGAAGACGCTGCGGCTGATCGACGCGCTGGAGGAGAACGACGACGTCCAGGAGGTCTACTCCAACTTCGACATCCCCGAGCGGGTGATGGAGGCGGTGGTGTAACGGGGGAACCCCCTGGTTCCTCCCCTCAGCCTCGAGTGTCTAGAAACCCCGTCCAGGCGATGTGTCGGCGGGCGATCGAGGCGAGGGCAGATCGGGCGAGAGGCACGTTGGCCCAGGCGACTCGACTAGGGCAGGCGCTCCTGACGGTACCTCTCCTTGTCCTCCTCATGCCACTTTGCCTCGTAGGCCTCCGCGTCGGCGAACTCCTGCTCCGTTAGCGCTCTTGCTTGCGCGTCCTCGTTCGCAGGATGCTCGCCGGCGATCTTTCTGCGACGTGTGGCCACGAAGGCGACGACGACCAAAGGTACGGCGACCAGGGCAAAGACGATCCACGGGATCACGCGGCCAGCGTACCTTCTCACCCGCGAGTAGCCCGCACCGTCACACGAAGCTCAGTCCGCTGGGCCGATGAGGGCCGCGCCCCCGGTAGGCAGAACGGACTAGCGGCGCGGCCCGCGCCCGAGCACCACGTTGACGCGCGCGTTCAGCGCGAGCCGCATTCCCGGCTTGGGACGCTGGGAGAGCACACGCCCTTTCAGCTTGGGCTTCGAGAACGCCTTTTCGACACGGCCGAGGCGGCAGTGCTTTGCGGCGAGAAGCCGGCGTGACTGCGGGAGCGTCCGCCCGACCAGGCCCGGCACCTTGCAGCTCGCCTTCGCTGCGGGAACCCCCGGAGGCGGGGGAGGCGGCGGTGCGGGAGGAGGCGGCGGGGGTGATCCCGGCGGTGGCGGAGGCGGCGGTGGGGGCGGTGGAGGGGGAGGAGGCGGCGGTGGAGGCGGTGGTGGTGGAGGCGGCGGTAGAGGCGCGTTTCCGACGGTGATGGTGCCCTTCATCTGCAACGGGTGGAACGCGCAGTGGTAGGGGAAGGAGCCGTCCGCCGAAAACGTGAAGCGATAGGAATCGCCCGGCGCAAGGGTCATCGAGTTGAAGGCGGGAGAGTTGGAGACCGCCGAGTGATTGACAGTTCCGTTGTTCGTCCAGCACACGGTCGTGCCGGCCGGGATCGTGATCGTCCCACCCTGGAAGGCGTACTCGACGATGCTGATCATCGTGTCGCCGGCTTGACAGCTTCCGGCGGCATGGCCGACGGGCGCCCGGGCAGCCGCGGGGACGAGGACGGTCAGCCCCAAGAGCGCGAGAGCGAGCAGCCTGCGCATCTCGCTCCGCTATACGACTCCGGGCCGAATCCGGTTTCGAAGTAACGTCCGGAGCGATCCGTAACGTGTCGCCGTGACGACTCTCGGCATCGACCCGGGCACGGCTGCTTGCGGATTCGGCATCGTCCACGAAAAAGGCGACCGCCTGAAGGCGGTGGAGTTCGGGTGCTGGCACACGCCCGCCAAGCAGGCCCCCGAGCTCCGGCTGAAGACGATCTTCGACGGCGTCAGGGAGCTCATCGAGGAGTTCAATCCGCATGCGGTCGCGGTCGAGGAGTCGTTCGTCGGCGTCGACGCCCGCACCGCGCTCTCCGTGGGGCAGGCCCGAGGCGCCGTGCTCGTCGCGGCCGCCTCGCTCGGCGTGGCCTGCGCTGAGTACGCGCCGACCCGGGTGAAGCAGGCGGTCTGCGGGTATGGCCGCGCGGAGAAGGCCCAGGTGCAGCGAATGGTGATGGCGATCCTCGGGCTCAAGCAGGCGCCCACGCCCAACCACGCCGCGGACGCGCTCGCCGTGGCCATCTGCCACGCGCTGGCCCCGCCGCTCCTCAGCGCGGCAGGCTGATCGGCGGCGCAGGAACGTCCGTGTGCGCGCCTAACCTCTCGCTGTGATCTCGCGCCTGCGAGGAAAGCCGGTGGGACGCACGGGCGAGCGGCTCGTGCTCGACGTCGGCGGCGTCGGCTACGCGCTGGCGGTGACGCCGACGGCGCTCCGCCTGGCCGAGGGCGGGGCAGAGGTGAGCCTCGAGACCTATCTGCACGTGCGCGAGGACACGCTTCAGCTCTACGGCTTCGCCGAGCCCGCTGAGCGGGAGCTCTTCGAGCATCTACTCGCCGTCTCCGGGGTTGGCCCCAAGGTCGCCCTGGCGATCGTCTCCGGCTCCGCTCCGGCCGACCTGCGGCGCGCCATCGCGCTCGAGGACACCGGGCGCTTCGAGGCGATTCCGGGAATCGGCAAGAAGACCGCGCAGCGGGTGGTGCTCGAGCTGAAGGAGAAGCTCAGCACGATGGACGAGCCGACGCCGATCGCCGGGAAGCCGCACGCCGTCGCGCGTGACGCCCTGGTCGAGCTCGGCTGGTCGGCGACCGAGGCCGAGGAGGCCCTCGCCGCCACCGATCCTGCCCTGTCGCCCGAGGAGCGAGTGAGGCAGGCGCTGAGGGCCGCATGAGCGCCGAGACGCAGTTTCTCGCTCCAGCAGTGGAGCCAGAGGAGGACGAGCTCGAGCGCTCGCTCCGTCCGCGACGGCTGGACGAGTTCGTCGGCCAGGAGCGGATCAAGGAACAGCTCGCGATCGCGCTCGAGGCGACGCGGGTTCGCGGCGAGGCGCTCGACCATCTGCTCCTGATCGGGCCGCCGGGGCTCGGCAAGACGAGCCTGGCCTTCATCGTCCGCGAGGAGCTCGGGGTCGGGCTGCGCTCGGCGGCGGGCCCGGCGCTCGAGCGGAAAGGCGACGTTGCCGCGATCCTCACCGGGCTCGGCGAGCGCGACGTCCTCTTCATCGACGAGATTCACCGGCTCAGCCGCGCGGTCGAGGAGATCCTGTACCCGGCGCTGGAGGACTTCAGGCTCGACATCGTTGTGGGCCAGGGGCCCGCGGCGAGGACGCTCACGCTCGACCTGCCGCCGTTCACGCTCATCGGCGCCACCACGCGAACCGGCCTGCTGACCACGCCGCTGCGCGACCGTTTCGGGATGACCTTCCGGCTCGAGCACTACGAGCCCGAGGAGCTGGCGCGGATCGTCGGCCGCTCGGCGCGGATCCTCGACGTCCAGATCGAGCCGGAGGCCGCGGACGAGATCTCTCGCCGCTCGCGCGGCACGCCACGGATCGCCAACCGGATCCTGCGGCGGGTGCGCGACGTCGCCGAGGTGCGCCATCAGGGCGCGATCACGACCGACATCGCGCGCGAGGCGCTCGCCCTGCTCGAGGTGGACGAGCGCGGCCTCGAGCGGATCGACCGCGCGCTGCTCCGTCTCGATCGTGGAGAAGTTCGAGGGCGGACCGGTCGGCCTCTCGACGCTGGCCGTCTCGCTGGGCGAGGAACCGGACACGATCGAGGACGTCTACGAGCCGTACCTGCTCCAACTCGGCTTTCTCCAGCGGACGCCGCGCGGCCGGATCGTGACGAAGCTCGGTCGCGAGCATGTGGGCGCGACCTCGACGCCTGTCGGCGACGCCAGCCTCTTCTGATGTCCGAGGTCTGGAATCCGGGGGCGGCCGGGCCGGTCGACGATCTCGTCAACCGGATTCACCTGCGGATCGAGGCCTTCGCCGAGAAGAACGGCAAGCAGGCGGTCGTCGAGGTCGAGCTGCGCGACGGGCCGAGCACCGTCGTCCGCTCGATCACCGCCGAGCCCGGCTCGGGGTTCCTCACGCTCTGCCCTCACGGCGACGACGTCGAAGGCGGCGAGGAGTGGATCGTCCCGGTCGCCGCCGTGCACCGAATCACCCTGCGGGCTGCTGAGGAGCGAGAGCCGTTCGGCTTCTCGCTCCCTGATTAGGAGGGCTGACGGCACGCCGGCTATGTCGCCGTTCCGCCAAGCCCTCCTGCTAGCCGCTTATGTGAAGGCGATAGAGATCGCTCCCACCGGAGCTCGGGATCCAGATGTCGCCGAAGGCCGAGGCGGCCGGGAACGGCTTGGTGCCGACCGGGATCGTGTTCACCACCTTGTTGGTGAGTGGGTCGATCCGCGAGACCGTGTTCGAGCCCAGGTTCGGCACGAAGATCGTGCCGTCGTCCGCGACTGGCCGCGTTCTCCGGCTGCTTGCCGACGCGAATCGTTGCGACGACCTTGCGCGTCTTGGGGTTGATCCGGGAGACGGTGTTCGAGAGGTGGTTGGAGACCCAGATCGCCGAGTCCGACGCGGCCAGCGAGCGCGGGGTCCTGCCGACGCGGATCGAGGTGACCTTGTTGGTGCGCGGGTCGATCCGAAACACCCGCCGCCCGAGCAGCGAGCCGACCCACACGGCGCCCGCGCCGTAACGGAGGTTGGCGGGGCCTGCGATCCCCGGGATCTTGATCCTCCGCCGAACCTTGTTCGTCTTCGGGTTGATGCGGACGACGTAGCCGAGATTCGGTTCGGTCGCCCAGACCGCGCCGGCGGCGAACGTGACGTCCCAGATCTGGTCCGGGAGGTTGATCCGCTTCACGACCTTGAGCGCCACCGGGTCGACCCGGATCACCGAGTGCGACCCGTAGCCGTCGACCCACACGCTCCCGGCGCCGATTGCCACGCCGCACGGGCCTGGCCCGACGGGAATCGAATGCGTGACCGCGTTCGTCGCCGGATCGATCCGCGCCAGCGAGTTCGTGCCTCCCACGCCCACCCAGACGTAGCCGAAGCCGCCCGTCTCGGAGCAAGGCCCGGCGCCGGTGTCGACCTTCGCCACGACCTGAGGAGTACCCGTCGCCGCGATTCCGGTGGCGACGATCACGATCGCGCAGGTCGTGCAGCAAAACAGGATTCGCCCCATGGATTCGCCTCCGCGCCTGCGCTTCGAGGAGTGCCTTCGGAGCCAAGGTAGACGCCGACTTGGCCATTGTTAAGGTCCACTTCCGTGTCGATTTCGTGGACCAGTTGAGCCGCACCCCCGAGCTGCTCGTCCCGCTGGACCGGAAGCTCGGCGAGACGCTGTCCGCGCAGCTCGAGCGCCAGCTTCGCGCGGCGATTCGCGAGGGCAGGCTGAAGCCGGAAACAACGCTTCCATCGACCCGCGCGCTCGCCGCACAGCTCGGCGTCTCCCGCGGCCTCGTGGTCGGCGCCTACGCCCAGCTCGGAGCGGAGGGGTACCTCGTGCTGCGCAGAGGGTCCACGCCGCGAATCGCGCGGGCGGTCGGACAGCCCGTCGTGTCGAGGCCGGAGCCGCACGAGCAGCCGCCGCGCTACAACCTGCGGCCGGACCTGCCGGACTACGCGGCCTTCCCGCGAGAGGAGTGGGCCAGGTCGTACCGCGCAGCGCTGAAGCGGGCGCCCGACCTGGAGCTCGCCTACGGCGACACCCGAGGCTCGCCGGCGCTGCGAGCGGCGCTCGTCTCGTACCTCGGCCGGGTGCGTGGCGTCGCCGGTGGGCCCGAGCACACGTTCGTCTGCGGTGGCTTCGCGCAGGCGGTCAGCCTGCTCTGCGCCGTCCTCCAACGGTCGGGCCGGACGACCATCGGCGTCGAGAACCCCGGCCACGCAGTGATCAGGGAGATCGTCGCGCGGACCGGGTTGAAGCCGTTGCCGATTCGCGTCGACGCCGAGGGCATCGACGTCCGCGCCCTCGACCGCTCCGAAGCCGAGGCCGTGCTCGTGACGCCGGCGCACCAGTTTCCGACCGGGGTCGTCCTCTCGCCCGGGCGCCGCGCGGCCCTGCTCGAGTGGGCGGAACGGCGAGACGCGCTCGTCGTGGAGGACGACTACGACGCCGAGTTCCGCTACGACCGCGCGCCGGTCGGCGCGCTCAAGGGCCTCGCTCCCGAGCGGGTCGCCTACCTCGGCTCTGCGAGCAAGACCCTGGCCCCAACCCTCCGGCTGGGTTGGCTGGTCGCGCCCTCGCGGCTCGTCCGCCCGCTCGCCGAGCAGCAGCTGTACACGGTCATCGCGCCCCCTCGGCTCGAGCAGCTCGCCTTCGCGGACTTCCTCGAGCGAGGCGAGCTCGACCGGCACCTGCGGCGGATGCGCGTCCGGTACCGGCGCCGTCGCGACGTGCTCGTGCGCGCCCTTGAGCGCGAGCTACCCGAGACCCGGGTGCGCGGGATCGCGGCAGGCCTCCACGTGGTCGTCGTCCTGCCGGCCGGCACCGACGAGCGCCGGGTGCTCGCGGAAGCAAGGGGGCGGGGGATCAGCCTCTACGGCCTCGGCGAGCACCGGGTGGGGTCCCGCGGCGAACCGGGCCTCCTGCTCGGCTACGCGGTTGCCAGGGAGCCGGCGATCCGCGCCGCCGTGCACGCTCTCGCCGAGGCCGTGGAGGCGGCGTCCAGCGGCTAGCCCGAGGCGCTCTCCCCGTACGAGGCGAGGACGCCCGGCCAGCCGGACTCGTAGCTCTGCCGCATCTCCGCGGCGTGATCGCCGACGTTCTCCCAGCCGCGGTGCTCCAGGTCGACGCGGGTCTTCCCGTCCTCGTCCGTGAACGTGACCTCGATCTCCGTGCGAGGCCGCTCCTCGCGGCTCGGATTCCACGCGAGCACGAAGCGGCTCGGCGGCTCGAAGGCGGTGATGTGCGCCCAGTCGAGCTCCTCGCCCTTCGTCGTGCGCTCGTAGATCCGGCCGCCCGGGCCGTCGAAGACGACCGTCTCCGGCGTCGAGCCCGTCTCGCCGATCTCGATCGAATGCGCCTCGAGCGGCCACCACTCGTGAATCCGATCGGTGAAGGTCGAGAAGGCGTGCTCGACCGAGCAGTCGACCGTGATCGACCGGCGGATCGCCCCCGTCTCGGTTGCCTGCGTGCTCATCCGTTCCTCCTCTCGCTCTCGGCCGCCGCCTTGAACCCTGCGAGGGCCTCGGTCCAGAACTCGTCGAAGTAGCGGCGCACCTGGGCCAGACCGTCCGGATCGAGCCGGTAGAGCCGCCGGGTGCCGTCCCGGCGCTCGGTCACGAGCCCCGCCTCCTTCAACACGCGCAGGTGCTGCGAGACCGCGGGCCGGCTGACCGGCAGATCGCCTGCGATCTCTCCGACCGCACGGGGGCCTCCGCGCAACTGCTCGAAGATCGCCCTCCTGGTCGGATCGCCCAACGCGTCCATAGCCATTCGGTAAGCCATGACTTACGTAAGTCTAGACTTACGCTAGCTGGGAGTCAAGCGCGGCGGAACTGAAGCTCGTGCCAGGAGGGAGTGGGGGCCAGCTCGAGCAGCGCCCGCTCGCCGCCGGGCTCGAGGTAGGCGAACTCCGATGATCCGTCGTCCCACGTCACCTCTAGGCGGCCGTCCTTCACGCGGTGATCGAGCCACGCGCCGCGGAAGACCAGCTTGCGGAGCCAGTAGACGAGCGACTCGCCCTCGACGAGCGAGAGTCGCTCCCAGTGGCGCACGAGGTAGCGCCCGAGCTCGCTGCGCGGCTCCTCGATCACCCCGTCGGCGGTCAGCTCGACGAGATCCTCGGTCTCCTCGTCGTCGAGCTCGTTGTCGTCCACGAGCCCGAGCTTGAAGGCTGCCGCGGTGACCCGTTGTGAGAAGTCGGAGGCGTTGAAGCTGAAGCGCAGGCGGAGGAACTCGACGACGATGTCGTCGCCCGACGAGTAGTTGTCCACGTCCACAGGCAGAGGATAGTCACGGGACTAGACTGACCCCGTGAGCATGCGGGCGGTGCTTCTCTCGGGCCTCGTGACCGCCGCGCTCGTGCTGGTGGCGGTCGGGGTCTTCGAGCTCTCGCTGGAGCGCGCGGCAGTCCTCGCGCCGGTCCTGGTCGTCGTCTTCGGCGCGGCGGCCGGCCTGGTCGTGCTCTGGACGAAGATCGGCTGGGAGGCTCTGCAGCGACGGCGCCATCCGTGGCTCGTCGCAGGCCTTGCGGTGGCCGTGCTCGCCCTCCTCGTCGGGCTCTCGCTTCTCGGCGTGAAGCTTCCGCGCGAGTAAGGCGCTCGCTTGCGACGCCGACCGTAAGAGGGGGTGCCGGCTTTGCCGGCGCGCCCGCCCGTCCGCTCGCTTGCGATGCCGACCGTAAGAGGGGGTGCCGGCTTTGCCGGCGGCCCGTCCGCTCGCTTGCGATGCCGCCCTGCGCGCTCGCACAGGGCCGTCCGGCGGCCTCCGTACGGTTGACTGCCCATGCAACAGCCGAACTGGAAGCTGCGCGCCGACTGCCCGAGAGACGAGGTCGAAGCTCTCGTGCGCGATCTCGGGCTGAGCGAGACTCTCGCGGCCGTCCTCGTACGGCGCGGATACGCGGATCCTGGACAGGCCCGCGAATTCCTCGCCGCCGAGCTGCCGGAACACGACCCGTTTCGGCTCGGCGACATGAAGGCGGCCTGTGAGGCGATTCGGCGTGCCGTCGCCGAGGGGCGGCAGATCTGCGTCCACGGCGACTACGACGCCGACGGGATCTGCGCGACCGCCCTGGCCGTCCTCGTCCTCCGCGAGCTCGGCGCCGACGTCACGTGGCATCTGCCGAGCCGCTTCGACGAGGGCTACGGGCTCGCACGAGAGACGATCACGCGCCTCGCCGAGGAGGGCTGCGGGCTCGTCCTGACCGTCGACTGCGGAGTTACGGCCGTCGACGAGGTCGCGCATGCGCGAGCGCGCGGGCTCGACGTGGTGGTCACCGACCACCACCGTGCGGGGACGGAGCTCCCCGACTGCCCGGTGGTCGGGCCGTATCGCTGCGACTACCCGTTCGCGGAGCTCTGCGGCACCGGTGTGGTCTGGAAGCTCGGGCAGGCGCTGCTCGGCGCGACCTCGGAGGCGCTCGTGAGGCACCTCGACCTCGTCGCGGTCGCGACTGTCGCCGATGTCGTGCCCCTCGTGAACGAGAACCGCGGCCTTGCCGTGGCGGGCCTGCGGCAGCTCGCGCGCTCGCAGAAGCCGGGCCTGCAGGAGCTGATGCGCTCGGCACGGGTCGACCCGGCGACGGTGGACGCAGGAGCGATCGGCTTCCGCCTGGCGCCGCGCCTGAACGCCGCCGGGCGGCTCGGCCGGCCGGAGGCCGCGCTGGAGCTCCTGCTGACGGAGGAGCGAGAGCCGGCCCGGCGCCTGGCGGCCCAGTTGGAGGATCTCAACCGCGACCGCCAGGCCGTCGAGGAGCGGATCCTGCGCGAGGCGGCCGAGGCGATCGAGTCGTGGCCGGAATCACGTCGCCGCAAGCGGGCGTACGTCGTCGCCGGCGCCGGCTGGCACGAGGGCGTTATCGGGATCGTCGCCTCGCGGCTGGTCGAGCGCTACGGCCGGCCGGTCGTCTTGATTGCGGGCACGGATGCGAACTGGAAAGGCTCGGGCCGGTCGATTCCAGGTTTCGACCTGCACGACGGGCTCCGGCAGAGCGCCGAGCACCTCGAGCGCTGGGGCGGCCACGCCGCGGCCGCGGGGCTCTCGATCAAGCCCGAGAACGTCGACGCCTTCGCAGAAGCGTTCTCCGCGATCGGCGACCTCGCCCTGGCCGAGGACGATCTCCGTCCGCCGACCAAGGTCGACGCCCTCGTCCACGGCGGCGACCTCACGTTGGAGCTGTGCACCGAGCTCGCCGGTCTGGCGCCGTTCGGGCTCGGCAACCCGAACGTGACGCTCCTGCTCGCCGGCTGCGAGCTCGTCGAGCCGGTCGCGGTGGGGGAGGGCAAACACCTGAAGTTCCGCGTGCGTGAGGACGGCCGCGATTCCGGCAACGCGATCGCCTTCCGGCTGGGCAGGCAGATCGAGCGCCTGCGCCGGGCCGGGCACTACGACCTCGCCTTCAAGCTCGAGGCGAACCAGTGGAACGGCACCGTCTCGCCGCAGCTGAACGTCCGCGAGGTCTTCGATGCGGACGACCGCTACGTCGAGCGGCGCGAGTGGCTCAAGGGTGAGTGGCGAAAGCCGGCCGAGGCCCGCGATCCGGCCGCAGCCGCGATCTTCGAGGAGTTGGACGTGGCCGAGCCGGGCCCCCGGCGTCACCTGCTGGAGTCCGAGCGATTCCTTGCCCTCCTGGGCGAGCTCGAGCTCGCTCGAGCGGCCTAGCTGCGGAGTACCATTCGTCACATGAGCATCGTCGAACGGTTCAAGCGGTTCCGGCTCCGTTCGCTCGACAAGCGCGACTTGACGAGATCCGACAAGGCGCCGCTGGAAAACACGGACGCGATGGCGGTTCATTCGGGGGCGCCCGCGGTGGGCGGCGGTCCCGAGATCGTCCCGCCCAACTACGTGAAGGCATACGACGAGGGTCGACCGAGGCACTGATGGGGCTTCGGCATGCACTCAGGGCACGGCGACACAAGAAGGCGCACGCGCGCTACGCGCAGGAGCGCGAGCGCCAGGCCGAGCTCAACCGCGAGGACGCCCAGCAGCGCGTCAAGGACGTCGCCAACAAGACGGGCCCGTTCGTGTTCCCGTTCGGCGGCGGAACCTAGGCGCGGGACGTTCCGAGCGCCGCCCGCGACACGCGTCGCACACGCCACCACGGCCGCGCATCCCGCGCGGCGTCGTCGAGCGACAGGAGCAGCCGCGCCAGCGCGGCGGCCTTCCGTTCGTTCCTTCGATTGCGCATGACGATCCCCATTCGCCTCGAAAGAGTTCCCTCCTGCGCGAGGAATTACGCCTCGCGGGCTCGGGAAAGCCCCGGAGTACAATTTTCCTATGACGGTCCTCGAGACAAGTGAACGACACCAAGAGCTGATCGATGAGCTGATCGCGACCGTCGCCGCCTACAACCCGGACGTCGATCGCGACCTGCTCGCACGGGCGTTCCGCTTCGCCGCGAGCGCCCACGAAGGACAGCAGCGCCGCTCGGGCGAGGACTTCATCAACCACCCGTGGGGCGCGGCGAAGATCTGTGCGGAGCTGCGGCTCGACGAGGAGACGATCGCGGCGGCGCTCCTCCACGACGTCGTCGAGGACACCGGCACCGACATCAAGGAGGTGCGCGACGAGTTCGGTGACGAGATCGCCCAGCTGGTGGAGGGCGTCACCAAGCTGACGCGGATCCAGTTCCAGAGCCGCGAGCAGGCCGAGGCCGAGAACTACCGCAAGATGATCGTCGCGATGGCGCAGGACGTGCGCGTGATCCTGATCAAGCTCGCGGACCGGCTCCACAACATGCGCACGATCGAGTACCTCGGCAAGCAGAAGCAGGTGCAGAAGGGCAAGGAGACGCTCGAGGTCTACGCGCCGCTCGCCCACCGCCTGGGGATCAACAAGCTCAAGTGGGAGCTGGAAGACCTCGCCTTCTCGACCTTGCACCCGCGCAAGTACGACGAGATCAAGGCGATGGTCAGCGAGCGGCGAGCCGACCGCGAGGTGCACGTGCGCGAGGCCGCGATGACGCTCCAGCGCGAGCTCGAGAAGGTGGACATCCCGGCCGACATCTCGGGCCGCGCGAAGCACTTCTATTCCATCTACGACAAGATGGCCAAGAAGGGCCGCGAGTTCAACGAGATCTACGACCTCACGGCCATGCGCGTGATCGTGGAGCGGGACAGCGACGAGGGAACCCGCGACTGCTACGGCGCGCTCGGCCTGATCCACTCGCTCTGGAAGCCGATGCCCGGCCGGTTCAAGGACTACGTCGCGATGCCGAAGCTGAACGGCTACCGCGCGCTGCACACGACCGTCGTCGGCCCCGAGGGGCGGCCGCTCGAGATCCAGGTGCGAACGCGCGAGATGCACGAGACCGCCGAGTTCGGCGTGGCCGCGCACTGGCTCTACAAGGTCGGCTCGAAGGACGGCCCGGCCGACGAGGAATGGCTCGCCTGGATCCGCCAGCTCATGGACTGGCAGGAGGACGAGGCCGACCCGCGCGAGTTCATCAGGAGCTTCCGCACCGACCTCTTCGACGACGAGGTCTACGTGTTCACGCCCAAGGGCGAGGTCAAGGTGCTGCCGTCCAACTCGACCCCGATCGACTTCGCCTATGCGGTGCACACCGACGTCGGGCACCGAACCGTGGGCGCCAAGATCAACGGCCGGATCGTGCCGCTCCACTACCGCCTCAAGAGCGGCGACTTCGTCGAGATCCTGACCACCAAGGCCGGGCGCGGCCCGTCGCGCGACTGGCTCTCGCTGGCCGCCTCCTCGCGGGCCCGCAACAAGATCAGGCAGTGGTTCTCGCGCGAGACGCGAGAGGAGACCGAGCAAAAGGGCCGTGAGTCCCTCGAGGCGGCGCTGAAGAAGCAGAACCTCCCGTACAAGAAGCTCCAGGGCTCCGCGGTGCTGGCGCAGGTGATCCGCGAGACCGGCTTCAAAAAGGCCGAGGACTTCTACCTCGCTCTCGGGTCGGGGAAGCTCTCCGCCGGCCAGATCGTCAACAAGGTCATCCAGCGCCTGAAGACCGAGGAGGTCGCTACCGAGGAGGCGATTCCGCTCAAGGCGCCGAAGGCGCGCCACGCCGTCTCGAGCGAGAACTTCGGCATCTCCGTCCGCGGGGTGGACGACGTGCTCGTCCGGCTCGCCAAGTGCTGCACTCCGCTCCCGGGCGACAACATCGTCGGCTACATCTCGCTCGGCAAGGGGATCACGATCCACCGCGAGGACTGCTCGAACGTGAAGGCCCTCAAGCGCAACCCGGAGCGGTTCACGAACGTGTCCTGGGACGGCGGCGCGACGCAGAGCTTCCGCGTGCAGATCTCGGTCGACTCCTGGGACCGGCCGCGGCTGCTCGAAGACGTGGCCCGGACGTTCGCCGAGCACGGCGCGAACATCGTCGAGTACGGCGGTCATGTCGAAGACCAGCTCGCCAAGAACTGGTACGTGGCCGAGGTCGGCGACGTCAAGGCTCTCCGCAGCTTGCTGACGGCTCTGAGGAACCTCGACGCGGTCTTCGACGCGTACCGCGTGACCCCGTCTTAGAGGCTCAGAAAGGAATCCCCCATTCGGGGGATCATCCCTCGAACGAGCGGGGTACCTCCTACGAGGGATGGCGCTTTTCGCGGTCCTGAGTACAACGTGAGCAAGGGGAGAGGGGCTTCACCAGAGAGCTGCGGTGCCCGTTCGTTACGAGGACGGCGGGCGGGCACCCGGCGCGCCCGGCCGGTGGCGGCCGCGCCGGGCGCGCTCACGCTCCTGGCACCAGTCGATAGATCTTCGGGATTCCAGCTCCCAGGCGGGATCGCGGGACGAGCGCCCAGAAGCGGCCGTCGGCGGCCGGCGAGACCGCGACGATGGTCCTGCCGACCACGACGGCGATGTCCTGGGCGCTCTTCGGTACGAGCCCACTCACCTGCACCGGGTCGCTCGAGCGGTCGATCGGGTCGATCCGCGCCGGCAACGGGCGTCCCTCGATCGAGTGATTCACGCGTTCGCGCCCTGGACCGACGGCGAAGAGGCTCGAGATCGGCTCGCCGGAGCCGAACAGCCGCAGCTGGCGGCGTAGTGCTCGCTCGCGTCGTGCTTCGAGCTCGGGCGCGGGGACGACGAAACGCTTGCCGCCGTCCTTGACGAGCACGACGCCGGCGCTCGGCCGGGCGGGGGCCGAGGAGCGAGTGCCCGTCGACGTGCCACGGGATCCGCACCCCGATTGCGTCGGCGATCGTCGGCACGATGTCGATCGTCCGGGCCGGCGCACCCTCGATCCGGCCGCGCTTCTGGTGCGGAAGCTTGACGAACAGCGGCACGTAGGCGATGTCCTGAAGGTTGGCATCCGACAGCGGTCGCCGCTTCTGCCCCGCCCGGAAGCTGATGCCGTGGTCGGCGGTCACGACGACGAGCGCGCGGTCGTAGAGGCCGGTCCGCCGGAGTCGGGCGACGAGCCTTCCGAGCACGCGGTCGGCGTAGCCGAGCTGGAGCAGGTGCCGCTGCCAGTACTGGTCGACCGCGGCCTGGTTCCCGTTCCAGATCTCGTCGGGCCCCCAGCCCGGCGCCTGCCGGATCGAGTAGCGGCGGCCCGAGGGCAGGTACGCCCAGGGGCTGTGGGGGAGCATGAAGTGCACGTACCAGAGCGAGTCGCGCCGACCTGGCCGAAGCGACTCGACGAAGGCCGGATCGAGCTTGCCGGGATCGCGGTGCGAGCTTGCGTCCCGGAGAAAGTTGTCCCAGCCGTTTGCGATCGAAGGAATTCCGCCGGTCAGGTCGTCCGGAAGCAGCTGATGCAGGTAGACGACGCCGGTGTCCTCGGCGAGGCCGCGCATTCGACCGCTGAACGAGCCTTCGAGGCCGGGGCAGAGCTTGGGCGGGCAGAGGTGGGTCTCGTCGTCGACTACGTGCAGGTCGGACGCACCGCCGACGAGGGTGAAGAGGTTCTGGCGGTGGTCCGTGTAGACGGGAAACTCATCCGCACGCGGGAACCGCCCTGTGAGGATCGCCGGAACCGCGTGCGTCGTCCCCTCGGCCACGGTGCTCGTGTTCGCGAACCAGGTCGAGCCTGCGGCGAGGGCGGCGAAGTTGGGGAAGCGAGCGGCGTCGATCCTGCCGTGCGCGTCGAGCAGCGAGTTGACCGGGAGCTCGTCGAAGGCGACCAGAAGCACCGGCACCTGCGCTCGCTCGCCGGCCGCGAGGGCGTTGTCGGTGCCGGTGAACGTCAGCCGAGAGGCGTCGGAGTTCAGCAGGAAGAGCGCGAGGAAGAGGAGGGGAGCCGGAGCGAGGACGGTGAGCACGAGTCGCGCTCCAGCGAGCCGCAGGTACGCGAGCGCGGCCGCTGTGCCGACCGCGGCGGCCACCGCGACGAGCAGCCAGCCGGCCCAGCCCACGCCGCGAATCCCCTGGAGGACGAAGAGCCCGACGAGCGCCCCGACGAAGACCACGTGAACGACCGCCCTCGGCGGCTGCGGGACGAGCGCCTCGATCCCCGTCAGGATCGCCGGCGGAACGAACAGCAGCACGAACGCGAACAGCACCACGTCCCAGCGGGTCGAGCCGCGTGCGGCGAAGAACTCGCCGTTCTTGCCGAGCAGGTCGAACAGCGGCTGCGCCACGGCGAAGGCCCAGAGGACGAGCAGGTGGAGCGCGGCGATCCGCAGTCGCATGGTCAGGCCCGAGGCCGTGCGAGGTAGAGCGTGCGTGTCCCGGCCGAGAGCTCCTCTTGCCGCTCGAGCTCGAAGGCCTCACGCAGCGCCCGTTCGAACTGGTCGCGACCGTAATCCTCGTGCGTCTCGGCCCGCTTGGCGGCGAGCAGTCGCTGCACCATTGGGTCGTCGCGCCCGGCGAACTCGATCACGAGCCGCGAGTCGAGCCCGCGTAGCCAGCGCACGAGCTCTGCGAACGGCACGTTTCGGCCGATGGCCAGGTGGTGTACGAGGGCGAGGCAGAGGACGAGGTCGGGCCGGCCTCGCTCTTCGAGCCTTCGCCGCTCCACTCCGCGCCAGCCGCGTCCCGGTGACGGGTCGGCGAGGTCGACCACGAGCGGCAGGATCGTGCGAGAGCCCTCGCCGCGCAGCGCGGTGTACAGCTCGCCGACGACCCGCTCGTCGCCGTCGACGGCGATCACGTTGTCTGCGTCCACGGCGCGGGCGAAGCGGCCGTCGTTGGCGCCGAGGTCCCACGCGAGTCGCGAGTGGCCGGCCTCGCGCACGAAGCGCTCCTTGCGCTGGGCGTCCTCGTCGCTGTACGGCGCGGCCTCGCGGTACCCGGCCCAGGTAGAGCGTCCCCGGCGGGGTCTGAGGCGCCCGACGAGCTTCCGGAGCCGGCGGACGTTTGCCTGGATCAGCTCCTTGCGGAAGCCGGACGCCTTCAGCTCGGCGCGAACGTCGCCGGCCCGGTCGGCGTGCTTCGCCTCCAGCCGGTCGTGCAGGATCACGTGCGTGAGGACCCCGCGTCTAAAACGCGGGAGCAGCGCCCGGGCCTGCGAAGGCTCGATTCCCTCGAGGCTGCCTCTGAGCCACGGCTGCGGTGCGATCCCGCGGTAGGCCTGCAGCAGCAGCGGGTAGAGGAACAACGTGCAGAACTGGCGATATCCGGCCCAGGGCTCACCATCTCGCAGCCGCTCGAAGGAGCCCACGTCGACGAAGACCGGCTCCGAGCCGCGCCACTGCACGTTGTAGGGGCTGCCGTCCTTCAGGATGAAACCGTCGGCCAGCGCCTCGTCGAGCAGCCCGAGTTGGAGGAGCGCCGCCTCCCGCAGCATTTCGAACGGCCACTCGTACGGGTAGGACACGAACGGCACCCGCTCGTGGCGCAACAGCCCCGGTGAGATCTCCTCCGTGGCGACGATGCGGCCATCCTCGAGCGCGCGGCGGAAGAAGCGCGTGCTCTCGAGCGCCGCCCAGTCCTGTTGAGCCCGCGGCGAGAGCTCCCGCAGCACCTCGCCCTCGGGTGAGTAGACGACGCGCGCTTCGGGGTCGCGGAAGGATGCCGGGTCGGGGATGCGGCTAGCTGTCGTCGTCATCCCTGCGAATCCGCAGGGTGCGAAGCAGCCGCCGCCAGCCCATCTTCGCGGTCACCCCGATGGCTGCGACCCCACCGAGGATGATCTGGAGCAGCATGCTCCCGGAGCCGGGGTCGAGATAGTTCAACGTGGCCATCAGTCGGGATTCTGCACTACCAGGGAGTACGGCGAGATCAGCAGCGCAATGCGCTCGAGCAAAGCGCGGTCGTCCTCGCCGAAGGCCGCCGGGCGGTCGGAGTCGATGTCGATCTCGCCGACCACGCGCCCCTCGTGGCCGATCGGGACGACGATCTCCGACCGGGTCGAGGGGAAGCAGGAGAGATAGCGCGGGTCGGCGCTCACGTCGTCGACGACCTCGGTCCGGCCGGTGGCCGCAGCGGCGCCGCAGATGCCCTGGCCGACCGGGATGCGCACGTGCTCGGTTGCCTCGGGGCCCTTCCACGGCCCGAGCACGAGGTCGTCTCCCTCGACGAGGTAGATCCCGACCCAGGAGTAGTCGTCGACCTGGTCGTGCAGCACCTCGACGACCGCGCGCAGGACCTCGTCCCCCTCGCCGCCGCGATTCACGATCCGGTCGATCGCCTCCAGGGCGCCGCTGTGGCTCACGCCTCGAGGTCCGTTCCTTCGAAGGCGCCGATCGTCTCGCGGTACGACTTGGGGATGGGGCAGGCCTTGCGCTCGGCGAGGTCCACGAGGACGAGCGTCTGCTGTGCGGTCACCATCAGCACGTCGTCCTCGTCGTAGGCCGCGCATTCGTAGGTGACGCTCGTGCGACCGATGCGAGCGGTGCGGACGAAGACCTCGATCAGGTCGTCGAAGCGTGCAGGCGCGAGGTACTCGATCGTGTTGGCGCGCATCACGAACTCGCTCTCGCCGTCGGGCTGTGTTTCGAGCAGGTCGAGGTGCCGGTGGTACTCGACGCGCGCGCTGTCGAAGTAGGGCAGGTAACGCCCGTAGTAGACGATCCCCTGGGCGTCGGTGTCGGAGAAGCCGACGCGCGTGAACGAGGCGTATTTGAAGGGCGGCTTGCGGTCGGTCACGTGCCCGAGCTCGACCGTCACGAGCGGATCACCTCGAGGACTTCGTCGCGCTTCGACTCCATCAGCTCTTTCGACCGAGCCTCGAGGTTGAGGCGCAGGAGCGGCTCGGTGTTCGAGGGCCGCACGTTCATGTGCCAGTCCTCGGCGTCGACGGAGACGCCGTCGAGGTGGCTGATCCGGCCTTCCTGGTCGAAGCGGTCCTCCAACTCCTGCAGCTTCAGGGCCACGTCCGGGACGGGCGTGTTCAGCTCGCCGGTGATGAAGTAGGTCTCTCTGAAGGGTCGGAGGATCTCCGAGAGCTTCTGGCCCCGCTTCGAGACGAGCTCGAGCATGAGCAGGAAGGGGACGACGCCCGAGTCGGCCTGTGAGAAGTCACGGAAGTAGTAGTGGCCGGAGACCTCGCCGCCGAAGGTTGCAGCCTCTTCGCGCATGCGGTGCTTGATGTAGGCATGGCCGACCCGGTTCATGAGCGGGATCCCGCCCGCGCGCTCGATCGTCTCCGGAACCGCCCAGCTCGCGCGCACGTCGTAGATGATCTTCGCGCCCGGTTCCTTCTCCAGCACGAGCTCTGAGAAGAGCGCGGTCACGAAATCGCCGGGGACGAACTCGCCGGAGTCGTCGACGAAGAAGCAGCGGTCGGCGTCGCCGTCGAACGCCGCCCCGAAGTCCGCCGCCTCCTCGAGCGTCTTGCGGACGATGAACTCGCGGTTCTCGGGGAGAAGTGGATTCGGCGCGTGGTTGGGGAAGGTGCCGTCCGGCTCGAAGAAGCAGCGCACCGCCTCGACCTGGGGCAACCGCTCCAGCACCGGCGGGAGCATCACGCCGGCCATGCCGTTCGCCGCGTCGATGACGATCTTCAGCGGTTTGATCGCTTCGAGGTCGACGAACGAGAGCACGCGCTCGACGTACTGCTCCCAAATGTCGTAGCGCTCGACATGTCCCGGGGTCAGACCCTGGCTCGTGTCCGAGAGAGCCATGGCCCGGTCGCGGATCTCCAGCAAGCCCGACTCGCCGCCGACGGGAAGCGCGCCGCCGCGGACGATCTTCAGGCCGGTGTACTCCTTGGGGTTGTGCGAGGCCGTGACCGCGACTCCGCCGTCGAGTCCGAGCTCGCCGACCGCGAAGTAGACCATCTCGGTCCCGACGAGCCCGAGCTCGAGAACGTCGGCGCCTGCCTCGGACGCGCCGCGGATCACCGCCTCCGCCATCGACGGCGAGGTGACGCGCATGTCGTGTCCCACCGCGATCCGTTTCGTCTCGAACACGTCGACGAAGGCGCGGCCGATCGCGTATGCGCCATCCTCGTCGAGCTCGGAGGGGTAGATCCCGCGCACGTCGTAGGCCTTGAAAACCTTGGGATCGAGCACGCGCCGGATGCTACTCGCGGCGGAAGGATCGGGCTCCTTCGGTCGTTTCTACAATGAAGGCATGGAACGCAAACTCGCCACGGTCCTGTTCGTGGACCTCGTGGATTCGACCGGCCTGGTCACGGGGGCCGATCCCGAGGTCGTGCGCCGCCGTGTCCAGACCTTCTTCGAGCGCGTCTCGCACTGCGTGGTCACCCACGGCGGGATCGTGGAGAAATTCGCCGGTGACGCGGTCATGGCGGCCTTCGGCATCCCGCAAGCCCACGAGGACGACGCCGAGCGCGCCGTGCGCGCGGGGCTCGCGATCATGGACGCGGTCGACGAGCTCGAGCTCGAGGCCCGGGCCGGGATCGAGTCCGGGGAGGTCGTCGCGGACGACAGCGAGTCGACCTTCGCCACCGGTGAGGCAGTCACGCTGGCGGCGCGACTCGAGCAGGCCGCCGAGCCCGGGCAGCTCTTGATCGGGCCGGCCGCGCACCGCCTGACTCTCGGGCGGGTCGAGGTCGAAGACGTCGGCCCCGTCGACCTGAAAGGCCTCGACCGGCAGATCTGGGCCTGGCGAGCCACCGGTACGAACGGGAGCGGCTCGCGGCCGCATGCACAGCAGGCACCGCTCGTCGGGCGCGACTCCGAGCTCGAGCTCCTGGTGAACACCTACGAGCGCGCCCTGCGCGACAAGCGCGCGCACCTCTTCACGATCTACGGCGAGCCCGGGGTCGGCAAGAGCCGGCTCGCGCACGAGTTCAGCGAGGGGCTCGAAGGCGCCACCGTTCTCGCGGGCCGCAGCCTTCCGTACGGCGAGGGCGTCACCTACTGGCCGCTGGCCGAGATGGTCAAGTGCGCGGCCGGGATCGTCGACGACGACCCGCTCGACGTCGCGATCGAGAAGTTGCGCGACTTCTGCGAGGACGAGGCCGTCGCCGATCTGCTCGGGCTCGCCTCCGGGGTGCTGGAGGCGGTTCAGGCCGAGCGGAGCCAGCAGGAGATCGCCTGGGCGGCGCGCGAGTGGGCGCAGCGGCTCGGGCAGGAGCAGCCGCTCGTGCTCATCTTCGAGGACATCCACTGGGCCGAGGAGCCGCTCCTGGAGCTGATCGAGCATCTGGCGACGTGGGTGCGCGAGGCGCCGCTGCTCCTGATCTCGCTCGCGCGGCCGGAGCTGCTCGACATCCGGCCCGGCTGGGGCGGTGGCCGCGTCCGCGCGACCGCAATCGAGCTCGAAGCGCTCGGTCCGATCGAGAGCGAGGAGCTCGTGGATGCACTGATGACCGACGGCACGCTCACCGAGGCGGAACGACAGCAGTTGCTTGCGAAGACCGAGGGCAACCCGCTCTTCCTCGAGGAGACGGTGCGGATGCTCGACGAGGACGGCTCAGCCGAGATCGGCCGGATCCCGGACACCCTTCAGGCGCTGATCGCGGCGCGCATCGACCGGCTCGCGCCAGAGGCGAAGGCGCTCTTGCAGCGCGCCGCGGTGATCGGCCGAATCTTCTGGGAGAGCGCGCTCCTGCACCTTTCGCCGGAGCTGGAATCGATCGACTCGCAGCTGGAAGACCTGCTGTTGCGCGAGTTCGTGCTCGATGAGCCGCGAAGCTCCATCAGGGGCGAGACGGCGTTCAAGTTCAAGCACGTCCTGATCCGGGAGGTCGCGTACTCGGGTCTCTCCAAGTCGGCGCGGGCCGAGCACCACGCGCGTTTCGCCGAGTGGCTGAAGGAGCGGGCCGGCGAGGAGCTGCTCGAGATCCGGGCCTTCCACCTCGACCGGGCAACGGCGCTGCTCGCGGAGCTCGACGGCTCCGCGCCGGTGGAGCTCCAGCGGGAGGCAGCCGAGGCGCTGACCGAGGCCGGCCTGCGCGCGTTCGCCCGCGAGGCCAACCGCTCCGCACGTCAGCTCCTCGTACGCGCGGTCGAGCTCGAGCCGACGCTCCGCCGCCGCTACCTGGCCGCCCGCGCGGCGGACCGGCTCAGCGACCTGCCGGCGGTCTCGCGCGAGATGGAGGAGGTGCTGGCCGCCGCGATCGACGCCGGCGACCGCTGGACACAGGGCCGTGCGCTCGTGACCCTCGCCGAGGCCGTCGTCCTGCGCGACGCCGACGTCGTGGCCGCCGAGGAGATGATCGACCGGGCGCTCGACGTCCTGGAGTCCGAAGATCTCACCGGCCGCTTCCGAGCCCTACGGGCGAGCGCCACCATCGCCTGGACGAGCGGCGACCTGGCCAAGGAGGAGCGGGTGATGCAAGAGGCGATCTCGCTGGCGCGCCAGGCCGGACGGAAGGACTTCGAGAGCGAGGCTGCCGACGAGCTCGCGAGCGTCTACCTGGCCCGTCTGGAGCTCGACAGGGCGCAGCCGCTGATCGAGCAGGCGATTCTGCTCGCCGAGGAGAGCGGAAGCGCCGAGGCTCGCGGCCGGGCGCTTCGCTTCGCAGGCCAGCTCCATCTCTATCGCCGGGAGCTCGATGACGCCGAGGCCGCACTCGCGTCGGCCCGCGACTACCTCGCCGAGGCGGGGGCCGCGTGGGCGCTCGGGCGCACGCTGAACTTCTCGGCGTGGGCGGCGCGGCACAAGGGCGACCTGCCCAAGTCCGAACGGCTCTACCGCGAGTCGATCCGCATCCTCGCCCCGCTCGAGGACCGGGTGACGCTCTGCGAGAGCCAGCGCGGCCTGGCCGAGCTCCTGTTGCTCGAGGGTCGCGTCGACGAAGCCGAGCGCTTCGCGCTCGCCGCCCGGGAGACCGTCGGTCCGCATGACCTCACCTCGCTCTCGACGACGACCATGTCGCTCGGGCTCGTGCGCGCGGCGCAGGGTCGCGACGAGGAGGCCGAGCAGTTGCTGCGAGCGGCGTACGAGCCGATCGAGGCGAGCGAGCACCGGCTGCACCAGGTGGGTGCCCTCGAGGCGCTGGCTCAGTTCCTGCGCGACCGCGGCCGCGAGGACGAGGCCGCGGAGCTCGACGAGCGCCGCGCGGCTCTCCTGGACGACGCGGCCAACGCCGCTCGGATCGCCTGATCCGACTCCAGGTCGGGCGACTCCGAGATCACCGTCGCCGGACGCTTGAAGCGTTGCAGCGCTTCGCCCAGCGGATCCGCGCGCAGAGTTCCCTCGCCGTAGGGGAGGTGCTTGGTCTCGTTGCGGTTCGCGTAGGCGATGTCGGAGAAATGGATGTGGAAGGGCGCGTCCGCCTCCAGCACCTCGTCGACGGCCTCCAACGCGGCGGCGAACGGCTCGACGTCGGTGTAGGCGCCGTCGCTCGTCGCGTGCATGTGCGCGAAGTCGAGCACGGGGCGGACCCAGCCGGAACGCCGCGAGATCTCGACCACGTCGTCGAGGCTCCCGAAGTCGCGGACGCGGCCCATCACCTCGATCCCGAACGGCACGACGCGGCCCTTGCCTTCCAGCCGCGTGCGCAGCTCCTCCAGCTGCTTGGACACGGCCGAGATCGCGGCCCTGCGCGTGCGGCCGAGCAGGAAGCCGGGATGGAAGACGACGAGCTTCGCGCTCGCGGCCACCGCGATCCCGGCCGAGTGATCCAGCATCCCGACGGCCATGCGGAACTTCTTGTCGCGCTCGAGGTGGCCCATGAACCCCGCGATCGGCGCGTGGACGGAGAGAACGATCCGCGCCCTGCGCGCAAGCTTGCCGAACTCCTCGGCCCACTCGTAGTCCATCCAGAAGCCGCCCGCGAAGTCGATCTCGCAGGCGTTGAACTTCTGCTCGCGAAGCAGCCGGACGGCCTCCTCGGGGCTCTTGCGGGACGGAACTTCGGCCGGGCCGAAGCGAAGCGGTGCCACGCGCCAACGCTAACCGTGCGAGCTCGTTTGTGCCGCGACGCCCGGTCCCGGATGATGCGCGCGTGAGCGAGAACGGGGTGTTGACGCGGCTGGTCTTCGGATCGCGCCGGACGATTGCCGGGACGGTCTACGGCACCATCGTCGTCCTCGCCGCGCTGGCGGCCGGAGGGAAGGCGTTCCAGAACGACCTCTGGCACCTGATCGCGCTCGTGGACGTCACCGTGCTCGTTCTGTGGATCGCGCACGTCTACTCGCACGGGCTGGGGGAAAGCCTCCAGGTCGGCAGGCGCCTGGACGCCGCAGAGCTCGGCGCGATCGCCGGACGCGAGCTCGCGATCCCTCTGTCCGCTGTGGCCCCGACTGCGATCCTCGTGCTCGGCGCCCTGGGAATTTTCAAGGGCACAACGGCGACCTGGCTCGCAGTCGGCGTCTGCGTCGTAGCTCTCACGGTCCAGGGACTGCGGTACGCCCTGCTGGAGCGCCTCGGCACCGTCGGCACGCTCGTCTCGGTCGCGCTCAACCTCGCTCTCGGCCTCACCATCGTGGGTCTCAAGGTGGTCGTCTCGCACTGAGGCGGATGCCGTCCGAGGGTGCATCTACCCTCAGCGCATGGCCAAGCGCCCTTCACGAATCGACCTGCTCGAGCTGGATATCGACCTCCGCCTCGCCGACCTCTGGCGCGAAGCCGCCGACATCGGCGAATGGAATCTCGATGTCGTCGCCGCCTTCATGCGCGCGGCCTACGGCAAGGGCTACTGCGACGCTCTGACCGAGGACAATCCGGGCAGCCTGTGCGAGGAGCACGGGTACCGGATCCCGACGCGGCGCACCGAGCCTGCTCGCGAGCTGTAGCAAGCCTCTCTACACTTCCGTCGTGGCCCGGAACCGTCGTTCCGTCCGGCTCGTGCTCGCGCTCTCGGTCGCGGCCGTGCTCGCGGTCTTCCTGCTGTACGTCTCGATCGCAGGCGGCCGCACCGCACAGGTCAAGCCGAGCCAGCTGGCGGGTCACACCGAGAACGTCAACCTCGTGGGCAGGGTCGTCGGCCAGGCCCGCGGCACCGGCTACTCGAAGCCGGGGCTGCGGTTCAAGGTCGGTGACATCAAGGGCAGCGCCACGGTGCCCGTCGTCTATCACGGCAGCGTCCCGGATCAGTTCAAGACTGGCCGCGACGTGGTCGTCTCGGGGCGCTACGCAAACGGCGTCTTCGTCGCGAAGCGCGACACGCTCGTGACGAAATGCCCGTCGAAGTACTCGCCGAAGAAGGCGTAAATGAGCATCTGGCTCGTCCTGGGCGCCCTGCTCGCGGTGGCGTGCGTCCTGCTCGTGGCGCGCCCGTTCCTGCGGGAACCGGTTGCCGAGAACGACCGCCTCGAGGAGCCGGGGACGCGGGAACAGGAGCGAATCGCGCTCGAGGAGGAGCGCGACCGCGCGCTCGCGGCGCTCAAGGAGCTCGAGTTCGACCATCGCACGGGCAAGGTCTCCGACGAGGACTACCGCGCGCTCGTCGGGCCCCTGCGCCGACGCGCCGCCGAGCTGCTGCGCGCCCTCGAGCCCGCCAAGTCGCGGCAGGAGCGCGTCCATGCCGGCGGCGGCTGAGTGTGCCAACTGCGGCGCTCGACTCCCGAAGCGGAGCCGCTTCTGTCCCGAGTGTGGTCAGCGGGTCGGGGACTGGCCGGATGAGACCACGGTGGAGGCGTTGCCGACCCACGAGACCGGGCCCGTTCCGGTCGAGCTGAGCACTGCTGAGCCGCGCTTCTTCGGGGTCACACCACCCGCGGCCGTCCTCGCCCTCGCGGCGGCCTCGCTGGCGCTCGGAATCGCGTTGCTCGCCACCGGACACGCGATCGTCGGAGGTGTGCTGCTCGGCGTCGCGGTGGTGTTCGCGGCCTTCTTCGTCGAGCTCGCCAGGCGGGTGCCCGACGCTCGGGTGTCGCGGCTTTCGACAGGCGCCGTCGGGACCATTCGCGCCCACGCGGGCATGGCGGTGGAGACTGTGAGCGCCCACTCGAGCGCGCGGCTGGAGCTGTTCCGGCAGCGTCGCGAGCTGGCGGATTTGCTTGCTGAGCGGGGAGAAAGCATGCGTGCTCTCGGCGAGGCGGTGTACGCTGCCGACGAGGAAGGGATCGAATCGGCCCGCTCGCGGCTGGAGGAGCTCGACGGGCTGGTCGCGGCAAAGGAGGAAGAGATGGAGCAAACGGCCACAGGCGCGATGGAGCGAATCCAGCGCGCGCAGCTCCAGGTGCAGCCGACGCAGATCGAGACTCCGACGCCGATCCCGGAGCCGTTCCCGGAGCCGAGCCCTCCTCCTCAGCCGGTGCCCGTGCCGGAGCCGACGCCTGAGCCATCCGAGCCGCCCGGCCCGACCACTGTGCCGGAGCCGGGCCCGGAGCCGAGCCCGCCGCCGCAAGGGGGCTAAGCCCCACTTCTCCGGGCAGGGACGTCCGCCCGGCTGCCGAAGGTTCTTCGAATGCGCATGCGCCGAGTCCTTCCGGTTGTCGCGCTGCTGCTGGCCGTCGTCGCGACGCCCGCGAGCGGCGACGTCGGCAGCCGAAAGCAGCAGGTCGACGCGCGTCTCGAGGCGGTCCAGGCCAAGATCGCCCGTGCGGAGCAGCGTGAGCGCGACCTGGCCGCCGAGATCGCCTCGGTCAACAGCGAGATCCGCGGCCTGGCGACACAGGTCGGAGTCGTCTCGACTCGTCTCGCGCCGCTCGAGCGTGATCTCGCCCTGCACAAGGAGAAGCTCGACCGGCTGAACGAGCTCTTCCGCGTGCAGACGGACAGGTTCGAGTTCTACCGCCACGAGTACGAGGTCCTGCTCGACCGACTGGGGAACCGGCTGATCGACCTCTACGAGGGCGGTGAGCCCAACTCGCTCGAGGTGCTCCTCTCGGCCAAAACCTTCACCGACCTGATCTCGCAGGCCGAGTACGTCGACGCGATCGGCACACAGGACAAGCAGATCGCGGACCAGGTCGGGACCGCGAAGCATCGTGTCCACCGGCAGCGGGAGCACACGAAGCGCTTCCGCGCCCTCGTCGCCGCCGAGACGAGGACGATCGCGATCAGGGCCGGCCAGGTGCGAGCGCTGCGCGATCAGCTTCTCGCGAGCGAGAACCGCCTGGCCTCTGCGCGCGCCTCGAAGCGCGAGAGCCTGCGCAACGTCAAGGAGAGCAAGCAGGAATTTCTGAGCGAGGCCGCCGGGCTCGCGCGGGCGAGCGCCTCGCTCGCCGCCCAGATCGCGTCGGCGCAGTCGAGCCACTCCTATTCACCGCCGGGAGACGTGACGCCGTCGGCCTCGGGCTTCATCTGGCCGGTCAACGGCCCGGTGACGAGCGGATTCGGGGAGCGCTGGGGCCGGATGCACGAAGGCATCGACATCGGCGTCGGCTACGGCACGCCGATCCACGCCGCCGCCTCCGGCCGCGTCATCTATGCGGGCTGGATGGAGGGGTACGGCAACCTCGTCGCGATCGACCATGGACGCGGGATCTCGACCGCCTACGGGCACCAGTCGAGCGTTGCGGTCAGCAACGGTGAAACGGTCTCGCAGGGCCAGGTGATCGGCTACGTGGGCTGCACCGGCCACTGCTTTGGCCCGCATCTGCATTTCGAGGTGCGCATCAACGGCGCTCCGGTCGACCCCCTCGGTTACCTCTAGAAGCGTGGGGGAACCCCTGGTTCCCCCACGAGCCCCCTCCTTGAGATCCGCATCTCGGCTCGGCTTGTCGTTGGCGCCGGCCCTCGGTCCCGGAGAGCTGGCGTTTTTGCCGTGGTGAGCCTCCCGCCGGGCACAGCCCGGCTCCGGCGGCGGCCCGAAGTGACCCGAACGCGTTAGTCGCTTCCGGTGGCTCGCTCGCCAACACACCGTCGTGGCCCTAGAAGATCCCGAACGTCTCGGCAAGCAGGAAGACGTTGAGCGCCGAGATCAGGGTGGCGACCAAGACGGCGACTGCGGTCGTCGTTCGCTTGTTCACGAGCGTGCCCATCAGGTCACGGCGGCTGGTGAAGTAGACGAGGGGCACCAGCGCGAACGGGATCCCGAACGAGAGGATCACCTGGCTGATCACGAGCGTGCGCGTCGGGTCGAGCCCGATCGCCGCCACGATGAGGGCCGGCACCATCGTCACCAGTCGGCGCACGAAGACCGGGATCCGCCGCTGGACGAAGCCCTGCATCACGATCTGGCCGGAGAGCGTGCCCACCGTCGAGCTCGACAGCCCCGACGCGAGCAGCGCCAGGGCGAAGAGCGTGCTCGAGGCTCCGCCGAGGATCGGCGCCAGCGTCTCGTGCGCGGTCTCGAGCGAGTCGACGTTGGTGATGCCGGACTTGTAGAAGACGCTCGCGGCCATCACCAGCATCGCCATGTTGATCAGCCCGGCGATTGACATCGCGATCAGCACGTCGACCTTGGTGTAGCCGAACAGGCGCCGGGCCTCGGCGTCGTTGCGCGGCACGATGCGGTTCTGCATCAGCGCCGAATGCAGGTAGATCACGTGCGGCATCACGGTCGCGCCGAGGATCCCGACCGCGAGCAGGACGGACTCGCTACCGGCGAAGGCCGGCGTGACCGAGTGCTGCAGGACCGTTCCGAGCGGCGGGCGCGCGTAGAAGAGCTCGGCGACGTACGACACGCCGATCACGCCGACGAAGGTTGCGATCACCGCCTCGAACGTGCGCAGCCCGAAGCGTTGGAGCCCGAGGATCACGAGGGTACAGACGCCGGTGACCAGCGCTGCGGGAAACAGCGGCCAGCCGAAGAGCAGCTGGAAGCCCAGAGCCGCCCCGAGAAACTCGGCGAGGTCGGTGGCCATCGCTATCAGCTCGGCCTGGATCCAGAGGCCTCGCGACGTGCGGCGCGAGAATTGCTCTCGGCACACCTCCGGGAGGTTGCGCCCGGTGGCGATGCCGAGCTTCGCCGACAGCGTCTGGATCAGCATCGCCATCAGGTTCGAGACGAGGATCACCCAGCAGAGCGTGTAGCCGTACTTCGAGCCGCCGGCGATGTTCGTCGCGAAGTTACCCGGGTCGATGTAGGCAACGCAGGCGACGAACGCGGGCCCGAGGAAGGGAAGAATGCGGAAGGGCCGCGGAAATCCGCGAAGAGCCTGGTCTACCGCCTCGACATTGCCGCTGGCGAGCGAGTCTGCGCGCGTCGCCATCATGCGCTGAGTGTAGCGAAGAAGTTAGGCGTGCCTAAACTTTTGCGAGACGCAGGTCGGGCAGGTTGCGCCAGCGCTCGTCGACGTCGAAGCCGTAGCCGACGAAGAACTCATCCGGGACGGTGAAGCCGACGTAGTCGACCGGCAGGTCGTCCACGAGACGCCGGTACGGGCGGTCGAGCAGCGCCGCCACCCGGAGGCTCTCGGGCCGGCGCAGGTCGAACAGCTTGCGCAGGTAGTTGAGCGTGAGGCCGGTGTCGACGACGTCCTCGACGAGCAGCACGTCGTGTCCGGCGAGCGGGATGACGGTGTCCTTCAGCAGGCGGACGCGGGAGTGGCCGCCGGTGTCGGCGCCGTTGTAGCCGGCGAGCTCGACGAAGTCGACCTTGTGCGAGGTCGGGATCGCACGCGAGAGGTCGGTCAGGAAGACGAAGCTCGCCTTGAGGAGGGCGATCAGCAGCAGGTCCTTGCCTGCGTAGTCCTCGGCGATCTGCGCGCCGAGCTCGCGGACGCGTGCCTCCAGCTCCTCGGCCGAGAGGAACACGTCGCCGACTCGAGGGTCGGAGGCGGCTATGAGGCCAGATCGAGCCGGTATCGCTGGGCGAGCCGCTCGATGTCGCGCTTGTAGAAGAGTTTCACCTGGACGTCGGGGTAGCGCTCGCGGAGCTTGCGCAGCTTGCGGTTCTTCCGCGTCACGAGGCGCTGCTTCATCATCGTGATCTCGAGGAAGAGGTTCTGCTCCGGGAGGTAGAAGTCGGGCGTGAACGCCTCGGTCACGCGCCCGTCCTCGTCCTGCTCGAGCACGAAGGTGCGCGGCTCGTAGGCCCAGGGGACGCCGTAAAAGTCGAGCACCTTGGCACATTCACGCTCGGCCTCGTTGGCGAACCGCGGCGTCTTCACACCGCAATACGCCTGGAAATCGGCAATTTCTGTCACCGGACGCAAGAGTAGCAACGCCTGCGGACGCGACCGCCGGGGGGACTTGATAGAAGACGCACCCCGGCATGGCCAGGCTCAGCCTCACTCCTCAGAAACGCGAGTTCTTCGACCTGTACTCGCAGGCCTCGGCCAACACGGTCGAGATCGCCCGCCTGCTGGTCGAGCTGCTCGACCGGTTCCCCGACGGCGGCAAGGCACTGATCGGGCAGATCAAGGAGCTCGAGCATCTTGGCGACCGACTCACCCATGACATCGTCCTGCTCCTGAACAAGACCTTCGTGACCCCGTTCGATCGCGACGACATGTACCGGCTCGCCGGCGCGCTGGACGACATCTGCGACCACATCGACGAGGCGGCGGACAACCTCGGCTCCTACGGCGTCGAGCGCGTGCCGGAGAAGGCCCGCGAGCAGGCGAGCGTGATCCTGCGTGCGTCGACGAAGCTCGACGAGGCGGTGCGGAGGCTCGAGGGGTTCAAGGACTCGAGCGACCAACTGGCCGAGCTGCGGGCGCTCGAGGACGAAGGCGACGCGCTCGAGCGGGACGCGGTGGCCGAGCTCTTCCGCTCGACCGACGACGCGAAGACGATCATTCGCTGGAAGGACATCCACGAGCGGCTCGAGGAGGCGGTCGACGCGCTCGAGAACGCCGCAGACGTTCTCGAGGCGATCGTGGTCAAGAACCGGTAGCGCCTATGACGATCGCGATGAGGCCGTTTGTATCGACCGGTCATTTCCCACGGGCGCGCGAGCGAAGCCCGCGCGCCCTGATGACGGCACCGCAAACGGCGCCTTAATGAACGATGTCCTGCTGGTGGTCGTGGTGCTCGTCGCGCTCGGCTTCGACTTCACCAACGGCTTCCACGACACTGCGAACGCCGTCGCGACCTCGGTCTCGACGCGCGCGGTCCCGCCGCGGCTCGCGGTGGCGATCGCGGCCGTCGCGAACCTCGCCGGCGCATTCGTGACGACGGCGGTGGCGAAGACCGTGGGCGAGGGGATCATCGACACGGGCCTCGCCAACGAGAAGACGATTCTGGCCGCGCTCTTCGGCGCGATCACCTGGAACCTGATCACCTGGTGGCTGGGTCTCCCGTCGAGCTCCTCGCACGCGCTCATCGGCGGGCTCGTCGGCGCCGCCATCGCACAGTCGGGAGTGGCCGGCGTCCAGTGGCACGGAATCGTGCACAGCGTCGCGATCCCGGGGCTGGTGGCTCCGCCGGTCGCGTTCGCCGGCGCGTTCCTGCTCCTGATCGCGATCTACTGGCTCCTCCGCCGCGTGACGCCCGGGTTCGCCAACCGCACGTTCCGGCTCGGGCAGCTCGGGTCCGGAACCTGGGTCGCGTTCACACACGGAGCCAACGACGCGCAAAAGACGATGGGCGTGATCGCGCTCGCGCTCTTCGAGAGCGGGCACATCTCCCACTTCTACATCCCGACCTGGGTAATCGTGACCGCGGGCCTGGCCATCGGCGCCGGAACGTATGCCGGCGGCTGGAGGATCATGCGCACCCTCGGTCAGCGCGTGATCAGAATGGAGCCTGCAAGCGGCTTTGCCGCGCAGACGACCGCCGGCGTGACCATCTACCTCGCCACGAAGCTCGGGTACCCGCTCTCGACCACCCACGTGATCTCCGGCTCGGTGCTCGGTGCCGGCGCGACCAGGCGGCTCTCCGCCGTCCGCTGGGGCGTCGCCGGCAACATCGTCCTGGCGTGGCTGCTGACGATTCCGGCAGCCGCCCTCGTCGCGGCGGCGCTCTACTGGCCCGTGGAGGCGCTCTTCTAGGCCTGAAATACACTTCGAGCATGCCGGAGGGTCGAAACGGCAACTCGCTCACGATCGCGCAGATCTCCGACATTCACTGCGGGGGTCCCGACTTCGTGCCGAGCCTTCTCGAGCGGGCGATCCGGGAGATCAACGACCTGGAGCCCGACATCGTCATCTGCTCGGGCGACCTCACCACGTTCGGCTTCAAGCACGAGTACGCGCTCGCGCGGACCTACCTCGATCAGGTCGAATGCGAGTCGGTGGTGGTGATCCCGGGCAACCACGACTCCCGCAACGTCGGCTACGTGCACTTCGAGGACATGTTCGGCGACCGCAACTCGGTGCTGCGGCTCGGCGGCGTGACCGTGGTCGCGGTGGACTCGACCGAGCCGGACCTCGATCACGGCCAGATCGGGCGCGGCCGCTACCGGTGGATCGAAGAGCAGTTCACGGACGCCGTCGACCTGCGCATCTTCGTGTTGCACCACCACCTGCTTCCGGTGCCCGGCACCGGCCGTGAGCGCAACGTGGTCTACGACGCGGGCGACGTGATCGAGTGCCTCCAGCGCGCGGGGGTCGACCTCGTCCTCTCGGGCCACAAGCACGTGCCGTACGCCTGGCGGCTGGAGAACTTGTTCGTCGTGAACGCAGGGACCGTCTCGTCACAGCGCCTTCGCGGCAAGACACGGCCCTGCTACAACGTGATCGAGGTCACCGACCGGCACGTGGACGTGTGGCGCAAGTACCCGTTCCACGGGCAGGAGCGGATCATCCAGTTCTCGACGGAGACGCTCGCGTTCGAGAAGTACACGACGCGGATCGAGGACGAGGTAACCGCGAGGACCTGATGCGAGCCTTGGCGATCGCAGACGGGGAGCACTACGCGGCCGTGGTGCGCGACGCGCTAGCCGCCTTGCCCTACGAGTTCCTCGGCGTCTGGCTCGCGGGCGGGACCGAGAAGCTGCGCGGCGGGGACGACTACGGCGTGCCGGTCGTGGACGACCTCGAGGCGGCGATCGCGGAGCTCGAGCCGGAGGTCGTGGTCGACCTCTCCGACGAGCCGGTGCTCGGCCCTCGCGAGCGCTTCTCCGTCGCGAGCCGCGTTCTCGCGCTCGGGCTGCCGTACGTCGGCGCCGACTTTCGGTTCGACCCGCCCGAGCTGGCGCCGTTTCCGCTCCCGTCGCTCTCGGTCGTCGGCACGGGCAAGCGCGTGGGCAAGACGGCCGTCACGGGGCACCTGGCGCGACTGCTCGCAGCCGACCGCGACGTGGTCGTCGTGGCGATGGGCCGGGGCGGGCCGCCCGAGCCGGAGGTGGCCGAGGTCAGGCCGACGCTCGAGCGCCTGCTCGAGCTCTCGCGCGAGGGCCGCCACGCGGCCTCCGACTACCTCGAGACCGCCGCGCTGGCGGGCGTGGTGACGATCGGCTGTCGACGATGTGGCGGCGGGCTCGCTGGAGCCCCCGGCGAGTCGAACGTCCTGGCAGGCGCTGCGCTCGCCGCCGAGCGCGAGCCGGACCTCGTCGTCTTCGACGGCAGCGGCGCTGCCATCCCGCCGGTCGAGACAGGCGCGCGCGTGCTCGTGACGAGCGTCGCCCAACCTGTGGACGTGGTGGTCGGCTATCTGAACGCGTTCCGGATCCTCGTCGCCGACCTGGTCGTCCTGACCGGCGCGGAAGCGGGCTCGGGCTACGAGGAGCTCGCGCACGCGATCGCAGAGGTCAAGGACCTGCCGGTGGTGCCGGTCGTCCTGCGGCCGCGGCCCTCGGAGCCGATCCTCGCGCGGCGGGTTGCGTACTTCTCGACGGCGCCAGCGGACGCTCACGAGACCATCGCCAGCCACCTGCGCGACGAGCACGGGGCCGACGTCGTCCTCGTGTCCGGCAACCTGGCGCGTCGCAGCGACCTGCGCGAGGAGCTCGAGCGTGTGGACGCCGACGTCTTCCTGGTCGAGATCAAGGCCGCAGCGATCGACGTCGTCGCCGAGGCCGCGTCGGAGCGCGGGGTGGAGGTCGTGTTCGCGGACAACGAGCTCGTCCCGGTCGGCGTGCACGACCTCGACACCGAGCTGGTCCGGCTGGCCGATGCCGCTGCGGCGAGAGAGGCGGTGCCACGTTGACCGACCGTCGCTACCGGCAGCCCCTGCCGCTGGGCGGCGAGGACGGCCTGCCGTTCTCGAAGGGCCTGATGGCCCGGGCGCTGATCGCGGCAGGTTTCTCGGCCGACCGCGCCTACGAGCTCGCGCTGGCCGTGGAGGCCGAGCTGGCCGCGGGCGACCGGCAGTCGATCTCCTTCGAGCGGCTCGACGAACTCGCCCGCGAGTCGCTCGGGGACGACAGCAGCACCGCGATGCGGCAGCTGCGGCGCTACCGGGCTCTCTACGAGCTCGACCTGCCGATCATCCTGCTCCTCGGCGGCGCAACCGGGACGGGGAAATCGTCGGTCGCCACCGACGTCGCCTACCGGCTGGGAATCACGCGCGTGACGTCGACCGACTTCGTCCGCCAGACGATGCGCGCGTTCTTCTCGCGCGAGTTCATGCCGGCGGTGCACTACTCGAGCTTCGAGGCCGGGCGGGCGACGGCAGAGGAAGACGCCGACGGGAGCGAGGCAGTTCTCGACGGCTTCGTCCAGCAGACGCGTGACGTGCTCGTCGGGGTGCAGGCTTCGATCGACCGCGCACTCGAGGAAGGCTGGTCGATGGTGCTCGAGGGCGTGCACCTCGTGCCCGGAATGCTGCCGAGGGAGATCCAGGGCGCGCTCGTCGTTCAGTGCGTGCTCGGAATCGCCGACGCGGAGGCCCACGCCAGCCACTTCTGGATCCGCGACACCGACTCCGACGGCATGCGGCCCTACGAGAAGTACCTCGACTCGTTCGACGACATCCGGCTCGTCCAGGCGTACATCATCGGCCGTGCCAACAAGCACGGGGTGCCGGTGATCGAGAACGGCGACATCGAGAATGCGATCGCCGAGGTGATGGAGCTCGTGCTCGCAGCGGCTGAATCGGTGAAGGTCCCGCAATGACGCAGACCGAACCGGAACGGCGGGTCGGCGCCCTCGCGAGCGAGGCGCGCTTCTGCCTCTGCGAGAGCTACGCGCGCGTGACCGAGCGCGCCGCGCTGGCCGGCGCGCGGTGGCTGGGCCGCGCCGACCAGGAGATCGCCGAGGAGGACGCCGCCACCGCGATGCGCCTCGCGCTCGAGCAGCTGCCCATCGACGGCAAGGTCGTGATCGGGGCCGGCGGCGAGACGAGCCACCTCGAGGCGGGCGAGAAGCTCGGCTCGGGCGGTCTCGAGGTCGACCTGGCGCTCGACCCGCTCGAAGGACGCGGTGTCGTCGCACGCGGCGGCTACGGGGCGATGTCGATGGTGGCCGTGGGCGAGCCGGGCTCGTTCCAGACGCTGCCGGACATGTACATGCGGAAGATGGCCGTCGGGCCGAAGGCGCGCGGCGCGATCGACCTCGGCAAGCCGGTCGGCGACAACATCCGCGCGATCGCGGAGGCCTTCGGGCGCATGGTCAACGACGTAACGACGATCGTCCTCGACCGGCCGCGCCACCACGACCTGATCGAGGAGATCCGCCTCGCCGGCGCTCGCATCAAGCTGATCCAGGACGGCGACGTGACGGCCTCGATCTCGGCAGCGATCCGCGGCACGAACGACCACCTCGCCGTCGGGATAGGCGGGACGCGCCAGGCGGTGCTCTCGGCGGCGGCGCTGCGGTGCCTCGGCGGCGAGCTCCAGGCGCAGCTGTGGCCGACGTCGCGCGGCGAGGTCGAGGCGGCGCGCGAAAGCGGGCTCGAGGACGTCGAGAAGGTCTTCACCATCGAGGATCTCGCGCCGGGCGAGGTGATCGTCGTCGCAACCGGCGTCTCCAACGGTGACCTCCTGCGCGGCGTGCGCTTCCTCGCCGACAGCGCCCGGACGCATTCACTGGTGATGTGCACGCGCTGCAACTGGGTCCGCTTCGTCGACGGGATCCACTTCTTCGCCCGCGAGCGGCGCGAGGAAGTGCGGCTGCTCGGCTTTTGACGGTACTCTGAGGCCGATGCCGACGCGTGACGACGTACTGGAGGCGCTGAGAGGCGTCGAGGACCCCGAGCTCGGGATGGACATCGTGGAGCTGGGCCTGGTCTACGACGTCGAGGTCGCGGGCCCGCGCGTCAAGGTGCTCTACAGCCTCACGTCGATGGGCTGCCCCGCCGGTCCGCTGATCCAGCAGAACGTCGAGGAGACGGTGAAGGCGATGCCCGAGGTCGAGGACGTCCAGACCGAGCTGACGTGGGACCCGCCGTGGACGCCGGAGAAGATGTCCGACGACGCGAAGTTCATCCTCGGCTTCGGCTAGGGCTCTAGCTTCCGCAGACGCGTCGTGGTAGACCTGCGCGGTGGGCTTCTTCGCCCGGCTGTTCGCGAGGTTTCGGCGCAAGCCGACGCTGACTGTCTTCGCCGAGGATGACGCCTACACCAGGCTTCACGGCACGCGTAGCGGCGAGGTGAGCGTCACCTCGATCCCGCCCCCGGCGCCGAGAACGCTGCCGCGCTTCCCCGGCGACTACCTGCGTCGCTGCTTCGAGGAACGGCTCGAGCGCCGCGGCGCCGCGCGCCTCTAGGCGACGGCCTCGAGCTCGTGTGCCAGTCGAGGTTTCTGGTCGAGGATCAGCGCATCAATTGGTACGGCACCGACGCCAAGATCACCCGTGGCTCGAAGAGGAGCAAACGCTTTAGATAGAGGGCTCGCTGGTTGTGGAGCGCCCGGCGCGGACCGCGAAGGACGAGCTCGGGCATGACGACGATCGCCTCGGTCCTTTCGTCGTCTGTCAGCCGCCGGAGATAGGAGAGCAAAGGCGTGCCGATGTCTCGATACGGCGCCTCGTGGACCTCGAGAGGGATCCGAGGACCCTGAGCCAGCCACTCTCGCCGTATCGCCTCTCCCTCTTCGGCGCTGAAGGCGAAGGTGACCGCACGGGTGTCTTTGATCCCCAGTGTGCGCGCGTAGTTGACGGCACGCATCGAAGCCGCGTTCACATCCGAGACGAGGACTCGGACAACTGCCTGCTCGGGCACTCCCTCGGTGACACCTGCCAGGACAGGCACGTCGGCGACCACGACTCCCGGTTCGGCTAAGAGGCGCAGCTTCAGAAGCAGCGCGCGTGGCTTTCTGATCGCCTCGAGTAGTGACGCGCGCCGAAAGAGCTCTGGGATCACTACGGTGACGAAGGCCGATTCGCCGCGCGGCGATCGCCAGACCTGCTCGAGCACGGCTTCGGTCACGCCGAGCGAGCGATCGAGTATCTGGAGGTGGGAGCGCTCGTCGGAGAAGCGGAACCAGCGGGGCTTGATACCCGGATCCGTTCCGCGCGCCGGAACGTGAATCGCCTGATATTTGCCAGAGCTCGTCGTCCCCGCGAACCAGAGTGCATTGCTCGTCGCCTCGTCGATCGATTCGACCAGGAGCAGCGTCGTATTACTCGGTGGCGGCGCCGCCAAGACCGCAGCAGCGCCCGCGCGGAGCCTCCGTTCGATCCCGCGGTAGTGGTGGCGGATCCCGTAGGAGATCAGGACGAGCACCGGGATGGCCACGATCACGATCCAGGCGCCGGCGGCGAACTTCGTCACGATGACCACAGCCGCGACGACACCCGTCGCGGTCGCGCCCACTCCGTTGATGCAGGCGCGGTAGCGCCAGCCGGGTCCACGGACCCGCTTCCAGTAGCGGACCATCCCCGCCTGCGAGAGCGTGAAGGCTGTGAAGACCCCGATCACGTAGAGGTGGATGAGAGAGTTGACGTTTGCGCTGTAGACCCAGAGCAGCAGTCCTGCCAGCACCGCGAGGACGAGCATCCCGTTGGAGAAGACGAGCCGGTCACCCAGGTTCGTGAACTGACGTGGCGCGAAGCCGTCCCGGGCCATCAGAGCAGCGAGTCGAGGGAAGCCCTGGAAAGACGTGTTCGCGGCGAGGACGAGCACTCCGAGAGTCAGGCCCTGAACGGCGTAGTACATGAAGCCGCCTGCCGAGCCGGCCGGGAAGGTCGCTCGTGCGATCTGGGAGACGACCGATGCGGTATCGCTCGGCCGTGCGTGTTCCTGGACAGCGAGGTAGGAGACCCCAAGGAAGAGCGTGATCGCGATCACGCCGAGGACGCCCAAGGTCGTCGCGGCGTTCTTGCCGTGTGGTCGCCGGAAGGCGTTGACGCCGTTCGCGATCGCCTCGACTCCTGTCAGCGCGGTCGAGCCGGAGGAGAACGCGCGGAGCAAGACGAAGACGGTGACGCCGCCGACACCGGTCGCGATCGGATCCGGAACGACCGCGTGGGGTGTCTGGCCGAAGAGCGTCTTCACCAGACCGACCGCGACCAGCACGAACATGGCCGCGACGAACGCATAGGTGGGGAGCGCAAAGGCGAGCCCGGATTCGCGAACGCCGCGCAGGTTGACAAAGACGATCACGCCAAGGCAGGCGAGCGAGAGCACCACCTTGTGCGGCTCGAGCGACGGAGCGATGGAGGTCACCGCGAAGATGCCGGCGGCGATCGAAACAGCAACCGTGAGCACGTAGTCGGTGAGCAGCGCTGCGGCCCCGACCAGGCTCGGGAAGGTGCCAAGGTTGTCCTTCGCGACGATGTAGGCGCCGCCGCTCGTCTCGTATGCCTGCACCGTTTGTCGGTAGGAGATGACGACGATCGCCAGCAGCGCGGCAATGCCGAGCGAGATCGGGAAGACGAGATAGGCCGCCGTGGCGGAGGCGGCGACCAGAACGACGAGTGCAGACTCAGTTGCATAGGCGACCGAGGAAAGCGGATCCGAGGCGAAGATCGGCAGCGCCAAGGTCTTCGACAGCAGCGTCTCCTCGATCTCACCGGTCGCCATCGGCCGACCGACGATCGCCCGCTTGAGCGGCCGGACCCGTTGCGGTTCAACGACCGCCCGGCTCACGCCGCAGCCCGCGGGCAAGCTCCGGCCCCGGTGGTGATCATCACCCGGCAGGGCGCGTCCTGGAGCACGGACCACACGTCGCGCGAAAACGGCTGCCGAAGGCCGCGCTGAGACTCGACGGCTGCTCCGACCACGATCATCGAGGCGCGCACATCCTCGGCGGCCTCGGCGACTGCCCGCCCAAGTTCTCCGTGCCGAGCTCGCACGACCGTTCCGTGCGCGCTGATCCCATAGCTTTCGGCGAGCGCGCGCTCGCGGTCTAGCTCAACACGAAGCGCAGCTTGCTCGCTCTTGAAGTGCGCGTCGAGCGGCAGTTCCCAGTCGACGAAGAGCGGCGCGAGCAAAAGCACGCGTGAACCCCGCTCTGCTGCGAGCAGACAAGCGAGGTCGAGCGCATGGCGGGTGTGTTCGGGCTCGAGCAGCGGAACAACCACCATCCGTCGACGGCCGGCGAGGCCATGAGCCGCACGCCGGAGCCGACGGCGGACGACTTCGAGTCGGTGGACGGAGAACAGGCGGCCGAGACGCGCCATCTAGCCAACGTAGATCGAAGCGCGTCAGGGCCGTCTCAAGATCGCCTCGAAGCGCCTCAAGATGCGCTCAAGACGGCCGAACGAGGCGGTAGCCCGCGCCTGGCTCCGTGAGCAAGAAGCGCGGGCGCGCCGGGTCCGGCTCGATCTTTCGGCGTAGCTGAGAGACGTAGACGTGCAGGTAATGCGACTCGGCTCCGTAGGCTGGTCCCCAAACCTCGCGCAGGATCGTCGGGTGCGTGAGCAGCTTTCCCTCGTTGCGGACGAACAGGCGCAAGAGCTCGAACTCGGTCGGCGTCAGGGACACCGGTTCGCCTCGAAGCGTCACCAAGCGCCGCTCCAGATCGACCACGAGCTCCCCGAGCTCGACCACCGGAGCAGTCGGAGCTTCCGCTCTCCTGAGCGCGGCTCGGAGACGGGCGAGCAGCTCGTCGATCCCGAATGGCTTCGTCACGTAGTCGTCGGCGCCCGCGTCCAGGGCGGCGATCTTCTCCTGCTCGTCGCCGACCGCCGAGAGGACGAGCACCGGCGCGTTCGTCCAGCGGCGAAGCTCGCGGCAAACGTCCGCTCCGCTCCCGTCCGGGAGTACGAGATCGAGGATGACGCCGCTCGGCGGGCGCATTGCGGCGCTGGCCAGGGCCTCCTCTGCGGTGGCCGCGACGTCGACCTCGTACCCGGCTCCCTGGAGACTCGTCCGAAGCGCCCGCAGGATTTGCGATTCGTCGTCGACCACGAGGATGCGAGGACCGCTCATCCCGGGATCGCCGCATGCTCTGCGATGACTGGCAGCTCCAGTACGAAGGTCGATCCGGCCCTACCAGGCGATCCAGGCTCCACCCAGACGCGCCCACCGTTCGCCTCGGCGAATCCGCGCGCGATTGCGAGGCCAAGGCCGCTTCCGCGCCCGACGCCAGATCCTCGTTCGAACGCGTCGAAGATCCGGTCTCGGTCGGTTTCGGCGACACCGGGGCCTCGATCGCGAACGCGGACGATGGCCCGTCCCGAGGCGGCAGCGGCCAGCACTTCGACCGGATCGGTAGGGGAGGAGAACTTCAAGGCGTTCTCGATCAAGTTGACGAGCACTCGCTCGATCTGTGCTGCGTCGACGCGAAGCGGCGCCAGGTCGGGTGGCAGCGTCACCTGAACACGATCGGCGTCCGCGCCGAGCTGCTCGAGCGCCCGCGCCAACAGCGTGTCCATCGTCCACAGCTCAGGCTTGCGCAGGGCCGGACCCGCTTCGAGCCGAGAGAGATCAAGGAGGTTCTCGACGAGTCGCTCGAGGCGGCCGACCTCGATCCGAATCGTCTCGAAGAGCTCCTTCCGCTCAACGGGGCTCAGTTCGAAGGCCGGGTTATCGAGCCCTTCGCTCGCAGTCCGAATCGCAGTGAGCGGTGAGCGCAGATCGTGGCTCACTGCGTGCAGGACAGCGGTCTTGACCGCGTCGCTCTGCCTCAGAGTCTCGGCCTCGACGGCTTCGTGCGCGAGTCGGCGTGAGCGCGTCGCCAGCTCGCTGACGACTACGGCCACGGCGATGTACACGGCGAGCGCTACCCAATTCGCCGAGTCATGTAGGGCAAACGTGTGAACCGGCGGCAGGAACAGGAAGTTGAACGTCAACATCGATGCGACCGAGACCGGAATCGCGTAGGCCAAGCCGTAGACAACGGCAACCGCTACGACTGCGATCACGTAGAGAACCCCCAAGCTGAGCACCGGAGCGACGGGGCGCAGGACGAAGACCGCTCCTGTCACGAGCCCGACAGCGACGAGGCTGAAAAGAACTCCTCCAGCGCGCCTCGCCCACCGTCCGCTTCCGCGTGCGCCAGTCATCTCACGGAGGATAGGTCGGCCGCCCCTGGTGACGCCGCCTCGTTCCACGATCCAACGCGAGCCCCCGCCGGCGTGTCCACATCGGCAGCTACGGGATCGTCAGCACGACCTTCCCGAACTGCTCCGCCGCTTCCATGCGCTCGTGGGCCGCTCGAGCCTCCTCTAGCGGGAAGATCGAGTCGACCACCGGCTTGGCGCGGCCGCTCTTGACCAGCTCGTAGGCGCCCTCGAAGTCCTCCTTCGTGCCCATCGTCGAGCCGTAGATCGTCAGCTGCTTCCACCAGATGCGGTGGAGCGCCGCCGGTGGGTTGGGGCCGGTGGTCGCGCCGCAGACCACGATCCGACCGCCCGCCCGCGCCGACTGGAGGGACCGCTGCCAGGTCGCCTCGCCGACGTGCTCGAGGACGACGTCGACGCCGGCTCCGCCGGTTGCCTCCTTGACCGCCGCGACCACATCGCCGCTCGCGTGATCGACGGTGGCGTCGGCGCCGAGCTCTCGCGCCCGCTCGAGCTTGTCCTCGCTCGAGGAGGTGACGAGTGCGCGCGCCCCGAGCGCCTTCGCGATCGCGAGGCCGGCCGAGGCGACGCCGCTACCGATCCCCCACAGGAGCACCCATTCGCCCTCCTGGAGGCGGGCCTTCGTGACCAGCAGCCGATACGCGGTTTCGAACACGAGCGGAAACGCCGCGGCCTCCTCGAACGAGATCTCGTCGGGCAGCGGGTAGACGTTCTTCTCGGGCACCGCGATCAGCTCCGCGTGCGTGCCGTCCATGTGCTCGCCGATCACGGTGATCTGCTCGCCGTGCTCGATCCCAGGATTGATGACCACGCGCTCGCCCGTGTCCTCGCGGATGCCTGCCCCGTCGGCGCCGAGGATCCGCGGCTTGGGCACCGAAGGGAGGCCTTTGCGGATCCAGAGGTCGAGGTGATTCAGCGACGCGGCGCGAAGACGGACGAGCACCTCTCCGGCAGCGGGCTCCGGATCGGGAGCGTCCTCGTAGCGCAGAACCTCCGGACCGCCGTCCTCGTGGATCCGAATTGCCTTCATCCGGGCACAATCTTCCACATGCAGGAGCTGAGCCGCCTGGCGGAGGACCTCGGCCTCGACGTCGTCGGGGCGGCTCCCGTGTCCGCCTACGACGAGACGGAGCGGCACATTCGTGAGCGGCGCGAGCGCGGGCTCTTCGCGGACATGCGCTTCACCATGGCCCGGCCCGAGCAGTCGTGTCATCCCGAGCTCCTGCTCGAGGGCGCGCGCACCGTCGTCTCGGCGGCGCTCTGCTACTGGGCCGACGGCGAGCCGCCGCCGCCCGGCCACGGCCGGCTGCCCCGCTACACCTGGTGGGACGCCTACTCGGCGCTGCGGGAGCGGCTGGACGAGCTGGGCCGGCGCCTGGGCGGCGCCTACCGCGTGTTCGTGGACGCTAACCAGCACGTCGACCGCGAGGCGGCGGTTCGCTCCGGAGTCGGCTTCTACGGCAAGAACACGATGCTGATCACGCGCCGGTTCGGCTCATGGGTCGTGCTGGGCACGCTCGTGACCGATCGCGAGCTCGAGTCGACGCCGCCGCTCGGCGCGGACTGCGGCTCTTGCACCCTGTGCATCGAGGCGTGCCCGACCGGCGCGCTCGACGAGCCCGGCGTGCTCGACGCGACGCGCTGCCTCTCCTACTGGACGCAGGCCTCCGACCCGATCCCCGAGCCCTACCGGGAGCGGCTCGACGACCAGGTCTACGGCTGCGACATCTGCCAGGACGTCTGCCCCTGGAACCGCGGGGTCGAGCGGCGGCGGGGCGGGGAGGAGCCACCGGCAGGTGCCGAGCCGCACGTCTCGCTCGTGGACTGGCTCGAGGCCCCGGACGAGGAGCTGGCCCAGCGCTACGACCGGCTCTTCGTGCCGCGCAACGACCCGCGTTACCTCCGTCGCAACGCCCTCGTGGCACTCGGCAACACCGGCGGCGAGGACGCGATGCCGCTGGCGGAGCGGTACGCGGAAGGGGACGACCCGCTCCTGCGCGAGCACGGGGAGTGGGCGCTCCGGCGGCTCGCGGAGCGCGCGTGAACGGCGAGCTCAAGCGCCTTCGGGACGTCGAGCGCTGGATCGGAGGGATTCGGCTTGCGGCCGTGCCGTTCGCGATCTTCCAGGTCGCGATCGCCAGCGGCTACCCGTCCGGCTACCGCGTCTGGGCGTGGGTCACGACCGGGTTGTTCACCGTCGGTGCGCTGGTGCTCTTCTGGCTCAGCCGGCGCGACTGGCCGCGGACCACGCAGAGCCGGCTCGGGCTCGTCGCTCTCGCCTTCGACTTCGCCGTGGTCTCCGCCTACGTCCTGATCTTCAGCTTCGAGGACGCCTCGCCCGTGCGCCAGCTCATGTACCTGCCGCTCGTCGAGGCCGCGCTTCGCTACGGCATCTGGGGCGCGGTCATCCTCGTCGCGGCGAGCGCGCCGGTGATGGCCGTCTTCGAGTCGCTGCGCGAGCACCGGAGCGATCCGCGCACCTACCACCTGGACTACGTCACGCTTCAGCTCGGGATCGAGCTGCTGATGGGCCTGTTCGTCGGCTGGCTCGTCGGGCGCCTCAGGAGCGAGACCGCCGTCGCGGAGGAGCGGGCCGGGGAGGCCGAGCGCCTGCGCGACCAGCTCGCGCGGCGCGCCGACACCCTCGAGGCCGCCAACCGGTGCGCGCGGGCGCTGAGCTCGTCGCTCGTGCTCGAGCAGGCCTTCGACGCCTTCATCCGGGAGGTTCGCGGCCTGCTGCCCTTCGACCGGATCGCGATCATCCTGAGCGAGGACGGCACGGCCCAGGTGATGGCGGTCGCAGGCGCCGGCGCGGAGCAAGTTCTGCCGCCCGGCTCCGGTCGTCCGATCCACGGCACGCTGCTGGAGGAGCTCCTGCGCACGAACACGACCGTCTACCGACGCGACATGGAGAGCGCCGAGTTCCCCGAGGAAGACGAGTTTCTCGCGCTCGGCCTGCGCTGCCGGCTCGCGACGCCGTTGCTGGCGGGTGCGCGCGCGATCGGGATGCTGTCCCTCGTCCGCCGCGAGCCGGACGCGTTCACGCCCGAGGAGATCGAGCTGGCCGGGCTCCTCGGACGGCTCGTCGCGACCGCAGTCCAGAACATCCGCGCGTATGAGGCCGAGCGGAAGACCGTCGACGAGCTTCGACGCCTCTCGGCTCTCCGCGCGGACTTCGTCTCGCTGGTGTCGCACGAGCTGCGCACCCCGATGGCGGCGGTGATCGGCTCTGCCCGGACGCTGCAGCAGCGCTGGCGCGAGCTGACGGCCGAGCAGCGCGAGTCGTTCCTGGAGCTGATCGCCGGCGAGACCGGCCGTTTGGCGGCGCTGATCGGCGACGTGCTCGACACCTCGCGCATCGAGGCCGGCACCTTCAGCTTCCGGTTCGGGGAGGTCGACGTGGGCGAGCTGGTGCGCGACTCGGTGGCGACCGCACAGCTCGGCCAGGACGAGGTGCGCGTTCTCGCCGAGGTGCGGGAGCCGCTCCCGCAGGTCCGCGGCGACGCAGATCGCCTGCGGCAGGTCCTGATGAACCTGATCGACAACGCGGTCAAGTACTCCCCGGAGGGCGCCGACGTCGAGGTGCGCGCGTACGGCGAGGACGGGCTGGTCCGAGTTGACGTCCGCGATCGTGGCCCCGGCATCGCCAGGGACGACCAGCGGCTGATCTTCGAGAAGTTCGGCCGCGTCAGCAGTGGTGGCCTAGCCAGGCCCGGAACCGGTCTCGGGCTCTTCATCGCGCGCTCGATCGCGGAGGCTCACGGCGGCGTGTTGGAGGTCGTCTCCGCGCCCGAGCAGGGCTCGACCTTCACCCTCGAACTGCCCCTCGACAAGCCCTCCTAGGTAGCCCGGACGCGCGAGAGGCCCAGCTCCCGCTGGACCGCCTGTGCCCGCGAGGCGATCTCCCGGCGCAGCTCCTTCGGCTCGAGGACGACCGCCTCGCCGCGGTAGGAGAGGATCTCGCCCACGAGCCATTCCGGGCTGCCGACGGGCCGCTCGGCGACGGCCGAGCCGTCCTTCAGCAGGCTCGCTCCCTTCTCGAACTCCCAGCGCGCGATCTGCTTCGAGTACCAGATGCGGGCCGCGCGGGCGTCGCGGAACTCGTGCGGGTCGAAGCCCTCCCGCTGCTCGAAGTGCCCGCGCTGCAACCGTGCGCTGCGCATCCGGTCGAGCCGGAACGAGCGCTCGCCGTCGCGGGTGCGGTCCCACGTGTGGATGTACCAGTACGGCAGCCGGCGCTCGAGCGAGTACGGCTCGACCAGGTGCATCGAGACCTCTTCCTCGCCCTCCTTGAGGTAGTCGATCTCGACCAGTCGTCGCTCGCGGAGCCCCCGGCTGAGCGTGCCGACGAGGTCCTCCTCGGCGCGCCGCACATGCGGCTCGGGCGTCTGCGCCAGCTCGAACTCGCCGAAGGTCTCCTCGAGCTTCGAGCGCACCCGCTCGAGCGGCGAGCGCGCGTCGGCGGCGATCATCGGCCCGACGAACTCGAGCGCGAGCCGGATGGCCCGCGCCTCCAGGGGCGTCAGCCGCGGCGGCGCCCGGAACGTGTCCCCGAAGAGCTCCTTGTCCACCCGGATCGTGTCCTCGTCGAGCTCGGCATAGACGGCGTAGCAGCCGCCGCCGAAGTTGACCAGGTTGAGCAGCGACAGGTGCTCCTCCAGCTGCTCGGGCGGGATGTTGAACCGGTCGACGAGCTCCTGCGCCGGAAACTCGGCCTGGCTCTCCTCGCCGCAGCGGTCGAGCAGGTACGCGAGCAGTGCCTGGAGCACCGCGAAGCGCTCCGGGTGGACCGGCGCGGCCGGGCGGTCGACCTCCTCCTCGACGAGACCGTCCGTCGCAGCGGCGAGACGCTTGGGCTCGCCCTCGTGACGCTCCCGCACCAGCCGCAGTCCCCGCGCGACCTCCCGCCGGAGCTCATCCGGGGCCTGCGGCACCGCGCGACCGTCCTGGCGGAGCACCCAGGTCGCGAGGAGCGGCAGGCTCGAGTACTGCGTGACGAAGACGCCGTTCTCGATGCGCCCGCTGTCGCCGTAGGTGCGCTCGACCCACCAGGCTGTATCGCCGCCCACCTCGATCCGGGCCTCGCCGACCGGCTCGCCGATCTGCCAGGGTGGGCGGCCGCGGTAGCGATCGACGTCGAAGTCGGCCGGCAGGCGGAAGTCCCGCTCGCGGCGGGTGGCGAAGCGGATCTCGCCCCGGACGCGGGAGACGCGGAACGTGCGCTCATCGGAGGCGTCGAGGTCCTCGCCGACCACGTACCAGGCGCCGGCGTCCTGGAAGAGCGCGTACGGGTTGACCGTGCGCTCGCGCTCCTCGTCGCGCGAGATCGACCAGTAGGGGAACTTGACCGTGCGCTGCTTCGAGATCGCGCCCTCGAGCTTCCCGAGCCGCCCCTGCATCTCGGCGGAGTACTCGGGATCGAGCACCTCGACGCGCATGGCGGTCTCGGTCGGCGCCTCGGCGAAGCCGGGACGTCCGAGCGCGAGGTTCTGGAGCGCGAGCCGCAGCGGCTCGGCGTACGCGAACTTCCCCTCGAGCAGGTAGAGGCAGGTCTGCAGTGCCGCCAGCTCCTCGTCGGTGAGCTCGAGCGGCGGCAGGAAGTAGCTCTCGGAGCGCATGTTGTAGAGCTCCTCGCCCGTGTACTCGTCCCGCTGGGAGTGGAGCGGGACGCCGAGCGCGAGCAGCTCGGCCCGGTCGGAGTAGAAGCGGCGCGCGAAGGCCTCGTCCGACATCTCCTGGTAGCCCTCGACGCTGCCCTTGATGTCGCGGGCAGTGACCGCGCGCCGTTCCGCCATCAGGAAGGCGACCAGCGAAAGCTGGCGGATCAGCTTGTCAGTGTCGTGAGACAACCGGTCTGCGAGCCTATCCGCTCAGAGGCGGGTCGGCTACAAAACGGAGGTTGCGATGGCCGGCGCCGCCGAGGCGGCGCCTCAGGCCGCGACCTTGCTGCGCTCGAGATGCTGGTGGGAGGGGCAGTAGTCGCGATCGGGGAGCGGCGTGCGCTGGCACGGCTTCCCCTTGCGCGTCGTCGCGCGGCAGCGGGCGACTCCGCCGTCGAACGCGCCGGCCTCGATCTGGCTCTCGATGAACGCGACGGCGGCCGCGACTCCTTCGCGTACCGCCCAGGCCACCTGCGCCTGGCAGGTGATCGGGAAGTAGCGCCGGATGTCCTGGAAGAGCGCCCGGTCGGGCTTGGCGAAGTAGAGCGGGTCCTTGGCGAGCCGCTCCATCGTCTGCTCGCACGCCTCGAGCACCTCCCGCCGGTACTGAAGGCGGGTCTCGGTGGCGACGTACGGGTCGATCAGGTCCTTGATGGACCGGTAGATCGCACGAGAGTACTGATACATGCAGGCTTGAATCTGAATGGTTCGCTCGTCCATCAGTCAGTATCTCGGCGTCCTATTAAGCTCCCGCAAAGCTTTGTTAACCGGCGGTTAATCCTGTCTGGAGAACTGGGCTGCGGCGTCGAGTCTAACGAACCGAAGCCGTGTTACAAAGTCCCGTTCCCTGTTGGCTGCAGGGTAAACACCCGCTAGGGCGTGATTCGGCGCGGATATGGGCCGCGATACCCGTGGCGATGGGCATCGATCACGTGGCTCTGAGCCTCCGCCTCCGTGTCGTAGATCCCCGCAAAGACGACGAAATAGCCGGGATGAAGGCTCGAGAAGCCGGCGGAGTCGAGCACGCCGACCTGCTTCATGCCCACGTGGAGCGCCTGCGTGGCCTCCGCGAGAGCGGCCGCTCGGCCGTTCAGACCGGGCACCGAGTCGAGCACGATCGTCCAGCCGCTCTTGCTCGCAGGCCACGAGACGGGCGTCTGCGCCGGAGCGAGGAGGGCGGCGGCTTCGGGCTCGTCGCCGGGGTGGTCGCGGTCGTCGCCGTCGGCGTGGGCTCGGGCACGGTGGTCGTGTCCTGGAGGCTCGTGGCGGCGGTCGTAGCGACGACGGTCTCGGCCGCCGAGCTGGAGCTGTCGGCGACCCAGACCGCCGAGACGACGCCCGCCACGACCGCGACGAGAAGCGCGAGCAGCGCGGGCCAGATCCAGTCGCCCGGATACCACCCGAGCTTGCGGCGCCAGGCCGAGCCGAGCACGGCAACCACGCCGGAGGTGGCCGGCAGGCGCTGGCCGCACTCGAGGCAGTACTCCTGTCCCTCGGCGTACGGGGTCGCGCAGCGCGGGCACTGCCGTTCGTCCTGGGGAGCGGCCAGGCTTAGCGCTCCCAGGGATCGGAGCTGCGATCGACCGACGCGTGGGCGACCGTCTCGTCAACGGCCTTGGGCGGCACCGCTCCCGAGTCGGTGTCGCCGTCGAGCTCGGCGGGCCGGCCGCAGCTCGCGCAGAAGCCGGCGTCGGCGGGAAGAGGATGCCCGCAGCCGCGGCAGGCGATCACCGGCTCGCCGCCGACGGGGCGGCCGCAGTTGGCGCAGAAGTGGGAGCCCCAGGGGACGGGCGCTCCGCAGTCGCAGGTCGTCGGGGCACGGCGTGCGTTCGCGACGGCGTCGAGCATCGAGTCGAGCTCGAGCAGGCGCTGCTCGAGCGCGATGACCTCGCGGCACTGCTCGACCAGCAGCTCGTCGCGGAAGTTCGAGCGGCGGTACATCTCCAGAGTCAGGCCGCCGAGGTGGCGGATGCGCTCCTCCCGGGCCTTCACGATCGCGCGCCGCTCGCGGCGGAGAGCGCCCGGCGAGGGTGCCCGTCGCAGCCGCGGCGGGGAGGCTGCCTGCTCGGCCGCGCCGGACCGACGGCGGAACCGGTTTAGCAGGGAAAAGTGCACGCGGGCCGCGAGTCTAGCAGCGGCGCTGGACCGTTCTATCGCCCTCGTTCTGGGGCTGTTCGGCGGCCGAATCCACCCACGAGCACGACGAAGAGCACAAGGCCGACGAGGCCCACGAGGATCCCGACCCAGGCAATCACGAATCCGAACACGATCCCGATCACCATGAGTGCGATTGAAAGACCGATCACGCGAGCGTCAAGCTAGAGCGGGAGCACCACGAGCCGCTCTTCGGTCAGCTCGCGTACGGCGTAGGCGGGCCCTTCGCGCGTGTTGCCCGAATCTTTGACCCCGCCGTAGGGCATCTGATCCGAGCGGAACGTCGGTGCCTCGTTGACGGTGACTCCGCCGAAGTCGAGCTCCTGGGCGGCACGCAACGCGGTCGCGAGCGCGGCGGTGAAGATCCCGGCCTGGAGCCCGAAGCGGGTGGAGTTTGCGAGCTCGATCGCCTCGTCCAGCGAGTCGACCGGGTTCACGGTCACGACCGGGCCGAAGACCTCGTCGCAGCTCACCTTGAGCTCGGGCGAGGCGTTGGCGATCACGGTCGGGCGGATGAGACCGTCCTGAATCTCGCCTCCGGCCAGGACCTCGGCGCCTGCGTCACGCGCCTCCTCGATCCAGGCGACGATCCGCTCGCGCGCGTCCTCGTCGATCACCGGGCCGACGTCGGTCTCCTCGTCGGCGGGATCTCCGACTTTCAGCGCCTCGACCTGAGGCAGGAACCGCTCGAGGAACCCGTCGTACACCGGGCGCTCGAGGTAGATGCGCTGCACCGAGATGCAGCTCTGGCCCGCAAAGGAGAACGCGTGCGCGGCCATCGCCTTGGCGGCCGCGTCGACGTCGGCGTCCGCCGCGATGATCACAGGGGTTGCGTTGCCGAGCTCGAGGCTGACCTTCTTCTTGGCCGCCCGCTCCTTGAGGCCCCAGCCGACGCCGCTCGAGCCGGTGAAGGTGATCGCCTTCACGCGCTCGTCCTCGACGATCGCGTCCCCGATCTCGGCGGAAGGGCCGGTGACGACGTTGAGCCAGCCGGGAGGCAGTCCCGCCTCGTCCTCGAGCTCGGCAAGCAGGAGCGCCGAGAGGGGAGTGGCGCTCGCCGGCTTGAGCACCACCGCGCAGCCGGCCGCGAGCGCCGGGGCGAGCTTGTGCGCGACGAGGTTGAGCGGGAAGTTGAACGGCGAGATCGCCCCGACGACTCCGATCGGCCTGCGGAGGGTGAAGCCGAGCTTGCCCTCGCCGGCCTGGGCGGCGTCCATCGGCACCATCTCTCCGGCGAGCTTGCGGGCCTCGACCGCGGCGAAGGTGTAGGTCGACATGGCGCGCTTGGCCTCGACCCGGGCTGCCTTGAGCGGCTTCCCGGCCTCGTCGGAGATCTGCCGGGCCACCTCGTCGTGTCGGCGCCCCAGGGCCATCGCCACGCGGACGAGGATCTCCGCGCGCTTGTGTGTGGGCAGCGGCTCGCGCATCGCTGCAGCGGCCGCGTCGATCGCCTGCGTCGTCTCGGCGGCGCCCGCCTTCGGCACCCGGCCGACGACCTCGCCGGAGTAGGGCGAGCGCACCTCGAGCCAGTCGCCCGTCTCGATCCACTCTCCGCCCACGAGCAGCTTCTTTTCGGCGGTAGTCACGGCCACGAGGGCTAGTCTAGAGCGCGTGGCCACGCGGCCCGAAGCCTTCATCGTCGACGCCGTTCGATCTCCCATCGGCAAGCGCAACGGGACGCTCGCGAGCCTGCGTGCCGATGAGCTCGCAGGGCAGGTCCTGAACGCGCTCGTGGGGCGGACCGGGCTCGATCCGGCGGAGGTCGAGGACGTCCAGATGGGGTGCGTCTCGCAGGTCGGCGAGCAGGGCTGGAACATCGGCCGGATGGCGCCGCTGGTCGCGGGATGGCCGGAGTCCGTTCCCGGGAGCTCGGTCGATCGGCAGTGCGGCTCCTCGATGCAGTGCAACTTCAACGCCGCCGCTGCCGTCTGGGCAGGGCAGCTCGACGTGGTCGTGTCGGCCGGGGTCGAGTCGATGTCCCGTGTCCCGATGGGCTCGAGCGGCGGCGATGTGGCCGACGCGCTCGTGGAGCGCTGGGGGATCGTGCCGCAGGGCGTCTCGGCCGAGCTCATCGCCGAGGAATGGGGGCTCTCCCGCGAGGAGCTCGACACCTACTCCCTGGAGTCGCACCGGCGTGCGCTGGCCTCGATCGACGGCGGGCGCTTCGAGAACGAGGTCGTCCCGATCGAGGTCTCGAACCCGCACGCGGGCGTCCTCTTCGGCGTCGACGAGACGCCGCGGGCGGATACCTCGCCGGAGGCGCTGGCGGCGCTGAAGCCGGCCTTCCTGCCGGACGGAAGGGTGACGGCCGGCAACTCGAGCCAGATCTGCGACGGGGCGGCGGCGGTGCTCGTCGCGAGCGAGGCCGCCTGCTCGCGGCTCGGGCTCACGCCCCGCGGGCGCTTCGTCTCTTTCGGACTGGCCGGCGTCGACCCGCGCTTGATGCTCCACGGCAACCCGCAGGCCTCCGAGCGCGCGCTCGCGAAGGCCGGGCTCGGCTGGGACGACGTCGCGGTCGTCGAGGTGAACGAGGCCTTCGCCTCGGTGGCTCTGCAGTTCCTCCGTGACGCGGGGCTGGAAGAGCGCCGTGGCGACGTCAACCCGAACGGCGGCGGGATCTCGCTCGGCCACCCGCTGGGCGCGACCGGCGCTCGAATGACTGCCACGCTGCTGAACGAGCTCGAACGGCGCGACGCCCGCTACGGCGTGGCCACGATGTGCATCGGCTTCGGCCAGGCGATCGCCGCGGTGATCGAGCGCCTGCCGTAGGATCGCGCGCCGTGGAGATCGCTCGCGTCGGCGTCGTCGGCCTCGGCACCATGGGCGCCGGGATCGCGCAGGTCTGCCTGCAGGCCGGGCTCGAGGTCGTCGGCCGCGACGTCAGCCCGGAGCTCGGCGAGCGGGCCCGTGAGCGGATCGACCACTACCTCTCGCGCGGCGTCGAGAAGGAGCGGCTGACCCAGGAGGACAAGGACGCGGCGCTCGGGCGGCTGAGTCTGGTCACCGAGCTCGCCGACCTCGCTTCGTGCCAGCTCGTGATCGAGGCCGCCTTCGAGGATCTCGGTGTCAAGCGCGAGCTCTTCGGCGGGCTCGAGCGGATCGTCGAGCCGGACGCGATCCTCGCGACGAACACCTCGGCGCTCTCCGTGACCGAGATCGCCTCGGCCACGTCCAGCCCCGAGCGCGTGGTCGGGATGCACTTCTTCAACCCGGCCCCGGTGCTGCCGCTCGTCGAGGTGATCCGGACCGCTCACACGAGCGACGAGGTCTTCGACGCCGCATACGCCTTCGCGCAGCGGATCGGCAAGGAGCCGGTGGCGTGCAACGACACCCCGGGCTTCATCGTCAACCGGATCCTGATTCCGCTCCTGAACGACTGCGTGCGGGTGCTCGACGAGGCGCGGGTCGAGCCGGACGACGTCGATCGCGCGATGCGCTTCGGCGCGAACTGGCCGATCGGCCCATGTGCGTTGATCGACCTGATCGGCGTCGACGTCCACGTCCACGCCTCCGAGGCCCTCCACGCCGCTCTTGGGGAGGAGCGGATGGCACCGCCGCTGCGGCTTCTGCAGATGCGCGACGAAGGGCACCTCGGCCGCAAGAGCGGCCAGGGCTTCTACGACTACCAGCAGCCTTAGCCGTCAACGCGCGGTCAGCCGCGACCAGGCGTTCTCGACCAGCCGCGAGACTGCCGGATCGTTGATGGACGCGGCGAAGTCGACCACGCCGGCCGCGAAGACCCGGGCGCCGGCCGGGGTCTCGTAGTAGGTCATCTCCGCGTCGCGGCGGCCGATCAGGTTCGGGATACGGGCGAGCACGGCGGTCCCCGGCGGCGAGCTCGGCGAACGGGCGTCGATCTCGATCCCGAAGCGGCCGAAGGTCGAGCCGTTGCGCAGGCCGGTGCCGGCGAAGGCCCACGGCTCCACGGCTGCGCCCTGAACGACGTACGGAGCCTGGGCGGCACTGTCGGTGCTGGCCGACCACTGCGAGCCGACGAGCGCAGCCTCGGGCCGGTCGAGCTTCCGCCAGGTGGCGATGCGCCGCAGCAGCTGGCCGTCGCGCTCGACCTTCCAGAAGAAGTTGCTCGCGGAGAGGAACATCAGACGGCCGCCAAGGTCGCGATAGCGCTTGACCACGTCGTAGACGTGTCCGGTGACGTACTCCTCGTGGCCCGGGAAGACGACGAGGTCGTAGGCGCGCCGCAGGGCGTCTCCGCTGCCGAGACGCTGGAGGTCGTCGTCGGAGAGGTAGTCGACCTGCTTGCCCGTTCGCTTCAACCAGGAGATGAAGCTCAGGTCCCAGTCGCGGAAGCGTGAGGGGACGCCGAAGTTCAGGTAGGGCCGGCGCAGGTCGACCGCGCGATTCGCGCCGCCGACGTACCAGCTGTCGCCCCAGCCGTCGCCGCTGCCGTCGAGGAAGTTGTAGGCCTGCCAGGTGTTCGTCGAAAGGACGACGGCGACCTTGTGCTCGCCGAGGGTACGCGGTCGCAGGATGAGCGGCGCGTAGCCGACCCGGCCGTCGCCGGCGGTCACGCGTAGGAAATAGAGCCCGCTCGCCCGGATGCCGGCAGCGCTGATCCCGACGACGTGAGGGGCGCTCCGCCGGCGACTCCAGTCGAGACGAACCGCCGGCGCGACGGCGAGGCCGTTCGTGCGCAGATCGCGAACGGTCGGGTTCGGCAGATTCGCGAACGAGAAGAGCTGGAAGCGAACCCGCTTGGCGTCGGTTGCGAGCGTTACCTTGGCCGCGCCGCCGATGGGATAGCTCCGGTTGAGGAAGCCGGCCTGGATCCCCTGCACCCGGACGACGAGCCCGCTGGTGAGGCGATCGCGCCGCGGCGGCTCGTAGCCGTAGACGCGGCGTCCGCCGTTGGCGCCGTGGACGGCGAAGCGCATGAGGTAGGTGCGGTCGGGAGTCGAGGGGCTCGGCCGCCAGACGATCGTGTGGGCGCCGGCGGCAAGCCTGCGACTTGTGCTCCAGATCACATGCACCGGCTGTTGTACCTGCTCCGTCGCCACCACCCTCACGTCGACAGTTCCGGGGCGATCGAGCTTGAAGCGGATGAGAGCGGCGTCGCGGAAGCCGTCGCGGTTCGGGCTGATCGTCGTCAGGTGCGGCGCGTCTCCGGCGAAAGGCGTGCCCCCGTTCGAGATGCGCAGGCCGAGCAGGCGCGGCGGTTGCACCTGCGGAGGTGCGGCGCCGGCAGCGGCGGCCGCGAGCAGCAGCGCCAGGGCGCCGATGAGGGCGAATCCCCCTCTCGGTGGCGGTCGTTTACGCATTCCTTACAACCAGTTCACGGTCAACACACCTGGCACGCCGATACTGTCGATGCATGGGACGGAGGTTTCTCCTCGCAGTGTTGCTGTTGGCCGCGATCACGGTACCCGTGGCGCTGTCGGCCAACCCGCCGACCGACGGCACGCTGTCGGTCAAGCGCGGACACGGCACGATCGTGCTCAAGCTGAAGGGCACCGTGATCGGGCGCGTCACGAACGGAAAGGTGCAGGTGAAGGACCTGAAGCCCTTCGACGCCAACAATCCCGTGCTCACCGGCTGCAAGCCGAAGCTGCGCCATCCGTCCTTCGGGGTCTCCGTCTGCCAGGGGAAGAACGTCGGCTTCCGCGTCATGAACGGTCGCTTCAACGTCAACGTCCGCGGTAGCGGCATCTCGATCTCTGCGGTCGGCCGGGGCCCGGTCACGGTCGACGGAACCGGGGAAGACGGCTTGCCGGACGGGGTCATGTCGGTGGACGCAGCGCCGTACGAGTCGCTGCCGGACTTGCCGACACTTCTCACGCTCGGAACCCCGCCGACCGGAGGCTGACGGCTGCCTCTGGCATCCTGGGGCTATGTCCGCTCAGGTCCAGAAAGTATTGGTGGTCGAGGACGAGGCGTCGATCGCCTCGTTCGTCTCGCTGTACCTGACGAACGCGGGGTATCTCGTCAGCACCGTGGGCTCGGGCCAGGAGGCACTCACGCAGGCGGAGTCCGAGCAGCCCGACCTGATCGTGCTCGACCTGATGCTGCCCGACGTGGACGGAATCGAGGTCTGCAGGAAGATCCGGCAGCGCTCGGAGGTCCCGATCCTGATGCTCACCGCCCGTGACGAGGACGTCGACAAGATCATCGGGCTCGAGGTCGGCGCCGACGACTACCTGACCAAGCCGTTCAACCCCCGGGAGCTCGTGGCGCGCGTGAAGTCGATTCTCCGGCGCTCGGTGCCCGAGCGCCGCGAGCTCGAGACCAAGCAGCTGAAGCACGGCGACCTCGAGATCGACGCCGGACGCCGTGAGGTGCGGGTTGCAGGCACCGAGATCCAGCTCGCGCCGAAGGAGTTCGACCTCCTCTGGGAGCTGCTCGACCACCGCGGCCTCGTGCTCACGCGCGACCAGCTGCTCGAGCGCGTCTGGGGGTACACCTTCGCAGGCGACACGAGGACGGTCGACGTCCACGTCCGCCAGCTGCGCCGCAAGCTGGGCGACGCCTCGCCCATCGTCACCGTGTGGGGGGTCGGCTACAAGGTCTCTCCCTCGCGGGACGCGGTGAACGCGTAGCGAACGGGGCGCGCGGCCATGCTGCGGTCGCTCCGCTTCCAGCTTCCAGCGCTCTTTCTCCTCGGCGTCGTCATCGCCGGTCTCGTCTCGGCGGTGATCGCCCTCCGCCTCTTCCGCAGCTACGCCGAGGACCGCGCCCGCCAGCAGGCCTACGCCGAGCTTGCTCGGGAAGCGCGGGGCCTGACGCAGTTGTACTCGCGGCAGGCGGGCCTGAAACTGCTCTCGGCCAAGAGACTCGAGCTCGCGACCGGTGACCAGATCTACTACTCGGGGCTGGACATCTTCCCGGGCCAGCGGCAGCGGCAGCCAACGTTCCGACCGCTGCCGAAGGGGCTCTTCAATCCTCGCGTAGTGCGCCAGCGGGGGTTGGTTCGCTTCACGTTTCGCCAGCCCCGGACCGACCAGACACTGCTGGCGGTGGCTCGGCCGCTGACCGTGGGGCGCAAGACGTTCGGCGAGATCGTCGTCGCCAAGCCGAAGACCGTGCTCGACCAGCGCTGGCTGGCGCTGATCGAGCGGCTCCTGATCGCCTTCGCCGGCGGAATCGCAGTCGCCGCCCTCTTCGCCTGGTACCTGTCCCGCCGGATCACCACGCCCGTGCTGCAGCTTTCCCGCGCCGCCGACGAGGTCGCCCGGGGCCGCTATGAGGTGGCCGTTCCCGAGGTTCCGGGCGGCGGCGAGATCGGCGTGCTCGCAGACAGCTTCCGGGAGATGGCGGCACGGCTCTCCGAGGCGGAGGAGCTCGAGCGCAACTTCCTCATGTCGGTCTCGCACGAGCTCCGGACACCGCTGACCGCGATCCGCGGCCACGTCGAGGCCCTGCGCGAGGGCGTCGTCACCGACGAGGAGCTGCGCGCGGCCTCGCTGACCGTGATCGCGGCCGAGGCTGCGCGGCTCGAGCGGCTCGTCGGCGACGTGCTCGACCTCGCGAAGCTGGACGCGCGGCGGTTCACCGTCCTGCAGGAGGAAGTGGACATGGAGCGTCTGGTCGATCGCGCCTACGCCGCGTTCGGAGAGGAGGCGCGGCGGCGCGGAATCGACTACCGGCGAACGGTCGACGCGAAGCCCGTGATCGTCACGGACGGCGATCGCGTCCTCCAGATCATCTCGAACCTGCTCTCGAACGCCTTCCGCTGGACGCCGGACGGCGGCCGGATCGAGCTCGAGCTCAACGCGTCCGACGGCACGGTCTGCGTGGCCGTGGACGACAACGGCCCCGGTGTGCCGCCCGGGGAGCAGGAGCGGATCTTCCGCCCGTTCTGGTCCCGCGACGGCGGCGGCACCGGCCTCGGCCTGGCGATTGCCCGCGAGCTGGCGACGGCCCTGGGGGGCAAGATCCGGCTCAAGAGCTCACCGGAGCGGGGGAGCCGGTTCGAGCTCGTCCTCCCGTCGCAAGCCGAATAGTCAGAATCCCCGTTCGATGGCCGCCGCTCCCGAGATCGTCGAGCTGCCGCAGCGCCGCTCGCCGGTCCGAGCCGCGCTCGTGGCGATGCGTCCGCGGCAGTGGTCGAAGAACCTGCTCGTCTTCGCGGGCCTCGTGTTCGCGGCCAAGCTCGGCGACGCGTCGCGCTGGGTCGAGGCGCTGGCCGCCTTCGCCGCCTATTGCGCGATCTCGAGCGCTGCGTACCTCGTCAACGACGTGCGCGACCGCGAGGACGATCGGCTCCACCCGGTCAAGCGGGCCAGGCCGATCGCGCGCGGCGAGCTGTCGCCGCGGGCGGCGCTCGGGCTCGCGACCGCGCTGGCCGCGGTCGCTCTCGCGCTCGTTGCGACGCTCGGGCCCGTCTCGATGGCGTTCCTCCTGGCCTTCGCAGCGCTACAGGCCGGGTACACGCTCGCGCTCAAGCACATCGTCCTGCTCGACGTGCTCGCGATCGGCGCGCTCTTCGTGATCCGGGCGGCGGCGGGAGCGGCCGCGGTCGACGTCCGCATCTCGCCGTGGCTGCTCCTCTGCACGGCGCTGCTCGCGCTCTTCCTCGCGCTCGCGAAACGGCGCGGCGAGCTCGTGCTCGTCGGCGCCAGGCAGGCGCCAGGACGGCCCGTCCTGGAGGGCTACTCGCTCGAGCTCGTCGACCAGCTCGTGGCGATCGTCGCCTCCTCGACCGTGCTCGCCTACTCGGTCTACACGCTCACCGCCCGCGACTCGAAGGCGCTGCTCGCGACGGTGCCCTTCGTGATCTTCGGCGTCTTCCGTTACCTGCTGCTCGTGCACCGCGACGACGTGGGCGAGGAGCCGGAGCAGGTGCTCCTGACCGACGTCCCGATCATCCTCGCGGTGGCCGGCTGGATCGTGAGCGCGGCCGCGATTCTCGTCCTGACCTGAAACGCGGAATTGTTCTCGTCGTCGCCCTCGCGGCGGCAGTGGCCGTCGGGCTCGGGCTCTACGCCGACTTCGGGCGCCTCGGCGACGAGCTGAGGAGCTTTCGCTGGGAGCTGTTTCCGCTCGCGCTCGCGTTGACGGCCCTGAATTACCTGCTGCGGTTCTGGCGCTGGCAGCGGTACCTCGCGCGCCTGTCGATCGCGGTGCCGGCGGGCCGGAGCTTCGCGATCTTCGTGGCCGGGCTGTCGGGGACGATCACGCCCGCGAAGCTCGGAGAGGTGCTCAAGTGCGTCCTCCTCAAGCGCGGGTTCGAGGTGCCGGTTCGCCGCTCGGTGCCGATCGTGCTGGCCGAGCGGGTCACGGACGCAACCGGCGTGGTGGTGCTCGCGCTCGCCGCGGGAGCGGGCACGGAGCGCTGGCCTCTCATCGCGCTCGCCGTCGCTGGCGTGGTCGCGACCGTCGTCGTCGTGCGCAGTCCGCTGCTGGAGCGCTTCGCCGGACTCGGGGAAGCGCCGGGCGCCGCACGGGCGCTCCTCGGCACGCCGCTCCTGCTCGGAATGACCGCGCTGTCGGCAGCGTCCTGGTTCTGCGAGTGCCTCGCGGCTTACGTCTGCGTCCGCGGGCTGCGTCTCGACCTCTCGCTCGCCGACACGGTCGTCGTCTTCTCGCTCGGCAGCCTCGCGGGTGCGCTCTCGTTTCTGCCCGGAGGACTCGGGGTCGCCGAGACGAGCATGACGGGCCTGATCCAGGTGCTGAGTGACGCTTCGAGGGCTGCGGCGGTGGCCGCGACGGTCCTGATCAGGCTGGCGACGCTCTGGTTCGCGGTCGCGCTCGGGCTCGTTGGTCTCGGGGTCGAGCTCGCTCTCGAGCGGCGTCAGCCCGCGCGGCGCTCTTCGATGCGGTAGACGATCGCGCCTTCGCCGGTCTGAATCGTGTGCTCCAGGCTCGCGAGGCGGTCGTTGACCGACTTCCAGCCGGAGGTGATCAGGTCGACCTGCAGGGCCAGATCGTCGATGCGGGCGTGTCGCTCGGAGAGCAGATCTCCCTCGACCCGCTCGAGCCGGCGAATCACCTGGTTCATCAGGCCGCGGATCTCGGCGAGGTTGCGGCCGACCGGCTGCACCTGCGCGCGAAGGCCGTCCTCGACGGCCCCCTCGACCTTGGCGGGAATCGTCGCCTCGAGGCTCGCGGCCGTCTGCGCCAGCTCCTCGACCTGGGCCCGTGCCCGCTCGAGCGCGGCGTCGACCGCTGCGGCGTCGGGTCGCCCCTCGGCCGCTTCACGAAGGCGCTCTCGCGCCCTGTCGATCGCGTCATCTGTCATGGGCGCCAACGGTACCGTTTGGGTCGGATGAAGGCGTCCGAGCTCGACTACGAGCTGCCCCGCGAGCTGATCGCGCAGCATCCGGCCGAGCGGCGGGACCACTCGCGGCTTCTCGTCCACGAGCGCGCGACCAGGTCGACCCGGCACCGGCGCTTCGACGAGCTGCCCGAGGAGCTCCCCGCGGGAACGCTCGTCGTCGTCAACGACACGCGAGTGCTCCCCGCCCGGCTGCGGATCGAGCGCCCCGGCGGCGGTGAGGCGGAGGTGCTGCTTCTGGAGCGCCTGGGCGAGAACGGAACCTGGGAAGGTCTCGCCAGGCCCTCGCGCAAGCTCAGGCCGGGCCAGCGGCTCGGCCCGGTCGAGCTTCTGGAGTCCGCTCGGCGAGGGCCGCTGGCGCTTGAGGCTCGAGGGCGCGCCCGCCGGAGAGGCTCCGCTCCCGCCCTATATCACCGAGCCGCTCGAGGACCCGGATCGCTACCAGACGGTCTACGCGGCTCACGATGGCTCGGCCGCAGCGCCGACGGCCGGCCTGCACTTCACGCCGGAGCTGCTCGATCGGCTGAACGTCGAGCGGGTCACGCTCCACGTCGGGCTCGACACGTTCCGGCCCGTTGGAGTGGACGACCTCGCCGACCACCCCATGCACAGCGAGCGCTACGAGGTCGGCGAAGAGGCCTGGGAGCGGATAGGCGCTGCGCCGCACGTGCTGGCCGTCGGCACGACCACCGTTCGCGTGCTCGAGTCCGTCGCCCGCGGTGCACCACTCGAGGGTCGCACCGACCTCTTCATCAGGCCCGGCTTCGAGTTCCGCCGCGTGGACTCGCTCCTGACGAACTTCCACCTGCCCCGCTCGACGCTGCTCGCGCTCGTGATGGCCTTCGCCGGGGTGGAGGAGACACGCCGCCTCTACCGGACGGCGATCGACGAGCGCTACCGCTTCTACTCCTTCGGTGACGCGATGCTGCTCCGATGAGCTTCGAGCTCGGAGCCACCGACGGCACCGCCAGGACCGGCGTCCTGCGCACCGCCCACGGCGAGTTGCGCACGCCCGCCTTCATGCCGGTCGGGACGAAGGCGACGGTCAAGGGGGTCGATCCCGACGAGCTGCGCTCGCTCGGCGCGGAGATCCTGCTCTGCAACACCTACCACCTCCACTTCCGTCCCGGGCCGGACCTGATTGCCGAGCTCGGCGGCCTGCACCGCTTCATGGCCTGGGACGGGCCGATCCTCACCGACTCGGGCGGCTTCCAGGTCTTCTCACTGCGCCACACGATCGTCAAGCGAGACGAGGAGGGCGTGACCTTCCGCTCGGTCTACGACGGCGAGCTCGCGCGCTTCACGCCCGAGCACGCCGCGCATGTGCAGGCCCAGCTCGGCTCCGACATCGCCATGTGCCTCGACGTCGTCCCGCCGCCGGAGGTACCGCGCACGGAGCTCGAGGACGCGGTGCGGCTCACCACTCGCTGGGCCGCGCGGCAGCGCGAGGCCGAGCGCGCGCCGGGACAGCTGCTCTTCGGCATCGCCCAGGGCGCCACGGACCCCGAGCTGCGCAGGCGCTCCGTCGAGGAGATCGTGGCGCTGGGCTTCGACGGCCATGCGCTCGGGGGGCTTGCGATCGGCGAGCCGAGGGACGTCATGTTCGAGACCACGGCCTGGGCCGCCGAGCTGCTTCCTACCGATCGGCCGAGGTACTTCATGGGCATCGGAGACCCGGCGGGCATCCTGGAAGTGATCGAACGCGGGATCGACATGTTCGACTGCGTGCTGCCGACGAGGAACGCGCGTACGGGCTCGGCCCTCACTTGGGAGGGGCAGCTGAACCTGAAGAACGCCCGCTTCGCCCGCGACCCCCGCCCGCTCGACGAGGACTGCGCGTGCCCGGCCTGCACCCGTTTCTCGCGCGCGTACATCCGACACCTGCTGAACCAGCAGGAAATCCTTGGCCCGTGCCTGCTCAGCCTGCATAATCTTCGCTTCGTGCTCGACCTCGTCGCCGGTGCCCGCGCCGCGATCGAACGAGGCGAGCTGCGGTCGTACAAAGAGGAGGCGCTGGCCCGGCTCCAGTCGGCTCCCGAGGAGGCAACGTGGGTTACGTGATCGTGCTCGTCGCGCTGTTCGCCCTGATGTGGCTGCTGCTGATCCGGCCGCAGCGCCGCCGCCAGGCCGAGCAGACCCAGATGCAGGACCACCTGCGCGCGGGCGAGGAGATCCTCACCGCCGGAGGCATCCACGGCACGATCAAGGCCATCGAGGGCGACATCGTCCACGTCGAGATCGCGCCCGGAACCCTGGTGCGGGTGGACCGCCGGGCCGTGGCCGCCGCTGGCAGCGCGGAGGAGTTGGACGAAGTCGAGGCGAAGCCCCAGGATGGGAGCGAGCCGGTCTCGCCGAACGAAAGCTAATCTTCCCAGACCTCGTAGCGTGTCCAACAGACGTTCACAACTGATCCTGGTCGGCCTGATCGCGCTGGCGCTCGTCGGCGTGCTCGCACTCGCCATTCCGGGCTCGCCGGTGCACAAGAAGGTCACTCTCGGCCTCGACCTGCAGGGTGGGTTGGAGGTCGTGCTCAAGGCAGTGCCGCCGAAGGGCAAGACCTGCGACTCGGCGTGCATGGAGCGCTCGATCTCGATCATGCGCAGCCGCATCGACAAGCTCGGCGTCGCCGAGCCCGAGATCCGGAAGCAGGGCAAGGACCAGATCGTGATCCAGCTCGCCGGTGTCCACGACGCGGGCAAGGCGGCGCAGATCATCGGCAAGACCGCCCAGCTGCAGTTCTACGACCTCGAGACCGACGTCACGGGGCCCTCCAACAACGGCGCCGGGGGTGTGGTCGCCTTTCCCAGCCTCTACAACCTGCTGAGCCAGGTGCAGATCGACGCGAAGAAGGGCACGCCCACCGCCTTCTACCTCTTCAACTCGAAGACGAAGAGACTCGTCGCCGGCCCGGAGGACACGCGCGCGAAGCTCCTCGACACGCCGAGGTTCAGAGGAAAGGTTCCGAAGGGCTTCACGGTGCTGGCCGTACCGCCGAAGATGACCGTGGTGAGCTGTCAGACGGCGACCGGCTGCCCGGGCGTCACCAACGCGACGACCGCCGCCACTGTCTACTACCTCTTCAAGTTCGACCCCGAGGGTAACCCTCCCGTCCCCGAGGCGACCGGTGGCGACCTGAAGCTGTCGGACATCTCGGCCGACATCAGCACTTCGGGCCAGGGCAACGTCGTGCGGCTCGGCTTCACCGGCGAAGGCGCGAAGAAGTTTCACGAGATCACGCGGAACGAGGCGATCCGTGGCTCGGCTGCGGCGTCGGCCGCCGGCCAGGGCGGATCGAACGACCTGAACACGATCACGCAGTACGCCCAGCACTTCGCGATCGTCCTCGACGGCGAGCTCAAGTCGACCCCCTACATCGACTACAAGCAGAATCCGGACGGCATCGACCCGACCGGCACCGGCGCCGAGATCTCCAACATCACCAGCTTCGGCGAGGCGAAGGATCTTGCGCTCGTGCTCCAGACCGGTGCTCTGCCGGTCAAGTTCGAGCAGATCGAGCGCACCGACGTCTCGGCGACGCTCGGTAAGGACTCGCTCAAGGAAGCCAAGACCGCGGCGCTGATCGGCCTGCTCCTGGTCGCGGTCTTCCTACTCGTGCTCTACCGCTTCCTCGGAGTCGTCGCGGTGATCGGTCTCGGCATCTACGCCGCGTTCCTGTACGCCGCGATCCTGCTCTTCAACGTCACGCTCACACTGCCGGGCTTTGCCGGCCTGATTCTCACGATCGGGGTGGCCGCCGACGCGAACGTCGTTGTGTTCGAACGCATCAAGGAAGAAGTGCGCGCCGGGAAGTCCGTGCGCGCGGCGATCTCGGCCGGTTACGCCAAGGGTTTCCACACGATCATCGACGCCAACGTCGTGACCGTGATCACGGCCCTGGTGCTCTTCGCCGTCGCGACCGCGGGCGTGAAGGGCTTCGCGCTGATGCTGATGATCGGAACGGTGATCTCGCTCGTCACCGCGGTGGCGGCGACGCGCGCGATGCTCGGCCTGCTCGCCGGCTTCCGCTGGTTCGAGAACCCGCGCTTCATGGGCGCCGCCGGCCAGCAGTCGGGCAGGTGGCTGCAGATCGATTTCATGAAGCGCCGCTATCTCTGGTTCGCCATCTCCGGCGCGATCGTCGCGATCTCGATCGGCGCGCTCGCGGTCAAGGGTCTCAACCTCGGCATCGACTTCAAGGGCGGCACACAGGTCACCTTCGTCACGGACAAGCCCGTCTCGCTCTCGGAAGTCCGGACCCAAGCCTCGAAGTTCGCGACGGAGCCGGTCGTGCAGGGGCGCGGGGCGTCGGTCCGCGGCGACCAGTACAAGAGCTTCCAGTTGCGGCTGCCCACGCTGGGCCAGGGCAAGACGACGGCGCTCTCGAACGCCATCAAGGAGCGGTTCGGGCAGAACGTCAAATTCCAGATCCAGACCGTCTCGGCGAGCTTCGGGCGGCAGATCGCGCGCTCGGCGATCATCGCGATCCTCTTCTCGCTGCTCCTGATCATCCTCTACATCGCGATCAGGTTCGACTTCAAGTTCGCGGCGCCGGTGATCATCGCGTTGCTGCACGACATCGTGATCACCGTCGGCGTCTATGCGCTGATCGGGAGGGAGGTGTCGAACTCGACCGTTGCAGCGGTGCTGACCGTGCTCGGGTACTCGATCTACGACACGATCATCATCTTCGACCGCATACGCGAGAACATCCCGCTCATGCGGCGGGCGCCGTTCGCGACGATCGCGAACGTCTCGCTCTGGGAGACGATCCGCCGCTCGCTGGCGACGACCTTCATCACGCTGCTGCCGATCGGCGCGCTGCTGATCTTCGGCGGTGCGACCCTGCAGGACTTCGCCTTCGCGCTGATGGTGGGCATCCTCTCGGGCGCGTACTCGTCGATCTTCATCGCGGCACCCCTCCTGACCATTTCGAAGGAGCGCGAGCCGGAGTACGCGCGGCGGATCGGCCAGGAGCCCGAGCCAAGTGTCGACGGGAGGGCGAAGCTCGTCGAGGACGACGAGAAGGCTCTGGCCGCCGAGCCGGCGCCGGATCTCTCGCCCGTCGCTGCGGCCGACCGGTCCACCAGCGACGCCCAGGCGAAGCGAGAGCGCCGGCGGCAACGGCGAAGGGCCAGACCTCATGGCCGAGCGCGCTGAGCTGCGGGAGATCGCCGAGAAGCTCGTCCTGGCCGGCGTCGGCGCGATCGCGCTGACCGCCGAGCGGGCGGACGCGCTGGCCGAGGAGATCTCGGCGCGCGGCGGGATGGGCCGCGAAGAGGCGCGCTCGGTCGTCGAGGAGGCCGTCGGCCGCTGGCGGAACGAGTCCGTCCGGCTGAGCGAGTGGACGGGGTCGGGGCTCGCGGGGCTCTTTCGCGAGCTCGGGCTCGTGACGCGCGAGGAGCTCGAGGAGCTCGAGCTCCGGGTGGCGCAGATCGAGCACCGGCTGAGGCTGCTCGAGAAGCCGTAGCGTGCCCGGGGTCTGGTTCCGCAGCCCGGAGACGGGGTGGCGCGTCGGGCGCATGTTCGTGCCTCGGATCGCCGTCTGGCTCGCGCCCTCCGCGGGCTACGGGGTCGAGCGCGTCCCGCTGGAAGGCGGAGGCGTCGTCGCGGCCAACCACTTCTCCGGCATCGACCACCCGCTGATCGGCGGGTTCTCGCCGCGGACGATCTACTTCCTCGCCAAGGCGGAGCTGCTCGAGGTTCCGGTCGTCGGCACCGCGCTCCGCTCGCTCGGCGTCTTCGGCGTCAGGCGTGGTGAGGGCGACCGCGACGCCTTGCGGCATGCGCGGGAGCTCGCGCGCGACGGGAAGCTCGTCGGCGTACACCTCGAGGGTACGCGCCAGCGTTTCGGTCACCCGGGGCCGATGCATCCCGGGGGCCTGATGATCGCGATGCAGGAAGGCGTGCCCGTCATTCCGTGCGGGCTCGACACGTTCGGCTGGTCGCCGACGAACAGGCGCAAGTGCGCGGTCGTGTGGGGCGAGCCGATGCGGCTGGACGACCTGCCGCGCAACCGCAAGGGCTACGCCGAGGCCTCCGAGGTCGTGGGCGCCGAGATCGTGCGCCTCTGGCGGCTCGCCGCCGAGGCGTCTGCTGCGGGACTGCCGGCCGAGCTCCCGGACGGGGCTCTGCGCAGCGGGATCAACCCGCACCTCATGCAACACTGAGGCCATGGCCAGCACGACGACCCGCAATCTCGGGCGCATGTCGGAAATCGCCCAGGTGGCGGTCAAGCACGGGTTCGGCTACTTCTTCGAGACCCACAGGCTGACCGACCTGCTGCCCGGAAAGCAGCGTCTCCCGCCGGAGGGCTCTCCCTCCCAGCGCGGCCAGCACCTCCGCGAGATGCTGGACGAGCTCGGCCCGACCTTCGTCAAGTTCGGCCAGCTGCTCTCGACGCGGCCCGACGTCGTCCCGCCCGACATCGTGCTCGAGCTGCAGGCCCTGCAGGACGACGTGCGGCCTTTCCCGTACGAGGACGTCGAGCGGGTGATCCGCGAGGACCTCGGGCTTTCGATCGAGCAGCTCTTCACGGAGTTCGAGCCGACCCCCGTCGCCGCCGCCTCGATCGGGCAGGTGCACCGGGCGACGCTGCCGAACGGCAAGCGCGTCGCGGTCAAGGTGCAGCGGCCCAATGCGCCGCGGCAGGTCGAGGCCGATCTCGCGCTTCTCTATCAGGCCGCCAAGCTGGCCGGGGAGCGCGTGCGGGCGCTCGACTTCATCGATGCGCGGCAGCTCGTGGACGAGTTCGCACGCTCGATCCGGCAGGAGCTCGACTACCGGCTCGAGGCCCGCAACGCCGAGGCGTTCCATCACCGCTTCGCAGGGCACCCGCACGTCCTGATCCCGCGCGTCTACTGGAGCTACACGCGCACGCGCGTGCTCACGCTGGAGCTCGTCGAGGGCATGCAGCTCGCCGACCTGCCGCTCGACGCCTGGGAGATGGAAGAGCGCCGGCGCCTCGCGTACCTGATCACGGAGACCTGGATGACGATGATCTTCCGGCACGGGTTCTTCCACGGCGACCCGCACCCGGCGAACATCTTCGTCCTCGGCGACGGCGACGAGATCGGAATCGTCGACTTCGGCCAGGTCGGGAAGCTGACCGAGGAAGACATGTCCAAGCTGACGCGGCTCTTCATCGACGCCGCCAACGAGCAGATCGAGCAGATCCCACGCCGGCTCGCCGAGCTCGGGGTTCGCTACCCGAAGGAACGCGAGGACGAGTTCGTCGCCGAGCTGCGGGAGCTCTACTACCGCTACTACGGTGTGAGCCTCGCCGAGATCGACCCGCTCCAGGTGATTCGCGAGGCGTTCCAGCTGATCTACCGGCTGAACCTGCGCCTGCCCACCCGTTTCGTGATGCTCGACAAGGCGATCGCGACCCTGGGCGCGGTCGGGATCGAGCTGTACCCGGACTTCAACGTCTTCGAGGTCGCGAAGCCATACGCGCGCGGGCTCATGCTGGAGCGCTACACCCCGCGGCGAGTGCTGACGCGCGCCCGCAAGGAAGGAATCGAGCTGGCCCGGGTCGTGCGCGACATGCCCTACCAGGTGCATGACGTGCTCGAAGAGTTCCGCGACGGCCAGATCGAGGTCGGCTTCGTGCACAAGGGGCTCGACGAGTTCATGCGCAAGCTGGACGTCGCGTTCAACCGGCTCGTGATCGCGCTCGTGGTGGTGGGCGGCCTGATCGGATCGAGCCTGATCGGGATCTTCTCCACCGAGGGGCCGCAGATCGCGGGGGTGAACTTCCTCTCGTTCATCGGCTTCGTGCTCTCCGTGGTGCTCGGGCTGTGGCTCCTCTGGGGCGTACTCCGCTCCGGACGCCTCTAGCTGCACTCGCTACCCAGCGTCTTAACGGGGCGGCAATGCCACCGCAACCGGTTGGCGGTAAACCGGACGGCATGCAGAGGTTCGGGAGCGCCAAGGAGCGGAAGAGCTGACGGACGGGGGGCGGGGCGCCGCGAACACGAGGCGCCCCGCCTTGCTGTCGATCGTTCGTCGCAGTTCCGCGCGAATGGACATCTGGCGGCGGCGCCGAGGCGGCGGTAGCTTCGGCTGCATGTCGCAGGCGCTGCTCCTCGCCGAAGCAGAGACCGGAACGCGGGAGTTCCTCGAGCGGCACCTGGCGAGCGACGGGTTCTCGGTCGTTCCGGCAGGCGAGGGACGCGAGGCGCTCGAGCTGGCCGAGCGCGAGCGGCCCGACCTCGTGCTCGTCGGCGGGCTCCCCGATGCCCCGGCGCTCGAGGTTTGCCGGGTGCTGCGCGAGGGGGAGCCCGGCCGGTCCTGGGACCGTGACGTTCCGGTGATCGTGCTCGGCGAAGCGCGGGCAGATGCGGTTGACCGCGTGCACGCCTTCGCCCGCGGCTGCGACGACTTCGTGCCGCGGCCCTTTCACTACGAGGAGCTCGTGGCGCGGATTCACGCCGTGCTGCGGCGGACGCGGCCGGGTGAACGCGACCGCCTCGCCGCAGGGCCGGTGGCCGTCGACCGCGCGACGAGGAGGGTGACCGTGCACGGCTGTCCGGTGGCGCTCGCCGCGAAGGAGTACGAGCTGCTCGTCAAGCTCGCGAGCGAGCCCGTGCGGGTCTTCACGAAGGAGGAGCTGCTGCGAGAGGTCTGGGGTTTTCGCTCGCTCGGCCGGACCCGCACCCTGGATTCGCATGCCTCCCGCCTCCGGCGAAAGCTGGCTCGGGCCGGTGCCGCCGAATGCGTTCTCAACGTGTGGGGCGTGGGCTACCGGCTCCTCGCCGACCACGAGGAGGCCCGCCTGAGCGCCTGATCGTGCTTGACTCGAGGCGTGGCGCGAACGGTGACCCAGGAGCAGGCGCGGCGCATCGCGGTTCGCGCGCAGCTCCTCGACGGCTCGGCAAAGGGTCTGCTCGACACCGTGCGCCGGCTCGGCTTCCTGCAGCTCGACCCGATCTCGCCGGTCGCCACACCGCAACACCTCGTCCTGTGGAGTCGGATCGGATCGTTCGACACGGCCCGGCTCGAGCACCTGCTCTGGCGCGACCGCAAGCTCTTCGAATGGAACGCGTTCGTCTGGCCGATCGAGTCGCTGCCGCTGGTCCGGGCCCGCATGCGTGGCAGCCGGCGCGCTACCGGTCACAGCTGGCAGCGCCGGGGCCAGCAGTTCCTGAAGGAGAACGCCGCCTACCGGCGCTACGTCATCCGCGAGCTCGACCGGCGTGGCCCGCTGTTGGCACGCGAGCTCGAGGATCCCGTGGGCAGGGACGACGGGCACCGCTGGTGGGGATCGCGCCGCACGGGGCTGATGCTGGAGATCCTCAGCCTCCGCGGCGATGTGGCGGTCGTCGGCCGACGGGGAAAACAGCGCGTCTGGGACCTCGGCGAGCGCTGGTACCCCGAGACCGAGACGGTGCCGCTGCGGGAGGCAGAACGACACTTTGCCGAGCAGCGCTTCCGTTCGCTCGGCGTGCGTCGCGAGAAGGGTGAGTGGATCGCGCATCACGAGGTGAGCGACGAGCCCGTGCCCGACCGGGTCACCGTGTTGTCTCCGTTCGACCGCCTCGTGCACGACCGCGACCGGGCGGAGGCCTTGTTCGGGTTCCGCTACCGGCTCGAGATGTACGTGCCTCCCGCGAAGCGCGAGTACGGCTACTACGTCCTGCCGATCCTCGAGGGCGACCGCCTCGTCGGGCGGGTCGAGCCGCGGTTCGACCGCAAGACGGGAGAGCTCGAGGTGCTCGGGTCCTGGGGCGACACCTCACGGCTCGACGAGGTGCTCGAGCCGCTGGCGGAGTTCCTGCGCCGCAGAGGCTGAGCGGCTAGGCTCGCCGGGTGGACGACGACGCGGTGCGCCTGACCAAGGTTCCCGGCGAGCCGGAGGCGGAGCTGCTCTGCAACCACCTCCGCAGCAACGGCTTCGAGTGCGCGTATCGCCCGAGCGGGGAGGCGGACTCGGCCTTCGAGGGCTTCGGGGGGCTAGGGGGGATGTACGAGGTGCTCGTGCACGAGAAGGACCTCGAGCGCGCGCTCGAGCTGCTGCCAGAGCACGAAGCCTGAGCCGCTACTTGAAGATGTTCAGCAGCGCCTGAAACACGCTCACGGTCGGCGGGTTCTGGTTGCGGGCCCGAACGACGCTGAACCCCTGGCAGAAGTTGAAGTCGTTCACCGGCGTCTGGACGCCGAACAGCGCCGTTTGACCCTGGCTCACGAAGCGCCCGTCGAGTGCCGTCCAGGTTCCCTGGAGCGCGTCGGCGGTCACAGCAGACGTGCACGCGCCGTACGCCAACCCGGCGACCGCGAGCGTCTGGTTGTCCTTGACCTGCTTCTGCAGCTTCTTGACCTGCTTCTTCAGCGACGTGATCTGCGCCTGCAGGGAACGGAGCGTCGGCCCTGCCGCCGTAGCCGGCGCGGCGGCCACGAGGACGAGGGCCAGGAGCGCCGCGAGTGCGAGCCTCTTCATTGTCTGCCTCCTCGGATGGGTGGGCGCCCGTCATAGCGCCCGCCTGCTCAGGAGTCAAGCGGGGCGGAGGGCGCCTTCCAGCTCGAGCAGTGTGCGCTTGCGGTCGAGGCCGCCGCCGTACCCGACCAGCGATCCCGTCGAGCCGACCACTCGATGACACGGAAGCACGATCGGGACTGGATTGCGGTTCATCACCGTTCCGACCGCGCGGGCGGCCCGGGGGCGGCCTGCCCGCGCGGCGAGCGTGCCGTAGGTCGTCAGCTCGCCGTACGGGACCTGGGCGAGCTCGTGGAGCACGGTCCGGCCGAAGTCGCGCGCCGGGCGAAGGTCGATGGCCAGGTCGAAGTCCCGGCGCTTGCCGGCGAAGTACTCGTCGAGTTGGCGCCGGGCCTCGTCCGTCGGCTTCGGCGAACGCAGGACGCGGGCGCCGAAGTTGCGGGCGAGCTGTTCCTCTTCGCGCTCCAGGTCCGGGTCGTAGGAGATCTCGCAGAGGCCGTGATCGGTGACAGCCACGAGCAGCCGGCCGACCGGCGTGTCGACCAGGTCGTAGGCGACGTCGAGCAGGCCCTGGCTGGCCGCCGCGTCGCGGAAGCGGCGATCGAGGTCGGATGAAACGGTCACTGCTGCTCCTTTCTTCGTAGCCGGCGGACGCCCGAGGATGTCGCCTGCCGCGCCGCCTCGCTCGATGAGCCGAGGGCCGCGCCGATGTCGTCGTAGCTGAGGTCGTAGCCGTAGCGGAGGAAGACGGCGGCACGCTCCTTCTGCGGCAGCTGGGCGGTGAGCTGCTTCAGCTCTTCGTAGGGGAGGGGCTCGTCGACCGACTCGAGGTCGGGCACCTCCGCCGACGTGACGCGCTCGCGCCGGAGAGCATCGAGCGCCACGTTTCGTGCGATCGTGAGCGCCCACGCGCGTAGGTGGCGGCCGTGCTCCAGCGTCGAGTAGGCGCGCAGCGCGCGCAGAAAGGTCTCCTGAAACGCGTCGTCGGCCGCGTCCCGCCCGAGCATCCTTCGGAGCTGAGCCAGAACGACGTTCTGCTGCTCCTCGTAGAACCGCTCGAACGGTGGAACGCGCATCGCCTCCATCATCCCTTGAAACGCGGCCGCCCGAACGTGTGTGAGATGTGGGCTACAGGGGTTGCGAAGTGGGTGTCTGTGGTTTAAAGTGGGGCGAAGTGGAATGCTTCTAGGTGAGTTCGAGCATACGATCGATGACAAGAACCGCCTCACGCTACCGGCCAAGTTTCGCCAAGCGCTTTCCGGCGGCCTCGTCATCACGCGCGGTATGGACGGGTGTCTCTACTGCTTTCCGCACACGGAGTGGGAGCGGATGGTCCAAGGCCGGCTCGCCGGGCTCGACCCACTCAGCAAGGAGGGCCGCCTGATGCACCGGTACTTCTTCGCCGGCGCTTCTGAGGCGGAGCCGGACAAGCAGGGCCGGGTGATGGTTCCCGCGACGCTGAGCAAGAACGCGGGGATCGGGCGCGAGGTCGTGATCGCCGGAGTCGGAGACCACCTCGAGATCTGGGATCGAGCGGCCTGGGCCGACCACGTCAAGGAGTTCGAAGGGAGTGCGGAGGATGTTGCCGAACGTCTCGCGACCCAACGCGACTGACCACGTTCCCGTCCTTGCCGACGAGGTTCGTGAAGCCCTCGCCGTCGAGCCGGGGCAGACCGTCGTCGACGCGACCTTCGGAGCCGGCGGGCACGCGGAGTTGCTGGCTGCCGACCTCGCTGGCCGTGGCAAGCTGATCGCGATCGACCGCGACCCGGCGGTGCGCCCCTACTTCGACCGCCTGCGGAAGCAAATGGGCGTCCAGGGTCGCTTCCTGCGGGGCGAGTTCTCGCTCGTGCTCGAGCAGCTTGCCTCCAACGGCGTGCGCGCGGACGCGATCCTCTTCGACCTCGGCGTCTCGAGCATGCAGATCGACCGCCCGGAGCGAGGCTTCTCGTACGCCACCGACGCACCGCTCGACATGCGGATGGATCCCGCGTCCGAGCTCTCGGCGCGCGAGCTCGTCAACACGGAGAGCGAGCGCGAGCTGACGCGGATCTTCAAGGACTACGGCGAAGAGCGCTATGCCCGGCAGGTCGCGCGAGCGATCGGTCGCCGCCGCCGCGAGCGGCCGTTCGAGCGGACCGGTGAACTGGTCGAGACGATCAAGGCGGCGATCCCGGCACCCGCGCGCTTCGGCGACGGACACCCGGCCAAGCGGGTCTTCCAGGCTCTGCGCATCGCCGTCAACGACGAGCTCGGCTCGATCGAGGCGGCGCTGCCGACTGCGCTCGAGATGCTGCGCCCCGAGGGTCGCCTCGCCGTGGTCAGCTTCCACTCGCTCGAGGATCGGATCGTCAAGCGCTTCCTGCGCGCCGAGGAGAAAGGCTGTACGTGTCCGCCGGACTTCCCTATCTGCGTCTGCGGCCACGAACCGGCGCTGCGGGCGCTCTCGCGCCGGCCCATCAAGGCCTCGCCCCAGGAGCTCGCCGCCAACCCGCGCGCGGCCTCTGCCCGCCTGCGCGCAGCCGTGAAGAGCGAGCAGTAGCCGTGGCCTCTTGGAGCGACGCCGCCCCGGCGCTTCCCTCTCCGCAACCGCGCCGGCGGCCGAGGCCGAAGCCCGCGCCCAGACAGCGCCCGCGCGCCCGGCGCCGGCGTGGGCTTGCCGGCGGCGTCGTCTGGATCGTGGTCACGGCGGTCCTGTTGACCGGCGTCGTAGCACTGAACGTGGCCCTCCTCCGGCTCAACGTGCAGTTGGACAAGCTCAACGCCGAGCGCACACGTCTCCGGGCTGAGAAGCAGGCGCTCGCCTCGCAGCTCTCGATGGCCGCCGCGTCACCGCGCATTCAGCTCCAGGCTCGCCGCGTCGGGCTCGTCGCCGCGGACCCGACGCAGACCACGTACGTTCGCCTGGGGCCCCGCGCGCGTTGAGCGCCCGGGTCGCCAACCGGCGCATCCGGCTGTTACTCGCCGTCTTCGTGCTCGCCTTCGGTGTGGCGTTCCTACGCGCCGCGTGGCTCCAGGGTGTCCGCGCCGCGTCGTTCGGGAGGCTCGCGTCGAGCCAGCACAGCGAGGAGGTGACGATTCCGGCCGCGCGCGGAACGCTCTACGATCGAGGCGGCGTCCAGCTTGCTATCGGAGAGCAGGCGACGACGGTCTATGCCGATCCGCGCCGCGTGGCCGATCCCCGCAGCGAGGCTCCGATCGTCGCGAAGTCTCTGCGGCTCGAGCCAAACGAGGTCTACTCGGCGCTCACCGATCGCAGCCGCGGGTTCGTCTACGTGGCGCGGAAGGCGGATCCCACGCTCGCGGCGAAGCTCGCGCGCAAGGGCCTTCCCGGCCTCGGCTTCTACCACGAGGAACGGCGCTTCTACCCGCAGTTCGACCTGGCGTCACAGGTGCTCGGCTATGCGGGCGTGGACAATCGTGGCCTCGCAGGCCTCGAGCTCTCGCTCGACCAGCAGCTCGCGGGCCGCCCGGGTCGCGAGCGGATCGTCAAGGACGCCTCCGGCCAGGCCATCGACACGATCACCTCGCGCAGCGAGCGGGACGGCGAAGACGTCTACTTGACGCTCGACCACACGATCCAGGCGAACGCGCAGGCGGTCCTGCGGGACACAGTTCGCAAGTGGCATGCCAAGAGCGCGACGGCGATCGTGCTCGACCCGGCGACCGGCGCCGTGCGCGCGATGGCGGTCGCGCCCGGCTTCGACGCGAACGTCTACCCGAAGGTGTGGCGCGTGTTGCAGCGCAACCGTGCGGTGACCGATACCTACGAGCCCGGCTCGACCTTCAAGCTCGTGACCGTCGCCGGAGCGCTCTCGGAGCGGCTCGTCTCGCCGAGAACACGATTCACGCTGCCCTACGAGATTCACGTCGCAGACCGCGTCATCCACGACGCCGAACCTCGCGGGACGGAGACGATGAGCGTCGCCCAGATCCTCTCTCACTCCTCCAACGTGGGTGCGATCACGCTTGCGAAGCTGCTCGGTCAGGACCGCCTGGCCCGTTGGATCTCGCGCTTCGGCTTCGGCAAGCGGACAGGGATCGACTTTCCCGGCGAAAGCCCCGGGATCATGCTCCCGGAGAAGAATTGGTCGGGGTCGTCGATCGGCAACATCCCGATCGGGCAGGGCATCGCGGTCACGGCGATCCAGATGGCGGCCGCCTACGCGGCGATCGCGAACCGCGGCATGTGGGTGGAGCCTCATCTGGTCGACCACATCGGCGATGGACGCTCGAAGGTTCCGACGCGGCGGCGGGTCGTCTCTCGGTGGGTTTCCAGCCAGCTGATGAGCATGCTGAAGAACGTCGTCGCCGAAGGAACGGGCACGCTCGCCGAGGTGCCCGGGTACCAGGTGGCCGGCAAGACCGGGACGGCGGCGAAGCCCGACCCGCAGGGCGGCTACTCGGACACGCGCTACGTCGCGTCGTTCGTGGGCGTCGTGCCCGCGTCACGGCCACGGCTGGTGATCCTGGTCTCGGTCGACGAGCCTCGCGGCGCGATCTGGGGCGGCGTCGTCGCGGCGCCGGCCTTCTCGCAGATCGCGAAGTTCGACCTCCAGTACCTCGACGGCGGTATCCAGCCGGACGCGCCTGCGACCTCGTCCCCCTAAGTACGGTTCGCCCGGCCTCCTCCCCGAGGCGAGCATATCCGCGGGCAGCGCGCGTGTCTGTGCCGAGAGCGTGCCAAAAGCGCTGCAAACGAGCCGTTCTGATCGTCGCGACCAGCCTCGGCACGGCTGAGGCCCCTGGTAGACTCGCGCCGCGATGGACATCGAGCGCGTCATCGCTGCGCTCGCGCCCGTGGACGTCGTTGGACGCGCTCCAGTCGAGATCGCAGACCTGGCGTACGACGCCCGCAGCGCGACCGCGGGCTCCCTCTTCTTCTGCGTCCCGGGCACCCGTGTCGACGGGCACGAGTTCGCGGCGGAGGCCGTTGCCAACGGCGCCGTGGCGCTCGTCGTCCAGCGACCGCTCGAGCCCGACGTTCCACAAATCGTCGTAGCCGATCCGCGCCGCGCGATGGGGGTTGCCGCTGACGAGTTCTTCGAGCGCCCCACCGAGGCGCTCGAGGTCGCGGGCGTCACCGGCACGAACGGCAAGACGACGACCGCCTTCCTCCTCTACTCGATCCTCGCCGCGGCCGGACGACGGCCTGGTCTCCTCGGGACGATCGAGAGCCGCGTCGGCGGGGAGCGCCGAGGCGCCCTGCGAACGACGCCCGAGGCAATCGACCTGCAGCGGAGCTTCCGGGAGATGCTCGACGGCGGAGATCGGAGCTGCGCGATGGAAGCGACGTCGCACGGCTCCGAGCTTGGCAGGCTCGACCGCGTCCGCTTCTCGGCGCTCGTCTTCACGAACCTGACCCAGGACCACCTCGACTTCCACGGCACGATCGAGCGCTACTTCGACGCGAAGCGCCGGCTCTTCACGGAGACCCGTCCGCCGGCGGCGGTCAACCTCGGCGATGCGCACGGGCGTGAGCTGGCCCAGGAGCTCGAGGGCCACCAGCGCCTGTTGACCTTCGGCTTCGCCGAGGACGCCGAGCTCAAGCCGGAGAACCTCGAGGTGGGCCCTCGTGGAGCCCGCTTCACCGCGGCGGGGATCGAGCTCGAGACGCGCCTTCGCGGCAGGTTCAACATCGAGAACGTGCTTGGCGCCGTCGCCGGAGCGCGCCTGCTCGGTATTCCGGACGAGGCGATCGCGCAGGGCGTCAAGGAGCTGCGCGGCGTGCCCGGCCGCTTCGAGGCCGTGGACGAAGGCCAGCCGTTCACGGTGCTCGTGGACTATGCCCACACGCCGGACTCGCTCGAGAACGTCCTGCGCACGGCGCGCGACCTCGCCCACAACCGGCTCATCTGCGTGTTCGGCTGCGGAGGCGATCGGGACCGGGGCAAGCGGCCGCTGATGGGCAGGATCGCCTCGGAGCTCGCGGACCTGGCGATCGTGACCTCCGACAACCCGCGCAGCGAGGAGCCCGAGGCGATCATCGCCGAGATCGTGTCCGGCGCCGAGGCCGACGTCGACGTCGAGCCCGACCGGCGCGACGCGATCGCCCGGGCGATCGAGATCGCGCGTGAAGGCGACGTCGTCGTGATCGCAGGCAAGGGCCACGAGCAGGGACAGCAGTTCGGCGACGCCATCGTCCCCTTCGACGACCGCGACGTCGCCCGGGAGGCGTTGCGGCGCCTCGGAGCGCCGACGTGATCGCGCTCGGACTTGACGCGGTGGCGTCCGTGGTCGAGGGCGAGCTCGAGCGAGCGCCGCACGCCGACGAGATCACCGGTGTGCAGGTCGACTCGCGCCGGGTTGCGCCGGGAGACCTGTTCGTTGCGGTCGGCCGGGGCGTCCAGTTCCTCGACGACGCTCGTGTTCGAGGGGCCGCGGCGACCCTCGTGCCGCGGGAGCCCTTCGCAGCCTTCGCGGCCCTTGGGGCGGCTGTCCGCAACCGGTCGAGCGCGAAGGTCGTCGGCATCACCGGCTCGACCGGCAAGACGTCGACGAAGGACATCCTCGCCGCCCTCTGTGCCCCGGTTGCCCGGACGGTCGCGGCGGAAGCCAGCTTCAACAACGAGATCGGCGTCCCGCTCACGCTCTGCCGCCTCGAGCCCGACACGCGAGGTCTGCATCGTGGAGCTGGCGATGCGCGGCTTCGGGCAGATCGCCGAGCTCTGCGCGATCACGCGGCCCGACGTGGGCGTCGTCACCAACGTCGGGCCCGTCCATCTCGAGCTGGTCGGGTCGATCGAGGGCGTGGTGCGTGCGAAGAGCGAGCTGGTTGCCGCCCTGCCCGCGGGCGGCACGGCGATCGTGCCGATGGACTTCCCGGTCGAACGGGAGGACATCGAGGTCATTCGTCTCGGGGAAGCGGAGGCGGGTCCAGACGACGGGCGCACCATCGTCGGCGGTGTGAGCTTCAACTTCACGGCCCGGCACCAGACGGCGAACGCGGCCGCGGCCCTCGCCGCGCTCGACGCGCTGGCACTCCCGCGACCGCAACGGGCGGACGTCGACTTCTCGCGCTGGCGCGACGAGGAGCTCCCGCTCGCCGGCGGGGGGCTGCTGATCAACGACGCCTACAACGCCAACCCGATCTCGATGCGGGCGGCGCTGGCGCACCTGGCGGCAACGGCAGGTGACCGTCGGCGGGTAGCGGTGCTCGGCGACATGGCCGAGCTCGGCCCCGGGGCTGCAGCGTTCCACGAGGAGATCGGCGCCGAGGCCGAGCGCCAGGGCGTGACCGCACTGGTGGCGGTGGGCGAGCTCGCCCGCGGCTACCTCGTCGGCGGGACCGGGATCCCGATCACCAGCTGGGCGCCCGACGCCGAGAGCGCCGTGGCTGCGGTCGAGGCGGCCGTCCGACCGGGCGACTGCGTCCTCGTCAAGGCATCTCGCGCGGTCGGGCTCGAGCGGGTAGCCGAGGCGCTCGCGGCGGTGAGCGCTTGAGCCGGGTGTTGATCGCAGGGGTCGTCGCCCTGCTGATCTCGATCCTGGTCGGCCCGAAGTTCATCGAGTTCCTGCGCCGCAACGAGTTCGGCCAGCACATCCGGGAAGAGGGGCCCGAGCACCACTTCGCCAAGCAGGGCACGCCGGTGATGGGCGGGCTGCTGATCCTGCTCGCCGCCTCGATCGCCTTCCTCGCGTTCAGCACCTACACGGTGCCCGCCCTGACGGTGCTCTTCGTCACCCTCGGGTGCGGCGCAATCGGCTTCCTCGACGACTTCATCAAGCTCACCCACCGTCGCTCGCTCGGCCTCAACGGCCGCTGGAAGCTGCTGCTGCTGGGCCTGATCACCGTCGGCGTGGGCATCGCTGCCGAGCACCAGCACCTGCCGACGAACGTCTACATCCCGGGCGCGGGCCACCTCGAGCTCTCCTGGGCCTGGTACGGCCTGCTCTTCCTGGTGATCGCCGGCGCCGCGAACGGCGTCAACCTGACCGACGGGGTGGACGGGCTCGCGGCCGGGACGGTGATCATCGCGCTCTTCACCTTTGCCTCGATGATCGTGATCTCGTGGATCCGCTCCGGGCCGCCGGGGCATCGCTTCGACACGAAGCTCGACCTGGCGATCGTCGCGGCGGCGCTGATCGGCGGGACGATCGGGTTCCTCTGGTACAACGCGTGGCCGGCTGAGGTGTTCATGGGCGACACCGGCTCCATGGCGCTCGGCGGAGCGCTCGCGTCGTTCGCGATCTTCACGAAAACGATCTTCCTGCTGCTCCTGATCGGCGGGATCTTCGCGGTTGCGGCGCTCTCCGTGATCATCCAGGTCTTCAGCTTCAAGTACTTCAAGCGGCGCGTCTTCCTGATGGCGCCGATCCAGCACCACTTCGAGTTGAAGGCGTGGTCGGAGACGAGGATCATGGTGCGCTTCTGGATCGTGACCGGGATCCTGTGCGCGATCGGCTTCGCGCTGTACTACCGCTACTTCACCGGGTTCCGCTGAGAGGTCACTCGCGATGTCGCGCTCAGGTCGAGCGGGCTCTGCCGGTTCGACCGTCTGCGCCGCTGGCCGGCACGCCGGGATCTACCGTTTCGGCATGACTGCGTTGCCGCAGCGGGTGCTCGTGCTCGGGCTCGCGCGATCGGGGAAGGCGGCCTCGGCGGCGCTCGAGCGGCGCGGGGTGGAGGTGGTCGGCGCCGACCGTGAGCTCGGGAACGACGACGATCTCGCGCTGCTCGACGGGGTCGAGCTGCTCGTGAAGAGCCCCGGTGTACCGCCGGAGTCGCCCCTCGTCGCCGAGGCCGGGCGGCGCGGGATGCCCATCTGGAGCGAGGTCGAGCTCGGCTACAGGCTGCTGCGGCCTCGGCTCGTCGGGGTCACCGGCACCAACGGGAAGACGACCACCGCCGAGTTGCTGGGAGTGATGACCGGTGCGCCCGTGGCCGGCAACGTCGGCCGCGCGCTGACCGAGCTGGACGGACAGGTCGCGACCGGGGCGCTCGTGGTCTGCGAGCTCTCGAGCTTCCAGCTCGAGGACGTCCACGAGCTCGCTTGCGAGGTCGCGGTCCTGCTGAACCTCGAGCCGGACCACCTCGACCGCTACGACTCGTTCGATGCCTACCGCGCCGCGAAGCTCCGGATCTTCGAGCGGGCGCGCGCAAAGGTCGTCCCACGCGGTCTCGGCCTCGAGGGAGTCGAGTTCGGCGCCGATGACCCGCTCCCCGCCGAGCCACGAATCCGAGGGGCGCACAACCGGGAGAACGCCGCGGCTGCGACCGCGGCGGCTCGCCTGCTCGGGATCTCCGAGGAGGCGATAGCCGAGGCGCTGCGCACGTTTCCGGGAGTGCCGCACCGCCTCGAGCCGGTGCGCGAGCTGCGAGGCGTCCTCTATGTGAACGATTCGAAGGCGACCAATGTCGCCGCGGCGCTCAAGGCGCTCGCCGCCTACGAGAACGAGCCCCTGCACCTGATCCTCGGCGGCTCGCGTAAGGGCGAGGACTTCGGGCCGCTCGGGGCCGCGATCGGGCCGAACGTGAAGAGCGTCCACCTGATCGGGGAGACCGCAGGCGAGCTCGCCGAGGCGATCCCGGAGGCCCGGCGCGACGGCGATCTGGCGGGCGCCCTACGAGCGATCGAGGCCGACGCGGGAGACGTCGTGCTCCTGTCGCCGGCTTGCGCGAGCTACGACCAGTTCCGCGACTTCGAGGAGCGGGGCGAGGAGTTCAGGAGGCTGGTGCAGAACCTGTCCGGGTGAAGCGCGGGCAACTCGAATCGAGTGTCCTGATTCTCGTGACCCTGGGCCTCGTCGCCTTCGGTCTCGTGATGGTCTACAGCGCCACCTCGGCGTCGGCCGCGCTTGCCAACGGCGACCCCGCCTACTACCTCAAGCGCCAGGCGATCTATGCCGTGCTGGGGATCGCGCTGATGGTCGTCACGTCACGTCTCGACTTCCACGTCTTGCGCCGGCTTGCTCCTGTCCTGGTGGTGACGAGCATCGGGCTGCTGCTCGCGGTCCTCGTGATCGGGCAGTCGGTGAACGGCGCCCGCCGCTGGTTGACCTTCGGCCCTGCCGTGTTCCAGCCGTCGGAGCTCGCAAAGCTCGCGCTTGCGATCTGGGCGGCCTCCTATCTCGCTCGCCGGCGGCCTCCGCAGTCGCTCTCCGAGCTGTGGCGGCCGGTCGGCCTCCTGACCGTGGTCTTCTGCGGGCTGCTGCTCCTCGAGCCCGACCTGGGGACCGCGATCGCGATCGTCGCGATGCTGGCCGCGATGCTTCTCGTTGCCGGCACGCCCGGGCGGACGCTCGGGGGCGGGCTCGGAATCGCCGCCGCCCTCGGCCTCCTCGCGATCTGGTTCGAGCCCTACCGGCGGGCACGCATCTTCAGCTTCCTCAACCCGTGGCAGGACGCACAGGGGGCGGGCTTCCAGACCGTCCAGGCGATGATCGGCCTCGGCTCAGGCGGCATCTTCGGCGTCGGTCTCGGGCAGAGCGTCCAGAAGGCCAACTACCTGCCCGAGGCTCACACCGACATGATCTTCGCGATCATCGGTGAGGAGCTCGGCCTCGTCGGCGCGGCCGCGGTGATCCTCGCCTACTGCACGTTCGCCTACGTCGGCCTCAAGATCGCGCTCCAGTGCAGGGACCCGTTCGGCAAGCGCCTGGCGGCCGGGTTGACCGTGCTCGTCTCCGGCCAGGCGGCGATCAACCTCGCCGCCGTGATGGGCCTCGCGCCGCTGACCGGGATCCCGCTCCCGTTCGTCTCCTACGGCGGGTCGAGCCTCGTGGTGGCGCTCGCGTCGGTTGGCATCCTCCTTAACATCGCGGGCGATGCCGGAGCCAAGAGCGCCAGCGTTTCTGATCGCGACCGGGGGGACGGCCGGGCACGTGCTGCCCGCCCTCGCAGTCGCGGAGGCGCTGCGCGGTCGCGGAGCACTCGTGACGTTCGCCGGGTCGCCGGGTCGCGCAGAAGCGCGTCTCGTCCCTGAGGCCGGCTTCGAGCTCGACACCTTCCGCGTGAGCGGGCTGCCGCGGCGGCCAGGGCTCGCGCAGGCCCGCGCGGCCCTGCACTCGCTCGCCGCTCCGGCGGCCTGCGAGCGGATCCTGGCGCGGCGACGGCCGGATGTCGTCCTCGGCGGCGGGAGCTATGTCAGCGGCCCCATGGTGCTCGCGGCGGCACGGCGGCGGATCCCCGCCGCGCTGATGGAGGCCGACGCGCATCTCGGCCTAGCCAACCGGCTCGCTGCGCCGTTTGCGAGGCGCGTCTTCCTCTCCTTCCCGATCCCCGGACGCAAGCCGCCGAAGTACCGGGTCACCGGCCGGCCGATACCCGAGCGCTCGCACCCGCTGCCGCGGGAGGAGGCTCGCCGCCGCTTCGAGCTCCCCGAAGAAGGAACGGTGCTGCTCGTGGCCGGAGGCAGCCTGGGCGCCCGCGCGCTGAACGACGTCGCGATCGAGAGCTTCGGGGCCGCAGGCCCGGCGGTCCTGCACCTCAGCGGCGAGAACGAGTACGAGCGTCTTCGCCGGCGTGTCACGCGTTCGGACTACCGGCTGCTTCCGTTCACCGACGACTACGGTGCGGCGCTCGGCGCGGCGGATCTCGCGCTCTCACGGGCGGGAGGTGGCGTCTGGGAGCTGGCGGCCGCAGGGAAACCGGCGATCCTCGTTCCCTACCCGCTCGCAACCGCCGACCACCAGACCAAGAACGCGCGGTATTTCCAGACTGCCGGGGGCGCCATTCTCGTGCCGGAGGGCGAGCTCGGGCGCGTGCCGGAGGTCGTGCGCTCGCTGCTCGGGGATTCACGGCGGCTCGAGGAGATGAGCACGGCGATGCGGCGCGCATCCCGGCCCGATGCCGCTGAGGAGATCGCCGAGGAGCTGATCGGACTTGCGTCCGCTCGAGGGTAGGCGCTTCTGGTTCGTGGGCATCGGCGGCGCGGGTATGAGCGCCCTCGCTCTCGTTGCGCGTGCGTGGGGAGCGGAGGTGGGAGGGTCCGATCGAGCGCGATCGTCATACGTCGACCGGCTCGAGGCGGCCGGGATTCAGGTAGCGATCGGGCACGACGCGGCGAGCGTCCCCGAGGGCGCCGAGGTCGTCGTCTCCAGCGCGATCGGAGAGGACAACCCCGAATTAGAAGTCACGCGCGCGCGCGACGCCAAGACGCTCAGGCGCGGGGAGCTGCTCGCCGAGCTCGTCGCGATGCGCCCCTCGATCGTGGTTGCCGGCGCCCACGGCAAGACGACGACCACGGGGATGATCGCCTTCGTGCTCGACCGGCTCGGGCTCGACCCCGCGTTCCTGATCGGCGGCGAGATCCCTCAGCTGGACGGGAACGCCCGCGCCGGAGAGGGTTGGCTCGTGGCAGAGGGCGACGAGTCGGACCGCTCCCTCGAGCTGCTGCGCCCTCGGATCGCGGTCCTCACCAACGTCGACCTCGACCACCATGCGACCTTCGCGTCGGAGAACGAGGTACGGGAGCTCTTCGACCGGTGGCTTGCCCTGGCGCCGGAATCCGTCCGGGGGGACGAGCTGGAGCCGGTCGACCTCGAGCTCGCGCTTGCCGGCGAGCACAACCGGCGCAACGCCGCGGTGGCGTTGGCCGCGCTTGAGCTCGCAGGAGTCGAGCGGGACGACGCCGAGCGCGTCTTGCCCGAGTTCTCGGGCGTGGGGCGCCGGTTCGAGCGGCGCGGGGAAGCGCGCGGGGTCGCCGTCTACGACGACTATGGCCACCACCCCCGTGAGATCGCGGCCACCCTGGCGGCTGCTCGGGACACCGCGGGCTCGGGGCGCGTGCTCGTCCTCTTCCAGCCGCACCTCTACTCCCGCACCCGCCATCTTGCTCACGAGCTCGCGCACGCTCTCGCGGCGGCCGACGCGGTCGCCGTCACCAGCGTCTACGCGGCGCGGGAGGAACCCGTCGCCGGCGTGGAGGGCAGGCTCGTCGTCGAGGCGCTCGCGGCGGAGCGCCCGGGGATGCCGCTCGCCTGGACACCGGAGCTCGAGGATGCGGTCCGGTTCGTCTCGCGGCGGGTGCGGCCGGGCGACCTGGTGCTCACGATCGGCGCCGGCGACATCGAACGGGCGGGGCCGCTGCTGCTAGAGGAGCTCGCGTGAACCTCGAGCAGAGCGTCGCCCTCGCGCGCTTCACCACCCTGGGCACGGGCGGCCCTGCGGCCGCCTTCGCGCGTCCGGAAACGCTCGAGGAGCTTCAGGAGGCACTCGCCTGGGCGGTCGAGCGGGAATCGCCCGTTGCGACGGTCGGGCTCGGGTCGAATCTGCTCGTGGCCGACGAGGGGTTTGCCGGCCTGGTGCTGAAGCTCGGCGGCGAGCTCGCGGAGGCCACGGTGGAGGGGGAGCGACTGCTCGCCGGCGGCGGCGCCGCGAACGCGGTCTGCCTCCACCGTGTACGGGCAGCCGGCCTGGGCGGCTTCGAGTTCGCCTGTGCGATCCCCGGCACGATCGGCGGCGGTGTGTGGATGAACGCCGGGGCATACGGCAGCGACTGGGCGACGATTCTCGACCGCGCGCTCGTCGTGGACGCGGACGGGGCCCGCTGGTCGTCTCCGGAGGAGCTCGGGCTCAACTACCGGCACTCCGGTCTTCGCCACGGGCAGGTCGTCGCGCGAGCGGAGTTCACGCTCTCGCCGCTGCCGGAGGAGCAGATCAAGGCGAACGTCGCGCGCCTCCAGGCCCTGCGCAAGGCCGCGCAACCCACGAACAAACGGACCTTCGGGAGCGTCTTCAAGAACCCCGAGCACGAGCTGACCGCGGGCCGGATGCTCGAGGCCTGCGGACTGAAGGGCCACCGGATCGGAGGAGCCCAGATCTCGCCGCGTCACGCGAACTTCATCGAGAACGCGGACGGAGCACGGACGGCCGACGCAATCGCGCTCATGGTCGAGTCCCGAAGACGCGCGCTCGAGCAATTCGGCATCGAGCTACGGCACGAGGTCGAGTTCCTCGGCCCGCTCGAGCTCCCGCCGCTCGGGTAGGAGCGCCGACCGCCGCGGCGAAAGCCGCCTCGTGCCCGAGCGCCGGCCTCAGCGTGCGCGAGCCCGCGCAGCCGTGATCCCACTTCCCGGGACCATGGAGCGCGCTCCGATCATGCGCGCCCTTCCGAGCGGTCGCTCGCTGCTGATCGGCTTCGCGATCGTGGCCGGAGCCGCCGGGCTGTACGTGCTCGCCCGGAGCACACCGATGTTTTCGCTCGACACCGTCTCCGTCGCAGGCGCGCCACCGAGCGTCGCCGGGCACGTGCGCTCCGCGCTTCGACCGCTCGAGGGTCGGAGCCTCTTGTCGCTCGATTCGTCGGAGATCGACCGGCGACTCGGGGCGCTTCACGACATTGCGGGCTACACCTACGACCGAGACTTCCCGCACACACTCCGGGTGACCGTCAAGCCGGAGCACCCCGTCGCGGTTGCCCGGCGCGGAGCGAAGGCCTGGCTCGTGGCGGCGAGCTCGCGGGTGATTTCACCGCTGCCGTTGCACGCCCGACCCGCTCTCCCGAGGATCTGGCTCGCCCATTCCGGGGACCCGGAAGTCGGCGCGCCGATCACGGATCGTTTCGGGCTCCGAGCGGTGCGGACGCTGGCTCTGGCGCGCCTCGCGCACTTCCGCGGCCGCATCCGAATGGTGCGCGCGCGAGAGCATGACCTCACGCTGCTGCTGGGCTCCGGGCTCGAGCTCCGTTTGGGCGAGCTGCGAGCGATCCGGCTCAAGCTTGCGATCGCCACTCGCATCCTGCCCGGCATCCTCGCGCACGGCGGCTATGCGTACGTGGATCTCAGCGTTCCCGAGCGCCCAGTAGCAGGAGTAGACCCTCAACTCTCCACCTGAGAGTAAGGCTTTCACCGCGCAAGCGGCGTTGACAGGCGCACCGGCGAGGCGTACCCTGCCGGCGCAGAAGACGTACTGTCCAGTAAAGCTTGAGGTAGAGGCGAGTTGAGTATGAGAGATCAGACGGGGAACTACCTGGCGTTGATCAAGGTCGTGGGCGTCGGCGGCGGCGGCTCGAATGCCGTGAACCGAATGGTCGACGCGGGCCTAGCGGGGGTCGAGTTCATTGCCGTGAACACCGACGCCCAGGCGCTGCTCATGTGCGACGCCGACGTGAAGATGCCGATCGGATCCGACGTGACGCGGGGCCTGGGGGCAGGCGCGGACCCGAACGTGGGGCAGGCCGCAGCCGAGGAGAGCCGCGACGAGCTGAAGGAAGCGCTGAAGGGCGCTGACATGGTCTTCGTGACCGCCGGCGAAGGTGGGGGTACCGGCACCGGCGCGGCGCCGATCGTGGCGCGGCTGGCACAGGAGCTCGGCGCGCTGACCGTCGGTGTCGTGACGAAGCCGTTCTCGTTCGAGGGGCGCCGTCGGGGGGAGGTGGCGCTGCGCGGCGTCGACGAGCTACGCGACCACGTCGACACGCTGATCGTGATCGAGAACGACCGCCTGCTCCAGGTCGTCGAGAAGCGCACCTCGATCGTGGACGCCTTCACGATGGCCGACGACGTCCTCCGTCAGGGCGTGCAGGGGATCACCGACCTGATCACGATTCCCGGGCTCGTGAACCTGGACTTCGCCGACGTGCGCACGATCATGAGCGAGGCGGGCTCCGCGCTGATGGGAATCGGCGTGGCGTCAGGCGAGAACCGAGCGACGGAGTCTGCGCGCGCGGCGGTCTCGTCACCGTTGCTCGAGTCCTCGATCGAGGGCGCGACCGGCATCCTGCTCAACGTCACGGGTGGCCCGGACATCGGGCTGTTCGAGGTGAACGAGGCAGCGCAGGTCGTGACGTCCGCCGCCGACCAGAACGCCAACGTGATCTTCGGGGCCGTCATCGACGAGGCCTTGGGCGACGAGGTGCGCGTCACCGTCATCGCCACGGGCTTCGGACCGGCGCGGCTGCGCCGGCGTCGGCGTGCCGAGGAGCCGGCCGAGGGCGAGGCCGAGACGCCCCGCGAGGTGCCGGCCGAGCGCTTCGAAGTCACGGAGGACGTGCTCGAGGTGCCGTCCTTCCTGCGCGACGGCTAGCTCGAACCGATTCGCAACGACAGGTTTAACGACGCGGACAGCGGTGAGGATTCCCGGTGCCCTCTCGGGTCGACCGTGACGGTTGACCCGCGATGACCCGGTCCGGCCGCCCCGGCGTCGGCTTTCCAAGCCGAAGCCGGGGCGGCTTCTTTCTTGGCTCCTTTAGCATCAGTGGCCGATGCAGACCCTGCTCCGGACACCGCTTTACGAGCGCCACGTCGCCCTCGGCGCGCGGCTCGTGCCGTTCGCCGGCTGGGAGATGCCGGTGCAGTACGAAGGGGTGATCCCCGAGCATCGAGCCGTACGGGCCGACGCCGGGGTCTTCGACGTCTCGCACATGGGGGAGATCGAGGTCGAAGGCCCTCGCGCGCGCGAGTTGCTCCAGGCCGCGCTCTCGAACGACCTCGATCGCATCGGCCCGGGCCAGGCCCAATACACGCTGCTCACCAACGAGCAGGGTGGCATCGTCGACGACCTGATCGTCTACGAGCTCGACCCGCAGCGCTTCCTCCTGATCGTCAACGCTGCCAACCGTGAGCCCGATTTCGGCTGGCTGCTCGAGCGCGAGGCGCCTGGAGCTGAGGTGCGCGATGTCTCCGACGACTACGCGCTGCTCGCGGTGCAAGGCCCTCGCGCGCTCGAGCGGCTCGGCCTGCCTGCCGCGCCGGCCTTCACGTTCGCCGACGGCGAGATCGACGGAGTCCGGTGCGTGGTCAACCGAACGGGCTACACCGGCGAGGAGGGGGTCGAGCTCCTGGTCCCCACCGACGAAGCCGGCGAGCTGTGGGATCGCGTCATGGAGCGGGGAGTCACGCCCTGTGGGCTGGGGGCTCGCGACACCCTTCGGCTCGAGGTGTGCTACCCGCTGCACGGAAACGACATCGGGCCCGACACGGACGCGATCTCCGCGGGGCTCGGCTGGGTCTGCGCCCTCGAGAAGGAGTTCACCGGCGCCGGCGAGCTGCGGCGCATCAAGGCGGACGGTCCGGAGCAGAAGCTCGCGGCCTTCGTGATGGACGATCCGGGTATCCCGCGGCAGGGCATGGCGATCACCGAGGGGGGCGAGGTCACCTCCGGCTCCCACTCGCCGATGCTGGAGCGGGGGATCGGCCTGGGCTACGTCCCGGCCGCGAACGCGCAGCCGGGCACGGAGCTCACGATCGACGTTCGCGGCCGGCCTCGCCGCGGGCATGTGGTCAAGAAGCCCATCTACTCACGGGAGGAACGCTGAATGGCCGCTGCCGAGAGCTACCCGGACGACCTCCGCTACCACCGCGAGCATGACTGGGCGCGGCTCGAGGGCGACGAGGCGGTCTTTGGGATCACGTGGTTCGCCCAGGACGCACTCGGTGAGCTCGTCCACTTCGAGGCGCCCGAGGAGGGAGCGACGGTGGCCAAGGATCGGTCCTACGCCGAGGTCGAGTCGGTCAAGGCCGTCTCGGATGTGATCGCGCCGCTCTCGGGCGAGGTGCTGGAGGTCAACAATGCGGTCATCGAGGCGCCCGAGACCGTGAACGACGACCCGTACGGCGCCGGCTGGCTCGTGCGAGTGCGGCTGAGCGACCCGGGCGAGGTCGACTCGCTGCTCGATCTGGAGGCGTACAAGCAGCACCTGGCCGACGCGTGAGCTACCTCGCGCTGACCGACGCCGACCGGGAGGCGATGCTCGAGGAGATCGGGATCTCGTCGATCGAGGACCTATTCGGCGATCTCCCCGCGGGCGTCAGGCTCGATCGAGAGCTCGGCCTGCGCCCGGCGATGACCGAGCAGGAGCTGTCTGCGTACTTCGAGGAGCTCGCCTCGGAGAACGTGCCCGTCGGCGCGGAGCTGTCGTTCCTCGGAGCCGGCATGTACGACCACTACGTCCCGGCGATCGTCGACGCCGTCATGCAGCGAGGGGAGCTACTGACGGCGTACACGCCGTATCAGCCCGAGCTCAGCCAGGGCGTCCTCCAGGCGATCTTCGAGTACCAGACGGCGATCTGCGAGTTGACGGGAATGGACGTCTCGAACGCGTCGGGCTACGACGGCACCACCGTTGCGGCAGACGCCTGCTTCATCGCGAAGCACGTAACGGGCCGCACGAAGGTCGTGCTCACCGAGGCGACGAACCCACAGGTGCGGCAGGTCGTCAAGACCTACGCACCGGGCTTCGGTCTCGAGGTCGTGGAAGTGCCTCACCGCGACGGCACAACCGACCCGGACGAGCTGCGCGCCGCGTCCGAGGGCGCGGCCTGCGCCATCTTCCAGCACCCGAACTTCTTCGGGGTGCTCGAGCCCGCGGCCGAGTTGGCCGCCGCGGCGACCGATGCCGAGGCGCTCGCGGTGGCGCACGTCGACCCGCTCTCGCTTGGCGTGCTCGAGGCGCCCGGTCACTACGGCTGCGCGATCGCGATCGGAGAAGGGCAGTCGGCGGGAAATGCCCTCTCGTACGGAGGACCGCACTACGGGTTCCTGGCAGCGCGCTCGGACTTCATTCGGCGTATGCCGGGCCGCATCGTCGGCGAGACCACAGACGCCGCGGGGAACCGCGGCTATGTCCTCACCCTTCAGACACGCGAGCAGCACATCCGGCGCGAGAAGGCGACCTCGAACATCACCACCAACCAGACGCTGCTGGCGTTGGGCGGTCTGGTCTACCTCTCGTGGCTCGGGCCTGAGGGTCTCCGCGAAGTGGGGGAGACCTGCATGGCCCTCGCCGAGCACGCCAAGAGCCGGCTCGGGCTCCCGCTGCTGTTTGCAGATAGGACAACATTCAAGGAGTTTGGCATCCGCGTCGGACGGCCCGCCGCCGAGGTCGTCCACGACGCGCGAGAGCGCGGGGTGCACCCGGGGTATGCACTGGGCCGCGACTATCCCGGCATGGACGACGTGCTCCTCGTAGCGCTCACCGAGAAGCGGACGCTCGCCGAGATCGACCGGCTGGCGGAGGTTCTCGCGGAGGTGCAGGCACGGTGAAGCTGATCTACGAGAAGTCACGGCCCGGACGCCGGGCGGGGCGCCTTCCCGACCACGGCTTGCCCGTCCCGGACGTGCCCGAGGAGCTCCGTCGCTCCGAGCCGCCGCGGCTGCCGGAGCTCGCGGAGCCGGATCTCGTCAGGCACTTCACCGAGCTCTCGACCCGGAACTTCGGCATCGACACCGGCTTCTACCCGCTCGGCTCCTGCACGATGAAGCACAACCCACGGGTCAACGAGCGGCTCGCGGCGTTGCCCGGGTTCCGCGACCTGCACCCTCACCAGGAGGAAGAGGGCGCGCAGGGCGCGCTTCGCCTGTGCTGGGAGCTCCAGGAAGTCCTTGCCGAGATCACCGGCCTCGACGCCGTCTCGCTGCAACCGGCAGCAGGCTCGCAGGGCGAGCTCACCGGGCTGATGCTGATGCGCGCCTACTTCGGCGACCGCGGCGAGGACGAACAGCGGCGGAAGATCGTCATCCCGGACACCGCGCACGGAACCAACCCGGCGAGCGTGACGATGGCGGGCTACGAGCTGACGCCCGTCAGGACTGACGCCCGCGGCAACATCGACATCGAAGACCTCGAGGGCAAGGTCGACGAGCACACCGCAGGGCTGATGCTGACGAACCCGTCGACGCTCGGACTGTTCGACGAGCACATCGAAGAGATCGCACGGACGTTTCACAAAGTGGGCGCGCTCATGTACTACGACGGGGCCAACCTGAACGCCGTCTGCGGGATCTCTCGGCCGGGCGACATGGGCTTCGACATCGTCCACATCAACCTGCACAAGACCTTCTCGCAACCGCATGGCGGCGGCGGCCCCGGTGGGGGGCCGGTCGCGGTTGCGAAGCGGCTCGAGCCGTTCCTGCCCGTGCCGGCGATCGTCCGGCGCGACGACCGGTACGGGTTCGACTACGACCGGCCCAAGACGATCGGCAAGGTGCGCGGGTTCGCCGGCCCGTTCGGCGTCTTCGTCCGCTCGTACGCGTTCATTCTGGCGTACGGCCCGCAGCTCCGGGAGATGTCCGAGGCGGCCGTCCTGAATGCGAACTACCTGCTCGCGCGCCTTCGCGGAACCTACGAGCTGCCCTTCGACCGGCTCTGCATGCACGAGTTCGTCCTCTCCGCGCGCCCGCTCAAGCGGGAGCATGGCGTCACCGCGCTCGACGTCGCGAAGCGGCTGATGGACTACGGCTTCCACCCGCCGACGGTCTACTTCCCGCTGATCGTGCCCGAGGCGCTGATGATCGAGCCGACCGAGACGGAGACGAAGGAGACCCTGGACGCATTCGCCGACGCCATGCTCGCGATCGCCGAGGAGGCGGCCGAGGAGCCCGACGTGCTGAAGAGCGCGCCACACGGGCGCCCGGTCGGCCGCCTCGACGAGGTGAAGGCGGCCAAGCGCGTCGTCGTCCGCTACGGCTTCGGGGAACACCCCGACCTCTCCGGCGATCCCGCCGAGGCCGTCGCCGAAGCACCGAAAGGCGTCTGATGATCGACCTTCGCTCCGATACCAAGACGCAGCCGTCCGCAGAAATGCGAGCCGCAATCGCGGCTGCGGAGGTGGGCGACGAGCAGAGGCGTGAGGACCCGACCGTCAACGCGCTCGAGCCGCGCGTGGCGGAGCTCCTGGGGCAGGACGAGGCCGTCTTCGTCCCAACGGCGACGATGGCGAACGAAATCGCGTTGCGGACGCTGGCAGCGCCGGGCGGTGAGGTGGTCGCCGAGGAGAATGCGCACCTCTTCATCTCGGAGCTGGGCGGCCCGGCCGTGCACGCGGGCCTGATGACGCGCCAGCTTCCATGCCCGAACGGCCGCTTCACGCCGGAACAGCTCCGCGCGACCTTCCGTCAGGGCGACAGGACGCACACCCCACCAACGCGAATCGTCTCCGTCGAGAACACCCACAATGCCTCCGGGGGCCGCGTCTGGCCGCTCGAGGAGGTCGACGCGATCGTCGCGACCGCACGCGAGCTCGGCCTTCGCACCCACCTCGACGGCGCCCGAGTCCTGAACGCTGCGGTCGCCTCCGGTGTCCCGGCGGAGCGGATCGCGGGCCAGTTCGACACGGCCACGCTCTGTCTTTCCAAGGGCCTCGGCTGTCCTCTGGGGGCGCTGATCGCCGGCTCGGCCGAGCTGATGGCGGAAGCGCGGCGCCTGAAGCACCTCTTCGGCGGTGCGATGCGGCAGGCGGGGATCGTCGCGGCGGCCGGGGTCTACGCGCTCGACCACAACGTCGAGCGGCTCGAGGAGGATCACGCTCGGGCGCGGCGCCTCGCGGAGGGCCTCCATGCGGCCGGCTTGCCCATCGACCTCGAGCAAGTGGAGACCAACTTCGTCCAGGTCGACGTCCGACCTCTAGGCCTCTCGACGGACGAGGCGCTCGAGCGGCTCTGGCAACAGGGCATCGGCCTCTCGAAGACGGCGCACGAAACTCGCCTTCGCGCCGTGACGCATCTGGATATCGGCGACGAGGACATCGAGCGGGCGATCGAGGCGATTCCGCGCGCGCTGGGAGCGCTTGCCCGCGCCTGAGCGATTCCGGCGCCTCGTCCTCGAGGCGCAACGAGCGGGGCGCCTGCCGAGCCTCGCCGCGGCCGTCTTTCGGGCCGGCGAGCTGGTCTGGAGCGACGCCGTCGGCATGGCCGACCTGGAGAAGCTGGAGGCGGCGACGCCCGACACCCAGTACGCGGTGGCCTCGATCACGAAGACCTTCACCGCAGCGTGCGTCTTCCAGCTCCGCGACGAGGGCAAGCTCGAGCTCGACGAGCCGCTCTCGCGGTACCTCCCGGAGGCCGTCCACGGCTCGCCGTCTCTGCGGCGACTGCTCGCGCACGCGTCGGGACTTCAGCGGGAGCCGCCGGGCGAGGTCTGGGAGACGCTCGAGTTTCCCGGCGAGGAGGAGCTGCTCCGGCGGCTCGGCGAAGCCGAGCAGGTGCTCGCGCCTGGGGCTGCCTGGCACTACTCGAACCTTGCCTACGCACTGCTCGGTCACGTCGTCGCCCGGGTCTCGGGGAAGCCGTTCCGCGACTGCGTGCAGGAGCGGCTGCTCGAGCCGCTGGGCCTGGCACGGACGACCTGGGGGCCGGCCGAGCCGGCCGCAAGGCCGTATTTCGTCGAGCCCTATTCGGACGCAGCCCGACGCGAGCCCGAGCTCGAGCTCGGCGGTAAGGGCGGCGAGTCCGGACTATCGAGCACCGTCGGCGACCTCGCCCGCTGGGGCGCGTTCCTGGCCGACCCCGACGAAGCCGTGCTCGCGCCCACGAGCGTCGACGAGATGCACTCGCTCCAGATCATGGCCGAACCCGACTGGACGCTCGGCTGGGGCCTCGGCGTCGCGCTCTGGCGCCGCGGCGAGCGGATCTTCGGCGGTCACACCGGCGGCTTCCCGGGTTTCCTCTCGATGTTCCTGTATTCGCGCCGCGAGCGGGTCGGGGCGGTAGTGCTGACGAATTCCGGCAACTGGCCGAAGCTGAGCGAGACGGGCCTGGCGCTCGCCGAGGCCGCGCTCGACGAGTTGCCGCCGGACGTTGAGTCGTGGGCCCCTGAAGAGCCACCGCCGGAGGAGATGGTTCCGCTCCTCGGCCGCTGGTGGTCGGAGGGGGACGAGACGATCTTCAGCTGGCGGCACGGGAAGCTCGAAGCGAGGTTCACGGCGGCGCCGCCCGAACGTGAGCCGTCGGTCTTCGAGCCGGAGGGAGAGGATCGGTTCCGCACCGTCTCCGGTCGCGAGCGCGGCGAGGTGCTTCGGGTCGTGCGGGACGAGTCCGGTGGCGTGTTGAAGCTCTACTGGGCGACCTATCCGTTCACGCGATCGCCGGAGATCTTCGGCCCTCAGGGTCGGCGCCCCTGAGTACGGTTCGCCCGGCCTCCTCCCCGAGGCGAGCGTATCCAGCGCGGGCGCACGTGTCTGTGACGAGCTGTGCCGAGAGCGTGACCTCTGCTCAGCGGTCGCCGGCGACGTAGAAGCCCGCCGCCACTCCCACGTAGACGGCAACGAGGAGGAATCCCTCCCAGCTACGCCCTCGGCCGTCGGAGAGCAACATCGCGACGAGTAGGGCCGAGCCGCCCATAGCGGCGAGCTCGATCGGCCTGAAGGTCAGCGGCAGTGCGGGCTTCACGACCCACGACAAGAGCGCGACCGCCGGAGTCACCAGCAGCGCCACCTGCGCGCTCGAAGACACTGCGATCTCCGTTGCGAGCGGCAGCTTGCCTCTGCTTGCGATAACGACGGCGCCGCCGTGCTCGGCCGCGTTCCCGACGATCGCGACGATCACCGTCGCGATGAAGAACTCCGACAGCCCCGCCGACTCCGCGAACGAAGCGAGCGAATGAACGAGCGTCTCGCTGATCAACGCCGTCACCACCGTCGCCGCGGCGAGCACTGTGAGTGCCACCGCGAGCGACCAGCCCTCGCCCGGGGTGTCGCCGCTCTCCTGATGCAGGCGTTTGTGCCGGCGAAGGCCGAAGGCCGTCGTCCCCGCGTACAGGAAGAGAAGCACGATCGAGACAGGAATCGAGAGGACGGCAAGCGAGTGCCGCTCGACGTCACCGTGCCAGCCCGGGACCGAAGGCACGAGGAAAAGCAGCACGGCCACCAGCACGAGCCCGAGCTGCAGCATCATCGAGAAGCGGTCGAGCGGCTGTCCGTCGCCGCCGTTCCCACCGAAGATCAACGCGACTCCGAGCACGAGCAGGATGTTCGAGACGATGCTCCCGGCGAGCGACCCTCGCACGACGTCCGGGAGGGACGCGTTGACGGCGAACAGCGCGATGATCAACTCCGGCGCGTTGCCGAAGCTGGCGTTCAGGAAGCCCCCGATTCCGGGGCCCGTGTGCTCGCCCGCGTGCTCGGTCGCCTCGCCGATCAGCCACGCGAGCGGCACGAGCGCGGCTGCCGCGGAGACGAACAGGACGTTGTCGTCTGCATGGACGACGTACCGCAGGAGAATCGTGATCGGGGCCAGCACAAGCGACGCCCAGAGGAGCTTGCGGCCCACGGCGCTACCCTAGCGAGCCGTGCTCGAGGCCGTTCTCTTCGACTGGGGCGACACGCTGATGCAGTTCGCGTACTCGCCCGAGCTGGTCAGCGCCGGTCACCGAGCCGGGCTCGCCGCCATCGGCCGCGACGATCTGCCGGACGACGACGCGCTCACCGAGCACTTCCGCGAGCACTACGAGCCGTTCTTCTGGGTTCCGGGAACGGTGGAAGAGATCGAGTATCCGGGGCTCGTCCGGCGGCTGCTCGCCGACTTCGAGGTCACGATCGACGACGACGAGCTGCGGCGCTACCTCGAGGCCGAGCACTCCGCCTGGGACCCCGCCCGAGTGCTCGGAACGCACACGCACGCACTGCTCGAGTCGCTTCGCGCGCGCGGCCTCAAGCTCGGGCTCGTCTCGAACGCCTTCGACCCCGGCTGGCTCCTTCACCGCGACCTCGAGCAGATGGGGCTCGCGCAGCGACTCGACTTCAGCGTGTTCTCTTCCGAGGTGGGGACGAGGAAGCCGCATCCGGCGATCTTCGAGCGGGCGCTCGAGGCACTCGAGGTCGAGCCGGAGCACGCCCTCTTCGTCGGCGACCGGCTCTACGAGGACATCCGCGGCGCCGGCGAGCTCGGAATGACGACCGTTCAGGCGCTCTGGTTCCGGGCCGACGAGCACGCGGACGGCCGGGAGCCGGATCACCAGGCCTTCACGCAGGCGGACGTCCTGAATGTCGCGCGGCATCTCGCTTAGCCGCCAAGCCGCTGCTTGTCAAGTCTTGCGGAGCACGGGTATTTGCACCCACAATTCACTCATGCAGATAGGCGAGCAGGCGGTGGCCCCGCCGAGCGAGCTACCGCTCCGACCCCAAGACGAGGTCGAATGCCGCCGCTGCGACGTCCACTGCGACAAGGTCGTCTTCCCGGGCGCGTGCCTCGAGCGCGGCTGTCCGTTCTCCTATTCGCACGAAGAATTCGGGCACACCTATATGGGCTGCCTGATGAAGGTCTTCGACGTCGAGATCGACGTCGACCTCCTGGAAGAGGCCGAGTCCCGCCGCGGCGGTTTCGGAGCCGTCAGGGCGACGGGGCCGGCGCTGCCGATGTGCAAGGTGGCGGTCGAGGCCTGTTACGAGGCGCGGGCGGGTGAGCTCGGCTGCGTCAATCCCGAGTTCCACGAGTTGCCGGTCGGCGAGCCTTCGTTCCGGATCTTCGCCCAGATCGCTTCGTAGCCCTGGCGTAGAGCTCCTTCAGCTTCCGCACCTGTTCCTCGTCGGGGCCGTGGCCCGCCCCGGGAACCTCGAGCAGCGCCGGCAGGCCCTGCAGCTTCGGATGGGCGAGAAAGACGCCGAGCTTCTCTCCGAGAAGGCCGTCGCCGATGTTGTCGTGACGGTCGCGGTTCGAGCCGAGCGGCGTCTTGGAGTCGTTCACGTGAAGACAGCGCAACCGGTCGAGCCCGATCAGGCGATCGACCTCGCTCACGACGCGATCCATCTCGGCCGGATCCGTGACGTCGTAGCCGGAGACGAACAGGTGGCACGAATCGAGGCAGACGCCGAGCCGCGGGTGACCGTCAAGCGCGTCGTAGAGCGCCGCGAGCTCCTCGAGCGAGCGGCCGATCGTGTCGCCGGTGCCGGCCGAGTTCTCCATGCAGAGCCAGGTCGTGTCGGAGCAGTGCTCGAGCGCTGACGCAAGCGCGGGGACGACCCGCTCGAGGCCGGCGTCGAAGCCTGAGCCCAGATGGGAGCCGACATGGAAGACGACCGCGTCCGCTTCGATCGCGCAGGCCACGTCGACCGTGTTCTCGAGCGCTGCAACCGACTTCGAGTAGAGATCGTCGTCGGGGTTCGCCAGGTTGATCAGGTAGAGCGCGTGGCAGACGACGCCGCCGATCCCGGCCTCGGCTCGGCGCTCCTTGAACCGCTCGAAGTTGGCCGGATCGTGGTTCGTCGGCCGCCAGGTGCGCGGGCTCTGCGTGAAGATCTGGACGGACTCGCCGCCCATCGCCTCGATCCGATCGATGGCGGTATGGATGCCGCCGGAGGAAGAGACGTGTGCGCCGAGCTCCACGCGCCTGACGCTAGCGAAGCCAGGTGGCCAGGCGCGCGGCCTCCTCCTGGAGCTCGCGCCGGGCCTCGCGCGGAAGCGGCGCGAACGGCGACGTCGTCAGGCGCTCGTCCTTGAACCGCCACGTCCCGGCGACGAGGCCGTCGACGAGGAACGTCTGCTCGACGTCCGCGTTCGAACGCACGACCGCGCCGCGGTACTCCTCCGGCAGGAGCCTGGTGCGGTCGAGCAGCGTGTTGTCCCACTTGGGCAGAAAGCGCACCGGCGCCACGGTGTCTCCCGGCGGGATCGAGCCCCGAGCGATGTCGTAGAGCTCACGCCCTTGTTCGTCGCCGAAGGTTCGCAGTCCCTCCAGCGACCGGGCGAAGTCGCGAACGCGCATGCCGGACCACTTGCCGATCTCACCGCGCGTGGCCGGGCCGAACGCCGCCAGGTAGCGGCGCACCAGCTCGGCGCGAGCTCTGCTCGGGATCGATCTCCGGGCAGTCAACCGCAACGAACGACGGGCGCCCGGGGCCCTTCCAGGAGCTGCTCTCGGCGGAATGGACGATGCGTCCCTGGAGCCGGAGGGCGTACCAGACCCCGTTTGGGCCCTTGATGCCGATCCCGTGCTCGCGCTCGAGCCACTCCTCGATCTCGGCGCGCGTCCGGGGCTCGGCGGCGAAGCCGCGCAGCGGTCCGATCACGCGGGCGGCGGTCTCCTGCGAGGCGGGCGTAACCCAGGCCGGCGGCGCCACGTCGAGCGCGGCGCCGAAGAGCGCGTAATCCGGCGCGGACAGCAGGTGCACGGTCCCGCGCATCAGCACCCCTCGAAGCACCGTGCCCCGCCGAAGCGCGCGTTCCAGCGTCTCGCGACGGAAGCCTTCGAGCCGGGACCAGAGGCCGACGTAGGGAGCCGGCGCCCACTGAGCCTGCATCCCGGCGAGCCGCTCGACGGCCCTGGGCACGGGCAGCCGCGCCCGTCGAAGTAACAGCTGCCTGGCGAGGGTGGCGCGGTTCAGCTCCCGCGGCGAGAGGACGCGCTCCATCCGCCAGTACGCTAGCGGCGTGAGCGTCCGTGTCCGCTTCGCGCCCAGCCCCACCGGCTACCTGCACATCGGCGGCGCCCGCACGGCGCTGTTCAACTGGCTCTTCGCGCGCCACGAGGGCGGCGAGTTCCTGTTGCGGATCGAGAACACCGACGTCGGCCGCGAGGTCGCAGAGGCGACCGACCAGATCCAGGGCACGTTGTCCTGGCTCGGGCTTAGCTGGGACGGCGAGGTCACCTTCCAGCTCGACCGGATGGAACGCGCGCAGGAGGTCGCCCGAGAGCTCGTCGCGGAGGGCAAGGCCTACGAGGACGAGGGTGCGATCCGCTTCCGCATGCCCGACGAGGGCGTAACCGCGTGGGAGGACGTCGTGCTCGGCCGGATCGAGTACCCGAACGAGAAGCTCGAGGACGTCGTGCTCGTCCGCTCGGACGGCCGGCCGACCTACAACTTCGTCTCGCCGCTCGAGGACGCGCTGGACGCGATCACCCATGTGATTCGCGGCCAGGACCACGTCTCGAATACGCCCAAGCAGCTGCGGATCCTGGAGGCGATCGGCGCCGAGCTTCCGGCCTATGCCCACGTTCCCCTCCTGAACGGGGCCGACGGCCGCAAGCTCTCGAAGCGCCACGGTGCGATCACCGTCGAAGACTTCCGCGCGCAGGGCTACCTGCCGGACGCGCTCGTCAACTACCTTGCGCTCCTCGGCTGGAGCTACGACGACCACACGGAGATCATGAGTCGCGCGGAGCTCGTCGAGCGCTTCACGCTCGACCGGGTGGGCACGAGCGCCGCGACCTTCGACTACAAGAAGCTCGAATGGCTGAACGGGATGTACCTGCGCGCCTTGCCGCCTGACGCCTATGCAGACGCCCTCGTGCGCTACCTCCGCGAGCAGGGCTACGAGTGGGACGAGGACGTGATCCGGAAGGCGGCGCCGCTCGTCCAGGAGAAGATCGCCACCCTCGGCGAGTTCCCGGCGTTCGCGGGCTTCCTCTTCGCTCGGGTCGAGCCCGATCCGGAGAAGCTCGGCGACGGGCAGATGCTCCCGGCCGCCGTGGAGCGCCTGGCCGAGGTGGAGCCCTTCGAGGCGGAACAGATCGAGGTGGCGCTACGCGATGTGGCCGAGGGGCTCGGCCTGAAGCCGCGCGAGGCTTTTCAGCCGATCCGTCTCGCCCTCACCGGCTCGCCGGTCTCGCCGGGCCTGTTCGAGAGCCTCGAGCTCCTTGGCAAGGACGAATCCCTCGCTCGCCTGACGGGAAGCGGCCGCGGCCGCGCGAGCGGGTCGAGCGCCCGCTGAAACGCCAACCAGGCGCGACGCCGAAAGAAGGGCGTGGGTTGAGGCAGCATGGGGGGTGTGATTACCACTTTCAGGTAGTAAACGCGTCCAGCGCGCGAACGGATACGGCGCTATGGTCCGTGCCGCGGATGGGGAAGGACGCCCAGCTTCCCACGGTGCTGGTGGTCGACGACGAGCCGTCGCTCCGGCTGGTCTGCCGCGTGAATCTCGAGCTCGACGGCTACCGCGTCCTCGAGGCGCCGAACGTCGCCGAGGCCGAGCAGATTCTCCTTGCCGACTCGGTCGACGTGGTGCTGCTGGACGTGCACGTCGGGCCGGACAGCGGCATCGAGTTGATGCGGAGGCTGCGCGAGCGCGGCGGCGCGCCGCCGGTCGTGCTCGTGACCGGCTCGGCGCGCCTCGACGAGGAGACGAACGCCGAGGCCGACGGCGTGGTCGCCAAGCCGTTCCGGCTCGAGGAGCTGCTCGAGGTCGTTCGCCGCCTCACCGCCGCTTGACCGTCGGATAGATTCACGGCGATGAGCGTTGCCGCCGTCCTGCGCCCGGCCGACTACGAGTCCCGTCTTCAGCGCTACCTGTTCGAGCGAGCCGAAGAGGGTCGGGCCGTGCGCGTGGGCGAGAAGGAGATCTCGGAGCGCGCCGAGATCGTCGCCCGCTATGCGGAGCTCTTCACGCGCCAGCAGCTCGACGCGCTCCGTCAGGCCGAAGAGGAGTCGTCGGGCGGTGAGGAGCACGAGCGGCTCTACCGGCTCCGGAAGACCTGTGAGGCCGGGCTGATCTCGGCGGAGCTGGCTGCCCGCGAAGACGCGCTCGAAAACGTGATCTTGGCCGCCCGAATCGAGTTCAAGGGCGAGGAGCTGCCGCTGCGAACGGCGCAGGCCCAGCTCGCGGTGCTCCCCGAGTACGCCGACCGTGAGGAGCTCGGGCTGCTCGCGACGGACCTCTCGGCGACCTTCAACGACGAGCGGCTGGAGGTTCTGCGCGCCGGCGAGGAGCTCGAGGCCGAGGTGACGGGCTCGAGCGACCCGATCGCGCGTACCGAAGAGGAGAAGGGCATCTCGCTTCGCGAGCTCGAGCGCGCCCTGGCCGATGCCAGCGCGGCGGCCGAGGGCATCTACGACGAGCTGCGCGAGACGTGGTTCGAGCGGCTGCTCGGGCCCGAGCGGGAAGACGTCCCCTCGTCCTCCCACGTCGCGTACCTGCGCCGGCTCTCGCCGCTGGAGAGCATCTACACCAAGGAGCGTGCGGTCCCGATCTGCATGGACACGCTCACACGACTCGGCTTCGACCTCGAGGCGGACCCCAACATCAAGCTCGACCTCGACGACCGGCCGCAGAAATCGCCGCGCGCCTGCGTGATCCCCGCCGACCCGCCGCGGATCGTTTACCTGATCACGCGCGCGCAGGGCGGGCTCCACGACTACCAGGCGTTCCTGCACGAGGCGGGGCACGCATTGCACTACGCGGGCGTCGATCCGACGCTGCCGTACACCTTCCGCAACATCTCCCGCGACCACGCGCTGACGGAGATCTACTCGTACATCGTCGAGGCGATCTCCCGGCAGCCCGGCTGGCACGCGCGCTACTTCGACCTTCCGGACGACAAGGCCGCCGAGAACGCCGAGGCCACGGTCTTCATGGAGGCCCTGCTCTTCCGGCGTTACGTGGCGAAGCTCCAGTTCGAGCTCGAGTTCTGGGGACGCTTCGGCGAGGACGGCGGCACCTCGTCGGGCTACTCCGAGCGGCTTACGACGGCGACCGGGATGCGCTACCGCGAGGAGGGCTACCTGGCCGACATGGACGCCGGCTTCTACTCGGCCGACTACCTGCGCGCCTGGATCCGGGCGGCTCAGCTGCGTGCCTACCTCGAGAGCGAGGTCGGCGAGGAATGGTGGGCCGACGAGGACACGGGCACCCGGCTGCGTGCCCTCTTCAGCGAAGGCACGAGGCCCTCGAGCGAGGAGATCGCAGGCCGCATCGGCTTCGAGCCGCTCGACACCGGGCCGCTGCTCGCTGAGCTCGGCGCGTAGCCTCCCTGCGCCCGATCGCGGCCGTGCGCGGCCGGTCCTAGCGCAACTTCTCGAGCTGAGCCTCGGCTTGGCGGCGCTCCTTGCCAGCCTCCTCGGCCTCGGCGAGTGCCCTTGCCGCTGCCTCGCGACGCTCGTCGGCCGTTTTCCGCGCCCGCTTGGCCTCCCGCTCCGCCTCCCGTGCCTTCTTCAGGAGGTCGCGCTCCTCCGATCGCGCGTCCTTGACTCGTTGCCGCGCGTCGTCGAGTGTCGCTCGTCGCTCGTCCTGTTTCTTCCCCTTCGCCTGCCGCTGAGGCTTGGTCGTCGCGCCCGCCAGGCCCGACATGGCCTCGAAACCCGGGGGTTCGAGCTCCTCGCTGAGGCGTCCCCGCTTGAGGAGCTCCCGCCCGTCGGAGGTCAGCGAGGCTGCGCGCAAGGTCTGCAGAACGCGCTCCAGCGCAGCGGCGCCGATGCCTTCGCGGTCGATCGTCTCCCGCGCCGCCTCGGCCAGCCGCTCGAGCGCACGCTGCTCGTCGCGGCGCGCTGCAGCGAAGGCCTCCGGCGAATCGCCGCTTGCCGCACCGGCCTGCGCCTTCGTCAGCGCCTCTCCGGCGTTCAGGAGGCGTTGCACGTCGAGCTCGCGCTCGCGCGCGAGCCGGTTGACGACCCAGGCGGCGACGGGCGGCTTGCGGAGTCCCTTCACGTCGTCGGCGAGCTCACGCTGGCCTTGGTCCCGGAGCCGCTTCGCCAGCTCGTCGCGCGCCGGGACGAACTCCTTCAGCGGCAGGCCGTAGAGCCTGTCGCTCTCATGCTCCAGCTGGGCTTCGGGACTGCGCGCCATGGCGGATCACGCAGCATTGCAACCACGTGAGCGTCGGTGGAGCGCAAGCAAGCGAGCGCGGCGGCATCTGCCTAGAAGAGACGCCGAGGACAGGGGACTGACGCGCAACGTTCTCGGCGTCTCATGTGGTGGTGCCGTCTCCAGCACCCCTTGTGTTGTCGCCTCGGGTGACTTTCATACGAGGAGAGGATGAGAGGGGGAGCCGGGCGGCCCAGCTTCTCCCTAGGACTAGGCGGCCCTAGTCCGTGGTATAAAGCATCCGCCCGGCTCTTACAGCGTAGACGTGCGGTACGGGGTCGCCAGAGCTAGCGGTTCGCCCAGGCGTATGCGCGCTTCGCGAGCCTGACGGCTGGGCTACCGGTGTAGCGGCCGGTGACCGTCCACGGCCACAGTGGCGACACCCCCGCGCAGAGCCAGACCATCCAAGTAAGGAGGGAGGGAGTCACGCCGTGCTCACGCCCCCGTCTACCGGTAGGCGGCCAAAACCATCCCTCTCAGCACCTCGCACTCTCTCACCCTCCTCGTCCGCCCCCGCGAACAAGTCCCACCCAGATCCTGTGCGGCGTGCGAGCATCCGTCAAGGCCCGCGTCGGGTCGAGCGGGCTAGATCAGGCTGGGCGACGAGCGGAAGGCTCTAGGGTTAGGAGCGGGGGAAATGGCCGATGCCTGTTGAAGGGTTAGGCACAAAGGCGTCGCTTTGGAGATCCGACACTGAAGGGAGAAGCGCATGGCTGACCGCAGATTCGGTGGGATCACGCTCGGCGGGATCATCGTCATTCTCGGGATCATCCTGATCATCGTCTGGAGCTTCTGGATCGGGCTGGTCGTCACGCTGATCGGGCTTATCGCCTTCGGCGGTTTCGCGAAGGGCAAGTGGTATTGACAGTCCTCGGGCTCTAGGGGGCCACCGACGAAACGAACGTCGCTTCGGACCGCAGGCGCTCGTCCGGCACTGCGTGTTCGCGTCTGACTCGGTTGAGCCAAACGCGCTTGTTCAAAGGGGGTCTAGGAAGGCGCATACGGGATTCGGACAGCCCTGGAACGGGGCGCGGTTTATTTTCGGTGAGCGTGGTTGGTATTCGCGATGACGACGCCGACCGACCTCCAGTGCTGCTCGTGGAGGACGTAGTCCAATCGGGTCAAACCGGAACCGCTGCCTAACTACCTCCGGCCGTCTCTAGTCGGTACGGATGTCAGCCATCCCCTCTGGCTCGCCTTGTCCCCCTCGGCGAGCCAGGGGGTTTCCTAGTGCGGTAGTACCCGCGGCCTCCGTCGCGAGCCGGGTTCACCTTTGTACGGTAACGCCGTGAGTCTGCCCGGCGGCACCGTCACGTTTCTGTTCACCGACATCGAGGGCTCCACGCGCCTGCTGCAGGAGCTCGGCGACGACTACGGCCAGGTGGTGGCCGACCATCGCCGCCTGCTACGGGAGATCTTCAAGGGTGCCGGCGGAAACGAGGTCGACACGCAGGGCGACGCGTTCTTCTACTCGTTCCCGCGCGCGCGGGATGCCGTGCGCGCCGCCGTCGATGGTCAGCGAGCGCTCGCCTCCCACGAGTGGCCTCGAGGCGTCGACGTTCGCGTGCGGATGGGCCTGCACACCGGGGAGCCGACGGTCGGCGACGAGGGCTACGTCGGCCTCGACGTCGTCCGCGCCGCGCGGATCTGCTCGGCCGGGCACGGCGGCCAGATCCTCGTCTCCGAGACGACGCGCGCGCTGCTTGGGAACGACGTCCCCGAGGGCGTGAACGTCCGGGACCTGGGTCGGCAGCATCTCAAGGACGTTCAGTACGAGCACGTCTACGAGCTTTCGCTGGAGGAGTCCGGCGAGAAATTCCCACCGCTGAAGGAGCACGACGCCACCACTACGATGGAGCAGCGCTTCGAGGAGCGGATCAACCGCTACGTCGAGGACCAGCTCGACGCGGCCTTGAGCGGACCGCCGTCCGGCAGCAGGCCACGTACACCGCGGGGGTGTCTGTTCACGTTTGTGCTCCTCGTCTCCGTCATGGTCGTCGCGATCGTGTTCCTCGGAAAGCTGGTCGTCTAGATGCTCCCGGTAAGAGACCAGAATCTGGCGTGGATCGCGCGTCTGACTCGCGTGGTTGAGCCAAACGCGCTTGCTCAAAAAGTCTAGGAAGGCGCATACGGGATTCGAACCCGTGCCGCCGCCGTGAGAGGGCGGTGTCCTAGGCCACTAGACGAATGCGCCCGGCGGAGGCGTAGTGTAGCGACGATCAGAGCGAACTTCGGCGCGTGACTTATCCTGATGCGCGTGAAGCGGGCGCTCCTATTGGTGATGCTTGCGGCGCTCGCGCTCGCCGCTTCGTCGTGTGGCGGCGGCGGGGACAAGCAGCTCTCGAAGTCGGAGTACGAAACGCAGGTCGGCGCGATCCTGCAGCCGCTCCAGGGCACGACGCTCCAGGATCTCGTCTCGATCAGCCCGGCAGACAAGGATCAGGCGATCGCCGCGCTGAAGAACGGTGAGACGAAGCTCCATAACGCGGCCTCGAATCTGTCGTCGATGCAGCCTCCCGACGACGCTGTCGACGCGACGCAGCGCCTCGCGCACGGCGTCGGCCAGATCGCGGACGAGGTGACCGTCGTGCGCAAGGCTGCCGAAGCCGGTGACTTCTCGAAGCTCGTCCAATTCAAGGTCTCTCTGGCCTCCGATCCGGCCGTGTCGGAGATTCGAGATGCGGCGCTCGAGCTGATCAACCTCGGTTACAACATCGCCGGCTCGGGGCCATGAAAAAAGCCCTGCAAGTGCAGGGCTTTCGAAAGGCTGCGGGGCTAGGATTCGAACCTAGACTACTCGGTCCAGAGCCGAGCGTCCTACCATTAGACGACCCCGCAACGCGCGGGTTGCGGCTCCGGGAGTGTAGCCGAGCTTTCCGCCCGCTCAGACCCGAAAAGCCGCTGCTCTAGGCGGCGTCGGCGGCCCAGTCGCCGTAGAGCGAGGTATAGAGCCCCCGCTTCTGCATGAGCTCGGCGTGGGTGCCCTGCTCGACCACCTGGCCGTGCTCCAGCACGACGATCAGGTCGGCGTCGCGGATCGTCGAGAGGCGGTGGGCGATCACGAAGGCGGTGCGGCCGGCGAGGAGCCGCCGCAACGCGGACTCGATCTTCCGCTCGGTGCCGATGTCGACCGATGACGTGGCCTCGTCGAGGATCAGGATCCGAGGATCGGCGAGCAGGGCCCGGCCGAGCGCGACGAGCTGCCGCTGACCGAGCGAGAGCCGGGTGCCACGCTCTTGCAGCTCCGTCTCGTAGCCGTTCTCCAGGTGGCTCACGAACTCGTGCGCGCCGATCGTCTCGGCGGCGCTGACGATGTCCTCGGGGGGAGCATCGGGCCGCCCGAACGCGATGTTCTCGCTGACCGTGCCGGCGAAGAGGAAGCCCTCCTGCGGCACGATCCCGAGTTGATGGCGCAGTGACGACTGCGTCACCTCACGCAGGTCGTGCCCGTCGATCGTGATTCGGCCTTCGCGTGGGTCGTAGAAGCGCGCGAGCAGCTTGGCGATCGTCGACTTGCCGGCTCCGGTGTGACCGACGAGGGCGACCGTGGTTCCGGCCGGGACGTCGAGGTCGAGGCCGTGAAGGACCTCCGGCCCGTCGCCGTAGCCGAACCGGACGCTTTCGAAGCGAACGTGCCCCTCGACGCGCGGAAGCGGCTTCGCGCCCGGCTCGTCGCGAACCTCCGGTTCCTCCTCGAGCACGTCCGCGATCTTGTCGAGGGCCGCCGTCGCCGACAGGAACGTGCTGTACAGCTGTGAAAGCTGCTGGACCGGGTCGAAGAAGTTCTGGACGTAGAGGAGGAAGGCGAAGAGCGTCCCGAGCGTGATGTCGCCCTGGAAGTAGAGATGGCCGCCGTAGCCGAGGACGACCGCGAGCGCGATGGACGAGAGCAGATCGACGAAGGGGAAGTAGAGGCCGTTCAGGACGACGGTCTCCATGTTCGAGTCGCGGTAGCGCTCGGTCACCTTGCGGAAGTTCTCCGTGTTCGTGCGCTCGCGGGTGAACGCCTGGACGATGCGCATCCCCGCGATGTCCTCGGCGAGCGTTGCCGTGACGAGGCCGAGCCGCTCGCGCACCGCGGCATACGCGCGGCCGGAGCGCACGCGGAAGATGACCGTCGCGATGCTCATGAAGGGGATCACGATCAGCGTCGCCAGCGCGAGCCGCCAGTCGAGGATGAAGAGAAGGATCGCCGTACCGACGAGCGTCAGCGTGTTCTGTACGAGGCTCGTGACCCCGTCGGTGACGAGCTGGTCGATGGCCTCGACGTCGTTGGTGAGCCGGCTGATGATCACGCCTGCGCGATTGCGCTCGAAGAAGCCGAGCGAGAGGCGCTGGAGGTGGTCGAAGAGCCGGTTCCGCAGGTCGGCGAGGATCCGCTCGCCGACCCAGCCAGTGAGGTAGGTCTGGGCGTAGCTCATCGCCCAGTTGAGCAGTCCAGCGGCGAGGAACGCGGCGACGATCCACCAGAGCACCGTCAGATCCTGGCGCCCGATGCCGTCGTCGACCGCGTACTTGGCGAGCAGCGGCGGCGCGAGCGCCGTGGCCGTCGCCAGAAGCAGCGAGACCACCGACAGGATCGTCCGCGTCCGGTACGGGCTCGTCAGTCGGAGGAGCATCCCGAGGCGACGTTGCGTGCGCCTCCAGGACCAGTCGTCGACCCGGGCGCCGCGCTCCCGCATCAGATGGCTCCCGGGCTGCCAGACCCTCAAAGCGCACCCCCACCCAACTCGAGGGAGGGGACCGACCCACCGCCCTCACGGGCGACGATACCCGCGCGAGGCGCACGCGTCTGGGTCGATTTCGGGCCGAAATCGTGAATCACGATGCCGCCTCCAGCGCTTCGTCGCCCGCTCGGGCCTCGACCGCGTCGGCGAACCGGCGCTCGAGCAGGCCGTGCTCGTAGATGTCGCGATAGACGGCGCTCGTCTCGAGCAGGTCGTCGGACGTACCGCGGGCCGCGATGCGCCCTGCGTCGAGCACCACGATCTCGTCGGCCAGGGCGATCGTCGACAGGCGGTGCGCGATGATCACCGTCGTCCGGCTCTTCATCGCCTCGCGCAGGCCCAGTCGGATCCGCGCCTCCGTGGTCGCGTCCACCGATGCCGTCGCGTCGTCGAGGATCAGGATCCGCGGATCGACCGCGAGCGCGCGGGCGATCGCCAGCCGTTGCCGCTGGCCGCCCGAAAGCGTGATCCCGCGTTCCCCGATGATCGTGTCGTAGCCGTCCGGCAGCTGCTCCACGAATTCGTGCGCCTGAGCGAGTCGTGCGATCTCCTCGACCTCGACCGGGTCGAGATCCGGGGCGCCGAAGGTGATGTTCTCGCGCACCGTCGCCGAGAAGAGGAAGGGATCCTGCGAGATGACGCCGATCGCATGGCGCAGCGAGGTCAGGTCGACGTCTCTCACGTCGACGCCGTCGATCGTGACGCGTCCCGCGGTGACGTCGTAGAAGCGCGGGACGAGCGAGGTCAGCGTCGTCTTGCCCGACCCGGTCTGGCCGATGAGCGCGATCGTCTTGCCCGGCGCCACGTCCAGCTCGATGCCGTCGAGTACGGGCCGGCCCTCGAGGTACTCGAAGCGCACGTGCTCGAACCGGAGATGGCCGCCGCCCTCCGGGAGCTCGACCGCGCCGGGGCGCTCGGCGATCTCTTCCGGCTCGTCCATGACCTGGAAGATTCGCTCGCCCGAGGCAGTCGCGCGTTGGGCCTGCCCGATCCACATCCCGAGCGAGCGCAGCGGCATGATCAGCATGCCCAGGTACAGGTTGAAGGCAACGAAGCCGCCGACGGTCAACTCGGCGTGCTGGCCGGTCGAGACCATCCTGGCGCCGACGAGCAGCACGGCTGCCTGGGCCACCAGCGGCACCCATGCGATGAGGGGAACGTAGAGCGCGCGCTGCCGGTTCGCGCGCAGCGTCTGGCGGAAGACCTCTTCAGAGCGCGCATGGAACTTCGCCGACTCCTGCGGTTCTTGCGCGAACGACTTGACCACGTGGACGCCGACGATGTTCTCCTCGGCGACCGTGGCGACGTCGGCGAGCTTCTGCTGCACGTCGCGCAGGGTGGGGTGCGCGATGTGGCTGTAGCGGTAGGCGAGGGCGACGATGATCGGGATCACGGCGAGCACGATCAGCGCCAGCTTCCACTGGAAGAAGAACAGCACGGCGGTCACCGAGACCACTGTGAGCACGTTCTGGAAGAAGAAGATGAGCCCGTAGCCGAGGAAGAAGCGGACGCCCTGGAGATCGACCGTGGCTCTCGACATCAGCTGCCCGGTCTGGTGCCGGTCGTAGAAGCCGAAGGAGAGCCGAACGAGGTGCGAGTAGAGGTCTCGGCGCATGTCCATCTCGACCGAGAGCGCCTGGCGGCCCGAGATGAGGCGGCGCCCCGCCATCAGGACGGCTCGAACCGCGCCCAGCGCCACGATCGCTCCGACGAAGAGCCACAGCGTCCGCTCGTCGTGGGGACGGATGGCCGTATCGATCACCTCCTTCGTGATCCAGATCAGCGCGATCTGGGCCATCTGGGAGCCGACCGCAAGGAAGATCGAGACGATCAGCGACGCCTTGTAGGGACGGAGAAACCCCATCAGACGGGCGAAGGTGTCCCGATATCTAGGGGTTTCTGCCATCGGACAAATCTAGCCGCCGGACTCAGCGAGCCGGTTGAGCTCTTCGCGGATCAGGGCTGCCGCATCCTCGACTCGAGCGCGGTTGGCGGAATCGTTCAGCCAGCTGCTGGCGCCCGACGGGTGGGGCAGAGGGATGGCGACCGCCTCGTCGAGCTCGAGTCGCCGGCCTACGCACTCGGTCACGCTCTTCAGGCCGAGGAGACGGCGCGCGGCGAGGCCGCCGACCGTGACGACGAGCCGCGGCTTCATCAGGCGGAGCTCCCATTCGCGCCAGAACGAGCAGAGCTCCTGCTCGCGCGGCGTCGGGGTCCGGTCGCCGCGACCGCTCGCGGCCCGGCCGGGGTAGCACCGCGTGACCGAGGCGCAATAGAAGGTGGCGTAGAACTCCTCCTCGTCTAGCTGCAGCCAGCGCCGCAGCGTCTGCCCGGCGCGGCCGCGCCAGGGCAGGCGCTCCTGCCCCTCGACGACACCCGGCGCCTGCCCGAACATGAACGCGCGTTGGTTCTCGTAGGGCTGGACGACCGGCAGCGACTCGAGCGGGAAGCCCTCTTCGGAGCAGGCGCGGCAGGCCCGGTTGTCGCGCTGGAGCGAGGCGATCGACCGGTAGCGCGAGCGCCGCAGCGTCAAGAGCAGACGGCGACGAACCAGCGCCCGGCGAAAACCGTGTTGCCGCCGCCGAGCTCGGCGGCGAGGGCCTCCGGCTCGAAGTAGCGCTTGAAGACCTGCCAGATGGAGCCGTCGTTCAGGATGCGCTCCTGCCACTCCTCGCCGGGGACGCCCGGTTGGACGGCCGAATCGACGATCACCAGCTCCCGGGCCACCCGCCGGGCCTCGCCGAGAAACTCTTCGCGCTCGGGCGGCTCGAGATGGCCGTAGAAATGACCGGTGAAGACCCGCTCGAACGAGCCGTCCTCGAACGGGAGCTCGAGCGCGTCGCCGCGAACGTACGTCGCGTCGGGCGCCTGGCGGCGGGCCTCGTCGAGCATCGAATCGCTCTGGTCGAGGCCGACGATCTCCCCGGGCAGGTGCCGGGTCAGGAACCCGGTGCCGCAGGCGACGTCGAGCGTTCGTGCCGCCGGGAGCGCCTCGAGTGCGCGCCGCAGGGCGTCGATCTCCTCGTCCCAGCCTGGACGCTCCCGGTCGGCGAAGCGGCCGGTGCCGCGATACCACTCGTCGTACTCCGGAGCACGAGTGTCGTAGTACGCCTTCACCGCTCCTAGACTACGCACGTGGCGCGGCCGCTCGAGTCGGTGCCGAACTTCTCGGAAGGGCGTGACCGGGCGACGATCGACGCGCTCGCCGAGGCGCTCGGATCGCGGGCGCGCCTGCTCGACGTGCACGCCGACGAAGACCACAACCGCTCGGTCTTCACGCTCGTCGGCTCCGAGGACGAGCTGACGGCGGCGCTGCTGGCAGGGATCACGTGCGCGCGTGACCGCATCGACCTGCGGCGCCACGACGGCGCGCACCCCCGGATCGGGGCCGCCGACGTGGTCCCGCTTGTCCCGCTCGTCCCGGAGGACCTGGCGCGGGCCCGCGAGGCGGCGCTGCGACTGGCGGAGCTGGTCGGGGACGAGCTCGGCCTGCCGGTCTTCCTCTACGGCGAGCTCGGCGGTGACCGCGGGCCGGCCTTCTTTCGCGCCGGCGGGCCGGAGGAGCTGCAGCGGCGGATCGACGGCGGCGAGCTCGCTCCCGACTTCGGGCCCACGAAGCTCGATGACCGCGCCGGGGGAGTGCTCGTCGGAGCGCGCAGGCCTTTGATCGCCTTCAACGTAAACCTCAGGGGGCCGCTCGAAGCCGCGAGGGAGATCGCGGCGCTCGTCCGCGAGCGGGACGGCGGCTTCCCCGGGGTCCGGGCGCTCGGGCTCGAGCTGCCGCGGGCCGGGCTCGTCCAGGTGAGCATGAACGTGGAGGACTTCGAAGCCGCGGCGCTGCACGAGATCGTGGCGCGCGTCGAGCGAGAGGCCGCGGACCGGGGGGCGGAAGTGGTGGGGTCCGAACTCGTCGGCCTGATGCCCGCGGGAGCCGCGGTCGCCGCCGCGGGTTCGGCGCTCCGGATCGACGGCTTCGACGCTTCGAGGGTGCTCGAGCTGCGCCTGCTCGAGGAGTAGCGGCGGGGCCCGGGAGCGCTCGGGCCGAGGGATACACTCGCGCCGTGATCGAGAGCAAGGCGCTGACGGGCGACGACCTCGCGCTGGCGGACGTTTGGGCGGTCGCCGTCCGGCACGAACCGGTCTCGCTCACCGACGACGCGCGCGAGCGGATGCGTGTCGCGCGCGAGGTCGTCGAGCGGGCTGCTCACGGCACCAGTGAGCACACGTACGGCGTCAACACCGGCTTCGGCAGATTCGTCTCGCGCGCGATCCCCGAGGAGCTGACTGAGGAGCTGCAGCTCCGGCTCCTGCGCAGCCACGCCTGCGGCGTGGGGGAGCCGTACCCGGACGAGATTGTGCGCGCGGCGATGCTGCTGCGGGCGAACGCGCTCGCCAAGGGGTACTCCGGCGCCCGGGTGGTCACGGTCGAGCTGTTGATCGAGTGCCTGAATCGCGGCGTGCTTCCACATGTCCCGAGTCGCGGCTCGGTGGGCGCGAGCGGCGATCTGGCCCCGCTCGCACACCTGGCCCTGCCGCTGATCGGCGAGGGCGAGGCCTGGGTCGACGGCAGGCGGCTTCCCGGCGCCGCGGCGCTCGACGCGGTGGGGCTGGAGCCGGTCCGGCTGCAGGCGAAGGAAGGCCTCTCGCTCGTGAACGGCACGCAGTTCATGGCGGCCTTCGGCGCGCTCGGTCTCTTGCGGTCGCAGCGGCTGGCGAAGACCGCGGACATCGCCTGCGCGCTCTCGCTGGAGGCACTGCAGGGCTCGCGCACGAGCTTCATCCCTCAGGTGCACGCGGCTCGTCCGCTCCGTGGCCAGGCGGATTCCGCCGCCAACGTGCTCCACCTGCTGGAGGACTCCGCCATCAACGAGGCGCACCGCTGGTGCGACCAGGTCCAGGACGCGTACTCGCTCCGCTGCGCGCCGCAGGTGCACGGTGCCAGCCGCGACCTGCTCGACTACGTCGACTACACCGTCACCACGGAACTGAACTCCGCAACGGACAATCCGCTCGTTCTCGTCGACGACGACCTGCTCGTCTCCAACGGCAACTTCCACGGCCAGCCGCTTGCGTTTGCGCTCGACGCACTGGCGATGGCAGTCGCGGAGCTCGCCGACATTGCCGAGCGGCGCGTCGAGCGGCTCGTCAACCCGAGCCTCTCCGGCGGCCTGCCCGCGTTCCTCACCGGCGACGGCGGCCTGAACTCGGGCTTCATGATCCCGCAGTACGTGGCCGCGTCCCTCGTCAGCGAGAACAAGGTGCTCGCGCACCCTGCGAGCGTGGACTCGATCCCGACGAGCGCAGGACAGGAGGATCACGTCTCGATGGGCAATGCCTCGGGCCTCAAGGGCTGGCAGGTGCTGGCAAACGCCGAGCGTGTCCTGGCGATCGAGCTGCTCGCCGGCGCCCAGGCGGTCGAGTTCCTGGCGCCGCTGCAGCCGGGTGCCGGAGTGCGCGCGACGCGCGAGTTCGTCCGGTCGCTGTCGCCTCGGTTGCGCGACGACCGTCCGCTCGCACCCGACATCGAGGCCGTTGCCGCCGCGATCGGGGACGGGTCGGTCGTCGAGGCGGTCGAGGCGGAGGTCGGGGAGCTGCGGTGACGAGCGGAAATGGGCAGGCTCCGTCGAGGCGGCGCTCCGTTCACCCGTACCGGGACAGCGCGCTCGCCTACGCCGTGCTCGGCACGGTCGTGTTCCTGATCGCCTGGCTGACGGGAAGCTCGGTGCTCCGGGCGCTCGCGGGCGGCGGCGGGGCGTTCGTGCTCGCGACCGCGTGGACGTGGTGGAGGCTCCGGGCTCGCGAGCGCGCTCGGCAGCGGCCGTGAGCGCAACCCGCTCCCTCGATGCGACGGTCGAGGCGCTGTGCGGCGATCTCTCCGCGATCCGGGCGCCGCGCGGAACGGAGCTGAACGCCCGCTCGTGGTCGACCGAGGCGCCGCTGCGCATGCTCCTCAACAACCTCGACGCCGACGTGGCGGAGCGGCCGGAGGAGCTGATCGTGTACGGCGGATCCGGCAAGGCAGCGCGGAGCCCGGAGGCGCTGAAGGCTCTCGTTCGCTCGCTCCTGACCCTGAACGAGGACGAGACCCTCCTCGTCCAGAGCGGGAAGCCGGTCGGGGTCTTTCGCACGAGCACGGCCGCGCCGCGGGTGCTGATCGCCAACTCGCTGCTCGTGCCGCGCTGGGCCACCTGGGAGGAGTTCCGTCGACTCGAGGCGCTCGGGCTGACGATGTTCGGGCAGATGACCGCCGGGAGCTGGATCTACATCGGCACGCAGGGGATCCTCCAGGGGACGTACCAGACGTTCGCCGCGGCAGGCGAGAAGCACTTCGGGTCCCCCGACCTGTCGGGCAGGACGATCCTGACCGCGGGACTCGGTGGGATGGGCGGCGCCCAGCCGCTGGCGGCAACGCTGGCCGGTGCGGCGATTCTCTGCGTCGAAGTCGACCCCGCTCGCATCGAGCGCAGGCTCGAGACCCGGTACCTCGACGAGGCGTCGGAGTCGCTGGACGAGGCGCTGGCCCGCGTCCGGGCCGCTGCGGCGGACGGGAGGGCGTTGTCGGTCGGCCTGCTCGGCAACGCCGCGGAGGTGGTGCCCGAGCTTGCCGCCCGCGGCGAGCACTTCGACCTGGTCACCGACCAGACGGCGGCGCACGATCCGCTCAACGGCTACGTCCCTGTCGGGCTCGGCGTCGAAGAGGCCGCCGAGCTGCGCGGACGCGACCCCGAGGAGTACCTCCGGCGGGCCACCGCGTCGATCGCGCGCCACGTCGAGGCGATGCTCGAGTACGTCCGGGCCGGCAGCTATGTTTTCGATTATGGCAACAACCTGAGAGGGGAGGCGCACGAGGCAGGAGTCGAAGAAGCCTTCTCATACCCGGGCTTCGTCCCGGCCTATATTCGACCGTTGTTCTGTCGCGGGATCGGGCCGTTCAGATGGGCGGCGCTCTCGGGCGATCCGGAGGACATCGCCGCCATCGACCGGATGCTCCTGAAGCTGTTTCCGGACGATTCCGCCCTCCAGCGTTGGCTGTCGCTCGCTCCGAAGCGCGTCGCCTTCCAGGGCCTCCCGGCTCGGATCTGCTGGCTCGGCTACGGCGACCGTGCCCGCGCCGGCCTGGCGATCAACGAGCTCGTCCGAAACGGCGAGGTCAAGGCGCCCGTCGTGATCGGCCGTGACCACCTCGACTCGGGCTCGGTGGCCTCTCCGTACCGCGAGACGGAGGCGATGCGCGACGGCTCGGACGCGATCGCCGACTGGCCGATCCTGAACGCCCTCGTCAACGTCGCGGCGGGCGCGACCTGGGTGAGCGTGCACCATGGTGGCGGCGTCGGGATCGGCAATTCGATCCACGCGGGCATGGTCGTCGTCGCCGACGGCTCGGCCGACACCGCGGAGCGGCTGGAGCGGGTGCTGACCTCCGATCCTGGCACTGGCGTGCTGCGCCACGCCGACGCGGGCTACGCGGAGGCGATCGAGGCCGCCGAGCAGCACGGGCTCGAGCTGCCCTCGCCGCCCACGGCCGGCGCGTGAGCGACCCGGAGCCGGCCGCGGTCTCGCGGCTGCTCGTCCGCGACCTCGCACAGCTCGCCAGTCCGGCCGGACGTGACGCGCCGCTCCGGCGCGAGGCGTTGGGCACCGTCGACGTGCTCGAGGACGCGTTCGTGCTGTGCGAGAACGGTCGCATCGCAGCGACGGGCCGGATGCGTGACCTTCAGCCGCTTCCCGGCGATGTGCAGGAGCTCGACGGCTCGGGTCGCTGCGCCGTCCCGGGGCTTGTCGACTGCCACACGCATGCGTGCTTTGCCGGCGACCGGGTCGGTGAGTTCGCCCTCCGCGCGCGCGGGGCGTCGTATGAGGAGCTGCATGCGGCCGGAGGCGGAATCCTCTCGACCGTCCAGGCCACGAGGTCCGCCGGCGAGGCGGGCCTGCGAGCCGCCGTGCGGACCCACCGGGAGTGGATGCTCCGGGCCGGGACGACGACGTTCGAGTCGAAGTCCGGTTACGGCCTCGATCGCGAGACCGAGCTGGCGTCGCTTCGGGCGATCGCGGCCGAGGGCGGGGTACCGACCTGGCTGGGCGCGCACGCGGTGCCGCCGGAGTTCGCCGACGCCGACGCGTACGTCGACTTCCTCCTGGCGGATGTATTGCCGGAGGCTGCGCGTCTGGCCGAGGCCGCAGACGTCTTCGTCGAGGAAGGTGCGTTCGAGATCGAGCAGGCGCGCCGCTACCTCGAGGGCTGCCGCGTCGCCGGCCTCGCGCTGAGGATCCACGCGGACCAGTTCACCGAACGCGGCGCCGTCCCCCTTGCGGTCGAGCTCGGGGCACGGTCGGTAGACCACCTGGAAGCGACCGGCCCGGAGGGCATTGGCACTCTGGCGGCGAGCGGGGTCGTGGCGGTCATTCTGCCCGTGAGCGCCCTCTTCCTCACGCGCCCGATGCCGCCGGGGCGCGCGCTGGTCGACGCCGGCGCCGCCGTTGCGCTGGCAACCGATTTCAACCCGGGCAGCTCCTTCTGCGAGAGCCTTCCCGATCGTGTGCTCGCTGGCCTGCACCCAACTTCACCTCTCGCCGGAGGAGGCGCTCTCCGCGTGCACGGTGAACGCCGCGCACGTCCTCGCCCGAGCCGATCGCATCGGCCGCGTAGCCCCGGGGTTCGCGGCGGATCTCGTCCTCCTCGATGCGCCCGACTGGCGCTACCTCGCCTACCACCTGGGCGGCGACGTGGTCGCGACGGTCATCCGACGCGGTGAGGTCGCCTTCACGGCCTGAGACCGCGCTACGCTTGCGCGAAATGCCGACCCGAAAGCAGCGCCGCAGGCGCCAGAAGGACCGCCGGCACGAGTACGAGTTCGTCTACGTGGACGACGAGGGCGAAGAGGTCGAGGTCGACGAGGACGAGCGTCCAGCCCGCGGCCAGAACGGGAAGCGTGAGTCGAAGCAACCTCAGAAGCGGCGCGCGGCCTCGGGCGCGGTCCGTGAGGTAAAGCCGCCGTCTTGGAGCAAGGTGGGCAAGCGGGCGTTGATCTTCTTCCCCCTGATCTTCCTCGCGTTCTCATTCATCAACAGTGGGCAGGCGATCGGGACGCGGCTCGCCGTGACGGTCGTCTACACCGCCTTCTTCGTTCCGTTCATGTACGTGATGGACCGGACGATGTACCGGTCGTACCTGAAGCGCACCGGACAGCTACCGCAGCGCCAGCCCCGGAAGCGCTAGGCCGGGGCGGCCTGTTCTCGGCCCCGGTAGTGACCCAGGCCCGGCCATGGTGCGAGGAAGAGGAGGATCCGCGCGCCACCCTCGGTCGAGACCGCGTGCCGCTCGTCCGGCTCGAACGTGAAGAGCGTCCCGGTGGGCGCCTCGAGGCTCTCACCGGCGGCGTCAACCCGAACCGTCCCTTCGACAACGAGCACGAAGGCGTGCTCCTTGACCTGGTGCTCGCCCAGCTCCTGGCCGGGATCGAGCCCGATCAGGACGACCCTGGCGGCCTCGTCGGAGTCGAGCACGACCGGCGAGCGGCTCCCGCTCGGGGTCTCGATCTCGTTCAGGTTCCAGCTTCTCACCGAGGCGATCCTAACCGGCCGGGAGGCACGGTTTTGGCGCGGTCCCGTCACACAAGAGTGCGTCGGTGCTCGATACGCTCGCAGCGGGGAGGAGGCTGGGCGCGCCGTAAACAGCGCGGGAACCAGCCGCAACGACGCCGTTAGACTCAGCCTCCGGTGAGCGCCCTGTGAGCCTGGTCGTCGATCGTTACGAGCTCGGCCCGATCGGGACGAATTGCTACGTCGTCCGTGCCTCGCAGACGGCCGACGAGGCGGTCGTCATCGACCCGGGCGGCGATGCCGCAGACCTTCGGTTGGAGCTCGCCCGGCTCGGCGCCCGCTGCGTTGCGATCCTGATCACGCACGGGCACTGGGACCACCTCGGCGGCGTTGCCGAGCTGGCCGAAGGAACGGGTGCCCCGGTCTACATGGCGGAGGACGAGCGGGCCCTGCTCGAGAACCTCCCCGACCTCGTGCCACCGGGCACTCCTGCGCGCTCCTACACCGCGGACAGGTTCCTGGCCGGCGACGAGACGCTGGAGCTCGCCGGAATCAGGTTCGAGACGCTGCGTGTGCCCGGCCATTCGCCCGGACACCTCGCCTTCCACGCCGAGGACAGCCTCTTCTCCGGCGACGTGCTCTTCGCAGGGTCGGTCGGGCGCACGGATCTCCCGGGCGCAGATCACGACACGCTCGTCGAGTCGCTACGCATGCTGACCGAGCGATTCCCGCCCGAGACGGCCGTCTACTCCGGGCACGGCCCGCCGACGACCCTCGGGGCCGAGCTGGCGCGCAATCCCTTCCTGGCTCCGTTGCGCGCCTCGTGACGACGTTCGAGGCGCCTCGCGGCACCCACGACATCCTCCCCTCCGAGCAGCCGCTCTGGCGGCTGGTCACGACGGAGGCGGAACGGCTGTGTTCGCTCTACGGCTACCGGCCGATCCAGACGCCGGTGTTCGAAGACACGGCGCTCTTCAAGCGCACCGCGGGCGAGGGCTCCGACGTGGTGCAGAAGGAGATGTACACCTTCGAGGATCGTGGCGACCGCTCGTTGACGCTGAGGCCCGAAGCGACCGCACCGATCGCCCGGGCCTACCTCGAGCACGGCCTGCACCGCGAGGGTCAGCCGGTCAAGCTCTACACCCTCGCGACCATGTACCGGTACGCGACGCCGCAACGCGGCCGCTACCGCGAGCACTGGCAGCTCTCGGTCGAGGCGATCGGCTCCGACGACCCCGCGGTCGACGCGGAGGTGATCCAGCTCTACGACGAGCTGCTCGCGCGGCTGGGCGTGACGAAGTACGAGCTCCTGCTGAACTCGATCGGTGACGCGACGTGTAGGCCCGCGTACGTCGAGCGCCTGACCGCGTGGCTCGACCAGCATGAGGACGTCCTCGACGAGGAGGCGAGGCAGAAACGGGCCACGAGCCCGTTGCGGGTCTTCGACGTCAAGAGCCCGGCGGTCCAGGCGGCCCTGGCCGACGCCCCGAAGATCGGCGAGGCGCTCTGCGACGAGTGCAAGGCGCATTTCGAGGCAGTGCAGGCGCACCTCGAGAACTACGCGGTCGAGTTCACGCTCGCTCCGACCCTCGTGCGCGGCCTCGACTACTACACCCGCACGACCTTCGAGTTCGTGGACGAGGCGATCGGCGCGCAGAGCTCGATCGCCGGCGGCGGTCGCTACGACGGGCTCATCGAGCAGCTCGGCGGCCGGCCGACGCCCGGCATCGGCTTCGGCGCAGGGATCGAGCGGTTGCTGCTCTCGCTGGAGGCCGAGGGCGTGTCGGCCGAGCCCGAGGGCCTGGACGTCTTCGTCATGCTCCACGAGCAGGACCTGAAGCCGCGCGTACTTCCGCTCGTGCAGGAGCTCCGCCGCAACGGGCTGCGCGCCGAGGTCGACTACGGCGGCCGCTCGCTGAAAGGCCAGCTGACCCACGCGCGCCGCCTGGGCGCGGAGGCGATCGTCGAATGGGGGCCGGAGCGCTCGACGCTGCGGCGGCCCGGTCAGCCGGACGAGGAGGTTCCGACCGCGGAGCTGGCGGAGAGGCTGAGGCGATGAGATGGCGCGACCTCAATGCGGGCGAGCTCCGCAAAGAGCACGTCGGGCAGCGCCTGGCCCTTGCGGGCTGGGCCGCCACCCGCCGCGACCACGGCGGGCTCGTGTTCATCGACCTGCGAGACGAGAGCGGGCTGGCGCAGCTTGTGATCAACCCCGAGCGGGCTCCCGAAGCGGCCGGGGTCGCTCACGGCGTCCGCAACGAGTTCGTCATTCGTGCCGAAGGGGAGGTCGCGGCGCGCGCACCCGATGCCGTCAACCCGAATTTGCCGACCGGCGAGGTCGAGCTCCAGGTCGATCAGCTCGAGGTTCTCTCGAGCTCGCCGCCGCTGCCCTTCCAGCTAGACGAGGAGAACGTCGACGAGACCCTCCGCATCCGCTATCGCTGGCTCGACCTGCGCCGCGCGAGGATGCAGCGCAACATCCGGACGCGCGCCCGGATGGTCTCGATCATTCGCGCGGAGATGGAGGCAGCCGGCTTCGTTGACATCGAGACGCCGGTGATGGGGAAGCCGACGCCCGAGGGCGCCCGCGACTTCCTGGTGCCGACGCGGCTGCAGCCTGGGCGGTTCTTCGCGCTGCCCCAGTCGCCGCAGATCTACAAGCAGCTGCTGGTGATCTCCGGCTTCGAGCGCTACTACCAGATCGCCCGCTGCTTCCGCGACGAGGACCTGCGTGCCGATCGGCTCCAGGAGCTGACCCAGCTCGACGTCGAGATGGCGTTCCCCGACCAGGAGCTCCTCTTCGAGTTGCTCGAGCGGACGATGCAGCGCGTCTGGCGCGAGTGCCTCGACATCCAGGTCGAGGCGCCGTTCCAGCGGATGAGCTGGGACGAGGCGCAGGAACGGTACGGGTCCGACAAGCCGGACCTTCGCTTCGGCCTCGAGATCGAGGACGCCACCGAGCTGACGCGAGGCTCCGAGTTCGGGGTGTTCGCAAAGGCGCCGTGCGTCCGGTTCCTGCGTGTTCCGCAGGCATTCTCGCGCGCCGAGCTCGATCGGCTGGAGGCGTTCGCCAAGGAATGGGGAGCGAAGGGGCTCGCGTACCTCGTCTACGACGACGAAGGTGAGGTGCGCTCTCCGATCGCGAAGTTTCTTTCCGAGGACGAGCTCGAGCGGTTCCGGTCGGAGCCGGCGACAACGGTGCTGTTCGTCGCCGACGAGCCCGCGAAGGTCGCCCGCGTGCTCGGTGCGCTTCGCCTCCATCTCGGGCGGGAGCTCGAGCTGATCGACCGCGACGCCTGGCGCTTCCTCTGGGTGACGGATTTTCCGTTGCTGGAATGGGACGAGGAGGAGGGACGCTGGACCGCGGTCCACCATCCGTTCACGCGGCCGACCGACGAGGGTGCCGCCCTGCTCGGGGCCGACCCGGGGGCGGCGCGGGCGGTTGCCTACGACCTGATCGTGAACGGGATCGAGATCGCGGGCGGCTCGTTCAGGATCCACGAGCCGGAGCTCCAGCGGCGAATCTTCGATCTGCTCCAGATCTCGGCCGAGGAGCAGCGGGCGAAGTTCGGCTTTCTCCTCGACGCGCTCTCCATGGGCGCGCCGCCGCACGGCGGGATCGCGTCGGGCATCGACCGCCTGGCGATGGCCTTGCTCGACGAGCCGTTCATCCGCGACACCGTGGCGTTTCCGAAGAATCAGGCCGGCGTGGATCCGATGACCGGCGCGCCGACGCCGGTCGGGCAGGAAGTCCTGGCCGAGCTCGGAATTCAGGTGGTGCCACACAAGGACTAGCGGCTGTTCTCAGGCCGACGCAGCAGTCATACTGCAAGTCCAGGAACGAGCTCCAGGAGGCGAGATACCCGCATGGCAAGTGAAGGTCAAGGCAGCGCGTCGCAGGCTCCGGGGCTGACGTCCCTCCCTCGGGTGGAGGAACTGCCCGGGGCGGCCGACGGGTACGACCGGGAGAAGGTTCGCGAGGCGTTCGAGGCCTTCCGCCGACACACGACCCAGCTTCAGGTGCAGCTGCGAGTCCTCCAGGCCGCGGGGGAAAGCGGTCAGGTCGAGGCTACGGCGCACGCCGTCCGCATGGACGCGCTCCACATGATCAGAGCCGCGGCCGAGATGGCCGACACGATCGAGCGCGATGCCCAGACCGCCTCGGCCGCCCAGCTCCGCCGGACCGAGGAGGAGGTGACCCGCCGCCAGCGCGACCTCCAGGAGCGCCAGGGCGACGTCGACCGCTATCGCCAGGAGAGCGAGCGCCAGCGCGCCGAGATGCTGAACGCGGCCAAGAGCGAGTCCCGCCAGACCCTCCAGGAGGCGCAACAGCAGGCCGCTCAGGAGCTCTCGGAGGCCGAGTCCCGTGCCGCTCGGCTGCTCGAGCAGGCTCGCCACCAGGCAACCGAGCTGACGAACTCCGTCCGTGCTGAGGTCGAGCAGACGCTCGAGTGGGCGCGGGCGCAAGCCGCCGCGATCATCAGCCGAGCCCAGGACGGCGCGGAGCAGCTCCTCGGCGCCGCAGGTCTCGGGGATGAGGCGGTCGGCCGGGTCGCCCAGACGATCGTCTCCGCGGCGGAGGCCTCGACCGAGGCAAGCCGCGGAACCCCGTCTCCCGCCCTGAAACCTCCGGCGGTCGCCGGGACGGAGACAGCCGCACCGGAGCAGGAATCCGAATCACCGCCGCTCTCGCCGCCGGCCTCGCCCGGCCCTTCGCCGCCTGGCCCACTCGACACCGGGTCTGAGAGCGACGACGAGAGCGCCAGCTAGGCTCGGCTCATGCTCCCGGGCCGGCTCGGTCTTCGCTTCGCGCTCGAGGCGCTTTTTCTCGTCCTCCTAGCGATCGGCGCCGGCCTCGCAGACCTTCGCCCCATAGTGATCGTTCTCGTGATGGCGGTGGCCTGGGTGCTCGTCGCCTTGATCGAGTTCACGGCGGAGCGCATCGCCGCATCGCCGACCTCGTACCTCTTGCCGGCGTCTCCACAACCGGAGGAGGGCGAGGCCGAGCGCGTTCCCTGGCTGCCGCCGGAGGAGCGAACCGTCGTCGCCCCGCCCGAGCGTCCGCCCGAGCCGGAACAGGAGCCGGAGCCGGAGGCCGAGTCGGAGCCACCGCCGGAGCCGGAACCGGAACCGGAGCGGGAGGTGGTCGAGGAGCACGAGCCCGAGGCACTGCCTGCGCCGAGGAGGCGCGGGATCCTGCGTCGGCGACGCCAGCAGGCGGCCGAGGCGGAGACTGCGCCGCCGCCGAGGCACGTGAAATTGTTGCCGCGGCGCTCGGCGCCGCAGCCGAGCCGAGCCGCCGAGGAGGTGGCGGAGCTCTTCGGGACGAACGAGGAGGACGATCCGCCGAAACGTGAGGAGAGCGGCGGGTGAGGATCCGCTCGTTGATCCCGCCGTTCGTTCGCGGCTCGAAGACCCCGAAGCCGGAAGGCGAGCCCGAGCTCGCGCCGTCGGAACCGGATGCCGTGGCCGAGCCGCCCGCACCGGAAGCCACACCGGAACCTGAGCCAACACCGGAACCTGAGCCCGAACCTGAGCCGGAGCCGGAGCCGGAGCCGGAGCCAATTCTCGCCGTGGTTCCCCCGCTTCCCGAACCGGAGCCGGAGCCAGAGCCAGAGCCAGAACCTCAGCCCGAGGTCGTGCCGCTGGCGCTGCGCGATCCGACCCGGCGTGCCTGGAACATCTGGGACCTCGAGCAGCTTGCGTCGACACTGGACGGCGACCCGGAAAAGGTCGAGGAGCGGTCGCTCCTGCTCCTACACCTGCGCGAGTTCGCCAGCGCTGCGGGTGAGCTGCCCTCCAACTTCGACCCGCTCGTCCGGGAGGCGTTCGGGGCAGATCTCGCCGAGCTCGTGACATGAACGCCGCCTCGCTGCAGCGTCAGGTCGCCCTTGCGGGGATCGCGCTGCTCGCCGCGATCGTCGCGCTGGCGCTCACCTCCCACGGCTCGAACTCGGCCATCACCAGCCTGCCGCAACCCGCGCCGGTCGCCGGCGGAGCCTGGTACTCGGCTCTGGCGGGCGCGGGGGAGCCCCGCTACGGGCGCCGGACACGGTGCGGCATCCTGCTCGAGCCGGGGACGATCGGGGTGACCGATTCCGTCCTTCCATGCGGGATCCGCGTCTACGTCGCCTACAAGGACAGCCCGTTGATCTTCACGCAGGTGATCGACCGGCGCCCGGTGCTCCGGGGCCGCAAGTTCGACCTGACGCCCAAGCTCGCGGAGGAGCTCGGCGTCGACGGCGTCCAGCGGATTCGCTGGGTTTTCGCGCGCTAGCGCGCCTGGCGAACTGCGCTACAGTGAGACGGCTCGACCCTGTGCGTGCTGCGGGTTTCTCTGTAGAACCAACACCAATACAGAGGGAGCCGCCGTTCGCCCGAGGCGCCTGGCGCCGAACGGAGACGCGGCACCCACCTGGCTTGCCAGGTTCACAACGGGCCCGCAGGCATCGGCAGGGTGGAGTCGGAACGGGGGAACCTCGGTTCCCCCGTTTTGTCCCTCGCCGCTAGCCTGGGACCGTGGAGCTGGTCGGGGACTCGACTCGGGACGGACGCTGGGCGCTGGTGCGCCTGGCCGTCGACGGAGATCGGATCGTCGAGGCCGACGCCGAAGGGCTCGACCGGCCGCTGAAGGGCCTCGCCCTTATCGAGGCCGCCGCCGTCGGAGGCGACGAGCTGGCCGTGGACGCCCTTGCGAATGCGCTCGGCCCCGCGTTCCAGGCCGCAGCCGTGCCGGGGCGCGTGGCCGTCGCGATGAGCGGCGGCGTCGACAGCGCGGTTGCGCTGCTGCGCGCCGGACGGAACGCGATCGGGGTGACTCTCCGACTGTGGCTGGACCCTCACGGTCCCGACGCCGAGCGCGCCTGCTGCTCGCCCGAGGCTGTGCTCGCGGCCCGGGCGACATGCCACCGGCTGGGTCTCCCGCACGTGACCCTGGACCTTCGGGAGGAGTTCCGCCGCGCGGTCGTCGAGCCGTTCGTCCGCGGGTACGCGGCAGGCGAGACGCCGAACCCCTGCATCCGCTGCAACGGCAGCTTCCGCTTCGCCGAGCTCCTCGCGTTCGCCGAACGGGCCGGCGCGGGGCGGCTCGCGACCGGGCACTACGCGCGCATCGTCGAGCACCGGGGTCGTTTGCTTCTCGCCCGCGCGGCCGATCCGGCGAAGGATCAGTCCTACATGCTGGCGCGTCTCGATCCGCGCTTCCTCGAGCGCCTCTGGTTTCCACTCGGCGAGCAGAGCAAGGACGCAACCCGCGCCGAAGCCGCGCGCGCCGGGCTCGAGGCGGCGTCTCGCGCGGAGAGCCAGGAGGCGTGCTTCCTGGCCGGCGGCGACTACCGCGACTTCCTCGGGCGGAACGGGCTCCTCGCCGCGGACGGTCCGATCGTGGACGAGGACGGTCGCGAGCTCGGCCGGCACTCCGGCTTCTGGCGCTTCACGCCGGGTCAGCGCCGTGGGCTCGGCGTGGCTGCAGGAGGCCCGGTCTATGCCCTCCGCAGCGAGCCGTCGACGAACACGATCGTGGTCGGGCCTCGGGCGGCGCTCGCCACGAACGAGGTTCACGCTCGCGGACGGCTGCACCTCCCGGTCGACCGCGCGGAGGCGAAGCTCCGTTACCGCTCGCCGGGCGTCGGGGCCGACGTGACTCCGACTGACGGCGGCTTCCGGCTCCGCCTCGACATGCCGGCCCACGGGGTGGCCTCCGGGCAGGCAGCGGTGCTCTACGAGGGAGAGGTGATCGTCGGGGCCGGAACGATCGTTTCGGATCCTGCCGAAACCTTAGCGCGCCCCTGGAGCGTTTGAACCCACGGGCGCATGACCGGCGACGAGATCACACTGACGATTCCACGAGACGCGTCCTTCCACGAGGTCGCGCACCTCGTCCTGGGCGGCGTCGCCGCACGCCTCAACCTCAGCTTCGAGAGCCTCGACGACCTCGAGACCGCGCTCAACGCCGTGCTGGAGCGGGCGGCGACGGACGGGGAGGTGACGGTGAGGCTGCACCTGACCGGCGAGGCGATCGTGACGAGGGTCGGCCCCTTCTCCTCCGACCGCCTCCGTGCCGAGCTGGAGCGAGATCCAGGTGAAGCCGTGACCTTGCGCCGTGTGCTCGACACCGTCGTCGACGACTACGGGCTCGACGGCGACGGCTGGATCCAGTTGACCAAGCACGTCGAGCGACAGGAGCCGGCCTCGTGACGCGCGAGAGCGACAAGGTCCTGCTGCGCCGCTACCACGAAGAAGGCGACGTCAGCGCGCGCGAGCAGTTGATCGAGCAGTACATGTCGCTCGTGCGCTCGCTCGCGCGGCGCTACTCGTACCGGGGCGAGCAGCTCGAGGACCTCGTTCAGATCGGCGCGATCGGGTTGATCAAGGCGATCGACCGCTTCGACGTCAACCGCGGAGTCGAGCTGACGACTTACGCGACGCCGAACATCATCGGCGAGATCAAGCGCCACTTCCGCGACCGCGGCTGGGCGGTGCGCGTCCCCCGCGGCCTGCAGGAGCTGAACATCCAGCTCTCGCGACTCCTCGAGGAGCAGACCGTCCAACTCGGTCGCTCGCCCACGATCGCCGAGCTCGCCAAGGCCGCGGGAGTCACGGACGAGGAGGTGCTCGAGGCGCTCGAGAGCGGGCGCGCCTACAGCTCGCTCTCGCTCTCGGGGGGCTCCGGCGGCGACGAGGAGGGAGAGCTCGACCCGCTCGAGTCTCTCGGCACCGAGGAGCACCAGTACGAGGTGTCCGAGGATCGCGCGGTGCTCGAGCCGGGGTTCCGCGTGCTCGACGAACGCGAGCGGACGATCCTGCACCTGCGCTTCTTCGAGGGGCTCACGCAGTCGCAGATCGCACAGCAGGTCGGGATCTCGCAGATGCACGTGTCGCGCCTGATCCGCCGGTCGCTCGAGAAGATCCGCGAGGAGATCGCGAGCGACGAGCCGGCCGAGCCCAAGCGCAGGGCTGCGAGCAACTGAGCCGCACCTAGAATCACCTTCGTGCGAACAACGGCCGAACTGCGGGCGGGCTACCGCGATTTCTTCGAGTCCAAGGGCCACGTCTTCCGGCCCTCTGCTCCGCTGATTCCGCGGGCGGACGACCGCTCGACGCTGCTGGTCTCGGCGGGGATGCAGCCGCTGATGCCGTACTTCCTCGGGTTGGAGGAGCCGCCGGCGCCGCTCCTGACGACGGTGCAGAAGGTGTTCCGGACCCCGGACATCGACGAGGTCGGGCTCGACGGCTACCACCTCACGTTCTTCGAGATGCTTGGGAACTTCTCGTTCGGGCAGTACTTCAAGGAGGGCGCGATCGAGCTCGCCTGGGAGTTCATGTTCGAGCACATGAAGCTCGAGTTCGATCGCATCTGGGTGACCGTCTTCGCCGGCGACCCCGAGCTGAAGCTCGACGAGGACGAGGTCGCGATCGGGGCCTGGGAGAAGATCGGCATGCCTCCGGAGCGGATCGTGCGGCTGCCGCGCGCCGACAACTTCTGGTCGGTCGGCGGCCCCGGGCCTTGCGGGCCTGACTCGGAGATGTTCTTCGACTGGGGCGAGGACGTCGGCTGCGGGCGGGCGGAGTGTGCGCCCGGCTGCGAGTGCGAGCGGTTCCTGGAGTTCTGGAACCTCGTCTTCATGGAGTTCGAGCTCCACCAGGACGGCTCGCTGACCCCGCTGCCCGAGCAGAACATCGACACGGGGATGGGGCTCGAGCGCGCCGCCCGGATCCTGCAGAAGGTGGACTCGGTCTACGACACGGACGGCTACCAGGCGATCATGCACTGGATCGCGGAGCAGTCGGGCGTCGCCTACGGCGAGAGCGACGAGGCGACGAAGGCGCATCGGATCCTCGCCGACCACGGGCGCGGAATGGCCTTCCTCGCGGCGGACGGGGTCGAGCCGTCGAACGAAGGGCGTGGCTACGTGATGCGCCGGGTCATCCGCCGGGCGGTTCTCCAGGCCGGCCGGATCGGCCTCGAGACGCCGTTTCTCGCAGGGCTGGCCGACGTCGTAGTCCAGCAGGCGGGTGACGCGTATCCAGAGCTTCGGCAGACGCGCGAGCAGATCGCGCGCGTTCTGAGCGACGAGGAGGACCGCTTCTCGGTGACTCTCGCCCGCGGGCTGACGCTCTTCGAGGAAGTCGCAGCGGCCGGCGAGATCTCCGGAGACGAGGCGTTTCGGCTCCACGACACCTACGGTTTTCCGCTCGAGCTGACGCAGGAGCTGGCGCGGGAACGCGGCCTGCCCGTCGACGAGGACGGCTTCCGCGAGCTGATGGAGCAGCAGCGCGCGCGCTCGCGCAAGACGGGGCCGGCGGAGGTCGAAGTGCGGCTGCAGGCCGAGGCGCGCAGCGACTTCGTCGGCTACGAGAAGACCGAGGCGCTGACGGCGATCGTCGCCTACGAGGATCTCGGCGACGGCCGCTTCCAGGCGAAGCTCGAGGAGTCGCCCTTCTACCCGGAGGGCGGCGGCCAGGTCTCCGACGCGGGCTTCATCGAGAACGAGGAGACCGGCGCGCGGGCCGAGCTCGTCGTGGCGACGCGGCTGCCCGGCGACGACCAGGTGCTGACCTTCGAGGGCGATGGCTTCGGCGGCGGGATGCGCGTCCGGGCCGTCGTGCCATGGGCGGTGCGCTTCCCGACGATGGCGAACCACACTGCCACCCACCTCCTGCACAAGGCCCTGCAGGAGGTGCTCGGCGAGCACGCCCGGCAGGCCGGCTCCGCGGTGCGCCCGGACAAGCTCCGCTTCGACTTCGCGCACCCCCAGGCGCTGACGGAGGAGGAGCGCTTCGAGGTCGAACGGCGCGTCAACGAGGCCGTCTTCGAGAACCTGCCGGTCCGCGCGTACATCGTGCCGATCGAGGAGGCGCGACGGCTGGGCGCGATGATGCTCTTCGGCGAGAAGTACGGCGACGAGGTGCGGGTGGTGGACATCGCCGGCTACTCGCGCGAGCTCTGCGGCGGCACCCACGTGCGGGCGACCGCGGAGATCGGGCCGTTCGTGATCATCTCCGAAAGCTCGATCGGGTCGGGCACACGCCGCATCGAGGCCGTCACCTCCGGCGAGGCCTACGCTCTGTTGCGGGGCCGCGCGGAAGAGGCGGACGAGCTCCGCGGTGAGCTGGAGCGGGCTCGCAAGGAAGGGCCGCGCCAGGCGAAGCCGGTCGACGTGCAGATCGAGACGACGCGTGAAGAGGAGGTCGGCGGCGTCAACGTCTTCGTCGGGCGCGTGAGCGGGGTGGATGTCGAGGTGCTGCTCGCCGAGTCCGACCGAATCAAACAGGAGCGGGCGCCGGCCGCGGTCGTGCTGGGGTCAGCCGAGGACGGCCGGGTGCACCTGGTTGCCAACTTCGACCGCTCACTGGAGGGGCGGCTCGACGCCGTCGAGGTGATCCGTGCGGCCGCGGCAGAGGTCGGCGGAGGCGGAGGCGGGAGGCCCACGATGGCCCGCGCCGGCGGGCGCGACCCGGAGAAGCTCGGTCATGCACTCGCCAAGGCGGAGGAGGCGCTCCGCAGCGCGCTCGCGTGATTGTGGTTGCTCTCGACTACGGCTCGGCCCGCACCGGCGTGGCGGTCTCCGATCCGACCGGAACCATCGCCAGGCCGCTCGCGGTGGTCGAGCGCGCCGCGTCCGAGGCCGGGCTCGCGCGGATCGCCGAGCTCGTGCGGGCACAGGGCGCCGAACGCGTCGTCGTCGGCCTCCCCCTGACTCTTAGGGGCCAGCGCGGGGCTCAGGCGCAGGAGACCGAGGCGTTCGTCGAGGCGCTCAGGCGGGCCGTCGAGGTCCCCGTCGAGAGCTACGACGAGCGCTTCACCACCAGCCTGGCTGCGAGCACGGGATCCGACAAGGCTCCCGAGGATGCGCGCGCGGCCGCTCATCTGCTGTCGAGCTACCTCGAGTGGTCGAGCGCCGCCCGGGGGTGATGCCGCCGCGGGCGCGGCCGCCCCGGCGACCTCCGACGCCGAAGTCCGTCGTGTATCGCCGCCGGCTGATCGCGCTCGCCGTGCTCGTCGCGGGCTTCGCGATCGCATGGTTCGTGGTCGCCAGCGTCAGTAGCGGGGGCGGCGGGGGCAAGCCGAAGACGACGACCGCGGCGGCGGTCGCGCCGAAGCCGTTCCGTGTCGTCTTCCCCGAAGGCTTCACGCGCGAGCAGATGGCAGAGCGCGTCGATGCGGTCGGGAAGATCGCGCTGCGGGAGCGGGGAAAGCGGGTGCGCATCTCCGCGCGTGCGTACCGCGCGGCGACGAGCCGGCCTCGGAGGCAGCCGGGCTTCGGGTCGCGACCGCTGCCGCTCGAGGGCTTCCTGTTCCCCGCCACGTACGACTTCGTTCCGCGAACGACCTCGGCGCAACTGGCGGCGCAGCAGCTCGAGGCTTTCCGGCGAAACTGGGCCAAGCTGAACCTGCGCTACGCGCGCTCGAAGAACCTGACGCCCTACGACGTGCTGATCATCGCCTCGATGGTCGAGAAGGAGACCTTCGCGCCCGAGGAGCGGCAGCTCGTGTCCGCGGTGATCTACAACCGCCTCCACGAGCGGATGCCGCTCGGGATCGACGCGACGCTGCGGTACGGGTTCCACATCCTGCCCACAGAGTCGATCAGGCAGTCCCAGATCGACAGCCACAACCCCTACAACACACGCCGGATCCCGGGTCTGCCCCCGACCCCGATCGCAAACCCCGGGCTGGCATCGCTCCAGGCGGCCGCCCACCCAAGCCACGTCGACTACCTCTACTTCGTGCGCAAGCCCGACAAGAAGCACCACTTCTTCACGGCAAGCGCGGCCGAGTTCGACCGCTACAAGGCCGCGCACGGCTACCCGTGATCGACGGCGCTACGAAGCTGGTCGCGCTGCTCGGGCACCCGGTCGCCGGTTCGCTCTCCCCGCGGATGCAGAATGCGGCCTTCGCCGCCCGGGCGCTCGACTGGGCATACGTCCCGCTCGACGTCGAGCCTGGCCGGCTGGAGGCGGCAGTCGGGGGGCTGGTCGCGGGCGGGTACGCGGGCGCGAACGTCACGATCCCGCACAAGCGGGCGGTCGCGGCTCTCTGCGACGAGGCCGAGGGCGAGTCGGTCAACACCCTCGTCTTCCGCGACGGCCGCATCGCCGGCTTCAACACCGACAAGGAGATCGTGGCCGGGATCGAGGCGCGTACCGTCTGCCTGCTCGGCTCCGGCGGTGCGGCGCACGCGCTGCTCCCAGCCCTCCCCGGCGAGGTTCGCGTGTTCTCCCGCAGCGGCGCGTGGCCGCCGGATGCCTCCGGCTGCGACCTGATCGTGAACGCGACCCCGGTCCGCGACGAGTTGCTGGTCGAGCCTCGCCGTGAGCACGCCGTGGTCGACCTCGCCTACAACGCCGACGGGAGCCCGACGGCCCTCGTTCGCGCGGCGCGCGAGGCCGGTTCGCGGCTCGTCGTCGACGGGCTCGAGGGCCTCGTGCGCCAAGGCGCGGCGTCGTTTCGCCTCTGGACGGGCGTCGAGCCACCGCTCGAGACGATGCGCACCGCCCTAGGCTTAGCGCCATGACGCTGAGGCTCACGACCGCGGGCGAGTCGCATGGGCCGGCACTGGTCGCGATCCTCTCCGGGCTGCCGGCCGGGCTCGTGCTCGACCGTTCGGCGATCGACGCCGACCTGGCCCGACGTCAGCAGGGTTACGGACGCAGCCCGCGTCAGAAGCTGGAACAGGACGTCGTCGAGGTGCTGGCGGGCCTGCGGCACGGGCGCACGCTCGGCACCCCGCTCGCGCTCGTCGTGCGCAACCGCGACCACGCGAACTGGGAGTGGGGGATGAGCCCGTGGCCGCCGGAAGGAGAGCCGGCCGGCAAAGGCTCGAAGCCGGTCACGCTGCCGCGCCCCGGTCACGCAGACCTGGCCGGGACGCTCAAGTTCGGGCATGCGGACGCGCGCGACGCGCTCGAGCGGGCAAGCGCGAGACAGACCGCGGTCTCGGTCGCCGCCGGTGCCGTTGCGAAGGCGCTGCTCGCCGGGATCGCGATCGAGATCGAGGGGCGGGTCGTGACACAGGAACTCGAGGCGCGGATCGACGAGGCTCGGGCCGAGCGCGACACCGTCGGCGGCGTCGTCGAAGTGATGGCGCGCGGGGTTCCGCCGGGGCTGGGCTCGTATGCGAGCAAGGAGGAGCGTCTCGACGCCCGACTCGCTGCCGCCCTGATGGGGATCCAGGCGGTGAAAGGAGTCGAGATCGGAGGCGGCTTCGAGCTCGCCGAGCGACGCGGCTCGCAGGCGCACGACGAGATCCTCGCCGACGAGCAGGGCGCGCTCTACCGGGAGACGAACTTCGCCGGCGGGATCGAGGGCGGCATCTCCAACGGCGAGGAGGTGGTCGCGCGGGCCGCGATGAAGCCGTTGCCGACGCTGATGCGGCCGCTCCGCTCGGTCGACCTCGAGACCGGGGAGGCGGGAGAGGCGCTCGTCGAGCGCAGCGACGTCGCCGCGGTCGAAGCCCTGGCCGTCGTGGCCGAGGCCGCAGTCGCCTTCGAGCTGGCCCGTGCGGCCCAGGAGAAGTTCGGGGGCGATTCCTTCGCCGACTTCGTGGGCGCCTGGAAGGCGTACGTGGAGCGCATCCCGTGGCGCACGCGCTAGACCGCCACCTCGCGCTGATCGGCTTCATGGGCGCGGGCAAGACGACCCTCGGCACGGAGGTCGCCCAGCGGCTCGAGCGCCGTTTCGTCGACCTCGACCGCGAGCTCGAGCAAACCGCGCAGGCGTCGGTGCCCGAGCTGTTCGAGACCCTTGGGGAGGAGGGCTTCCGTGCCGTGGAGGCGGAGCAGACGCTCGCGGCCTTGCGGCACAGCATGCCCGCGGTGCTCGCGCTGGGCGGAGGGGCGGTCGAGACTCCAGCGGTCAGGCGCGCGCTCGGCGAGTACGCGCTGACGGTGCTGATCGACGTCGACGCCGAGACCGCCTGGGAGCGGGCCGATGGGAGCGATCGTCCGCTCGCGCGCGACGAGGGCAGCTTCCGGGCGCTGCACGCGAAGCGTCAGCCCCTCTACCGGAAGTCCGCAGACGCGGTCGCGGGCGACGCGGATGAGATCGTCCTCGCGGCCGGAGGCATCCACGTCGAGGAGGGCTCGCTCGCCCGCCTGGGCGACTTTCTCCCGCCCGGTGAGCACGAGCTCCTGGCGGATGCAACGGTGCTCGGGCTCCACCGGCCGCCGCTCGAGGCGCCGGTGCACGCGCTCCGAGGCGGCGAGGACGCGAAGAGCCTGGGCGCGGTCGAGCGGATCTGGCGCGAGCTCCGGCTCGACCGCGACGGCACGATCGTCGCGTTCGGCGGCGGCTGCACGACCGACTCCGCGGGCTTTGCGGCGGCCACCTACCTCCGCGGGCTCCGCTGGGTCGCGGTCCCGTCCACCCTCGTCGGCCAGGTGGACGCGGCGATCGGCGGCAAGACCGCCGTCAACCTGCGCGAGGGCAAGAACCTGATCGGTGCGTTTCACTGGCCCGTGCGGACCGTGATCGACCCCTCGTTGCTGGAGACGCTGCCGGAGCGCGAGCGGCGCGCCGGCCTGGCCGAGGTCGTCAAGACCGGGTTGCTGGCGAACGAACCGCTCTGGGAGCTGCCGCTGCTCCAGCTCGTGCGGCGCTGCGCCGCCTTCAAGACGGCCGTCTGCCTGCGCGATCCACACGAGCGGGGAGAGCGGGCGATTCTGAACCTCGGCCACACGTTCGCGCACGCGCTCGAGGCGGCGGCCGGGTACGAGCGTCTGAGCCATGGCGAGGCGGTCGCCCTCGGGCTCCTCGCGGCTCTGCGCCTGTCCGGCCTCGAGACCACGACGGTCGAGGAGGTGCTCTCGCCACAGCCCGCCCGCGTCGACCGCGAAGCTGCCTGGGCAGCGCTTGCGCGTGACAAGAAGGCCCGTGACGGACACCCTAGGCTCGTCCTGCTCGAGGCACCGGGGAAGCCGATCACGGGCGTCGAGCTGCCGCCCGAGCGCGTCCGCGCCGCTCTCGACGAGTTGATCGCCGACTAGAGTCACCGCGTGCGCGTGGCAGTCCTGAACGGCGTCAACCTCGACGTGCTCCACCGGCGCGATCCGGAGCTGTACGGCGGGATCAGTCTGAACCAGCTCGAGACGCGCATCTACAACTGGGCGCTCGAGCTCCAGCTTCAGGCCGAGTGCCGTCAGACCAACAGCGAGGGCGAGTACGTCGGCTGGTGCCACGACGCGTTCGACTGGGCAGGCGGTGTGGTCGTCAACCCGGGGGCGTGGACGCACTACAGCTACGCGATCCGCGACGCGCTCGAGCTGTTCGAGGCGCCGGTGGTGGAGGTGCACCTCTCGAACATCGACGAACGCGAGGACTGGCGCCGCCACTCGGTGATCGCCGACGTCGCGGCGTGCCGCATCGTCGGCAAAGGCCCTGAGGGATACCGTGAGGCCTTGGAGTTCCTGGCGGAGCAGCCGGCATGACCCGCGTCGAGCGCCTCCAGGCGAGCCTGGAAGAGCCGTTGCTCGTCTCGAATCTCGTCAACGTCCGCTACCTCGTCGGCTTCGAGAGCTCGAACGCGGCGCTCGTGGTCGAGCCCGACCAAGTACGGCTCTTCAGCGACTTCCGCTACGCGGAGCTCGGCCGCGCGGTCGAGGGAGTGGAGTTCGTCGAGACGAAGCGGTCCCTCTACGCGGCGCTCGGCGAGTTGCTGGAAGGCCGAATCGGCTTCGAGGCCGAGGACCTGACCTACGGCCGCTGGGAGACGCTCTCGGGCGGCGGCGTCGAGCTCGTGCCTCGCCGCGGTCTCGTCGAGGAGCTGCGGGCGGTCAAGGACGACGCGGAGCTCGAGGCCGTTCGCAGGGCCGCGGCGCTGACGAGCGAGGCATACGCGCGTTTTGCCGAGGAGCGCTTCGCCGGACGCACGGAGCGCGAGCTCGCGTGGCGCCTGGACGAGCTCTTCCACGAGCTCGGAGCAGAGGCGCCCGCCTTCGAGACGATCGTCGCGTCGGGCCCGAACAGCGCCCGGCCGCACGCGCGCCCTAGCGACCGGAAGGTCGGCGCCGGAGAGACGATCGTGGTCGACGCGGGCGTGAGGCTGGACGGCTACTGCTCCGACTGCACGCGCACGTTCTCCACGGGCTCGCTCCCGGAGCGGCTGCAGAAGGCCTATGCGGTATGCCTCGAGGCCCAGCTCGCCGGGCTCGACGCGGTCCGTGCCGGGGCGACCGGCGTGGCGGTGGACGGTGCAGCCCGCCGGGTGATCGACGAAGCCGGCTTCGGCGAGGCGTTCGGCCACGGGCTGGGGCACGGCGTGGGCCTCGACGTGCACGAGGCGCCCAGGCTGGCGAAGGAGTCGAGCGACACCCTCGCCGCCGCGAACGTCGTCACGGTCGAGCCGGGGATCTATCTCGAAGGGCTCGGCGGCATCCGGATCGAGGATCTCGTGATCGTCGGCGAGGACGGTGCAGAGATCACGACCGGCTTCACGAAGGACCTGATGAGCGTCGACTAGACTCCGCCGCCCGTGGCGGAGATGGTCGGCACCAACCAGTTCCGGAACGGAATGCACATCCAGCTCGAGGGCTCGGTGTGGCGCATTCTCGAGTTCCAGCACGTCAAGCCCGGCAAGGGCGGGGCCTTCGTGCGCTCGCGTCTGCGCAACCTCGACTCGGGCGCGGTGGTCGACAAGACGTTCCGAGCCGGCGAGAAGTTCCCGCGCGTGCACACGGAGGTCAAGGAGGTGCAGTACCTCTACGACGCCGGTGACGAGGTCGTGTTCATGGACACGGAGACCTATGAGCAGTTCTCGCTGACGCACGACTCGGTCTCGGACGCACTGCCCTACCTGGAGCCGTCGAGCTCGGTGCAGATGCTCTGGGTCGACGGGAAGCCGGCCGGCGTGCAGATGCCGGGATCGGTCGAGGTCGCGGTGGCCGAGACGGAGCCGGGGGTCCGCGGCGACACCGTCTCGAACGTGACCAAGCCGGCAACGCTTCAGACCGGCGCCGTCGTGCAGGTTCCGCTGTTCGTGAACGTGGGCGACCGGATCAAGGTCGACCCCCGCGAAGGCCGCTACATCTCGCGCGCGTAGCAGCGCTAGGCTCCCCGCGTGCCCGTGCTCGTCGACACGACGATCCGCCTGCTCGGCCAGGAGCCGCTTGCCGGGCGGATGCCGACCGCCGATCTGCTCCGGCTCGCCGAGGTCCTCGACGAAGCCGGATTCGCGTACCTCGAAGTCTCGGGAGGCGGGGTCTTCGACACCGCCGTCCGCCGCGGCGTCGAGAGCCCATGGGAGCGGATTCGTGCGCTGAACGAGCGCACGAAGACACCGCTCGCGATGGCGCTGCGCGGACGCTTCCTCGTCGGCTCGCGGCCCGTCGGAGGCGACTTTGTCCGCCGCTTTGTCGCGTCCGCCGCGGAGAGCGGGATCGAGGTCTTCAGGCTCCACGACCCGCTCAACGACGTGGAGAACCTCCGCGAGGCGGGCGAGGCGATTACCGATGCGGGCAAGGAGTTCGACGCCGGGCTGGTCTACGGCTCCGGCTACACGGGCGAGACCGAGGCCCTGGTCGAGCAGGCGCGCAAGCTGCCGGAGTTGGGTGCCTCGCGCGTGCTGCTGCACGATCCTTCGGGCGCGCTTCAGCCGCACCGCGCCCAGGAGCTCTCAGCGACGCTTGCCGAGACCAGCGGGCTGCCGGTGGGGCTCTACTGCCAGGGGGCCGGAGGGAATGCGATGGCGTCCGCGCTCGAGGCCGCCCGCGGCGGCGCAGATCTGATCGCCTGCGCCGTCTACCCGGTCGCGCTCACGGTGTACCGGGTCTCGGGGGAGGCGATGGCGTCGGCGCTGGCCGGGCTGGGACTGGACACGGGCGTCGACGTCGACGCGGTCTGGCGGGCCTCCGATCTGGTCGACGAGCACCTCGGCGACGAGCCGGTCACGCCGCTCGCTCCCCGAATCGCGGTGCGCGCCGCCGAGCATCGGGTGCCGCCGGGTCTCGTGGCCGCCCTCGACTCGCACCTGCGCGCGTTGGCTGCGGGAGACAGGCTCGACGAGGTGCTCGCGGAGCTGGCTCGGATCCGGGAGGAGGTCGGCTGGCCGCCGCTCGCGGCGCCGATCGGCCAGATCCTCGGCTCGCAGGCGCTCATGCACGTCCTCTCGGCCGCCCGCTACCAGACCGTCGTGGACGAGCTCCAGGCGCTCCTCGAGGGTCGCTACGGGAGTCCTCCGGGACCGATCGACGCCGCCGTCAAGCGCGCGGTGGGGCTCGTCACCGAGGGCGCTCCCGAGGAGGAGCCGCCGGCCGAGCTGGACACGATCAAGGCCGAGGCGCAGGGACTTGCCTCGAGCGAGGAGGAACTGCTCCTGCTCGCGCTCTTCGGCGAGGAGGCCGAGCCGCTGCTGGAGTCGATCCGCGGCCGGGCGGGCGGCGACGAGACGCTGGCCGCGGGCGGTGTCGACCAGGCGCGCGCCGAGCGGATCCGGGAGATCGTGCGGATCGTCCAGGAGTCGGGCGTCGGCGAGGTCACGATCGAGGAGTCGGGGATGCGGGTCTCGGTGCGGCGGACACCCGAGCAGCTCGAGCCGCAGCTCGCCGCTGCCGTGCCTCAGCTCGATGCATCCGAAGGGGAGCCGATGCCCGTCCCGGAGGCCGACGGCGTCGTCCGGGTCGAGGCGCCGATGGTCGGGGTCTTCTACCGCGCTTCCCAGCCGGGCGCTCCGCCTTTCGTCGAGGAGGGCGAGACGGTTGCCGCGGGTCAGACGCTCTGCATCCTGGAGGCCATGAAGCTGATGAACGAGATCAAGGCGGACAGCGCCGGCATCGTGCGTGCGATCCACGTCGGCAATGCGGAGCCCGTCGAGTTCGGCCAGTTGCTGTTCGAGCTCGAGCCGGTCGGGTCACCGCCGCTCGACGCCTTCTAGGCATGTTCAGGCGCGTTCTCGTCGCCAACCGGGGAGAGGTCGCGGTGCGCGTCATCCGCGCGTTGCACGAGAGCGACATCGAGGCAGTGGCCGTCTACTCGACCGCGGATGAGCGCTCCATGCACGTCCGGCTCGCCGACCGCGCGATCTGCATCGGGCCGCCCCAGGCGAGCGAGAGCTACCTGCGAATTCCGTCGCTCGTCGCCGCCGCGACGACGACCGGCTGCGAGGCCGTCCACCCGGGCTGGGGCTTCCTGGCGGAGAACCCGGCCTTCGTCGAGGCCTGCGCGGACAACGACCTCGTCTTCGTCGGCCCGGGCGCGGACGTGATGGCGCGCATGGGCGACAAGGTGCAGGCCAAGGCGGAGCTGAAGGTGGCCGAGGTTCCGCTCGTTCCCGGGACCGAGGGCGCGACCGGCCTGGACGACGCCCGCGAGGCAGCGGACGGCGTCGGCTACCCGGTACTGCTGAAGGCGACGGCAGGCGGCGGCGGGAAGGGCATGCGCCTGGTGCGCGGGCCCGACGAGCTCGACTCGGCCTACAGCACCGCGGCGCTCGAGGCGGAGGCGGCCTTCGGCGACGGAAGCCTCTATCTGGAGAAGGCGATCGCGCCCGCGCGGCATGTCGAGATCCAGGTGCTCGCCGACGGTGAGGGCGGCGTCCTGACGCTCGGCGAGCGCGAGTGCTCGATCCAGCGGCGCCATCAGAAGCTGATCGAGGAGTCGCCGTCGCCGGCGCTCGACGACGACACGCGCGAGGCGATGGAGGCCGCTGCCGAGCGTGCCTGCCGCACGATCGGCTACCGCAACGCCGGCACCTTCGAGTTCCTCCTCGGCCCCAACCGGTCGTTCTATTTCATCGAGCTGAACGCCCGGCTCCAGGTCGAGCACCCGGTCACGGAGATGGTTACCGGGATCGATCTCGTGCGCGAGCAGCTCAAGATCGCGGCCGGGGAGCCGCTCACCCGTACCGGCCGGGCCGAGCGCCGGGGACATGCGCTCGAGGTCCGCATCAACGCCGAGGACCCCTCGCACGACTTCGCGCCGGCGCCGGGACGGATCTCCCGACTGCGAGCACCGCTCGGGCCCGGGGTGCGGCTGGACACCTACATCGAGGACGGGGCCGAGGTGCCGCCCCACTACGACTCGCTGCTCGGCAAGCTCATCGTCTGGGACGAGACCCGGCCGGAGGCGATCGCCCGGGCACTGCGGGCGCTGGGTGAGCTCAAGGTCGAAGGCGTGCCGACCACGCGCGAGCTCGCGATGGACGTCCTCCGGAGCGAGGAGTTCTCCAGCGGCCACTACTCGACGGGCTACCTGACGGAGGCGGGCGCGCAGCTCCCGGCGCTCACCGGGTCGTGACCGAGCCGCTCGTCCTGAGCGGACAGGAGGGGACGATCACGGTCGCGGCAGTCGCGCTCGACCGTGTCGTGGTGCGCGCGGCTGAGAGCGTCGAGGGCGCGCGGGTACGCCGGCCGAAACGCTCCGTCGACGTGGCCCATCGGGCGGGCCTCGCTTCGGTGTCGTTCGAGCTCGCGATCGAGCAAGGCGTGCCGGTGCCGGAGCTCGCGCGGACCGTTCAAGAGCGGGTTGCGGATGCGGTCGCTGCTACCTCGGGCCTCGACGTCGAGCGCGTCGAGGTGACGGTCGCGGAGATCGCGTAGTGGCCGGGCGGCGGGCGGCTCGGCGAACCGCGCTGGTGCTCCTCTACCAATGGGACGTGACGGGACAGGAGCTCGCGTCCCTCTTCGAGGGCGAGGTCGACCCGTATGCGCGCTCGGTCGCGGAGTCCGTCGTCGAGAACCACGACGAGCTCGACCGGCGCATCACGGAAGCCTCGGACGACTGGACGGCCGACCGTCTCGGCGCGCTCGAGCGCAATATCCTCCGCATGGCGATCCTGGAGCTCGACGAACGCGACACGCCCGTAGAGGTGGCGATCAACGAGGCGGTCGCCCTGGCAAAGCGCTACTCGTCCGAGGACGCGGGGAGGCTCGTGAACGGCATACTCGGCCGCATCGAGAAGGAGGCACACGCGTGAGCGGCGCCGAGGAGCGGCTGAAGAGCGCCGAGGAGCTGCTCGACCGGCTCGAGCGAACCCGTGCCAGGCTCGAGGAGACGAAGGATCCCGACGAGGCGGTCGAGATCCTGTCCGAGCTGGCGGAGATCGCGAAGCAGGTCGAGGCGCAGCTCCAGGCGGCGAAGCGCGAGGCAGAGTCGTGAGCACCCCGGACGAGCTGCGTGAGCTGGTCGAGTCCTACCTGGCCGAGCTCGCGTTGACACCGGAACTGAAGGGGCTCGAGGAATCGATGCGCCATGCGCTGGCGGGAGGCGGGAAGCGCGTGCGCCCGGTCCTCTGCCTCGCAACCGCCGAGGCGGCGGGAGCGGAGGCCGAGGCAGCGTTGCCGGCTGCGGCGGCCCTGGAGCTCGTGCACAACTTCTCGCTCGTCCACGACGACCTCCCGGCGCTCGACGACGACGAGCTGCGACGCGGCCGACCGAGCACCTGGGCCGCATACGGTGAGGCGGTCGCGATCCTCGTCGGAGACGCGCTGCTCGCCGAGGCGGTGCGACTTGCGCTCTCGTATCAGTCGCCCGCGGTCGCGCGCGAGCTGGTACAGGCGACGCTGGGGATGATCGGCGGGCAGTACCTGGACGTCACCGGCGCGCAGACCGACCTCGCCTCGCTACACCGGCTCAAGACCGGGTGCCTCTTCTCCGCCGCGGTCGCGTGCGCGCTGTGGGTCGCGGAGGTGCCGGAGCGGGAGCAGGCGCCTTGGCGAGCGTTTGCCGACGAGATCGGGCTGCTCTTTCAGATCGTCGACGACATCCTCGACGAGGACGGCTACCTGATCGAGCACGGGCACGAGGGAGCGAGGTCGCTTGCCGACGAAGCAGCCGAACGGGCACAGGCCCGGCTCGCCGAGGTACCGGGCGACACCTCTGTCCTGGCGGGGATCGTCGCCGGCCTCGCTGCGCGCACCTCCTAGACACGTGAAGAAGCGGCTGGACGTGCTCCTCGTGGAGCAGGGCCTCGCCGAAAGCCGGTCCCAGGCGCAGGCCCTCGTCCTTGCGGGCCGGGTTCCGGGCTACGACAAGGCGGGCCAGCAGGTGGACGAGTCGGTCGAGCTCGAGGTCACCGAACCGGCGCGGTTCGTCTCCCGCGGCGGCGAGAAGCTCGCGCACGCGCTCGAGGCATTCCACGTCGAACCGGACGGGCGGGACGCGCTCGACGTGGGTGCCTCGACCGGCGGGTTCACGGATGTGTTGCTCCAACGTGGCGCTGCGCGCGTGATCGCGCTCGACGTGGGTTACGGGCAACTTCATCCGCGGATTCGCGACGACCCGCGCGTGACGGTGCTCGAGCGCGTGAACGTACGCGAGCTGCGGGAGCTGCCGTTTCCGCCCGAGCTGGTGGTTTGCGACGTCTCGTTCATCAGCGTGCGCAAGGCGCTGCCGGCCGCGGTCGAGCTCGCTGCGCCCGGCTGGGAGGCGGTCGCGCTCGTCAAGCCGCAGTTCGAGTCCGCCCGCGGGGAGGCCCGGCGTGGCGTCGTCCGCGACCGCGCGGTGCACCGTCGGGTGCTGCGGGAAGTGGCCGAAGCCGCGGTCGAATGGCAGGCCCGGGTCGCGGGCGTCGTAGACTCCGGGCTGCCCGGCCCGAAGGGAAACCGCGAGTTCTTCCTTCACCTCGTCCATTCCGGACAGCCGGAGATTCCCGATGAGCTCGAAAGGTGGATCGACGACGCGACGCGCTGAGGTCAAACGGGTGGCCGTGATCACGCACGGCAAGCCCGAGACGAGCGGTCAGGCACTCGAGCGGCTGCGAGCGCTGGCGCAGGAGCGAGGCGTCGAGCTGCTGCTCGCCGACGACGAGCTCGAGAAGCACGGACTCGGGAGCGACGACGGCGACCCGACGACAGCCGACCTCGCCGTCGTGCTCGGCGGAGACGGGACGATGCTCCGAGCGCTGAAGCGCTTCGTCGGCACCGGGGTGCCGGTGATCGGCGTCAACCTGGGCCGGGTGGGCTTCCTCGCCTCGGTCGGCCGCGACGAGGTCGAAGAGGGACTGGGTCGCGTGTTCTGCGGTGAGTACGAGGCCGTCGAGCTGCCTGCCCTCGAGGTCGAGGGTGGCAGCGGACGGTGGACAGCCGTGAACGACGTGGTGGTCACGAGCTCGACGATCGGACGCATGATCGAGCTGGCCTGGGCGATCGGAGGCGAAGACCTCGGACAGCTGCCGTGTGACGGCCTGATCTGCAGCACGCCCTCGGGCTCGACCGCGTACAACCTCTCGAACGGCGGGCCGGTGCTCGTGTGGGGTCTCGACGCGATGGCGATCAACTTCGTCGCCCCGCACTCGCTGCACGCCCGGCCGATGGTCGTCCCGCGTGGGCTCGACCTCGTGGTCGAGAACCGGACCGACGAGGTCGCCGCAACCGTGCTCGCCGACGGTCATCCAGTCCACGAGCTCCAGCCCGGAGACCGGGTAGTCGCTCGGCTCTCGGACCAGCGCAGTCTCCTGGCGACCCTTCCGGAGAGCACGTTCTTCAGCCGGTACCGGCGGATCTTCGCGTCCTGAATCGGCACCCTTCCGGCACGATCCGGTGGCACACACGTGAGCCGAGGGCCGGTACCGTCCCTAACCCCCACCCACCCAGGGGCGCGCGTGAACAAGTAAGGCTCCGCAGGCACCGTCCGGTTCGGCGGGTCGCCCCGCGCGCTCAGCAGACGTAGCATCCAAGCCGTGCTACGGCGCCTGCGCATCGAGAACCTCGTCTTGATCCGCGAGGCGGACCTCGCACTCGCTCCAGGCCTCAATGCGATCACGGGCGAGACGGGTGCGGGCAAGACGATCCTGGCGCAGGCGATCGGCCTCCTGCTCGGCGCCCGCGGCGACGCAGGGTATGTCGGCCCGGACGGAACGGAGGCCTACGTCGAGGCGGAGCTCGAGCCCCCGGCGGGCTTCTTCGAGGACGAAGAGCTCGCTGCGTTGGCCGAGCTGCGCCCGGAGGACGAGGAAGGCCTGGTGCTGGCACGTCGCGTGTTCGGCGACGGCCGCACGCGTGCATACGCGTGGGGACGCAGCGCGGCACGCGAGGATCTAGCCCGTGCGGCGGAACGGCTGATCGCGATGTCGGGGCAATTCGAGCAGCGTCGTCTCGCACGCCCCTCATACCAGCTCGACGTCCTCGATGCTTTCGCCGGCGAGGATCAGCAGCGTCGCCGCGCCGAGCTGCGCCTGGCCTGGCGCGAGCTGGCGGCGGCACGGCGCCGGCACGAGGAGCTCGAGCAGGGAGCAGCAGCGAGCGAGTCGCGTCTGGCCGAGCTTCGAGCCCTTGCCGACGACACCGAGGGGCTCGAGCCCGGCGCAGAGGAGACGCTGCGCGCCGAGCGAGAGCGGCTTCGGCACGTCACCGAGCTCGCGGAGGGAGTCGCCGCAGCCGGCGAGGCGCTCGCCCCGGAGGAAGGCGAAGGAGCATCCGGCCTCATCGCCGTCGCCGAACGCGCACTCGCACCGCTCGAGCGGCTCGCTCCCGAGCTCGAGCGCGCGGGCAACGAGCTTCGCGACACCGAGCTTCGACTCCGCGAGACGGCGTCGGAGCTGCGAGCCTTCCTTGCCTCGTTGGAGGCCGAGCCGGATCGTCTCGAGCAGATCGAGTCCGAGCTGGAGCGAATTGCCACGGCTAAGCGCCGCTTCAGCTGTGGGAGCTATGACGAGCTGCTGGCGCGGGCAGCCGAGGCGCGTTCCGAGCTCGAAGATGTGGCCGGAGGCGCCGACCCTCTAGCCGCTGCGGCCCGAGCTCTTGCCGAGGCCGGGGCGAGGGTCGACGCCCTGGCGTCGGAGCTGCGCGCCGCACGTGAGGCCGCCGCCGGGCCCTTCGCGGCGGCCGTCGCCGAGGAGCTCCGCGGCATCGGGCTGGGAGAGGGGGAGTTTCGGGTGGAGTTCCGTGAGCGGGAGGGCGCAGCCTCCGGAGCCGACGAGGCGGCGTTTTTGATCCGACCGAACCCGGGGCTTCCGTTTGCTCCCGCCGCGGAGACTGCCTCCGGCGGAGAGTTGTCACGCATCGCCCTCGCGATCGCGGCCGTTGGCGGCGGCGAGACGATGGTCTTCGACGAGATCGACGCCGGGATCGGCGGTCAGACCGCCCATGCAGTCGGGGAGACCCTGCAGCGGCTCGCCGGCCGTGCCCAGGTGGTCACGATCACCCACTTGCCCCAGATCGCCACGCTCGCCGAGCGGCACTTTCGAGTCGAGAAGGTGGCGGGCGACCCGACGCACACCACCATCGAGGCACTCGAAGACGACGACCGTCGCGAGGAGCTCCGTCGGATGCTCGGCGGCGAGCAGTTCATCTCGGCGGTGCAAGAGCAATGAGCTTCGTCGAGTTCACCGGGCGGGCGAGGCTCGGCCGGCGTACGAAGAACCTGGTGGGTCGGCTCGGTCCGGGAGACGTCGCGATCATCGACCACGAGGATCTCGATCGCGTCACGGCGGAGGAGCTCCTCGATTCGGGGGTTCGGGTCGTCGTCAACGTCTCGCATTCGCAGAGCGGGCGCTTCCCCAATCCGGGCCCGCTGCTCCTCGTGCGTGGCGGGGTGCGGCTGATCGACGCGCCGGGTGCGACGCTCTTCGACCAGGTCAGCGACGGGGAGGACGTGACCGTTCGCGGCGCCAGTCTCTTTCGCAACGGAACGTGTCTCGCCAACGGCCACGCGCCCGACGCGAATGAGCTCGGGCGGGCGCTGACGGAGCAGCGTGGCCGGGTGACGGAAGCACTCGAGGGCTTCGCCGAGAACACGCTGCGCTACCTGCGCGACGAGGGGCGCCTGCTCGCGGAGGGAGTCGACTTCCCGTCGCTGGAGATCAGGTTCCGGGAGCGTCACGCGCTGGTCGTGGCGCGAGGCCCCGGGTACAAGCGCGACCTGGCGATCGTGCGTCCGTACGTGCGCGACTTCAAGCCGGTCATCGTGGGCGTGGACGGCGGCGCCGATGCGCTGCTCGCGGCCGGCATGAAGCCGCACGTGATCGTCGGCGACATGGATTCCGTCTCGGACTCGGCGCTTCGGTGCGGCGCGCAGCTGATCGTCCATGCTTACCGCGACGGGGTGGCTCCGGGCGCGGCGCGGCTCGAGCAATTGGGCCTCGGTTACGCGACGGTCTCGGCGCCGGGGATCAGCGAGGACATCGCGCTCCTGCTCGCCTATGAGAAGGGTGCGGAGCTGATCGTGGCCGTCGGCACCCACTTCAACCTGATCGAGTTCCTGGAGCGCGACCGTGCCGGGATGTCGTCGACGTTCGTCACGCGTCTGAAGGTGGGGGAGATCCTCATCGACGCGAAGGGCGTCTCTCGGCTCGTGAGCCGGCAGGTCGGGCTTTGGCCGTTGGTCGCCTTCGCCGTCGCCGGGCTCGGCGCCGTCGTGGTCGCGATCGTCGCCTCGCCGAGCCTCCGTCGCTTCATCGGGCTTCTCAGCCAGCGGATCCGGGAGCTCCTCGGTCTCGGCTGACCCTGGAGACACGGCCGTTTCATCCATGTCCCGGCGCCGGTAGCCCTGACCTCCTCCCCGAGTCGATCCTACGGCGGAGGTGCGCGCACGTGGCGCGCGCGCCCGTGTCGAAACAGCAACACTTCGCCCGCCATGCCGACCTATTCCGCATCCCGACAGCTGCTCGCGCCTCGCGAGGACGTCTGGCAGTTTCTGGCCGAGCCGCACCACCTCTCGGACTGGTGGCCCGGCGTCGGTGGCGTACAGCCTGATCGCCGGGGCCTGGCACCGGGCGCTCGCTGGATGCTGCACGGCGGGATGCGCCCGAGCCTGTTCCGCCGCCCCGACATGACGGGAACACTCGTGGTCATGGCCGTCGAACGGCCGAACCGCGTCGCCTGGTACATGACCAGCGAGCGAATTGACGTCGAGCTGACCCTCGCCATTGCCGGCGACGACCGCACCAACGTCGAGCTCACCGTCAGCGGTCCGTTTCTCGTCGGCCTGCGCCGCTCCCTGCCGCGAAACGCGCTCAACCGGCTGCACGCGCTGTGCCAGACTGCCGCGGAGCTCTGAGATGTTTGATCTTCGGTACCACGTCGCTTCGCTTGCGGCCGTCTTTCTCGCCCTCGTAATCGGCATTCTCGTCGGGGTCGGGATCTCGGACCCGGTCGACAATGCGAAGACGGGCCTGCTCGAGCGCGAGGTCGCGAGCCTCCAGAAACAGCTGGATCAGCAGGTTCAGCAGACCGGCACCGTCGCCCGCGAGCAGGACGCGGCCCGCAGCTTCATCAACCAGACGTACCCCGCGCTCGTCCGCAACCGGCTACGCGGCAAGCATGTCGCAGTGGTCTACGTCGGGTCCCCGAATGGCGCTATGCCTTCTGCTGTCAACCGGACGCTGATCAACGCAGACGGGCAACAGCTTCGACTCCGCGTGATGAAGGTTCCCATCGACGCGCAGCAGATCGACAAGATGCTCGCCGCACACCCGGAGGTCGGCAAGTTCACAGGCCCGGGCCGCCTCGAGGCGCTGGGGCGAGCGCTCGGCGCCGAGTTGGTGCTCGGAGGCGACACGCCGCTCTGGAACGTCTTCACCGACGCGCTGGTCGCACAGCAGGGCGGAGGGACCAAGGACCCCGCCGATGGGGTGATCGTCGTTCGCACCGCCCAGCCGCAGCGAGACGGAACAAGCCGCTTCCTCCAGGGGCTCTACTCGGGTCTCGCCTCCGCCGGAGTCCCGGCGGTCGGGGTCGAGGCGAGCGACAGTCGCCCCACGGCCATTCCGATCTACCGGCAGGCGGGGCTCTCGTCCGTGGACGACATCGACACACCCGCAGGGCGCCTCTCGCTGGCGCTCCTGCTCGCCGGCGCTCCGTCAGGGCAGTACGGCTTGAAGCGGTCCGCCGATGACTTCCTCCCGTCGCTCCAGGCCATCGCGCCCTCGGGTGGCTGACCCGCTCACGATCCTCGTCGCCGCACGAGACGAGGAGGCTCGCATCGAGCGGACGGTGAGAGCCCTGGGCAAAGCCTTCCCCGACGCGACGATCGTCGTAGCCGACGACGGCTCCCGCGACGGCACCGCCACGGCCGCCCGGCGGGCGGGCGCCCGCGTCGTCTCGCTGCCCCGACTCGGGAAGGGCCAGGCCCTTACGCTCGCCGAGCGCGAGGCACCGCCCGGGAGGCTCCTGCTCGCCGACGCCGACCTCGACGGGGACCTCACGCACCTGCTCGAGGAGCCGGCCGATCTCGCGGTGGCCGCTTTCGCCGACAGACAGGGAGGCGGTTTCGGCATCGCCAAAGGCACGGCTCGGCTGCTGGTGCTCGCCCGGAGCGGCTTCCGCGCCCGCGAGCCGCTCTCGGGCCAGCGGGCGCTCTCGTCCGCCGCCCGTGAGGCCTGCTTCCCGCTCGTCCCGGGTTTCGGCTGCGAAGTCCGAATGACGATCGACGCGGTTCGATCCGGGCTCGAGGTTCGGGAGCTCGAGCTCCCCCTGCAACACCGCGCGACCGGGCGTGACGCCGCAGGATTCGTCCACCGTGGCCGCCAGCTGGTGGACGCCGTCCTCGGGTGCGGCCCGACCGCCGTCAACCACCGCGGCCTCCGCTTGCCGCTCGTGGGCGCGCTGGTGGCGCTCGGCGGCTCCCGGGCGCCTTGGCGCGTTCGCCTCGGAGTGGCCGGAATCGCGGCTCTCGGTCTCGCCGACGATCTCTGGAGCGGTCCCGAACGTGGCTTCCGCGCGCACCTTCGCTCCGGCGAAACCACCGGTGTGCTCAAGGCGGTCGGGATTCCCGCCTTGGCGCTGGCGACGACGCGCTCGCTACGCGGAGCGGTGCTCGTGGCGCTCTCGGCCAACGCGCTCAACCAGCTCGACACCCGGCCCGGCCGGGCGCTGAAGGCCTTCGCCGCCGCCGCGCTCGTCCTGCGCGGCGCGCCTCGCTCGTACGCGTGGATTGCCGTCCTGCTCGCTCCCTACGATCTCCGCGAGATGACGATGCTCGGAGACGCCGGGTCGAATGCCCTTGGGGCCGTGCTAGGTTATGGATCCGTGACGACGTTCACGGCTCGGGGTCAACGGCTTGCGGTTGCGGCGCTCGCAGGCCTCACCGTCGCCGGCGAGCTCCGCTCACTCGGAGCGCTGATCGAGCGGACGCCGGTTCTTTCGCAGCTCGACCGGCTCGGACGGCCCAGCTAGTGGCCAGGCGCCCGCCGAAGTACGTCTTCGTCACGGGCGGCGTCGTCTCCTCGCTCGGGAAGGGCATCACCGCAGCCTCGCTCGGTCGCCTGCTCAAGGCCCGCGGGCTGAAGGTGCAGGTGCAGAAGTTCGACCCGTACATCAACGTCGACCCCGGCACGATGAGCCCCTTCCAGCACGGAGAGGTCTACGTCACCGAGGACGGCGCCGAGACCGACCTCGACATCGGCCACTACGAGCGCTTCATCGACGAGAACCTCTCCCGGAACGCCAACCATACGGCGGGCGCGATCTGGGACCGCGTGATCCGCAAGGAGCGCAAGGGCGAGTACCTCGGCTCGACGGTCCAGGTGATCCCACACATCACCAACGAGATCAAGGAGCGGATCCGCAGCGCGACCGACGCGAGCGACTCCGACGTCGTCGTCACCGAGATCGGCGGCACCGTGGGCGACATCGAGTCGTTGCCCTTCCTCGAGGCGATCCGGCAGTTCCGGCGCCAGGTCGGGCCCGAGAACGTCTGCTACGTCCACGTCACGCTCGTGCCCTTCATCGAGACGGCGGGCGAGCTGAAGACCAAGCCCACGCAGCACTCGGTCAACGAGCTACGCCGGATCGGCGTCCACCCGGACATCATCGTCGCGCGCTCGCACGACCCGATCTCGGACGACATCCGCGAGAAGATCGCCCTCTTCGCCGATCTCGACCCGCGCGAGGTGATCGCGAACCACGACGTCCCCGATCTCTACCTCGTCCCCTCGGCGCTTCAGGCCGAAGGCTTCGACGCGCTGGTGTGCGAGAAGCTCGGCCTCCCGGCCGGCGAGGCACAGCTCGGCGAGTGGCTCGAGCTGACCGAGCGCATCCGAGCCGAGCGCGCCGGCGAGGTCGAGATCGCGCTGGTCGGGAAGTACGTGAAGCTCCACGACGCCTACCTCTCCGTCCACGAGGCGCTCAAGCACGCGGGCGTCGACCACGGCTGCTCCGTACGCGTCCGCTGGTTCGACGCCGAGGGCATGTCGCTCGAGGAGGCCCAGGCCGAGCTCGAGCAGGTGGACGGCGTGCTCGTTCCGGGCGGCTTCGGCTCGCGCGGCTGGGAGGGCAAGATCCTCGCTTGCCGGGTCGCGCGCGAGCGTGGGATCCCGTACCTCGGGATCTGCCTCGGGATGCACGTCGCCGTCTCCGAGTTCGCGCGCCATGCGGTCGGGCTGGACGGAGCCAACTCGACCGAGATGGATCCAGAGACGCCGTTTCCGGTAATCGACCTGCTCCCCGAGCAGAAGGAGATCGAGGATCTCGGTGGCACCATGCGCCTCGGCGCCCAGGCGGTCGAGCTGGCCGAGGGAACGCGGGCGCTCGGCGCCTACAACGAGCTCGTCATCCACGAGCGCCACCGGCATCGTTACGAGGTCAACAACCAGTACCGCCAGCAGCTGGTCGACGCCGGCCTCGTGATCTCAGGGACGTTCCAGGAAGGCCGGCTGGTCGAGATCGTCGAGCTCCGCGACCACCCGTGGTTCGTGGCCAGCCAGTTCCATCCGGAGTTCAAGTCGCGCCCGACGCGCCCGGCTCCGCTCTTCCGCGACTTCGTCGGCGCGGCCTTCGAGCGATCCCGCGAGCGCACCGGCGCCGCGGTGGCCGCGTCAGGCTAGGCGTCCGGCCAGAGAATCGCGACGTAGTACGGAAGGCCGCCGATCGTGGTCTCGCTCGACCGGTGGCGCAGGTTGAGCTTGGTCCCGTCCTTGAGCACGACCGTCGTCCTGCCTGCCAGCTCGCCCAGTGCGATCATCGCCTCGAAGTCGCCACGTGCGTCCTCGTAGCGCGCGACGTCGGTGACGCGCAGCCGGAGCAGCTCCTCGCGTGAATATCCGAGCAGCTCGCAAGCGGTGAGATTGGCCGCCACGTAGCGCATCTCGTCGTCGGCGACCAGGATCGCCACGGGCGCACGCTCGACCGCGTCTCCGAGCAGGACGCTCTGGACGAGTGGCTCGGAGGCAGACACGAGACCAATCTAACGCGCGCGACTACGATCGCCTAATGCCGCGCCCGAGCTGGGCACCCGATGCCCTCTCACTCTTCCTCGAGCTGGCCGCGCTCCCGAGCCCCCCGGGGGAGGAGCGGGCCGTCGCCGACCGCGTGCTCGACTACCTGCGCGCGCTCGGGCTCGAGGCAGACGAGGACGATGTCGGCGGGCGGATCGGCTCGACGATGGGCAACATCCTCTGCCGGATCGAGCCGCAAGACGCCGAGTCCGGTGCGCCGCTCTTCTTCTGCGCCCATCTCGACACGGTGTTGCCGGAGGCGGCGATCGAGCCCGTCGTCGGAGAGGACGGGTTCGTGCGCAACGCCGCCGGGACGATCCTGGGCGCAGACGACAAGTCCGCCGTCGCGGCCATGCTCGAGGCGACGGCGCGGCTGGTGGAGGAGGACAGGCCACATGCCGGCCTCGAGCTGCTCTTCACGCCGAAGGAGGAGGTCGGGCTCGTCGGCGCGGCCGCGTTCGACCAATCCCGCTTGGACGCCCGGCTCGGCTATGTCTACGACCACGCGGGCCCGATCGGAGAGGTGATCCTCGGAGCGCCTTTCCAGAACAGGATCGACGTTCGCTTCCACGGCCGCGCCGCTCACGCGGGGATGTACCCGGAAGAGGGTCGATCGGCGATTGCGGCGGCCGCGCGTGCGATCGCCGACCTGCGCCTCGGCCGGCTCGACGACGAGACCTCGGCCAACGTTGGCGAGATCCAGGGCGGAACTGCACGGAACGTCGTCCCGGAGCACTGCTGGTTCTCCGCCGAGGCGCGCAGCCACGACGAGCGGAAGCTCGCCGACGTCATCCAGGAGATGGTGGACACGATCACGTTCGCGGCCGGGCTGGGGGAGTGCGAGGTCGAGATCCAGATCGGCGACGCGTCTCCCGGGTATCGGTTCCGGCGAGACGATCTCCCGGTGCAGCTCGCCACGACCGCTCTGACTCGAGCCGGGCGCGAGCCGAGCTTCATCCTGTCCGGCGGCGGCGCTGACGCGAACGTCTTCAACGACCGCGGTCTCCGGTGCGTCAACCTCGCCAACGGGATGACGGACATCCACACTCCTGACGAGCGGATCGCCGTCGCGGACCTCGACGGCATGGTCGAGGTCACGCTCGCGCTCCTCGAGTCCGCGCGCGAGGTCGAGGATGCCGCTTAGCCTGAGGCGTGGCCGCGTCACGACGATTCGGGAACGCCACGAGGGGCTCGTCCGGCTCGAGGTTGACGGGGCGCCGTGCGTTGCCTACCCGGAGGCGACGGGGCCGGTCGCGCTCGACGACGAGGTGCTCGTCAACGTCCAGGCGCGGGAGCTCGAGCTCGGCTCCGGCGGTTTCGACGTGCTCTACGCGAACCTGACACGCGGGCTCGGGTTGCCCCCCGAGGACGGGGCTCACGTGATCAAGCTGCCGTACGCGCCGGGGCAGTTCGCGGCCGTCCACGCCGAGGAAGGCGCCGAGCTGGCAGCCGGGCTGGAGGGCATGCCGGTCGTGTGCTGCACCCTGCACAGCCAGCTTGCGGCCGCCTGTGCGGGGCTCGGCGACGGCCTGCGTGTCGCCTACGTCCAGCTCGAGGGCGGCGCGCTTCCACTCGGGCTCTCGGACTCGGTTCGAGCGCTGCGCGAGCGTGGCCTGCTCGCCACCACGGTCTCGCAAGGTGCGTGTTTCGGCGGCGAGGTCGAGTGCGTGAACGCCGCGTCCGCGCTCACCTGGGCGGCCGGCACGGGGCATCGAGGCGGTCGTCTGCGCCGTCGGGCCGGGAATCGTGGGTACCGGCTCGCGGCTCGGGCACGGCGGGGTCGCGGCCGCCGCGGCGGCGAGCTTCGCGCACGCTCTCGGTGGATCGCCGGTGCTCGCCGTGCGCGTTTCCAGCGCCGACGAACGAGACCGGCATCGAGGCGTCTCGCACCACACCCGAGCGGTGATCGAGCTCTGCCGCGGCGAGGTGAAGATCGCGTGGCCGAGAGGGCTGGAGCCCCCGGAGTGGCTCCATCAGGCCGAGGAAGTGGACACCCACGGCTGGGAGGAGGCATGCGCGGGCCTCCCCCTCTCGCACATGGGTCGCGGGCCGGACGAGGAGCCGTGGTTCTTCGCCGCAGCATTCGCGGCCGGCCGGCTTGCAAGGGGCCTTCTGCGCTGATGCAACAGCGGCGCCTCGGGCCCGTCGTCGGGCTGGGCACCTGGAACACGTTCGCGGACGACGCCGAGCTGGCGCGGCTCGTGGTCGACGCCGCCTTCGACGCGGGAGTCTGCTTGGTGGATTCCTCCCCGATGTACGGCGGGGCGGAGCGTTCGCTTGCTCCCGCGGTGGATGGACGGCGCGCCACGGCGATCGTCGCGACCAAGATCTGGACGCCATCGCTGGATGAGGGACGCATGCAGTTCGCACGGCAGATCGAGTGGTTCGGACGAGTGGAGGTCGAACAGGTGCACAACCTCGTCGCCTGGCGAGAGCATCTGCCGTGGCTCGAGGCCGAGCGCGAGGCTGGGCAGATCGGGCGGATCGGGGTCACGCACTACGACTCCGGCTGCCTTCGACGAGCTCGAACGGGCGCTGCGGACGCGGCGGTTCGAAACGGTTCAGGTGCCGTTGAACCCGTTCGAGCGCGAATGCGAGGAGCGGATCCTCCCCCTCGCTGAGGATCTCGGCGTCGCGGTGATCGTGATGCGGCCGCTCGGGCAAGGCGCCCTCGTCCGCCGACGGCCCGGGCCGGAGGCGCTGGAGCCACTGCGCGACTTCGGCGTCCACACCTGGCCGCAGGCGTTGCTCAAGTGGTCGCTCTCGGACGAACGCGTGGACGTGGCCATCCCGGCCACGCGGGATCCCGGCCACGCGCGCGAGAACGCCGCCGCCGGCGAGCCGCCCTGGTTCGGCCCGGACGAGCGCCGCCTGGTCGAGCGACTCGCCGCCGCCTGACGCGTTCGCTGCCCATGGTCCTGTAGTTCGGTTCGCCCTGCCTCCTCCCCGAGGCGAGCGTAACGAGCGGCGGCGCACGTGTCAGTGACGGCATGTGCCGAGTGTGTGTCAAGCGGGATCGGACACGCCGAAACCGCCCGAGAAGCTAGGGTTTCTCGCCCTGATGAAGGTCGGAGTCGTCAAGGAGATCAAGCCGGACGAGTACCGGGTCGCGCTCACGCCGGCCGGCGCCCGCGAGCTCGTCGCTCAGGGCCACGAAGTGCTCGTCGAGGCAGGCGCCGGCGACGGAAGCTCCTTCCCGGACGCGACCTACGAGGCGGTCGGGGCCACCCTCGGCGGCGCCGAGGACGTCTGGGTCGAGGCCGATCTGCTGCTGAAGGTCAAGGAACCGCTACCCGCCGAGTTTCCGCTCGTGCGCGAAGGGCTCGTCCTGTTCACGTACCTCCACCTCGCAGCGAACGAGGAGCTGACCCGCGCGCTCGCCGAGAGCGGGGCGGCCTGCGTCGCCTACGAGACCGTCGAGACCGACAACAGGGCGCTCCCGCTGCTGGCGCCGATGAGCGAGATCGCAGGGCGGCTCGCCGCCCAGGCAGGCGCGTACTTCCTCGAAAAGCCGCTCGGCGGGAGAGGCCTGCTCCTCGGAGGCGTTCCCGGCGTCGCGCCGGGACGTGTGCTCGTGATCGGCGGCGGCATCGTCGGCTACAACGCCGCGGTCATCGCCTTGGGGCTGGGCGCAAGCGTGACCATCCTCGAGCGTTCGACCGACCGCATGCGCCACCTGGACGAGGTGCTCTCGGGGCGGGTCAGCCTCGTGATGTCCTCGACGTTGCAGATCGAGGAGTCGATCGTCGAGGCGGACGTGGTCATCGGGGCGGTGCTGATTCCCGGCGCGGTCGCGCCTAAGCTGATCACGCGCGAGATGCTCGGCGGGATGAAGAACGGGTCGGTCCTCTGCGACGTCGCCATCGACCAGGGAGGCTCCGCCGAGACGTCGCGTCCGACCACGCACAGCGACCCGGTCTACGTCGTCGACGGCGTCACCCACTACTGCGTCGCGAACATGCCCGGTGCGGTCCCCGTGACCTCGACGAAGGCGCTCACGAACGTGACGCTGCCGTATGTCGAGGAAATCGCCGCCCACGGGCTCGCGGAGGCCGTCGCGCGCGACCCGGCACTGGCCCGCGGCGTGAACGTACTCGACGGGAAGATCACGTACGAAGCAGTCGCCGACGCCCACGGCCTCGAGTTCCACCCGCTCGAGGACGTGCTGCCGCTGTCGCCGGTCTAGGTCTTCTTGCCGCCGGCCGGACTGATCTTGACCACGGCCCAGGTGCATGCGGCCGCGAATGCGATCACGCAGGCGCCGTAAACGATCAGGCCGAGCATTCCGAGGACGGCATCCATGACCGCCCTAGAATAGCCGCGTGCCGCGCGCTTGCGTGATCGTGCTGGACGCCGTGGGCGCGGGAGCGCTTCCGGATGCCGACGCCTATGGTGATGAGGGGTCGGACACGCTCGGAAACGTGGCGCGCGCCGTGAACGGGCTCGACCTTCCGAACATGGAGGCTCTCGGCCTCGGGAACGTCGAGCCGCTGGTCGGCTGCCCGCCGCAGCCCGGGGCTCCCGCGGTGGCAGGACGGCTGCTCGAACGGTCGAAGGGCAAGGACACGACCGCCGGCCACTGGGAGCTGATGGGAGTCGTCACCGATCCCGCGTTTCCTACATACCCCCAGGGTTTCCCGCACGACGTGATCGACCCGTTCATGCACAAGACGGGGCGGGGCGTCCTCGGCAACAAGCCCGCCTCCGGAACGGAGATCATCCAGGAGCTCGGCGAGGAGCATCAGCGAACGGGCAAGTGGATCGTCTACACGTCTGGCGACTCGGTCTTCCAGATCGCGGCCCACGAGGACACCATCCCGCTCGAGGAGCTCTACGAGGCCTCGCGCGCCGCGCGCGAGATTCTCACCGGCAAGCACGGTGTAGGGCGGGTGATCGCCCGGCCGTTCACCGGCGAACCGGGCAACTACGAGCGGACGCCGAACCGGCACGATTTTTCGCTCGAGCCCCGCCGCCCGAACTACCTCACGCTCGTGCGGGAGGCGGGGAAGCCCGTCCACGGCGTCGGCAAGATCAGCGACATCTTCGCGGGCTGCGACATCGACGAGTCGCACCCGACGAAGTCGAACGTCGAAGGCATCCAGCAGACCGAGACGCTGCTCCGAGAGTTGGACGACGGCCTCGTGTTCACGAACCTCGTCGAGACCGACATGCTCTGGGGCCACCGCAACGACCCGGTGAACTTCCACCGGTGTCTGCAGGACTTCGACCGGCGGCTCCCCGACCTGCTCGACGCGCTTCGCGAGCAGGACCTCTTGATCGTTACCTCCGACCACGGCTGCGATCCGACGACGCCCTCGACCGATCACTCGCGCGAGTACGCCCTCCTGCTCGCGTACGTTCAGGGCCGAAACGCGGCTGGCCGCATCCACGAGGATGGCGAGTTCGCAGACGTCGGCGCAACCGTCAACGCCTGGCTCGGGGGGAAGGCGCCGCGCCGAGGGACGCCCGGACAGGCAATCGTCGAGCCGTGATCCGACCGGTCGAGCTGATCCAGCGCAAGCGCGACGGGGGCGAGCTCACGCCCGAGGAGCTCAACGAGCTCATGCTCGGCTATGCCAGGGACGAGATCCCCGACTACCAGCTTGCCGCCCTCTGCATGGCGATCTACTTCCGCGGTCTGACGAGCTCGGAGACCTACGCAATGACTGAGGCGATGATCGCCACGGGCGAGACCGTCGACCTTCGCGCCGCGCTCGGTCGCAAGGTCGTCGACAAGCACTCGACCGGCGGCGTCGGCGACAAGACGTCGATCGCAGTGGGGCCGATCGTCGCCGCGTGCGGCGTCCCGTTCGCCAAGATGAGCGGCCGCGGCCTCGGCCACACAGGCGGCACGCTCGACAAGCTCGAGTCGATCCCAGGGTTCCGGGTCGAGCTCTCGACCGACGAGTTCGTGGCGCAGGTCCGAGAGGCGGGGATGGCGATCATCGGAGCGAGCGCCAACCTGGTGCCGGCCGACAAGAAGCTGTACGCGCTCCGAGACGTGACCGCGACCGTGGACAACTACTCGCTGATCGCGGCGAGCATCATGTCGAAGAAGATCGCCGGCGGAGCGGAGGCGATCGTGATCGACGCGAAGGTCGGCGACGGTGCCTTCATGAAGTCGGTCGAGGACGCGCGGGCACTCGCCGAGGCGATGCTCGACCTCGCTCACCGGGCCGGCCGGGAGGTGGTCTGCCTCCTGACCGACATGAACCGCCCGCTCGGGCGCGCGGTCGGAAACTCGCTCGAGATCCGCGAGGCGATCGCCACCGTACGCGGGGAGGGGCCGGCCGACTTCCTCGAGCTCGTGCTCGAGGCGTGCTCCCACCTGCTAGCGGTCTCCGACCTCCACGTCGACCGAGAGGAGGGGCGAGACATGGCTGCACGGGCCATCGCCGACGGCTCCGCGCTGGCAGCCTACGAGCGCTGGATTCGCGCCCAGGGAGGAGACCCTGACGAGGGCGCACTCCCAACCGCACCCATCGTGAAAGAACTGACCGCCGATCGCGGAGGCTACGTCGCCGAGCTGGGGGCGGTCGCCGTCGGGCTGGCAGCACTGCACCTCGGCGCGGGCCGGCAGACGAAGGACGACAGCATCGACCATTCGGTCGGCATCGTCTGCCTCTCGAAGCCGGGGGATCAGGTCGCCCAAGGCGAGGCGCTCGCCGAGATCCACGCAGCGACCCAGGCGGACGCCGAGGAGGCCGCGCGCGAGCTCAGGGCCGCGTACATACTGGCCGACGAGGCGCCGCCTCGGCGTTCGGTCATCCTCGACGTGATCGCCTAGCCTCCCGAGGCTGTCGCGCGGCAGGACGCGGCTACCCTGGGCCCGTGCCCGAGCTCCCCGAGGTAGAGACCGTCCGCGCACGACTCGAGCCGGCGCTCGTGGGCAGGCGCTTGCAGCGCGTCGAGATCCTCGATCCGCGTCTCACCCGCCCGTTCGACCCTGCCGGTGTGGCCGTCGAGCTGGAAGGGGAGCGAATCGCCGCCGTCGATCGCCGAGGCAAGTATCTGGTTGTCCGATTCGATTCCGGTCGAGTTCTGCTGATCCACCTCCGAATGACGGGGAACCTGCTGCACGGGAGCCGCGGCGCCGAGCTCGTGGGCGACGATCCGCATCGCCGCGCCGTTGTCAGATTAGACGACGGATCGGATGTCGTGTACCGCGACGTGCGCCGGTTCGGCACCTGGCTTCTCGTCGAGCCCGAAGAGCTCGACCCGTACCTCGCAGAGCGCCTGGGACGCGAGCCGCTCGAGCGCAGCTTCACCACGAAACGTCTCGCCGAAGCGCTCGCCGGCCGCCGAACACCCGTGAAGGCGGCGATCCTCGATCAACGGAGGCTCGCCGGGATCGGGAACATCTATGCGGACGAGGCACTCTGGCGGGCGAGGATCCACCCGCGGCGCCCGGCGGGCGAGCTCGGGCCGGATGAGCTCAAGGCCCTTCACGCCGGGATTCGCCGTGCTCTGAAGGCCGGGATCGACCGGCAGGGCGCCACGCTTCGCGACTACCGCACTCCCGACGGCGGGTCGGGCAGGATGCAGCACGAGTTCAAGGTCTACGGCCGCGAGGGGGAGCCCTGTGACCGCTGCGGCACGCCGATCGAGAAGATCCGCGCCGCCGGCCGCGGAACGTGGTACTGCCCTGCGTGCCAGCGGATGTAGCTCAGGCGGCCAGCTTGTCCAGCTCGCCGCTGCGGTCGAGCTGCCACAACTCGGTGTAGCCGCCGATCGGCCTGCCGTCGATCAGGATCTGCGGCACCGTCCAGCTCCCGGTCAACTCGAGCAGCCGCTGCCGGAACGCGGGATCGTCGTCGAGAAAGATCTCCTCGAACTGCAGGCCCCGCGATTGGAGCAACGTCTTGGCGCGGACGCAGTAGCCGCACCAGCGAGTCGTGTACATCTGAATCTGGGCCATTACGATTTGAAACGCAGAAGTATTTGGGCGATTCCCGGCCTGTCCCGGATCTACACTTGAGCCCGGTGGCCGGCCGGACCTACAAGACCGAGGCGGTGGTGCTGCGCTCGTTCCGCCTCGGCGAGGCGGACCGTGTGCTCCACCTCTACACGCTCGATCGCGGGCGGGTCGGCGCGGTCGCCAAGGGCGTGCGCAAGACCAAGTCGCGCTTCGGCGCCCGGCTCGAGCCGCTCAGCCACGTCGAGCTGATGCTCCACCAGGGCGGCGGGGAGCTGCAAACGGTGACCGGCGTGCAGCTTCTCGGCTCCCACCACGCCGCTCGGGAGCAGACGTACCGTCTGAACGTCGGCCTCGTCGGTGCCGAGGCGATGCTGCGCCTCTTCCCCGAGCAGGAGGCGAACGACCGCGCGTTTCGGGCGCTGACACGTTTCCTCGATCTCCTCGACGAGCTCGAGCCCGGGGCCGGCCAGGCGACCACCGACCCGCTCGTTCTCTCGTTCCAGCTGAAGCTTCTCTGGCTCTCCGGCTACCTCCCACACGTGACCTCATGTGCCGAGTGCGGCGCGGACACGGGCCTTGCGGGCTACTCGCCGCGCGCGGGCGGCGCGGTCTGCCAGAACTGCGCCAACGGCGCGTTACCGCTTTCCCATGAGGGCTTGCTCGGAATCGAAGGGCTACTCCAGCGCCCCCTGGCCGATGCCGCCGCAGCCGGCTTGACCGAGCGGGGAGCTCGAGAGGCCCTCGGGGTGATCACCGCCTCGTACGAGTACCACGGCGGCTTCCGGCTCCGAACACTCAGCGCGTAGAGGACGAACGGGCCCCGGAGGGCCCGTTCTGGAGGCGCTTCCTCGGAAAGGACGCATTCACAAGACGAGTGAGGCGGCCTGCTTCTTCCCTAGGATTGGGCGCTTGGCGGCTCCCACCTTCCAGGACACGATTCGCGCGCTCGAGGGGTACTGGGCCGACTACGGCTGCGTGCTCATGCAGCCGTACCACACCGAGGTCGCCGCGGGCACCATGAACCCGGCAACCTTCCTGCGAAGCCTCGGGCCGAAGCCCTGGAAGACCGGATACATCGAGCCGGTGATCCGGCCGCTCGACGGCAGGTACGGCGAGAACCCGTACCGGTTTCAGCACTACTTCCAGTACCAGGTCGTGATCAAGCCCGCGCCGCAGGACGTGCTCGACCTGTACTTCGGCTCGCTCGAGGCGATCGGCATCGACCTGCGCCGCCACGACATTCGTCTCGTCGAGGACGACTGGGAACAGCCGACCCTCGGCGCGTGGGGCCTCGGCTGGGAGGTCTGGTGCGACGGCATGGAGATCACGCAGTGGACGTACTTCCAGCAGCTCGGCGGGTTCGACGTCGAACTCGTGCCGGCCGAGATCACCTACGGCATGGAGCGCCTGGCGATGTTCCTGCAAGGCAAGCGCAGCGCCCTGGAGCTCGAGTGGGCGCCCGGAATCACCTGGGGCGATGTGTACCGCGAAAACGAGCGAGAGTGGTCGGTCTACAACTTCGAGCTCGCGCCGGTCGAGATCCTCACACGACGGTTCGGCGAGCACGAGGAGGAATGTCGGCTCTTGCTCGAGCGGGGCTTGCCTCTGCCCGCCTACGACCAGGTGCTGAAGGCCTCGCACACGTTCAATCTGCTCGACGCGCGCGGGGCGATCTCCGCGACCGAGCGTGCCGCGTACATCGGCCGGGTGCGCAACCTGGCGCGCGAGGTCGCGCAGGCCTACCTCGAACTGGAGCCCGGTGCCGACGCTGCTACTTGAGATCGGCTGCGAGGAGCTGCCGGCAGGAGCCTGCCGGGAGGCGGAAGCCCAGCTGCCCGTGCTGAGCGAGCGCGAGCTCGGCGCGCCGCCGACGCACGTGTTCGTGGGGCCGCGCCGGCTGGCGGTGCTTCTCGACGACATATCCGAGCGAACCGCGGACGAGTGGATCAAGGGACCGCCCGAGTCACTCGCCGAGAAGGCCGCGGCCGGATTTGCCAAGAAGCACGGCGTTCGGCCGGAGGACCTTGTCGTACGAGACGGCTTCCTCGGCGTGGAGCGCCCAGGCCAGCCGTTGCGCGACGTGCTCCCCGAGCGGGTCGAGGCGATCGTGCGCGGGCTTGCCTTTTCCAAGTCGATGCGCTGGGAGGACAGCGGCCTCCGGTTCGCCCGGCCGGTCCGCTGGCGCCTGGCGAAGCTCGACGAGGAGACGGTCGTCGGTGAGACGAGCTTCGGACACCGCTTCACGCACGGCGCCGTCGAGATCCCGGACGCAAAGGAATATGCGGACCGGCTCCGCGAGGCCGAGGTCGAGCCGGACGCAGCGGAGCGGCGGCGCCAGATCGTCGCCGGCCTGGACGCGATCGGCGGTTGGGGCGATCCGGCCGGGGTGCTCGAGGAGGTCGTCTACCTCGTCGAGCAGGTCGTCGTGCTCGAGGGCAGCTTCGACGAGCGGTTCCTGCAGCTGCCCGAGCGCGTGATCGTGACGGCGATGCAGTCGCACCAGCGGTACTTTCCGCTTGGGGGAAACCGGTTCGCCTTCGTTGCCAACGGGGGCGACCCGAACCTGGTTCGAGCAGGAAACGAGAACGTGCTCGAGGGGCGGCTCGACGACGCGAGCTTCACGTTCGAGCGAGACGTCGGGCGGGGCATCGACGAGCTCGCCAAGCAGCTCGACGCGATCACGTTCTTCAAGGGCGCCGGAACGTTCGCCGACAAGACCGACCGCGTGCAGGCGCTCGTCGGCGAGCTCGGCGGCGGTGAGGCGTCCTCCGAAGCGGCGCGCTTGGCAAAGGCAGACCAGGCCTCGGAGCTCGTGCGCGAGTTCCCGGACCTGGAGGGCTACATCGGTGGCGAGTACGCGCGGCTGGCGGGCTATCCGGAGGCGGTCAGTGCGGCGATCGAGGAGCAATACCTGCCGGACTCGGCGGGAGGGCCGCTGCCGCAAACCGAGGCCGGGAAGGTGCTCGCTGCCGCAGACAAGCTCGACACGCTCGCGACCTCGTTCTCGCTCGGCCATAAGCCCTCGGGATCCCGCGACCCGTATGGGCTCCGCCGGGCCGCGATCGGCCTTAACCGGCTTGCGGTCGAGGGCGGGCTGACGATCCCACGGTCGCTGCTCGACGAGGAGGTTCGCGAGTTCGTCGAGGAGCGGCTCGAGGGGCTGCTCGACGTGCCGGTCGAGTACGTGCGCGCTGCGCGAGCCTCGGCGGCGGTCGATCTGGGAAGCGTTGCGAGGCTGGCGGAGTCACTCCACGCCGAGCGAGAGTCCCCGTCGTTCGACGGCGTCTACACCGCGTACGACCGAGCCCACCGGCTGGCGGGGAAGAGCGCTGGTGACGCGGCACCTGAGCTCGACCGCGCGCTGCTGCGTGAGGACGCCGAGCGGGCGCTCGCGGAGGGGTTGGCGAAGGTCGCGATCGACGGTGATACCCGCAAGGCGCTTGAATCCGGTGCGACGCTGGCGCCGTTGATGGAGCGCTTCTTCGAGGAGGTGCTGGTCATGGACGAGGACGAGGCCGTGCGTGCGAACCGCCTTCGGCTCCTGCTCGACGTGCGCGACACGCTCGGGCGCCTCGGCGACTTTTCGCAGATTCCGCGCTAGCCGGGTTCGGCGGACAGCGGTCTTCATGTTCTCGCGCGACTACCTTCGGGTCCCGACCCGCCCCCCTGCCATGGCGACGAGCCTACCGAGGGCGGGCGCACGTGTCTGTGACGCCTCTGTGACGAGAGCCGGACTTCCTCGTCGACGCCGGTTGCAGCGCCCGAGGCTAGGGTCCCGCGCGTGACGGCCAAGCAGCCGGTCGAGCTCCACGTCATCTCCGATTCAACCGGGGAGACCGCCGTGCGGCTCGTGCATGCGCTCGAGGCGCAGTTCCCGGAGCAGGAGTTCGAGGAGATCCGCCACCCGCGCGTCGAGACCGTCGACGACCTCCACTTGGCGTTGAATCGAGCGAAGGGCCGGCCCGCCGTGATCGTCTACACGCTGGTCCATCCGGAGCTCCGCGAGGCGGCCCGCACCCTCTGCCGCCGCTACAAGCTCCATTACTGTGACCTGCTCGGCCACCCGATCGAGGCCGTGGCCAAGGTTGCCGGCGTCGCGGCGAAGATGACGCCTGGGGCGCGCGCGCCGCTCGACTCGTCGTACTTCAAGCGCATGGCGGCGATCGAGTTCGCCGTCAAGTACGACGACGGCGTGGGGGCGGGCCTGCACGAGGCCGACCTCATCCTCGTCGGGGTCTCGCGCACCTCGAAGACGCCGCTCTCGATGTACCTCGGCTACCTGGGCTACAAAACCGCCAACGTCCCCGTGGTGAAGGGGATCGAGCCGCCGACGGCGCTGTTCGAGGTCGACCAGACCAAGATCGTCGGCCTGACGATCGACGCCCAGCGCCTCCAGGAGATCCGCAAGCAGCGCGCACGGCGTCTCGGCGGGAACCAACGCGCCTACGCCGAGCTGCTCGAGATCTACGGCGAGCTCGAGGAGGCGGAGACCCTGCATCGGCGGCTCGGCTGCCCGGTGATCGAGATCTCCGACCTCTCGATCGAGGAAACCGCGGCGCGGGTGATCAGGCTCGTCGAGCGCCGTCGCGCGGAGGCCGGCAGCAAGGAGAAGACGCCGGTCTGATCCCGAAAGAGCCTGTTCCGCTCTGGCGCTGGGCGACCTGGTGGCTGATCCTCGGGGTCGCGGTCGTCATGTTCTACGTTTTGCTGACCCCGGTCTGGATGGGTCTTCGTGCTCTCGCGTGGCTGGCCGACTTCCGGGCCCGGCGGCGGCCCGGCTACCGGCCGCCGGTCAAGGAGAGCTAGCGCCTCCGGGCCACGATGTGGAACAGATGCCAGTGCTTGTCCTTGCCCGTCGCGGTCTTCCCGTCCTCCTCGATCTCGTCGAGGCGCTCCACCTCGAGCGAGGCGAGGAGGGCCTCAACCTGCCCGCGCGTCCGAAACGTCATCTCTTCCTCGCCGGACCAGCCGTCGCGGTCGCCGAAGAGATGCCCGCTGAATCTGCCCCCGGGGCGGAGCGAGCGCTCGATCCGCCGCCAGAGCCCGGGGAAGGCCCTGGGCGGACAGAACGGCAGCGCGAAGCTCGAGTTGACCAGGTCCGCGTCGGGCCAGGCCGCTTCCTGAAACGAGGACCTCACGGCCCGCAGCCGGTCGCTCGAGTCGGAAGGCAGGTCCTCGCGTCTCCGAAGGCGATCGAGCGCCTCGGCCTCCCCGTCGATCGCCAGCACGGTCCAGCCGCGTCTCAGGAGCTCGACGGTGTCTCGGCCGGTGCCACAGCCGAGGTCGACCGCGAACCGCTCGCCTACGGGCTCCTCGTCGAACCGGCGCAGAGCGTCGAGCAGCGTGTCGCGAGGCTCGTCGCCCGCCGCCTCGTAGTACGCCGACCAGCCCGTCCCCGCCGTGTCGCTCCCCCTTCGTCAGGCCGCCGTTGCCCGCGCTGCGAGGGCAGCCGGGATCCAGGGCACCAGCTCGGCCAGAAAGCCAGGATCGACCGCGTGGGGGAGCGGGTACTCGCGGTAGACGACCTGCGCGCCCGCGTCCTCCAGCAGCGCTCTTGCCCGTCGGCTCCATTCGATCGAGATGACCGGGTCGAGGACACCGTGGCCGATCGCGACCTGCGGTAACGATCCCTGGAGGTCGAGCTCGAAGCCTTCAACGGTCGGGATGAAGCCGCTCAGCGCGACGAGGGCGGCGGGACGGGGGCGTGCTCTCCCGAGGCCGAGCGAGTACGTCATGACGGCACCCTGCGAGAAGCCGCCGAGAACCGTCCGCTCGGGCCCGATACCCGTCTCGTCCTCGAGCCCGTCGAGCCAGTCCGAAACGGCGGCGTAGGTCGGCAGGAACGTTCCCGGGTCGGGAAAGCCGATCTCCTGAACGGCGTACCAGTGGGCGCCGCCCGGCGGCAGCGAGAGCGGGCCGCGTGGAGTGACGCCGAGGAGGCGCCGCTCCGGGTCGAGCACGTCGAGCAGCGGGAACAGGTCGTGCTCGTCGGCGCCGCGGCCGTGGAACAGGACGAGCAGGCCCTCTGGCTCTGCGGCCGGCGGCCGAAGCCGATGCTCGATGGTCACTTCGCCGTGCGGGCGGCGCGAGTGTCCGGCAGCGGGGTCAACACCTGCTCCAGCCGATCGCGAAGCTGCTCGTAGTCGGGTGGCAGCGAGAGGCGCTCCCCGAGGCTCTCGATCGGCTCGTCCGCGGTGAAGCCTGGGCCGATCGACGCGATCTCGAAGAGCACGCCGCTCGGCTCGCGGAAGTAGATCGACTTGAAGTAGTAGCGGTCGATCACCGGAGTGGGGGAGGCACCGGACTCCGCGACGCGCTTCTGCCAGGCCTCGTGCTCGTCCATCGGCGAGGCCCACGCGACGTGGTGAACGGTGCCAGCGCCCGGTACCCCGCGCTCGTCGCTGCGGTCGTATCGGTAGAAGCCGCCGCGCTGCTCGCCGCGCACCTCCCAGGCATCCTCGTCCTGCGCATCGAACTCGAGCGCCCCCTCGAGGAAGGCGCGGCTGGCCTCGGGATCGTGGGAGTACGCGCGGACGCCCTCGAAGCCCCGGAGCGCGAACTCGGCAGGGATCTCCGGGTCGTCGGCGATCAGGGGCTCGTCCGGGGCCTTGGAGACGACGAGCTCGTGTCCTAGGCCCTCCGGATCCGCGAAGAGAAGCGAGCCTTCGGCGGTGCGCTCGGTCTTCACGCCCTCCGTGCCCAGGCGCTCCTCCCAGAACGACAGCGCCTCGTCCGAGCCGACCCGCCAGACGACCCGGTGCACCATCCCAGCGCCTGCGCGGCCGGGCTGCGCATTCCGGTACTCGAAAAAGGTGATGTCGTTTCCGGGCGTGCCCTCGTCGTCTCCGTAGAAGAGGTGGTACACGGTCGGGTCGTCCTGGTTGACGCTCTTCTTGACAAGACGCAGGCCGAGCACGCGCGCGTAGAAGTCGACGTTGCCCGGCGCGTCGCCGGTGATCGCCGTGACGTGGTGGACGCCTTCGAGCTTCATGAGCGGAGCCTATCGAGCGGAGCTCACCCGACGCCTGCCGGGCTCCAGGACGGGTCGAGCACGCCCGAGAAACGTCCGACCCTGACGGCCTTGCCGCCGCCCGCCGGCATGGTCATCAGCCACGGCCGGTGCCCCTCTTTCGGAAGGACGAAGCCGCTCGCGAAGGCGATCTTCCTGCCGTCGGGCGACCAGGTCGGATGCTGATCGTCGGCGCGGCTGCGCGTCAGCCGCCGCAGTCCGCTTCCGTCGGCGTTGACCACGTAGATCTCGCCGTTCGGCGCGCAGTTCGAGGCGGGGCAGCTCGTGCCGTTGTGGTCGGTGAACGACACGAACGCCAGCCGCTTGCCGTCGGGTGACCAGGAGGGCGAGACGCCTCGCACGTCTCCGAGTTGGCGCACGTTCGCCCCGTTCGCGGCCGCGAGGAAGAGCGTTGCGGCCTCGATCGGCGCCGAGTCGGAGACCAGGCGGCTGAAGACGATCGTCGAGCCGTCGGGCGACCAGGCCGGCGAGAGGTCGAAGCCGCCGCTCAACAGCTGCGCGGGTCGCCGCCCGCCGGCGGTGGCCGTGAAGAGCGAGATCGCCGGTTCGGCGACCGACTCGACGAGCCGGGTGAACGCGATCCGCTTCCCGTCGGGCGAGAGGCTCGGCATCACGTCGAACGGCCCTTGGGTGATCGCGTGGGCGATCCCGCCCCGCGCGGCCACCGTGTTCAGCCGGAACCGGTCGTTGCCCCAGTAGGGCAGGTTGCGCTCGAAGACGAGGCGCCGGCCGTCGGGCGACCAGACGGGGCCCGAGTCGCCGCCGAGGTCCTGTCGTGTCGGCGGGATGGTCACCCGTCGTAGGCCGGTGCCGTCCGGCCGCACCGTGTACAGGCTGCTGACGCTTCCCTGCTCGAGCCCGAAGGCGATCCGCCCTTTCGCCGGCGCGCCGGTCGCGCTTCCCCCCAAGCCTGCGAGAAAGACTGCGGCCGCCGCGGCGAGCATGACTCTCACGCCACGAGCATACGCGCCGATTGGACGGGTGTGTGCAGGCGGGCCTATGGGAAGATCCCCTGCAATGCGAGGGAACGGGCGCTTCGTGTACGGGTTCGAGGAGCCGTCTGAAGGAGGACGGGAGCTCCTCGGCGGCAAGGGCATCGGCCTGGCCGAGATGACCCAGCTCGGCGTCCCCGTCCCCGCCGGCTTCACGATCACGACCGACGCCTGCCGCGCCTACATGCGGAACGGCCAGCAGCTGCCGGACGGGCTCGGCGCGGAGGTCGACGAGCATCTCGACGCGCTCGAGCGCAAGACCGGCAAGCGCTTCGGCGACTCCGCCGATCCGCTCCTCGTCTCGGTTCGCTCCGGCGCCGCGGTCTCGATGCCGGGGATGATGGACACGATCCTCAACCTCGGCTTGAACGACGATGCGGTCGAGGGCCTGGCGAAGGCGACCGACAATCCCCGCTTCGCGTTCGACTCGTACCGCCGCCTGATCCAGATGTACGGAGAAGTGGTCGCCGGCATCGCCGCGCACCGCTTCGAGTCCGCGCTCTCGGACCTGAAGGAGGATCGCGGCGTCCAGCAGGACGTCGAGCTGGACGCGAACGACCTGCGTGAGCTCGTCGCCACCTACGGGCGGATCTACGACGAGGAGACGGGCTCGGCGTTCCCACAGGACGCCCGCGAGCAGCTCGGGCGGGCGGTCAAGGCGGTCTTCGAGTCCTGGGACACGCCGCGCGCGCAGGTGTACCGGCGGGCCCACCGGATCCCGGACGACCTCGGCACCGCGGTCAACGTCGTCCAGATGGTGTTCGGGAACAAAGGTGCGTCCTCCGGAACCGGGGTGGCGTTCACGCGAGACCCCTCGACGGGCGAGCCCGGGCTTTTCGGCGAGTTCCTCGCGGACGCGCAGGGGGAGGACGTCGTGGCGGGAATCCGCACGCCGGAGCCGATCGAGGCGATGCGCGACCGGCTGCCCGAAGCCTTCGAGCAGCTGCTGGAGACGATGCAGCAGCTGGAGAAGAACTACCGCGACATGCAGGACATCGAGTTCACCGTCGAGGACGGGAAGCTCTACCTGCTGCAGACGCGCTCGGCCAAGCGCACCGCGGCGGCCGCGCTGAAGGCGGCGGTCGCGATGGCGGAGGAGGGCCTGATCTCGCGTGAGGAGGCGGTCGCGCGGATCGACCCGGGCCAGCTCGACCAGCTGCTGCATCCGAGGATCGACCCTTCCGCCGAGCTCGAGGTCGCCGCGCAGGGCCTGAACGCCTCGCCCGGCGCGGCCTGCGGCAGCATCGTGCTCGACGCCGACCTTGCCGAGGAGCGAGGGCTCGCCGGCGAGAGCGTGATCCTCGTCCGCTGGGAGACCACGCCCGACGACATCCACGGCCTGATCCAGGCGAGCGGGATCCTGACCGCCCACGGCGGCATGACCTCCCATGCAGCCGTCGTCGCTCGCGGCATGGGAAAGCCGTGCGTGGCCGGCTGCGAGGGCCTGACGATCGACCTCGAGGCCCGCACGCTGGGCATCGGCGGCCACCCGCTGGCCGAAGGGGACGCCCTGACGATCGACGGCGGCACGGGCCAGGTGATCATCGGGGAGGTTCCGCTCGTCCCGCCCCAGATCAACGAGGACTTCGAGACCATCCTCGGCTGGGCCGATCAGCTCCGGCGGCTGAAGGTGCGTGCAAACGCCGACACCCCGGACGATGCCGCCAAGGCGCGGGACTTCGGCGCCGAGGGGATCGGCCTCTGCCGCACCGAGCACATGTTCATGGCGGAGGACCGCCTGCCCGTCGTGCGGGAGATGATCATGGCCTCGGGCGAGGACGAGCGGCGCTCGGCGCTCGAGAGGCTGCTTCCGCATCAGCAGGCCGACTTCGAGGGCATCTTCGAGGCGATGGCGGGCCTGCCGGTGACGATCCGCCTGCTCGACCCACCCCTGCACGAGTTTCTCCCGCCGCTCGAAGAGGCCAAGGACGAGCGCATGCGGGAGCGGATCAAGGCGCTGCACGAGACGAACCCGATGCTCGGAACGCGGGGTTGCCGGCTCGGGCTGCTCTGGCCCGAGATCTACGAGATGCAGGTGCGGGCGATCGTCCGGGCCGCGTTGGCGGTCGAGGAGCGCACGGGCGCCGCCCCGCTCGTCGAGATCATGCATCCGCTGGTGGGCTTCGCCGAGGAGCTCCATCGCCTGCGGGCGATCACCGTCGCGACCGCGAACGAGGAGAGCGAGACGCTCGACTATCTCGTCGGGACGATGATCGAGCTCCCGCGCGCGTGCATCCGCGCGGACGAGATCGCCGCCTACGCCGACTTCTTCTCGTTCGGGACGAACGACCTCACGCAGACGACGCTCGGCCTCTCGCGCGACGACGCGGAGGGCAAGTTCCTGACGCGCTACCTCGAAGACGGGGTGCTCGAGCGCAATCCGTTCGAGACGCTCGACCAGAGCGGCGTGGGCGACCTGATGCGCATCGCGGTCGAACGGGGCCGCGGTGTCAAGGACGACCTCAAGCTCGGCATCTGCGGCGAGCACGGGGGCGAGCCCGAGTCGGTCGCGTTCTGCCACGGCCTGGGGCTCGACTACGTCAGCTGCTCGCCCTATCGGGTACCCCTCGCCCGGCTGGCGGCGGCGCAGGCGGCGCTGAGCGAGTCGGGCGTCGTAGCGGTCGCCTCCGGCGGGTAGCCGCTTCTATACTCCCGCGCCGGGGATCCTGGAAAGGACAACGGATGAGGCAGGCCACGTGGTTTGCCGTGCTCGGCCTGGCCGTCGTGGCACTTGCCGGCTGCGGCGGCGGGGGGGATGAGAGCTCCGCTAGCTCCACGGAAAGCGACCTCAACGAGCAGGCGCAGGCGGCCTGCACGGGGTCGGAGCTGTCCGCGGAGCCCAAGCTCCCTCCGAGCTTCCCGCAGGTCGAGAACGTCACCTTCACGCAGCAGAAGACGCAGGGCCCGACGGACGTCGTCGAGGGCTACTTCATGGGCAGCCTCTCGGACGCCCACGACGAGTACAAGAAGGAGCTCCAGGCGGCGGGCTACAAGATCCTCTTCGACGAGCTCGAGGACCACGACTCGGAGGTCTCGTGGCAGGGTGAAGGCCGAAGCGGCCAGGTCGCGCTACGCGAGGAGTGCGGCGACAACGACAAGATCTACGTGCACATAACGAACCGGCCTGCGTGACGTAGGCCCGGCTCCGAGCCCCGAGCGAGGGATCGTCGCTTCGGGGCTCGGAGCCGATCTCTCTGGGGAAGACCCCGTGCCGGCACTCGGAGGTGCCACTGCCGTGAACCCCAAGGAGAATCGAATCAAGGCGACCGCGGCCCTCTTCCTCACGGTCTCCCTTTTCCTGGTTCGGGGAGCGCACGCCACGGTGCACAGCTCGACGGCCTGCACGATGACCGGCACGCCGGGCCCCGATCTCCTCTTCGGGACGCCGGGACGCGACGTCATCTGCGGGCTCGGCGGCGACGACGTGCTCGACGGCAACGGGGGCAACGACGTGCTCAAGGCCGGGCCGGGCCGCGACCTTCTGAACGGGGGCAACGGCAACGACCTCCTGTTCGGCGGCCCCGGAGCGGACAAGCTCCAGGGCGACCACGGCAGGGACGTGCTCTACGGAGGCGCGGGCAACGACACGTTCTTCGTCTGGGACGGCTTCGCCGACCGGGTCGACGGCGGCGACGGCACCGACCGCGCGTTTGCGCGACAAGCTCGACCGCGTGGTCGGGGTCGAGCGCTCGGGCTAGGCGTAGCCGCGGACGCGCCAGTAGGCGACCGCGATGCTGAGCAGTCCGACGCCGAGGACGCCTGCGATTCCCCACAGCCCGACGCGGCTGTACGCGGCGTGGCCACGGCCGAAGTGGGAGAGGACGAGCGTGCAGAGCGCGCCCCCGACCAGGCCGCCGATGTGGCCGCCGATCGAGATCCCGGAGATCGCGAAGCTGAGGACGAGGTTGATCAGCACGAGCGCGAGAGCGGAGCCGCCGAGCACGTAGTTGCGCTGACGCTCGAGCACGAGCGCCGCGCCGAGGATCCCGAAGATCGCTCCTGAGGCCCCGACCGTGGGCGAAGTCGGTGTATAGACGAGGGCGCCCGCGGAGCCCGCCAGCCCGGAGACGATGTAGACGAGCAGGAAGCGGCCCCGCCCGAGCGCCATCTCGACCGGCGCGCCGACGAACCAGAGGAAGTACATGTTGAACGCGATGTGGATCAGGCTCGCGTGGAGGAACGAGCTCGTGATCAGGCGCCACCAGTCGCCGTTCGCCACCGCCGGGCCGAACAGGACCCACTTCGCGAAGAGCGAGCCGCCCGGCGAGTTGATTCCGGCTCCCTGCGCGGCCGTGATCACGTAGACGGCGATGTTGAGGCCGACCAGCGTCTTCGTGACGATCGCGCCGCTGCCCTCGAAGACTCCCCGCCGCGCGCCTTTCGTGATCCGCTGCACGCCCTGGGGGCGGCCGGAATGCTCGGGACAACGCTGCCCGACCGGCGCCGGGGTCATGCACTCGTAGCAGATCGGGCGACCGCATTCCGAGCAGGAGACGTAGGTCTCCCGGTCCGGGTGGCGGTAGCAAGTCGGAGCGCCGGGCATGGCCGTTAGCGTAGTGGCCTCGTGCGCTGTCACGTCGCTTTCACACCCGCCGAGGCGGCGGCCGCGCCACTGGGGATCGTGGTCGACGTCATGCGGGCTACTTCGACGATCGTCCAGGCGCTCGCGTCCGGGTACGAGCGCGTGCTCTGCTGCGCCGAAATCGAGGACGCGCTGGCGCTCAAGGCCGAGCTCGGCGAGGCCGCGATCACTGCAGGGGAGCGCGACGCGAAGCGGATCGAGGCGTTCGACGCGGGCGCCTCACCACGCGAGTTTCTCGAGCCGCGCGCGGAGACGCTCGTTCTCTCGACGACGAACGGCACGCGCTCGATCGTGGCCGCGGCCGCTTCCTGCGACGAGGTCGTGCTCGGGGCGCTCCTGAACCTTGAGGCCGTCGCGGCGCGGGCGCGTGGAAGCGACACGATCGTCCTCTGCGCCGGCTACAAGGGCGTCTTCGCCATCGACGACGCCTACTGCGCCGGCCGGATCGTGCAGCTCCTCGAGGCCGAGCGCACGGATTCCGCGGTCGCGTCGGCCGTGGTGGCAGAGCGCTTCCCGAACGCGATCGACGGCATCAACGCGCGGACGTACGGGCCACCCGGCCTCGAGGAGGACATCGCCTGGTGCGCCCAGGTGAGCGTGCTCGACGTGGTGCCGCGCCTCTCGCAGATGGTCGGGCCGGCGGCGGAGATCGTGGCCTAGGCGAGTCCGGCAGCTCCGAGAGCGCCCCGCACGCCACTAAGCTTCGCTCGTGCGAGTGCTCGCCGTCGCAGCCCTGCTCCTCGTGCCGGCCGGGGCGATCGCGAATGACCCAAACGACGTCGGCGGGAAGCTCGACCTGCGCAGCGTCAAGGCGGTCCAGGACGGCTCGCTGCTACGACTGACCGTCTCGACCTACGGCCCCTGGGCCTCGAGGCTGCTGCGGAGCGGGAACGGCCCTTCCGGCCCGCGGGTGGGCCTGAACGCGCTGGCCGTCTACTACGACGTCAACGGCGACGGCAAGACCGACTACACCGGCCGGATCGTCTACCGCGGCGGCCTGTTCGTCCGGATCACGGGGAAAGGCAAGGCATTCGAGTCGGTACCGGTGTCGCGCCCGACTCCCTCGAGCGCGTCCTTCACGCACCCGGTCGACGTGCTCTTCCCGGAGGGGACACCGTCGCCGAGGAAGCTGCGTCTGGCTGTCGTGAGCCTGTACCGCAAGCGCGACCGGGCCCCGAACAAGGGCTGGCTGACGGTGACGTTCGGCCCGCGCTAAGCCCTCGACTTGACAGGGGAACGTGTGTTCGTGTAGAACATACGTTCCCATGGTCGCCTGCCTCATCATCCCAGGGTTCGAGCTGCGCGCTGCGCTACGCGAGCGGCCGCGCCTTTCGCTCGGGCCGGCAGCGCTTGCGCCGGATCCCGGGTCGGAGCCGCTGCTCGGGCCGGTGACGGCCGCAGCCGAGGCCGCAGGAGTGGAGCCGGGGATGCGGCTCGGGGAGGCGCTGTCGACGTGCCCCTCGCTTCAGCTCGTCGACCGTGACCCCGCCACAGCCGAAGAGGGCTGGGAGCAGATCGTGCGACGGCTCGAGGACGCGGGCTTCGCGGTCGACCCTGCAACGCCCGGCTGTGCGTACTTCGACACCCGCGGGGTCGAGAGGCTCTACGGCGGGCTCGAGCCGGCGCTCAAGCGGGCGCTGGCCGCAGTCGGGCCGGGCTGGGATGCGCGCATCGGAGCCGCAGGGCGCAGGTTCGCCGCGCTCGCCGCCGCGAACGTGGCGCGCTCGGGCCAGGCGCTCGTCGTCTCCGACGAGCGGACGCGGGAGTTCCTCGCCCCGCTGCCGTTGAAGCTCCTGCCGGTGGACGAACGCCGGCGCGAGGAGCTCGAGGAGTTGGGGGTCAAGAAGCTTGGTCAGCTTGCTGGGCTGCCGGGCGGCGCCGTGGCCGAACGTCTGGGGCCGGACGGCCGGCGCGCCTGGAGCCTGGCGAGAGGCGGTTCGAACACGCGCGTTCGCGGGCGGACGCCAGCGGCGGAGCTGGGGGAGACGCTCGAGTTTCCGGAGGCTGTCGGCAACGAGCTGACGCTGCGGCGCTCGCTAGCCGTCCTGCTCGACCGGCTGCTCGCGCGGCCGGAGCGGGGAGGGCGGGCGCCGCGGAAGCTCGCGCTCTCCGCACGCCTGGTCGGCGGCGGCTCGTGGCGACGGACGATCACGCTGCGTGACGCCACCGCCGAGCCGTCCCGATTGCGCGCGGCCCTGGCGCCGAAGCTGCTCGATCTGCCGGCGCCCGTGGTCATGCTGAAGCTGGAAGCCCTCGTGCTCGCGGAATCCACGGGCCAGCAGCTCGAGCTCGTCAGGCCAGAGGGCGACGAGCTGCGGACGCACCTGCGTGAAGGCCTCCGTCAGGTCCGCGTCGGAACCGGTTCGGGATCCGTCTGCACCGTCGTCGAGGTCGCGCCGTGGTCGCGCCTGCCAGAGCAACGAGCGCTCCTCGTTCCGCGCGACGAGTAAGGCGCTCGCTTGCGACGCCGACCAAAAGAGTCGTGCCGGCTTTGCCGGGACGACGTATTAACGGCTCGCTTGCGACGCCGACCAAAAGAGTCGTGTCGGCTTCGCCGATGCGACGGATAAACGAGCCGCAGGCGGCCCTGGTCGAGATTCACGTCGACGGGACGCCGCGCTCGGTCAATCGCGCTGCGGTGGCGCTCGTGCGCGAGGAGTGGCGAGTGGTCGACCGCTGGTGGACTGAGGAGCCGGTCAGCCGGCGCTACTTCGACGTCGTGCTCGCGGGGGGCGAGCGCGCGGTCGTGTTCCGCGACGAGGAGGTGGGCCGCTGGTTCAGCCAGCGGGGGACGTGAGCTCCCGCCGCTCTCCGCTCTCAGCCCTGGAGGAAGGTGTCGTGCCGTGCGCCGAGGGCTGCGAGGTCGGAGCCGTCCGACCGCACCGCCTCGCGGATGAACGCCTCGACACCCGCGGGACCGGTGATGGTGAGGCAGCGGGCCTCCACCTCACCGTCGTTGGCGAACGTGTGGGGCACGCCGGGCGGGACGAGGGCGAAGTAGCCGGGCTCGAGCGACGCGCGCTCGTCGCCGAGGGTGAACTCGAAGGTGCCGTCCAGGACGAAGAACGTCTCGGCCGTCTCGCGGTGCAGATGGAGCGGTGGGCCGGAGTTGCCGACGGGGAGGACGGTCTCGTACACCGCCAGCTGCCCGTCGCAGTCGCTCCCACCGGCCTTGACGATCGTGGTCGAGCGGCCCTCGATCCGCTCGCCCTCTCCCGGGCCGCTGAGAACTGCGTCCTCGAGCGCTCGACCGCCGTCGGGCGGCGGGTCGAGCTGGTCGAAGTCCGTGATCCGGCCGCGGATGTGGTCGCCGAAGCTCATCGACGGCGCGTGGACGTTGAGGAAGATCGCGGTCGAGTCGCTCGCGTTGCGAAAGGTGTGGACGACGCCCGGCGGCGCCGCGGCGAACGTTCCCGGCCCGGCGGCGGTCGTTCGCAGGTCCGGCCCGAGCGTGAATTCGAGCTCGCCCTCGAGGAGGTAGAACGCGTCGGTGTGCCGGCGGTGAATGTGCGGGTCGGGGCCCACCTCGCCGGGCTCGTAGCGGAACCACGTGACGATCAGCTGCTCCACCTCGGCGAGGATCCGCAGCGTCCGCTCCGGGCGATCCGTGACCGTCTCGCCCTCTCCGGGCGCTAGGAGCAGCGGGCGGTGTACGTCGAGCTCCACGCCCACTCAGCCTATTCGTTCCTCGACGGCGCCTCGCTGCCGGAGGAGCTCGCGGCGAGGGCGGCCGAGCTCGGATACGACGCATTGGCGCTGACCGACCACGACGGCGTCTACGGCTCGCTCGAGTTCGCGCACGCGGCGAAGGCCTTCGGCGTGCGGCCGATCACCGGCGCAGAGGTGACGCTCGACGACGGCTCGCACGTGACGCTGCTCGTCGAGAGCACCCAGGGCTACGCGAATCTCTGCCGGCTGCTGACGGCCGCCCACGCCCGGACGCGCGACGGGGCCGAGCTTGCGCCGCCCGCCCTCGAGCCGGCGCTGCTCGCGGAGCTGAACGACGGGCTCGTCTGCCTCTCCGGCTGCGCGCGGCACGGGCTCGCCGTTCGCAATCCGAACGGCGCGGCGGCTCTCGCGCGCTCCTTCGGGCGGGAGCGCTTCTTCGTCGAGCTCCAGCGCCCCTACGAGCGCGGCGACGAGCGCCGCAACGCTGCCTTGCGCGAACTGGCCGAGGCGCTCGGCGTCCAGACGGTGGCGACCGGAGACGCTCATGCGCACCACTTGCGCAGGACCGCGCTCCAGGACGTGCTGGTCGCGGTTCGCCACCGAACCTCCCTCGACGGCTGCGAGGCCGAGCGGCGCGGCAACCGCGAGGCCGTTCTCTCCGCGCCCGACGAGCCGGCGGAGCGCTTTCCGCTCGACCGCGACGCCGTCGAGCGCTCTGGCGAGCTCGCGGCCCGCCTGGAGTTCGACCTGACCGAGGACCTGGGCTACCGCTACCCGGACTTCTCCGATACGGGTGAGCCGGCGATCAGGCAGCTCGCCGGCGTCTGCGACCGCGCCTTCGAGGGACGGTACGGCGGCGCGAACGGCCTCAAGCGCCGCGCGCGGCATCGGCTCGACGAGGAGCTGAAGCTGATCGACGAGCTCGGCCTGGCCGGGTTCTTCCTCCTGCACTGGGAGGTGCTCGAGCTGGCGCGCGAGTGCGCGCTCGAGGTGCGCGGCGGCTCGCTGGCGCGCAACGTGCTCCCGCCCGGCCGCGGCCGCGGGAGCTCGGTCGGCTCGATCGTCTGCTACCTGACCGGGCTTTCGCACGTCGACCCGGTCCACGCCGGCCTCTCGCTCGGCCGGTTTCTGAACCGCGAGCTCGTCTCGGTGCCCGACATCGACCTCGACTTCCCGCGCGACATCCGCGAGAAGCTGATCGTCGCCGTCTGCGAGCGCTACGGACGCGAGCACTCCGCGCTCGTCGCCACCTTCTCGACCTATCGCGCGCGAGGTGCGATCCGCGACGTCGGCAAGGCGCTCGGCCTGCCCTTCGCCGAGCTGGAGCGGCTGGCGCGCCTCACCGACGGCAGCCCTCGTCGGGTGCGCGAGGAGCTGGCGAAGCTGCCCGACGGCGAGGCGAAGCTCGGCTCGCCGCGATGGCGGGCCTTCACCGAGCTGTGCGGCGAGATCGGCGGCCTGCCGCGGCACCTCTCGCAGCACCCAGGCGGAATGGTCATCTCGACACGGCCGCTCGTGGAGCTCGTCCCGGTCCAGCCGGCCGCGATGGAGGGGCGGCAGATCTGCCAATGGGACAAGGACTCGTGCGCCGACGCAGGCTTCCTCAAGATCGATCTGCTCGGGCTCGGGATGCTCTCGGCGGTCGAGGACTGCGTCGAGCAGATCGCGCACCTGCACGGCAAGACGATCGACCTCTCGCGGATCCCGCTCGACGACCAGGTCGTCTACGGCGAGATCCAGCGCGCGGACACCGTCGGCGTCTTTCAGATCGAGAGCCGCGCGCAGATGCAGTCGCTCCTGCGCACGCTCCCGGAGAACCTCGAGGACCTGACGATCCAGGTCGCGCTTGTGCGCCCAGGGCCCATCCAGGGCGGCGCGGTGCACCCGTTCATCCACAACCGCCAGCAGCTGCGGGTGAACCCGGAGTTCGTGCCGCCCTACGATCATCCGCTGCTGGAGGAGCCGCTGCGAGAGACGCTCGGGGTCGTCGTCTTCCAGGAGCAGGTGCTGGCGGTCGCGATCGCGCTCGCCGGCTTCTCCGTCGGCGAGGCGGAGGGTCTGCGGCGGGCGATGAGCCGCAAGCGCAGCAAGGAGGCGGTCGAGGCGTTCCACGAGCGCTTCGTCGAGGGCGCGCTCGGGCGCGGGGTCGACCGGCAGACGGCGGAGGAGGTCTTCTTGAAGCTGAACGGGTTCGCGGCCTTCGGCTTCCCCAAGTCCCATGCGGCGGCGTTCGGGTTGCTCGCGTACCAGTCGGCGTGGCTGCGCCACCACTATCCGGCCGAGTTCCTGTGCGCGCTCCTGAACGCCCAGCCGATGGGCTTCTACCCGCCCTCGTCGCTCGTGCGCGACGCGCAGCGGCGCGGGGTGGAAGTGCGCCCTCCCGACGTGAACCTCAGCCGCGCGGAGTGCGGGCTGGAGGACGAGGCGGTGCGGGTCGGCCTGGAGTACGTGCGCTCGCTGAGCGAGGAGGAGGCGAAGGCGCTCGTGGCCGAGCGGGATCGGCGCGGCCCCTTCGGTGGGGTGAGGGAGCTCGCGCAGCGAAGCGCGCTCGACCGGCCGCGGCTCGAGGCGATCGTGGCCTCGGGCGCGTGCGACTCGTTCGAGGGCGGCCGGCGGGCGCTCCTCTGGGAGCTCGGGCTGGCGCCTCGGGCCCAGACGGTGCCGGGGAGCGGCGGCGCGGAACGGCAGCTCGCGCTGCCGCTCGATCCCACCGCCGAGACGCCGGCCCTCCGGGAGCACACCGCGTGGGAGCGGATGCTCGCCGACTACCGGACGACGAGCCTCTCGGTCGGCGTGCACCCGCTGGAGCTGCTGAGGCCGCACCTGCCGGAGGGAACGCTCTCGAGCCGGGAGCTGGAGGAAGAGCGCACCGGCCGCTCGGTTTCGGTGGCGGGGATGGCCGTGGCCCGGCAGCGGCCCGCGACCGCGAACGGCGTCGTCTTCATGCTGCTCGAGGACGAGTTCGGCCAGGTCAACCTGATCGTGCCTCCGTCGGTCTACGAGCGGTTCAGGGCGCTGGTGCGGGCCGAGCCGCTGCTCCTGGCGCGCGGGCGCTTCGAGCGCTACGGACGGAATCGCAACGTCCTCGTCCGCGAGCTCGTCTCGCTGAGCCCGCTCGCCCGGCGCTGTGCCGACGACGCAGACGTCTTCGGCTCGCTGCCCGCGGCACACCACTTCGGGCACCGCTGACGAGCGACCGGGCAGAATCGCCGCCGTGGAACGCATCGACGGCTATGCGGCGATCCGCGACTACGCGCTCGTCGGTGACGGCCGCACCGCCGCGCTGATCGCGCGCGACGGCTCGGTCGACTGGCTCTGCCTGCCGAACTTCGACTCGCCGTCGGTCTTCGCGCGCGTGCTCGACGCGGAGCGCGGCGGCTCCTTCCGCCTCGAGCCGGCGGTGCCGTTCGAGGCCGAGCGCCGCTACCTCGATGATTCGAACGTCCTCGAGACGACCTTCACGACGGCGCAGGGGACGGTGCGCCTGACCGACGCGATGACGCTTTCGGACGAGCAGGCCTTCTCGCCGATGCGCGAGCTCGTACGCAAGGCGGAGGGCATGGCCGGCGCTGTGCCGCTGCGTTGGAGCTTCGATCCGCGCTTCGGCTACGGCGCGCGGCGGACGAGGATCGAGCGTCGCTCACGGCACTGGTTCGCGGAGGACGGCGCCGATGCCCTCGTGCTCGGAATCTCTGACGCCCCCGACGGCATCTTCGCGAACGGGATCGTCACCGGCGAGGTCGCGCTCGAGCAAGGTCGCAGCGCGCTCTGGTCGCTGGCCGCTGCTCACGGCGAGCCGCTCGTAATTCCGGGGCGCAGCGATGCGGAGCGGCGGCTCGCCAGAACCACCGCCTTCTGGCCGACCTGGGCATCCCAGATCCAGTACGAAGGGCCGTGGCGGGAGGCCGTCGTCCGCAGCGCGCTCGTCCAGAAGCTGCTCGTCTTCGCGCCGTCGGGCGCGCGGGTGGCGGCGCCGACGGCCTCGCTCCCCGAGTGGATCGGCGGCACCCGTAACTGGGACTACCGCTACACCTGGCTCCGCGATGGATGCTGGTCCCTCGACGCCGGGTTGCGGCTCGGCTTCCACAAGGGAGCGCAGGCGTTCTTCTGGTGGCTGATGCAGGCGTCGCGACTGACGCAGCCCGAGCTCCGGATCCTCTACCGCGTGGACGGCTCGCCACAGGCCCCCGAACGGGAGCTGCCCTGGCTCGAGGGCTACCGCGGCTCCGGACCGGTCCGGATCGGCAACGGCGCGGCGCAGCAGCTCCAGCTGGACGTCTACGGCGGCGTGCTCGAGTCGATCTGGCTCTACGTCCAGCAGGTGGGGCACATCGACCGCGATACCGGCAAGCAGGTCGCGCGCATCGCCGACTGGGTGGCGACGCACTGGCGGGACCCCGACTCGGGGATCTGGGAGGTCAGGAGCGAGCCGACGCACTTCATCCAGTCGAAAGCGTTCTGCTGGATCGCGCTCGACCGGGCGTGCAAGCTTGCCGAGCGCGGGGCGATCCCGGACCGCAGCGTAAGTTGGCGCGCGGCCGCAGACGAGCTACGCGAGTTCATCGAGACCCAGGGCTGGGACGAGGAGCTGGGGAGCTACGTGCGGGCGACCGACCTGCGCGAGCCGGATGCGAGCCTGCTGACGATGCCGCTCCTCGGCTACGGCGACCCGAAGGGCGAGCGGATCCGCTCCACGATCGACACCGTCGAGCGAGAGCTGCGCAAGGGGCCGTTCGTCTACCGGTATCGGGGCGATGACGGTGTCGGCGGGCCGGAGGGGGCGTTTCTCACCTGTTCGTTCTGGCTCGTCGAGGCGCTCGCGCACGCCGGTCGGCTCGACCGCGCGCACGCTCTGATGGACGAGCTCGTCGGGCTGGCGAACGACGTCGGGCTCTACTCCGAGGAGGTCGACGAGCATACCCACGACTTCCTCGGCAACTTCCCGCAGGCGCTCACGCACCTGGCGCTCGTCAACGCCGCCGTCGGGATCGCAGACGAAGAGGCGGCAGGGAGGCGGGCCGCGTGACGCTCTGGGGTGCGCTGGCCGGTGGCTTCGTCGGGACGATCGTGCTCACGAGCGGCCTGCGGGTGGCGCAGGAGCTGGGCTGGACGCGCATGGACATCCCGCTCCTGCTCGGGACGGTGTTCACAGACGACCGCGACCGCGCAACCGTGATCGGCGTTGCGGTCCACTTCCTGAACGGGCTCCTGTTCGCCCTCGGCTACTACGCGATCTTCAGCGCGGTCGACCAGGCAGGGTGGCTCTTCGGCGCGGCCCTGGGCGTCGTCCACGCCGCGCTCGCGGGAGGCGTGCTCGTGACCCTTCTCCTCCCGGCCGTTCATCCGCGCATGGGTACGCCCTGGTCCGACGCCGAGGAGACGCCGCTCCTCGAGCCACCCGGTTTCCTGCTGGTGAACTACGGGCGGCGGACGGCGCTATGGACGCTGATCGGCCACGTCGCCTTCGGCGCCATCGTCGGAGGCTTCGCCGCCGGCTTCTAGCGGTTCTCGATCTCGAGCGCGAAGCGGGGCAGGCGCTTGGCGACCGCACGGTTGAACTCCGCCTCGTACTCCTCCGCCGTCTCGTCGTCCAGCGACGAGGCGAAGTTGTCGCGCAGGTCGGCCAGGATCTCCGTTCCGGTCTCGACGAGATCCTGGTAGTCGCCGAACCGCTCCTCGGCCTCGTCGCGCTCGGCCCGTTCGTATGCACGCTCGGCCTCGTCGCAGGCCTCGAGCAGCTGCAGCTGGTCGCGGACGAAGAGATCGAGCTGGCGAGCGATCACCTCGGCGAAGCGCCGTCTGCGAAGCACCGGCTTACACTAGCCCGCTCGTGGCGCTGCTCGTCCGCACCTGGAACGTCTTCCACGGCAACGCGAGCCCACCGGAGCGGCGCAGCTTTCTGAAGGAGATCGTGCAGCTCGCGACCGAAGACGATCCCGACGTGCTCTGCCTCCAGGAGCTGCCCGTCTGGGCGCTGGGCCATCTCGACGACTGGAGCGGAATGCGCTCCTTCGGTGCGGTCGCGGCTCGTCCCCTGCTCGGAAGCGCGGAGCTCGGGCGTGTGATCACGCAGCTCCACCACGGGCTCTTCCGCTCCGCCGTGGCGGGGCAGGCGAACGCGATCCTGCTCGGACCCAGGCTGCGCCCTCTCGCAAGCGACTCGATCGTCCTCAACCCACGGGGCTTCCGGCGGCTCCAGGGGCGGAAGCTCGAGCTCGAGCCGCGGATCCGGCTCGCGTGGGCGAAGGAGCGGCGGGTCTGCCATGCGGTCCGGTGTGTCACGGACGAACGCCAGCTGACGGTCGCGAACCTGCACGATTCGAGCGTGCCCGACTGGCGAGTACCCGACCGCGAGCTGCTCCGAGCCTCGGTCTTCGCCGAGAGCTTCGCGGAGCCCGGCGAGACCCTCGTCCTGGCCGGCGACTTCAACGTCATCCGGGAGCGCTCGGAGACGATGGAGCAGTTGACGAGCCCCGCCTGGGGCTTCTCCCGGCCGATCTCCGGAATCGACCAGATCCTGGTTCGCAGCGCGTCCTCGGGACACGCGAAGCGCTGGCCGGACGAGCGCAGAAGACTCGGCGGCCGCCTGCTTTCCGACCATGCACCGGTGGAGGTGACGATCGAATGACCATCGACGAAGCCCGCGCGGAGTTCCCCGTCTTCGAGCGCTTCGCCTACCTGAACGCGGGCACCAACGGCCCCCTCGCGCGCCCGACCATCGACGCGATGATCGCGCAGGAGCAGTTCGACCTCGAGGTGGGCCGAGGCGGGGCCGACTACTTCTCCGGCGCGCTCGGGCTCCGCGAGCGCGTGCGGGCGAAGCTCGCCGCCGTGGTGGGCGTCCCGGAGACCGCTGTCTCGCTCACCACCTCGACCACGAACGGCTGCAACATCGTCCTCGCCGGCCTCGCCCTCGGCGCAGACGACGAGGTCCTGACCACCGACGGCGAGCACTTCGGGCTGTTGGGAGCGCTCGCCGCCTCACCGGCGCAGGTACGGCTGGCTCCCGTGCGCGAGCTGCCGTCGGAGAAGGCACTCGACGTGCTGCTCGGCGAGGTGACGCCCAGGACGCGCCTGCTCGCGCTCTCGCACGTGTGCTGGATGAGCGGGAATCGCTTCCCGGTCGACGAGCTGAAGAAGCGGACCGGCCTGCCGCTGCTCGTCGACGGCGCGCAGTCGGTCGGCGCGATGCCCGTGGACGCGCGAGAGATCGACTACTACGCGTTCTCGTGCCAGAAGTGGCTCTGCGGGCCCGACGGGATGGGAGGGCTGGCGGTACGCGACGCCGACTCGTTGACGGTGCTCGCCCCGAGTTACCTCTCGCAGGACGGCTACGAGCCGACCGGGGAGTTCACGCCGCGGGCCGGCGCCAAGCGCTTCGACTCCGGGTGGACGCCGCCCCCGTCGCTGGCCGGGCTCGATGCCGCCCTCGACACCGTGCCCGAAGGCCGCTTCGAACGAGCCGCCCAGATGGCGGCGCGGTGCCGCGAGCTCGTGGCCGCGAAGGCGGAGGTCGTGACCGCGCCGGGGCAAGGCACGCTCGTCTCGTTCCGGGTCGAAGGCGACTCCGGCGAGCTCGTCAAACGCCTCTACGAGCAGGGAGTGGTCGTCCGCGACATCCCGCCGCTCGGCTGGCTCAGGGTCTCGTGCGGCTGGTGGACGACCGACGAGGAGCTCGAGCGCCTCGTCGGCGCCCTGCCCTAACGCGGTTCGAACTGACGTCTGGCGGGTCGACCGGTCGATTCAGACACACGCACGGGCAGAGCGGAGCCTCAGCCGGTCCGGAGGCCGAGCTCGCCGGCGATCGGACGCATCGAGCCGACCACGAACGCGATGTGCTCGTCGAGCTCGACGCCGAGCTCCTCCGCGCCCTCGTAGACGTCCTGCCGGTTCACGCCCGCCGCGAACGACGGCTGCTTCAGCTTCTTCTTCACCGACTTGGGCTCCAGCGTCTCGATCCCGTCGGGCCGGACGAGCCCACACGCGTGGACGAAGCCGGCCAGCTCGTCGCAGGCGAAGAGCGTCTTCTTCAGCGGCGTGTCGCGGGGTAGGCCGAGGTGAGAGCCGTGGGACAGCACGCCTTCGATTACCTCTTCCGGATACCCCTCCTCCCGGAGGATCGGCGCGCCTTCCTGCGGGTGCTCGTCGAGCGTCGGGTGGATCTCGTAGTCGAAATCGTGCAGCAGGGCCGTCACGCGCCAGAGCTCCTCGTCCTCTCCGAAGCGCTGCGCGTAGGCCCCGACGGCGGCCTCGACGGCGAGCGCGTGCCGCAGCAGCGCCTCGCTCTTGGTGTAGCGGGTCAGGGTCTCCCAGGCGCGCTCTCGAGTGGGCTCCACGGCGCCGCTAGGATAGCCCCCTCCCATGGCCCAGACAGCCGTCAGCGAAGCACTCGCAGAGTCGTTCGTGATCGAGGGCGGGACGCCGCTGAGCGGCCGCGTGACCGCCGCGGGAAACAAGAACGGCGCGCTCCCGATCCTCGCCGCGTGCCTGCTGACGAGTGAGCCGGTCGTCCTGCACAACATGCCGCGGATCCGCGACGTCGAGACCATGGTCGCGCTCATTGCGCAGCTGGGCGCCGACGTGGAGTGGACCGGCAACAACGAGCTCAGGGTCCATGCTGCCGAGCTACCGTCGCACGAGCTCGACGTCGAGCTAGCAAGTCGGATCCGCGCGTCGTTCCTGCTCGCGGGCCCGCTGCTCGCCCGCGGAGGCCGCGCCAGCGTGCCCCCGCCCGGGGGGGACGTGATCGGGCGGCGCCGGCTCGACCCGCACATCCACGCGTTCGCCGAGCTGGGCGCCGAGATCGACATCGGAGCACGCTTCGAGCTCCGCACCGCGGGCCTCCGCGGCGCGCACATCTTCCTCGACGAGGCGAGCGTGATGGCGACCGAGAACACCGTCATGGCCGCCTCGCTGACGCCCGGCGAGACGGTGATCGGGAACGCGGCCTGCGAGCCGCACATCCAGGATCTCTGCCGCTTCCTCGTCTCGCTCGGCGCAGAGATCGAGGGACTCGAGTCCAACGTCCTGCGCATCCGGGGAGTCGACCGCCTGTCCGGCGGCGAGTGGCGCATCGCGCCGGAGCACATCGAGGTGGGCAGCTTCGTCGGCCTGGCGGCGGTGACCGGCGGCGACGTGACCATCGACGACGTCGAGCCGAAGGACCTGGCGCCGATCCTGCCGACATTCGAGCGTTTGGGCATCCACGTCGAGATCGAGGGCTCGAGCCTGCGCGTCCCGCCCAACCAGGAGCTCGTCGTCCGCGACGACCTCGGCGGGCAGATCCCGAAGATCGAGGACGGCCCTTGGCCCGCGTTCCCGGCGGACCTCACCTCGATCGCGGTGACCGTGGCGACCCAGGCACAGGGAACGGTTCTGATCTTCGAGAAGATGTTCGAGAGCCGCCTGTTCTTCGTCGACAAGCTCGTCTCGATGGGCGCACGGATCATCCTCTGCGACCCGCATCGCGCAGTCGTCACCGGCCCGGCCAGGCTCTACGGCCAGCAGATGTCGAGCCCGGACATCCGCGCGGGAATGGCGATGCTGCTCGCCGCGCTGTGCGCAGAGGGCACCTCCACGATCGGGAACATCGGCGAGATCGATCGCGGCTACGAGCGGATCGACGAGCGCCTGCGCTCGCTCGGTGCGCGGATCGAGCGCGTCGAGGCCTAGTGGCCCGGACAGGTCAGGCCGACGAGGCCGGCCGGCTCCACGCGCGTGTGGACGTCGCCGGCTCCGGCGAGGCGAGGGCGGTCACCGGGCTGCCCGTGCTCGACCACCTGCTCGTCCTCTTCGCCGAGTACGCCTCCTTCGACCTCGTCCTCGAGATCGCTCCGGGTGAGGCGGAGGCCGAGGTCGCGGCCGCAGGGCGAGCTCTGGGTCGAGCGCTCGCCGATCCGCTTCGCCAGAAGCGCTGCAGGGGTCACGGCTCCGCGGCGGTACCGGCGGACGAGGCGCTGGCGCACGTCGCGGTCGAGGCCTCCGGCCGCCCACTCGTGGTCTCGAACGTCGACCTCAGCGACGCCCGCGTCGCCGGCCTCGCGAGCGACATCGTCGCCACGTTCCTGCGCGAGTTGGCAGAGGGCGCGGGACTGACGCTGCACGTTCGCCTGATCGAGGGCTCGGATCCGGAGCACGTGCTGGAGGCGATCTTCAAAGCGCTGGGAGTTGCCCTGGCGCAGAGTTGCCGGCCCCGCCGGAAGGAGGAGTGATGGAGGGCAAGACTGCGGTTCGGACCGAGGAGGCACCCGCACCGTTCCAGGGCGCGCCGTACTCGCAGGCCATCAAGGCCGGCGGCTTCGTGTTCGTCTCCGGGCAGCTCGCGCTGCGACCCGATCACGCCGAGATCGTCGGCGACTCGATCGGAGAGCAGACCGAGCAGGTCTTCGCGAACCTGCGGGCGATCCTGGAGGCTGCGGGTAGCGGTCTCGACCGCGTCGTCAAGACGACCGTCTACCTGGCGGATCTCGGCGACTTCGCCGCGATGAACGAGGTCTACGCCCGGCATGTCGGCGACGTCCCCCCGGCGCGCGCAACGGTCGAGGTCGCCGCGCTCCCATCGGGCGCGAAGGTCGAGATCGAGGCAGTCGCGACTCTCTAGAACCTCGTCGGGTGGTCTGAGTACGGTTCGCCCGGCCTCCTCCCCGAGGCGATCGTAACGCGGAAAGCCTCGCGTGTGACACACGCGAATGTGGCGAAATTGCACCGCTTTCGTGGCGGGCCGAGGCAGAATGGGACCGATGCAGGCAGACACCGTCATCGCGACCCACGGGAACACCGACTTCGATGCCTTCGCGGCGATGCTCGCCGCTCGGCGCCTCTACCCGGAGGCCGTCGGCTGCCTCGCGGGCTCCCTCAACCGGAACGTTCGCGAGTTCTACCGCCTGCACGCCGACGAGCTCGGCCTGGTCGAGGCCGCGCGCCTGGAGCTCGCCGCCATCCGCCGGTTGATCGTCGTCGAGACGGTCCATGCGAGTCGGCTCGGGGAGCTCGAACCGGTGGCTCTCGACCCGCAGGTCGAGAAGATCGTCTTCGATCACCACGCGGGCGAGCCGCCCGGATGGGCGAGCCCCGAGCACACGATCCTCTCCGAGGACGGCGCGCTCACCACGACCCTCGTCGGCATCCTCGCCGAGCGCGAAGTGGCCGTGACCGCGGTGGAGGCGACGGCGTTCGCGCTCGGAATCCACGAGGACACCGGCTCGCTGACCTACCCGACGGCGACCCAGCGCGACGCGGAGGCGCTCGCGTGGTGCCTCCGTCACGGTGCGCGCCAGGAGCTGCTGGGGCAGTTCCTCCACACGCCGCTCAACGAGGACGAGCGGGAGCTGCTGTCGGCGGTCCTGGCCGAGCTGCATCCGCATGAACTGGCCGGCGTCGAGATCCTGATCGGCGCACTCGCGTGGCCGAGCTACGTCGACGGGGTCTCGAACCTCGCGCACAAGGTCGTCGAGCTGACCGACACGAAGGCGCTCGTCCTGCTCGTCGAGATGGACGCGCGGGTGTTCTGCGTCACCCGCAGCCGCACCCCGGAGGTCGACGCGGCGGCGCTGGCCGGACTGCTCGGTGGCGGCGGACACCCCGAAGCGGCCTCGGCGATCTTCAAGGGCGAGCTCGAGCAGGCTCGCGAGCGGCTGCTCGAAGGGCTCCCGAGCGCTGTACGGGCGCCGCGCACGGCCGCGGAGATCATGTCGAGCCCCGCCCGCACCGTCGGGCCGGACGAGACCGTCACCCACGCGCTCGTCGCCTGTCAGCGCTACGGTCAGAGTGGAATCCTGGTCGCGGAGGACGGGCGCCTCTGCGGCGTCGTCGGCCGCGAGGACCTCGACCGCGCCGTCGGGCACGGCCTCTCGCACGCGCCCGTCAAAGGGATCATGAGCTCGCGTGTCGCCACCTGCGACGAGGCCAGTCCGCTTGCCGAGCTTCAGCGCCTTCTCGCCGGTGGCGACGAGCGCGTCGCCGTCTTGCGGGACGAGCGCATCGTCGGCGTCGTCACCCGCAGCGACCTGCTCCGCGCGCTCGGCGAGCAGGCTGCGCCGACCGAGCGCCCGGGCCCGATGCTGACGGATCAACTCGCGCGGCTCGACCGGCTTCAGCCCGTGTTCGAGGCGGTGGCTGCCGTCTCGGAGCCTTTCGAGGGCGTCTACCTCGTGGGCGGAACCGTGCGCGACATCCTGCTCGGAGAGCGCAGCTTCGACGTCGACATCGCGGTCGAAGGCGACGCGATCGCCCTCGCCCAGGCCCTCGCCGACGCGCTTGGCGGGCGCGTGCGGGCCCATGAGAAGTTCGGCACCGCGGTCGTGATCTACGGCGACGACGAGCGTGTGGACGTCGTCACCGCACGGACGGAGTTCTACGACGCGCCGGCGGCCCTGCCGACCGTCGAGCACGCCTCGATCCGCGAGGATCTGTTCCGCCGCGACTTCACGATCAACGCGATGGCGGTCTCGCTCAAGGGCGCCGACCTGGGCCGGCTCGTCGACCCCTTCGCGGGACGGCGCGATCTCGAGTCGAAGACCGTCCGCGTCCTGCACAACCTCTCGTTCATCGACGACCCGACCCGCATCTTCCGGGCGATCCGCTACGAGAACCGCTACGGGTTCCGCATGGACGAGCACACGCTGCGACTTGCCCGCGGAACGATCGAGATGGGTCTCGTCGGCGACCTCTCGTCCGCCCGCCTCCGTGACGAGCTGATCGCGCTGCTCGAGGAGGGCGAGCTCGATCACTCGATCCCGCGCCTGGCCGAGCTCGGCGCCGACCGAGCGATCCACCCGCACCTCGCGGCCGACGGCGAGGCAGTCGACCTGTTCCGCCGCCTGACGGCGCTCCGGGACCGCTACGGCCTCGCGATTCCCTCCTGGAGACTCGGTCTCGCCGCGCTCGCGCGGCGCCTGCCGCCCGACGAGGTCTACGAGTGGCTGCAGCGCCTGAAGGTGCGCCGCCGCGATGCGGAGCGCATCGCGGCCGCGGTCACCGTCGGCCCGCGGCTCGTCGAGCGCCTCCAGAGGGGCGCCGAGCCGGCGGAGGTGGTCGCGCTCGCGGAGCCCTTCGCTCCGGACGCGCCGCTGTTCGGGCTCGCCCTGGCCGAACTGCCGCCGCTCCACGCCTACTTCGAGCGCCTTCGAGACGTTCAGCTCGAGGTGAGCGGCGCAGACCTCGCCGATCTCGGCCTCGACGAGTCACCACGAGTGGGGGAGATCCTCGCCGAGCTGCGGCGGCGCAAGCTCAACGGCGAGCTCGACGGCAGGGACTCCGAGCTGGCGGCCGCGCGGGAGCTGATCGCCGGATGATCCGCTGGGAGCACGATCGCTACGTCGCCGCGTTCACGACCCGTGCCGGCGGAGTCAGCGGCGGCGCGTTCGAGTCGCTCAACCTCGGCGCGCTCACCGACGACGATCCGCTGAACGTCGCCGAGAACCGGCGCCGCGCCTGTGAGGCTGCAGGCGCCGAAGCGGCCACCGCGACGATGGCGTGGCAGCACCACAGCGCGGAGGTTCGGCGGGCCGAGCCCCGCGGGATCGTTACGCCCGGGACGCAGTTCGACCGTTGTGACGGGCTCTGGAGCGACGAACCGAAGCAGGCGATGATGCTCCTGACCGCCGACTGCCTTCCGGTAGCGCTCGGTCGGGACTCTGGGGGCCGCAGGCCGCCGGCGCTCGCGGTTCTCCACGTGGGCTGGCGCGGCCTGCTGGCCGGAATCGTTGCCCGGGGGGCGGAGGCTCTTGGTGGAGGCCCGCTCGCTGCCGCCATCGGGCCCGGGATCGGGCCGTGCTGCTACGAAGTCGGCGAGGACGTCGCCGGGCCGTTCCGCGCCGCCTTCGGCGACGAGATCGTGGCCGACGGCAGGCTCGACCTCTGGAGCGCGACCGAAAAGGCGTTGCGCGTCGCGGGCTGCGAGCAGGTCGAGCGCACCGATCTCTGCACCTACTGCCACCCCGAGCTCTTCTTCTCGCACAGGCGGGATCGGGGCCGGACCGGGCGCCAGGGAGTCGTTGGCTACGTCGTCTGAGACGGTGCGCGCGAACTACGAGCGCATCCGAGGAGAGCTCGGCCCCGACGTGACGATCGTCGCGGCCACGAAATACGTCCCGGTGGACGAGCTGGGGGCGCTGGCCGACGGCGGAATCGAGGTCGTGGGGGAGAACCGCGCGCAGGATCTCGAGGCCAAGCACGCTCGCTACGGCGCCTCATTCCGCTGGCATTTCATCGGCCATCTCCAGAGCCGCAAGACACGAACGGTCAACGAGCTTTGCGAGCTCTGCCACTCGCTCTCGAGCGAGTCGGCGGCGCGACGGCTCGAGATCCCTGCGCTCGTCGAGGTGAACCTCTCCGGCGAGGAGTCGAAATCCGGGCTTCCGGAGCGCGATTTGGAGGATTTCCTCGGTCGCTACGAGAACGTGAGAGGCCTGATGACGATGCCGCCCGAGACCAGCGATCCAGAGGCCTCGCGGCCGTACTTCCGGCGTCTCCGCGAGCTGGCGGAGCTCTACGGCCTGCGCGAGCTCTCGATGGGAACGAGCCAGGACTACCGCGTGGCCGCCGAAGAGGGTGCGACGATGGTGCGGCTGGGGTCCGTGCTCTACCGGGGTTAACATTCCGAATCATGGGATTTTCAGACGCTTGGAACCGGACGCTCGTCTACTTCGGGATCGCCGAGGAAGAGGACGACTGGGACGAGGACGGGTACCTCACCGAGGAGGATCTCGAGCGCACCTACAGCGAGCGTCCGAACGTCCGCCGCCTGACCCCGAGAGGGCGCCAGCAGGATTTCGACGACTGGACCGACCCGGATCCCGAGGAGGCTGCACCGCGCACGGCCGTGTTGCGCCCCCGCGGTAACCGCCGGCCTCCCGAGTCGATGCCTATGCGGGCGGTGCCGTCCGTCCAGGTGCACCTGGTCGTGCCGCGGAGCTTCAACGACGCCCAGCAGATCGCGGACAAGTTCAAGGACACGATTCCGGTGATCCTCAACCTCCAGGGGGCCGACCAGGAGCTCTCCAAGCGCCTGATCGACTTCACCAGCGGCCTCACGTACGCCCTCGACGGAGGTATGCAGCGCGTCGCCGACAAGGTGTTCCTGCTCACGCCCAGGAACGTCGAGGTCTCGGCCGAGGAGCGCGCCCGCCTCATCGAGCGCGGCTTTTTCAACCAGGCGTAAAGCCAGGAGTCGGCCTTGTTGAGCCGAACTCACGCCTGATGGCCACGCTTGCGCTGCTCGCAGACACGGCGACGTCGATCAACCACTTCATCGACGTCTTCATCTACGTCTACATCCTGCTGATCTTCGCGTACGTGCTGACGTCGTGGGTGCGTCTGCCGTACAACGTCTGGGTCAGGAGGATCGCCGACTTCCTCCGCGACGTCTGCGAGCCGTACATGCGGTTGTTCCGGCGGGTCCTGCCGCCGCTCGGGCCGGTCGACCTCTCGCCTGTCGTGGCCATCTTCTCGCTCTTCGTGCTCATGCGAGTCATCGACGAGCTCTTCAACCGCTTCAACTGAGAAGGAGGGGGCCATGACCATCTCGCCAGTAGAGCTCCACCACATCGGCCTCAAACGGGGCCTGCTCGGCTACCGCCGCCAGCCGGTCGACCGCCTGATCGACGAGATCGCAGAGTCGTTCGAAGAGGTCTGGCGCCAGCGTGCCGACTTCGCCGACCGGATCGAGCAGCTCGAGTCCGAGCTCGCCCGCCATCGCGACGTGGAGACGCTGCTGCGCTCGACCCTCGTCTCGGCCGAGCGCTCCGCGCACGAGCAGAAGGACCAGGCCCGGCGGGAGGCCGGCCTCATCGTCGAGGAGGCGCACGCCGAGGCCCGCGCGGTCACCCGAGCCGCGGCTGCGGAGCGCGAGCGCCTGCTCGCGGAGAGCCGCAAGGTCCGCGCGCTGCTCGAGGCGGCGCTCGACGCCGTCGGCGACGGTCTAGAACACGGGCCGGAGGCTGGTGCGGAGGCCGGTGCGGCGGCTCGGACCGAGTCGGAGGCCGCCTGACGGCCCGGGTGCCGAACCTATACTGGAGTCATGGCAGAGGCTTCGACGCGCCTGCGGCTACGCGTCTCGCCCGGCGCACGCCGCAGCGAGCTCGTCGGCCGTCACGGTGACGGCTGGAAGGTGCGGGTGACAGCGCCTCCGGAGGACGGGCGCGCCAACGATGCGGTGCTCGATCTCCTCGCTCGCCGGCTCGACCTGCCGCGGCGATCGCTCTCGATCGTCTCCGGCCACACGGCGCGAGAGAAGGTCGTGCGGATGGAGGGCATCGACCGTGCGGAGAGCGAGCGCCGGCTGGAAGAAGCGTCGGCGTGAGCACCACGATCGACACCGAGCTCTTCCGCAAGCGCCTGCTCGAGGAGCGCAAGCGCGTCCAGGAGGCGATCGACTACCTCCACGAGGAGAACCCCGGCTCGATCCAGGACGAGACACAGGACAGCACGGCCGACAACCACCCGGGCGACATGGCCACGGTCACCTTCGACCGGGAGCTCGACTACACGCTCGAGGAGAACGAAGGCAGGCTGCTGCAGGCGATCGACGCCGCGCTCACGCGAATGGACGAGGGCAGCTACGGCGCCTGCGTGAGCTGCGGGCAGCCGATCGGCGCGGAGCGCCTCGAGGCGCTCCCGTGGACGACGCAGTGCATCGACTGCAAGCGCAAGGAGGAGCGCGGGTGAGCCGTCGCTTGCGACGGCGATATCAGGGCACGCCGGCTCCGCCGGTGCGTCCGTCTGCACGGACCGGTCGACAGGTCGTCGGTCAGGGAGCAGGCTCGTGACGGAGCCCGCCCCGCGGACGCTCGACGTCCGCGTCGGCTCGAGCACGGACGCGCTGACGCCGGTGTCGGTGGCGGAGCGCTCGCTGGCCGCGCAGGCCTCGCAGTGGGCCGGCCTCGGCGCGGTGGTGATCGCGGCGATCGCGGCCGACCAGCTGACGAAGCTGATCGTCTCCTCGCAGCTCACGCTCGACGAAGCCCTCCACGTGGTCGGGCCGTTCTCGATCCACCACGTGCAGAACTCGGGGATCGCGTTTGGCCTCTTCGCGAGCGCGACGCCGGTGGTGACGGTTCTGACGGCGATCGCGGTCGGCTGGATGCTCGTGTTCTTCGCGCGCTCGGGCGCGCGACACCCCGTCCTGCCGGTCGCGCTCGGGCTGCTGATCGGCGGTTCGACCTCGAACCTGATCGACCGGATCCGCCTCGGGCACGTGACCGACTTCCTCGACCTGCGCTACTGGCCGGCGTTCAACCTCGCCGACAGCTTCATCGTCGTCGGGGTCGGGATCCTGTTCGTCGCGCTCATGCTGGGCGAGACCCGGCAGCGCTGACCACGGTCGAAGTAGTCGTCCCCGCCGAGGCCGCGGGGGAGCGGCTCGACCGGTTCCTTGCGTCGCTCCCCGAGGTCGGCTCGCGGGCCGAGGCCGAGCGGCTCTTGGCGGCAGGTGCCACGCTCGTCGACGGCGGAATGCGGCCGAAGAACCACCGGCTCGAGGGCGGAGAAGAGGTTCGGGTCGAGGTCGTCGAGCCCGTCTCGAAGGAGCTGCAGGCGGAGGACATCCCGTTGCCGATCGCCTACGAGGACGAGCAGCTGCTGGTCGTGGACAAGCCGGCCGGGATCGTCGTCCACCCGTCGCCCGGCCACGCGACCGGGACGCTCGTGCACGGGCTCGTCGGCCGGGCCGCCGGCGGCGACGAGGACCGGCCGGGGATCGTGCATCGCCTCGATCGCGACACCTCGGGCCTGCTGGTCGTCGCCCGCTCGGAGGAGGCGTACGAGCGCCTGCAGGAGCTGGTGCGGAAGCGCGAGCTCGAGCGGCGCTACAAGGCGCTCGTGCGCGGGCGGCCACGCTCGTGGAAAGGCCGCATCGAGGCTCCCATCGGCCGCGACCGCCACGACCCCACACGCCATTCCCTCGACACCGACACCCCGCGGGACGCCGTCACGCACTTCGAGGTGGAACGGCTCCTCGACAAGCACGCGCTCCTCGACGTACGGCTGGAGACGGGGAGGACGCACCAGATCCGGGTTCACCTGGCCGCGATCGACCTCCCGATCGTCGGCGACCCGGTCTACGGCGTCTCCGACGAGAAGCTGAAGCGCCAGTTCCTCCATGCGTGGCGCCTTGCGTTCCCGCATCCGATGAGCGGTGAGCGGATCGAGGTCGACTCGCCGTTGCCGCCGGAGCTTCAGTCCGCCTTGGAGCGCTTCGCCTCGTAGAGGCGCCGGTCGGCGAGCCTGAACAGCGCGTCGGCTTCGGTCGCCTCGCCCGGAAACGTCGCCAGGCCGGCGCTGAACGAGCATCCCTCCGGCAGCTCGTCGTCCGCGATCAGCTCGTCCACGCGATCGCTCAGGCGGGCGAGCAGGCGCGACCCTGCTTCCTCGTCCGCCTCGACGAGGTACGCGGTGAACTCGTCGCCGCCCATGCGGCCGGCGAGGTCGGAGCCGCGCAGCGACTCCTTCAGGATTGCCGCAAAGCGCCGGAGCGCCCGGTCGCCGGCCTGGTGCCCGTAGGTGTCGTTCAGCTCCTTGAACCGGTCGAGGTCGAGGAAGACGAGCGCGAGGCCGTGGCTGTACCGGGAGGCGCGCTCGAGCTCGAGCTCGAGCTCCCGAACGAAGGCCTGGTGGTGGAGCAGGCCGGTCAGCTGGTCGTGGCGCGCCTGGTGGGCGAGCTCCGAGGTCGCCCGGTCGAAGTACGCGACCACGCACTCGGTGACGAGCTGGTCGACGGTGTCGTTGAGCCGGCGCTCGCAGGTGAGCACCTCGTCGGCGCCCAGCGCGGCGGAACGGTCGGAGACGAAGCGCCAGAGCACACGCCGCAGGATCAGGAACTCGGTCACGATCTCGCGCGGGGCGAAGCCGTAGGCCTCTCGCTGCCGCGCGTGCTCGCGAGCCTGTGTTGCGAGCGGGCCGCCTTGCCGGAGGCGCTCAGGCTCGGGCTCGACGAGCTCGCGCGCAAGCTCGGCGATGAATGTCGGGATGTCCCCGAGCTGCCCGAGACGGCCGAGCCGCTGGAGCGACGGGATCTGATCGTCGACGAGGCCCTCGTCCACGGCTGCGAGGGAGAGCTCCCAGGCCGCAGCTTGAATCTCTGCCGCGAGCTCCTCGAGGGCGGATGCGGATTCGCGCGTGCTCACCATCCACATGATGGATCAACCCACGGATGCTGGAAAGCGACCACTTGGCTACAATTCCCGGGCTTTTCCCCTACCCGGCGGAACGGGCGGGTGGCGGTGCCGGCGCAATCGGAGCGCCGGTTCCACCCGACTCCCGACGGCGCACGACACCGAAACCGAGAGAAAGGAACACCTTGCCCGTCAGCATGCGAGAGCTCCTGGAGGCCGGAGTCCACTTCGGTCACCAGACCCGCCGCTGGAATCCCAAGATGAAGCGCTTCATCTTCGGTGAGCGCGGCGGCATCTACATCATCGACCTGCAGAAGACCGCGCAGAGCCTGGACGAGGCCCAGTCGTTCGTGCGCAACCTCGCCGAGCGCGGCGGCACGGTCCTGTTCGTCGGCACCAAGAAGCAGGCGCAGGACGGCATCGAGGAAGACGCCAAGCGCGTGGGCATGCCGTACGTCAACCACCGCTGGCTGGGCGGCCTGCTCACGAACTGGCGCACGATCGCCGAGCGCATCGAGCGTCTGCACGAGCTGCGGCGCCTGCGGGACGAAGGCCAGCTCGCGCTGCTTCCGCCGAAGGAGCGCATCGCAATGCAGGGCGAGCTCGAGAAGCTCGACGCCAATCTCGGCGGCGTCGCGGACATGCGCAAGCAGCCCGACGCCGTCTTCATCGTCGACCTGCGCAAGGAGCAGTTGGCCGTGCGCGAGGCGCGGCGACTCGGCCTCCCGGTGATCGCGCTCGTAGACACCAACTGCGACCCCGACGAGGCCGACTTCGTGATTCCCGGGAACGACGACGCGATCCGCTCGTGCAGCTTGATCATCCGCGCAGTCGCCGACGGGATCGAGGCCGGCAAGGCGAAGGCGACGCCGGAGGACTTCGCGCCGCCGATCGAGGAGTCCGCGCCGCAATCCGAGGAAGAGCCCGCAGCCGAGACGGAGCCCGAGGCGCAGGTCGAAGCCGAGGCTGCCGCGCCCGAGGCCGCCCCGGAGCCCGAGGCGGTTCCGCAGGAGGCGCAATGAGCCAGGTGCAGATCCCTGCGAGCCTGGTCAAGGAGCTCCGCGACCAGACGGGGGCCGGGATGATGGCCGCCAAGCGTGCGCTCGAGGAGACCGGGGGCGACGTCGAAGCGGCGCAACGGCTGCTCCGCGAGCAGGGCATGGCCGCAGCAGGAAAGAAGGCGGGCCGCGAGACCACCGAGGGCGAGGTGCTGGCGACGGTCTCCGGCAACGTCGGCGCGATCGTCGCGATCGGCTGCGAGACCGAGCCAGTGTCGAAGAACGAGGAGTTCCTCAGCTTCGCCGAGGCCGCGCTGGAGGCGGTCGAGGCCGAGGGCCCTGATGCGCTCGCAGCGCTGGAGGAGCGACGGCTCGAGCTGATCGGCCGGCTGGGCGAGAACGTCGAGATTCGCGGCGCCTCCCGCCTCGAGGCCGGGGACGGCGAGCTGCTGGCGGAGTACGTCCATCCGCCTGCGAACAAGATCGGCGTCCTGCTCCGGGCGCGTGGGAGCGATCCCGCCGCGGCGCGTCGCGTGGCAATGCACATCTCGTTCGCCGCGCCGCGATTCCGCAACGTCGACGAGGTCCCGGCTGAGGAGATCGCCTCCGAGCGGGCCATCTACGAGCAACAGCCCGACGTGCAGTCCAAGCCGGAGGAGGTTCGCTCGAAGATCGTCGAGGGCCGCCTGCGCAAGGAGTTCCTGGGCACGGTCGCTCTCAGCGAACAGGCCTGGATCCACGACCCCTCGCTGACGACGGCCAAGGCGCTCGAGGACGCGGGCCTCGAGGTGCTCGAGTTCGTCCGTTACGGCCTGGCCGAGTGACCGAGGCGATTCCCGAGGCTCAAGCGGGGCCGGCAACAGCTCCGGCCTTCCACCGGGTGCTGCTCAAGCTCTCCGGCGAGGCGCTGATGGGCGAGAAGCGCTACGGGCTCGACCCCGACCGAATCGCCGCCATCGCGGGCGAGATCGTCGAGGTGCACCGCACCGGAGTCGAGCTCGCGATCGTGGTCGGCGCGGGCAACATCTACCGCGGCATCGAGGCCGCGGCGGAGGGAATGGATCGGGCGACCGCGGACTACGCAGGAATGCTCGCGACCCTGCTGAACGCTCTCGCCCTCCAGGACGCCCTCGAGCGCCGCGGCGCACACACGCGCGTCCTCTCCGCGCTGGCCGCGGCCGAAGTGGCCGAGCCGTACATCCGGCGCAGGGCGATTCGCCATCTCGAGAAGCAGCGCATCGTCATCTTCGCGGCCGGCACCGGGAACCCGTACTTCACCACCGACACCGCAGCGGCACTGAGGGCGCTCGAAATCGGCGCCGAGGCGATCCTGATGGCGAAGCACGCGGTGCCGGGCGTGCTCGACGGCGACCCGCGCGTCGATCCGGACGCCGAGCTCGTGCCCGAGCTGACCCACCTCCAGGTGATCGAGCGCGGCCTGCGGGTGATGGACACGACCGCGCTCTCGCTGTGCATGGAGAACAAGCTGCCGATCTACGTGTTCGCCCTCGAAGACGGGAACATCCGTAGAGTCGTCCAGGGCGAGCGGGTCGGCACCATCGTCTCGACCCCTTGAGCGAGGAGGCAGATGGCGATCGATGACCTGATTCAGGACGCAAGCCGGCGGATGCACAAATCCGTCGAGGCGGCGCAGGCGGAGTTCGCGACCTTGCGGACCGGCCGCGCGTCGACCGGGTTGCTGGACCGCGTGCAGATCGACTACTACGGCCAGAAGACCCCTCTCAAGCAGCTCGCGACCGTCAACTCACCAGAGCCGCGGCTCATCACGATTCAGCCTTTCGACCCGAACTCGGTCTCCGCCATCGAACGCGCGATCCAGGAGTCCGACCTCGGGCTGACTCCCTCGAACGACGGCAAGCTCATCCGGCTGCCGATCCCTCAGCTCACCGAGGAGCGGCGCAAGGAGCTCGTCAAGATCGTGCGGCAGCTGGCGGAGGACGGGCGCATAGCGGTGCGCAACGTCCGCCGCGACGTCATGCACCACCTCAAGGAGCTCGTCGACAAGGGCGAGGTCGGGAGCGACGAGGAGCATCGAGCCGAGGAGCGCGTCCAGAAGCTCACCGACGAGCACACGCACACGATCGACGAGCTGCTGAAGAAGAAAGAGGCCGAGATCCTCGAAGTCTGAGTCGATTTCGGCATGAAGCTGCTCACCCGGATCCGTAGCCTCCGCGGCGTCAAGCTCGCCGCCGACCCCGAGCTGCCCGAGGCCGCTCGGGCGGTGGCGATCATCATGGACGGCAACGGACGCTGGGCCAGGCGCCGCGGTCTTCCCGTCGCCGCGGGCCACCGGGCCGGAACGAAGGCGCTGCGGCGCACCGTCGAAGCGGCGATCGACCTCGGTGTCGAGACGCTCGTCGTCTACGCCTTCTCCACCGAGAACTGGTCGCGCCCGTCCGGGGAGGTCGACTCGCTGATGGACATCTTCGGCGAGACGATCGAGCGCGAGCTGCCCGACCTGGCGCGCCAGGGGGTGCGTACGCGCTTCATCGGGCGACGGGACCGCGCCCCGGCCGAGCTGCAGGAGCAGATGGCCGGACTGGAGGAGGAGACGGCGCACAACGAGCGGCTCAACCTCTGGATCGCGTTCGACTACGGCGGCCGGGCGGAGCTGGTGGAGGCGGCGCGGCGGCTCGTCGAGGCGGGCGTCGAGCCCTCCGAGATCGATGAGAACATGCTCCGCGCGAACCTCTACGCGCCCGAGCTTCCCGATCCCGACCTGCTCATCCGCACCTCCGGCGAGCTGCGCATCTCGAACTTTCTGCTCTGGCAGCTCGCCTACTCGGAGCTCGTGTTCCTCGACCACCTCTGGCCCGACTTCGGCCGCCGGGAGCTCGAGCACGCACTGGCCGCCTACGCGCGCAGACGCCGCCGCTTCGGCGGGCGATGAGCTCCTTCTGGTCCCGCATCGTGGTGGCGGTCGTCGGCCTGCCGGTCGTCCTCTACCTCGTCTGGCTCGGCAACTGGTGGCTGTTCGCGCTGACGGCGGTCACGGCGATGCTGGCTCTGCACGAGCTCTTCGGGATCGCGCGGCCGTTACGCCCGCTGGTCCTCGCCGGCTACACCGGGGCGGTGCTGGCGCTGCTCGGCGCGTGGCTCGGCGGTGAGGACTGGATGGCGGCCGGGTTCTTGACGACCTTCGCTCTGGCGTTCGTGCTCAAGGGCATCTCGCAGACGCGGCAGTCGCTGACCGTCGCGGTCGGTGCGACGGTCCTCGGGACGGGCTGGATCGGCCTCGGCCTCGCGCACATCATCCTGCTTCGGGCGATCTCGCCTACAGACGACGGGCGGCTGGCGGTGTTCACCGTCCTGCTCGCCGTGTTCGCCTCGGACACGGTCGCGTACTTCGCGGGGCTGCTGGTCGGACGGCACCGCCTTGCGCCGACGATCTCGCCCGGCAAGACGTGGGAGGGGCTGATCGCCGGCATGGTGATCGCGATCCTCGTGCCGTTCTTCGCTCTCTATCGCTCCGACTTCCTCGACGTGTGGCGCTCGCTCGTGCTCGGCGGGGTGATCGCAGTCATGGCGCCGCTGGGCGACCTCTTCGAGTCGGCGATCAAGCGCGACCTGCAGGTTAAGGACACCGGAAGGCTGCTCGCGGGCCACGGCGGCGTGCTCGACCGGATCGACTCGCTCCTCTTTGCCGCCATTGCCGCCTACTACACGATTCTGGCGCTTTCCTAGTGCGATCCGAGGGCGGGTGGCGGCCGTACACTTCCACGGAATGAAACGCGTCGCCCTGCTCGGGGCCACAGGGTCGATCGGCCGCCAGGCCGTCGAGATCATCGAGAGCCACCCCGACCTCGAGCTCGTGGCCGCGGCGTCCGGCTCGCAGCGCGTCGAGGGCCTCGCGCCGCTGACCCAAGTGGGCGGCGACTTGACCGAGCTGCTCGAACGCGCCCGGCCCGAGGTCGTACTGAATGCGGTTGTCGGGTTCGCAGGGTTGCCCGCGACGCTCTGGGCGCTCGAGCACGGCGTCACGCTTGCACTTGCGAACAAGGAGAGCCTCGTCGCCGCGGGCGAGCTCGCGCTGGCCGCGCAGGAACGGGGCGGAGGTCTTCTGCTCCCGGTGGACAGCGAACACTCGGCGGCGTTCCAGTGCCTCGAGGGAAGGAGCGCTGAGCAGGTGCACTCGCTCGTCCTGACGGGCTCCGGCGGGCCGTTCCGCGGGCGCAGCCGGGACGAGCTCGACGCGGTCACACCGGAGGAGGCTCTCGCCCACCCGACCTGGCAGATGGGGCCGAAGATCACGGTCGACTCGGCGACGCTCGCGAACAAGGGCCTCGAGCTGATCGAGGCGCACTTCCTCTTCGGACTTCCCTACGACCGGATCGAGGTCGTGCTGCAGCCGGCCTCGGTGGTGCATGCGCTCGTGCGCTTCCGCGACGGGGCCTCGCTTGCACACCTGGGCTATCCGGACATGCGCGTCCCGATCGCGTTCGCGCTGACCTATCCCGAGCGGGCGGCCACACCGGTGGCGCCGCTGGACTTCTCCAACGGCCTGCGGCTCGAGTTCGAGCCGCCGGACCTCGAGACGTTCCCGCTCCTTGCCCTTGCGCGGCGGGCCGGGGAGGAGGCTGGTACCTACCCTTGCGCCTTCAACGCGGCGAACGAGGTCGCCGTCGCCGCCTTCCTCGAGGGCCGCCTGCCCTTCCTGGGAATCGCCGCCACGGTCGAGGAGACGCTGGCCGGGATTGACGGAGGGCCCGCACACGACCTAGATGAGTTGGTGGACGCGGACGCAGAAGCGCGCCGGCTCGCCGAGAGGGGTCTCCGGGTCGCATGAGTCTGCTCGTCTCGATCGCGGGCCTCGCCTTCCTGATCCTGATCCACGAGGCAGGCCACTTCTTCACGGCGCGCGCGGTGGGGATGCGGCCGCGGCGCTTCTACATCGGCTTCCCGCCGGCCGTGCTGAAGACGACGCGCAACGGGATCGAGTACGGGCTCGGCGCGATCCCGCTGGGCGGATACGTGAAGATTCCCGGCATGCACAGGCCCGCGCCGTCCGATCTGGACGTGCACTTCGGGCCGGCGCTCTACGAGTCTCCGCGCCTGCTGCCCGACGTCGAGCGGGTGAAGCGCTCGGTTACACAGGGTGACTTCGAGATCGCCCGAGCCGCGTTGCGCGACCTCGAGCACGCGGTTGGCGAGGCTCCGCTCTCGGCCAACGCCCGGCGCGCGGCCGATCGAGGCCTGAACGAGCTCGACGACGCCCTCGGCTCGGATGCCTACTGGCGCCAGCGAACCTGGAAGCGTCTGGTCGTGATCGCGGCGGGGCCGGGAGCGAACCTGCTCTTTGCGATCGCGCTCCTGGCGACCGTCTACATGATCGGGATCCCGTCCGACGCGTCGCGTCGAGTGGGGGACGTCATCCAGGGCTCGCCGGCTGCGGCGGCCGGCCTGAAGGCGGACGACGTGATCGTCGGCGTGAACCGCGTCCCCACGTACGACTTCAAGGAGGTGCGCGACGCCATCCACCAGAGCGAGGGACAGCCGATCGTGATCTCCGTCCTGCGGAACGGCAAGTACGTCGAGCTCAAACCTGCGCGGCCGCAGAAGACGGACGGCGTCTACACGATCGGCTTCCATCCCTCGGCGGTGAAGTACAAGCGGTACGGGCCGATCCAGGCGGTCGGCCTGGCCGGCCAGGACACGTGGCTCGTGACCAAGGCGATGGGCTCCTGGCTCACGCGCGTCGTCAGCGGCTCCGGCCGCAAGGAGGTCTCCACGCCCGTGGGGATCGTGCGCCAGTCGAGCAAGGCCGTGCAGGTCGGCTACCGCGAGTATCTCCAGGTGCTGGCGCTGATCAGCCTCTCGCTCGCACTCCTGAACCTGCTGCCGCTGCTGCCGCTGGACGGAGGGCACATGGCGTTCTCGATCATCGAGGGGCTGCGCGGCCGTGCGGTCGGCCGAGTGGTCTACGAGCGCGTCTCGGCGGTCGGGATCGCCCTGGTGCTGCTGCTGTTCTTCGTGGGGCTTTCGAACGACATCGGAAATATCCGCGGGGGCTAGACTCAAGCGCGTGGCAAGCGAGCGCGCCATCACGGTGGGCAACGTCGAGATCGGCGGCGGCGCACCCGTCGTCGTCCAGTCGATGACGCTGACCAAGACGCACGACGTCGAGGCCACGACGGCGCAGATCGCCTCGCTGGCCTCGGCAGGCTGCGAGGTCGTGCGGGTGGCGGTCCCCAAGAGCGAGGACGCCGACGCGCTCCCGAAGATCGTTCGCCTGTCGCCGATCCCGGTGATCGCGGACATCCATTTCAACGCCAGCCTCGCGCTGCGGGCGATCGATGCCGGTGTGGCCGCCGTCCGGATCAATCCGGGGAACATCGGCGGGCCGGACAAGGTCGCCGAGGTCGTGCGCGCCGCCAAGGAGGCCGGGTTGCCGATGCGCATCGGCGCGAACTCCGGCTCGCTTCCCAAGCACCTGGCCGAGCTCGCCCAGCAGGACCAGGCCGAGGCGCTCGTCGAGGCGGCACTCGAGGAGGTGCGCCTGCTCGAGAGCCTTGGCTTCTACGACTTCAAGATCTCCGTCAAGTCGAGCCACGTGCCGACGATGATCCGCGCCTACCGGCTGCTGGCCTCCAAGGTGCCCTATCCGCTCCACCTCGGGGTTACGGAGGCGGGGACGCCGTACTCCGGGTCGATCAAGAGCGCGGTGGGGATGGGGGCGCTGCTCGTCGACGGGATCGGCGACACCGTCCGCGTCTCGTTGACGGCCGACCCGGTGGAGGAGGTCAAGGCCGCCTACGAGATTCTCAAGGCCCTCGGGCTTCGCGAGCGAGGGCCGATCATGATCGCCTGCCCCTCCTGCGGCCGGGACAACGTCGGCGTGCAGACGCTGGCCGAGGTCGTGGAGGAGCGCCTGCATGGGTACCCGCAGCACTTCGAGGTCGCGGTGCTCGGCTGCGCCGTCAACGGCCCCGGCGAGGCGGGGGACGCGGACTTCGGGATCGCCGGCGGTCGAGACGTGGGCTTCGTGTACGCGCACGGCCGCGTGCTGAAGAAGGTCTCCTCGGACATCCTCGTCGACGAGCTGTTCCACGAGATCGACAAGTGGATCGCCGAGGGCATGCACCGCCCCAAGCGCCTCAAGATGGCCAAGCCAGCCGCCTTGGCCATGGCTGAGGCGAGCATGATCCCGCTGGAGTAGCCTGCCCGGGCAACGATGATCGCCCGAGCTTCGAAGCTCTTCCTCCCGACGCTGCGCGAGGACCCGGCCGACGCCGAGGCGGCGAGCCACAAGCTGCTGGTGCGCGGAGGCTTCATCCGCCAGGTCAGCGCGGGCGTCTGGACGTTCCTGCCGCTCGGCTGGCGCGTGCACCAGAAGGTCGTCCAGATCATCCGAGAGGAGATGGACGCGATCGGGGGCCAGGAGATGCTGATGCCGTTGCTCACGCCCGCGGAGCTGTGGGAGGCCTCCGGCCGGATCCGCATCCCGGAGCTCTTCAGGCTCAAGGACCGCACCGGGCGCAATTACATCCTGCCCCTGACCCACGAGGAAACCGTCACTTTCCACGCTCGCGAGCTGCAGAGCTACAGACAGCTGCCGCAGATCCTCTACCACTTCTCGATCAAGGAGCGCGACGAGCCACGGCCCGGAAAGGGTCTGATCCGTTTGCGCGAGTTCATCATGAAGGACGCCTACTCCTTCGACCGCGACGAGGCCGGGCTCGACGAGAGCTTTCGCAAGCATTCCGAGGCCTACAAGCGCATGTTCGAGCGCTGCAGCCTCGAGACCTTCGAGGTGGCGGCCGAGTCCGGGATCATGGGCGGCAGCGGCAGCCGGGACTTCCTCGCACCGGCCGGATCGGGCGAGAACACGCTCGTCATCTGCGAGAACGGCGACTACGCAGCGGACCTCGAGATCGCCGGCGGCGTTCCCTCGGCTCCGGATTTTCCGGAGGAGCTCGCCGCCCCGGAAGAGGTGGAGACGCCGGGGCAGCGCACGATCGAGGCGGTCTCGGAGTTCCTGGGCGTCGACGAGCGCGCGACCGCCAAGGCGATGCCGGTCGTGACCGACGAGGGCCTGCTGCTCGCGCTCGTCCGCGGCGACGACCGCCTCGGCGAGATGAAGCTCCTCGCAGCGCTCGGCCGCGACTTCAGGCCCGCTCAACCGGAGGAGATCCGCGAAGCCTTCGGTGCCGACGGCGGCTCCATCGGCCCGGTCGGTGCGCCGGTCGCCGTGCTCGCGGACGAGGCGCTTCGAGAAGGCCAGTACGTCGTCGGCGCCAACCGCGACGACTGGCACCTGCGAGGCGTCCAGGCCGGACGGGACTTCGAGGCGCGCTTCGCCGACCTGCGAGAAGTTCGGGCCGGAGACGCATGTCCTCGCTGCGGTGGGCATCTACGTCTACAGGTGGCGATCGAAGTCGGGCACATCTTCAAGCTGGAGACGCGGTTCTCGGTGCCACTCGAGGCCCGGTTCCTCGACGAAGACGGGACGGAGCGGCCGCTGATCATGGGCAGCTACGGGATCGGGCCCGGCCGTGTGATGGCCGCGGTCGTCGAGCAGCGCCATGACGAGCACGGAATTTCGTGGCCGCGGTCGATTGCGCCGTACGATGTGCACGTGGTTGCTCTGCCCGGCGTGGAGGGTCAGGCGGAGCAGGCGGCTCAGGCGCTCGAGACGGCAGGCGCCGACGTCCTGCTCGACGATCGCGACGCGCGGGCCGGGGAGAAGTTCGCGGACGCCGACCTGATCGGCATCCCGCTCCGCGTTACCGTCGGCAAGAAGACGGTCGAGGACGGCGCCGTCGATGTGCGCGAACGCGAAAGCGGGGAGGAGCGGCGCGTCCCGCTCGACGAGCTCGGGAGCATCGTCTGATGCCACGGCGGCGACGTCGGTTCAGCGACGAGCCGTTCGGCCCGACGATCGAGCGGCTGATGGGGGAGACGGGTGTCACGTATCGCTCCCTCGCGGACAAGACGAAGCTCTCCGCCGGCTATCTCAACCACCTCGTGCACGGCAACAGGCCCGTGCCGTCGGACAAGGTCGTCGGGCAGCTCGCGAAGGCGCTCGGCGTGGAGCCGGAGCACTTCCGCGAGTACCGCCTCCGCGTGATCACGAGCAAGCTGGAGGCGATGCCCGACCTGATCGACCGCCTCTACAAGCGCCTCGGAGCCTGACGCTAAACTCCCGCGAACGGGGCGTGGCGCAGCCTGGTTAGCGCGCTAGTCTGGGGGACTAGAGGTCCCGAGTTCAAATCTCGGCGCCCCGATCATAGAAAAGCCCCGCTAGTGCGGGGCTTTTTGCCGTGTGGGGTGCGATCCGTTTTCAGTCGGCGCTGCCCATTTGCTGCCCAAACCTCGAAGTTCCACTTCGGTCGAGCGCGGATGGATGCGTTCAACGCCGCCGCGGGTTGACCCCCGCGAGTCCGGGGTTACAGCACAAGGTTTCCGGGAATGGGCAACGTATGACCGACGCAGAAGATCGAGAGCGAGAGAGTCGCCTGAACGAAGAGAACAAGTTCGTCGAGCAGACCGAGGAGGTCGCCGAGGAGCAGCGTGAGAAGGCGGCTCGGCTCGCGAACGACCCGGTCGTCAACGAGAGTGACGACGAGGAGTAACCGACCGCGCGCTTCCGCGGCATCAGACCCTCGGCGGAACGATCCTCGTGCAGGCGCAGCTGGCGGCGAACCGCTCGAAGTCCCAGGCCTACGACCAGGCCCGACCCGTCTTCCCGAACGGCCTCTATTACGAGGTGGTCGGGACCGGCTTGGCCAGGGGTGCGTCGACCTTGGCTAAAGGAACCGCGGGCGCCGCTCAAGGGCGGTTTGCGGCTTCGACATCCGACCGCGGCCACGCGGAGGCGGGCGATTCTAGAGCGCCCGGCTTCCACGGACGGGCAGCACGGCCATGCCGGTCGAGCATGAGAGTCCAGGCCTGGCCGCGCGCCCCTACTGGGCTGCCTGCCGCCATGCGTAGCGAAGGTGAGCGCCCGAGGCGGACCTCCGAGGTCGTGGGGAGAGAGGTCGGCGGCCGTGGGGTCATGCGTCCGTTACGCCTCGGACGCCACTCCGAACGTAGCACCTCGTATCCGCCGCTACGAACTGGCGCACAACCGCGTGCCAACAAGGGCGCAAACTGCGAGCGATTCGCTCGACGCGCGCCTGAGTCGGGCGAGATCACGAGAGCCCGCAGCTCGCGCAGGCCCTCCTCGATCGCGATCGCCCGCACGTAACCGATCCCCCGGCGTAGCTGTTTTACAAAGAGAGCCGGGCGACCGCTCCCTGGCCGACTCCTGCCGCGACCCACTGGGGCTATAGGGCGCGCTGGAGCGAAGGCGGCCACCCGGCTCCTTCATCGTCTGCGCGCGAGGTACGAGGTTCCAGGGTCAAACGGATGGTCTTGCCCGACTGTCGAGCTCCCTCGAAAAGTCGAGGCGCCAGAACGACAGCCAACCGTCAGTCCCCATCGCCCTGGCCGCCTCGACCTAATAAACGAGCGTCCGCCGTTTTTGGATTCTTCGTGGTCCCTTGTCGTATGCTCGCGCTGCCGTTCGGTCCCAGCCGACAACGGAAGGAGAACCGAATGGCAGGGTTTCTGTTCAGGCTCGAGAGAGCAGACGGCGAGCCGGCTGAGCCGTCGCAGCTGAGTAGCGCGGTGCCGAACTGGTCGCCGGGTCACACGATCCACTTCGGCCACAAGACACTGCGCGTTGTTGCAGTGCGCGACAACGATGCCGACCAACCGCCGACACTCATTGTTGAGGAGGCGTAAGTCCGAAGAACCGAACGCATCTGTCTGAAAGAGGAGCCGGGCGGCCTGCTCCTTCACTGGGACCCTGGCGGCCAAGACGTCCCAGGAACAACAGAGGCCGCCTGGCTCCGGAGAGTGGCCGAATGAGCCACTCGCGCCGCGCTCTGACGTCTCGTAGGTTCGATCGGGGCCGGGTCGTGGAAAGCGTCCTAGGCGTTCGGCTCAATCGGCCCGCCCTCATAACGTCACCGGTCGGATTCTTTCCTCGCGTGAGCGTGCCGTAAAACGAGGCGAGTGGCGGTGCTGACTGTCAAGCGCTGGTCGATTCCTACGACGACCTCGTGACCGATCAATCGCCCAATCGTTGCCTCAACCCCCGCGCGGTGTATGTTCCTCGCGCTGCGGGGGAGAACCAAGGTGCGGCGCATGGAGCCGGAGCACCTCGGAGTTCTCTCCCCCCGAGGGGCGCGTTCCTGGCCGCAGGGGAACGGAGCCACGCTCCGGCTCCACTACTCAACAGGCCTATGGGCATGACTAACCGGGGTTGCCGGTAGGTACAGTGCAGGCACGGAGCCGAGCGGAGATTTTGGGGAGAGACTCGCTGTGGTCGCTCGGCTCCCTAGTCGACACTCGCCGGGTTCGCGCGCTGCCCTGCGTGGCCCGCTTGCCATTCGCGATCCAGAATCGCGTAGACACACAGCGTCGACCACTCGCCCTTGAACCAGTCGGCCTCGACCAGACGCGCCTCACACCGGAAGCCCAAGCGCTCGAGCAGACGCTTTACCGCAGCGTTGCGGTCGTCGGCCTCGGCGAAGACTCGATGCATGCCGTGCTGCTCGAAGAGCGCAGTCACGACCGCGGCGAGCGCCTCGGTCGCAAGGCCCTCGCCCTGCCTGCTCGGCGCGAGCGTGACTCCGATCTCCGCGGTCGCCGGCGGATCGATTTCGACTCGCACTGCACAGTCACCACAAAGGCTGCCCGTGCGCCGATCGACGATCGCCAGCTGCAGCCACTCTCCGGGCTGGCCGAGCTCCAGCCCGTGTTGTGAGGTCAGGAACGATTGGGCATCGGTCATCGAATAGCTGGCGTCCCAAGACTGATATCGCGCGACCTCAGGATCGCTCCTGTAGGTAACGAAAGCCTCGAGGTCATCGACCTGAAAGGGCCGAAGTCTCAGACGCTCGGTCACGATCTCGGCCGCCATCAGCAGCGTTCCGCACCCTTCCTTCGACCGTCTCAGCCTAGGCGATCGGGCCGCGCTGTCGTACGTTCGGCTCGCCCGGCCCATAGCGCAACGTAGGGATATCTCCGCTTCCTTTGCACGCCCAGAGCCCCTAAGGTCGTGGCACGTCGTACATCCCCAAACCAGAAGGTGCGGGATGTCGTACATCACCGAAACCAGGAGGTGCGGCATGTCCGACGATGGCAAGAAGGAACCAACACGGTTAGATCGCGTGATGGTCAGGTGCGCGGAATCAGGTGAGGGCGTGCCGACCGGTATGAGGATCGATCCTGCTTCCTTGAAAAACGACAACCGCCGCGAGCACACCTTCATGTGTCCGCACTGCTTCCACGAGCACACTTGGTCGAACGACGACGCCTGGACCGAAGCTTGGGCCTGCTGAGGGGTCGATGGGGCAGGTCGTGGGAAGCGTCTTAGGCGTTCGGCTCGCCGCCCGGCCCTGGAAGGACACCACGGCCTCCCCGATTACCGGACAGTCGGCCTAGGCGCGAAGGAGGAGTAGACCTAAAGCGCCTGATACTCGATGAGGACTGCTACCGGTTGGCCCCGCTCGTGGATGATCGATGCCACCTCGTCGCCCGGTTTCAGTTCCCGCACCACACTTCTCCCAGCGGGCACCGCGAGATCCTCTTCGACGTTGAAGGCCCCGGGCTTGCCGATAGCAAGGCGTACATGGGCTCCCTCGAAGTCACTCGCCAGTGACAGGAAGATGCGGTCGTACTTGACGACGCCCGTGCTCTTGCACGGCGGAAGCGCCACCATTACGCGCTGGCGCGGCGCGACTACCTCCTGGAAAGCTCCTGCGGCCACCGTGACCACCTCCCAAGCGTCGGTGGCGATTCTTCGGCCCGAACGTCGGCCGCGGAGAAGCTAGCTCCGTCTGAGAGCGGAAGTCAACGCGACATCCGCGCGACTCGCGACTCCCGTAAGCGCGCCCGTCCTACCGAGACGTAGGCGAAGTCGAGAACCGGGTGCGGCTAAGCTCGTAGTGTGCTCAGCCCTCTTCGCAGCTCGCTCAGTGACCGGAGGATCGCCGTGGTCGCGTCACTGGCCGTCCTCTCGCTGTTCGTGATCGCGATGATCATGTTCCGGATGGTGTACACGCGGAGTCCGGAGCACATCGCGATCGCCTGGAATCTGCTCCTCGCGTGGATTCCACTCGCGCTGGCTCTCATCGTGTACGACCGGGCGCGGACCGGCGTCTCGACCCCTGCGCTGGCCGCCGTGGGGCTGCTCTGGCTGCTGTTCCTTCCGAACGCTCCGTACCTCGTCACCGACCTGAAGTACGTCGGCCGCGGTGAGGGCGTACCGGTCATGTACGACGTGCTGCTTCTGTCCGCTGCGGCGTGGACGGGCTTGCTCCTGGGGCTGACGTCTCTCTTCCTCGTCCATGCGATCGTGCGCCGTTTGATCGGCGCCCGGAAAGCCTGGGTCTTCGTGCTCGGCGTCCTCGCGCTGAGCTCGTTCGGGATCTATCTGGGCCGTGTGCAGCGCTGGAACTCCTGGGACGTCTTCGTTCGGCCGGAATCGCTGTTCGGCGACATCGCGAAGGGTGTCTTCGATCCGCTCAGCCATCCGCGTCCGATCGCGGTCACGATTCTGTTCACGTCGTTCCTGCTGGCCACCTACCTGGTCTTTTACTCGTTCGCACGCTTGGGCTCGCTGGACGCCGGTAGGAGCGGCGTACGCTCGTAGGGGCCGGCGGCTACGTGTTCACGCCAGGTTAAGCAGGTCCCCTGGAACTAGCCCTCGCGGCTCCGATCAGCGAGGATCAAGTCGGAATCTGCGAAGGCGGGTGGGAGGGCCATGAGGAGCGATCGCTTCCTCTGGCGGGCGTTCTTCACCATCTTGCTTGGGCTCGCTCTCGCGCTCTGGCTCTGGATCGTGTTCGACGACTTTGTCTGACAAAGGAGCGAATACTCACCTTTCAGCCAGGTGACATTCGTGCAGGTTCGCGCAAAGGTCTGGTGGGATGGTTGGACGAGCGCTGATGTGCCTGTCGGTCGCTGTGGCGGCCTGCGTCGTGGCGGCTGCCGCTCTCGGAGCGCCGGTCACGAAGCAGAACGGCAAGTCGCCCGCGTTCAGCGGCTTCACGTCGATCTGCACTCTCGCGCCGTACCTCTTCTACGGCGACTGTGCCGGCGACGCCGACGAAGTACACCAACGTCCAAGGCCGGATCAACGCCATTCAGGCTAAGCCGGGGCGCTACAACCTCGACTTCACGTTCACGCACCTCACGCCCGGCGAGGTCTACCGGCTCTGGGGCAACAACGGCTCGTTCTTCAAGATTGCGAAGACGGTCGCCGATGCGTCCGGCTCGATCAGTTTCTCCTACCAAACGACCGCTCCGGCGGGGCTTGGGTTCGATCTCAACCGACTGCGCGGCGGCTTGGACGTGGATGAGGTCACCGTCGTGACCTCGTACTGGTCGAACCAGCTTCTCACCGTCCTGCCCGACGGCACGATCTCGGCGCAGTAACCGCACTCCAGGGAAACGATGGAAAGCCTCGATAGCACCGGGGCTTTTCGCGTTCACGAGCCGGTCATGCGGCGGTGCCGTCCGAGCGCCTTGGCAACACTCCGACTGGATGCAGGACAGCGACGGGGGCTCACGCCCCCGCCGCGCTTCGAGCGCGAGATCGCTTGTCAGTGCTTGGCGATGATCGCGATGGCGCGCTGCTGGACGAGGCTGTGCGTCGGATCGCTGCCGCTCGGCGCGGGCTGCTTCTTCGCCAGCGCCGGTGAGGCGCCGAACGCCGTACCCAGGATCAGCAACAGTACGAGCACCCTTCTCAAGGCGACCTCCTTTCGACAAGTAGACGCTACTGCTCAGCTGTCTCGGCGTCTAGATATCGCTTTGGCTCCCCCGACGCGACGCCGAGTTGCTACAACGGTGGTGGCGTCCGGGGCGTTTTGACGGTAAGACCCGGGTCTGGCCGCCACAGACCTGCGAACCCCCTCTCAGGTCCGCCTCGGGCGCAGTTTCTCTGGAAGAGACCGCACAACTGATGCGTCTTGTAGGCGGATGCGAGTGCTCGGCCGATAGGCCGAACGGCTGGAAGAGGCGGGGTCCAACCGGCCCTCCGCTACCGGCTCGCACACCTAGCTTTACTTTGTATAGTCACGGCTCGAGCCCAGACGCGAGAGACGGGAGGATGCCGTGAGCACGATCGATCTACTCCTGGAGAACGCCGAGGCGTATGCGGCCGGTTTCGACAAGAACGGCCTGCCGCTGCCGCCGGGGAGGCGGGTGGCGATTCTCGCCTGCATGGACGCACGCTTGAACCCCTACGGCCTGCTGGGGCTGAGCGAGGGCGACGCGCACGTGATTCGAAACGCGGGCGGCGTCGTGACGGATGACGAGATCCGATCCCTCGCGATCTCGCAGCGGTTGCTCGGAACCGAGGAGATCATGCTGATCCACCACACGGATTGCGGGATGCTCACCTTCGGCGACGACGAGTTCCGCCAGGACATCCAGCGCGAGACCGGGATCAAGCCGGAGTGGCCCGCGGAGACGTTCGACGATCTCGACGAGGACGTCCGCCAGTCGATCGCGAGGATCAAGGCGAGCCCCTTCATCCCGAAGACCGATTCGGTCCGCGGGTTCGTCTACGACGTCGAGACCGGGAGGCTGCGCGAGGTCACGTGAACGTGACCTGCTAGGTGACGGGTTGCCGCAGGAGGGCGGCGTAGGGGATGCCGCTCGCGGCGTCCGTGTAGATGGCGCGGTAAAGGAGCGGCCTGGCCGAGGGCCGGTCGACGAGAGAGAACGATCCGTCCGCGCCCAGCCGCGCCGTGCCCACGGTTTCGCGGGGCGATCCGGGGCGCTCGCGCACGATCGCGACGTTGCCTCCCGAGCCTCCTCGGACACGCCCGCTGACCACGACTGCGCCGGTACCGGTCGCGGCCGCCTCGACGCTCACGCGAATCTGCGGTGGTCGCGGCGAGCGGAACCACGAGAGCCCGGCTGGGCCGGCGAGGAGCAGGTCGCGAGCGCCGCGCGGGGCAGCGGCGAGATCGGCCAGCCAGCCGTCGAGCTCGACCCTGCGGCCGTGGCCGACGACCGACCCTGCCCAGGAGACGGCGCTCCCCGGCAGCCCCAGCTCGTCCGCCGACAGCCACTCGTTCGCGGCTACCTCGGGGCCGGCCCGGGTTACGGCCAGTCCGGTCGTCAGCGCGCGGTTCAAGACGAAGTTCGACTGGATCGAGCGGCCGTGAACGGCCAGCGTTACCGGTAGTTCTCCGGTCCCGAGTAGGGCCTCGGTCCACGCCGCATAAACCGTCCCGCCGGCACCCGTGGCCGCGAGAAGCGGCCCGACCGGGTAGTCGCCGACTCCGCCGTCGATGTACTGGCCGGCCCATCCGTGCTTGCGCGGGTGCCACTCGATCGTCCCGACGGCGCCGTCCGCGCCGTAGGACTCGATTACGTGGACGCGGCCGCCGACGAAGAGCGGCGCCGCAGGGGGAGCGACGAAGCTCTTGGGGAAGCCTCCGGAGGTGACGTTCCGGACGTTGACGCGTCCGCGCTTGTCGATCCGGGCGAGCACGAGCACGCTCTCGTGCGTCGATTGCCGCCAGCGCGTGTAGGCGATTACCGGAAGGCCCCGCGAATCGAGCTTGAGCCCCGGCCAGCCGAGGGACACGCCGGCGGGGAGCCCGGCTGCGAGCTGCGTCCTCCGCCGCCCCTGCACGACCACCAGGCCGCGGCTCTCGGGCGCGAGGATTACGGCGACCGGTCCCAGCTTCCCTGCCTCGAAGGCGACGAGGGCGGCGCCCGGCGTCACGGATCCGGCCTGCTGTGTGAGCCAGCGGCCGTTCGCCGCGCGCGATGCGATGCGAAGCGTGGAGCTTCGTATGTAGGCGACGTAGGGCTTTCCGGTCGGCGCAACGGCGAGCTCGCCGTCCTGGACGTGGCGCGCGACCACCTGGGCCGAGGCGCCACCCGCCAGGGCGAGCGCGGCTGCGACCACGACGCCGGCGCTCCTCATGACGCGAGCCTAGTCAGACGAAGACGTCGGCGCCACATCCGAAGACCAACGCTGCGTGGAGGTTCGCCGGCTCGACGCCGGTCAGCGACGGATGCTCGAGGTCGACCTCGACGTCGGGCCAACGCTCCAAGCCGAGCGACGCCGCGCCCTCGTCGGCTCCGCAGCAGAGAAGGGTGGAGACCGAGAGGACGTTCCGCCGCAGTGTCCGTCGGCGCGCCACGCCCTCCAGCTCCCGCAGCTCCTCGAGCGGGTCGATCCGCACGTTCGAGTCGGAGCCGATGCAGATCCCGATCCCGCGCTCGCAGATCTCCTCGGCCGGCACGAACCCGTCGCCGAGGTTCGCCTCAGTCGTCGGGCAGACGCAGATCCGGGCACCCGCCTGTGCAACCAGGTCGAGCTCGCGTCCGTTTGCATGCGTAGCGTGCACGACCGTCGCGTGCGGACCGAGGCAGCCGGTCTCCGCGAGCAGCTCGATCGGCCGAAGGCCGTGCTCGGCGATGCACTCCTCGATCTCGCGCGGCTGCTCGCAGGCGTGTACGTGCAACGGAAGACGCTCGCGCGCAGCGTAGGCGCCGAGCTCCTCGAGCCAGTCGCGGGGGCAGGCGCGGACGGAGTGGGGGGCGAGGCCGACGCGTACGCCGGTCGCGCGTACGGACTCGAGCTGGCCCAGGTACTCGGCAGGGGATTCCTGCCGGAAGCGCTCGAGCCCACCGCGCCCGTAGGCCGCCAGCAGGAGGACCAGCTCGATCCCGGTGTCCGCCGCCGCCTCCACGGCCGCGTGCGCCTCCGCAAGGCCCAGGTAGTGGAACTCGCCGACGGCCGTGTACCCCGACGCCTGCATCTCCCTGTAGACCTGGGCGTAGCCCGAACGGACCTGTTCCGGGGTCAGACCCCGGGCCAGGTCCAGCATGGACTCGCGCCAGGCCCAGAAGTCCTCGCCCTCGACGTGCCCGCGTAAGGCCCGTTGAAAGGCGTGACTGTGGGCGTTCACGAACCCAGGCAGCGAAAGGCTTTGCGCCACCGCCGTATCCTGTCAGCATGGCTACCCGCGCGGTTTCGGCCCCTCTGGCTCAGATCCCGAACGCGCTGACCGTCTTCAGGCTCGTCCTGATCCCCGTCTTCGTGGCACTCCTGCTGGCCTCGGACGGGGGGCACAGCTGGCCGGCGGCGATCGTGTTCGGAGTCGCCGGGGTCACCGACCAAGTGGACGGGTGGCTCGCGAGGCGCTGGCGCGTGGAATCGAGCTTCGGCAAGATCGCCGACCCGCTCGCCGACCGCCTGATGATCGACGCGGCGGTGATCCTCCTCTGGCACGCGGATCGCCTGCCCTGGCTCGCACTGGCGATCCCGGCGCGTGACGTTGCCCTCATCGCCGGGTACAAGCTCGTCGCGGGCCGCGGCTACGACTTCTCCGTCAACCTCGCCGGAAAGGTGGCGACCTGGCTGCTCTACGCCTCGCTCGCCTTCGTCATGGTCACGCGAGAGGGCACCGAGTGGCCGCTCTGGATCTTCTGGACGGGTGTCGCGCTGGCCGCCGTCGCTCTGGTGGGCTACCTCCTCAAGGCTCGGCGGGAGGTGGAGACGGCGTGAAGGCGGTCGTGATGGCCGGTGGCGAAGGCACGCGCCTGCGCCCGCTGACCTCGAACCAGCCCAAGCCGATGGTGCCCATCGTCGGCAAGCCGTGCATGGAGCACATCCTCGAGCTCCTGAAGCAGCACGGCCTCGAGGAGGTGATCGTGACCGTGGCGTTCATGCCACAGGCGATCCGCAGCTACTTCGGCAACGGCGACACGCTGGGAATGTCGATCGAGTACTCGGTCGAGGAGTCGCCACTCGGCACGGCAGGCTCGGTCCGTCTTGCCAGCGACCGCCTCGACGAGACCTTCCTCGTCATCTCCGGCGATGCCCTCTGCGACGTCGACCTGACCGACCTGATCCGCTCCCACCGCGAGCGGGGGGCGGCGGTCACGATCGGGCTGAAGTCGGTCGAGAACCCGCTCGAGTTCGGCATCGTCGTCACCGACGAGGAGAGGCGGATCGAGCGTTTCCTCGAGAAGCCTTCCTGGAGCCAGGTCTTCTCCGACACGATCAACACGGGCATCTACGTGCTCGAGCCCGAGGTGCTGCGCCACATCCCGACCGACCGGCCATTCGACTTCTCGAAGGAGCTGTTCCCGCTCCTCCTCGAGATGGGCCGCCCGATGTACGGCTACGTCTTCGACGACTACTGGCAGGACATCGGCAACCTCGACCAGTTCCGTCAGGCGAACTTCGACGCCCTCGACGAGCGCGTCCGGCTCAACGTCTCGGGGATCCGCCTCCGCGGCAACATCTGGCTGGGGGAGGGGGTGGAGGTCGACGACCTCGCCGCGATCGAGGGTCCGGCCTTCCTCGGCAACTACTGCCGCATCGCACCCGACGCGTCGGTCGGCCCATACTCGGTGCTCGGCTCGAGCGTGACATTGCTCGAGCGAGCGCGGACCGAGCGCTCCGTGATCGACGCGGCGACGCACATCGGCCGCAGCGCGCGGGTCGAGGGAGCCGTCGTCGGGCGAGGCTGCGACATCCGCGCCCACGCGCACGTTCAGGAGGGCGCCGCGATCGGCGACGAGGCGACGCTGGGCGCGCAGAGCGCCGTCCTCCCGGGGGTCCGGATCTACCCGTACAAGGAGGTGGAGACCGGCGCGCAGATCCACGAGAGCCTGATCTGGGAGACGCGCGCGTCCTCGAACCTCTTCGGCAAGGAAGGCGTCTCGGGGCTCGTGAACGTCGACCTGACTCCGGAGACCGCGGTGCGACTCGCCGCCGCGCTCGGCACCGCACTGAAGCGGGGAGCCCGGGTCGTTGCCAGCCGCGAGTCGCCCGGAGCGTGCCGGATGATCAAGCGGGCGATGATCTCCGGCCTCAACTCGACCGGCGTGGACGTCGCCGACCTGCGGGTCCTGCCGGCCTCGGTCAGTCGCCACCTGCTGAAGACACAGGGTTTCGATGCCGGGTTCCATGTAGGCGTCAGCTACACGGACCCGGAGATGCTGGAGATCCGCTTCTACGAGCAGCCGGGCATCTCGCTGACGCCCAGCCTCCAGAAGGAGATCGAGAAGCACTACACGCGCCACGAGCTGCGGCGCTCCGACTTCAACACGGTGGGGGCGGTCACCTACCCGGCGCGGGTGCGGGAGAGTTACGCCCAGGATCTACTGTCGAGCCTGGACGCGGAAGCGATTCGCGCTCGCGGCTACCGCATCGTCGTCGACTACGGCCACTCGGCCACCTCCTACGTGCTCCCGCTGCTGCTCGGCCCGCTCGAGATCGAGGCGGTCAGCGCTCACGGGTTCGCCGCGGACTCGTCGGAGCCGAGCACGAGCCTGCGTGAGGCCGTCGGGCAGAGCAAGCGCCTCGTGACGGCGATCGGCGCCGACCTCGGCGTGGTCTTCGACCGGGCGGGCGAGCGGCTCTTCCTGATCGACGAGCAGGCGCACGAGATCCCGGTCGAGCAGACCCTCTTGCTGTTCCTCCGCCTGATGAGCTCGAACGGGCGCAACGGCAAGCTCGCATTCCCGATCACCGTGACGAGCCAGGTGGAGGAGCTCGTCAAGGGCAGCAACCTCGAAGTGGTCCGCACGCCGGCGTCGCTGGCCGAGCTGACCAAGGCCGCTGCCGGCGAGGGGGTCATCTTCGCCGGAGCGGTAGGTGGCGGCTACGTGTTCCCGGAGTTCCTCCCGGCCTACGACGCCGTGGCCAGCCTGTGCAAGCTGCTCGAGCTGCTGGCGCCGGTGGGCAAGCCGGTCTCCGAGCTCGTCGCCGAGCTGCCGGCGAGCACGCTCGTCCACCGTCAGGTTCCGTGCCCGTGGTCGATGAAAGGAACCGTCATGCGGGTCGTCACCGAGCGCCTGCGCGACCGTGAGGTCGACCTGCTCGACGGCATCAAGGTCTTCGACGAGCGTGGTTGGGCCCAGGTACTCCCGGATCCCGACGAGCCCCTCGTCCACATCTACGCAGAAGGGAAGACCGAGGAGGACTCCGCGGCGCTGGAGAGGGAGCTGCGAGAGCTCGTCGAAGAGATCATGCAGACGGAGGGGGCGGAGGCCGGAGTCTCAAGCTAAGGTTGACCCTTCGGTCGACGTCTGCTTGACTACATTTCTCCCCCTTCCGGACGAAAGGCTCTTCGTGGAACCGTTTCCCGATCTCGAATCGCTCTCGGACAAGGACCTCAAGCAGCTCATCGACGAGCTGACGACGGAAGAGCTCGAGGTCTCGTACAGGCGGCGGATGCTGCACGGCAAGATCGACCTGCTTCGCGCAGAGCTCCAGGCCCGCCTGAAGGAGACTGGTGGCCAGAGCGTGCTCGACCAGGTCGACGTCGAGCATCTCGCGGCGATCCTCGCCGGCAAGGCCTCACCGCCCGCCGAGGGCTGACTTGAGCCACATCTACTGTCCGGAGTGCGGGTTCCAGAACCCGGAGGCCGCCAACTACTGCTCCAAGTGCGGCGCGCTCCTCGTGAAGGAGGAGCCGGGCTCGGAGACGACGCAGAGCTTCACCCCGGAGGAGGGGGAGGAGGACGCGGTCCCGACGCTGGAGGAGCTCGGCGCCGAGGGGCCGGCGCTCGTCGTCCGCTCCGGCGGCGGCCGGGCGGGAGAGCATTTCGTGCCGCAGGGCGAGCGCACGACCATCGGCCGCTCGCCCGACTGCGACATCTTCCTCGACGACGTCACCGTCTCGCGCACGCACGCCGTGCTCCTGCAGAAGGACGAGGGGTTCTTCATCGAGGACCAGGGGAGCCTGAACGGCACCTTCCTCAACCGCCGCCGCATCGAGTCGGGCCGGCTGGAGAACGGCGACGAGCTCCAGATCGGCAAGTACAAGCTGAGCTTCCTGGAGAAATGAGCACGGCCCAGGCACCCGAGCGGGAGCGGCTGTTGACGATCGGCACGGTCTGCCGGCGCCTGCAGGCCGAGTTCCCGGACATCTCGATCTCGAAGATCCGGTACCTCGAGGACCAGGGGCTGCTCGCACCGCGGCGGACGCAGAGCGGCTACCGGCTCTTCAGCGAGGACGACGTCGAGCGCCTGGAGACGATCCTGCGGCTCCAGCGGGACGAGTTCCTGCCCCTGCGCGTGATCCGCCAGGAGCTTGCGTCTCCGTCGGGCGCGGGCAAGGAGCGCCGCCGCCGCCGGGCGGTCGGGTTGGCCGACCCCGACGACGAGCTCGACTTCGGGGAGCTCTGCGAGCGCGCTGCGATCACCTCCGAGCTCGCCCGCGAGCTCGAGGAGTACGGGCTGCTCCAACCGCGGCGAGTAGGGAGCGAGAAGCTGTACCCGGCCGGAGACGTGGACGTGGCGGTCGCCTGTGCGAAGCTTTCGCGCTTCGGTATCTCGGGACGGCATCTCCGGACCTTCCGCACCGCCGCCGACCGAGAGGCCGGGCTGCTCCAGCAGCTCGTAGCGCCCTCGCTCCGCTCCCGCAACCCGGAGCGCAGGGAGGCTGCCGTCCAGCAGCTGCAGACCCTGGCCGAGCTGGCCCAGGAGCTCTCGCAGCTGCTCTTCTGGCGCGATCTCAGGCAGCTGGCGGGCAACTAGTGGGAGTGGAGGATCTGAAGGCCAAGATCCGCGACGTGCCCGACTTCCCGCAGCCGGGCATCGTCTTCAAGGACATCATGCCGCTGCTGGCCGACGCGCCCTCGCTCCACGACGTGACGGAGCTCCTTGCGGAATGGGCCGAGCCGCGCAAGCCCGACCTCATCCTCGGGGCGGAGGCGCGGGGCTTCATCCTCGGAGCTGCGCTTGCCTACAAGCTCGGCTGCGGCTTCGTCGCGGCCCGGCGACCGGGGAAGCTGCCGTGGAAGACCGTCAGCTCCACCTATGCGCTCGAGTACGGGGAGAACTCACTCGAGCTGCATGCCGACGCGATCAACGACGGAGCGCGCGTCCTCGTGCACGACGACGTGCTCGCGACCGGCGGCACCGCACGCGCGATCTGTGACCTCGCGACCCAGCTCGGTGGCGAGATCGTCGGGGTCGAGTTCGCGATCGAGCTCGCCTTCCTCGAGGGCCGGCAACACCTCGAGGACTACGACGTCCATTCGCTGATCACCTATTAGGAGCCCTCCTGGCTCAGCGGCTCCGTCCGCGCTGCCGATTACAAGAGGGTGATCTACGACGCCCTCACGACCCGGTACACGTTTTCCTGCCCCGAACGAGGAGAGGCGCGCATCGCCTTCTCGTCCTTCCGGCGAGTGGAGCAGCTTCCCGGCCCCACGCATCCGACCGTCTTCGGCGTCTCGTTCGACTGCGGTTGCGGCGCGGAGCATCCCGGGCTCGTGTCGCACGACGAGCTCGACTGGGCACCGCTCGGCCTCGCCGAGGGGCTCTTTCACGACCTGATGACCTCTCGACTCGCTCCGGTCGAGGACGAGCTCGCCGATCTCGCGGCCCGTCGCATCCAGGCGGGCGAGTGGCCCTGGAGCTTCTTCTGCTACCCGGAGGAGCGGCCGAGGCCCGTCTTCCCGTCCTCGTTCGTCCTCCTCGCGCCGGCCGAGGGCACCGAGGCGGTCGGGGTTGCGATCCGGTGCCCCGTCTGCTCGAGCGTCTCGATCAACCTCGTCACCGCCGAGCACCTCGACGTGCCCTTCCACAACGACCGCCGGATCGGCGTCGTCGAGCATGTCTTCGACGCCGATGCCGACCGCGCGGTCGAGGAGTTCGCCGCCGAGCTCTATTCGGCGCGCTTCGACTCACGCCGGCTGGATCTGCACTAGCCCAGGTTGCAGGTACGGGCGGCGGGGGTAGGGGACCCGCGGAGGTGATGGCATGTACGGCTTGACACGTGGAACGATCACGCTCCTGGGCGCCGGCGTGGCCGGGCTCCTGGTCTGGCTCGCGACCCAGGTGAACGAGAGCACGAACGGCGGCTACTGGGGCGCCTACGGGCTGTTGGCGGGTGCGGGCCTCGTGATGGCGTTCTCGCAGATCCTCGGCGGCTGGACGAAATGGGGCTGGCCGCGGCTCTCGCTGAACGTCTTCCTGCTCGCGTTCGTCCCGGTGCTCGTGGCCGCGGGCTGGGTGCTGATCAGCGGACAGCCGGACCCGAACTGGTTCCGCGACCACGTTCGCAGCTGGTCGGACGACATCTCGACCGGCGGACTGGTCCGCGACCTGACCCAGTACGCAGCCGTGCTCGGGTTCGGGATCGGCCTCGTCTTCGGCTTCACCTTCGACACGTCGGCACCCGCCGCGTACGGCCCGTTCGGCCGGCGTCGGCGCGCAGCTGCGATCCCGGCCGGGGGAGCGGCTCCGCCGCTGCCGCCGCCCGTGGAGCGCAGTGACGACGGCGTCGTCGACGATCGCGAGGCTGTCACGACCGGCGCGCCTTCGGAGCGCCACAACTAGCTTCTCCGCCGAGCTCCGCGGATTCCTTCCCTCCGGGGAGGGATGAAGCGGGCTCGGCGGCAACCGATACCTCCCGAAGTGAGCGCCGCCCTCGACAGCCGCACGCCAAGACGACTCGATCTCCTGCTCGCCCACTGCGCCGAGGCGCCCGGAAGCGCAAGCCAGAAGCCCGTGTTCGAGCGCCTACGCGAGAAGCTCGGAGCCGAGCTGACGCGTCTCCTGGTGTTCGCTCTCGCGGGGAATCAGCGCGCTCGTCGGGCCGGGCGCCCGGCCTGACGGCGCGGTTCGTCCGCGCCGTAGAGCATCACCAGCAAGAAGATCAGGAAGCCCGCGACGGCACCGAAGACGAATGCGGTCGCGCCGCTCACGCCGACTGCGAGCCCTCCCAACCAGATGTAGAGGCCGAACACGAGGCCCCAGATGAACGAGGAAACCCCTCGGGAAATCGCAGGCGCTCGGTGCGACACGGGGGGACTCTACCGCGTCGGAGTGGGGAAGCGGGTTATCCACAAGCTGCACGGCATGCTGTGGAAATGTGGAAAATTGAATTTCCGCAAATTGCGGCCAACACGTCGTTCGGCGCCCTTGAAGAGGCCCTGTCCAGCCACTAGGTTTCCTCTTGCGCCGAGCACGGAACCGGAGTAGGTCGAAGCCGAGTTCGAGGGCACTACCCGCAAGGGAAAGGTCAACGAAAGCGGTGGACGAAACGGAGACCGGCTCGGCGAATTTTTTTGGTCCCGTCCAGCCGGGGGCGGGCGGCCTCGGCCGGCTTCCCCTCGAACTTGACATAACGCCCGTTATCGTGCATCGGCCAGAAAACGCCATCGCTCGCAACGCCCGCGGTATGAGGCTAAGGTGGGCGCTGCAGCAATTCTCGTCCAGGAGGGGGTTTCACAGGCGCCTGTTCGTGGCAGGACTGTCTCAGTCAGGATGACTACGGTTGAAATCGACAACGTCCTGGCGACCCCCGAGTTGCACGAGCTGTTCGAGTCGGCCGAGCAGAATGGGTCGCTTCGGTACGCGGATCTCGTCGAGGTTCTCGAGCCTCTGAGGCTGGACCCGCTCGAGACGGATGCGGTCTACCGAGAGCTCGAGCAGCGCGGCATCGAGGTTCTGGAGGACCAGCACCGCGAGCAGCAGCCGCCTCCTCCGCCACCGCCGCCGCAGCCGATCGTCCAGGAGACGACGACGGACGCGCTGCAGCTGTTCCTCCGCGACGCCGGACGCCACCCGCTGCTGACCGCCGCACAGGAGGTCGAGCTCGCGAAGCGCATCGAGCGCGGCGATCCGAACGCAAAGCAGACGATGATCCAGTCCAACCTGCGGCTGGTCGTCTCGATCGCGAAGAACTACCGCAACCAGGGGCTTCCGTTCCTCGATCTGATCCAGGAAGGGACCCTGGGGCTGATCCGCGCCGTGGAGAAGTTCGACTGGCGGCGGGGGTACAAGTTCTCGACCTACGCCACCTGGTGGATCCGCCAGGCCGTCGCGCGAGCGCTCGCCGACAAGGCGCGCACGATCCGGATGCCGGTCCATATCGTCGAGCGGATGCAGAAGCTGAACCGCGCCGAGCGAACGCTCTGGACGCAGCTCGGCCGTGAGCCGACGCTCGAGGAGGTCGCCGAGGAGGCGAATCTCCCGATCGCGCAGGCGCACGAGGTCAAGGCCGCTGCGCGTGCTTCCACGAGCCTCGACCAGCCCGTCGGAGATACCGAGGACGCCGTCTTCGGCGACTTCGTGGCCGGCGACGGGCCGCTCCCCGACGAGGAGGTCGAGGTCTCGCTGCGCTGCCAGGCTCTCGCGGAGGCCCTGGGTGCGCTCGGGGACCGCGAGCGGCAGGTTCTGATCCTGCGGTACGGGCTCCAGGATGCGGAGCCGAAGACACTCGAGGAGATCGGCCGCCGACTCGGCCTGACCCGCGAGCGCGTCCGTCAGATCGAGACGGAAGCGCTCAAGCGTCTCGCGCAGCTGCGCGAGATGGAGTCGGTCGCGCGCTGAGCCCCAGCGCAGACCCGTCGAACAGCGGTAGCGCCGCCTCCTCCCCCACCCTGGCACTGACGCGCTCGTAGGCCTCGTCGATCGTCGCCGGCCGCGTCAGCCGGTGGCCGTCCGACGCGACCGCGGCGACGTCGCCGGCCTCGACGAGGCGCCAGGCGAGCTCCTCCGCCTCCTCGCCGTGGCGACCGACGATGCTGGTCGCGTTGACCTGCAGCGGCCACCGCTCCGCCAGCTCGTGCGCGAGCTCCGGCCGAGCCCGCACCGCCGCGGTGCGCTCCGGGTGAGCGATCAGCGGCACGAGGCCTGCGGCCTCGATGTGCCCGGCGAGCGCGAGCAGCTCGTCTGCTGGGCCCGAGAAGGGCACCTCGACGAGCACGTGCTCCGTCCCTTCGAGCGCGTACCGCGCCGGATCCTCCCGCAGCAGCGGGGGCGCCGGCGTCAGCTCGAAGCCGAGGCGCAGCTCGAGCGATGCCCGGGCGCGGAGCCGCTCGAACGCGCCCCGAACCTGCTGTTCGCGCTCGCTCGTGAGCGTGAGGTCCGGCCAGACATGCGGCGTGGCGAAGAGGATCGCGGTTCCCGCGCGCTCGGCCAGGTCGCAGAGCTCGAGGCCCTCGTCGACGGTAGCGGCGCCGTCGTCGCCGGAAGGGACGACGTGCGAGTGACAGTCGACGAAGCGGGGCCCCACCCCAAGAGGCTATCCGGCTATTCGCCGTGCAGGTAGAGCTGGAGCGCGGGAGCGACGGAGCGAAGCTCGCGCAGAGCCCGAGACTCCAGCTGCCGCACCCGTTCGCGCGTGATGCCGAGATCGGCGCCGACCTCTTCGAGGGTCTGCGTGGGCTGACCGTCGAGGCCGAAACGGCGGGAGAGCACGTGGCGCATGCGCGGAGCGAGCCGCTCGAGAGCCTTAGAGAGCTCGGCCGAGCGGAGATGCTCAGCCGTGGCCGTGTCGGGCCGCTTGGTCTTCGTGTCCTCGATCAGGTCGCCGTAGAGGCTCTCGCCGTCGCCGACCGGGGTCTCGAGGCTCACGGGATCCTCGATGAGCTCCAGCAGCGTCCGCACGCGTTCGACCGGGAAGCCGCTCTCCTTGGCGATCTCAGGTAGAAGCGGCTCGCGGTTCAACTTCTGGGCGAGCACGCGGCGTGAGCGCATGACGCGTCGCACCTGTTCGGCCACGTGGACGGGAAGGCGAATGGTTCGACCCTGGTCGGCCAGGGCGCGAGTAATCGCCTGCCGGATCCACCAGGTCGCGTAGGTCGAAAGCTTGAAGCCGAGCGTGTAGTCGAACTTCTCCACTGCACGGATCAGGCCGAGGTTGCCTTCCTGGATCAGGTCGAGCAGCGGAACGCCGGCCTTCGTGTAGTTGCGCGTGATCGACATCACGAGGCGGAGGTTCGACTCGATCAGCTTGCGCTTGGCGGCCTCGTCGCCTTCGTCCTTGAGCCGGGCGAGCTCGCGTTCCTGCGCGGGCGTCAAGAGGGGCCCATCGCCGATCTGCCGGACGTACAGCTTGAGAGGGTCGGCGGTCTGAGGCTCGGTCTCCTCGACCTCCTCGACCTCTTCCGGCTCGGCCGGAACCACCTCGAGCCGAGGCTCTGTGGCTTCGGTCTCGGGGAGCGGTTCGGGGAGCGGCCGCTGCTCCATAGCCCTGGCTATCGGAAGGCAGCGTCCCCCACTTGAGGGACGGTTTTACCCGCACGAGGGATCTCGGTTCCATGTGTCGAACCGAGACCGTGGGGTATGCCTAACTCTCAGCCGAGCCCGTCGTCACACTCAATGGCGACCGAAAGTGTGGTCGCCGATGTCGTGGAAGGGGCAGCAGCCTGAAGTGTGCGGAATCGCCGGATACAGCCTGAGCGCATCCAGCAGCGTCGAGCGGACGCTGGCGGCGCAGGCGCTGCTCGCCGGAATCGCGGAGCGCGGCGCCGACGCGGTCGGCTACGCCCACGTCGCCCCGACCGGCGAGATCGAGATCCACAAGCAGCGATCCGGCGCCAGCGCCCTGCTCGAGCAGGTCGTGCTCCCGGCGAGCGCAAGCGAGGTTCTGGTTCACGTCCGCGACTACACCAAGGGTCACCCGCGGATCGAGGCGAACAACCACCCGATCCGTCACGGCTCGGTGGTCGGTGTGCACAACGGGATCATCTTCAACGACGACGAGCTGATGGCCTCACACGGCTTCGAGCGCGCTGAGCCTCAGATGACCGTCGACTCCGAGGCGATCTTCGCGCTCGCGGAGTCGTCCGGCGGCCATGCAAAGCCGCTCGAGGAGCTGCGCGGCTCGATGGCGACGGCCTGGCTGGACGAGCGCTGCCCGGGCACGGTCTTCCTCGCCCGCGGTGTCGGTCGGCCTCTTTGGCTCGGGACGGGCCGCGAGGAGAGCTTCTTCGCATCGACGAAGCAGGCTCTCGAGGTCGTCGAGCGCTTCCTGGATCTCAAGCTGCGCAAGCGGGAGGTCGGTGAGGGCAGGCTCGTCGTGATCGCGGGAGGACGCGAGCTGGCGCACGAGCGCTTCAAGCCCGACCGCAACTTCGAGGAGAGCTCCCTCCCGGCGGTCCGGGCACCGTACGAGGGCGCGTTCTGCCTTCAGCGGCTCGCCGCTCTCGCGGCCCTCTAGCTGTCGAGCCGTCCGTCGCTGCCCACGGCCGTGCCCGCCGCGGACAGACGTTCGCCGATCAGGAACTGGAAGGTCGACCAGGCCCCTTTGCGCCCCTCGAACATGCGGTAGATCTGCCATTCGGTGAGCATCGCCTCATCCTCACGCCGTGCGTCGGCCCAGTCGGCGAACTTCGGCAGGCGCCCGAGCGCGCGCGCGAGCTCGACGCCCTGTTCCAGCGCACGCTCCAGCCTCTCCTCCCCCACCGGAACGTCGAACCCGGCCTCGCGCAGAGCGCTCGCGAGCGAGCCGAAGGTGTGCCAGTAGAGCGACTTCGAGGGCATCCGGCCGCGATGCTCCTCGATGTCCCGGGCCGTAGGGATGCGACCCAGCTCCTCCCCCAGGCCCTTCAGGAGCTCGAGAAGCTCTTCCCGAGTCGCGAACCGACGCGGCACGAGCCCTGCCTTGCGCTTGGCTTCGTTCCAGCTCCCGAAGTGCTCGATCACCGTCTGCGGGTGGACGCTCGTCTCGGAATCGGCCGCGAACTCGCGCATCGTCGGCGAGCGCCCGAGCCGTTCGGCTGAGGCGCTGAGCTCGGCGAGGATCTGCTCGTCCGAGTAGCGCTTGCGGATGCCGGCCTGAAAGGCCTCGAGCGCCTTCCGGTCGATGCCCGCGAGCGCGCGGTACTGGGGCCGACGCGCCATGGTGATCTGAAAGAAGAATAGAGCAATTGCTCCCGGATGCAAGCTCCGGGCTAGCGTTTGCGCGCTTCTGCTAGAACGGTCGTGCTAGGAGGCGACGAGCACGCGCGAGCGCGTCTCGTCGTCGAGCCCCTCGAGCGGCAGGATCCGCTCCAGGGCGGCGACGCAGCGCGGGCAGAACTGACTGCCCGCTGCGCGACGGAGCTCGTCGAGTGCCTCCGTGGCGGGCCGGGCGGCCCGGTAGATGCGGGTTGTGAGCATCGAGTCGAGCGCGTCGGCGACGTGGATGATCCGCGCGCCGAGCGGGATCTCCTCCCCCTTGAGGCGGTCCGGGTAGCCGGTTCCGTCGAAGCGCTCGTGGTGGTGCCGGATCGCCGGAACCGCGTCGTTCAGGAAGCCGAGGCGGTCGATGATGCGTGCGCCTTCGTCCGCGTGGCGCTGCATGAGCTCCCACTCGTCCTCGGTCAGGCTCGCGGGCTTGAGCAGGATCGCGTCCGGGATCGCGAGCTTGCCGATGTCGTGGAAGAGGGCCGCGTGGCCGAGGAGGTCGAGCTCCGCCTGCGAGAGGCCGAGCTCGCGGCCGATCGCGAGGGCGAGCTGCTGCACCCGGCGCGAGTGGCCGGCGGTGTACGCGTCCCTCGCGTCGACCGTCGCCGACAGGCTCTCCATGGCGGCGGTCGAGCGCTCCCTGAGCAGCTTGTTCGCGTGCTCGAGAGAGACGTTCTGGGTCTGGATCGTCTCGGCCGCCTGGCGTAGCTTCTGCGCGCTCCGTTGCGTGTGCCGCAGGTAGGCCTCCTGGGTCTTGCGCATCAGGAGCAGTGGCACCGCGAAGACCGCGAGAGCCCACAGTCCCGTGGCGTCGTAGCCGACCCAGATCACGCCGCCGATGAAGCCGTAGACGAGGTAGTGCGTGGCCAGCCACGCGAAGCGCTCCCTGAAGACGGCCCACCAGCGCTCGTGGCCCTCGATCGCCACGGCCAGGCTGAGCAGGCCCATGTTGACCGCGAAGTAGCTGGCGCCTGCGCCGATCCCTGCGACCACGTAGACCATCCTTCCGAGGTCGCCGTCGAAGCCCGCGCTGAAGACGCTGGCCGCCGCGAGCGACGCCAGGGACAGCGTCCCGACGTTGAAGAGCACGTAGTGCAGCGGGCCTCTGCGGGCGCTCCACTCGACTGCAGCCGTGGTGATCGCGAGCGCAAGTGCTGCCCGAGGGCCGAACAGAGCGGCGCCGGCCAACGCGCCGACGGCGCTGACGGAGATCGAGCCGTCGTCCACTTCGAGGGCGAGCGCCTGGCCCGCACCGACGAGGGCCACGATCGCCAGGAGCCCGATCCAGTCCGTGCTCGTGCCGAAGAACGCCCCCAGCAGGCCTGCGGCCACGCCGACGAAGCTGACCACGCCGACGAAGGCGGCGAGCCGCGGCGAGAGGGACAGGAAGCGCGGACCGTGCATCGCATGTGGCCGCGGATGGCGTCGTTCGTGGGCCGGGCCCGCGTCGACGGCCGGAGGGAGCGGGACCAGATGATCCCCGTCCTCCGGCACGGCCACGAGCCTGCCCTGCCGCTTCTCGGGCATGAGCAACGGCTCCGAGCTCGCGTCGAGTACGCGGTTTCGCCCCTGGAGCTTGGCGCGGTAGACCGCGAGGTCGGCTTGGTGGATCAGCTCGTTCGCGTCCGCTCCGTCCCGCGGGTAGCCGGCGATGCCGATCGAGATCGTCGCCCGGATCGGCTCGCTCGAGGTCTCCACGTCGAATGCGCTGGCGGCGACCGTGCGACGGATCCGCTCGGCGATCTCGAAGGCCTGCTCCGGCGCCGTCTCGGGAAGCAGGATCGCGAACTCCTCGCCGCCGAACCTGGCCGGCACGTCGTAGTGGCGCAGCTGCGCGCGGAACACCTCGGCGATGCCTTGCAGGACGGCGTCGCCGGCCAGGTGCCCGTAGGTGTTGTTGATGTCACGCAGGAGGTCGAGGTCGGCCATCACGAGCGAGAGCGGACGCTCGAAGCGTTCCGCTCGCACGAGCTCCTCGTTCAGTGCGACGGCGAAGTGGCGGGCGTTGAAGAGCCCAGTCTTGGGATCGACCCGCGCCTCCTCCTGCAGCTGCGGTACCGAAAGCGAGCGGTGGATCAGCAGAAGCGGAGCAACCGCGAAGGGGATCAGCCACGGGTTCCAGGCCCAGAAGGCCGCCATTCCGACGCCGAGCATCGCGAGCACGAGGTCGGTCGAGAGGCTCGGGAACGAGAAGAGCCCCGACTCGCGGATCGAGTGGCCGCGCGCAAGGTGCAGCATCGGCGCCATCAGCGCGTGGTTGACGATCACGATCGCAGCTGCGGCGGCGAATCCGGCGAGCGCGTAGTCGACGTCGCTACCCGATCCGAGCTGAAGGATCCCGTGGAAGCTCGCGTAGGCCGCCAGGATCGCGAGCGTCCAGTTGCAGATGTTGAAGATCTGGATGTACCAGGCGCTGCGATTCTTCAGCCACTCCGGAATGTGCTGGATCAACCCCATCAGCGCGACCAGCTCGGGCGGGAGCAACATCGCAGCCGGGATCAGGAAGACGATGGTGGTGTGGTACGACTGGTTCCGGGGCGTGCGGACCACGAACAGCTGCGCCACCGCGGCTACCAGTCCGAGGATGACGAACGTCGTCCACCCTGGGGTGTCGGGCGTCAGGCGCGCAAGGAGCGGGACGACGGTGACCGCCGTAGCGAGGGCAACGACGAAGAAGTACGCCGCGGCCTTGGTCGCGAGCTTCGGCGAGCCGGGGCCGACCCCGGTCTCGACGTCCTGGAGAATCGGGCTCGGGACCGCGCTCACCCCGCCCCCTCTCCCGGTTGCCTCAGGCTGAGCTCAACGCTCGTCATCGCCTGGATGTCTCTCCTATCTCCCGCACCGCCGCGGGCCGCATGAACACAGGTCCCTGCTTCGTGGCGAAGCCAGCAGAAATCCATCACCACTCTTGGAAGCTACGTCCCCCGGGCGGGGGTCACATCCCCCTTTTTCGGTACGCCTCGAATATCCCCCAAACGAGGGAGAGGCCGGGATACGCTCCCGGCCTCTCCGCCGCGTCTACCGATTCCCTGGGCCGCTAGGGACCGGGAACCGTCCCGTCCGTCGATGAGCTTGTCGAATTCGTGTCGCCGAGGGCGCTTGCGACCGCCGCCGGGAGCGTGTCCTCGGGGGGAGCGATGTCGGGGTCGGCCATGACCGCCTCCGCCTGCTCCGGGGTGAGCTCGTACCCGTTCGGATCGCCGCTCGTGTCGCCTTCGGCCGCGTCCTCGTAGGAGGTGTCGTTCCAGGACACATCCGCCCAGGAGACGTCCGCCCAAGAGACGTCCGCCCAGGAGACGTCGCTCCAGGACACATCGGCCCAGGAGACGTCGTTCCAGGAGACGTCCGCCCAGGAGACCGAGTCCCACGAGACCGAGTCCCAGGAGACGCTGCTCTTGGCCGCGTCGTACCAGCTGATGCTGTTGAAGGTCTTCCCGCCGGCGAGTACGTCGTTGACGAGGTACTTGTCGAGCGCCTTGTTCGGGTTTGGCGGGTAGGCCGTGAATGCCCGCAGGTTCATCTGGATCTCGCCCACGCCGACGGAGCCGACCGGCGCGTTGGGCACCGGCTTGGCCGACGCCATCAGCGCGCCCTTGACCTGGTCCGGCGTGAGGCTCGGATGCCTGGCCAGGATCTGAGCTGCCGCCGCGGCGACCACGGGGGCCGAGAAGGACGTGCCCGAGAGCTGGATGTAGCCGGGCGCGGACACCTTGTCCGGCCGCTCGGCCACGAGCGACGAGTTGCCGGGAACCGGGCCGACCATGTACCGGCCAGGTGCGGCCACCTCGGGCTTCGCGAAGCCGTCGAGCGTGTGGCCCCACGCCGACCACGGTGCCGGAGTGTCGTCGTACCGGCTCTTCGTCCCGCCGATGTCGATCGCGCCGACGGTCATGACGAACGGATCGTTGCCGGGCGCGAACGGGACACCGCTCGGGCCGTCGGCGTTGCCGTAGTTGCCGGCAGCCGCGACGACGAACACGTTGTTGAACCAGAGCTTCTCCACGGCCCTGTCCAGCGGGTCGCGGATGAAGTTGCTCGCGGTCGCCGAGTGCAGCGAGAAGTTCGCGATCCGGATGTTGTACTTGTCCTTGTTGGCCAGGATCCACTGGCAGGCCGCGATCACGTCGCTCGTCCGGGCGACGCCGTGGTCGTCCATGACGTCGAGTGAGACCAGCTTCGCCTGCGGTGTGCCGCCGGTGTAGCCGTCGGCGCCGCCGGCGGCGATACCCGCCACGAAGGTGCCGTGGCCGCGTCCGTCACCTGCCGAATTGTCCGGCAGCGTGCTGAAGTTGACCTGCGCGAGCACGCGGTTGCCGAAGTCGGCCCGACCCGCCTGGATGCCCGAGTCCACGACGGCGATCGTCGGGGCCGAGGCCGGCGCGAGGGCGTTCCAGCCACTCCACGTGTTCGCGAGCCCGACCTCGTAGGGCCAGAGCTGCGTCGAGCTGTAGCCGCTGACGTGCACGGGCGCGTCCGGAGTGATCGTCAGCCCCTTCAGATCGTCGAGCTTCTTCAGCAACTTCGCCGGCACCGTCATCGCCACGCCGTCGACGAGGTCGAGCTGTCGGGTCGGCGAGATGTCCGACTTCTTCAGGAACTGCAGGAACTTGCGCTGGCCGGGATCGAAGGTCTCGTCGGTCTGCACGATCACCGAGACCATCGTGTTCGGATTTGTCTTCGCCCCGTGCTCCAGCACCGGGGCGAGGTAGCTGTGCTCGAGCTCGAGCTTCTTCTTCTCCGGGGAGCTTGCCGCGAGCGGTACGCAAATGGCGAGCATCGCCGCAAGCGCGGTCAGAGCACCGCGTCCGCCCTTGCCCCAGAGAGCGTTCGACCGAGATTCGCCCGCCACGGTTCCCCGTGCCCCAGAGAGCGCTCGATCGCGTCTCCCCTCGATTGCCGCCGTTCATCCGCACCGTCCGCTCTCCTTTCCGCGCCCTCGCGCGGGCCGCATATCTGACTGACCGCAACGGCGACGCCTGCCGACCGCTGCGAAAAACCTGGCGGAACCTAGGCGGCTCCACCCCCTCGCTACATCCCCCGGGAGGGTGAGGACCCGAAAAGTTCCCTCGAACGGGTGACGCGGTAGCGTGCGGCCCGTGCGCCTCCCGCTTTCTCTCTCGGCCGAGATCCTGTTCGCGCGGGCGGCGGCCTCCCTCTCCCGCGTCGTCGGCGCCGGTGGAGGCACGACAGTGCCGGGGAAGCTGCTCTGGAAGCTCGATCCGGGCGCCGTTGACCGCCTCGCGGCTCGCCTTCCCCAGGGGTCGGCGCTCATCTCGGCGACGAACGGGAAGACGACGACCGCTGCGATGGCGGCACGCATCCTCGCGCCATCGGTTCGCCTGGCCCACAACCGCTCGGGCGCGAACCTGGTCTCCGGAGTCGCTTCGGCCTTGCTCGCCGCGCGCGACGCGGAGCTGGGCCTCTTCGAGGTGGACGAGGCCGCGCTGCCGGAAGTGGCCCGGCGGCTTCGGCCCAGGGCCGTCTTGCTCGGGAACCTCTTTCGCGACCAGCTCGACCGCTACGGCGAGCTGGAGCTGCTTGCCGGGCGCTGGCGCGAGATGGTGCGTGAGCTGGCCTCCGACGCGAGCCTGGTCGTGAACGGAGACGACCCGCAGCTCGGCGACCTGGCGCGAGAGCGCCCCGGATCCACGGTCTTCGGGCTGGACGATCCGCGGCACGCCTCGGCCGAGCTCCAGCATGCCGCCGATTCGAAGTGGTGCATCCGCTGCGGGACGCCGTATGTGTACGCGGCGGCCTACATCGGCCATCTCGGGGACTACCGCTGCCCGGCCTGCGGCCACGCACGGCCAACCCTCGACGTGCTCGCGCGCGAAATCGAGCTCGAGGGCCTCGAAAGCGCCTCGTTCCAGCTCGTGACTCCCGAGGGCACACGCCCGGTCGAGCTCGGCGTTCCCGGGCTCTACAACGTCTACAACGCGCTCGCTGCGGCGTCTCTGGCTCGTGCGCTCGATGTGCCCTTGGATGCCATTCAGGCCGGTTTGCAGGACTTTTCGGCGGCATTCGGCCGGTTCGAGCGAATCGCGATCGGCGAGCGCTCCCTCCTCGTCCTGCTGATCAAGAACCCTGCCGGTGCCAACGAGGTCGTGCGGACGCTTCTCACCGGAACGAAGCCCAGGGTGCTCCTGGTGGCGCTGAACGACGAGATCGCCGACGGGCGCGACGTCTCCTGGATCTGGGACGTCGACTTCGAGCCTCTTCTCGACGGGCTCGAGCACCTGGTCGCGAGCGGCGAGCGCGCGGCAGAGCTTGCGTTGCGCTTCAAGTACGCCGGCCTGCCCGCGGATGCGATCGAGGTCGTCCCCTCGCTCGAGGAAGCCCTCGACCGCGGCCTCGAGCTGACCCCGGCGCACGGCGAGCTCGTCGCGCTCCCGACCTACACGGCGATGCTCGGGCTGCGCGATCTCGTCGCCCGGCGCGGGTTCGTCAAGCCCTACTGGGAGGCCGCCGCGTGAAAATCGTGGTCGGCCACCTGTTCCCCGACTACCTCAACATCTACGCCGACCGTGGAAACATGGCGGTTCTGGAGCGCCGGGCTGCCTGGCGTGGCCACGAGCTCGAGGTGCTCCCGCTCGGAGCCGGGGCCGAGATCCTTCCCGGCGTTCACGACCTCTTCTACGTCGGGGGCGGCCAGGACCGCGAGCAGGAGTTGATCGCGCCGGCGCTCGCGGACCTGGGCGACGCGCTGCGGGAGGCTGTCGCCGGCGGTGCAGCCGCGCTCGCGGTCTGCGGTGGGTACCAGCTCTTCGGGCGCTTCTACCGCGACCAGAGCGGCCACGAGCTGCCCGGCGCTGAGCTTCTTCCACTCCACACGGTCGCCGGCGAGCGCCGGATGATCGGCGACGTGCTACTCGAGTGCGAGCTCGTTCCGGGTCAGCCGCGCTCGGTCGCAGGATTCGAGAACCATGCCGGCCGGACGTACCTCGACGAGGGGGCCGAGCCGCTCGGTCGCGTACTCGCCGGCTTCGGGAACGACGGAGCGAGCGGCCACGAGGGCTGCCGCGCGGGCCGCGTGATCGGTACCTACCTCCACGGGCCACTGCTCCCCCGAAACCCGTGGCTGGCGGACTGGCTGCTGGCGCAGGCGCTCGCGCACCGTACGGGCGAGCCGCCGCAGCTCGACCCGCTCGAGGACGAGCTCGAGGCCGAGGCCCACGCCGTCTCCGCCGATCGAGCGAGAAGCCGGGGAGGCCGATACTGAGAGACCGGTCCAGCGGAGCGGGCCGGACTTGCGAGGGCTCAGGGGGCCCAAAGGGCGCCGAGGTAGACCGCGGGGTCGCCGGGTGTCCAGCGCTGGAGAAAGCGGTGGATCGGCGGGTGCAGCACGACGTCGTTCAGCTCGTCGGCGCCGAAGAGTCGATGACCGCGGACGGCCACGTCCTGCGAGGTGACCGCTTCGAGCGAGCGCTGGCCCAGGTCGCCCGCGAAGATGATGTGGACGACGTGCTTCGCGGCGAAGCTGCGCGCCGGCGCGATCGAGTCGGCGATCGCGACCGGCCCCTCGACCGGCACCTCGTCGTCGATTCCCACCTCCTCCCGCAGCTCGCGGTGGAGGGCGTCGACGAGGCTTTCGCCCGAGTTCACCCCGCCGCCCGGGAGGAGCCAGTACTCGCGGCCGCCCTTCTCGTGCCGACAGAGCAGGATGCTCCCCTGCCAGCGCAGGATCGCGGAGACCCGGATGCGAGGCTCCATCATGATCTCGACGAGCCGAAGCCGCGAACCCCGCGCTCGCTCTCCGGCAGCTCCTCCACCTCGGCGAGCTCGAGCTCGGGCACCGGAAGGACGACGAGCTGGGCGATCCGCGTCCCGGGCTCGACGACGAAGGGCTCGCGCGCATCGGTGTTGAGAAGGACGACTCGAATCTCGCCGCGATAACCGGAGTCGACCAGGCCCGGGGCGTTGACGACGGTGATGCCGTGCCGCGCGGCGAGCCCCGAGCGGGGCTGGACGAACCCGGCGAAGCCGTCGGGGATCGCGACGGCGAGCCCGGTTCCGACCACGGCCCTCTCCCCCGGTTCGAGCTCGTGCCGGTCGCACGCGGCGAGATCGAGGCCCGCGTCACCGGTGTACGCGCGCTCGGGCAGGATCGCCTCGGCGCGTAGGCGGCGGATCGGGAGCTCGATCACGCGCTCGACTGCGCGGGGGCATCGGACTCGCGCGGTTCGACGATCAGGTACGGCGCGAAGCGTCGCACCTCCCTGCGCGGCAGGCGCGCGCGCACGAAGACCCCATCCGGCCGGTCGGCCCGCTCGTCCACCGGGGCGCCCAGCGCGTACAGCTCGGCGAGGCGCGCACCCTCGTCGTACGGAATCAGCAGGCGGACGGGCTCGAAGCGCTCTCCGAAGCGCTCGGCGATCCGGTGGCGCAGCTCGTCCAGGCCCTCCCCGGTCCGGGCGGAGACCTGGAGCGCGTCCGGGAAGCGGTTGCCCAGACGCCTGCGGCGAAGCGCATCGGCGCCGTCGATCTTGTTCAACACGAGCTCGACCGGGAGCTCGCGGGCGCCGATCTCGCCGAGAACCGCGTCCACGGCCGCGAGCATCTCGTCGAGCTCGGCGTCGGAGGCCGAGGCATCGGCCACGTGCAGCACGAGGTCGGCGACGAGCGTCTCCTCGAGCGTCGCCGCGAACCCCTCGACCAGCTGGTGTGGGAGGCGGCGGATGAAACCCACGGTGTCGGTCACGAGGTAGCGGCGTCCCTCCACCTCGAAGGAGCGCGTGGTCGGGTCGAGGGTTTCGAAGAGCCGGTCGTTGACCGACACGCCTGCGTCGGTGAGCGCGTTCAGGAGAGTGGACTTGCCGACGTTCGTGTACCCGGCCAGGGCGATCGTCGGCGTCTCGGAGCGTCGCCGCGACTTCCGCCGCGTCGCCCGCTGCTTCGCGAGTGCCTTGAGGCGCTGGCGCAGAAGAGTGACCCTGCGCCGCGCGAGCCGGCGATCCGTCTCGAGCTGGCTCTCGCCGGGGCCCCTGGTGCCGACGCCGCCACCGAGGCGCTCGAGGTGTTGCCAGAGGCCGCGCATCCGCGGGAGGTTGTACTCCAGCTGCGCCAGCTCGACCTGGAGCTTCCCCTCGGCGCTGACGGCGTGCTGGGCGAAGATGTCGAGGATCAGCTGGGTGCGGTCGACCACGCGCGCCTGCAGCGCGTCCTCGAGCTGACGCTGCTGGACGGGCGAGAGCTCGTCGTCCACGATCAGCGACTCTGCTCCCGACTGCGGGAATGTCTCCTTCAGCTCGGCGAGCTTCCCCTTGCCGACGTAGGTCCTCGGGTCGGGGCGCGAGCGCGGCTGCACGAGCTCGGCCACGGGCTCGACACCAGCCGTGCGCGCAAGCTCCCGCAGCTCGGCGAGCTCGGCCGTGAAGTCCGCGCCCTTCGAGGGCGCGGCGAGGACGAACCCGCGCTCGGGGTCAGCGCCCGGCGCCGGATCGGGCTGGCGGGTCGTCACGCTGTGATTATGCCGCTCCGCAGCGAGCTCTCGATCCGGCGCACCGCCTCCTCGAGCCGCTCGTCGGGCACGGTGAGCGAGATCCGGAAGAATCCTTCGCCGCTGGGGCCGTAGGCAGGCCCCGGCGAGACGAGGACGCCCGCCTCCTCGAGCACGAGCTCGGTGAACGATTCCGAGGTGTGGCCGTCGGGCACGCGCACCCAGAAGTACGGAGTCGCCTTCGGCGTCGGCACCTCGAGCCCGATCGCCGCGAGCCCCTCCGCGACGAGGTCTCGGCGGCGCCGGTAGATCTCCGACATCTCGCGCGGAAAGTCACGGGCCTCGGTGAGTGCCGCCACCGTCGCACGCTGAACCGCCTCGAACATGCCCGAGTCGAGATTCGTCTTCAGCTGCCGGTAGCGCTCGACGACCTCGGCGTTGCCGGCGACGAGCCCCGACCGCCAACCGGTCATGTTCCAGCCCTTGGAGGGCGAGAAGATCTCGACGCCGACGTCCTTCGCTCCCGGGGTCTCGAGAAAGCTCGGAGCGCGGTAGCCGTCGAAGCAGATCTCCGAGTAGGCGTTGTCGTGCACCACGACGACGTCATTGGCGCGGGCGAAGTCGACCGCCCGCTCGAAGTAGCCGGGTTGCGTCACGGCCCCGGTCGGGTTGTTGGGGTAATTGAGATAGAGGACGTTCGCGCGCTCGACGAGGGCCGCCGGAATCGCGTCCAGGTCGGGCAGGAAGGCGTTCTCCTCGGTGAGCGGCAGGTAATGGAGCTCCGCGCCGGCGAAGAGGGGCCCCGAGGTGTACGGCGGATATCCGGGGTCCGGTGCGAGCGCGACATCGCCCGGGTCGAGCAGGGCCAGCGCCACATGCCCGACCGCTTCCTTGCCACCCAGGGCGGGCACGACCTCCGCGACCGGGTCGAGCTCGACGCCGAAGCGGTCGCGGTAGAACCCGGCTGCGGCCTCCCGCAGCTCCTGCGAGCCGTGGTTCGTCGGATACTGGTGAGTGGCGGCGTCCCGCGCTGCGGTGATCAGCGCCTCTACCACCGGCTCCGGCGTCGGCAGGTCGGGATCGCCGATCCCGAGGCTGATCACGTCCACCCCTTCCCGCTGCTTCTCCGTGAGCTTGCGCTCGAGCTCTGCGAACAGGTACGGAGGCACCGCGTCCAGGCGCCGCGCGAACCTCACGGCGCGAACTCCTGCGAGAGCTCGACGAGGCAGATCTCCTCGGCCGGCCCGGTCAGGCGCGCGCGGCCTTCCGCGAGCTCGACCCGGAGGTTCCCGCCGGCGAGGTGCACCGTTACCGGGCTCTCGCACCAGCCGTTCGCAACGGCGGCCGCGCTGGCCGCGACGGCGCTCGTGCCCGAGGACAGCGTCTCCCCCGCACCGCGCTCCCAGACGCCGACGGCGAGATCGTGCATCCCGTCCGAGCGGACGAGCTGGACGTTGGTGCGCTGCGGGAAGCGCTCGTGCGCCTCGACGAGCGGACCGAGGCGCAGGAGCTCGGCCCGGTCGGGGTCGCGGCGAATGACAGCATGCGGGTTGCCGACCGAGACCGGCGTCAGCTCCACGTCCTCTCCGTTCACGCGAATCGTCTCGGTCTCTCCCACCTCGACCGCGCCCATGTCCATCTCGACCTCGGCGCCGTCGCGCATCGTCGCGACCACCTCGCGCGGCCCGACCACGATGCGCACCTCACCCGCGCCGCTCCGCCTGGCGAGCCAGCGAGCGGCAATGCGGGTGCCGTTCCCGGAGAGCTCGGCGGTCGAGCCGTCCGGGTTCCAGATCACCAGCTCGGCCTGATCGCCGTCGGCCGAGACGATCTCGAGGATCCCGTCCGAGCCGACGCCGAAGTGGTAATCGCAGATCCGCCTGACCTGCTCGGGCGTGAGCGGGGCCGCGAGCTCGTCCCGCTCGACAAGCAGGTAGTCGTTGCCGAGCCCGTGCCACTTGGAGAGCTTCATCCGGCGCGCGCGAGGCTACCAAGGATCTCGTCGGCGACCTCCGCCGGGGGCCGGTCGGCGGCTACAGGCACCAGCCCGGGAATCCGGCGCATCCACTTGCGCTGGTAGGCCGCATACCGGCGGGTGAGCACGATCAGCGCCTCGATCGCCTCCTCGTAGGGCAGCTCCGCGACCTCGCTCAGCCCGTGCACCTCGCGGGCAGTGGCGGAGACCGCCCCTGCGAGAGCCTGCCGAACCTCCTCCTCCACCCCACGCTCGAACATCCGCCGCGTGCGTTGCTCGATGCGGCGCAGCAGCTCCTCCTGCGGCAACTCGAGGCCGACGATCAGCGTCGGATGCCGCGTGTGCTCGCTCCAGAGACGATCTTCACCCGGACGCAGGCTGGAGCCGGCCTCGGCGAGTTCGAGCGCGCGGACGACGCGCCGCCGGTCGTTCGGATGGACGACGGCGGCCGCCTCCGGGTCGCGTTCGGCCAGGAGCGCGTGCGCGCCTTCGGCGCCGAGCCGCTCGTAGACCCGCTCCGCCCGCTCGCGCTCGCCGGGAGCCGGAGGCGGCGGGAGGTCGAGCTCGGCCAGAGCGGCGCGCAGGTAGAGGCCCGTGCCGCCGACGACGATTGGCATCGACTCCGCGGCGAGGATCTCGTCGATCGTGGCGTGCGCGAGCCGCTGGTACACGGCCACCGAGCCGTCCTCGTCGAGCCCGAGGATCCCGACCAGCCGCGTGGGAAACTCGGACTGGTTGGTCAGGATCGGCAGCCCGCGATAGAGCTGCATGGCGTCCGCGGAGACCAGCTCGGCGGGGATCCTGCGGGCCAGCTCCTCCGCGACGACGCTCTTGCCGGACGCGGTGGGCCCGAAGATCGCGAGGACGTCAGGCGGCAGCGGCCTCGAGCTGCGCGCCGCGCAGCGTCGTCGAGCTCGCGCTCTCGATGCGGACGCCGACCAGCTCGCCGGGGCTCGCACTCCCGGTGAAGTTGACCGTGGTGTTCCTGCGCGTCCGGCCCCGGAGGATCGCGGCATCGGTACGGCTCGGCCCCTCCGCCAGGACCTCCTCGACGCCGCCGACCCGGTTCCGGTTCCGCGCGGCTGCCACGCCCTGGACGACGTCGATCAGGCGCTCTATCCGCTCTCGCTTGACCTCGTCCGGCACCTGATCCCGCATCGTGGCGGCCTCCGTCCCCTGTCGCGGCGAGTAGACGAAGGTGAAAGCACCGTCGTAGCCGACCTCCTCGACGGCCGAGACGGTCTCCAGGAACTCGCTCTCCGTCTCGCCGGGGAAGCCGACGATGAGGTCCGTGGTGAGAGCCAGGTCCGGGATCGCGCCGCGAAGCTCGGCCGCGAGGCGAAGGTAACGCTCTCGCGAGTAGGTGCGCCGCATCGCCTTGAGAATGCGCGTCGAGCCGGACTGGAGCGGCAGGTGGGCGTGCTCGCAGACCGACGCGCACTCGGCGATGGCCGCGATGACGGGCGCGCGGAAGTCCTTCGGATGCGGGCTCGTGAAGCGGATGCGCTCGATTCCGTCGACGGCGTCGCACGCGCGCAGGAGCTCCGCGAAGTCGCTGCCGACGTCGCGTCCGTACGAGTTCACGTTCTGGCCGAGGAGCGTCAGCTCGCGCACCCCTTCGCGCGCCAGGCCTTCGACCTCGGCGAGGATCTCGCCGGGACGCCGAGAGACCTCGCGGCCGCGCACCGCCGGGACGATGCAGTACGAGCAAACCGAGTTGCAGCCCATCGAGATCTGCACCCAGGCCTGGAAGCGGCGCTCGCGGTGCAGCGGCAGCCGTCCGGCGAACGCCCGCTCCTCGGCGATGCCGAACGCGCCGCGCTCCACGCCCTCGCCGCCGGCACCGAGCCACTCGCCGAGGTGCGGGATCGAGCCAGGCCCGAACGCCACGTCGACGTACGGGTAGAGCGTGAAGAGGCGCTCCCGCTGCGCCTCGGCGTAGCAGCCGCCGACGGCGATCACCTTGCCCGGGTCGCGCTCCTTGAGCGCGCGCGCCTGAGCGAGATGGGCCGCGAAGCGCTGGTCCGGCTTCTCGCGGATCGTGCAGGTGTTGAAGACGAGCACGTCCGCCTCCTGCTGCTCCGGTGCCTCGCCGAGGCCGAGCTCCTCGAGCATGCCCTTGATCCGCTCCGAGTCGTGGGCGTTCATCTGGCAGCCGAACGTCGTCACGTGGTATCGCCTCATCGGCTCGAAACTCTAGCGAGGGGAGCTGTAGTGCATCTGTTGACGAAACGCCTGCCTTTGGCTGCAATCGCCGCCGTCGTCCTGCTCGTGGGCGGAGTGCCCGCCTGAGCTGATCTGAGCCCCCAAACGCTGCCGTTCGGCCAGGACTGGACGGACACCGGGCTGATCAGCCCGACGACCTGGTCCGGCGTGTCCGGAGTCATCGGCTACCGCGGCGACGACCTGACGACCGTCACCGGCGCGGATCCCCAGACGATCACCGCCGACGGCTCGGGGACTCCCGTCAACGTGATCGCCAACCAGACGAGCTCGAACACGCTCGCCACCGGTCGAGTCGAGGAGTTCCACCGCAGCACAGGGAGCGCTGCTGAAGCAGCTCTCGACCAGGCTCTAGCTACTTCGCGAACTCGATCGCTCGAGACTCCCGGATCACGGTCACCTTGATCTGACCCGGGTACTCGAGCTGGTCCTCGATCTCGCGCGCGATCTCGTGCGAGAGGAGCACCGCGGCGTCGTCGTCGACATCCTTCGGCCTGACGATGACGCGGATCTCGCGGCCGGCCTGGAGCGCGTAGACCTTCTCGACGCCGTTGTGTCGCGCGGCGACCTCCTCCAGGGCTTCGAGCCGCTTGATGTAGTGCTCGAGGCTCTCCCCTCGAGCACCGGGCCGGGAGGCCGAGATCGCATCGGCGGCGATCACGAGCACGGCCTCGACCGTCTGCGGCTCGACTTCGTAGTGATGCGCCTCGATCGCGTGCACGACCGCGGCCGACTCCCCGTAGCGGCGAGCGTATTGGGCGGAGAGGATCGCGTGTGTGCCCTCGACCTCGTGGGTGAGCGCCTTGCCGAGGTCGTGCAGCAGAGCAGCGCGCCGCGCGGTCTTCACGCTCGCCTCGAGCTCCGCGGCCATGATCCCCGCGAGGTGCACGACCTCGAGCGTGTGCTTGAGCACGTTCTGCCCGTAGCTCGTCCGGAAGCGCAGGCGGCCCAGGATCTTCACCAGCTCCTCGTGGAAGTCGCCGCAGTTCGCCTCGAACACCGCCTGCTCCCCGGCCTGGCGCACGTGCTCCTCGATCTCCGCCTTCGACTGGTAGTACATCTCCTCGATCCGGGCGGGATGGATGCGCCCGTCCTCGATCAGCTTCGTCAGCGTCAGCTTCGCCACCTCGCGCCGGATCCCGTCGAAGGAGGAGAGCACGACCGCCTGCGGGGTGTCGTCGATGATCACGTCCACTCCGGTCAGGTGCTCCAGCGCTCGAATGTTCCGGCCCTCGCGGCCGATGATGCGTCCCTTCATGTCGTCCGAGGGAAGCTCGATCAGCGAGACCGTCGTCTCCGACGCATGGTTCGCAGCCACCCGCTGGAGGGCGTCTGCGACCAGGTTCCGGGCACGGCGCTTCGCCTCGACCCGTGCCTCCTCCTCGGCCTGGCGCACCCGTCGCGCGAGCTCGTGGCGGATCAGCTCCTCTGAGCGCTCGAGCAGGTGCGTCTTCGCCTCATTGACGGTCATGCCCGAGATCCGCTGGAGCTCCACGAGCTCCCCGTCGCGCGCCTCCTTCAACTCCTCCTGGAGCTGCTTCGTGTGCACCTCTCGGTCCGAGACGCCTTGCTCGCGGCGCGTCAGCTCGGTGAGCTTGCCGTCGATGTCTTCCTCCTTGGCGACGACGCGCTCCTCGAGCTTCAGGATCTCGGTACGCCGGTCGGCCACCTCTTGCTCGATCTCCGCTCGGAGCCGGATCGACTCCTCACGCGCCTCGATCTGGGCCTCGCGCCGGAGCGCTTCGCCCTCGCGCTTCGCCTCCGCGACGAGCAGCTGGCGGGTGCGGCGCGCGGCCGCGAGTCGAGATCCCGCGAACGCGTAGAGCGACAGGAACGCAAGGCCTGCTCCAGCTGCCAGACCTATCGCTATCCCGATGATGACGGCCATGCGCGCTCCCTACTTCTGGCCGAGCTCGATGCCGGCCGAGAACTGGTTGTCCGCGCCGGAACGCGGTGCTCATCCAGCACCGCTCGCACCGGGACATGCTCGAATCGGGGGGTCGGCAGGGCGCGCGTGCCTTGCCGTGGCGGATCACCTCACCGCCGCTGCTTGTTCCCCTCCCTCGCGCTGGTCATGGTTGGTATCAAGGTCTAGATCCGATTCGGAAACACGTTAGATGCAGGCAAAATGTCGAATGAAGCTTTCCTATCCTAACGCCGCTCAGACGTCTCGCGCAACGGCTACCTCGACAACGTCCTCGTCGAAGCCACGCCGAGCAAGCAAGCGGGCCGTCGCGACACCGGCGCCGTGCCGACCGATCACCCGTTCGGCGCGGTCGCGCTCCGGCTCGAGCGAGGCAACCGCGGTGTCGATCTCGTCCTCCGCGACCCCCTGACGACGGAGATCGAATCGAATCGCTGCGTCGCCCTTGCCGCGCTCGGCAAGCGCCTGGGCGCGAGACTGTGCGAACCGCGAGTCGTCGACGAGGCCGGCGCGCAGCAAGGCCCGGAGCGTCTCGTCCTCGGCCGCCTGGGAGATACCGGTGCGTCTCAGTCGCTCGCGCAGACCGCGCTCCGAGAAGTCACGCTTGGCCAGTGCCCGCGTGGCAACCTCGAGCGCTCGCGCCGGCTCGGCCGCCATCTACGCCTTCGAGGCGACCTCTTCCTGCGCCTCTGCAGCCTCGGCTTCAGCTTCGTCCTCCGCTTCGGAGGGGGGCTTCCCGTTCGCCCCGGGATCGCCCACGGACTCCGGGAGCAGTCTCGCCGAGACCACCTGGTCGGGCCCCGTCAGCACCTGGAGGCGCGCCAGGATCTGCTGTGAGACATCCGGATGCTCACGCAGGAACGCGGTCGCGTTCTGGCGACCCTGGCCGAGGCGCTCGTCCTCGAAGCTGAAGTACGAGCCGGACTTCTGCACGACCTTCCGCTCGAGCGCGGCGTCGAGCACCGTGCCCTCCCAGGAGATGCCGGTCCCGTAGATGATGTCGAACTCGGCCTGTTTGAACGGCGGGGCGACCTTGTTCTTGACCACCTTGACGCGCACGCGGTTGCCGAACGCCTCGACGCCGTCCTTGAGCGTCTCGATTCGCCGGATGTCGAGGCGGACCGAGGAGTAGAACTTGAGCGCGCGACCCCCCGGGGTCGTCTCCGGGTTGCCGAACATGACGCCGATCTTCTCGCGCAGCTGGTTCGTGAACAGGCAGATCGTGTCGGTGCGGTTGAGCGTGCCGGCCAGCTTGCGCAGCGCCTGGCTCATCAGCCGTGCCTGGAGGCCGACGTGCGAGTCGCCCATCTCGCCCTCGATCTCGGCCTTCGGCGTCAGTGCGGCGACCGAGTCCACCGCGACCACGTCGAGCGCGCCCGACCGGATCAGCAGCTCCGCGATCTCGAGCGCCTGCTCGCCGGTGTCGGGCTGCGAGACCAGCAGATCGTCGATGTTGACCCCGATCCGCTTGGCGTAGGCGGGGTCCATCGCGTGCTCTGCATCGATGAAGGCGCAGATGCCGCCGCGGCGCTGGGCCTCTGCGATCACGTGGTAGACGAGCGTCGTCTTCCCCGAGGACTCCGGGCCGAAGACCTCGACGATGCGCCCGCGAGGCAGTCCGCCGATCCCCAGCGCGAGGTCGAGCGAGAGAGAGCCCGTCGAAATTGCGCCGATCGCGACCTGGGCCTGGTCGTTCATGCGCATCACCGAGCCCTTGCCGAACTGGCGCTCGATCTGGCCGAGCGCGGTGTCGAGAGCCTGCTCGCGGTCCACCGTCATCTACCTCCCACTGCCACGGATTCGAGGACTTCGTATCGCGCCCCGTCGGGGCGTAGTCGGGAAAGGAAAGCAGCAGCATCGGACGTCACGAACGGCTCCAGCTCCGGCAGGGCCGGCTGCAGCCGAGGGCGCCGACGAAAACGCAGCACGGTCACGTGCGGGAGCCACGTCCTCCGCTCCGGCTCGTATACGCCGAGCGCCGCGAGCCGCCCGTGCAGGTCGGCCGCGAGCGCCGCGCCGCGGCGGTCTTCGTCGTCGAAGGTGAGCATGCCCACGCTCCGCGTCTCACGGTAGCCGCGGAGGGACAGGAGCGGCGGCCGCGCAGCCCGCGCGGCGTCGCGGAGGGCGCCGAGGATGTCGTCCAGCTCCTCCACCGGCCGGTGCCCGAGAAACGCGAGCGTGACGTGCAGGTGGTCGCGCGGGCTCGACCTGATCTCAGGCACGCCTTCGAAGGCCACGCCCTGCCACGCGGCAAGCCGGCCGGTCGTCTCGTCCGGGAGGCGTAGCGCGCAGAAGAGCCGAAGCCGCTCACTGCCCTCGACGCTAGCAGGAAGGTTCACGCGTCTTCGTCGCGACTCTGTGCCAGAAGCGTGCGCAAGAGATGAAGGGCCGCAACCGTCGCGCGCCCGCGGATCGCCTCTCGCTCACCCGGGAGATTCAGCTCCCGCGCCAGGCCCCCGCCGGGGGCCTCCGCATGCAGGTACACGAGCCCGACGGGCTTGTCCGCGGTCGCGCCGCCGGGACCGGCGACCCCAGTGACCGCGACGGCTACTCCCGCGCCGAGACGCTCTCGGGCCCCGGTCGCCATCGCCGCCGCGGTCTCCGCCGAGACGGCGCCGTGCCGCTCCAGCACCGACGCAGGCACTCCGAGCTCGGCCGCCTTGACCTCGTCTGCGTACGCCACGACGCCGCCGAGAAACGCGTCGCTGGACCCGGGGATCGAGGTGAGCCGTGCCGCCACGAGCCCGCCGGTGCACGATTCCGCGGTCGCGAGCGTCAGACCCTGCGTGCGGCAGGCGTCCAGCACGAGCTCCTCCACCGGTCGCTCGTCCTCGGCGAACAGGTGGCCGCCCGCGCGCTTCCGAAGCGCTGTTGCGAGATCACCGGCCCGGCTCTCGCCGCCGGGCTCGACCATCAGGTCGACGTGGATCTCGAAGTCACGCGCGCAGATCGTCGCCACGACACCGTCTCCCTCTCCCCCGGCCTCGGCGAGCGCGCGCGCGATCTCCGACTCGCTCGAGCCGTAGAAGCGCAGCACGCGCCGTTCCGGGGCCGTCGCGCGCTCGAGCACGCGGCGCACGGCGTCGGTCGCCAGCGCCCGCGGCCAGAGCCGCTTCAGCTCGGCGGGCGGGCCAGGGAGAACGACAACCGTCGTGCTTGTGCACTGGAGCACAAACCCCGGCGCGGTACCGGCGAGGCCCAGCGCCTCGGCGCCCTCCGGCAGTGTCGCCTGCTTGCGGACGCCCTCCTCGAAATCGGCGTACGGCCGCGTCAGGCGCTCGGCGATCCGGCGTGAGACTCCTTCGATCTCGGCCTCGAGCGTCGGGTCGACGACGAGCTCGCGCCCGGTGGCCTTGGCGACCAGCTCGACGGTTCGGTCGTCGTGCGTCGGGCCGAGCCCGCCCGAGACGAGGCAGAGATCCGCGTCGAGCCCTTCCCGCAGCGCGGTCTCCAGCTCGAGCGGATCGTCGCCGACGATCGCAATCCGTGCGGGCTCGACGCCGAGCCGCAGCAGCTCCTGGGCGAGGAACGGCCCGTTCAGGTCAGTGCGGTCGCCACGGACGAGCTCGCTGCCGGTGACGACGACGAAGCCGCGGGGGCGCGTCAAGCCGCGCGCGTGATCCCGCCTGGGCGCACGAGGTAGGCACCGCCGCGGGAGACGCTGACGGGCTTCCCGTTCAGGGCGATCGAGAGGTTCCCCGGGTTCCCGAAGTTGATCCAGAGCCTTTTCGCCACGAACCGCTGCGCCTGCCCGAGCTCGAGCGTGCCGGTGTAGCGGCTGCCACCGTTGACCGACCAGCTGCGCACGTCCATCCACGAGTTGCCGTGGCTCGCGCGCAGGTAGAGCCGGAACGTGACGGGCTTCGGCTTCGGCTGCGCCTTCTGCTTGACCGTGGGCGTGGCCGCCGGCGTCGTGTCCGGGGCGAGGTTGGGGATCTTCTGCGTGCCCGTGTCGCTGAACTTCCAGGCGGCGATGACGAGCGCGAAGACGGCGCCGATCGCGGCGAGGGCGACCAGCACCCAGCGGCTCTCGACGCGCCGGTGGTGCGAGCCCACGTTCGACGTGCGGCGGGCCACGACGGGCTCGCGGTGCTCCTCCTCGCCCGTGCTGAAGCGCGAGTTGTACTCGTCCACGTACAGCTGCCCGTCCAGGCCGAGGTAGTCCGCGTAGGTGCGCAGGAAGCCTTTGACGTAGGTCTGCGCGGGCAGGGTGTCGAAGCTTTCCTCCTCCAGCGCGCGGAGGTAGCGGGCCCTGATCTTGGTCGCCTGCTCCAGCTCGGCGAACTCGAGCTGCTGCCGAACGCGGGCCTCGCGCAGGCTGTTGCCGATCTCGAACACCCGGCGATTGTAGTGGCGATTCGCCCTAGCCGAAGAGGTTCAGGAGCGCGTAGAACCCGAGCGCCAGAGCCGCCGTCAGACCGATTGCCAGCGAGATCGCGCCCAGCAGGCGCCCGACCCGCGCCGTCCCCTCGCCGCCGAGTCGACCGAGGGTTCGGTCGATGTTCCGGAGGCCGCGCCGGGCCAGCAGGATCGCGACCGCGCCGAAGACCGCGGAGGCGCAGGTCGCCGCGGTGGCCTGGACGAGCGTCACCCGGTCGAGCTTGTTCGCGGCGAGGAACCCGAGCGGAGCGATCGCGAGCCCAACGAGCGCGAGCAGCACCGAGCCCCTCGCAGCATCGTTACGCCCGCGAGCGCTACTGCTTCTTGTAAGGCCGTCCAACGGCGGCAGGTGGCACGGTTCGGCCGATCACGCCTGCCACAGCGATCAGCGTGAGGACGTACGGCAGCGCCTGGAAGAGGGTGGCCGCGCTCTCCGAGTACACCGGGAGACGGAATGCGAGCGCGGTCGAGAAGCCGAACAGCAAGGCTGCGCTGAAGGCGCCGAACGGCCGCCAGTTCCCGAAGATGAGCGCGGCGAGCGCAATGAAGCCGCGGCCTGCCGTGACGTTCTCGTTGTAGGTGTTCAGGTACCCGACCGTCAGGAACGCTCCGCCCATCGCGGCGAGGATCCCCGAGAGCACCACCGACGCGTACCTCACCAGGTACACGTTGATCCCGACCGTGTCGGCCGCCCGAGGATGCTCACCGCAGGCCCGGATCCGCAGGCCGACCGGCGTCTTGAACATCACGACGTACGAGAGCGGGACGAGCGCGATCGCGAGCCAGATCATCAGGTTGAGATGCCCGAACGAGTCGGCCCAGAACGAGTGGCTGCCGCTCTTCGCGAGGTTGACGTCCGGGATCTGAGAGATGCCGGTGGGCACGTTCTCGCCGTGGTAGAGCTGAACGAAGAAGTAGCCGGTGATCCCGAGCGCGAGGAAGTTGACCGCCACGCCGCCGACGATCTGGTCGGCCCGCAGGTGGATCGCGAAGAAGGCGTGCACGAGCGCTAGGAGGCCGCCGGAGACCATCGCGATCAGGACACCTGTGATCCAGGATCCCGTCTTGTCGGCGCCCCAGATCCCCCAGAAGGCTCCCATCAGCATCATTCCCTCGAGCCCGATGTTCACGACGCCGGAGCGCTCGGAGAACATGCCGCCGATCGCCCCGAAGGTCAGCGGGGTGGCGAAGACGAGCATCGAGGCGATCAGGCTCGCAGTGAAGACCTGGTCGAGGTTGCCGACGCTCGACCTCGTGGCGAGGTCCGCCAGCGCGATACCGAGTACCCCGGTCGCTACGGCGCCCCATCCGACCCGCCCGGCGCCGCGGCTCAGCGAGATCACGCCGAAGAGAATCGCGAGGATCCCGACGAGCAGCGACCAGGTTAGGCTTCGGGAGGTGATCGGCGGGATCGCCAGCAGGAACGCGATGACTCCGAGCAGGATTCCGAACGATCCGACCGAGGCCGGCGTCGAGCAGGCGGGAGCGCAGCACCCGGTCGACACCGCCGGCATAGGAGCTCACGAGGTCGCCTCGACCGGTTCGGTCACGCGCTCCCGCCGCCGCAGTCTGCGACGAGCGTTCCAGACCGCGAGGATCAAGACGTCCGCCCCGACGAAGAGCACCACGAGCCCCTGAATCATCTCGGTCAGGTGACCGGCGAGGCTGGGATCGATCGTGCCCGACTGGAGCCCGTGCGTGGTGCCGTACACGAGGGCGCCGAACAGCAGGGCCGCCAGGCCGACGCCCACCGCGGTGTTGCGCCCGAGCAGGGCAACCGCGATCCCGAGAAAGCCGATCGAGGCTGCCTGGACGTCGATCGTCCCGAAGTGGTGCAGGTAGCCGAGCATGTCGAGACCGCCGGCCAACCCGGCGAAGCCGCCGGAGATCGCCATCGCCCTGATGTAGTTCGTGCGGACCTTGATCCCGCCGTAGGCCGCTGCGTCGGGGTTGTAGCCAACGGCGCGCACCTCGTAGCCCAGCGTCGTCCTGCTCAGCAGTAGCCAGAAGACGACGAGCATCCCTATGGCGACGAAGAAGCCGATGTGCAGGCCCTGGAGCTCCGGGATGCCCCAGAAATCGGGTAGCCATGCGCTCTTGGCGACGTCGGCGGAGATCGGGATGTCGAGCGGTTTGTTCGCCGGAGCCTGAAGCGGCCCGCCCTGCTGGAAGACGTAGCTGCCGAGCCAGTAGGCGATCCAGTTCAGCATGATCGTCGTGATCACCTCGTGCGCGCCGACGGTCGCCTTCAGGAACCCCGCGATCCCCGCCCAGACCGCTCCCGCGGCTGCCGCCACCGTGATCCCGAGCAGGATGTGTGCCGGGCGGGCCATGTTCACGAAGGAGACGCCGATCCAGTTGGCGCAGATCAGCCCGACGAGGTACTGGCCGTTGCCGCCGATGTTGAACAGGCCGCAGCGGAAGGCGAACGCTACCGCGAGGCCGACGAGAATCAACGTGGTCGTCTGAAGCAGCGTCTGGCTGAAGTTGTAGGCCGCGGTGTTCGCGATGTCGGTCTTCCACGGGTGCGCCAACCAGTTCAGGCCCGCTCCATTGAGGATGTCCCAGTACGCCTGAAACGGGTTGTGGCCCGTCGCGAGGATGATGAGGCCGCCGATCAGGAAGGCGACGATCCCGGTGATGATCGGCGTGACCCACGCCGCCTGCCCGCTGGGCGAAGTCGAGGCGGGAGGCGACGGTCGCGGGTGGCGCCTTGGCGATCTCCTCGGGCTCGGTTCCGCCCTGCGGCGCTAGCGGCTCGCTCAAGCCGCAGCCTCCTTTTTCCCGGCGCCCAGCATCTCGAGGCCGATCTCCTCCTCCGTCACGGCGCCCGTGTGCTCGCCGACGATCCTTCCCTCGTAGATGACGAGGATGCGATCCGAGAGCGAGAGCACTTCCTCGAGCTCCAGGGACAGGAGCAGGATCGCCCGTCCCTTGTCCCGTTCCTGGACGAGCCGGCGATGGAGGTATTCGATCGCCCCGACGTCCAGTCCGCGAGTCGGCTGGGCCGCTACGAGCACCTTCGGGTCCCTGGCCACCTCGCGTGCAGCCACCACCTTCTGCTGGTTGCCGCCGGAGAGAGCCAACGCCCGCGTGTTGGGGCCTCCTCCCCGCACGTCGAACTCCTCGATCAGCCTGCGGGCCCGCTCCACGAGGCGGCGCGGGAAGAGCCAGCCAAAGCGCGAGGCCGGAGGCGCGTTGTAGTCATGAAGCGCGATGTTCTCCGCGATCGAGAATTCGAGCACCAGGCCGCGGCGCTGCCGGTCCTCGGGGATGTGTCCCACGCCGGCGTCCAGCATCTTCCGAGCTGTGGCGTGTGAGATCACGCGGCCTCCGACAACCACGTCGCCGCTGTCGGCCCGCCTCAGGCCGGTGATCGCCTCGATCAGCTCGCTCTGGCCGTTGCCCTCCACGCCGGCAAGGGCGACGATCTCGCCGGCGCGGACGCTGAAGGACACGTCCCGAACAGCCGGGAGGTTGCGGTCGTCGCTGACGTCGAGGTTGCGCACTTCGAGTAGCGTCTCGCCGGTTTGCGCCGGTGGCTTCTCGACACGAAGCAGCACCTCGCGGCCGACCATCATGCGCGCGAGCCCCTCCTCGGTCGCGCCCTCGCGCGGGACGGTGTCGATCCTCTTCCCGCGCCGCAGGACGGTGATCCGGTCGGCGATCTCCAGAACCTCGTTCAGCTTGTGGCTGATGAAGATGACCGACATGCCCTCACGAACGAGCGTCTCCAGGATCTCGAACAGCTCCTTCGCCTCTTGCGGCGTGAGCACGGCGGTGGGCTCGTCCAGGATGAGGATGTCGGCGCGCCGGTAGAGCGCCTTCAGGATCTCGACCCGCTGCTGCTGGCCGACGCTGATCTCCTCCACCCGGGCATCGGGGTTAATTGCGAAGTTGAACGTCTCCGACAGGTTCCGCACGCGCTCGCGAGCGGCGTCGAAGTCGAGCAGCGCATGGGCCTTCGTCGGCTCGTTGGCGAGGACGATGTTCTCGGCGACCGTCATCACCGGGATCAGCATGAAGTGCTGGTGCACCATCCCGATCCCCGTGACGATCGCGTCCTTGGCCGAGTGGAACACCACCCGTTTGCCCTTGACGAAGATCTCCCCCTCGTCGGCTCTGTAGAGGCCGTAGAGGATGTTCATCAGCGTCGACTTGCCCGCGCCGTTCTCGCCGAGGAGTGCGTGTACCTCGCCGCGATGGAGGTCGAAGTCGACGTGGTCGTTGGCGACGACGCCGGGGAACCGCTTGGTGATTCCCCGCATCTCGAGGACGGTCGAAGCCTCCACAGCGGGTGATTCTATGGAGGTGCGGCGGGCCGGTGCCCCGCCTAGAGCGTGGTCGGGACCTTGACCTCGCCCGAGATGATGCGCTGCTTGAGGGCGTTCATCTTGTCGATCAGGGCCTGCGGGACGGCGGGGTTGATCCTCCCGACCGACATGCCGCCGTTGGCCAGCGTGAACTGCAGGTCGGTGTTGCCCTTGAACTTGCCGTCCTTGGTGGCCTTGATCACGTTCAGGACCCCGAGGTCGACGCGCTTGACGCCGCTCGTCAGGACCCGCTTCGCGTCGTTGTACTGGTCCTTGTCGACCCCGATGCCCCAGATGCCCGCCTGGGAGGCGGCGGTGAGGGTGCCGAGGCCGCACCCGCCGGCGACCTGGAAGAGCACCTGGGCGCCCTGTGCGATCTGATTCTCGGCCACCGTCTTGCAGAGGTCCGACTTGACGAAGTCGCCGGAGTAGCCGGTCAGCACCTTGATCTGGGGGTTGAACAGCTTCGCGCAGTACTGGTAGCCCGCGATCCAGATGTCGACGGGCGGGATGTGCAGGCCGCCGACCGCGCCGATCACCTGCTTGCCGCCCTGCTTCTTGGCCATCTCCGCAGCGAGGTAGCCGACGAGGCACCCCGACTCGTTCGCCGCGAAGTCGAGCCCCATCACGTTCGGGTGGTTCTTCTTGAGAACGCTGCCGGTGATGCATGTGGGCGCGCCCTTTGCGCAGTAGTCCGTGATCGCGAACTTCGAATCGGGGAAGCGGGCGGCCACGGTCTCGAGCGTGTCCGCGAGCAGGAAGCCGGCGGCGATCGAGAGGCCGGCCTTGCGCCTGACCGCCTGCGTGAAGTTCGGGACGTAGTCGGAGGTCGCGTTCGACTGCAGCGGGAGCGTCTGGATCCCGAGCTCACTCTTCGCGCGGTTGAGGCCCTCGAGCTGGGACTGGTTGAAGGACCGGTCGTTGAACTTGCCGATGTCGCTGACGAGCGCCACGAGCATGGAGCTGCTCGAGCCGGTGCTCGTCTGCGTCGAGCTCGAGCTCTTCGAGCTTCCGCCGCCGCAGCCCGAGGCGCCCACGACCAGCGCGGCTCCCACCAGCAGCAGAACGACCCCTCGCACTGCGTTGCGCATGCGGTCGCGTTGTATCAAACGAGCGGGCGGGCCCGGAGGCCCGCCCGCTCGAAACGCATTCGACGCTCGAGAACTACGTGAGCTTCGTGGGGACCTTGAGCTTCCCCTGAATGATGCGCGTCTTGATCTTGTTCATCGCGGTGATGTACTTCTTCGGCACGGCCGGGTTGATCTTGCCGATGCCCATGCCGCCGTTCTTGAGCGTGAACTGCAGGTCCTTGTTGCCCTTGAACTTGTTTTCCTTGGTCGCCTTGACGACCTGGAAGACCCCGAGGCCGACCTTCTTGACGCCGGAGGTCAGGACCCGCTTGGCGTCCTTGTACTGGTCCTTGTCGACGCCGATGCCCCAGATCTTCGCCTGAGCCGCGGCGGTGAGGGTGCCGAGGCCGCAACCACCGGCGACCTGGAAGAGCACCTTCGCGCCCTGAGCGATCTGGTTCTCCGCGACGGTCTTGCAGAGGTCGGACTTGACGAAGTCACCCGAGTAGCCCACGAGGACCTGGATCTTCGGGTTGTAGAGCTTCGCGCAGAACTTGTAGCCCGCGATCCAGATGTCGACCGGCGGAATGTGCAGACCGCCGACCGCGCCGATCACCTGCTTGCCACCCTGCTTCTTCGTCATCTCCGCAGCCAGGTAGCCGACGAGGCAGCCGGACTGGTTGGCCGCGTAGTCGAGACCCATGATGTTCGGGTGGTTCGCCTTCAGGACGCTGCCCGTGATGCAGGACTTCGCACCCTTGGCGCAGTAGTCGGTGATCGCGAACTTCGACTTCGGGAACTGATTCGCGATCGTCTCGAGCGTGTCGGCGAGCAGGAAGCCGGCCGCGATCGTGATGTTCGACCCCGCCCGGACGGCCGAGTTCATGTTCGGGACGTAGTCCGAGGTCGAGTTCGACTGAAGCGGCTTGATCTTGATCTTCAGCTCCTTCTGGGCCCGCTTCAGGCCCTCGAGCTGCGACTGGTTGAACGACCGGTCGTTGAATTTGCCGATGTCGCTCACGAGCGAGGCCAGAAACGTGGCCTGGCCTGCTTTCGGCGAGGCCTGGCTGGAGCTAGTCCCAACCAGAGCCGCAAGTCCCGCCAGCAGGACCACCACCAAGGCCGCACTCAGAATCGATATACGCCGTGAAACTTTCACATACCCTCCTCATTTGCAGCGCATGCAAGAGCACGCAAGAACGCCTGTCCGCCTCTAAAAGACGAACGATGGTACCCCGAAGTTGGCGCCGCGTGAAGATTTCGCGGCGTTACGGGCGCTCGGCGACCTGTGGCAGAGCCGTCTCGTCGACCAGCACGCGACGGGGCTTCGAGCCCTCGTAGCCAGAGATGATCCCGCGGCGCTCCAGCATGTCGATCAGGCGCCCCGCACGCGTGTAGCCCACGCGCAGACGGCGCTGGATCAGGGAAACCGAGGCTGTCTGCGTCTGGACGACGACCTCGATCGCCTTGTCGAGGAGCGGGTCCTCGTCGGGATCGAAGTCGCCGTCAATGGCGTCCGCCCCGTCTTCACCCGTCGGCTCCGGCGCCTCGAGGAGCGACTCGTCGAGCTCCTGCTCCCGCTGTCCCCGGCACTGCTCGACTACGAGGGCGATCTCCTCCTCGCTCACATAGGCGCCCTGGAGTCGCTGCAACCGCGAGGTTCCGAGCGGCTTGAAGAGCATGTCGCCCTGACCGAGCAGGCTCTCCGCCCCCGCCTGGTCGAGGATGACGCGGGAGTCGGTCTGGCTCGAGACGGCGAAGGCGATCCTGCTGGGCACGTTGGCCTTGATCATCCCGGTGATCACGTCCACCGACGGACGTTGCGTGGCCAGCACGAGGTGGATCCCGACCGCCCGCGACTTCTGCGCCAGCCGGATGACGGCGTCCTCCACCTCCTGCGGCGAGATCATCATCAGGTCGGCGAGCTCGTCGATCACCACCAGCAGGTAGGGCAGCGAGGGCTCGCCCCGGGAGCGGAGGGAGCGGTTCGCCTCGGCGAGGCTGCGCGCCCGCACGGCCGAGAGTCGCTCGTAGCGGCGCTCCATCTCGGCGACGACATTGCGAAGGACCGCCGCCGCTTCCTTGGGGCTCGAGACGACCGGGGTGAGCAGGTGCGGAATCGACTCGTAGTAGTTGAGCTCGATCCGCTTCGGATCGATCAGGATCATCCGGACGTCGTCGGGCGTGGCGCGCAAGAGCGTCGAGGTGAGGATCGTGTTGATACAGCCGGACTTGCCCGAGCCGGTCGTGCCCGCGATCAGGATGTGCGGCATGCGGGCGAGGTCGGTCCAGACGGCCTGGCCGGAGATGTCCTTGCCGAGCCAGACCGACAGCGGGCTCGAGGTGGCCGGCAGGTCCTCGAAGATGTCGCCGAGGGTGACGAGGTTCGGGCTCGTGTTCGGGAGCTCGACCCCAACCGCCTGCTTGCCCGGGATCGGCGCCAGGATGCGGATCTCCGTGGTCGCGAGCGCGTAGGAGAGATCGTCCTTCAGGCCCGCGACCTTCGAGACCTTCGTCCCGGGCGCAAGCTGGAGCTCGTATCGGGTCACCCGCGGCCCGGAGATCTGGCCGATCACGGTCGCGTCGACGCCGAAGTTGGCGAGGGTCTGGACGAGCGCCTCGGCCACGCGGGCGCAGTGGTCGCTATCCGGACCTGCTCCGGGCGCCGAGCGGCGCAGGAGCTCGCGGTCAGGGAGGCGGTAGTCGGCCGCCGGCCTCGGCTCGGTCTCGAAGAGGGTCGTCTGATCCCGGTCGGGCTCGGGCTCCTCGACCAGGAGCTGCGGCGGCTCGCCGTTGGAGACGAGCTCCGGGAACTCCTGAACGACGTCCACCGGCGGTCCCTGTGGCTTCAGGACCGGTGCTTCGCCCTCGATCACGCGCAGCGGCGGCGCGGCCGGAGGCCGGCGGTCGAGCGACCGTCGCGCAGCGCGGTGCACCGCGCGTCCCGAGTTGCGCAGCATCGCCCCGGCCGAGGCGCCGCTCACGAGGAGACCGCCCGCGAGCAGGGTCAGCACCCCGACGATCGCCACGCCGGTGCCGCCGAGGGCGAGCGCGAGGCCGCCGCCCAGCACGGTGCCGAGGTAGCCGCCCTCGTCCTTGCCGAGCGTGATCATCAGGCCGAACGCGAGCACGATCAGGCCGGTGCGGAAGGGCCGGACGTCCACGAGGTCGCTGCGGGCGACCATCAGCGCGCCGACGATCACGAGCACGCCCGGGAGCGCCCAGGACGCACCGCCGATGAGCGCGTCGAGCCCCTCGGCGATCCAGAGGCCCACGTAACCCCCGTTCCAACCGGCCCAGACCACGGAGCCCAAGAAGATGCCCAGGGCGACCAGCCCGAGCCCGATCAGCTCCGGATGGTGATGCCCGTGCCCCTTGTTCGCGCGCTTCCTGCGCTTGACGCGAGAAGGCACGCGCGGCCTGAGGGTGCGTCCTTTGCGACGGCGCGCCATCGGGGCGCTGCTTCGACGCCGGCTCGGGCTTCCCTCCGCGCTATCGGGCGCGCGTCAGCTCGCGGCAGACCTCCCGCGCGGCGTCCACCAACGCGGCGGCCTGCGGCGCCAGAGGCCGGTCGGCGCGCCAGGCGGCCGCGATCACGCGCGGCGGCACCTCCGGGACGATTCGCAGCAGCTTCGTCCGGGGGTCTCGCTCGTCGGCCGACAGGCTGGGCATGAAGGCGGTGGCCACCCCGGTCGCGACAGCGCCCTGGATGACCTCGTTCTGGTCTGACCGGAAGACGATCGTCGGCTCGATCCCCTCCACCCGCAGGTCGTCGAGCGCGATCTGCGTGATCCGGCAGCTCCGGAAGCAGACGAGCGGCAGGCGGCAGAGCTCCTCGAGAGAGATCTCGGCCCGTTTGGCAAGCGGCGAGCGGGTGGACACGAGAGCCGTGAACGGGTCGACCACGAGCTCCGCCCACTCGAACGGACCTTCGGGCAGCGGGAGCACGGCGAAGGTGAGGTCGAGGAGCCCGCGCTCGAGCTGCTCGAGGAGCTCGAGGTCGCCGATCGACTCGCGCATGTCGACGGAGACGCCTGGGCGCTGGGCGAGCAGGCGTTTGAGCGCCTCCGGCAGGATCTTGGCTCCGGGAGTCTGGAAGGCCCCGACCCGGACGACGCCCACCCGGCCGACCGCGAGCGCGTCCATCTCCGCTTTCGCGGTCGTGATCCTGGCCGCGATCGCCTCGGCGTGCTTCAGGAGGAGACTGCCGGCAGCGGTGAGCGAGACGGCCCTCCCACCGGTCGAGCGCTCGAGGAGCGTCTGTCCGACCAGCCGCTCGAGCATCGCGATCTGCTGGCTCACCGCCGACTGGCTGTAGCCGAGGCGCCGGGCGGCGCCTTTGAAGGACTGCTCCTGGGCAACCGCCCGCAGGGCAACGAGGTGTCTCAGCTCGACGCCGAGCCACGAGGTATCCGGAACCGCTGCGACCGCCGCAGGCATTCGGCGGGCTTTACACCGTTCCCTCGATTACGGGTTCTCCTCCCAGAAGGCGCGTGCTTCCTTAGACGTGGCTCGTCGTCGGATCGTTAGCGACACTTGAAGCAGGCGAGGCGCCGGTGGAGTCACAGTGGCCGACGCCTCGCCCGTCATCGCCTGCCTACTTGATACAGACGGCGTTGAAGTTCATGACTGCGTAGATCGGTTGGTACGAGTAGCAACCGACGCGCTTCGAGGTGAACTCACGGACCGTGCGGAAGAAGAGCGGCGCCAGAGGAGCCTGCTTCTTCATCACGTCGCGGTCGATCAGAGCCCACGCGGCGTAGCGCTTCGAGAGGTTCGAGATGCGACCTGCGGACTTCATCCGGTTGTTGAAGCTCGCGTTGTTGAAGTACGCGTTGTTGTTGTTGTTCTCCGCCTGGATGTTGCGACCGTCCAGGAGGATGTCGATGAAGTCGACCGGGTCGGGGTAGTCGGCACCCCAGGCCTGGAGGTCGAGATCGTACGGCTCACCGCGATGGCCTTCCTTCGCGATCCGAACCGCGAACGGGAACGTCTTGATGTCGGAGTTGATCCCGATCTTCGACAGGTCGGACTTGACCAGCTGCATGATCCCGATCGAGGTCGGGCTCGTGGCGCCGTAGAAGACGATGTTGCACTTCTTCGGCTTGAGCGACCGGGCCTTGGACACGTTCGGCCTGTTGGTCGGGTAGCCGAGCTGCTTCGTCCAGTTGTGGAAGCCGGGCATCGTCGGCGGGAGGATCTGGGTCGTCGGAGTGCCTGCGAACGCGCCGCGCTGTGCGAGCGCCGCCGGCCTGTTGACGGCGAAGTTGACCGCCTGCCGCGTGTGGACGCCGGGCCCCGCGTACCCGTTGAAGCAGGAGTGGTTCTTGATTCCCTCACCCTTCGACCCGTAGGTCGTGTTCATGGTCAGGAAGTCCGTGATCACTCCCGGCTTCACGTGGTACTGCTTCGGGTACTGGTTGTGTAGCTGGACGTGAGCAGTCGGCGGGACGCCGAACATGTCGTAGTCACGCTGGTTGCTCCGAACCTGCAAGAGGCTCGTGTCCAGGTTGGTGTTCACGTTGATCGAGATCAGGTTGGGGTTGTGGGGCCGGTTCCCCTTGTAGTACTTGTTCCGGCTCAGCACGATCGTGCGACCGATGTCGCGGGCGGAGATGTAGTACGGCCCACCCGACGCCGGCAGCTTCACACCGTTCGGGTCGATCGGCAGCTTCAACGAGATCGCCTGGAAGAACGGCATCGAGACGATCGAGGCGAAGTCCGGCCTGGCCTTCTTCAGGCTGATGACGAGCGTGTACTTGCCCTTCGTCGTCACCGAGCTGAGATCGGACAGGAACGCCGCCGAGGGCGAGTTCATCTTGGGGTTGTTCGCCCGCTGGAACGCGTACCGGAAGTTCGCGGCGGTGATCTTCTCCCCGTTGCTGAGCCTGAGGCCGGGCCGGATGTGGAACGTGTAGCGCCGACCGCCGGCGGAGACGAGCGGGAACGAGGTCGCGGCCTCCGGGAACAGCGTCGCCTTGGTCTCCCTCCAGTTCAGGAGCTTCAGGGCCGTGGCGTACTCGATCTGCCATCCGGTCGACTCGTACTCCAGCGACGGGTCGGTGTACTGAACGTCGGTCGTCGAGAGGTTGACTCTGAGAGTGCCGCCCACCTTCCCTGCCGCGGCGGGGCCGCTCGCGGCTGCGCTACGGGTCGGGCCCGCGAGCGCCGCGGCGACGAGCAGCATCGCCGCGGCGACCACGAGGATCGCGGAGATGGCGATGCGCGTCGGCGAGTATGTCCTGCCGTCCATCGAACTCCTTTCAGGGCCAGCCCACGGGCCCGCACATAGACGAGTGACGGAGCTATAGACGCCGGCCGCGCGCTCGAAGCTTGATCGAGAAATTGCAGCGCGAAACAGGTTTCCTGCTCGCGCGCGTGGTTGCGGCGAACGCGGGCTAGCGGTTCTTCTTCAGCTTCGCCTGCTGGCGCCGCTGCTGGCGGTTCATCGGCTCCGGAATGGCGCCTTGCTGCCCTGCGGCCTCCAGCCAGGCTTTCCGCTCGGCGGCGCTGAGGCGCGACAGGGCGGCTTGTGCGCGCTGCGGGTCGTTCTGGACGCCGCTTCGCTCCAGCTTGGCCATGGCGCTCGCCAGCTCCGGGTTCTGCTTCTCCAGCGACGCCCTGGAGGCCTTCTGCAGATAGTTCTTCAGGAACGGCACCTTCATCATCGCCTGGCCGATCGGGCGGACGTAGCGACCGCCCTGGACGCGCGCGAGCAAGTTCAGCGCGACCAGCAGGAGGAGCAGGCCCAGCAGGATGTAGACCGGGATCAGGATCGTCCAGATGTCCGCCATGACCCCGCTAGCCTAGCCGCGCCAGCCGTTCGAGCAAGAGGTCGAGGAACGCCTCGGCCTCGATCGACACCGCCACGCTCGCATTCGGCTCGAGGCCGGTTCGGCGCCACACGTCGACCACGGTGCGGCCGCGACAGAGCTCCGACTCGCAGTCCACGCGGACGTTGAGCCGCTCGAGCTCGAGCAGCCCGGGCCGGAAGGCGTGGGCGAGCGCGACCGCGTCGTGGACGGGTGAGCCGTCGAAGCCGTACACCTCGCGGTGGAAGACGCCGTAGAAGTCGAGGAGCTCCGCCACGACCTTGCCGATCCGGCCCGAGGCGTGCAGTTCCTCGGCGTGCGAGCCGGTGAGCAGCGCCTGGTGCGTCACGTCGAGGCCGACCATCGTCACGTCGAGTCCGCTGGCGAAGACGCGCGCGGCGGCCTCCGGGTCGGCCCAGACGTTGAACTCGGCCGCCGGCGTGACGTTGCCTTCCGCGATCGCGCCACCCATCAGCACGATCCGTTCGGGGCGTGCGTCCGGGTAGCGCGCCAGCAGGAGCGCGACGTTCGTCAGCGGGCCGGTCGCGACGAGGGTGGCGCCGTCGAGCCGCTCGGCGAGGAAGTCGACCGCGTGCGCGTCCACCGGAGAGGCCTGGGGCGGTGGCAGGTCCGGGCCATCGAGCCCCGTCTCGCCGTGGACGTACCCGGCGACGAACGGCTCGCGCACGAGCGGCCGCGGCGAGCCCATCGCGACCGGGACGTCGCCCCTGCCGGCCAGCTCCAGCACGCGGATCGCGTTGTCCGTCGTCTTCTGAAGCGTCTGGTTGCCCGCGACCGTGGTCACCCCCAGCAGCTCCACCTCCGGGCTCGCGAGCGCGAGCAGGATCGCGATCGCGTCGTCGTGGCCCGGATCGCAGTCGAGCAGAATCCGCGTCGCCATAGACCGGGGTTCTAACGCACAGCGCGTCGACCGGTCGTTTCAGACGGGCGCGCGGGAAACCCGCACGCCCTGATATCGGCATCGCAAGCGACGCCTCAGCGCTCGAGCATCGCATCCACCTCGCCGGCCGTGGGCAGCGAGGGCTGCGCTCCGGGCCTGGAGGCCGCGAGCGCGCCGGCGGCGCAGGCCCGGCGCAGCGCCTCGCCCCACTCCCTGCCTTCGAGCCGCGAGACGACGAGGCAAGCGGTGAAGGCGTCCCCGGCGGCCGTCCCGTCCACCGCCTCCACGCTGGGAGCCTCGGCGCGGGCGACCTCCGAGCCGTCCTCGAGCAGCACGGCGCCTTCCTCGCCGAGCGTCAGCGCCGTCAGCCTCGGCGTCTCGGGCAGCGCCTCGAGCTCGTAGCGGTTCACGATCACGACCTCGGCGGCTCGCACGAGCTCCGCGGGGATCGGGCGAGCGGGCGCGGCATTGAGGAAGAAGCGTTCCGCTCCGTCAGCCGCGGCGCGGACGGCGTCGACCGGGATCTCGAGCTGCGACAGCACCGCGCCTCGCGCCTGCGGGTCATGTAGGTCGGCGTTCGCCCCCGGCGCCACGACGATCTGGTTCTCGCCCCGAGCGTCGACGATGATCACCGCGACGCCGGTTGCCCCGCCCTGGTCGAGCACCGTCTTCACGCCGGCGTCCCGAAGACCCGCCAGCGCCTCGTCCGCGAACTCGTCCTCGCCGACGCTGCCGACGAAGGTGACGTTCGCGCCGAGGCGGGCCGCGGCGACCGCCTGATTCGCGCCTTTACCGCCCGGATAGCGGTGGAAGGTCCCGTCCGTGAGCGTCTCCCCCGGCCGCGGCAGCCGCTCGCAGCGCGCGACCAGGTCGAGGTTGACGGAGCCGACGACGAAGAGCTCAGGCGGCAGTGCCTGCCTCCAGCGCATCGACCGGTCGTTTCAGACGGGCGCGCTGGAAACCCGCACGCCCTGATATCGGCATCGCAAGCGACGCGTCAGGCGGTGGCAAGCGCGCGGAGATCGTCGACGGCGCGGCCGAGGAGGTTCTCGCGCAGGTCGAAGAGGCCGGCCCAGAGCGACGAGCGGTCCGGCACGGAGCGAATCCGGGCCGCGTCGGTCAGCCCGGCGAGCGCACGGAGGAAGACGGCCAGCTCGAGGTAGGCCTGTGTGACCCGCACCGGCGAAAACCTGACGCCCGCCCGGTTCAGGACCGGCGCCCACTCCAGGAGCTCGGCAGCGCCCGGGGCCCCGTACCAGGAGCGGCCCTCCGCGCGCTCGGGCTCGAGCTCGAGCAGGTAGCGGCCGAGCGGCCCTTCCAACCCGGCGAGGGCGGTCTCGGCTCGATCGGCGGCCCGGCGAAGCGCCGCCTGGCGGCCGCCCGGGGTCGAAGGAGCCGCGTCGCCGCGGTTCCAGCGCTCGAGCAGCCGGCAGAACGCGAGCGACGAGACCTGCGCCGCGATCAGCTGCCGGATCAGGCGCTCCGCGGTCTGGATGTCGGCAGCGTTGTCGACGAGGACGTCGGCCCAGCTCGGCTCTGCCCTGGTGGTTCTCATACCTCTACTACTACGGGAAGAATCATCGGGCGTCGACCCGTCCGGTCGTAGATCAGCTGTCCGAGGCCGTCGTGCAGGTGCTCTTGCAGCAGCTTGATCTCGGTCACGTTCTCCTTGACGAGGTCGTCGAGCACCCGCTGGGCCTCCTCGCGCATCTCGTCGAGCAGCGGCTCGCCCGGCTCCGCGAAGCCTCGCGCGATCAGCTCCGGCTGGCCGGCGACGGACCCGTTCTGGCCCGTGAGGGTCGCAACCACGATCAGGACGCCGTCCTCGGAGAGGTGCCGCCGGTCGCGCAGCGCCACGTCCTGCACGTCGCCGACGCCCAGTCCGTCGACGAACGTCACGCCGGCCTCGACGCGGCCGGTCATATAGGCACCGGACTCGTCCAGCTCGACCACTGTGCCGTTCTCCGCGAGGACGATCCGGTTCTCGGGCACGCCGCTCTCTGTCGCCAGCCGCGCGTGGGCCGCCAGCATCCGGAACTCACCATGCACCGGCATCACCGACCTCGGGCGCACCAGGCTGAGCATCAGGCGCAGCTCCTCGGCGTTTCCGTGGCCGGAGACGTGAACCGGGGCGATCTCCTGGTGGAGGACCTCCGCACCCGAGTGCGCGAGCTGATTGATCGCGTCGTGGACTTTGAGCTCGTTCCCCGGGACGGGCTTCGCCGAGATGATCACCGTGTCGCCCGCTTCGACTTTGATCGCCGGGTGGTCGTTGTACGCGATCCGCACGAGCGCCGAGAGAGGCTCCCCCTGGCTGCCCGTGCAGAGGATCAGCACGTCCCCGCGCTCGTACTCGTCGAGCTCGTTCGGTCGGATCAGCACCTCGTCCGGCACGTCGATATAGCCGAGGTTGCGCGCGATGTTCACGTTCTTGCGCATCGAGCGGCCGACGACGCAGACCTTGCGCCCGACCTCGACCGCGACGTCGATCGCCTGCTGCATGCGGTGCACGTTCGAGGCGAACGACGCAACGAGGATGCGGCCGGTGCGCGGTGGGATCAGCTGCCGGAAGGCTTCGCCCACGAGCCGTTCCGAGCCGGTCACTCCCGGCCGCTCGGCGTTCGTCGAGTCGCCGAGCAGGAGGTCGACGCCGCGGTTGCCGATCTCCGCCAGGCGGCCCACGTCGGTGCGAAGCCCGTCCACCGGGGTGTGGTCCATCTTGTAGTCGCCCGTGTGCACGATGCGCCCGCCCGGGCTCTCGAGCACGATCGCGACCGAGTCCGGGATCGAGTGGGCAACCCGGACGAACTCCGCGCGGAACGGCCCGAGCTCGACGGGCTCGGCGTCGGGGTCGGCCTCGCGCAGCTCGACCGAGCGGAGCAGACCGTGCTCGTCGAGCTTCGACTTGATCAGCCCCAGCGTCAACCTCGTCGCCCAGACCTCCTCGACGCGACCCTCGCGGAGCAGGTACGGGAGCGCCCCGACGTGATCCTCGTGGCCGTGCGTCAGGAGGACGGCGCGAATCGTCTTGCCACCCTCGGTGAGATACGAGAAGTCGGGGAGGATCAGGTCGACCCCGAGGTGCTCGTCGCGCGGGAACGCGAGCCCGGCGTCGACGACCAGCGTGGTCCCGTCGGCCTCGAATACGGTCATGTTCTTGCCGACCTCACCGAGGCCGCCGAGCGGGATGATTCGGGTACTTCCGGGCATCGCGGCAGTCTAGACGCGGGGGCAGGCTAAGCCTCGCCCGCGCCGAATCCGATACACGCTCCGTGCGGCATTCCCTACTCGCCTACGCAACCGTGGCGGCCGGTCTCGGCGTGACCCTGGCCGGAGCGCTGGCTGCCGTCGGGCGCCCGTTGACGGCGCTCGCGCTCCTCGGCGCCGCCGCCCTCGCGGCCGAGCTGCTCGAGGAGCCGGAGGCATCACGGATTCGCGAACCGGTCGGCCCCGGCGTCTTCCGCGTCGCCTCGGGCGTCGACCTCGCCGCCGTGATCGTGCTCGGGCCCCTGCGCGGCGCGCTCGTCGCGGGCCTCGCGGCGCTCCTCGCCCGCCTCGTCCGCGGCTCCTGGCGGTTCGCCGCCTTCCAGGCCTCGGCCTTCGCGCTCGCCTCCGCCGCTGCCGGGTACGCCTTCGCGCTCGGCGGCGGAGTCACCGGACATCTCGCGCTTCCCGACGACCTCGTGCCCTTGACCGTGCTGGCCATCGTCTACCTGCTCGTCTCGCGCGGGCTGCTCCAGCTGGTCGGCGGCGGGGAGGTCCTGCAGCCCGACTTTGCGGCTGCGGCCGCGGAGACGGGCCTGGGCGCGATCCTGGCGATCTTCGCCTTCGGCCACCCCTGGAACGTGCTCGCCGTCGTGCCCGTCGCGCTGGCCGTCAACCAGGCGCAAGCGCGAGTTCGGCGTTCGCGGCAGGAGACGCTCCACGCCCTCGAGACGTTCGCCAACATCGTCGACGAGCGCGACCCGTACACCTACCGGCATTCCATCCGCGTCGCCGGCTACGTCGACTCGCTGGCGCGCGCGCTCGGGCTCCCCTACTCCGACATCGACCGTCTGCGCTGGGCCGCCCGGCTGCACGACCTCGGCAAGGTCGCGGTCGACGCCGCCGTGCTCGGGAAGACCGGGAAGCTCACCCCCGCGCAGTGGGGCGCGGTCTGGCGCGCGCCGAGGCTGTCAGCCCGCCTGCTCCGGCGCTTCGAGCTGTCCGCCGCTGAGGCGCGCGCAGTCGAGTACCACCGGGAGCGCTTCGACGGCCGGGGCTACTACGGGATCCCGCCGGAGGACCAGCCGCTCGCCGCCCACTTCCTCGTCGTCGCCGACAGCTTCGACGCGATGACGAGCGACCGCCCGTACCGCGCCGGCCTCGGGACCGAGGAGGCGCTGGCCGAGATCGAGCGGAACATCGGCACGCAGTTCCACCCCGCCGTCGCGAAGGCGTTCGTGGCTTTGCAGCGGGGCCACGATCCATTCGCTGCTCTGACCCCGGAAGAGCAGGAGGAGCTCCGCGGGGCCGCCGCCCCGTACCGCGTCCCCGAGATCCGTGGAGCCGGTGGCCTCAAAGAGCGCCCCGATCTCGTCGCGCTCGGCGGCGTGGTGACCGCTCTTGCCGGGATCGGCCTGCACCAGCCCTTCCTCGCGGCTACCGGCGGAGCCGTCGCGTGCGTGGGAGTGATCCTCCACCTGCGGGCGCGCTTCCTGGCCGGGCGGCTGCGGCGTGCGGTGGCGACGGCACTCGCGCCCGACGAGCGCGAGGTCGCATTCGAACGCCTCGGCGATGTGCTCGAGTCCTCCGCCGGCGCGGAGTGGATCGCGCTCGTCAAGTGGGAGGAAGACGGCCTGAGCGGCTCGCTCGAGCTCTCTCGCGGCGAGGCCGCCCCGCAGGAGATGACGTTGATGAGCTGGCTCGTGCGCGAAGCCGAGTCGCGCTCCGAGCTCCTGACGGCTGCTGGCCACGAGCTCGGCGGCCAGGACGGCGCCTTCGTCGCGCTGCCGCTCCGCCGCGAGAACAGCGCGCTCGTGGGCTTCGTCGTGCTCCGGGCACCGCGTGCTCTGCGGCGTCACGTCCGCGCGGCGCTGACCCGCTCCCTGGACCAGATCGGCCTGGCGCTGGCCGAGCGCCCCGCGGAGATTCCGCAGGAAGCGCCTTCGGCCGCCGCGACCGGCTAGTCGTAGTCGCCGACCCCCCACGCGGGGGATACGCAAAGGCTTGCGCGTGAGCACACTGGGACGGCGGCCAACGCAAAGGAGGGAATGGATGCTGCGGATGACCTGGTACTACCGGCTCGCCTTTTTGAAGTCCTAGCCCAGGGCTGCCCCTGAAGAGGCTGCCGGGCTAGGCGACCCGGCTCGGTTCGAGAAGCCTCAGCCGTTCGAGGCAATCGCGCACCCGGGCGACTTCGTCCTCCGTGGCCTCGACGAGCGGCAGGCGTAGGCCCCCCACGTCGTGCCCGAGCAGGTTCAACGCCGCCTTGATGGCGATCGGGTTCGTCTGCACCTTGAGGATCTCAAGTGCGGGCGCGGTCTCCTGCTCGATCCGGCGAGCTCCCTCGTGGTCCCCTTCGCGCACGCTCGTGACGAGCTCCTTCACCTGCGGCCCGACGACGTGCGTGTGCACGCAGATCCCGCCGATTCCTCCGAGCTCGGCGAACGGCAGGATCAGGTCGTCGTCGCCCGCGTAGAGGGCGAGCCCGAGCTCGACGATCGCTCGCGCCTGCTCGAGGTCCGGGTTCGCCTGCTTTACGGCGCGGACGGTAGGGATCTCGGCCAGCTGCGCGATCGTCTCCGTCTCCAGGTTGAGCACGACGCGCGCCGGAATGTTGTAGACCACGATCGGCTTGTCGCTCGCGTCGGCAACCGCCTTGAAGTGCTCGACGATGCCGCGCACCGGCGGCTTGTTGTAGTACGGGGTCACGACGAGGAGGCCGTCCACGCCGAGCTCGTGCGCCCGCTCGGTCAGATGCACCGAGTGAGCCGTCGAGTACGTGCCGGTCCCCGCGATCACCGTCGCCCGGTCACCGACGGCCTCCACGGCGGTGCCGATCAGCGCGAGCCGCTCGTCGTCCGAGAGCGTCGGCGCCTCCCCGGTCGTGCCGGCCACGACGAGCCCGTCGGAGCCGTTGTCGACGAGATACCCGGCGAGCTCCCGGAACCGATCGTGATCGACCGCCCCCGAAGCGTCGAAGGGCGTCACGACCGCGGTCAGGACCTCACCGAGCACGAGTGACGATTCTACGGCTCCGCCTTGACCCCTGGGCACGGCTGGAGCGCGATGCTCCCGCTGTACTGCCCGTTCGCCATCCAGATGCAGAGCCGCTCCCCGTCCTGTGTGAGGTCCTTGAACGTCGCCCGCCAGGCGATGTCGCCGGTCGGATCGTGGCTCCTCGTGATCGAGACGAGCCGCAGGTGGTGCCCGTAGAGCTCATTCGAGCCGTCGGTGGTCTCCGAGCCGGAATCCACGAGCGCGGCCTGCTTCGCGGCGCTCTTCGGCATGCCCGCGTAGACCGGGTCGTCCTTCTTCGGTCCGGCCGAGCTGCCGCAGCCGGCCGTGGCGGCAGCTAGGACGACGACGGCGATGGCCGCAGGCGCACGAGTCACGCTTCCAGGAGCGTAGCCAGACCGACCGTCAGCCCTGGCGGAAGGGTGTGCAAGCGCTCGAGCGCGAGGAGGACTCCGGGCACGTACGCCTCGCGCGAGTACGCGTCATGGCGGATCGTCAGAAGCTGCCCGTCGCCGCCGAAGAGCACCTCCTGGTGCGCGACGAGCCCCGGAAGCCGCACGGAGTGGATCGACGGATCGCCGGGCAGGAGGTCGGCCGTCGCCTTCGCCGTCCCGGAAGGCGCGTCCTTCTTGGTGTCGTGGTGGAGCTCGATGATCTCGGCGCGCGGGAAATGCTTCGCAGCGTCGGCCGCCAGCCGCATCATGAGCACCGCGCCCACTGCGAAGTTGGGCGCGTAGAAGACCGGCAGGCCGGCCTCCAGCGCCAGCCGCTCGGCCTCGTCCGTCTCCCAGCCGCTCGTCCCGACGACACAGGGCACGCCCGCCTCGAGGGCGAGGCTGATGTTCCGCACGACCGCCTCGGGCGCCGTGAAGTCGACCATCGCCTCCGCCTCGTCCAGCCCGACCAGCTCGTGCCCGGCGGCCTCGAGCGCCGGCCCGAGCACGGCGCCGACCTTGCCGCCCGCTCCGAAGAGCGCGACCTTCACGCCGCTCTGGCGAGGCCCGGGTTCACGCGCTCGACGGCTGCAAGGAAGTGCTCCTCCTTCGGGCCGATGCCCGCGGCGGAGAGCCGCTCCGGCGCCAGCAACACCCCGGCCAGCTCGGCGAGCGCCTCGGGCTCGACCGCGTCGATCTCGGCCATGATCCGCTCGATCGAGAGCAGCTCGGTGTCGGTGATCAGGGACTTCCCGAGCCGGCTCATGCGCGTCGAGGTGGACTCCATCGAGAGCATGATCCGCCCCTTGAGGTTCTCCTTGGCCCGCTGGAGCTCCTCGGGCCGAACACTCCCGGCAGCGATCTCGCCGATCTGCTCGCTGACGATCTCGAAGCAGGCGGCGAGGTTGTCCTCGCGCGTGCCGACGTAGATCCCGACCTGGCCGGTGTCGGTGTACTGGGCGGCGAAGCTGTAGACGGCGTAGGCCATCCCCCGCTTCTCCCGGATCTCCTGGAACAGGCGCGACGAGGCCGAGCCGCCGAGGATCCCGTCGAGGAGCGACGCGGCGAAGCGGCGCTTGTCGGAGCGGGCGATCCCTGGCGCGGCCACGCAGACGTGGTACTGCTCGGTGTCCTTGCGCTGGAAGCGGAGGCTGGGCGCCGGCGCCTTGACGAGCGGCGGCCGCACGCGCGGGCCGGTGCGGGCGGCGGCGACCGCCTTCCGTTGCGCGCGCAGCAGCAGGCGCTCGAACTCCTCGTGCTTGAGGTTGCCCGCCGCCGCCACGACGACGTTGCCGGGCACGTACATCGAGCGGTGGTAGCTCGAGACCGTGCGGCGCGAGACGCTCGAGATCACCTCGGCCCGGCCGATCACGGGCCGGCCGAGCGGATGCGAGCCGAAGGTTGCCTCGGAGATCAGGTCGTGCACGAGCTCCTGCGGCTGGTCCTCGTACATCGCGATCTCCTCGAGCACCACTTCGCGTTCGGCGTCCATCTCGGCGAAGGCGGGAGCGAAGATCATCTCCCCCATCACCTCGAGGGCCGTCTCCAGGCGCTCGTCGGGCACGCGTGCGAAGACGACGGTGTGCTCGCGCGAGGTGGCCGCGTTGAGCTCTCCGCCGAGGGTGTCGAAGATCTCGGCGATCTGCTGGGCCGTGTAGGAGGCCGTTCCCTTGAACAGCAGGTGCTCGATGAAATGCGAGAGGCCCGCCTTGGCATCGGTCTCGTCGCGAGAGCCGGCGCCGATCCAGAACCCGATCGCGACCGAGCGCACATGCACGAGGCGCTCGGAGATGACGCGCTCTCCGGTGTCGAGCTCAGTGAGCACGTACTTCTGCTGCACGGGCGGATCGTACTCGGGCGGCTAGGCTCACCGGATGGACGAGCCGTATCCGGACCTCGACTTCGAGCGAACCGTCGAGGAGGCGATCGCAACGTTGCCCGACGATCTGCGCAGCGCGATGTCCAACCTCGAGCTCGTGATCGAGGACGAGCCTCCGCCCGGCATGCCCTTGCTCGGCCTCTACCAGGGCGTGCCGCTCACACGGCGCTCGAGCTGGTACGCGGCGGTGCCACCCGACAAGATCTCGATCTACCGCGGGCCGCTCGAGCGCCACTTCGGGCACGATCCCGTTCTTCTTCAGCAGCAGATCCGGCGCGTCGTCCTGCACGAGATCGCGCACCACTTCGGCATCAGCGACGAGCGCCTGCGCGAGCTGGACCGCTACTAGCTAGGGCTAAGGGTTGAGCGCGCGGTCGATCGCGGCGGAGACCGTGCCCACCTCGGGCAGCGTTTCCGGTGACACGGGCGCGTAGGTGCCACCGCTCTTGCCGATGTAGATGGCCGGCGTGCCGCCGACGCGGTCGGTCTTCGCCTGCGACTCGTTCTGCTTCGCAGTGCTCGCCACCGCGCTCGAGTTGCTCGCGTCGACGAGCTGTTGCACGTTCACGCCCGGAATGCTCTTCGCGGCGGAGGCAACCATCTCGTCGTTGAGCCAGCCCCCGTTCTCGGGCCCCTGGTTGGCGTAGAGGAGCTGGGCGAAGTCGAACAGACGGTTCTGGTGCCCCGCAGCGATGGTGGCGTCCCGGCCACGTGAGGGAGTCCGGGCCGATGAAGGCGATCGGCCGTGCGACGACCTTTAGCTTCCCGGTCCGGACGTAGCGCTCGGCGATCGTCGGCATCACCTCGGTCTCGAAAGCCCGGCAGACCGGGCATTGGAGGTCGATGTACTCGACCATCGTCACCGGCGCGGAGGGCTTGCCGAGCACGTTGCCGCGCTGGGGGATGCCCTTGAAGAGCGCGGTGCTCGCAGCGGCGTCGGGCAGGGCGCTCACCGTCGTGGGGTTCGCCGACGACGACCCGCCGCTGAAGGCGACCGCGAGGCCGATCGCCACCGCGAGCCCGGCCAGACCGGCCACCGCGAAGAGCAGCACCTTCGTCGAGGCCTGCCGACCGCCCGTGCTCCGGACCGGCGGTCTCGCCACCTGGGCCTGTCGCTGCCGCCGTGCTTGTTTGCCGCTCGTCATGTCTCTGGAACGGTAGCCGTCGGAGGCGGAGCAGCGGCCAGCAACAGGAAGGCGAAGCAGAGTGCGAACCCGGTCAGCGCAAGGCCCGGGATCGTCACGTAGCCGAATTCCTCGATCCACTTGGTCGCGCAGCCACCCGGCGCCGAGATCAGGCAGGCCTGGGCCTGCTTGACGACGCCGTTCTCCACCAGCAGGTGGTAGGCGGAGACGCCGGCGCCCACCAGGGGCAGCGGCAGCAAGTAGCGGGCCACGCGGCGGTCGTTGGCGAGCGCGGCGAGCAGGGTCACGATCGAGAGCGGGTACATGCAGATCCGCTGGAACCAGCACAGCTCGCAGGGCACGAAGCCCGCGATCTCGGAGAAGAAGAGGCTGCCGCCGGTCGCAATCGCGGAGACGAGGAAGACGATCCAGAGCTCGTAGCCCTCGACCGCCCGGCGGACCCACTCCCCCGGGCCGCGAAGCCCCGCGACCCACCCGATCCCGACCAGCAGCAAGAGGGCCGCGAGCACCTGGCCCGCGACCCCCAGCGCTGCAAGGGTGACGATGACGTCGTGCGTCAAGCGCGGAGGCGGTCGCTTGCGACGCCGACCGCTTTGTGGCTAAGGCGATCGCTTGCGACACGACCATAAGAGGTCGTGTCGGCTTGGCCGGCACGACCGTCTTACCGGTCGCGACCGCCGCCTCGGCCACGGCCGCCGCCTCCGCGACCGCCGCGCCCACGCTCGCCGTCGCGGCGCGGAGGACGATCCTCCTGCGGCCGCGGCGGAGCATCCTTCGCCCGCTCGATCAGCTCCTCGGGCTGGACGAGGTTGCCGTTCTCGTGCTTGGCGACGAGCTTGAGCCCGATCCGGCCACGCTCCTTGTCCACCTCCTGGACGATGACGTCGAGCACGTCGCCGCGCCCGATCACGTCCTCGATGTGGCCGACCCGGCCTGGGCCGACGTTGGAGACGTGGAGCAGGCCGTCGGTGCCCTTCTTCAACTCGACGAACGCGCCGAATTGCGTCGTCTTGACGACCTTGCCGGTGTAGGTGTCGCCGACCTCGGGCTCCTTCGTGAGCGACTCGATCGCCGCGATCGCGGCATCGGCCTTCTCGCCCTCGGTGGCGTAGATGAGGATCGTGCCGTCCTCCTCGATGTCGATCTGGACCTCGTAGTCGGCCTCGAGGGAGCGGATCGTCTCGCCGCCCTTGCCGATCACCATTCCGATCTTCTCGGGGTCGATCTTCACCGACGAGATGCGCGGCGCGTGCGAGGCGAGCTGCTCGCGGCTCTCCGGGAGCACCTCGGCCATCTTGTCGAGGATGAACGTGCGGGCCTGCTTCGCCTGCTCCAGGGCGTTGCTCATGATCTCCTGCGTCACGCCGGTGATCTTGATGTCCATCTGGAGCGCGGTGATCCCTTCACGCGAGCCGGCGACCTTGAAGTCCATGTCACCGAGGTGGTCCTCGGCGCCCTGGATGTCGGTCAGGATCACGTAGTCGTCGCCCTCCTTGACGAGGCCCATCGCGATCCCGCCCACGGGCGCCTTGATCGGCACGCCCGCGTCCTGGAGCGCGAGGGTCGAGCCGCAGACCGAGCCCATCGACGACGAGCCGTTCGACTCGAGCGTCTCGGAGACGATCCGGATCGTGTACGGGAAGTCCTCAGCCGGCGGGATCATCGGCTGAAGCGCCCGCTGTGCGAGCGCGCCGTGGCCGATGTCACGCCGCTTCGGGCCGCGCATGAAGCCCGTCTCCCCGACCGAGTAGGGCGGGAAGTTGTAGTGGTGCATGAAGCGGCGGTCCTTCTCCAACGAGAGGTCGTCGATCCGCTGACCCTCCTTGGCGGTGCCGAGGGTCAGGACCGACAGGATCTGCGTCTGGCCGCGGGTGAAGAGCCCGGAGCCGTGTGCGCGCGGCGCAACGCCGACCTCACATGTGATCGGGCGAATCTCCTCCGGCTCACGGCCGTCCGGACGGCGCTTGTCGACCGCGATCTTGCGGCGGACGAGCTCCTTGTAGATCGCCTCGGACGGCCTTCTTGATGTACTGGCGCGTGACCGAGTCCTTCTGGACGGGCGTCTCCTCGTCGCTCGCCGGCGAGCCGACCGGGAAGGGCAGGTTGACTTCCTCCTCGATCCGCTCGAACAGCAGGCTGCGCTTGGCCGACTTGAGCTCCTTCGAGTCCTGCTCGGCCTCGGTGAGGCCGCGCAGGTCGTCCTCGAACTGCTCGCGGATCGGGCCGATGACCGCGTCGAGCCGCAGGCGGTCGAGGATCAGCGTGAGGCTGGAGCGCACCTGGATCTGCCGCCTGATGTCGTCTTCGCCCGACTCCATCGAGATTCCCGGGGCGGCCTCGGCGACGATCTCCTCGACAGCGGCGCTTGCCTCGCGCAGGCCTCCGGAGGCGATCCTCTCCTGGATCTTGGAGCCCTGCTGCTGCTCGAGCTCCTCGGTCAGGTCCATGTCGAGCCACTTCTCCTTGCCGACCTGGCGGCGAAGATCCTCTTGGGCCTCGCAGATCTTCACGATCTCGCGGTGGGCGAGCTCGAAGGCCTCGAGCATCCTCGCCTCGGGCACCTCTGAGGCGCCGGCCTCGATCATCGTCAACGCGTCCGTGCTGCCGACGACCACCAGGTCGAGCGTGCACTCCTCGCTATCCAGGGTGGGCAGCGGGGGGTTGACGACGAGCTCGCCGTCGACCTGCCCGATGCGCACGGCCCCGACCGGCCCGAAGAACGGCAGCGGCGAGACCATCAGCGCAGCCGAGGCTCCGTTGATGCAGAGGATGTCGTGGGCGGTGATGAGGTCCGCGGACAGCGTCGTGCAGACGACGTGCACCTCGTTCTTGTAGCCCTTCGGCCAGAGCGGCCGAATCGGGCGGTCGATCATCCGTGCGGTCAGGGTAGCCCGCTCGCTGGCCCTGCCTTCGCGCTTGAAGAAGCCGCCGGGGATCTTCCCGGCCGCGTACATGCGCTCCTCGACGTCGACCGTGAGCGGAAAGAAGTCTGCGCCTTCGCGAGCCTCCATCCTCCCCGTCGCAGCCGCGAGCACCACCGTGTCGCCGGCGCGGACGACGACGGAGCCGTCGGCCTGCTTGGCGATCTTGCCCGATTCGAAAGTCAGCTCCTGGTCGCCGACGGTGACTGACACCGTTGCGACGCGGGGCTCTGTAGTTGTTGCCATGTGGGTTTCCTCCACGTTCCGTGGAGAGTGGAGGTTTGAGCCAGGCCCACGGCCCCTGGAGTCACGAGGCCTCGCTCAAACTTCCACCCTCCGGCTTGGGTTGGGTTCGTTGGTCGGCCTACCTCCTCAGGCCGAGCTCCTGGATGAGGGCGCGATAGCCCTCGAGGTTCCGCTTCTGCAAGTACTGCAGGAGCCGCCGGCGGCGGCCGACGAGCTTGAGCAGGCCGCGGCGCGAGTAGTGGTCCTTCGGGTGCGTCCGCAGGTGCTCGGTGAGCTCGTTGATGCGGGCCGTCAGCAGCGCGATCTGCACTTCGGCCGACCCGGTGTCGCCTTCGGCGCGGCCGTGCTTGCCGACGATCTCCAGCTTCGCTTCCTTGGTCAGAGTCACGTATCCCTCCTTCTACAACGACTCCGCAATCCAAGCCCGCCGCGAGGAAGCACACGCGAACGGCCGAGACTGCGGTCTCGCGGAAGGGTACCGAAAAACGCCACCGCCCCCGGTCAAATGAGGAAAGCCGGGGGCAGTGGGTGTCGCGGAGAAGCTACGACGTGCGGACGCGCGGGGATTGGCGGGAATGCCGGCTACCGGCGACCACGCCGCCTGCCACGAGCACGAGCCCGAGCATCGCGACCGCGCCGATCCCGAACGCTCCCCACGCGAAGCCGTGCGTGGAAGCCGTGGAGATCGAGCCCGCGTTGGTCCATCTGCCGAGGCCGTACTGCTTGTTCAGGGCCTGGCTGCGGAGCATGAGCGCGCGGTACTCCTGCGGGGACATGCCCTGGGGCACGCCCTTCCAGGCGCCGAGCCGGTACCTCTCGTTCAGGCCTTCGCTCCGGAGCACGAGCGCCCGATACTCGGCCTTGGACATTCCGGCGGGCCTCGCCGCCTGCGCGACGCCGGTGGCGGCCGCCAGAGCGACGATCGCCGCGAAGACTGCCGCGATCCTGTGTGTCTGCTTCGTGATCATGTCTCCTCCGTTTCTCGGCGGCCGCCCCGTTGCGGCCTTTGCAGACAGGACCACGAGCCGCTAAAAGAAACCTTTCCGGGACCTAAAGGGCTCCTAAAGGAGGCGACACGGGCATCGAGTTCCGGATCCTCGGCTCGCTCGAGGCGGTCGAGAGCGGTCGCCAGGTTGCCCTAGGCGGCGCGAAGCAGCGCGCCTTACTGGCACTGCTGCTGCTGCATGCAAACCGGGTGGTCTCGCGCGACCGCCTGATCGACGAGCTCTGGGACGGCGCGCCGCCCGAGACCGCATCGACCGCACTCCAGGTGCACGTATCCGGACTGCGCAAGGCGCTCGGCCACTCTGCGATCGTCACGCAGGCACCGGGGTACCTCGTCACGGTCGAGCCCGGCGCGCTCGATCTCGAGCGGTTCGAGGCGCTGGTGAGCCAGGCGCATGGCGAGGAGACGGAGGCGGCGACCGACACGCTGCGGGAAGCGCTCGCGCTCTGGCGCGGGCCGCCTCTCGCCGATCTCGGCGAGGTCGCCCGCGCCGAGCGCACCCACCTGGAGGAGCAGCGTGCCTCGGCGCTCGAGCAGCGCATCGACGCGGAGCTCGAGCTGGGCCGGCACGCAGAGCTCGTGCCCGAGATCGAGGCGCTCGTACGAGAAGACCCGCTCCGAGAGAGGCGGCGTGCGCAGCTGATGCTCGCCCTCTATCGGTCGGGGCGGCAGGCCGACGCGCTCGACGCCTACCGCAGCGGCCGGAAGCTGCTGGCCGACGAGCTCGGCCTCGAGCCGGGCGTGGAGTTGCGCCAGCTCGAGAAGAGGATCCTGGAGCAGGATCCGTCGCTCGCGGCGCCTGCGCCCCCGCCGTCACGAGTCGAGCCTACGACCGAAGGGCGCCGGCACTCTTGGGCAGTGGTGGCAGGAGTGATCCTGCTCGCGGCCGCGGTGACTGGGATCGTCCTTGCGCTCACGCGCGGCTCGGACGCGGTCGTGGTCGAGCCGAACTCGGTCGCGGTCGTGAGCCCAGAGACGGGGCGGATCGAGGCCGACGTGCCGATCGGCGGGCGGCCGGTGGCGATCGCGGTCGGCGAGGGCGCAGTCTGGGTCGCTAACGCCGACAACAACACGGTGGCGCGGATCGACCCCGAGAGCAGGAAGGTCGTCGCGACGATCGGCGGACTCGGCAACAACGTCTCCGACGTCGCCGTGGGCTTCGGCTCAGTGTGGGTGGCGGGCGGGAACGACGAGTCGGTGGTCAGGGTCGATCCAAACGCGAATGCTCCGGAAGCGCCGGTTGACGTCGGCGCTCGCAACCAGGTCGTGCCCGAACCCGTGTTTCTGGTGACGACCGGAGCGGAGAGTGTGTGGGCCACGCGCGGCAACAAGCTCCTCCGCATCGACCCCGAGACCAACGAGGCCGAGATCTGGCTCGGCGTCCGACGCCCGCAGGGCCTCGCCGCCGGATCCGGAGCCGTCTATGTGAGCCGGGACGATGAGCACGTGCTCCGCATCGACGCGACCACTCCCACTATCACCGCCGAACAGGATCTGTCGGAGCTCCCGCAATTTCCCGTGCTGCTCGACGATGCGCTCTGGCTAATCGGGTACGGGCCCTCGAACACTCACGTCTGGCACCTGGACTCGACCACGCTGACTCCGGAGACCTCTGTTCCATTCCGCATTGACGGCTATCCCTGGGAGCTGGCAGCGGCAAACCGGGCGCTCTGGACGGTCAGCCCCGACACGGGCTTCCTTTGGCGAATCGACGCGCCGACCGGGCTCGCGAAGCGCGTGGCGCGGATCGGGCACCATCCCGTCTCGGTCGCGGTCGGTGAGGGCGCCGTCTGGGTCGGGACCCAGAAAGAGAAGCTCAGGTAGGTCGCGGAGGGCGGTTCGTAGGCCGCGGAACGCGGATCTTGCCAGCGACGATGGCGGCGCGGATTCGTCCAAGGCGGTCGAGCAGAGGGCGCGGCACCTTCGAGCTGATCCGTCCGAGCCCGACGCCGCCGTTGTGGAGATTGAAGACGGGATCACGATTGAAGGCCAGCTCTCCGCGTGTGAACCGCCGCACCACGGCCACGACGCCCGCGTCGAGCTTGACTACCGCGCTGGTGAGCACGTGGGGACCGAGGAACGCCTGATCGATGTCCACCCCGACCCCCCAGACGGCTTCGTCCTTCGCCGCGCGGAGCGTGCCGAGGCCGCACGTGCCCGAGACGTTGAAGACCACGCCTGAGCCCTCCGCGATCTGGCGTTGTGCGACCCGCCTGCATTTCGCCGGGTTGGCGAAATCCTGTGAATAGCCGAGCTTCACGGCAATTTCGGGATCCGCCTTTCTCGCCCCGGCCTTGTAGCCGACGGTCCAGCGGTTGACGCCCATGTACGGGATGCCGCCGACGGCGCTGATCGCGTGCCTTCCAGGGGTCCGACTCTCCATCAGCGCGCCCAGGTAGCCGGCCAGGTAGCCCGCCTCCTCAGCGCGGTAGACGCTGCCCTGGACGTTCGGCGGCTCATGCGGGGCCCGGAACCTCTGTGGTGGGACGTCGATCAAAAAGAAACGCACGTGCGGGAACTTGCGCGCGACCACGTCAACGACGTCGATGCGCGGAAGGGCGACGATCACCAGGTCGTACTTCTCGCGGGCAAGCGTGGTCAGCGCTCCCGAGGGGTCCTGCGTAGGCGCGACATAGACGATGCGCCCGCTGATCTCGAGCTCCTTCTCCGCCTTCAAGAATCCTGCGAACGTCTGGCCTTCGAGCGTGCGCTTCGTCGGCACCACGCCGGAGTAGGTGACGAAGCCCACCCGCGGCTTGGCGACACCCGTGGCTCTCCCCCCGGTGGCGACGAGGCACGCCGCCACGAGCAGGGCCGCGAACGCGAGAGCTGCGCGTGTCATCTATGAAGCGACGTTAACAGCGGGCAGGATTGCGTCAATGCGCGCCGCGATCGCAGCCGGTCATCCCGCCACCGTCGAGGCCGGGCTCGAGATCCTGGCCGACGGCGGGTCGGCCGCCGACGCGGCGGTTGCGGCCTGCCTGGCCTCGTGCGTCGCCGAGACCGTGATGACCGGGATCATGGGCGGCGGCCACGCGATCGTCTACGACGCCGCGAGCGGCACGGCGCGCAACCTCGACTGCTTCGTCGCCGTGCCCGGCCTCGACGCGGCTCCTCGCGAGGTCGAGCTGCTGGAGCTCGACGTGCCGTTCGGCCTGGAGCTCGTCCACTACGCCGTGGGGATCGCATCCTGCGGCGTCCCCGGCGTCATGGCCGGTCTCGAGGCGCTCCACCGCGACCACGGACGACTCCCCTGGCAGCGCCTCGTCGAGCCCGCGCTGCGCCTGGCCCGCGAGGGAACCGCGTTCCCGGAAGCCCACGCCGCGTGCCTGGCGATGCTCGCCGCCGTGATGACGATGAACGAGGGTGAGCGGATCTATTCGCCGGGCGGGAAGCTCCTCCGCACCGGCGAACGGCTGGAGCAGCCGGGGCTCGTCCGCGCCATCGAGCTCCTCGCCGACGAGGGCCCGCGCAGCGTCTACGAGGGCTCGCTCGCACAGGCCCTCCTCGAGCTGATGGAGGAGCGCGGCGGCCTCGTCACCCAGGCCGACCTCGACGCCTATGAAGCCCGCTGGACCGAGCCAGTCGAGGTCGGGTACGCGGGCACGCGCGTCCTCACCCGGGCCGGGCTGGCCCCGTTCGGCGAGGTCTTTGCGCGCCTTCCGCGCCTGCGCGGGATCTCCCCCGGCGAGCGCGCGTGCATCCTCGCCCGGGCGCTCGAAGACCCGGGCCCGGACGGGCATACGACGAATCTCGTCACGACCGACCACGAGGGAAACGGTTGCGTCATCACGACCAGCCTCGGGCTCGGCTCGGGCGACTTCCTCCCCGGTTTGGACGTGCATCTGAACAGCATGCTCGGCGAGTCCGACCTGATTCGCGGTGCGCTCGTCCCGGGCGAGCGCATGGCGAGCATGATGGTTCCGACCCTCGCGCTCGACGACGAGGGCCTTGCGTTCGCTGCCGGCGCCGCGGGCGGGACGCGCTTGCGCGGAGCGCTCGTCCAGGTCGCGACCGGCATCCTCGACGAAGGCCTCGATCCGACGGAGGCCGTCGCCCGGCCCAGGCTGCACCCGGCGGGCGGTCGGGTTCAGCTAGAGGCCGGGTTCCCGGAAGACGTGCCTTCCGGGCTCGAGGCCGCCGGTTTCGAGGTCCGCCTCTGGCCGACGCGGCACCACTACTTCGGCGGCGTCAGCGTGGTTACGCGGACCAGCGCCGCGGGGGATCCGCGGCGGAGCGGCGCCTCGGCGAGCCTGCCCCGACGCTGAACGGCAGCCAACCGAGGTATCCGCACTCCGGACAGCCCGGGTTGGTCGCGGCCGTTCCGCCGCCGGCCGGCTTCGCGTACACGCTCCCGCACTCGAGGCAGCTCACCGACTCGAGCACTCTCAGCCCGCGTTCCAGTGCCGTCGTTCTCGCGCCCATGTCTCAGCAGACGCCGCAAAGTGCACAAACTTGCGCTTAGCTGTTCTTTTCCCTCGGCCGCTCGGGTGCCTTGGCCACGATCCAGCCGACGTAGCCGCAATTCGGGCAGCCGCGGCCTTCGAGATCGCGTTCCGGCTGGCTGTAGACGGTCCCGCAGTCCAGGCACCGCAGGACAACGGTCTCGTGGGTGGGCTTCGGTCGCTCCATGTCCCCATAGATGCGCCCGAACGGGCGAACCGACGGTCAGACGGGCGGCTCGGCGGCACGCGTCTCGTCCACGTCCTTCGCGATCTGCGCGACGAGGGCGTCTTCGCTCTCGAACACGCGCTCGTCCCGCAGGCGCCGCCAGAGCTGGAGCACGAGGCGCCGGCCGTACAGATCACCCTCGAAGTCGAGCAGGAACGCTTCGATCCGCCGCTCCTCGCCGCCGTAGTGCGGGTTGGTGCCGATCGAGATCGCCGCGCGGCCCTCCTCGGCGGCGCCCGCGTAGATCCCGAATGCCGGCACGAGCAGGAGCGGGTCGGGCCGCAGGTTCGCGGTCGGGAACCCGAGGGTGCCGCCGCGTGCGTCACCCGCGACCACCGTGCCTTCCACCTCCGCCGGCCGGCCGAGCAGTCGCGCGGCCCGCTCGACCTCTCCTGCACGCAGCAGCTCGCGGACCCGGCTGGACGAGACGCCCTCGACGAGCGGAACGGCACGCACGTCGAAGCCGAGCGCCGCCGAGCAGGCCGAGATCGCCCGAGCGCGACCGTCCGAAGCGGAAGTTCACCCCGGCGACGACGACCTCGGCGCCGATCGGTCGCAGCACCGCCTCGACGAACTCCTCGGGCTCGAGGCGCGCCAGCTCCAGGTCGAACTCGACCACGAGCGTCTCCTCGATGCCTGCCTGCTCCAAGAGCTCGAGCCGCCGTTCGAGCGTCGCCAGCAACTCGACCTCGTAGCCGAGCGCGACACGCGGGTGCGGGTCGAAGGTGACGACCGTCGAGACGAGGCCGGCCGCCTCGACGGCGTCGAGCACGCGCCGATGGCCGAGGTGGACGCCGTCGAAGGTGCCGATCGCGACGGCGCGCTGCTTCGGCTCCAGCTCGCCGGGGCTCGCCGCGACCTTCATTCCGGGAGGACCGTTCCGTTCACCGCCACGAGCGCGCCGCCGTGGACGACCCGGACCTGGTCCTCGCGCCGCCGCCGCCCCGTCCTGATGGCGCGAGCCTCCTCCTCGTCCACCTCGACGAGCGGCAGGAAGGGGAGCGTCTCGACCGGTGAGAGGATCCGCGCCTCGTCCGCGTCCTCAACGGAGAAGGGCCCGACCTCGGTCCGGCGCAGGGTGCGGCAGTGGCCGCCGAGTGCATCCGCGATCGCCCGCACGTAGGTGCCGGAGCCAACGCGCAGGTCCAACCTGGCGACGCCTTCCTCGTAGTCCAGCAGGCGCGCGGACTCCACCCGCGAGCGTCGCAGTGGCATCTCGACCTCCACCCCGCGCCGGTGGAGCTTGTAGGCCCGCTCGCCCTCGATCTTGACGGCCGAGGCCGCAGGCACTTGCAGCTCGACCTCACCCTCGAGCGCCGCGACCGCGGCCTCGAGCTCCGGCCTCGGAGGCGGCTCGAGCCGTTCGAGCTCGTCGCCTTCGCGGTCGCCGGTCGACGTGCGCGCGCGCAGGTCGATCTCGGTCAGGTAGCGCTTGTCCAGCCCGACGAGGAACCGCGCGAGCCGGGTCGAGGAGCCGAGCAGGACGAGGAGAAGCCCGTTCGCAAACGGATCGAGGGTCCCTGCGTGCCCCGCACGAGCGCCGGTGCGGTCGCGCAAGCCGCGGACGAGCGCGAAGGACGACGGCCCCTCCGGCTTGTCCACGAGCACGAGACCGCTCGGGCTAAGCCCCCGCGGTGGCATTCACGAACTCGCGGTGGATGAAGTCCGTGATCCCGTCGACCGACTCGTCGCTCGAGAATCCCGCCGCCTGACGGTGCCCGCCGCCGTCCGACTTGCGGGCGATCGCCGAGACGTCGAGCTCGTCGTTCGAGGAGCGGAGGCTCACCCGACGCGCAGGCCCGTCGCGGCGCGGCGGCTCGCGGATCAGGGCCGCCATCTCGGCGCCTTCCACCGCGCGCAGGTAGTCGATGATCCCCTCGGAGTACGCCTCCGCGACGGTCAGTTCGGTGAAGTCGCTGCGCAAGAGGTAGGAGACGACGAGCCGGCCGCCTTCGTAGACCTGGGCCCGCTCGAGCGCGCGCGCGAGGAGCTTCAGCTTGGCCAACTCGACCGATTCGTAGATGCTCTGGAAGACGCGGTGCACGTCTGCGCCCGCCTCGACGAGCTCGGCCGCGAGGCGCAGCGTCTTCGGGGTCGTGTTCGAGTACTGGAACCGGCCGGTGTCGGTGACCACGCCGATGTAAAGCGCCTCCGCGATCTCGGGAGTCAGCTCGACGCCGAGCTCGGCGAAGACGTCGCGGAGCACCTCGCCGGTCGAGGACGCGTCGCCTACGACGAGGTTGAGGTCGCCGAAGCGCGAGTTGTCGTGGTGGTGGTCGATGTCGATCGACAGCGGCGCCTGCCCGAGCAGCGTGGTGTCGGGGCCCATGCGCTGCTCGTTCGCACAGTCGAGCGCGACCAGCACCCGCTCGGCGGCATCTTCGGGCGGTTCTCGCAGGAGACCCCCGAGCGGCATGAACGCGTACTCGCGCGGAAGCGGAGCGTCGCCGTACAGGTACATCTCGCTGTCCTTGCCGAGCGAGTCGAGCGCGAGCTTCATCGCGAGCAGGGAACCGAGCGCGTCGCCGTCCGGGTTCTCATGGGTGACCAGCAGGAAGCGGTCGTGCGAACGCAGAGCGTCCGCTACCGCTCCCAGGTCATTCGTCGTCTTTCGGGGCGAGCTCATCGATCAGTTGCGTCATGCGAACCCCACGCTCGACCGTCGGATCGTATTCGAAGGCCAGCTGCGGGGTTCGTTTCATTCGCAGCTCGCGGGCCAGGCGCGCCTGGAGGACGCCGTGGGCGGCGGCGAGCCCGGCGAGCGTGCGCTTGCGCTTCGCCTCGGAGCCGAGCACGCTGACGAAGACGCGAGCGTGCCGGAGGTCGGGCGAGGTCTCGACCCCGGTGACGGTGACGAAACCGATCCGCGGGTCCTTGAGCTCGCCGACGCCCTCGGAGACGACCTCTCGCACCGCCTCGTTCACTCTCCGCATCCGGCCGCTCATCGGCGGTATTCAAGCGGCTAAAGGAATTCGGGACCCCAACGGGTCATAGTCGATGAGATGGGCGCAAGCCTCGACGAGCTCGAAGCGACCTACCGCTCGAGCCTTCCCCGCTTCCGCCGCGTGGCGGCGGCCATCGTGGGCGACCGGGAGGGAGCGTGCCTGCGACGCCGTCCCGGAGGCGTTCGCGAAGGCGATCAGGAAGCGAAGGAGTTATCGCGGCTCGGGGCCAACGTGCCGGTCACGGACAACGTCTACGCGTTCCAGGCACCCCTCGCCGTGCCGACGAAGCTCGTCGCCTACGACGCTCAACACCGGGTCGTGGCGATCTACATGCTCTAGCGCCGCCAACTCACGGAGCCGCCGCGCGTCCTACGACGTAGTGGCCCGGCGGTTCTGGCTCTTTCCGTTCGTCTGGATCCTCGTGGTCGTGGCAGCCGCTGCTTCGTCCTCGCACGGCAACGCGAGCGCGTCCAAGGCACCGCGCTTTCACGTGCTGGGGCACGCCGATCCCGGCGGGGGCTACAGCGGCGACGTCGTCGGCGAGCGACATTACGCCTACCTGTCCAGCCGGAAGGGCAAGGGCAGCGACTGCCCGTCGCAGGGCGTCCGCGTCTACGACGTCGCGAACCCGCGGCGCCCCCGGCACATCTCGACGTTTGCCAGCGGGCGCGTCGAGGTCGGGCTCCGCGACACCTGGACGGAGAAGACGATCGTCCGCCGCGTGAAGACGGAGGGGTTCAACGGCGTGCTCGGCGTGACGAGCGCCCAGGCCTGCGGAGACGGCTTCGGCGGCTTCGCGCTCTACGACCTCACGAGGCCCGCCCACCCGAAGCGGCTCGCGCTCATCCGGACAATCCCGCGCGGCTCGCACGAGATCTGGCTCGCGATCGCCCGCGGTCATGCCTGGGTCTACACGGCCGAGGCTGCGGCCGAGTTCTCGGTCGAGCCCGACTCCTTTGGCTTCCACATCTACGACGTCACCAACCCGCGCACCCCGTTCGAAGTCGGCGGCTGGAGCGCGTGCAAGGAGCTGCACCTCTGCACGCCGCTGGGCCACGGCGTCGAGCAACAGGCCTACCTCGTGCATTCGGTGATCACGAACGCGGCGGCGACGCGCGCCTACCTCTCGTACTGGGATCTCGGCACGGTGCTGCTCGACATCGCAGATCCGGCGCATCCTCGCTACCTCGGCCGCACCGACCCGGGCCAGGGGAAGGTGCACTCGGCCTGGCTCACGCAGGGCGGCAAGGTCATGCTCGAGACCCACGAGCTCACGCACGGCCGGCCCGTCGTCTGGCAGATCGCGGACCCCGCGCACCCGGTGAAGCTCGCCACCGTGCAGCTGCCCGCCTCGCTGCGACCGGGCGGCGCCTCCGGGGGCATCGGGCTCAACGACAGCGTCCACGACCCGAAGATCCTGGGCCGCTACGCCTACTTCTCGTGGTACGGCCAGGGGGTGGCTGTCTTCGACCTGAAGAACCCGCGCAAGCCCCGCTTCGTCGCCCGTTTCCGGCCACCGCCGAAGCGCGACGGGCACGGCCTCGTCTGTCCCGGAGGCGCGTGCACGGCCGTCTGGGGCGTCTTCCCGACCGCGAAGTACGTACTCGCCTCGGACATGAACTCCGGGCTCTGGGTCCTCAGTCGTCCAGCGTGACCACGTTGCGTTCGATGCGGCCGAGCTCGAAGGCCTGACCGGCGAGGTAACGCTCGGCGCCGTCCATCAGCTCCTCGACCTCGCGGTAGCCGCGGGAGACGCAGGAGAGCGTGAGGCGCGCGCGCTGCCAGAGCTCATGGTGGTCGACCTCGGCGACCGAGGCGCCGAAGCGGCGCTGCAGCTGCGCCTTGACGGACAGCAGCTCCTTGCGCTTGCCCTTCAGCGAGCCGTTCTCGGGGAAGTGCAACTCGGCGGAGAGGATGCCGACGTAGCCCGAGCCCAAGCCGCTAGGCGGCGGGCGTCGACGTCGGCGCCGGCGTGTCGAGATCGGTTCGCTCGATCTCGCGTGTCTCGTAGATCTCGAGCACGTCGCCTTCCTTGAGATCGTTGAAGCCCTCGAGCAGGATGCCGCACTCGAAGCCCTCCTCGACCTCGCGCACGTCGTCCTTGAAGCGCTTCAGCTGCGCGATCTTCGTCTCGTAGATGACCGTGCCGTCACGGACGATCCGAACGTTCGCGTTACGCCGGACGAGGCCATTGGTGACGTAAGAGCCGGCGATCGTCCCGAGGCGGGAGACGCGGAAGAGCTGCCGCACCTCGACCTCGCCGATCGTCTCCTCCGTGCGGACCGGCTTCAGCATCCCGACGAGCGCCTGCTCGATGTCCTCGGTCAGCTGGTAGATGACCCGGTAGGTGCGGATCTCGACACCCTCGCGGTCGGCCAGTGAGCGCGCCTCGGCATTCGGGCGCACGTTGAAGCCGACCACCATCGCGTTCGAGGCGGATGCGAGCATGATGTCGTTCTCCGTGATCCCGCCCACGCCCTGGTGGATCACGTTCACGCGCACCTCGGGGTGCTGGATCTTGCCGAGCTCGGAGATCGCTGCCTCGACCGAGCCGACGACGTCGCCCTTGAGCACGAGGTTCAGGTCCTGGACTCCGCCTTCCTGGAGCTGCGAGAAGAGCGTCTCGAGCGAGATGCCGCCGCTCCCACCGCCCTGGGCCAGCTGCTCCCGGCGGAGCCGCTCGCCGCGTACCTGGGCGAAGTGGCGCGCCTGGCGCTCGTTCTCGACCACCTTCGCGACCTCGCCTGCGGGCGGCGGGTGGTCGAAGCCGAGAATCTCGATGGGGTCGCCGGGGGTGGCGTCGTTGACCTTCTCGCCGCGGAAGTCGTGCAGCGCGCGCACCTTCCCCCAGGCGTCGCCGGCCACGATCGCGTCGCCGACGCGCAGCGTGCCGCGGTGGACGAGCATCGTCGCGACCGGGCCGCGACCGACGTCCAAGCGCGACTCGATGATCGGGCCGGATGCCTCCGCGGACGGGTTCGCCGTCAGCTCGAGCTCCGCGTCCGCGACCAGGAGCACCCGCTCGAGCAGGTTGTCGAGACCCTCGGCCTGCTTCGCCGAGACCTCCGCGAACTGCGTCGTACCGCCCCACTCCTCGGGCTGGAGCTCCTCGGCGGCGAGCTCGTTGCGAACGCGATCGGTGTTCGCGTCGGGGAGATCGATCTTGTTGACCGCGACCACGATCGGCACCTCGGCCGCACGCGCGTGCGAGATCGACTCGCGGGTCTGCGGCATCACGCCGTCGTCGGCCGCCACCACGAGCACCGCGATGTCCGTGATCTTGGCGCCGCGGGCGCGCATGGCGGTGAAGGCCTCGTGGCCGGGCGTGTCCAGGAAGGTGAGCTTCCGGCCGTCGTGGTCGACCTGGTAGGCGCCGATGTGCTGCGTGATCCCGCCCGCTTCGGTCTCGACGACCGCGGTCTGGCGGATCGCGTCGAGCAGCGTCGTCTTGCCGTGGTCGACGTGTCCCATGATCGTCACGACCGGCGGGCGCGCTTCGAGCTGGGACTCGTCGTCCTCGTAGACCTCCGGCTCGAGCTCCTCCTCCGCGGCGTGCTTGATCCGAACCTCACGGCCGACGTCTGCCGCGATCAGATCGACCTCCTCGTCGGAAAGCGACTGGGTCACCGTCTTCGGTGCGCCGAGGCCCATCAGGAAGGTGATCAGCTTGGGCACCGTCACACCGAGGGCCTGCGAGAGGTCCTTGACCGTGATCCCGGACTCGACAGTCACCGGGCCGGTGGGCGGGGCGACCGGAGTCTTGTCCTTCGGCTTCGTCTCGGCGCGATCCCGTGCCTGTCTGCCGTCCTGGCGTGGGCGCGCGGCGCCGGTGTCGATCACGACACGGCGCTTGCGGCGCCCCGCCGGCGCTCCCTGCCGGGGCCGGATGGGTCGGTTTGGCCTGTTCGGACGGTCAGCCATCGGCGTCAGTGTAGAGCCGTCCCAGTCCAGGATCGAGTCGCACCGTCCGCCTCAGAGCGCGGTTGAACGCGCGCCGGGACGCGGCGCGCTCGAAGCACGCGAGCCGACGGCACGTGTACGCCCCGCGCCCGTGACCCTTCGGCGCATGCAGCAGGGTGCCTTCGTGTGCGACGAAGCGCAGAAGCTCGGCCTGCGGAGCCTTGCGGCCACAGCCGGCGCACGTCCTGATCGGAGCGCTCACGCAGCGGTCTCGTCCCCCTGGGGCTCGGTGACGGCCTCGGCGACCTCGGGCTCCGGCGCCGCCTCTGCGACCGGCTCCTCCGCCGGTGCGAGCTCCTCGGCCACCGGCTCCCCGACGGCGGGCTCGATGGTCTCGGCCGACGGCTCCGACTCCTCCGTCGCGATCTCTTCTGCCTCCTCGGCCTCCTCGACAGCCTCGTCGGCGATGGGCTCCGGCTGCACCGGCAGCTCACCAGCCGCCTCCATCCGGGCCAGCTCCTGGTGGGCGGGGACGCCGCAGTAGCGCGAGCCCGGGAGGGCCGCATTGGGGCAGCGCTTCCCGGTGGAGAGCACCGCCGAGCAGCGGCCGGTGAACTCGCCCTCGCCGTCGCCTCCGCCGGCGTAGGCCGCGTCGGCCTCCTCGGTCGCGAACTCGGTGTCGGACTTGATGTCGATCTTCCAGCCGGTCAGGCGGGCGGCCAGGCGGGCGTTCATGCCCTCCTTGCCGATCGCGAGCGCGAGCTGGTCGTCGGGGGTGACGATCGTCGCCTCCTTGCCCTCGTCGTCGAGGTAGACCTCGCGCACCCTCGCGGGAGAGAGGGCCTTGGCCACGAACCGCGCCGGCTCCGGGTTCCACGGGATGATGTCGATCTTCTCGCCGCGCAGCTCCGAGACGACCATGCGCACGCGCGAGCCTCGCGGGCCCACGCAGGCTCCGACCGGGTCGACGCCCTGGGCGTGCGACTCGACGGCGATCTTCGAGCGGTACCCCGGCTCGCGGGCGACCGCGCGGATCTCGACGAGCCCGTCGGCGATCTCCGGAACCTCCAGCTCGAACAGCGTTCGGATCAGCTCCGGGTCGCGGCGCGAGAGGATCACCTGCGGGCCCTTCGTGCCCGACCGGACCTCGGTGATGACCGCCTTGATGCGCGAGCCCTGCTCGTAGCGCTCGCCGTCGACCTGCTCGGAGCGGGGAAGCAGGGCCTCGACCTTGCCGAGGTCGACGAGGACGTTGTTGCGGTCACCGGCCTGCTGGACGATGCCGGTCACGACCTCCGTGACCCGGTCGACGTACTCGTCGTACATGATCTGGCGCTCCGCCTCGCGAATTCGCTGCGTGATCACCTGCTTCGCGGTCTGCGCTGCGATGCGGCCGAAGTTCTCAGGGGTGACGTCGGCCCGCTTGACCTGATCCTCCGGAACGTCGGACCAGTCGATGTCCAGGTCCTCGTCGGTGACCAGCACGTGAGAGCGCTCGCCGTTCTCCACCTCGGCCGCCTCGAGCTCGGTGAGCACGCGCTCACGAGCCTCCTCCAACAGGCGCTCCTCGATGTCCGCAGGCAGCTCGATCGAGAAGACCCGGAAATCGCCCTCCTGGCGGTCGAGCTCGACCACGGCGTGGCGCGACGCTCCCGGCGTCTTCTTGTACGCGGCGAGCAGCGCATCCTCGAGCGCCTCGATCAGCGTGTCGCCCTCGATTCCTCTGTCACGCTCGAGCTCGTGGACGAGCTCGATGATCTCCCGGCTCATTGCTCCCTCTCGTAGATCAGGTTGCCCCGGACGATCTGCTCGTACGGGATGTCAACGTCGCCACTGTCGGCGGCAACGGTCACGGCGTTGTCGTCTGCGCGCTTGACCTCGCCTCGGAGCTTCGTGCGCTCCGCGGTCTTCAGCTTGACGCGGCGCCCCAGGGCGCGCTGGAAATGCTCAGGCTTGCGCAGTGGGCGCTCGGGGCCGGGCGAGGAGACGTCGATGCCGTACTCGCGCAGGTAGTCCGTGAGCAGGCGCGTGACCTGCTCGCAGAGCGCGAGGTCGACGGCCTTGCCCTCGCGATCGACGTAGACGGTGAAGCGCTCCGGCCCGGTGAACTCGACGGCGAGCACCTCGACGCCAGGCAGGGCCTGTTCGACCTTGCCGCCGATCTCTCGCTCCAGCACCCGTTCCTTGTCGTGCACGCTCGTGACTTGCCTCCTTCATAAAAAATGGGCGCGACGCGCCCATTTCGCCCAACTGGTGAAATGTGGTGAGGCCAAGGATAGCAAGGGACGACGGGCGAAAGGCCCCGCCGAAGCGGGGCCAAACCCTGTCTAGACGGTGCCGGTCTCGGCGGGCTGGTCGCCCTGCAGATGCCGGATCACGTCGGCGACGTCGGCGATCTCCTGCTCGAGGTCGCGCTGGTACTCCTCCAGCCGGCGAAGCCATTCTTCGCGGCTCGGAAAGCGTCTGTGCCCGCGGAAGCCTGGGCGTCCGCGGAAGTGTCCGTGTCGGTGCATGTTCACCTCCTTTCCTCGTACCGGTCGAGAAAGCCACCGATGGTCGCTTGCGCGCGCTGCAGTGCCTCGGCCCACCGGTCGAGCAGGCGGCGGCCGTCGTCGGTGAGCTCGTACGTGCGCTTTGCAGGGCCGGGCAGGTCGGCGCTCCACTCGGAGCGCACCAGCCCTTCCTCCTCGAGGGCACGCAGCAGGCGGTAGAGGTTCCCGATGTCGACCCTCCCCTCCACCCCGAGCTCCGGGATCCGCTCGAGCAGCTCGTAGCCGTGCAGCGGCCGCTCGCGCAGGAGCAGCAGGAGCGAGGGCTCGACGTAGCGCTCGACGCGCGCGCGCACGTCCCAATGGCCTGGCCGGACGAGCCGGCGGCTTCGGGAGCGCGGATGACGGTGGCGATGCATCGAAAGTCAGTATAGGTAAAACACATATGTCTAACGCCGGGACGTAGTCTGGCCCTCGATGGCGCACCCGGATCTCCCAGCCGAGCAGGCCTACGTCGACGAGGCCTACGACTGCCTCGACCGGATGCGCGAGGCCCTCATGCAGGCCGCCGAGGCGGGCTCGTCGGAGGTCGCGGCCGAGGCGATCGAGACCTGGGCCACGGGTCGACTCCGGACCTTCGCCGACGCGGAGCGCGGCCTCTGCTTCGGCCGGATCGACGCCGAGGGCGCCGCCGAGCGCCTCTACGTCGGTCGCCGCTGGGTGCACGACGAGGCCCGGCGCACGCTCGTCGTGAACTGGCAGGCCCCGGCGGCGCGCCCCTTCTACACGGCAACCCCTGCGGAACCGCACGGAATCACTCTGCGCCGGCGCTTCCGGGCCCGGGGCCGCCAGCTCCTGGGGATCAGCGACGAGACGATGGACGGCTCCCTCGGCGATGCCACCATCGTCGACGACCTCCTGCTCGAAGAGCTGGAGCAGGCGCGCGACGAGCGGATGCGCGACATCGTGGCGACGATCCAGGCCGACCAGTACCACCTGATCGCAGCAGAGCCGGACCCGCCGCTCGTCATCCAGGGCGGGCCCGGGACCGGCAAGACGGCGGTCGGCCTCCATCGCGCCTCGTTCCTCCTCTACGCACACCGTGCGGAGCTGCGGCGCGTCCTCGTGGTGGGGCCAAATCGCGCCTTCATGGACTACGTCTCGCACGTCCTCCCCACCCTCGGCGAGGACAGCGTCGACCAGCGCGCGGTCACGGAGCTCGTGGAGGGCCTCGAAGCGAGCCGGGCCGACACGCCCGACGTCGCGCGCCTCAAGGCCGAGCCCCGCATCGGAGAGGTCGTCCGGCGGGGGGCCGAGCTCGCCTCCGAGGGCGAGCCGCAGGAGCTCGTCGTCCGGCTCGAGGGCCGGTTCGTCGGCGTCGAGGCGGACGAGGCGGCCGAGCTGCTCGCCGAAGCGCGCGCCGAGCTCGGCCTCTCCGCCGCCGCTCGTGAGCGATTCCGGATGAACGTCCTGCGCGCCTTCTACGAGGACTACGGCGCGCGGCTCGGCGGGCAAGCGTTTCGCTCGTTCGAGGAGGTCGAGCGCGCGCTGCGCAAGGACGGCCGGCTGACGCGGTTCCTCGACCGTTCCTGGCCGTCGCCGAAGCCGGAACAGGTCGTGCGCCGGCTGCTCGGTTCCCGCGAAGCACTCGCAGCGGCCGCGGGCGAGCTACTCGACCAGTCGGAGCAGGTGCTCCTCCGCCGCGGGCGCGGCGGTTGGAGCGACGCCGACCTGCCGCTGATCGACGAGGCCCGAGACGTCCTGCTCGACACCTCCGGCCGCTACGGCCACGTGATCGTCGACGAGGCGCAGGACCTGACGCCGATGCAGCTGAGAATGATCGCCCGCCGCGCCGCCGGCGCGTTCACGGTGCTCGGCGACATCGCCCAGGCGACCGGCCCGGTGGCGTACGGCCGCTGGGAAGAGCTGCTGCCGCACCTGCCCGGCGGCGAGCGGGCGCGGATCGAAGACCTTCGCCACGCCTACCGCGTTCCGCGCGAGATCATGGCGCTGGCCCTGCCACTGCTCGAGCGAATCGCGCCCGAGGTAGAGCCCCCGATCGCCTACCGGGTCGGCGCCGAGCCGCCACGGATCGTCCGCCACGACTCGCCGCTCGCGGGCGCCCACGAGGAGGCGGCGCGCCTGGCCGGCGAGGAAGGCCTGCTCGCCCTGATCGCGCCGCAGTCGCTGCGCGGTGCCGACGACGGCTCGCTCTTCGACGAGACGCGCCTCGCCGTGCTCACGCCCCGCGAGGCGAAGGGCATGGAGTTCGACCACGTGATCGTCGTAGAGCCGGCCCTGATCGTCGAGGAGGCCCTCGAAGGGCAGGGGCTGCGGGAGCTCTACGTGGCGCTGACGAGGCCGACGACGACCCTCGTCGTCGTCCACGCGCGTCCGTTGCCCTCGGAGCTCAACCTCCCAACACGATCGTGACTGGCCCATCGTTCACGAGCTCGACCGCCATGCGGGCGCCGAAGACGCCTGTCGCCACCTCGACATCGAGCTCGCGCAAGGCGTCGCAGAACGCACGGTAGAGCGGCTCGGCCTCCTCCGGTGCGGCCGCCTCGGCGAAGCTCGGGCGGTTCCCCTTGGCCGTATCGGCCAGCAGCGTGAACTGGCTCACGACGCCAGACAGCGCCGAATTGGGATCCGCCGTCGCCTGCGAGCTGCTGACGGAGCCGCCAGCTGTAGAGCACAAACGCTGCTCGCTACCCAAGTCTCTGGTGCGTCGGGACTTACAACTCGAGCACGATCGTGACCGGCCCGTCGTTGACGAGCTCGACGGCCATCCGCGCCCCGAAGACGCCTGTCCTCACCTCGACACCTCGAGCTCGACGCAACGCTTCGCAGAAACGCACGGTAGCAGCGGTTCGGCCTCCTCCGATGCGGCCGCCTCCGGTGAAGCTCGGGCGTAGTCTCCCCTTGGCCGTGCTTCGGCCAGAAGCGTGAACTGGCTCACGACGAGGGCCTCGCCGCCGGTGTCGAGGAGGCTGCGGTCGAAGCGCCCATCGTCGTCTTCGAAGATCCGCAGACGGGCCACCTTTCCGGCCAGCCGTACCGCCTCCCCAGGGCCGTCCCCGCGTGCGACTCCGAGCAGCACGCACAGGCCGGCGCCGATCTCGCCGGCCACCTCGTCGCGCACCCGAACGCGCGCCTTCGACACCCGTTGCACCACGGCCTTCATGTTGCGCTCGGTTTTGACGATATAGCGGTCGTGGAAGCGGCCCACCTTCCGTGGCAGCACCTCGGCTCGCTGTTGATCAATCGCGGCCTCCTGACCGTGGACCAGGTCAAGCAGGCCTTCGAGGAGCAGACGCTGACCGGCCGCCGCCTCGGCGAGATCGTCGTGACGCACAACTGGGTTTCGAGCTCCGACCTCGCACAGGCCCTGGCCGAGCAGGCCGGGCTCGAGTATGTCGACCTCTCCGAGACCGAGCCCGACCACGAGGCCGCCACCCTCCTCCAGAAGGATCTCGCCTTCCGCTACCAGGCCATCCCGGTGCGGTTCGTGAACGACGACCTCCTGCTCGTGGCCGTCGCCGACCCGACCGACGTTGGTCGCGCGGACGATCTCCGCCTGGCCCTCGGGCACAACGTGCGGCTCGCGGTCTCGGACCCGGGCGACCTCGAGCGCACGATCAAGAAGCTCTACCGCACGCAGATCGACGTCGAAGAGGTCACGGGCGCCGAGGTCGAGGAGCTCTTCGACGCCGCTGCCCAGCGCGAGGACATCCTCGAAGCCTCGGACGACACGCCCGCGGTCAAGCTCGTCCACGCCACGCTTGCACAGTGCATCGAGGACGGGGCCTCCGACATCCACTTCGAGCCGCAGGAGGACGAGATGATCGTCCGGGCGCGGATCGACGGCGTCACCCGTCCGGTGGCCACGATCCCGAAGGCGATGCAGCTCGGCGTGATCAGCCGGCTGAAGATCATGGGCAACCTCGACATCGCCGAGCGGCGTGCGCCGCAGGACGGCAGGGTCTCGATCAAGTTCGGCGGGCACCCGCTCGACCTGCGCGTGGCGATCATGCCGACGACGCACGGAGAACAGGTCGTGCTCCGGATCATGCACCGCGCGGTCAGCAAGCCCGACCTCGCCGAGCTCGGGATGACACCGTCCGCGCGCGAGCCGTTCGAGCGCGCCATCCGCCAGCCCTACGGCGCCGTGATCGTCTGCGGACCGACCGGCAGCGGCAAGACGACCACGCTGTACACGGCCCTCCACCTCCTCAACGACCCGGGCCGCGTCGTGATGACGATCGAGGACCCCGTCGAGTACCAGATCCGCGGGATCAACCAGATCGAGATCTCGCCCAAGGGCGGACTCACCTTCGCGCGCGGGCTGCGCACGATCCTGCGCAGCGATCCCGACGTGCTGCTCGTCGGCGAGATCCGCGACGAGGAGACGGCCAGGATCGCGATGCAGGCCGGCATGACCGGCCACCTCGTGCTCTCGACCGTCCACGCGCACAATGCGGCCAGCTCCGTCGAGCGCCTGAAGGACATGGGGGTCGAGCCGGGCCTGCTCGCGAGCGCGGTCAACTGCATCGTCGCCCAGCGCCTCGCGCGCCGCCTCTGCGTCGACTGCCGCGAGTCCTACTGGCCCGAGGACGAGGAGCTCGCCCAGATGGGCCTGCTCGAGCAGAAGGGCAAGATTTACCTCCACCGCTCGAAGGGTTGCGGCCGTTGCAGCGAGACCGGCTTCCGAGGCCGCGTCGCGCTCTACGAGGTGATGCCGATCGCCGGGGAGATCCGCCGGCTGATCGAGGCCTCGACCGACGAGATCTTCGATGCCGCCGTCAGGAACGGCATGACCACGCTTCGCCAGGACGGGCTCCGCCTTTGCCTCGAAGGCGTCTCCTCGCTCGAGGAGATCCGCCGCGTCACCGGCGAAAGGCTGGACTGAGCCGCGGCCGGCTCAGTCCAGATTCTTGATCCGCGACTCGTAGTCGGGGCTTCCGGGCCTCAGTGAGCTCGCGAGCTTGTAGTGGCCGTTCGCCTCGTGCTCGCGGCCCTGCTTCTCGAGGCAGCGCCCGAGCGCGTAATGCGCGTAGTCGTCCACCGGGGCAAGCTCCAGCATCTTGCGGAACTCCGCCTCGGCCTCGTCGTAGCGCTTGATGCGGAAGTAGGCGATTCCGAGCGCCTCGCGGATCGAGGCCTTGTCTGGCTCGCGCTTCTTCGCCTTCTCGAGCGGCACGGTCGCCTGCGCGGCCCTACCCTGGGCGAGGTGGTCGCGGCCCTGCTGGAAGAGGTCGAAGGTCTCGGTCATCTCAGGTACGGGAAGTTCTCTCTCACCAAGTCAAGCGGACCCGTCACGCCTCGCGTCTTCCCGATTTCGACGCGGGCAACCTCCCCGGCCCGACGAACCGCCTCCAGGAGCTCGAACGGCGGCCCGTCAAGCTCGTGGAGAACGGCGGTGACGGCCTCCGTCAGGCCCCACAGCGGCGCCGGCCGGCCGTCGGGAACGTACGCGAGCGCCGACGGCTTGCCCGACGCGGCGAAGGCCTCGGCGAACCGGCCGACGTCACCGGCTGAATAGAGCGTGTCCGCCGCGCTCACGATCAGCGGAGGGCGCACACCTACCTCCAGCGCCCGCGCGACGGCGTCGGCCGAGCCGTCCGGCTTCGGCTGCCGCGCATACCGGACCGCGATGCCGAAGGCGCTCCCGTCGCCGAGAAGCTCCTCGACCTGCTCCGCCAGGTGGCCGGTGACCACCGTCACCTCGCTGAACCCGCCGGCGACGAGCTCTCGCAGGAGGGACGCGATCACCGGCCGCCCGTCGATCGGGAGCACCGGCTTGGGCCAGCGCTCGCTCAACGGACGCATGCGCCGGCCCTCCCCGGCCGCCATCACGACCGCGTGCACTTATCCGGCGAAGCCCAGGGAGCGAAGCGACAGCAGTCCTCGAGCCCGCTCGAAGCGGCTCAGCTCCCGCCGCAGGCTGCGCCGTAGCCGGCGCAGGTCGCCGCGCGTGGCCCGGGCCGCCTCGCGGGCCACCCCGGTCGGGCCGAAGCGCGCCGCATCCGCGTGAAGGCCGAACGCGGTGGCGTCGACGCCGAACTCGGTCTCCACGAGAGCCGCGAGCTCACGAACCGTCGCGCTCGGGGGCACCTCGACCTGCTGGTCGAGCAGGACGTCGCGCAGCTCCTTCCGGCAGGCAGCCGCGAGGCGGCGCGGGTCGCGCGTCAGGTAGCGGGATCGCCGCAGCGCGAGCTTCGCCGTGATCACCAGCAGCGCGAGCCCGGCCAGGACGGCGAGGAGGAGGCGAAACAGGCCCCACGTGCGCGAGCCGCGATCCGAGGAGGTGGTAGACGGCGCCGCCAGGTCGGAGATCTCGGACGCGATCCTCCCCGTGCCGCCGAAACCCAGCTGGTCGGCGATGCCGCCGAACTTCCTGATTCCCTGGGCGCCGCGAAGAACCGCCGCCGTCGCCGCGACGTCGAAGGCGGTCGACGACGACGAATACGGCCCGCTCAGGCCGCCGCGCCCGGGCGTCGGGTCGAACGGAAGCCAGCCCCAGCCGCGGAACCAGACCTCGACCCAGGCGTGCGCGTCGCGGTCGGAGACGACCCACTCCGAGCTGTTCCTGTCGTAGCGGCCGCTGGTGAAGCCGGCCGCGACCCTCGAGGGGATCCCGAGGTAGCGGAGCATCAGGGCCATCGCGCCCGCGAAGTGCTGGCAGTAGCCCTGATGAGTGTTGGTGACGAAATCGACCAGCGGCGGTACGCCCGGCGTGTGCGGCGGGTGCTGGTCGTAGAGGAAGCCGCCGCCGACGCGGAACCAGCGCTCGAGCGCGACCGCGGCGGCGTACGGGCTCTTGGCCCCGCCGGCGACGCGCTCGGCCAGGACGTACAACGGCCGGTACGGCCGCAGCTGCTCCGCGTAGACGGACTTCGAGAACAGGAAGTCGAGGTTGCGCTTCCGGTTCGGCGCGCCGAACAGCTCCGGATAGACGTGATGCTCGACCTCCCGGTACTTGCCTCCGCGGATCAGCGCGGGGTACACCGGATTCGAACGCGCCAGCTGTTCCGGGGTCGGCGAGGGCGAGTAGCTCACGACCTCGTACGTCTCGCCTCGATGGAGCGGATGCTCCGTCTCGGCGATGCCCGTCGCGTCGTAGCCGACCTGCCCGACGCTCGAGGCGAAATAGCGGGCGGGCGTGCTCGCCGCCACCAGGTGCTTGTCCTTCAGGGCCTCGACCTTGACGGTTTGCGGAACCCAGAACTTGTCGTCGAGCTGCCGCTTGGGAATCAGTCCCGGCTCGCCGAAGGGAGCGTGCTGGACCGGATCGGGCGAGTAGTCCTCTGACCATTTCCCACCGATGACGGCATTCAGGACCGTCGCGCGCCAGTAGCGGGCCGTCGAGTCCGACTTGATCCGCAACACCGTGGTCGGCTTGCCGTGAAAGTTGAGGTCGTCGTAGCTCGAGTTCCAGACGTAGGAGACGTCGACCGGCTTGGCGGGCCGGGTATACGGGTCCCAGTGCTGCCAGCCGAGGAACGCCTGCTTCGCGATTGCCGGCGAGCTCGATGCGCCCACGGCGGCCACGAGCACGAGCGCCCCTGCCGCGAGCGCGGCGGCGACCCCGCGCACGGGTCCTCGCCGGACGCACACGATCGTGATGAGAACGCCGACGAGGATCAGCGCACCGCGCAGGAGGTCGTGACCGGGATACAGCGTCCCCGGCCAGCCCGCGCCCACGACGAGACCCGCGGCAGCGAGGCCGGGCCGCCGCGCAGCGGCCGCCAGTGCGACCCAAAGCGCGAAGGCGAAGACCGCGATCAGGAGCACGCCGTGCATCCGCGGGTGGGCGGCGGGATCGAACGGCACCTGCACGTCGTAGAAGTCGAGGTACCCGCCGCCGAAGCGCGACAGGAGGTGTCCCGGGAAGCTCCACGCGACCGAGAGGTCGAAGGCGCTCGCGGCGGCGACCAGGAAGGCGGCGACGGCTACGGCGGCGCGGCGACGAGCGCCAGGGACGAGCGCCGGCAGGAGCGCGAGCGCGACCACCAACGCCGCCTGGGCCGAGCTGGTGCGCTCCTCGAGACGCAGCCAGTTCCAGGCGATCAGCGTCGCCGCGAAGGCGCTGACGGCCAGCGTCCTACCCATGTGCGGCCACGCGTGCCTCCGGCGCGCCCAGCCTCTCGGCCAGGTCGTCACCCCTGCGCACTACGACCGCAGCCACGCCTGCCGCACGAAGCCGCAGGAGCTCCGGCATCCGCTCGCGCGGCGCGCCCGCGAAGCTGGCGGTGTCGACCAGGACGAGCGAGACGCTGCGGTTCCCGAGCGAGCGCTCGACGAGCCGCTCGACGAGGCGCGGCGCCAGCGACGCGGTCACGACCGCGAGCTCCGAGGCCCGTCCCGCCACGTGGCCCTCGTCCGCGAGCACCGCTGCCAGCGGCGGCCCCTCCCCCGGTTCCGCGGCAGCGAGCAGGTCGAGCGCCTGCCTCCAGTCGGACTCGCCCGAGTGCACCCGCTGCAACTCGCGACGGCTCGAGTTGATCACGAGCACCGCACGCCGGCCACGGCGCGAGTGGGCGAGCAGGATCGAGCCGGCCGCCCGCACCTGCACGTCGAAGCTCTCGCCGACGACCGCGGCCGGATCCCCGTCGAGGACGACCGCCACCTCGTCGCGGGGCGAGTCCTCGAGCTCCTTGACCATCAACTGCCCGCGCTTGGCGGTCGAGCGCCAGTGCACCTTGCGAAGCGACTCACCCTGCTCGTGCTCGCGGACGCTGTGCAGGTCGAACCCGGCCGGTCGCTGCAGGAGCAGGCGCCGGCCGTCGTGCGACCGCACGCCCGATTCGGAAAAGAGCCGGTCGAGGTCGACCAGGCGCGGGTAGACGAGCAGCGCGCCCGGCGCCGAGAGCTCCTGCTCGACCCGCTCGAGCCCGAACGGGTCCTCGATCTCCGCCCGGCTGTCCTCGAACGAGTAGCGCCCGCGCCGGAGCCCGCGGAGCATGTACGAGGCGCGCCCGTGCGCGGCCAGCGGCGTCGCGCGCACCCCGAGCGAGCCGATGCGCTCGCAGACGACCCACTTGGCCGGCATGAGTCGCCGCTCCCCGAGCAGCTCGAGCCGCACCTTCACGTCGTCGCCCTCGACCCGCTCGCCGGACGGCAGGTGGCGCCGCAGCTGGAGCGGCCGGTTCGCCAGGCGCGTCCAGAGCCACGCGAGCACCACTGCCGCCACCAGCCCGAGCGCCACCGGGTAGAGCACCTTGGATCCGAACGCCCACGCAGCGAGGTAGGTCGCGCCGCCGAGTGCCAGCGCGACCCTCCCCCGGTGGGTCATACCGGAACCGGAGTGTGCTCGAGCGTGTCGCGGACGAGGTCGCCGCCGGTGAGCCCCGCCGAGCGGGCTTCCGGCGCGACGATCAACCGGTGGGCGAGCACCGGCTCCGCGACCGCCTTGACATCGTCGGGCGAGACGAAGCCGCGCCCGTCGGCGAGCGCCCGCGCCTTCGCGACCCGGAGCAGCGCGATACCCGCGCGGGGGCTCGCACCGAGATAGAGCCTGGCGTCCGAGCGGGTCTGGCGGAGCAGCGCGACCACGTAGCGGTTCAGGCTCTCCTCGACATAGACCTCGGTCGCCGCGGCCGCGAGCCCGCGCACGTCGGCAGCGCTTGCGACCGGCTGGAGCGACTCGAGCGGCGGGTCGCTCGTCTGCTCGGTGAGCATCCGCGCCTCCTCGGGCAGCGGCGGATAGCCGATCGCGACCCGCAGCGTGAAGCGGTCGAGCTGGGCCTCCGGGAGCGGATAGGTGCCCTCGTACTCGATCGGGTTCTGCGTCGCGACCACCATGAACGGCGCGGCCAGCTCGTAGCTGACGCCGTCCACCGTCACCTGATCCTCCTGCATGCACTCGAGCAGCGCCGCCTGGGTCTTCGGCGAGGCGCGGTTGATCTCGTCGACGAGCAGCAGGTTCGCGAACACCGGGCCCGGCCGGAACTCGAACTCGTTCGTCTTCTGGTTGAAGACGTTGACGCCGGTCACGTCCGAGGGCAGGAGGTCAGGCGTGAACTGGAGCCGGGAGAACGAGCAGTCCATCGAGCGCGCCAGGGCCTTCGCGAGCATCGTCTTCCCCACTCCCGGGAAGTCCTCGATGATCAGATGACCTTCCGCGACGAGGCAGAGGACGACGAGACGCAGGGTCTCCTCGGGCGCGTGCACGACCACGGCGAGGTTGTCGACGATCCGCTGGACTGCGTCCGCCGCCTGGGTGTCGACGCGCTCCCTACCGACCGCTTCGTCCATCCGCCTCCTCCAGACGCCGTGCGACCTCGTCGAGGATAGCCGCCGCGATCCGCTCCTTCGAGGCCTTCTCGATGCGGCGCTCGCCTTCGGCCGCGACCAGGACGACCTCGTTGTCCGGTGCGTCGAAGCCGACGTCGTCGCGGGCCACGTCGTTGAAGACGATCAGGTCGGCGCGCTTGTTGGCCAGCTTCTCGCGCGCACGTTCGAGGCCGCGCTCGCCGCGGTCGGCCGCGAAGCCGACGAGCAGCTGGCCGTTCGTCCTGCGCTCGCCGAGCTCGCGGAGCACGTCGGTCGTCGGCTCGAGCGTCACCGTCCAGGGCCGGCCGTCCTTGGGCCGCTTCTCCGCGTCGGGCTCGGAGGGCCGGTAGTCGGCGACCGCCGCGGCCATGACGACGACGTCGGCATCGCGGCGCGCCAGCGTCTCGCGGGCAACGTCCTCGGCGGTCGGCGCGTCCACCACGTCCACTCCTACGGGCGCCGGCACCGAGAGGTTCGACCCGACGAGCGTCACCTCGGCGCCTCGGCGGCGAGCCTCGGCCGCCAGCGCAGCGCCCATGCGGCCGGAGGAGCGGTTCCCCAGGAAGCGCACCGCGTCGAGCGGCTCCCGCGTCCCGCCGGCGGTGACGAGCACGCGGCGGCCGCGAAGCTGCTCCCGCGTCGCCAGCAGCGAGTCGACCCGCTGGAAGATCGTCTCCGGCTCGCTCATCCGCCCCACGCCGACCTCGCCCTCGGCGGTCTCGCCCTCCTCTGGGCCGACGAGATCGATTCCCCGCGTCCGCAGCGCCTCGACGTTGGCCTGCGTCGCCGGGCTCGCCCACATGCGTGGGTTCATCGCCGGTGCGGCGACGACCGGGCCGTGGAATGCGAGCGCCGTCTGCGTGAGCACGTTGTCGGCGAGGCCGTGTGCGAGCTTGGCCAGCGTGTTCGCCGAGAGCGGCGCGACGACGAGAAGATCGGCCTCGACCAGGTGTGGGTAGAGCTCGCGCGGCATCTCGCGGCGCGCGAGCGCCTCGAACGTCTTCGCGCTCACGAACGTCTCCGCCTCGGGCGTCAGCACCGGCGTGACCTCGTGCCCCGCCTGCACCAGCAGCCGGGCGAGCTCGCACGCCTTGTAGGCGGCGATTCCTCCGGTCACTCCGAGAATTACCCGCGCCACGCTGCACATTGTGCCCTGAGCAGGCATTTGATGACAGCCGGCAATCCGAAGCCTGTGCGGCTCCGTAGACCCGTCCATTCCCTACAGGAAGGAGCCACATGTCGAGGAAGGCACTCGCCGCGTTCGTCGTCCTCGTTGCGGCGATGCTCGTGGTCGCAGGCAGCGCTCTCGGCCGAACCTCGAAGACGCCGACGCTGAAAGGCGTCGTCGGGCCGGGCTACACGATCTCGCTGACCATGAACGGCAAGAAGGTGAAGTCGCTCAAGGCCGGCAAGTACAAGTTCGCCATCACGGACAAGTCCACCCTCCACAACTTCAAGGTGGAGTGGGAAAAGGGCGGCCATTTCGAGAAGCAGATCACCACGTCTCCGTTCATGGGCTCGAAGACCGTGGTGATCACGCTGAAGCCGGGGAGCTGGAGGGCCTACTGCTCCGTCCACGAGTCGCAGATGCACACCGACTTCAAGATCACGAAGAAGTAACCCACGAGGGGGCCGCCTCCGGGCGGCCTCTCCGCTACTTCGGGTACGTGTACTTGATCTTGCCCTCGGAAACTTCCTCGAGGGCCATCGTCAAGTAGTTCTTCGAGCGCGACTCGACCAGCGGCGGCAGGAACTGGTCGAAGGTGCCCTCGCCCAGCTGATGGTGGTAGTTGTTGATCTGCCGGGCACGCTTCGCGGCGACGATCACCAGGGCGTAGCGCGAGTCGACGTTGTCGAGCAGCTCGTCAATGCGGGGATGGATCATGCGCGGGCATGGTACAGGCCGCCCGCAACTCCGCGCGGGCGATTCCCTCCAGCTCGTCCAGAGCGCGGCCGAGATCGTCGTTCACGATCTTGTGCTTGAACTCCGGCTCGAGGGCCAGCTGGCTCTGGGCGACGTCCAGCCGCTCCTCGATCTCGCCTTCGCTTTCGGTTGCACGTACGCGGAGCCGGCGCTCGAGCTCTTCGGTGCTCGGGGCGGTGACGAAGATCGTCACGGCCGCAGGAACGCGGTCCCGCACCCGGATCGCCCCACCGGTCTCGATCTCGAGCAGCGGTGAGTGCCCTTCCGAGGCGATTCGGTCGAGCTCCGACCAGAGCGTTCCGGACCGGTAGCCCTCCCCCCAGGGCAGCTCGACCCACTCGAGGAACTCGCCGGACTCGAGACGGCGGCTGAACTCCTCCTCGCTCAGGAAGTAGTAGTCGCGGGCATCCTGCTCGTCGGGGCGGCGCGGCCTCGTCGTCGCCGAGACCGCGAGCTCGAGCTCGGACACGCGTTCCGCGAGGGCTCTGGCCAGGGTGCTCTTGCCCTCGCCGGAGGTGCCGGTGATGACGAAGACCGGTCTAACGGTGGAAGAGCCCAATGAGCTCCGCCCGCTGGCGATCGGAGAGGCCGCCCACGGTCTTCGACTGGCTGATCCGGCACTGGTTCAGGAACCGCGCGGCCTTGACGCGGCCGAACTTCGGCACGGCCATCAGCATGTCGAACACCTTCGCGGTCGACACGTACTCCGGCGGGTTGCTCAGGATCTCCTCGATCCTGGCCGCCCCCGACTTGAGGTCCTTCTTGAGCTGCGCACGCCGCACGCGAATGTCGTTCGCCCGCTTGAGAGCTTCCATCCGCTGGTCGAGAGAACGGAGCGGCGCCTGCGCCTGGGTCTTGAGGGCGGCCACGGCGGGGGATACTAACAAGCTCGGAGGATCGGTCAACCCGCCATATTTGCGGCGCTATGCAGGTATTTTCCTGGTTCAACTCTCGACTCACGGTCGAGGGTCGGGGCCTCGGCTTCGTGCGCGGCTCCAACGACGTTGTCAGGATTGGCGATGCCCAGAGCCGCGAGCTCGGCGGTGAGCTCGGAGCGAATGCGGCTCGCGGCGCCGGGGTCGGAGAACATCGCGGTGCCGATTGCGACGTCGTTCGCGCCGGCTGCGAGGAGCTCGAGCGCGTGCCGCCCGGACGCGACGCCGCCCATTCCGACGATGGGCAGCCCCGTCGCGCCGCGACAGGAGTGGACGGCCGCGAGCGCGATCGGACGCAGCGCGGGCCCCGACAGGCCGCCGGCGCCGCGGGCGAGCGTCGGCCTGAGCGTGTGCTCGTCGAGAGCGAGACCGCGGATCGTGTTCACGAGGCTCAGGCCGTCTGCGCCGGCCGCCTCGGCGGCACGCGCGGTCTCCGAGATGTCGGGGACGGCAGGAGAGAGCTTCGCGTAGAGGGGCTTGCCGGTCACGGCGCGAACCGCCGCGACCACCTCCCCCACGTTCTCCGGGACCTCGTCAACATTCGGACAGGAGAGATTGAGCTCGAGGGCGGCGACCTCCGTGCGTCCGCCGAGCTGCTCGGCGACCGTGACGTAGTCCTGCACCGAGAAGCCGCCGACCGAGACCCAGATCGGCGGGCCAAGCGCGGCGAGCTGCGGCAGATGACCGCTCAGGAACGCCTCGATCCCCGGGTTGGCGAGGCCGATCGCGTTCAGCATCCCGACCTCGGTCTCGGCGATCCGTACCGGGGGGTTCCCCTCCCGGGGAGCGGGGTCACCGTCTTGGTGACGAACGCGTCCAGCTCCCGCGCGACCTGCGGCGCGGTCAGCGCGTCGAGGCAGCCGCTCGCGTTAAGCAGCCGCAAGGACCGGCCCCTCCACGCAGAGTCGCTTGAGCTCGCCGTCGATCTCCACCGCACACCCGTAGCAGGCCCCGTAGCCGCAGGCCATCGGCGCCTCCCAGGCCAGCTGCGCGCGCGGCGCGAGGCGGCGGACGGCCTCGAGCATCGGCTCCGGCCCGCAGGCGAGCACGTCGTGTTCACGCGGCATGACCTCCGTCACGTAGGTCGGCTCGATCACCACTTCGGCGTTCGCCACCAGGGCCGCCGCTTCCGCGTGCCACTCCGTCCGGAAGCCGAGCACGGCCGGCGGGCGGCCGAGCGCCTCGGCCAGGTACGGCAGCGGGGCCACGCCGATCCCTCCGCCGACCAGGAGCGGGCGCTCGACCTCGAGCCGGAAGCCGTTGCCGAGCGGTCCGAGGATCCCGAGCCGATCGCCGGGAGAGAGCTCGCACAGCGCCCGGGTGCCGGGGCCGATCGGGTCGATCAGGAACCCGAGCTCGCCCGGGGGCGCGACGCAGACACTCATCGGGCGCGGCAGCAACCGTCCCGGCGCCTCCAGCATGAAGAATTGTCCCGGCGTGCCGGGGTCGAGGGCGCCTCGCTCCACGCGCAGGAGCGTGTACGGCCCCACGGCCTCGGCGGCGATGACCCTACGCGCTTCGTGCCTGAGCATCGATGCGCTCTTGGAGGCTGACGGCGATCTCGTCGCGTGCATGGGCGATGGCCTCGACGGCGGCGGCGGCACCCGAGATCGTCGTGATGCACGGGACCCGCGCGATCAGCGCCGCCTCGCGGATGCGGTAGCCGTCGGTGCGGGCGCCGGAGCCCTGCGGCGTGTTCACCACGAGGTCGCAGCGGCCGCGCCGGATCAGGTCGACCACGGTAGAGCCTTCGCCCTCCTCGGTCACCTTGCGGACGTACTCGACCGCGAGCCCGGCGGTGGCGAGCGTGCGGGCCGTGCCCCCGGTCGCAAGCAGCCGGAAGCCGAGGCTCGAGAGGGCCTGGGCCACGGGCACGACGACGTGCTTGTCCTCGTCCCTCACCGAGAGGAAGGCCGTCCCGCCCGAAGGCAGCCGCCGCCCCGCCGCCCGCTCGGCCTTGGCGAAGGCGGTCGGCAGGTCGGAGGCGCTCGCCATCACCTCGCCGGTCGAGCGCATCTCCGGGCCGAGCACCGGGTCGGCACCCGGAAAGCGGGTGAACGGCAGAACCGCGGCCTTGACGGAGACCTGGTCCGGAGGGAGCGCGTGGGTCGTGTCGAGGTCGGCGATCGTGGCTCCCGCTGCCAGACGGCAGGCGGCCTGCACCAGGTTCATGCCGGTGGCCTTGCTCGCGAAGGGCACGGTGCGGGAGGCCCGTGGGTTCGCCTCCAGCACGTAGAGCTCGCCCTCCGCGAGCGCAAGCTGGACGTTGAGCAGGCCGACGACGCCGAGCGCGGGCCCGAGCCGGCGCACCGCGTGCATCACCTGCCTGCGCTCGGAGCGGGTCAGCGACGGCGGCGGGAGGACGCAGCTCGAGTCGCCCGAGTGGATACCCGCCTCCTCGACGTGCTGCATGACGGCGCCGATGTAGGTGTCGCTCCCGTCGCAAAGCGCATCGACGTCGATCTCGATCGCGTTCTCGAGAAAGCGGTCGACCAGCAGCCGCCCGCCGGGCGCGGCCGCCTCGCGCACGGCCTCGGCGTCGTAGCAGATGCGCATGCTGCGCCCGCCGAGCACGTACGAGGGGCGCACGAGCACGGGATAGCCGACCCGCTCCGCGACCTCGACGGCCTCGTCTGCGTCGGACGCCATCCCCCACGGTGGGACCGCGATCTCGAGCTCGCCGCACAGCGCCGCGAAGCGCTCGCGGTCCTCGGCCAGGTCGACCGCCTCGTAGGGCGTGCCGAGGACGCGGAAGCCCGCCGCCTCGATGGCCCGCGCGAGCTTCAACGGGGTCTGGCCCCCGAACTGGATCACCACGCCTTCCGGCTGCTCCCGCTCGCAGATCGCGAGCACCTCCTCGACGCCGAGGGGCTCGAAGTAGAGCCGGTCCGAGGTGTCGTAGTCCGTCGAGACGGTCTCCGGGTTGCAGTTCACCATCACCGCCTCGTAGCCGAGCGCGCGGAAGCTCTGGGCTGCGTGGACGCAGCAGTAGTCGAACTCGATCCCCTGACCGATCCGGTTCGGCCCCGAGCCCAGGATCACGACCCGCTTGTGCTCCAGTGCACGATCCTCCAAGCCTTCATCGGCCTCGCCCCAGGTCGAGTAGAAGTAGTTCGAGGCTGCCTCGACCTCGCCCGCGCACGAGTCGACCCGGCGATACGAGGGCTTCACCCCCCACGCCCGGCGCTTCGAGCGTGCGACGTCCTCGGTGGTTCCGCACGCGGCTGCGACATCCGCGTCCGAGTAGCCGATCCGCTTGAGCCGGACCCAGTCGTCCGCCACCAGATCCTCGATTCGTGCACTGGAGCACAAGCTGGTTTCGACGCGGGAGAGCTCGGCGCGGAACCAGGGATGCAGGCCCTCCGGCGCGAGCTCGAGGCTCGCCCACGGTGTGACGGCGCCACCGTCGAGCTCGCGCGAGCGGAGGGCCTTCAGCAGCGCTTCCGTGAACGTGCGGCCGATTCCCATCGCCTCGCCCACCGACTTCATCTGCGTGCCGAGCGTGGTGTCGGCGCCCGGGAACTTCTCGAACGCGAAGCGTGGCACCTTGACGACGACGTAGTCCAGCGTCGGCTCGAAGCTGGCCGGCGTCGTCCCGGTCAGGTCGTTGGGGATCTCGTCCAGCGTGTAGCCGACGGCCAGCCTCGCGGCGACCTTGGCGATCGGATAGCCCGTCGCCTTCGAGGCGAGGGCGGAGGAGCGCGAGACGCGCGGGTTCATCTCGATCACGCGCACCTCGCCCGTCTCGCGCTCGCGCGCGAACTGGATGTTGGAGCCGCCGCATTCGACGCCGACCGCGCGCACGATCGCGACGGCGGCATCCCGCAGCTCCTGGTAGCCCTCGTCCGAGAGCGTCATCTGCGGCGCCACGGTGACCGAGTCGCCGGTGTGCACACCCATCGGGTCGAGGTTCTCGATCGAGCAGACGATCACGACGTTGTCGTTGCGGTCGCGGATCACCTCGAGCTCGAACTCGTCCCAGCCGAGCAGCGACTCCTCCACGAGCACCTGCCGCACGGGGCTCTCGCGCAGCGCTCGGTCGAGCAGCACCTCGAACTCGCCCCAGGAATGCGCCGTGCCCCCGCCGTGGCCGCCGAGCGTGAAGGCGGGGCGCAGGATCACCGGAAACGACAGGTCGCGCGGCACCTCGGCGAGCGCGGTCACGACGAGCGACTCCGGCACCTTCAGGCCGGTGCCGCGCACGGTCTCGCGGAAGCGCTCGCGATCCTCGGCCCGACGGATCACCTCCGGCGGCGCGCCGATCAGCTCGATCCCGAGCGCCTCGAGCACGCCGGCCTCGGCCAGCTCCAGGCCGAGGTTGAGCGCGGTCTGGCCGCCCATCGTCGGCAGGAGCGCGTCGGGCCGCTCCCGGCCGAGCACGTCGGCGACCGCTTCGAAGTCGAGCGGTTCCAGGTACGTGCGGTCGGCGAACCCGGGGTCGGTCATGATCGTCGCCGGGTTCGAGTTGACGACGATGGTGCGGAAACCGTCCTCCCGCAGCACCTTCAGGGCCTGGCAGCCCGCGTAGTCGAACTCGCAGGCCTGGCCGATCACGATCGGCCCGGAGCCGATCAGGCAGACCGAGCGCAGATCACGCCGCCTCGGCAAGGCTCACCTCCTGCACCCAGCCGCTCAGCAACGGCCAGGCGTCGTGCGGGCCCGGCCTGGCCTCCGGATGGAACTGCACCGACCGCGCCCGCAGCTCCGGGAAGTCGAGGCCCTCGACGGTGCCGTCGTAGAGCGAGACGTGGGTGACCTCCTCGGCGTCCGAGCGGCCGACCGCGAACCCGTGGTTCTGGCTCGTGACGAGCACGCGGTTGGATCGCTTCTCCAGCACGGGGTGGTTCGCGCCGCGGTGGCCGAACGGGAGCTTGAAGGTCTCGTGTCCGGTCGCGAGCGCGAGCAGCTGGTGGCCGAGACAGATCCCGAGCAGCGGCACGCGGCCGAGCAGCGCGCGTACGGTGTCGACCTCGGCCGCGAGCGGTTGCGGGTCGCCGGGGCCATTCGAGAGCAGGACGCCGTCGAAGCGCGCGAGCTCGTCCGGGTCGGCGTCGTGGGGGTAGACGGTGACCGCCGCGCCCGCCCAGGCGAGCCGGCTCAGGATCGACTGCTTGCAGCCGTAGTCCAGCACTGCGATCCGCGCCGTACCCGCGTCCGAGAACACGTACGGCTCCGGCGTCGAGACCTCAGCCGCGAGCGCGCGTCCTTGCATCGCCGGCTGCTCTCTGACCGCCGCGAGCGCCTCGTCGACGGAGCCCTCCCCGGCGACGGCGATCGCCCGCATCGCACCGGAGTCGCGCAGGTGCAGCACGAGCGTGCGCGTGTCGATCCCCGAGAGGGCGACCAGGCCGCGCCCGTGCAACCAGTCGGTCCAGGCCGGCCCGCGCGCCTCGCGCATCACGACCGCGCGGGCGTGCGGGCGCCGCGACTCGCAGCGGTCGGCGTCGACGCCGTAGTTGCCGACCATCGCCGCGGTGAAGCAGACGATCTGCTCCGCGTAGCTGGGGTCGGTGACGATCTCCTGGTACCCCGTCATCGCGGTCGTGAAGACCGCTTCGCCGAACGCGAACCCTTCGGCCCCGACCGACTCCCCTCGGAACACGGTGCCGTCTTCCAGTGCCAGGAACCCGGTCATGCCTGCGCCTCCTTCTTCGAGATCCACTCGCCGCGTTCGAGGTAGTGCCGCGCCCGGGCCGCGTGCGCCCGAGCAAAAGCGTTCTCCGGTGGCTGCCGGCCGGTCCAGTCGAGCGACGCCTGCATCGCGTCACGAGCCAGCTCTGCGGATACCGGCTCGAAGAACTCGCTCCACACGCGCCCGTGCAGCAGCGGGACGGCGTGCTCCTGGGCGAGCGCCGCGTCGAGCACGAACCAGAACGTCTCCGCGTCGAGCCGCTCCTCGCCCTGGTTCACGTTGAGCTCGAAGTCGGGCGGCTGGGCGCCGTCCACGTAGACGACGAGCTCGAGATCACGGACCGGCGACTCGAGTCCTCGCAGCACGCGCAGGAGCTCCTGCCGTGCCTCCCCGAGGGGCTCGCCCACCACCACGACGAGGTCGAGATCGCTCGTCGCGGGATCGAAGCCGCCGACCGCGGCCGATCCGAGCGCGAACGCCTCGCGCACGGGGGCCACCGAGTCGATCGCGGCCGCGACCTCGCACGCGTACCGCTCCGTCCGCTCGTCGAGATGCGTCTCGGCCACCATCACGCCTCGTACGCCGTTCGTCCGGCGGCGACCGTCAGCCGCACCTTCCCGGTGACACGCTGACCGAGCAGCCACGAGTTCGCCGAGCGGGACCGGAACCCGCTCTCCTCGACACGCCAGCTCGCGGCCGTGTCCAGCAGGACGAGGTTGGCCGGCGCGCCGACCGCGATCCGGGGCTCGTCCAGCCCGTACGCCCGCGCCGGTCCCGCCGACATCCGCTCGAGGACCGTCTCCAGAGGCACGAGCCCCGGCTCGACGAGGTACGTGTAGACGGCCGCGAAGGCGGTCTCGAGGCCCGTGACGCCGAAGGGCGCGGCCTCGAACGGCACCTCCTTCTCGTGCCGCGCGTGCGGCGCGTGGTCGGTGGCGATCGAGCCGATCGTGCCGTCGCGCAGGCCCTCGATGAGGGCCGCCCGGTCGTCGGCCGAGCGAAGCGGTGGGTTCATCTTCAGGTTCGAGTCGAGCGTCCGCACGGCCTCGTCGGTCAGGCAGAGGTGGTGGGGAGTGACCTCGGCCGTCGCCGCGACGCCCTTCGCCTGGGCGGCACGGAGCGCATCCACCGACTCGCGCGCAGACAGGTGCAGCAGGTGCAGCGGCTGCTCCTCGTGGGCCGCGAGCGACAGGTCGCGCTCGACCATGACGCTCTCGGCCACCGAGGGGTACCCGGTGAACCCGAGCTCGGCCGAGACCGCTCCTTCGTGCATCTGCCCGCCGCGGGAGAGCGTCGGCTCCTCGCAGTGGAGCGCGAGTCTCCGGCCGGCGATCCCGTGGTACTGGAGGGCCCTCCGCATCAGCGCCGGAGCGACGAGCGGCCGGCCGTCGTCGCTGAAGCCGGCGGCGCCCTGCTCGGCGAGCTCCACCATCTCGGTCAGCTCCGACCCTTCCTGGCCGCGAGTGATCGCGGCAAGGAAGCCGACCGGAATCGCGGCTTCGCGCTTCGCGTCCTCGATCAGCGAGCCGAGCACTGCGGCCGAGTCGACGACGGGATCGGTGTTCGGCATCGCGAGCAGTGCGCAGTAGCCGCCTGCTGCCGCCGCTGCGGTTCCGGAGGCGATCGTCTCCTCGTCCTCCCCGCCCGGCACGCGCAGGTGCACGTGCGGATCGACGAAGGCAGGCGCGAGCACGAGGCCCTCGCCCTCGATCACACGGTGGCCGTTCGTCTCGAGGTTCGCACCGATCTGGGCGACGACACCGCGGTCGACCCGCACGTCGCAGACCGCGTCGATCTGCTCGACCGGATCGAGCACGCGCGCGCCGCGAACGACGAGGTCGTCCCGGCTGCGCCCCGACTTGACGTACAGCATCAGGCCACCTCCAGCGGCTCGGGTGACGCGACCGGCACCGGGCCCGTCGTGAGCAGGTCGTAGAGCACGGCCATCCGCACCACGAGGCCTGCGCGCACCTGGGTCTCGATCAGCGCGTCCGCCGCGTCCGCAACGCGCGGGTCGATCTCGACGCCGCGGTTCATCGGGCCGGGGTGCATCACCTTCTGGCCGGGCCTGATCCGCTCCGGGGTCACTCCCCAGCGCGCGGTGTACTCCCGCAGCGAGGGCACGTAGTTGGCCCCTTCGGCCATGCGCTCCCGCTGCATGCGCAGGACGTAGACGACGTCGGCGGCCTCGATCGCCTCGATCTCGTGCGAGACCTCGCAGCCCAGCGCCTCGATCCCGCGCGGAATCAGCGTCGGAGGCCCGACGAGCGTCACCTTCGCGCCCACCAGCGAGAGCGCCTGGATGTTCGAGCGCGCCACGCGCGAGTGCAGCACGTCCCCGACGATCGCCACGTGGACGTCCTCGAGCCGGCCGAGCTCCTCCTTGATCGTGTACAGGTCGAGCAGCGCCTGCGTCGGGTGCTGGTGCTTCCCGTCGCCGGCGTTGACGATGTGCGCGTCCGTGTAGCGCGCGACCAGTTGCGGCGCTCCGATCTGCGGGTGCCGGAGCACGATCACGTCCGGGTCGTAGGCCCCGAGCGTGAGCGCCGTGTCCTTCAGCGACTCGCCCTTGTCGACCGACGAGCCCGCCGCCTTGATCGACATCGTGTCCGCGGAGAGCCGCTTCGCGGCCAGCTCGAAGCTCGACGAGGTGCGCGTCGAGGACTCGTAGAAGACGTTCACGACGGTGAAGCCCCGCAGGGTCGGGAGCTTCTTCACCTCCCGCTCGAGCGAGCGCGAGAAGCTGCCGGCGGTCGCGAGCAGCCGCTCGACGTCGTCGCGCTCGAGATCGCCGATCGAGATCAGGTGCCGGCGCGGCGGCGGCTTGGGCGGAAGGAATCCCTCCCGCATGACATGGATCTCACCCACGGTGAGCCTCCTGGTGGCATTGGTGGATGCCTGGTTCGCGAGCACCAAGCCAGGCAAGGACGCAGGGAGTGCTCGGGCTGAGAAGCCCGAGCGGGACTGAGGACGCCGCCTGGCGACGTGTGATCGCGGGCCAGGCGCCGCCGAATGTCGCCAGGTGGTTCACGAGGGCTCCTTCTGGATCAAGAGGACGCGGTCGATCTCGTCCACCTCGACGAGCTCGACCTGGATGCGCTCGTCGCGGGCGGTGGGCAGGTTCTTGCCGACATAGTCGGGGCGGATCGGCAGCTCCCGGTGGCCGCGGTCGGCGAGCACCGCAAGCTGCACGCGCTCGGGCCTGCCGTAGCCGAAGAGCGCGTCGATCGCCGCCCGGATCGTCCGGCCGGTGTAGAGGACATCGTCCACGAGGACGCACGTCATTCCCTCGAGCGGGAAGTCGAGCGTCGTCGAGCGCACGAGCGGCTGGGGATGCCTGGGCGCCTCGCCCGCGCGCACGTGGACGTCGTCGCGGTGAAAGGTGATGTCGAGCTGGCCGAGCGCGATCTCGGCGCCCTCGAGCTCGCCGATCCGGCGGCGCAGGCGCTGCGCGAGCGGGACGCCGCGGGTATGGATGCCGACGAGGGCGACGTGTGAGAGCTCCGGATTGCCCTCGACGATCTCGTGCGCGATGCGCGTCAGCGCCTTCTCGATCGCGTCGGCGTCGAGAACCGTTTTCGCTGCGGAGGTCTGCGCGCTCACGGCGCGCCCGGGGTTGTTCTCACTTCGACTCCTTCTCGGCCTCACGGGACCGGGTTAAAGGGGTGCGGATCGGTGCGGGACTCTAGAGGGTCGGCCGGACGGCGACCGCGACAAGCCACTCGACGGCGTAGTCGAGGTGCTCCGGGAGCTCTCGCTCTGCGCGCTCGAGGCCGGCCGTGTACTCCTCCTTGGTGATGAGGTCGAAGGTGCCGATGTGCTTGCCGCGAATCCGGTTCAGCGCATCTGCGCGCTCGAGCCGGCCGCTCTGGCTGAGGCGCACGAGCCTCGGGGCGTCGAACCCCGCCGCAGGAAGCTCCGCCTCCAGCTCCTCCCCGGTCGGGAAGCGCGCCCGGTCCGCCTCTTCCATCGAGGGAAAGTAGTCGTTCAGCCAGAAGGCGCCGAAGTACGACGGATCGAAGGTGGCGATCGCGAGACGCCCGTCCGGCGCGAGCACCCGGTGGAGCTCGGCAAATGCCCGTGGACGGTCGAGCAGGTGGACGACGAGCCACATGACGGCCCGCTCGAACCAACCGTCCTTGAAGGGCAGCTCCTCGGCCGTTCCGAGCTTCAGCCCAGCGGCGTGGGCGCGGCCGCGCGCCACCTCGAGCATCTCCGGAGCCGGGTCGACGCCCCACGCTCTCGCGCGCCCCGCCAGGGCCGCGAGGAAGCGCCCCGTGCCGGAGCCCACCTCGAGCACGCGCCTGCCGGTCAGGTCGCCCTCGCTGACCAGCAACTCGCAGACCTCGCGCCAATTCGCGTCTGCGGGACGGAGCCGGTCGTAGTCGGCGGCGCGCCGACCGAAGTCAGGCGTCGGCGATGAGATCGTCAGGGTCGCTCAGCGACTCGATCGCGTGCTGGGCGGCCTCGAGCTCCGACTCGGGCACGAGCACCTTCTGCGGGGCGTCCTCGGTCTCCTGCGGGTGGTGCTCCACCGCCGTCTCGAGCTCGACCTCGATCCCCGCCGCGCGCAGGATCTCCTGCAGCTCTTCCGCCTCGGCCACGTTCTCGGCGAGGGCGACCTGGACCAGATTGCTCATCGGTTTCCCTGCTGGTCAGCGTATCGACCGGTCGTTGCAGACGGCCGTGCGGGCAAAGCCCGCCCGGCCTGACAACGACACCGCAAGCGGCGTCTCACGAGACCGCCTCCGGCTCGACCACCGGCTCGGGCTCCTCGCGACGATGCGCGACGCCGCCCTTGAGCAGGCGCGGCGCCCCCCGCTCGGGGAACGGCACGTCGATGACGTCGAAGTCCTTGGGCACCACGGTCTCGGGGAAGATCGTACGCGCCTCGCGGGCCACTTCGGGGCCGAAGTAGCGATTCGAGAGATGTGTCAGGGCCAGGAGGCCGACCTCCGCGTCGCGTGCGATCTCTGCGGCCTCGAGGGCCGTCGAGTGCGCGGTCTCCTGGGCGCGGTCGCGCTCCTCGTCGAGGAAGGTGGCCTCGTGGACGAGCACCTCCGCGCCGCGCGCCGCCTCCAGCACGGTCGCGGTCGGCGCCGTGTCGCCGCTGAGGACGACCTTCCGGCCCGGGCGCGGCGGGCCCAGCACCTCGTCGGGCGTGATCACCCGCTCGTCCGGCAGGGTCACCGACTCGCCCGCCTGGAGCAGCCCGCGCTCTGGCCCGGGCGGCACGCCGAGCGTATCGGCGGCCTCGACGTCGAAGCGGCCCGGCCGCGGGTGCTCGACGAGCGCGAAGCCGAGCGACTGGACGCCATGGGCGACGGGGAATGTGACGAGGTTGTAGTCGACGCGCTCGAGCACATCGCCCGGGCTCAGCTCGACCAGCTGGAGGTCGTACGTCAGCTTGCCGAAGACGCGCCGCAGCGAGCTGAAGAGATCCTTCAGCCCGGGCGGGCCGTAGATCGTCAGCGGGATCTCGCGCCCGCGGAGGGCGAAGGTCTTCAGCATCCCCGGAAGCCCCAGGTAGTGGTCGGCGTGGAAGTGCGAGACGAAGACCACGCGCAGCTCGATCAGCCCGACGGCGGAGCGGAGCAGCTGCCGCTGGGTGCCCTCCCCACAGTCGAACAGGAGCCGCTCTCCCCCGCGCCGCAGCAGCAGCGCCGACGGCGCCCGCTGCGCGGTCGGCACCGAGCCCGAGGTCCCGAAGAAGACGAGGTCGAGATCCACGGTCCGATTGTAGGGTTGCCTCCGCCGTGAGCGACTTCAAGACGGACGTCCTCGACCTCATCCGGCGCGATTCCGACGCCGGCGAGCACGACGAGATACGCGAGCTCTGGAAGCGGCACTCGAAGGCCGAGGACGCGCGCGATCTTCCCGGCCTCATCTCCACGCTCACCGAGGACTGCGTCTACGAGCTCGTCCAGACGGGCCACCGCTGGGAGGGGCACGAGGGCGCGGCGCGCTTCTACGCCGGCCTGCTCGCCGCCTTCCCCGACATCGACTTCCGGCTGACCGGCATCGTGATCGGCCCGCAGGGAGTGTGCGAGGAGGCCGACGTGACCGGGACGCACCAGGGTGAGTGGCTCGGCATCCCGCCCTCGGGCGAGCACCTTGCCTGGAAGGTGGTGATCTTCTTTCCCTGGGACGCCGAGCGCCGCCTCTTCGGCGGCGAGCGCGTCTACACGGCCGGGCTGCCGCTACCTGGGTGAGGGCAGGATGAGGCGCTGGCCGGGAACGAGCAGGCTCCCGGCCAGATGGTTGCGGCGGTCGATGCGGTAGATCGCGTCGCGCGGGTCGCCCGCGTAATGCGTCGCGGCGATCGCCCAGAGTGTGTCGCCGCGCTTGACCGTGTACCGCACCTCCGGGCCGGCGCCGTGAGAGGCGCGGGCCACGACCGCCCAGGCGATCAGCGCCAGAGCCGAGATCAGAAGGATCTTCCCGAACATATGTTCGCCATGCTAACGCGAACACGTGTTCGTGTCAAGAACCCTGCGTCGGCTTCCCGCTGAGCGCCCGAAGCACCGTCTCGAGCACGTGACGACGCCGCGCCTCGGCCTCCTTCTGCTCCTCGGCCTCGCGTCGCGCGTGCTCGGGATCGCTCCGTGGTCTCTGGTCTGAACGCTCCACACCGAGTGGATGCGCCCGGCGGCGAAAACCCTCGCCTCAGGCGCCGTTCAGAAACCGGCCGTCGCGGTAGACCAGCTCGCCGTCCGCGTAGACCTCGCTGCCCGAGCGGAGGTCGCAGATCATGTCCCAGTGCAGCGCGGAGCGGTTCGTGCCGCCGCAGTCGGGATAGGCCGTGCCGAGCGCGAGGTGCATGGTGCCGCCGATCTTCTCGTCGAAGAGGATGTTGCGGGTGAAGACGCCGACGGCCTCGTTGAGGCCGAAGGCGAACTCGCCGATCCGCCGCGCCCCCTCGTCGACGCCGATCATCTCCTCGAGGAAGTCCTGGCCGTGCGCCGCCGAGGCCTCGACGACCTCGCCCTTGCGGAACCGGAGCCGGACGTCGTCGACCTCGCGGCCGCGGAAGACCGCCGGGAACGTGAAGCGGATCTCGCCTTCGGCGCTCGTCTCCAGCGGCGCGGTGAAGACCTCGCCGTCGGGGAAGTTCTTGTGGCCGTCGGCCGCGATCCACTTGCGGCCGGCCACGCTCATCGTCAGGTCCGTGTCCTCGGCCACGATCCGCAGCTCCTGCTTCGCCGCCAGAGACTCGGCGACTCCGCGCAGCCGCCCGGCGAACTCCTGCCAGCGCACGAGCGGATCGCCGTTGTCGAGGAACCCCGCCCCGTAGACGAAGTCCTGGTACTCGGACAGCGACATCTCCGCGTCCTGGGCGGCCGCGTTGGTCGGGTAGGCGCTCAGCACCCAGCGCAGCTCCCCGCTCATCTCCCGCTCCAGGTAGCGGTCGCGCAGCTCCGAGCGCGAGCGCTCGACCAGCGCCTGACGCGACGGCTCGACGCTCGTGAGCGCCTTCGTGTTCGTGGTCGCCTCGATCACGATCCGGACGTCTGCGAGCTCGATGTCCTCGCGTCGCGCAGGGTTCACCCACGCGATCTGGTCGTCGCTGCCCTCCCGGTAGAGAACCTCCGCGAGGTCGAGGTCGATCCGGGTCACGGGCTGGCCGCCGGCCTCGAGGACCGCCCGGTAGAGCTCCTCCATCAGCGGCTCGACGATCACGGGCGTCTCGAGCAGCACCAGCTCACCGGGCTTCACTCCGGCCGAGTAGCCGACGAGGACGTCGGCGAAGCGTGCGAGGCGCGAGTCAGACACGCTCGATCGCCGGTTCGGGCTGCTCGAGGAAGCGCCCCGCCCGCCAGACCAGCTCGCCGTCGGCGTAGACCTCGCCGTCGGCCCGCAGGTCGCAGACGAGGTCCCAGTGCAGCGCGGAGGTGTTCTGGCCGCCGAGCTCCTCGAAGGCCGAGCCGAGCGCTACGTGCATGGTGCCGCCGATCTTCTCGTCGAAGAGCGTGTTGTTCGTGAAGCGGTCGATCTCGTAGTTGAGGCCGAACGCGACCTCGCCGAGCCTGCGAGCGCCCTCGTCCACGTCCAGGAGCGCCTCGAGGTACTCGAGCCCGCGGGCAGCCTCGGCCGCGACCACCTTGCCGCCTTCGAAGCGCAGCCGGATGTCCTCGACCTCGCGGCCGCGGAAGAGCGCGGGGAAGGTGAAGCGGATCTCGCCCTCGGTCACCGTCTCCAGCGGGCTGGTATAGACCTCGCCGTCGGGCATGTTGTAGCGCCCGTCCGCAGGCTGCCACGTCCGCCCCTCGACGCCGAGCCGGAGATCGGTGTCCGGCCCGACGATGCGGATCTCGCGCGCCTCGCTGAGAGCATCGGCGCGGCGGCGCAGCTCGGCCCGCACGCCGTTCCAGTGCCCGATCGGATCCTCGGAGCCCTCCACGTGGCAGGCCCGGAAGACGAAGTGCTCGTACTCCTCGAGCGACATCTCCGCGTCCTGCGCGTGCGCGGCGGTCGGGAAGACGACCCCGCACCAGCGCAGCTCGCCGGCGGCGATTCGCTCCCAGCGCCGCTTGGCCAGCTTGCGGCTCGACGCGATCAGGCGCTGATGGCGCTCCGGCGGGACGCGGCTGAGCGCACGCGTGTTGGACTCGGACCAGATGGTCACGATCGCGTCGACGAACTCGACCTCCGCCGTTGCGATCGGAGAGAGGTACTCGAGCTGCTCGTCGTTTCCCTTCTTCACGAGGATCTCCTGGAGCTGCTCGGGCTCGACGTTCGCGTAGGGATGCCCGCCGGCTGCGAGCGCGGCGCGGTAGAGCTCGACCGCGAGCGGCGCACCCACGGGCGGCACGTCGACCCTGAGGATCTGGCCCTTCCGGAGCCCGAGCGAATACGAGACGATCAGCTCGCCGAGCCGGGCGACGCGGGGATCCCTCACGAGTGGTTGCGCGTCTTCTTCGTGGCCTTCTTCGCCGGTCCCACACGGAAGGGCTTGCTGACGAAGAGGCTCGTGCGCTGGGTGTTCATCGCCGCGACCATGCGGATGCCGAAAACGTAGCGGCCGGGCTTGAGGGTCCGGGCCGGGAACGCGACGACCCGCTTCTTCGCCGCGATCGTGCCCTTGCTGGTCAGGAGCGCGGCCGGCCGGCCGGAGGTGAGGCGCTTGCCGATCGCCTTCTTGCCGACGGTGACCGGGAAGATCCCGGCGCGGAAGGTCGCCTGCTCTCCCGCGCTGGCCGGGAAGCTCCATTTCTTCCAGGTGGTGGCGCGGTTGCGGAGACCGAACGAGGTCCGCGGGCTCACGACGTGGAGCGTGTGGCTCCACTTCACCGGCGTTCCCTGGCACTTCCCGCCGGTGTCCTTGACGGTTTGCTTCACGGCCTCGTAGGACGGCCGTGGCGTCAGGTCGACGCGTTCGAGGCCGCTCTGCCAGCGGTCGAGGTTGGGCTCGTCCATCAGGTGGAAGAAATTGAGCGCCCGCACGGAGCGATCGCAGGCCAGCGAGTCGATCGAGTCGGTGTAGTACTGCGCCTGCGTCTGCTCGTTGACCGTCGAGCGAGAGGTCTCGGTGCCGAAGTAGAGCGGCGAGAGGTCGGCGGGGATGGTGACTTGCCAGCCCACCTCGTCGAGCTCGAACATGAGCGGCCTCGTGAAGGTCGTCACCCCCGGCTCCGCGAACGTGGACTGTGCCGTCCCGTGGAAGGCGTCCCAGACCGCCTGCTTGATCCGGTCGAGGTTCGGGATCCCGGCGTTCGGCCAGATGTAGCCGACGTCGGGCGAATCGCCGTCTCGACTCGGGTAGGGGTGGAACGCCAGCTCGTCCATCAGGGGCTTGGCGCGATGGCTCGCCCGGTAGGCGACGCCGAGGTCATGCAGGAAGCGCACCGGCGAGCGCGAGGAGTTCGAGGTCGCGAACGGCTGGTCGTTGCCGCGCGGCGACAGCCCGATTCCGATCACGTTGATCGTCGGGTCGACGGCCTTGAGCGCGTCGTACGACTGGGACAGCACCTTCAGGTAGGCGGCCGCCGAGAGTGGCTTGCCGGCCTTGTACTGCGGCATCCAGAAGCGAGGCTGGTTCGGCTCGTTGCCGATCACGTAGTCCTTGACGGTCGGGAAGGTCTGCGCCAACTGCCGAACGAACGCCACGAATTGCGTCACCCTGTCTGGCGAAGCCGTGACGTCATTTGCCTTGAGCGGCGACACTGCGAAGATGATGCGCGTGCCGGCCAGCTGAGCCTGTGGGAGCCAGGCCACGATCTCGGCCTGGTTCTGGATCGTCGTCGGGGTCGCCGGGTCCCACGAGATCGAGACACGGTTGGCCTTGAGCCCGAGGTCGGTCATCGCGGCGAAGAAGGCGGCGCCGCCGTCGGCCGACTTGCCCGCGTCCTCGGTCACCCCCACCTCGAGGCTCGCCTGAGCGGATGCAGCCAGTGTCATGGCCAGCACGGCGCAACAGCACAGGCCGAACATCGTCTTCAGTCGCATTGACTCTCCTGGGGTCGATCCATCACTGGATCCACGTTCATTCTTCGAACGGGTGGCGGCTCCTCGATTTTAGTGATCGGCCGAGACGCGAGATGCTTGAGCCTCGAACGTGGCGAGCACGGAATCGAGCAGCCGGGCGGCACCGTAACGAACCGGATCGTCGGCCGGAAGCCCGGTCTCCTCGGAGGCGGATGCGATCGCGGCGCGCGCGTTCTCGTCGTCCAGGCCCGCCGTGTTCAAGGCGACGCAGGCGACGCGAGCAGGGCGCGATGTGAGCGCGATGCGCTCGTGCAGCTCGATCAGCTCGGGCAGGCTCGGCAGCGCGTTGCCGGGGTAACCCTCGATCTCGGTCGCGCCGGCCCGGTGGCAGAGCACGTAGACGTGCGGGGCCGCGCCGTGGATCAGGCCGAGCGTCACGCCCGAGTACGCCGGATGGGTGAGCGAGCCCTGGCCCTCGACGAACAGGAGCTCGCCGCCGCGCCGGCTGCCCTCGACGACCAGTCGCTCGGCGGCCCCCGCGAGAAAGTCGGAGACGACGGCGTCGACGGCGATCCCCCAGCCCGCGATCGCGATCCCGGTCTGTCCGGTGGGGACGAAGACCGAGGCCAGACCGCGCCTCCGGGCTTCGAGGTCGAGCTCGAGCGCCACCGTCTTCTTTCCGATCGCGCAGTCGGAGCCGACGGTCAGGGCGATCTGCGCCGGGAGCTCGAGGTTCTCCCCGGTCGGGACGTTCAGATCCGCGGGCGGCCTCCGCAGGTCGCGCAGCTCGACGTCGTGGCGCGACGCGAGCTCGGCGAGCTCCCGGTCCTCGGAGACGAACTCGTGCAGGCCGCTCTCGACGTCGAGCCCGTTGGAGATGCAGGCCTTGAGCAGCTCGCGCCAGGCCGGTGGGAAACGCCCTCCCTGCGTCGCCACGCCGACGATCGCGGTGGTCGGGTCGAAGCGGAGAGCGTCGTCCACGGCGGCGACGATCGGGATCCCGTCCTGCGTCTCGCCGGCCCGCGTCGAGTCCACGATCGCGACGGTCGGATCGGGCGCGTAACGGATCACCCCGCGCGCGGTCTTGCCGTAATGCGGGTCGCCGGAGCGGCCCTCAGCGAGGATCAGGTACCGCTTCTCGGACACCTAGTCCCGGTGCGTCGGCGGGAACCTGAACCCCGTCGACGAGCTCGACGCCCGGCCACGGGTCCTCGGCCAGGAGCAGGTTCCCGTCGAGGTCGATGTGGTCGAACAGGCTCGCCACCTGCGCCCCGGCGGCGACGGCCAGGCCCGACTCGTTCATGCAGCCGAGCATCAGGCCGAGGCCGAGCGCGCGGCCCGCGTGGGCGAGCCGCACGGCCTCGCGGATGCCTCCCGACTTGGCGAGCTTGACGGTCAGTCCGTGTGCCCGCTCGGCGCAGGCGGGCACGTCGACGAGCGTGTGGCAGTCCTCGTCCACGTAGATCGGGAGCGGCGAGCGGCGCTTCAGCTCGGGCCCATCCGAATCGCCGGCGGGCAACGGCTGCTCGCAGTACTCCACGCCCAGCTCGGCAAGCTGCGGCAGCGCCTCGAGCGCCTCGTCAAGCGACCAGAACTCGTTCACGTCGACCTGCAGGGGCACCTCGGAGACGCCGCGCACGGCGCGCACCCGCTCGACGTCGAGCCCGTCCCCTCCGCCGAGCTTGAGCTTTAGGCGCTTGAACCTGCCGCGAACGCGCTCGGCGCGCCGGGCCATGTCGTCCGGGTCGCCGAGCCAGATCGTCCACGAGGTCGGCGGCCCCAGGCGCTCGAGCCCGAGCAGCTGCCAGACGGGCCGGCCGACCAGCTTGCCGCAGAGGTCGTGCAGGGCCGCGTCGATGCCCGATTTCGCCGCCTGCTCGCCCGGGCGCTCGCGCAGCCGCGCCTCGATCGCCTCGAGCGCGAACGGGTCATCGCCGAGGAGCTCGCCCGCGTCCTGGACGAACGCGAGCGCGGAGGCCGCCGACTCACCGTAGTGCTCGGTCGGCGCCGCCTCGCCGAAGCCGCTGACGCCGTCATGGCGGATCTCGACGAACACCACCTCGGCCTCGTCCGATGCTCCGCGTGAGATGACGAAGGTCTCGGCCATCCGCAAGGTCGCTATCCGGGCGTCGAGTTCCACGTCGATACCTTAAATCCCGGTGCTGGCTTACCTCCGCAGGCTCGATCCGCACCTGCCACGCCAGGTCTGGCTCGTCCAGGTCGGCGGGGTCGTCAACTCGCTCGGGAACGGGATCGTGTTCCCGTTCATCGTCATCTACCTGCACAACGTGCGCGGGATCTCGTTCGCCGTGGCCGGGCTCGCGCTCGCGTTCGGCGGCGTGGCCGCGCTGGGGACGGGCTGGGTGGCAGGCTCGACCGTCGATCGCATCGGCGGGCGCAACACGCTTCTGCTCGGATTGCTGTTGCAGGCCGTGGCCTTCGCGCTCTTCCCGCTGATCCGGGAGCCGTGGCACGCCTTCGCGCTGCTCGCCCTCGAGGGCGCGGGCACCGCCTGTTTCTGGCCCGGCCAGTCCACGTTGCTCGCTCGGCTGACCCCGCCCGGCGACCGGCACTCGGCCTACGCGCTCCAGCGGATCAGCATGAACCTCGGCATCGGCCTCGGCGCCGTGATCGGCGGCCTGATCGCCACCACCGCCGATCCGTCCAGCTTCACCCGGCTCTTCCTGCTCGACGCCGCGACCTTCCTCGCCTTCGCCGCCGTGCTCTCGAGCGTCAGGGAGCCGGTCGCCGGTCCCGAGGACGAGGAGCAGCTCGCCGAGCACGTGGGGTACCGGGCAGTCCTGCGCAACCGGAACTTCGTCGCGCTGCTGGGCCTCAACGTCCTCTTCGTCTCCGTCGGCTACGAGGTCTTCGCCCTGCTCCCGCCGTTCGCGAAGAACTACGCCGACGTGAGCGAGCGCTGGGTCGGGACGATCTGGCTCGCCAACACCCTCTTGATCGTCCTGATCCAGTTGCCCGTCTCGAAGGCCCTCGAGGGACGGAGGCGGATGGTCGCGCTCGCGCTGATGAACCTGCTCTGGGCGGCCGCCTCGCTGATCGTCCTCGCCGCCGGCGAGCTCCTGACGGCGAGCTCGGCGGCCCTGGTCTTCATCCTGGCGACGCTCGTCTTCGGGGTCGGCGAGACCCTCCAGGGCCCGACCCAGGCGCCGCTCGTGGCCGACCTCGCGCCGGAACACCTGCGCGGGCGGTACTTCGCGCTGAGCGCGATGTCCTGGAGCGCGGGCGCCATCCTCGGGCCGGCGGTCGGCGGCGCGCTGCTCGGCTGGCACCCACTCGCCGTCTGGCCGATCGCCGCCGCGGTCTGCGTCGTCGCGGCGAGCGGCTGTCTGCTCCTGGAGCGGCGGCTTCCCGAGCGCGTCCGGCGCACGCCGAAGCCCGACCCGGTGACGATGACCCCGATCACCCCGCCGCTAGACTTGGCTCCCGAGCGCCTGTAGCTCAGGGGATAGAGCGCGCGCCTCCGGAGCGCGAGGTCGCAGGTTCGATTCCTGCCAGGCGCATTCCAGTCCTTATCCCCAGGCCGAATCCGCATGGTTACGCGGGTCAGAAGTGCCAGGGATGCCGGGAATGCTCATGCGGTGCCTACCCCGGTGCCACCTCGAACGTTCGCCTAGCCAGGCAACGACAGCCGGCAGAGCTCAGCCTGCGCCTCAGCCATCCGGGCCAAGACCAAGGAGCTCGAGGTCCCGAACTCGTTCGCGATCTCTTTCGGCGAGAAGCCCTCCACTAGGCGCGAGCCAATCTGCCGCAACGTCGCTTCCGTCCGAGGCGAGAGTTGCCTCCGGCGGTTATGAGACGCTCCGCTTGAGATGGCGGCTCCAGTTTCCGACGCGTGCGGAGCGACTCGGCCGGCTCCCATATGCAGCCAGCCTCAGGGAGCGTCTCTGGCCCGAGTTCGAGGGCTCTACCTGAAGCCGAACGTCTGGATGGTGCACCCAGCGGGTTAGGCTCGGGGCGCCGAACGCCTAGGTGATCCTGTTACCGATGCTCCAGGTCGGGACCATGCGCTCGAGCGTCGACGGCTCGGCGTCTAGACCTTGCCGCCGCACCCGCGGCACGTTGCGGGAACCTTCCACTCGCCTGCCTCGGATTCGTGCTCGAGCGCACTGCTGCGGATAGTTCCGCCACTCGCAGTCAGGGCGGCCTAGACGCGATTCGTGTGGACCGGCGCCCGCGAAGCCACGCCGAGAACCCCACTCGCGTGGCCGGATCGCGACTTGCAGGCGCTCTAGCCGATTCACTAGACGTGGACGACGTTAGCCAGCGAAAACGGGAGCGCCTGGTGACGGTGGCGGCACACGGCATCCCCCTCGAGGCCCGCGGTCGAAGGGCTCGCCTCGATTGCGCGGCGTTCCCAAGGAAAAGGGGGCAATGACGAGCCTGAAGTTCTGCGTGTACTGCGGCAGGCACTACGAGATCGACACCGGTGTCCGTAATCGTTGCGGCGACTGCGGCCGAGCCTACGACCGCGAACTGTCGAAGCGGAAGCGAGCCCGTCGTGCCCGTAACAGCATGGCCTGGCAGAAGGCCAGGATGGCAGCAAGGCTGCGAGACGGAGAGCGGTGCCGTCGCTGTGGCTCGGTTGACTCGCTCGAGGTGCATCACGTTGTGCCTCTTGCTCAAGGCGGTAACGAGTTCGCGTTGTCGAATCTGATCACGTTGTGCCGCGACTGCCATGCGAAGGAGGGGGCACCGGCCGCGACGGATTCACGCTCATCACACCCAACATCCAGTAATTCGCGAGTTAAACGGGCTGAAAGGCCCGAGCCCTCGGAGCCGCTACTCGGATGAGCGTCTGTCCGGCCTGTGGTTCGGAGTTCACGTATTTAGGTCGTGGGCGGCCGCGAACCTATTGCGTCGACTGCACTCCACCGGGCTGCAGCGGTTCCGAGCGCTTGAACGCCACGCTCGAGGCGAATCGCGAACGGCTCGAGCAGGATCGCCGGGAAGCGCATGAAGCCTGGATGGCTCGTTGGCGTGAGTCGCTGCGCCAGCGCAAAGAGCAGGTCGAGGCGAACCGGCGTAAAACAAGCGCCCGAGGCGTGACCTTCCGAAGGGGAGAGAGAGAAGGTCAGCGGCGACGGCGAAATTTGTACCGTCCCAGCCCTCGCCCCGGACGCTACTGCGGCGACCGTAACACCTGGTCATGCTTAGGGTGAGCTCGTGACGGGGATTACGAGCGAGCGGCAGGGGTCTGCGGCTGGCAGTACGCGCGAGAACTTGGGAGAGCCTCGCGCGGAGGCCTGGGTTCCCTGCCGCGATTCAGCACCTCTGCCAGTGGGGCCGCGTCCGCGGGGGGTCGGAGAGCAGGAGGGCGGTCCGATCCCTCAACCGCAGAACACGGGCGCGGCCACCTAACCAGATGCCATGGTGGAGTCTGTTCTTGCGCGCCGCTCTTGTCGTATGCTCGCCTTGCCGTTCGGTCCCAGCCGACAACAGTGAGTGAAGGCGTCGGGGCGATGGGAACTGACGGTTGGCTGTCGCTCCGATGCCTCGATTTGACAGCCCTAGGGTAGGTGCTACGGTCGGGGATGTGGCGTCCGAGGCCAAAGGCGGACGGCACAGACGCGCCGCCCACCCTTCTTTTCCCAACCCCCGAGAGGTTCGCGCCTCGGGTAAGTATTCGCCGCGGGGCGCATCTTTCTTACGGAGAGAGCCAGGTGATGCCACCCGCCTACCGTGACCAGCACGCCTCCCCCGAGTACCACAGTGCTGCGCTCCTTGAGCTGCAAGAGCAGGCCCGTGCCTTGGGTTGCGAGGTAGTAACACAAGGGCACTTGGATGTCCTGGCCAAGGAACGCAGGTACCTCATTGCCGAGGTAGACAGGCTGCGTGGCTGTCTCGCAAATAGCGTCGGGGTCGCCGAAGGAGAGGTCCGAAAACGGCCACTAGCGCCACGACCTGAGGTTTCGTAGTTCAGAGAGGGCCGGGTCGTGGGAAGCGTCCTAGGTGTTCGGCTCGCCGGCCCGCTTCGACTCTTGTAGCCGCTCGCACGAAGTGAGACGATACGTCTGCGTCTAGAGCTGGCCTGGAAGCCGCCGAGGTTTTGCGGCCCCTCACGACTCCCGTCCGGCCTTGTTGGGGGCTAGGCCCCCGGGTCTAGTGAGAGGAGACAGGATGAGGCGCCGCTTGGTTCGAGTCCTAAGCCTTTCTATTGCCGTAGCTTCGCTCGCCGTTCTCGTGGTGACCGGTCCGAGAGCATCCGGTTCGTCTCGACTCGACAGCCCAAGATCGATCAACCCGGGCCCGCGCCTCTCTGGGGTCGTAGAGCAAGCCAACGTCTCGTTTAGCACCTCCTCGCTGGTCCCCCTGCCCACGACCTGTAGCACGCCCGGCAGCACGAACTATCGAACGGACTGCCACTCGAGCGGCCGCGCAGTAAATGAGACCTGGATCACGAAAGACGCTTCCGGCACGCTCTACGCCGGCGCGAACGACTACAACTCGTACAACGGCGACAGCCAGGCCGGCTTCTACTGGTCAAGCGATGGGATCACCTGGAACGACACAGGACCGATCGATGTCTTTCCGCACGACCCCTCCAACGCCGCCGGTGACCCCGGGCTCGCTGTCGGGGGCGACGGGGCCGTCTACTACTCGACGATTTTCTTCAACCGCATTGACGACAGCGTCGGTGGCGTCGAACTGATGCGACGGAATCCCAGAACCCGCACCTGGAGCTATATCCAGATCGCCGCCAACTCGAGCGGCAACTTCCAGGACAAGCCAGCGATCAGTGCTGACTCGTCGCAAGTCGTCGTGTCTTGGACGCACTTCGGCGCCTCGCCTCCGATCGAGGTAGCCGTTTTCTCGACCAGCCCCTTTACGGGCCGATTCAAGATCCTCAGCGTCCCCGGCTCGACGAGCTCCCAAGGGTCCACGATCGCGGCCGATGGAAAGGGTGGCTTCTGGGTCGCCTGGGAAGAGTTCGCCAGCGGGCCTTCGATCATGCTCGCCCACTGGGACGGTAAAAGGTGGAACACGCCCAAGACGATCAGCCCGGCCGGCTTCACAGACCTGCCAAGCCCGCTGCCGGGCTTCCAGTTCCGGGACAACTCCTTCCCGGCGCTGACGCTTGTGAACGGCAAGCCTCGGGTCGTCTGGACCTCGTACGACTCCGGAACAGGCCGGGCCTATCTTTGGTCGGCGACGTCGGCCGGGCACGCCGTGGTCGGCTCGCTCAGCACCGTTGCGAACTCGGGCGGCGACCAGTTCTTCCCAGCCGTCGCGCCAGACGGCTCGGCAGGCGTCGACGTCTCCTTTAGCCAGGTAAACGCTGCTGGAACCGGTTACAACCAATTCCTGGTCGACGTGCGCCCGGGCGGGCGACCGACGGCTCCGAGCCAGGTCTCGACCGCCACCTCCTTCCCGAACAGCGATAACTTTTTCTTCGGCTTCTTCATCGGCGACTACAACGGACTCGTCGTTTCCAAAAAAGATCCCCACCCGATCTGGACAGACATCCGCGGCCCCGCATACCAGATGGACGCGATGGTTTACACGGCGCACTGATCACGTGGAAGCGTCCTAGGCGTTCGGCTCGCCGCCCGGCCCCCTGCTATCCGGCTCGGGGGGCTCGTTCCTCGACTAGCTCTCGCACCCCATCCCGTCCCTGTTCCCGTCGAAGTGATGCGGATCGGGGTCGGGCACGTTCCACAGGACTCGGAAGTTGCGGTATGCAATGTTGGCGCAGTTGAGGTCGGGCGGAGGCGGAGCGATGCACTCATCGGGATACGAGGCAGCGCACTTCCCGCCCGAGGCGCCCGAGGGAGGCGGAGGAGGCTGGGGTGGGCCGACCTTCGAAAGGCAGGCAAAGCCAAGCACGGGGTGCAGCTCGATCGCGTTCGGGGCGACGCCGGTCTGGCCGTGGTTGTAGTCGAAGAAGGCGACTCCGACGACACGCGCCCTGGTGCAGACCCGTGCGGCCTTGCGGGCCGCGGTCATCTGCTTGCGCCGGGTAGCCGTCGCCCCCTTCGTACAGAGCGGGGAGGGAGTCTCGGCGATCATCGTGCGCGAGCCGCTGCGCAGGACGAGGTGGTAGTCGAGGTCGTCCTCGCTGCGCTTGAGCTTTCTCGTGCTCGAGCCCCGATTGCCCTCCGAAGCCGTGAGAACTCCCGGCGCAAAGCCGGTTGGAAACAAGGCTTTCCGGGTACTATGGCGAACCCCGACCATGACTCTCGACGACCCCCTCAGTCCCGGTGCCAAGCCTTCCTCGCATCAAGCGGCCGAGACCTCGCACGCAGGCGGGGGACGTCACCGCTCGGCCTGAGCCGCGCCTCGCAGAGCTCGACTCGCACGGCCTCACCTGGATCCATCTCGACGCGCCGTCGATGGAGGAGGCGGGAATGCTCGCCGAGCGCTTCGGCTGGCATCCGCTCGACCTCGAGGACGTGCTCTCGAAGCGCCAGCGGCCGAAGGTGGACGAGTACCCGGACTACCTCTTCGGCGTCCTCCACTTCCCGGTCTACGACAAGGCCGTCCAGCGGCTGAACGCCGCCGAGCTCGACTTCTTCGTCGGGAACGGCTACCTGGTCACGCTGCCAACCGTCGAGCTGCTACCGGTGACGCGGCTCTTCCACCGCTGCAACGAGGACGAGGAGTTGCGCGACCAACTCTTCGCGAAGGGGTCGGGCTACCTCCTCTACCACGTCCTCGACGACCTCTTCGACTACTGCTTTCCGATCCTCGACAAGATCGGGCACAAGCTCGACTCGGTCGAGGACGACATGTTCGAGGAGCGCGCCGAGGACGTCGTCCGCGACCTCTCGAACGTCAAGCAGGAGATCATCTCCTACCGCAAGATCATCAAGCCCGAGCGCTCGACCCTGCGCCTGCTCGAGCGCAACATCGAACGGTTCCTGCCCGAGCAGCTCGACCTCTACTTCGACGACATCGTCGACGCCAGCGAGCGGATCTGGGACCTCCTCGACAACTACAAGGAGGTCGTCGAGGCGCTCGAGGACACGAACGAGTCGGTCATCTCGCACCGCCAGAACGACGTCCTGCGGTTCCTCACGGTCGTCACGGTGATCCTGCTCCCGCTGACGTTGATCACCGGGATCTTCGGGATGAACGTCCACTTCCCGGGCTTCGAGACGGCGGCCGCCTTCTGGGCGATCTGCGGCTTCATGCTCGGCCTGGCGATCGGACTGACCGCGTTCTTCCGCTGGAAGCGCTGGCTCTGAGGACAACAGCCTGTCCATAGGGATGGACCGGCGTCCTCGACTTGAGCAGAGCGATGCCGTCGCACATGCTCCGTGCGGGGAAAGGCATCCGTTCGCTGGATGCGGGGTCAATGCGGCTTCTCCGACGCATCCTGCGTCGCGATGAGGAGCGCCGAGAGGCGGGGATGGTCTGATGCATGGTGCGGTGGAATTCGGAACTGGGCTCCGGGCGAAGCTCGCGAGCGAGGCTCCTGCGGCAACGACCGGCGACGCAGATCGTCGGCTCTTCAGGTCGGTGGATCTAGGGCCGTTCTACGAGCTGCTGACGCGCGAGGCGCTGATCTTCAGCGACTTCGCGCCGACGGCGCCGCGTCCCGGCGGCAAGTGGTGGCAGCACCTGCTCTGATCCCGCGACGAAAGGGAGATAGGGTGAGCGCCGATGACGACGCTGACGGCAACGTCGCCTGACGGGCGCACCTGGGAGGTCGGCTCCACCCGCGAGCGCGTGTCGTTCTGGGAGAACAAGAACGAGCCGTTCTTCTGGGCCGGCGTCATCACGACGGCGATCCTCGTGGTCGGCACGATCGTGCTCGCATTCTTCAGCACCATAGTCGCCATTCTGGCGGGCATCCTGCTCGTCATCTGGCTGGCCGAGCGAGCCTCGAACCTCCTTCGCCCTCGCCTGTACGCCCGCACGGAAGGGCCCACCTCGGGAGGAGGTCGTGTGGAAGGCGAACCGCTTCTCGCGTGGGAAGCTGGAGCACAAGATCGTCGAGGCGATCGAGCGAGGAAACCCTGACGTCGAGCCGCCCGGCCTCAGGCTCCTCCAGGACTAGCCGGAAACGACCGGCTCGAGCTCGATGGCGGGAAGCCCCGGATCCTCGACTGCGTGCGGGTGGAAGATGTGGCCGAGCTGCCGGACGCCGTCGGCGAGCCGCGGCCCAGGGCACGAGTAGTAGCCGTCGCCGTCGACGGCGACGGCCGGACACGGGAAGCTGAGCCCCTCGGAGCGCCGGACCGCCTCCTCAGCGCCGAAGCCGCACGGCGCGAGGATCACGAGCTCGGGCTGATGCTCGAATGCGGCGTCCCAGTCGGTTGTGTGCGACGGCTCGCCGGGACGGCCGAGCACGTCCGCTCCACCCGCGAGGGCGATCATCTCCGGGATCCAGTGACCGGCGCAGAAGGGCGGATCGAGCCACTCGGCGAAGAAGATCCGTCGCCGGCCGAGCCCCTGCACGGCGTCAGCGACCGAGCGGATCTTCGAATCGAACTCGTCCGCGAGCTCCCGGCCGCGATCGGGCGTCCCGAGCCGCCGGGCGAGGACGCGGAAGGTCTCGGCGACGCCGCCCAGCGTCCTCGGGTCGAGCGAGAGAACCTCGACGTCCAGCGGGAAGGCGGTCGCCAGGTCGCCGCTCGAGACCGCACACACCGCGCACAGGTCCTGGGTCACGATCAGGTCGGGCCGAAGCTCCTCCATCAGGGCCGCATCGACGGCGTAGAGCGAGCCTCCCTCCTCGAGCGACGCGCGTACCGCAGAGTCGATCTCCCGGCTCGTGAGTGCGGACGCGTCGATCCGCGCCGCCGTGACGACCGGTTTGCCGACGACCCCTGCGGGCCAGCGGCACTCGTCGGAGACGCCCACGAGCGAGTCGGCGTGCCCGAGCTCAGCGATGATCTCGCTCGCACTCGGGAGCAACGAGCAAATCCGCATCGCGGCCGACTGTAGCTCTATGCGGTGACGATGAAGACAGGCGTCCCGATGCGGACGTGATCGAACAGCCACTCCGCGTCGGGAATCCGCATCCGGATGCACCCGTGCGAGGCGGAGTAGCCGATCGAGGCCGCGTCGGGCGTGCCGTGCATGCCGACGCCGGCAGCGTCGAGGCCCATCCAGCGTGTGCCCAGCGGGTTGCCCGGACCGGGTGGGATCGGCTTCAGGCCCTCGGCCCAGGGCGAATCCGGCGGGCGCCACCACGGATCGCGCTGCTTGTCCACGACATGCCAGGAGCCGGTCGGCGTCGGGTAGATCGCCTGGCCGGTCGCGACGGGGATCGTGCGCCAGGGGCGCTCGCCGTTGTAGAGGTGGAGCTCGTTCGAGCCGCGGTAGATCACGACCACCGCCCCGAAGTCGCCGCTCGTCACCGACGGTGCGATCGTCTTCCCCACCGGCCGCACGACTTGGCGGTTCGCGATCGCGAGCGCGCTCTCGATTCGCAGCCTCGTCTCGCGGAGGTTGAGAGCGATCCCCGTCTTGCCCGGTTGCACCACCGGGCGCAGGCCGACGAGCGACGCCGATGCATCCTCGGCGGGAACCGACAGCTGCCCGTCGAGCGCGCGCACGTAGCGCGTGATGCGGTTCTCCTCGACGTTGACCCGCAGCTCGAGATGCTGGCCGGGCTGCGCCTTGAGCACCTCCTGCACCGACGCGTCGACATCCACGCTCGCCCCCAAGGCCGCCGGCTTCACGCTCCAGTGCTTGCCGTTGAAGGCGAACTGCAGTCGGCGGTTGTACCACCACGAGATCGCCGAGCGGGCCTGCTCGGAGGTGATCCCGCCGACGCGAACGCCTCCGATCGAGACGCCTGCAGGCACGATCGCCGGACGCTTCGCGCTCGGAGCAGCGGCCCCTGACGCGATTCCGGCCAAGAGGACGAACAGCACGAATCGCTTCACGTGCAGGATTTTAGGTCGTCCTCACGCGAAATGTAGGCTCGAGCCATGGCCAAGCAGCTCTGGGCACCGTGGCGGCTCGAGTACATCGCGCAGGCCGACGAGGAAACCGGCTGTGTCTTCTGCGATGCGGCCGCAGGCGACGACGCGGAGCGCCTGGTCGTCCACCGCGGCGAGCACGCCTTCGTCCTGCTGAACAAGTTCCCGTACGCCTCCGGCCATCTGATGGTCGCCACCTACCGGCACGTCGGCGACTTCGCCGAGCTTACGGACGAAGAGGCGCTCGAGGTCCACCGCCTCGCCAGCCGTGGTCTCGCCGCGCTGGCCGGCGTCTACGAGCCCCAGGGCTACAACCTCGGCTGGAACCTCGGCCGCGTTGCGGGCGCGGGCATCGTCGACCACGTTCACCTGCACGTCGTCCCCCGGTGGGCGGGCGACACCAACTTCATGCCCGTCCTCGCGGACGTCAAGGTGCTGCCGGAGCACCTCGACGAGACGCGCCGGAAGCTAGCCCAGGAATTCTGAGACCGCGTCGACGGTGCCGTCGATCTCGTCGTCGCCGTGGGCGGTCGAGATGAACATCGCCTCGTTCTGCGACGGCGCGATGTAGATCCCGCGCTCGAGGAGGTGGCGGAACAAGCCGGGATAGTCGTCGACGAAGAGCGTGGCCATCGCTCCGACGCGCTCGAAGCGGCCGAGCTCGCGCAAGCCCTCGTCCAGCCGTGCGCCCTTCTGCTCGAGCCGCGCGTAGACCTCGGGGGTCAGCCGGCGGAGGACCGAGAGCCCCGCCGCGGTCGCGAGCGGGTTTCCGGAGAGTGTTCCCGCCTGGTACACCTCGCCCGCGGGCGCGAGCAGCTGCATCAGCTCGGTTGAGCCGCCGAAAGCGGCGAGCGGCAGGCCGCCGCCGACGATCTTGCCGAGCACCGTCAGGTCGGGCAGCACCCCGTACCGCTCCTGCGCGCCCCCGCGGGCGATGCGGAAGCCGGTGATCACCTCGTCGAAGACGAGCAGCGCCCCGCTTTCGTCGCAGAGACGGCGCAGGCCTTCGAGGAACCCCGGCGCCGGCGGGACGACGCCCATGTTCCCGGCGACCGGCTCGACGAAGACGCAAGCGGCGCCGTCGATCGCTTCCTCCACCGCCTCGAGGTCGTTGTACGGGACGACCCGGCCCTCGCCCGAGGCGCGGATGCCGAGCGTCGCCACGCCTGAGCCCGCCTCCGAGAGGAACGGGTCGGCGTGCCCGTGGTAGCAGCCGGCGAAGCGAACGAACGGCTCGCGGCCGGCGGCGGCACGCGCCAGCCGCAGCGCGCTCATCGCCGCCTCGGTTCCCGAGGAGACGAGCCGAACCTGCTCGACCGAGGGCACCGCGTCCACGATCTCGGCGGCCAGCTCGACCTCCCGCTCGGTCGCGGTGCCGAAGGTCGTGCCGTCGCGGGCAGCCGCCACCACCGCCTCGACCGTCTCCGGATCGGCGTGGCCGAAGATCAGCGGCCCCCACGAGAGCACCCAGTCCACGTACCGGCCGCCCTCGACGTCCTCGAGGTAGGCCCCCTCCCCACGCCGGGCGAAGAGCGGCTCCTCGAGCCCGACCGCCTTCATCGCGCGCACCGGTGAGTTGACCCCGCCCGGGATCAGCTCGAGTGCGCGGGCGTAGAGCTCGGCCGCCCGCGTGGTCTGCGTCACTCGCCGTCCTCGCGCAGGGCGAAGAGGTCGCGCAGCGGCTCGGAGCCCGCCTGCTTGGCGCGCACGGTGGGAGCGTGAAGGAGCTTGTTCACGATCTGCGTCGTCAGGGTCTCGACCGTCCTGCGCTCGCGCGGCGAGAGCTCCGCCAGGCGGGGCTCTGCTCGTGCGAGCTCCTCGGCGCGGATCGTCTCGGCGCGGCGCCGGAGGTCGCGGATCGCGCCGGCCGCGCCACGGGAGTGCCGCCACTCGGCGAAGCGGGCCGCTTCCTGCTCGACGATCGCCTCGGCCTCGCGTACATCCTCCTCGCGCCCGACGAGGCCCTCGCCCAGGGCGTCGATGTCGAAGAGGGTGCAGCCTTCGAGCTCCCCGATAGCGGGGTCGAGGTCGCGCGGGACGGCGACGTCCACGAGCACGAGCGGCTTCGTCCGCGGCTGGACGGCCTCGGCGTGGAGGATCGGATACGGGCAGCGCGTGGCCGAGAGCACGAGGTCGGCGTCGGTGAGCTCGACCGCGACCGCGTCGAAGGCGGCGGCACGGCCACCGACCTCGTTCGCCAGCTCCTCCGCGCTCTCGAGCGTCCGGCTCGCGACGACCACCTCGGCACCGCGGGCGCGAAGGTCGCGCGCGGCGAGCTCGCTCATCTTCCCGGCGCCGAAGAGCAGGGCCCGTCGGCCCTCCAGACCGCCGAGCTCTCGGGCCCCGAGCTCCACCGCCGAGGCGGCGACCGACTCCGGCAGCTCCGCGAGCTTCGCCTCGGTCCGCACGCGCTTGCCGGCCCGCAAAGCGTCCTCGAAGAGCCGGTTCAGGAGCGGCCCGGTCGAGCCCGCGGTCAGCGCCGACTCGTAGGCGAGCCGAACCTGGCCCAGGATCTGCGACTCCCCTGGAACCAGCGAGTCGAGCCCGGCCGCAACCCGGAACAGGTGCGCGACGGCCTCCTCGTCCTTCCACGCAGAAAGCAGGCCGTCGAGCTCCAGCCCCGAGCGTCGCTCGAGCTCCTCTCGCGCCCGGTCGGTGTCGCCGCCGGCCAGATAGACCTCGGTGCGGTTGCAGGTCGAGAGGACGACCGCCTCGTGCCCGCCTCGCGCGAGCGCCGAGGCGAGCTCGACCGCGTGGCCGTCCGCGAGAAAGAGCCGCTCGCGCACCTCGAGGGGCGCGTTGCGGTGCGAGACGCCGACAGCGCGCACGTACGCTGTCTCACGGGCAGGAGGACGGGCCACGACCTCGGCCGATGCTACCTACGCCGCGATGAGTTTCGCCTCGGTTGGCCGTCCGTGAGACACCAGAGGTTCACATGGGAACGATCGTCGACATCACCACGTCGTTGGACGGCTTCGTCGCCGGGCCGAATCCGACCTCGAGACCGCTCGGGAAGGCGGGGAGCGGCTGCACGAATGGGCCGTGGCGCTGGAAGCGTGGCGCGAGCGCCACGGCATGGAGGGCGGAGAGGCCAGCGCGGACTCCGAGCGCCTCCGCGAGTCGGTCGACGCGACGGGTGCCGTCGTCATGGGCCGGCGCATGTTCAGCGGCGGCGAGGGCCCCTGGGACACGGATCCCAACGCCGAGGGCTGGTGGGGCGACGACCCGCCGTTTCGCGCTCCGGTCTTCATCGTGACCAGCCACGCGCGGGGAACGGTCGCCAAGGAGGGCGGGACGTCCTACACGTTCGTCACGGACGGCGTCGAGAGCGCGGTCCGCCAGGCTCGTGACGCCGCAGGCGAGAAGAACGTCGGCGTCGCCGGCGGCGCGAACGTCGTTCAGCAGGCCTTCAAGGCCGGCCTCGTGGACGAGCTCCGGCTGCACCTCGCGCCGATTCTGCTCGGGAGCGGCACGCGGTTGCTCGACGATCTCGGCGACGTCGAGCTGGAGCGCACCGCGGTGATCGAATCACCCGGAGTGACGCACCTGACGTTCCGCGTCGTCAACTAGCAGGTTCTGGCGCTCGGCCGCATCAGGTAGATGAGCCGGGTGGTCCTGGCCCTCTCCCTCGGGCTCTTGCGGCGGGAGAACACCGCCCGGCTCCCGACGCCCAGGGACGTCCGGCTAGGGCCAGAACACGAGATTCACGTGAGGATCGCAGCGCTGAGCGAGGTCACGCACCCACCGCTGCCACCATTGCCGATCAGCCGCCGTCTGGGGGGCCCAGTTGCCTGGGTCCCCCCAGATGCGTCGAACGTCGGACCTGCCTAACAGCCGGTCGCCGGCTGGCGGAAGCCCGCGAACGGATTCAGGTCACCCATCAGCGTGTAGCGCCCGATGTTCGCCGAAGGGCTCTGCGTCGGTTCGGACACGGTGTTTGGTGCGGTCCTCATGAACCACGGCAGGAAGACCTCGTCCTCCGGGTGGTAGTACGCCATCGGCGCTCTGCGAGCCGTCCGGGTTCGGACCCTGCGCGTAGGTGTTCGTACCCTTCGCGAAGCCGATCGCGACCACCGGGTCGCCGGTCTCGAGGATGTTGGTGCACCCGTACTGCGGCGCCGTCGGCGTCAGCCACGGCTCGACGAAGTTGTTCACGAACGGATCGTCAGCCCACTCCGCGATCTCGTGGCTGACCGCATGGATGTCCTGCAGCGCCCAGTCGGTGCCGCCGTTGGGCCGCGCGTAGATGCCCGGCGCGACGTACGAGGCCCAGGCGAAGGTCTGCACCTTGGCGTTGCCGTTGCTGCCGCCGTTGCCACCGCCGAGGCCGGTCGCCCGCGTGCCGTGGAAGCCGATCACGCAGCAGTTGAAGATGTCCTGGCCGATGTGCAGCAGGACGCTGTCGGTCAGGTAGAGCGGCAGATGCGTCGGGTCGGCCTGCGACTCCAGGTTCTTGATCTGCGCCGCCCACCAGCTGATGTTGACGTCGGCGAAGATGGTGCCGCGGCCGCTCTGGAGGAGCGATGCCCTGGTTGCTGCGGGACGTTGATCGTGACCGGCGGCAGGACGTTCGGGTGCAGCCTCAGGTGGTAGCTGCTCGCCACCGGTCTTGTTGAACTGCGCCCGCATCGTCGCGTCCTGTAGCTGGAGCTGGATCGCCGGCGTCGTTCTGTGAGAGCAGCGCCGCCCGGGCCCGCGCGGCAGGTTCGGGAAGCGCCGCGCGGTTGCGAACGGCGTCGAGCCGTAGTCGTTGAGCGCGAACTGCGGCGAGGCGAGCGTTGCCGCGAGCACGTCGCTCCCGCTGAAGGTGAGACCGCCGACGTTGACGATCGAGCGGCGTGATGTCGGTCTCGACGGTGACGGAGCAGGCCGAGCCGGTGCAGTTGTTCGGATCGGCTCCGACCATGTTGTAGCCGTAGGTGACTCCGTTATTGGGATCGAGCGTCGAGCCCCACCAATGCGGGACTGTCCGCGTCGTCGGCAGCGGGTTGGCCCCGTCGCCGATGGTCGTCGTCAGCGCCTTCAGGTTCGCGTCGCTGATCACCTGAGGCTGGACCGTTGCCGTGCCACGCGCGGCGGAGGCCGCCGAGCTGATGACGACAGCGATCACGAGGACGACGCCAAGGAGCAAGCCGAGCTTGCGGCGTGTCATACGAGTTCTCCCCTCGTCTCGTTTCCCACGGCTCCCCGCCGTGGATGCGGCGCCTGTTATACCGCCGCGTTTCCGCGTCGGCAGTCCGGTACGCAGCCGATCGTGCAAATCGGTGCAGCGCGGTGCATGCCGTCATTCTGACCGGCTCGAGAGCGCATCAGCTCCTTCCACTCGGCGAGGAAGCTCGCAGAAAATCAGGGCCCGCGCACGACGGTGACGAGTTCGCCGATGCGCCACTCCTCGACGAAGTCTTCGTGCCCCTCCACACGCAGCGTGACGCGCACGGTGGTCTCGGTTCGATCGATGTCGCGCACGACAGTCGCCTCGACCTTCTGTTCCTGCCCGGGAAGCCCGACCAGGACGACGTCACCGATCCCGAGCCGTTGTACCGCGAACTCGATCGCCATCAGACGATTCTAGTTCCGGCGGCTGCTGCGCCACGGCGCGCCGCTCAGGCGACCAGGTCATGCACTCCACGAACGATCAGAAAGGCCGCGACCACCATCAGCACGACGAGCGTAACGACGCGTGAGTTGCCGAGCAGCCATGCCTTCCATGTCGCCAACCGCTCCTCGGAGCGTTCCGGCGCAACGACAACGGCGACGATCGGCGCGGCGACCGTGATCATCGAGGTCAGAGCGAAGACGGTGATCGCGACGGTCGCATCCAGACGGCTGACGTTCGCCTTCAGAATCTCGCTCGCCGCCGCCAGGGTGAGCCCGTAGCTGAGCATGAGCGCGCCGACGGCGAGGGCGAGCAGCCAGTGCGTCCCTTCGATGCGGCCGAGCCACTTGGGCGTCGACGGGACGCCGCTCGAAGGCTCGCGGCGCCGGTAGGCGATGACCGCCCAGCTCAGGAGCAGGGAGCCGAGCAGGACCTCGAGCGCGGACGCGGCCCGCGAGGGCGAGGAGCTCCTGGAGCCGAAGTTCTGGCCGTGGAGGACGAAGAGCATGAGTGCGGCGATCACCGCCAGTGCGATCAGCCAGCCGATGAGGAAGGCGAATCCCCGTCGCCGCCCGGCGGGCAGGCTGAGCAGGACGATCACGGTCACCACCGAGACCGGGCTCGTCAAGGCGACGGCCAGCCCGAGCCCCGCGACTTCGGCGACTAGCGTCCCCACTGCAGCCGGGCTCAGGTCGGGCCGGGCGTGATACCCGTCCCGAGCGTCGGGCTTACTCCGTGTCCGTCGGCCCTAGACCGCAGCCGCCGTGTCCGGCGGCCTCATGAAGGCACCGATGATCCAGAGCACCGGGAAGAAGATCCCGAAGAAGAACATCCACCCGTGCCCGTTTCTGAGCGTCATGAGCCCGAGCGTGAAGGCCACGATCAGGTACAAGATCGCGCCGCCGATTCCGATTCCCCACCACATGATTCCTCCCTGGATAAGCGATTAGCCGGTGACTCGCTCCTCGATTGTGTCGCCAAGACCTAAGCGGCACATCGTCCGATCCGGATGACACCAGGCGGTCGCCTGGGCTCGAGGTCATCGGCGATCGCCAACGCTCGCTCCTCCAGGGGCGTCTTGCGCCGATCGCCGCGCACCATCGGGTCGTGGTGCGGCGGGGCTGCCGAGAAGCCCGGCGCTGGCGACGATGGAGGCGAAGGCGGCGATCTGCAGCGCCCCTCGTATGCCCGGCGGCAGGGCCTCATCGAAGAGCACGAACCCCGCAGCGATCGGAACCGCGTTCGTGACCAGGGTTGCGATGCCGGCAGCGGTCAGCGCGCTGCCATGCTGGAACGCCGCCTGGAGCACACCGGTGCCGGCCGCGTAGCAGGCAACCAGTGGGACGAGCGCGACCAGCCAGATTCCCCCCAAGGAAACGAGCTTCGCGGAGATGTCTCCGTCGGAGAAGAGGAGCCCCGCTGCAAGGCCGAGCGCGGCGGCCCGCGAGAAGCGGATGCGCATGGCGGTCAGAGCGACTGCGGCCCCGGCAGCGGCCACAAGCCAGATCACGACGCCGGCACCGTGCGGTGTGTGTGAGGCGGGCTTTGCCCCGACCAGCGACAGTGAGAGCAGAACCAATCCGAGCAGCGCGACCCCGACGGCGAGCCGCTCGCGGATCGAGAGTCTGCTCGGCTGGCCGTGCACCACGAGGAGCGCGAGGACGGCGATGCCTGACGCACTGACGGCCTGCACGAGGCTGAGTGGTGCAAGCGCAAGGGCCGTGACATAGACAAGCCAGCCGCCCGTCTCGGCGGCAAAGCCGACGCGCCAGCCGCTGCTTCCCAGGAGCAGCCCTAGCGAGCGGAACGGTTTCCGGGCGGTGAGCGGCGGAAGTGCGGCCACCGCGTCGTGCTCCTTCGTATACGCCCAGTTCACGGCCAGTGCCGAGACGAGCGCGAGGCAGAGACCTATCCAGACTGTTTCGAAGACGCCCTCCCTGACCGGGGCTCGGTGGCCGGCGCACCGAGTGGGCGTAGTCTCACCACAGGCCGGGACGTAGGGAGGGTCTGGCGTTCACCTCGCCGCCCGCCCTATCCCGTCGATGGATGTTTATCGCTAGAGGTCGCGATCAAGCTTCTTCGTGCTTGCGTGCAGCTTCAGCTGCCTCAGACCTTCCTTCTCGATCTGCCGGATGCGCTCGCGCGAGACGTTGAAGGTGGGCGCGATCTCCTCCAGCGTTCGCGGGTGCTCGCCGTTGAGGCCGTAGCGGAGCTCGAGCACGCGGCGCTCGCGGATGCTGAGCATGGCGAGAATCTCGCGCAGCGTCTCCTTGCGCAGCTCGACCTCGACAACCTCGTCCGGCAGCGGCTCGCTCTCGTCGGTGAGGAAGTGCCCCAACTCCGAGTTGTCCTCGCCACCGACCGGCTTCTCGAGCGACAAGGGCGCCTGCGAGCTGCGTTGGATCTGCTCGACCTCGTCGGTCGAGAGCTCGACGTCGAGGCCGATCTCGAACGAGCTCGGCTCATGGCCCAGCTCGGCCCGCAGCTTGTTTTCCGAGCGGACGATCGTCTTCAGCTTCTCGACGATGTGCGTCGGCATCCGGATCGTGCGCGCCTTGTCGGCCAGGGCACGGGCGACGGCCTGGCGGATCCACCAGGTGGCGTAGGTCGAGAACTTGAAGCCCTTGCGGTGGTCGAACTTCTCGGCCGCGCGCACCAGGCCGATCGTCCCCTCCTGGATCAGATCGAGGAAGGGCAGGCCCTGGTTGCGGTACTTCTTGGCGATCGAGACGACCAGGCGCAGGTTGGCCTCGACCATCTCCTGCTTGGCGCGGTGCTCGCCGCGCTCGATCCGCTTTGCCAGCTCGACCTCCTGTGCTGCGGTCAGCAGGTCGACCTTGCCGATGTCCTTCAGGAAGAGCTGCAGGGAGTCTGTGGTGACTTCGCGCGGATCTTCCGGCGCCGGCGCAGGAGCCGTCAGGGCACTGTGGGTCACGGCTTGGTTTGCCCTCGAGGGCACTCTGCTCCCTTCCTCGGCCTTGCACCCGCGAGGCAGTCACAAATGCGAACGGCCGTGCAGGTGGCGACGCGCGCTGTGCGACGCAAGAGCCGAACCGACTCGGCAAGCCAGCGCAAACCTGCTGTCGCGCCTCGTTCGGCCGGTCCGGGCCCTTGCTCGGAACGCGATCGGGTCTTAGCGCTTGATGATGTTTTCGATCTCGAGCGTCTCGGGCTCGCCCGAAAGCTCGATCCCAACGTCCTTCAGCACCGGCATGACGTGCTTGCCGAACGCCTCGAACTGCTCTCGTGAGTCCCAGACCTCACTGACTCGAAACTTGCCGTTCGACCTGAATGCGCAGTGGTAGTCGAGTCCCTCCGGCAGCCAGTTGCCTGACTTCTCCAGACGGCGGATCGTCTCGTCGTACTGGTCGGTGGAGACATCGCCTGCGGCGGTGAAGCGGACGAGAAGCCCCGTCTTGCGGACACCCAAGGTCGGAGTCGCCGACTCAGGAATGGTGGTGGCCATGTGATGGCCTCCTTAGTGTTGATGCTTCTGACCGAGCCGACCTACAACCGAACACACATCGTGCCGCGCTCGCCTGGCGGGCGAGGATTCTGAGCCAGAAGGCACTACGCAACGTATCACGCCTGCTCGCCGGCCTCGGGGCTCGCTAGGAGCGCCCTCCCGACCGAGCCTCGCGTCAGCCCGAGGACCTCGAAAACGGCTCGCCCTCGCGATAAAATCGGGCTCGCCGTCATGGCTGCCGACAGCAGCGAGACCGAAGTCCTCGCCCAGGAGCTGGAGAGCCTTGGGGAAAGGGTCCACGCTGTCGAGGCGCGCCTGTCCGACGTCGAGAGGGTCATCGAGGGCCTGGAGGCAGCCGCCCGAACCACGGCCCGCGCCTTGGAGGAGGTCTCCTCGCATTGGGACTCGGTGTACAGAGCGATGCGCCGAGCGGAGTGAGGAGGCGCTCGATCTCGCTAGAGCGGACGACGGGGATCGAACCCGCGACCCTCAGCTTGGGAAGCTGATGCTCTACCAACTGAGCTACGTCCGCGTTGACCGGATTCTAGCCACGTCCTGAAGAGCGACTTTCGGCCGCCTGCGGCTGCAGGCACGCTCGAGGGATGCGTCGGCCTGCGGTGGTCATCGGCGTCTTCCTCCTCTGTTGCGCGGCCGCGTGCACGCTGCGGCGGCAGGTCGCGCCGCTCTCGCCCTACTGCCGCGGCGGCAACCCGCTCGCCGGCGTCTACCACCCGCAGCGCCTGAACGTGAAGAGCCGCTGCGCGGTGGCCGTCGGAACCGTCGGCAAGGTCAAGTTCGAGGCCTACGACGGCGATGTCCACCTCGACCTTCGCCTCGACCCGGGCTACGAGCGGCTCCTCGACGACGGCAACGACCGGGTGGGAGGGAACCTGGTCGTCGAGGTGATCCCGTACGACCGCTCCCGCGTTGCGATCCCGGCCGAGGGCGCGCGGATCCAGGTAGTCGGCCCATGGGTCGCCGACACGCAGCACGGATGGAACGAGATCCACCCCGCGTGGTGGGTCAGTGCCGGCCGGGTCCAGCCCGCCTCGTCGACCGAGCTGCACCGAGCTCAGCTCCTGCTCCAGACGGGCGGCTCCGACACGAACTAGGCCGAGAGGCGACCGCCGCAGCGTCGCCTCCCGGCTCAGCCGCAATGGTAAGGGCCGGAGCGCGCTGGGAACAGAGGCTTGTCGGGACGGTTCGCGAGATAATGGCGGCAACCGAAGGGAGGACGCCGATGGGAAACGAGCTCGAAAGCACCGCCCAGGCGCTCGTCGCCGAGGGCAGGGGGATCCTGGCGGCAGACGAGAGCGACGGGACGATCAAGAAGCGTTTCGACTCGATCGACGTCGAGTCGACCGAGGACAGCCGGCGCGCGTACCGGGAGCTGCTCTTCACGACCGGCGGGGTCGAGGAGTACATCAGCGGCGTGATCCTCTTCGACGAGACGATTCGGCAGAGCGCCTCTGACGGCACGCCGTTCCCGAAGCTGCTCGAGAGCCGCGGGATCATCCCGGGGATCAAGGTCGACAAGGGCGCGAAGCCGCTCGCGAACGCCGAGGGCGAGACCGTCACCGAGGGACTGGACGGCCTGCGTGAGCGGTTGAACGAGTACCGCGAGCTCGGCGCGAAGTTCACCAAGTGGCGCGCGACCTACTCGATCGGCGACGGCATTCCGAGCGAGTACTGCGTCTGGGTGAATGCGCACGCGCTCGCCCGCTATGCCGCGTTGAGCCAGGAGGCGGGGCTCGTGCCGATCGTCGAGCCCGAGGTGCTGATGGACGGTGAGCACACGATCGAGCGCAGCTTCGACGTCACTTCGCGGGTCCAGCACGCGGTCTTCATCGAGCTGCGCGACCAGCGCGTCGAGCCCGAGGGCATGTTGCTGAAGCCGAACATGGTGCTCCCCGGGTACGACTCCGGCCACGAGGCCTCGCACGACGAGGTCGCCGAATGGACGCTGAAGTGCCTGCGCCGCCACGTGCCGGCCGCGGTACCGGGAATCGTCTTCCTCTCCGGCGGCCAGAGCGACGAGGACGCGACGGCCAACCTGAACGCCATGAACGCGTCGGGCCCACACCCGTGGCAGCTGTCGTTCTCGTACGGCCGTGCGCTGCAGGCTCCGGCGCTCAAGGCCTGGCAGGGCCGGGAGGAGAGCGTCGAGGCCGCCCAGCAGGCGTTCTACCGGCGCGCGAAGTTCAACGGCGCAGCACGTTCGGGGGCATACGCCCCGGAGATGGAGACCGCGGGAGTGTCCTAGCGGCGGAAGGCGCCGCTCGGCTTCAGGATCAGCCAGCGGCCGCCGTACTCGACCACGTCCTGGCAGAGGATCTGGCCGGGTCGCCGGTCGCCGACGTAGTAGTACAGCGGCTTTCCAGCGTAGGCGACCTGGCGCCTGCCGTTCCTCCGCTTGACCGTGCCGAGCAGCGAGCGCTTCAGGCCGGCGCCGACCTTCGGCGCGCCTTTGGACGCGAGGTACGGCGGCCAGGCCTGCGCACATGCGCCGTAGCACGCGCTCGAGCGGTTGTCACGTGTAAAGGCGTAGAGCACAAAGCCGCGCCCGTCGAAGATCGTCTTGCCGAAGCGCGAGGCCTGGGCGGTCAGTACCGGTGACCGCTCCGGCAGCGCAGACGGGGCGAGGAGCGCCGCGGCGACGGTTGCGAGCAGCACGATCCGGAGGAGCTTCATGCCTGCTCTGTCTCGGCAGGCCCGGCGGTGTTACGCGCTAGCGGTACTCGCGGCCCGAGAACTTCTCCAGCTTGTCGAAGGCGTGGGTCGCCGCGACCCGCCGCACGGTGCCGGACCGCGAGCGCATCACGATCGAGTCCGTGATCGCGCCCGTCGGGATGTACTTGACGCCCTGCAGGAGGGCGCCGCTCGTCACGCCGGTCGCGGCCACGAACACGTCCTGCCCGGAGACGAGGTCGTCGGTCGTCAGCACGCGGTCGAGGTCGAAGCCGGCGCCGACGAGCTCCTGTCGTTCCTCGTCGTTCCGCGGCCAGAGCCTCCCTTGCACGCCGCCGCCGACGCACTTGAGCGCCGCTGCCGCGATCACGCCCTCGGGGGTTCCGCCGATTCCCATCAGCAGGTCGACTCCGGTGCCGGGTTGCGCGGCGGCGATCGCCGGCGCCACGTCGCCGTCGGGTATCAGCAGCACCTTCGCACCTACCTCGCGCAGCTCGTCGATCAAGGCCTCGTGCCGGTCGCGCTCGAGCACGACGACCGAGATCTCGCTCGGCTTGACCCCCTTGACCCGTGCGACCCGCTCGACGTTCTCGCGCGGCGGCGCCCCGATGTCGATCACCTCGAGCGCCTCGGGCCCGCAGGCGATCTTGTCCATGTAGACGGCCGCTCCCGGAAAGAACATGGTGCCGCGCTCGGCGACCGCGATCACCGCGATCGCGTTCGGCTGGCCCTTGGCGGTGAGGCGCGTGCCCTCGAGCGGGTCGACGGCCACGTCCACCGCGGGCCCGTGCGCGTCGCCGACCTCCTCGCCGTTGAAGAGCATCGGCGCCTCGTCCTTCTCGCCCTCGCCGATCACCACGAGGCCGGCCATCGCGACGGTGTCGAGCACTGCACGCATACCGTCGACGGCTGCCTGGTCGGCGGCCTCCTTGTCTCCGCGGCCGATCCAGCGCCCGGCACCGAGCGCGGCCGCCTCGGTCACCCGGACGAGCTCGAGTGCGAGGTTTCGATCAGGACGGTTACCCGTGGGCCGTGCGGCGATCGAGAGATCGGGCCGGGCCATCGAGGAATCCTAAACCGCTGGGATCGAAGCACAGGGGCGGCCGGCGCACCGGCCGCCCCCGGCGAAGTCCCTAGCGATCGATCGGCTCGTTGGTGCCGCCGTAGTACGTGCCGAGCTCGGACCGGTAGGTCTCGTCCTTGTACCGGTCGGGATCGAACTCGGGCGCGTCCTTGATCTCGTCCTTCGTCTTGTTGACGAAGACGGTCTCGCTGTCGGGGTCGATCCGATCGATCGTCCCGGCCGGCAGCACGACCTTCTTGCCGAAGATCCAGATGCCCGTGTCGACCACGATGAAGCTGGCGCCGACGTCGTTGCTCGTCTCGTCGACCTTGCCGATGCCGCCGTCGCGAGCCTCGACCGAGAAACCGGTGAAGTCCTGCGCGAGCAACGGATCGCGGTACGTCCAGAGATCGGTCTGCGTCCTCTCCATGGTGAACCCCTTTCAGAGTGCGTTTGCGGTCGCCTCTAGAAGCCTCTCCCTAGGCCTCACCGACCCCCGCGCGTCTCAAACACCCATCTCGAAACGACTACTACATGCGTTCCGGGGCCTCGACGCCGATCAGGTCGAGGCTGCGCGCGATCACCGCCTGCGTCGCCGAGACGAGGGCGAGCCGGAAGGCCTGTGCGTCGCTCTCCAGCACGCGGTGGTGGTGGTAGAAGCGGTGGAACTCGTCGGCGACACGGATCGCGTAGGTGGGGATCGCCTGCGGGCCGAGCCGCTCGGCGGCGTCGGTCGCGATCGCCGGGAAGTCGGCCAAGCGCTTGATCAGGTCTCGCTCCTCTTGCGCCAGGCCCGGCGGTGGCTCGGCCGAGATCGCGGCGTCGCCGGCGTTGCGCCTGATGCTGGCGATCCGCGCGTGCGCGTACTGGACGTAGTAGACCGGGTTCTTCTCGCTGCGCTCGGAAGCCAGGTCGACGTCGATGTCGATGGTCTGGTCGGGGCCGCGGTTGACGAGGAACCAGCGCGCGGCGTCGACCCCGACCTCGTCCATGAACTCGTCCAGGAAGACGACGTCTCCGCGGCGCTTCGACATCTTCGCCTGCTGTCCGCCGCGCGTGAGGTGGACGAGCTGGTAGAGCAGCACTTCCAGGCGCTCGGGGTCGTAGCCGAGCATGCGCGCGACCGCCTGGTACCACTTGCGCGTGCCGTGGTGGTCGGCGCCGAGGACGTAGATCGCACGGTCGAAACCGCGCTCGAGCTTGTCCACGAGGTAGACGATGTCGGCCGCGCGGTAGGTAGGGGTGCCCCCCTGCTCCGGCGAGCGGATGAGCACGCGGTCCTGATCGTCGCCGTAGGCCGAGGCGCGCGCCCAGACCGCGCCGTCCCGCTCGTAGGTGTCGACCCTGGGCAGGTACTCGGACAGGCGCTGCTCGAGCTCGCTCTGAAGGGCCCACGAGTCGAAGTGGATGCGGAAGCGCTCGAGCGTGGCCTCGATCCGCTCGAGCATCCTCGGCACCGGGTCTCCGTCCTCGGCCGCGAGCTCCGCGACGTACTCGCCGCGGTACCCGTCCTCGGGCGGCTCCTCCCCACGCCGGACCGCCTCGACCGACTCCCGGAACTTCCCCATCTGCGCGCCGGCGTCGTTGTAGTAGTACTCGCGCTCGACCTCGTGCCCCGCGAACGCGAGCAGGCGCGCGACCGAGTCGCCGATCGCGCCGTTTCGCGCCGAAGCGACGGTGAGCGGTCCCGTCGGGTTCGCCGAGACCATCTCCACCTGGATCTTCTGCGGCAGCTCCGCGGAGCCGCCGCCGAACGCCGCTCCAGCCTCCAGCATCTCCGCGAGCGCCTCGCCGAACCAGCCGGGAGCGAGCCAGAGGTTGACGAAGCCGGGGCCCGCGACCTCCGCGCGCTCCACCTCGTCGAGACCCAGGGCGGCCGCGGCCAGCTCCTCCCCCAGCTCACGCGGGGAGCGCTTGCGCACGGGCGCCAGCTGCATGGCGACGTTGGTCGCGTAGTCGCCGTGCTCAGGGTCGTTCGGCCGCTCCAGCTCGACCTGCACTCCGGCCAGCTCGGACAGCCGTGCCTCGAGGCGCGCGACCGCGCTAGCCCGCACGCGCCTCGCTGAGAGCGGAAATCACCCTCGTAGTATCCTCGACGGGTGGACGAGGACGCCCAGGAGCGCCAGCTCAACATCCATCTCGATCCGGAGAACCTGGCGGGCGTCTACGCGAACTTCGCCAACATCAGCTTCTCCGACTACGAGTTCACGCTCACCTTCGCGCGCATCGACCACGAGGTCGAGGAGGGCGACGTGCCGGGCGTCGTCGTCTCGCGGGTGAACATGTCGACGAGGTTCATGAAGGAGCTGCTCGACGCGATGCAGGACTCGTGGTCGAAGTGGTCGTCGCGTGAGGGGATCCGCAACCTGCCGGAGACGCCCGAGAACGACGACGACGACGACGACGCGGCCTAGAGCTAGCGCTCCGTCGATCGCCAGGCCCGCGCCATCGCGATCCGCTGCACCACCGTCGGGTGGTCGTCGATCCACACGTACGACCAGCCGGGCGGGTTGGGCTGCGAGAGGTCGTAGAGCGTGAACTTGCGGAAGACGCCCTCCGCGCTGCGCGGATCCTGAGTCGCCTTCAGGGCCGACCAGTCCGCCTCCGCCTCGTAGCGGCGCGAGACCGCGTTCCCGAACGGCGTGATCAGCAGGCCGAAGACGGCGAGGACGAGCAGCGCGAACGGCACCACCTCGGGCTTGTCCATCCCACCGCGGCGGCGGGTGAGAACGGCCACGACGAAGAAGCCGGGGATCGTGATCAGCGCCGACCAGCCGATCCCCTTCCAGATGTGGCGGTGGGCAACGTGGCCGAACTCGTGCGCGGCCACGACCTTGATCTCGCCCGGCGTGAAGCGACCGTCGAGGAAGGTGTCCCAGATGAAGACCCGTGCCGAGGGGCCGATCCCGGTCGCCATCGCGTTCGCCGCCGTGGTCTGGTCGCGAACCTTGTCGATCCGCACCGGGGTGCTCCCCACGCCCTCCTTGCGGGCGAGCTGCCGGATCTGGGCGGCGAGCTCGGTCTTGTGCATAGGTCGTGTGCCGATCGTCTGCAGGTACGGGAGCACGAGCACGAGCACGAGGCCGATGAGGACGAAGAGCGGCCCGGCGATGAGCCACCAGCGCTGCCTGAAGCGGCCGGCGAGCAGGAGGAGGATGGTGAGCGCGATCGTCAGGCCGGCGACCTGTCCGAGCAGGCCTGGCCACTGGCTCAGCGCCCACTCCCAGTAGGTCTGTCTCTCGATCCCGTAGCGGCGGCCCCACCAGAGCGAGACGAAGCCGAAAGGGAGCCCGACGGCCCAGAGCGCGAGGGTGGTGACGGCTCCGACCATCACGCCCTTGCCGACCCGGCCGAGTTCCCAGGCGCGCGCCATCCTCGGGCCGAGCAGCGCGAGCACGACGAGCGTGCCGAGCTGGATGAGCGTCGCACCCACCCACAGCCAGCGCAGGAAGCCGTCGTAGCGGGCCGAGCGGCGCAGGATCGCCGCGCCGAACTCGCGGTGCGCGTCGACGTGCGGCAGGTGCAGACCGCCCGGGACCGAGGTGCGCCAGAGCAGCCACGCGGCCACGACCCAACCTGCGGCGAGCGCGACTAATGTTGACGCCTTGGCGAGGCGGGTCGCGGTCATCTCCGACATCCACGCTAACTGGCACGCCCTCCAGGCCGTGCTCGACGCCGTCGAGCAGGAGCTGCCCGACGAGCTCTGGTGTCTCGGCGATCTCGTCGGCTACGGGCCACGCCCGAACCCCTGCTGCGCAGCCGTCGAGAGGCGTGCCGCCATGTGCCTGGCGGGCAACCACGACCTCGGGGTGCTCGGCGAGCTCGACCTCCACGACTTCAGCCCAGACGCAGTGGCGGCAGCCCGGTGGACCCGCGGCGTCCTTGCCGAGAGCTCACGCTCCTACCTGGAATCCTTGCGGCCGACGGCCCGACTCGACGGCGTCGAGCTCTTCCACGCGAGCCCGCGTGACCCCGTCTGGGACTACGTGCTCAGCGCCGAAGCGGCCGCGGCCGCGCTGGAGCTGACCGAAGAGCCGCTCGTGCTGGTCGGCCACAGCCACGTCCCCTTGGCGATCGCGGTCGAGGACGGGGCGCTCGCCGGCGGCCTCGCCCCACAGGGAACGGAAGCCGATCTCGGCGCGGGCCGCCTCCTCCTCAATCCGGGCTCGGTCGGCCAGCCGCGGGACGGCGACCCGCGCGCCGCCTGGCTGCTGCTCGACTTCGAGTCCCAGCGCGCCTCGTTCCGGCGCAGCGAATATCCGGTCGAGCGGACTCAGGCCGAGCTTCGCGAGAGGGGGTTGCCGGATGCGCTGGCAGAGCGCCTCGCTTGCGGCCTCTAGCTGTTTGGTTCTACTCGCCGGCTGCGGCGGAAGCGGACAGGTAGAGCGGACGACGCCTCCGCCCAAGCTCCCGGGAGCGGTGGCCCACCAGCTCGCGGCCAGAGCGGACCGGATCGCCTCCCGGCTCGACGCCGGTGACACCTGTGGTGCGCTCACCCAGGCGACGGCCCTACGCTCGGAGGTGACCGCCGCGATCAATGCCGGCCGCATCCCGCAAGCGTTCCTCGAGCCGTTGTCGAGCTCGGTCAACGGGCTCGTCGGCCGGGTCGGCTCGTGTCAGCCGGCGGCCGGCGGCGGCCAGGGACGAGACGAGGAGCACGGGCACGGCCGCGGGCACGAGAAGACGAAGAAACGCAAGCACGACGGGCAGGAGGAAGGCTGAGCTACGTGGTGACGACCGTCGGAGGCGGCCGCTACCGGCTCGAGCGCCCGCTCGGGCACGGCGGCATGGCCACCGTCTACCTCGGGCGCGACTCGGAGCTCGACCGCCTGGTGGCCGTCAAGGTGCTTGCCGAGAGCCTCGCCGGCGACGAGGCCTTCCGCCGGCGATTCCTCCGCGAGGCCCGCCTGGCGGCGCGGCTCTCGCATCCGAACGTGGTCGGCGTGTACGACGCCGGCGAAGACGCCGGCGGTCCGTTCATCGTGATGGAGTACGTCGAGGGGCGGACGCTCGCCGAGCTGCTCGGAGAGCGGGGTCGGCTACCCGCCGACGAGGCGGTCGCCCTCGGGCTCCAGGCCTGCCACGGGCTCGAGCACGCGCACGAGGCGGGGCTCGTCCACCGCGACGTGAAGCCGCAGAACCTCCTGCTGCGGAGCGACGGCACGCTCAAGATCGCCGACTTCGGGATCGCGCGTGCGGCGGAGACGACCGCACTCACGCAGATCGGCACCATTCTCGGCACCGCGGCCTACCTCTCCCCGGAGCAGGCCCTCGGCGAGGACGTGACCTCCGCGGCCGACATCTACTCGCTCGGCGCCGTGCTCTACGAGCTGCTCACGGGCAGACCGCCGTACGAATTCGAGTCCCTCGCCGACCTTGCCGCCAAGCAGGCCGAGGAAGCGATCGCCCCCGTGAGCGAGCTGGCGCCCGCGGTGCCACGCGCGGTGGAGGACGCGATCATGCGCTCGCTCGCCCGCAACCCGTCTTACCGGCCCTCATCCGCGGCGGAACTCGCCGCCGAGCTCGAGCCGGGCGCCGAGGCCCCGACCACGCCGCTCCCACGGGCGGCCTCGCGCGACAAGCGAAAGTTCTGGTGGGTCCTGGCCGGCGTGCTCGCCGTCGCGGGGCTTCTGGTCGGAATCGCCCTCGGCACGCGCGGATCGAATGGACAGCCGCAGCGCGAGCCGCGAGCACCGCTCGTCCAGCCGATCGTGCGCGGCACGACTCCGCAGCAGCAGGCGCGGAATCTCAGCGCCTGGCTTCGCCGCTACTCGCGCTAGGAGGATTCGGCGGAGGCGGTGGCGCGCTCCGAGCCGAAGCTGATGCCCTCGCGCCCAAGCGCGAGCTGGACTTCCTCGCGCGCTTTGTAGATGCGCCACTTGACCGTGGCAAGCGTGATCTCGAGCGAGTCGGCGATCTCCGTGTACGAGAGCCCTACGACGTCACGCAGAAGGAGCGCCATCTTCAGGTCGGTGCTCAAATCCTCGACCGCGCGCCAGAGCGCGTCGATCTCCTCGAGCCGCTCGATCGGCGCGTCCAGCACCTCGAGCGGGGCGATGTCGTCGAGCGCCACGACCGACCGCGGCCTGCGCTCACTGGCCCGCAGCTCGTCGAGCACACGGTTCTTCGTCACCTGGAACAGCCAGGTCGTGAACTTCGAGCGGAGCGAGAACTTCGGCAGGCCCTGGTAGACGCGCAGGAAGACCTCCTGCGTCAGGTCCTCGGCGAGCGAGCGGTTGCCGCCGACGAGCCGGAGCACGTAGTTGAAGACGGGCGTCTCGTAGGCGCGGAGGATGAGCGAGAACGCTCTCTCGTCTCCGCGTTGCGCCTTTCGAAGGACGCCTGGGTCTGGCTGGGCTAGGGACAAGGCCTGCGGAGTATAGACGCGAAGACGGCCGGATGCATGCACCCAAAATGGGTCATATGCAGACATTTTGCCCGCTCATCTGTAAGGGTTTCGTGAGCCCGAGGTAAGCAATCGCGGTGGGCGCGAGATCCTTCAACTCGCCGTCGTCGCGAAGGCGGATGCCCCGGTCGGTCACCACGAGCGGGACGGGGTTCGAGGTGTGTGCGGTGTGGGGGCTCGTGCCGTCTGGCTCCAGCATCGTCTCGGCGTTGCCGTGGTCGGCGGTTATCAGGGTTACGCCGCCGAGGCGCTCGACGGTTTCCACCACGCGGCCCAGGCACGCATCCGCGGTCTCCACGGCCTTGACCACCGCCGGGATCACGCCGCTGTGGCCGACCATGTCCGGGTTGGCGAAGTTCACGATCGCGAAGCTGAAGCCGTCCTGCTCGAGGGCCGCGCAGAAGCGCTCGACGACCTCCGAGGCGGACATCTCCGGCTTCTTGTCGTAGGTGCCGACCTCCCGCGGGCTCGGGACGAGCAGTCGCGTCTCCCCCGGCCACTCCTCCTCACGGCCGCCGTTGAAGAAATACGTGACGTGGGCGTACTTCTCCGTCTCGGCCGCGTGGAGCTGGCGAAGGCCGTTCTCCGCGAGCACTTCCGCCAGCGTCTCCTCCACGCGTTGTGGTGCGAAGGCGACGGGGCAGTCGAGCTCGTCGCTGTAGCGCGTCATCGTCGTCACGTCGAACCCGTCGTCGAGCAGCTTCCAGGTCAGCTGACGCGCCCGGTCCGGGCGGAAGTTGAAGAAGATCGCCGCGGCGTCCGCCTTGGAAAGACGAGGCCTGCCCTCGAGCACGATCGGCTCGATGAACTCGTCCGTGACCCCGCCCTCGTAGCTGGCCTCGACGGCGGCGATCGGATCCTGCGCCTGCTCGCCCTTCCCTTCGACGATCGCGTCGTAGGCGCGCTGCGTCCGCTCCCAGCGCTGGTCGCGGTCCATCGCGTAGTACCGGCCGACGACGGTTGCTATCCGCTCGGTCGGAAGCTCGGCGAGGTCGTGCGCAGCCGACGTCGGCGAGACGTCGCGGCCGTCGGTGAAGGCGTGGATCCAGGTCCGCTCCGGCGCGAAGCGCAGCAGCGCCTGCAGATGGTCGAGGTGCGAGTGGACCCCGCCGGAGGAGACGAGCCCGAGCAGGTGCACGTCGCCGCCCTTGTCGAAGGCCGCCCTGAGCGCCGGGTTCTCGAAGAAGGAGCCGTCCTCGATCGCGCGGTTGATCCGCTGCAGGTCCTGGTCGAGCACGCGCCCGGAGCCGATCGTGAGGTGACCGACCTCGGAGTTGCCCATCTGGCCCGCCGGGAGGCCGACCGCCTCGCCCGAGGCCTTCAGCGTCGTGTGCGGGTACTCGGCCCAGAGCCGGTCGAACACCGGCGTCTCGGCGAGATCGACGGCGTTGCCCGGTCCCGCCGGGGCGCAGCCCCAGCCATCGAGAACGACGAGGACTACGAGATTATTGTGGCCGCTCGGCAAATCGCCGTGAACGATTCCACGTCGAGCGAGGCGCCGCCGATTAGTGCGCCGTCGATCCCATCCTGTGCAAGCAGCTCGGCCGCGTTCTCGGGCTTGACCGAGCCGCCGTAGAGCACGGGCGCATCGAGAAGGCCCTTGATGAACGCGTGGGCATCCCGGGCCTGCTCGGGCGTCGCCGTCTTGCCGGTGCCGATCGCCCAGACCGGCTCGTAGGCGATCACGAGCCCCTCGCGACCGGCAGCGGCATCGGCGATCGCCTCTACCTGGACGCGCAGAACGAGGTCCATCTCGCCGGACTCGCGTTCCTCGAGCGACTCGCCGACGCACGCGATCACACGCAGGCCCTGCTCGAGCGCTTCGGCCGTCCGGCGGGCCACGCTCTCGTCGGTCTCGCCGAAGTACTGGCGTCGCTCGGAATGGCCGACGATTGCGCCTGCCACGCCGAGCTCGAGCAACATCGGAGCCGAGACCTCGCCGGTGTACGCGCCCTCGTCGGCCCAGTGCACGTTCTGCGCGAACGTCGTCTGGCCGCTCTCGACCGAGGCGGCCAAGGAGACGAACGGCGGGCAGAGCACGGCCTCGACTCCTTCCGGCGGGCTGAACGCCTCGCAGAACTCCCGCGTCTCCCGCGGGCCCTTGTACATCTTCCAGTTGGCGGCTAGCAGCACTGCGGACGGATCTTAGAAGCGGAAGGGAGCGGCGCCGAGCCGCTCCCTTCGTCGCTTCGGACCTTGGCCTTGGCTAGCCCACAGGGCAGGCGTTGGCCAGGTTGCCGCTGTTGAAGTTCTCGAACCGCTGGACGGTCGTGAAACCGGCCACCGGGTACGTGGTCGAGAGCAGCGATCCGAACTCGGCGGAGCTCCCGCCGAAGTCGTTCACCGTCCCGGGGATGAACGGGCCGCCCTCCTGCCAGCTGCAGGAGGCACCGTCGGCCCGGGTCGAGTAGAAGGGGTAGAACTGCGAGCCCGGCGGCGGGTTGACGCAGCCCGCACCCGTGACCGTGTTGCAGGAGCTCTCGATCGCGGGCAGGTCGGCCTCGAAGTTGATCACCGGATAGTTGTGCCCGCCCGTCGTGTCGGGCTGGTGAAGAGCACCGGCTGTGGATGCAGCTTTTGGTCGACCTTCGGGTCGGGATTCGTCCCGGGCCAGTCCTTCTGGTACGAGGGCCCGTCGAAGTCGTCGTCGGCCCCGAAGCAGCCGTTGATGTGCACGACGAACGCATCCTTGCCCGGAACGCAGCCGACGTCGTCATCGTCCAGCGTCGGGTCGTCGGAGCCGGCCACCGCGCAGTTGAAGTTTGCGTCCAGCTGGAGGCAGTGCTCGAAGTGCCCGATCTCGTCCGAGTACGAGACGTTGGTCGTGTGTGCCGACCACGTGTTCCCGCGCGGGTTGGCAGTGTCGTACTCCGCGTGGAACGCGTACGGGGCCGACTTGCAGGGGCCGGAGCCCGGCGTGTAGAGGACGTGCGCGAACCCGTTGGCGATCGAGGCCGTCATCGAGCCGCTCTTGTGGGTCTTCAGGTCGGTCATGTCGACGCGGTACCCGGCTGGCGTGTCGTGCATGTGGACCCGGATCCGGTCGCCCGGGCTCATGAGCAGATCCCGGTTGTAATCCGGGTTGACCGCCGAGAAGTTCGGGTTGTCGAACGTCCCCGTGAAGAGGGGGTCGGCTGGAGCTTGCGAGACGCCGCTCTTCGTGACGTACGCCCAGTTGACGGGTTCCTGGCCGCCGAGGATGTAGTTGTCGCAGGCGTTCGTGTTGAACACCCCGTTGTTCTGGTTCTCGGTGACGCTGTCGATCGTCATCGCCGCGCAGTAGCGAGTGGCGGAACAGCCGAAGCCCTCGAACTGCGGCACGTAGCCCGGTCCGTAGAACTGCACTTCCAGGAAGGCGTTGCCGGGGTGCTTGCCGATGTAGTCCGGAGCAGCGGGGTTCGTCCCCACGAGGTTGTTCGTGTCCGAGTCGGGCGTGCAGGTCTTCGTGAACTCGGGCGCCGACTCCGAGTCGCAGAGCGTAAGACCGAGCCAGAAGGTCGGCCGGAGCTCGAAGTTCCAGGTCCCGCCGGAGCCGTCGTTCTTCGGCTTGGTCGGCGGATCCTTCGGCAACGTCACCTCGTACGTCATGTCGTTCCCCGAGCCGGGCTCGGACGACTTGAACGCAAGCGACGGCTCGTCGTGCCCCACGTACTCGGATCCCGGGGTCTTGAAGGCGTCGCGGCAGAGCGACGCGTGGCTCTCGCAGAGCGGTTCAGTTCCGCCCGTAAGGCCGGCCGTCGGCGTGAACGCCGCCGGCGTAGCGGGCCTGGCGGCCCCGGGGCTCAGCAGAAGCGCTCCTCCCAGCGCAGCGAGCAGGATCGCTGCGCGAAGGATCGACCGCGAGGCCTGCCGTGCTCTCCCCTGACGGGGGTTCCTCATGGTTCCTCCTCTCGGTTTGCCGAGGAAGCGACCGGTGGCCGAGCTCGGCCGGTCAGGATCCGCGTCGGCGAGCCGCACAGGCTCACACGCCCCTCGCTGGAGACAACCGCCGTACCTGGCTCGTGTGTCCCCTCCTCGTTGGCAGGCGCGAGTGTGCTGACGCCCTAGGCACCTGTCAAACCGCGGTGTCAGGCAGGGTCGATTACGGATACTCCTGGCAGTTCTTTGCCTTCCAGGAGCTCCAGCGCAGCCCCGCCGCCGGTCGACGCCCACGAGACCCGATCGGTTAGGCCGAGCTCGTTCAAGGCGCGAATCGAGTCGGCGCCGCCGACGACCGAAAAGGCGTCCGCGCTGGCGACGGCCTCAGCGACCGCCTTCGTCCCCTCGGCGAACCGGGGCCACTCGAAGACGCCCATGGGGCCGTTCCAGAAGATGGTCTTCGCCTTCGCGATCTCCCCGTCGAACGCCTTCTGCGTCGCCGGGCCGATGTCGAGCCCGAGCCACCCTTCCGGAAGTTCGTCGTACGGCACCACCGTCGTTTCGGCGTCCGGCTCGAAAGCCGCCGCCGCGACCACGTCCCGCGGGAGCTCGACCGGAAAGCCGAGCGGATTCTCCTCGCGCAGCTGCTCGGCCATCTTGCCGCCGACGAGCACGGTGTCGGCGCGCCCCCCGAGCTTCCGCAGCACGCCCAGCTTGTCGTCGACCTTGGCGCCGCCGGAGATGAGCACGAACGGGCGCTCGACCTCGCCCAGGAGCTTTCCGAGCTCCTCCAGCTCGCGCTCCAACAGGAGACCGGCGTAGGCCGGAAGGATCTGCGCGACGCCGACCGTCGAGGCGTGCGCACGATGCACCGAGCCGAAGGCATCCTGGACGAACAGGTCGTGGCCCTCGGCGAGCTTCTTGCTGAAGTCGGGGTCGTTCTTCGTCTCGCCCGGATCGAAGCGCGTGTTCTCGAGCACGTCGATCCGCTCGTCGGGTAGCAGCTCGCGGAGCCGCCTCGCCACCGGAGTCATCGAGAGCGACGGGTCGGGGCCCTTCGGGCGGTCGAGGTGCGAGCAGACCGCCACCTCCGCAGCGTCGTGCTCCAGCAGGTACTCGAGTGTCGGCACCGCCTTGCGGATCCGGGTGTCGTCCGCGACGCGGCCCTTCTCGAGCGGCACGTTCAGGTCGGCGCGCACGAGCACGTGCTTGCCGGCGACCTCGGCCTCGCGAACGGAGCGCGGCCGGAGCACGAGCTAGGCAGAGACGGCGGCGGGCAGCGTCGCCCCGACCTTCGCGACGAGATCGACGAGACGGCACGAGTAGCCCCACTCGTTGTCGTACCAGCCGAAGACCTTGACCATCGTCCCGTTCGCCATCGTCAGCTCGCTGTCGACGATGCACGAGTAGGGCGAGTGCACGATGTCGGTCGAGACGAGCGCCTCGTCGGAGTAGCGCATGATCCCTTGGAGCCGCCCCTTGTCGGCCTGTGAGGAGTAGGCCTGGTTGACCTCCTCGACGCTGACCTCCCGGCCGAGGCGGCAGACGAGGTCGGTGATCGAGCCGATCGGCACCGGTGCGCGCATCGACATCCCGTCGACCTTGCCCTTGAGGTCGGGCATCACGAGCCCGATCGCCTTCGCCGCGCCGGTCGAGGTCGGGATCAGGTTGATCGCGGCGGCCCGCGCCCGCCGCAGGTCCTTGTGCGGCAGGTCGAGGATCTGCTGGTCGTTCGTATACGCGTGGATCGTGGTCATGAAGCCCTGCTCGATCGTGAACTCGTCGTGCAGGACCTTGGCGAGCGGGGCGACGCAGTTCGTCGTGCAGGAGGCATTGGAGATCACGTGGTGCGACTCGGGCTCGTACACGTCCTCGTTCACGCCCGAGGACGATCGTCACGTCGGGATCGGTCGCGGGTGCCGAGATGACGACCTTCTTCGCGCCGGCCTCGATGTGCTTTGCGGCGTCGTCGCGCGTGGTGAAGAGGCCGGTCGACTCGATCACGACGTCCACTCCGAGCTCGCCCCAGGCGAGGTTCGCCGGATCGCGCTCGGCGAGGATCTTGATCTTGTGACCCTCGACGGAGATCGCGCCCTCGCCGGCCGAGACCTCCTTGCCCAGTGGGCCGAGCACGGAGTCGTACTTGAGCAGGTGCGCCATGGTGGCGGCGTCACCGAGATCGTTGGCCGCGACCACCTCGAAGTCTCCGCCGCGCTGAAGGTGCGCCCGGAAGAAGTTGCGCCCGATTCGCCCGAAACCGTTGATCCCAACTCGAATAGCCACCGCGCCTCCCCGTCGCTTTCGCGTCGAGTCTAACGGCCTCGACGCTCGCGCCACGGCCTCGCACACGGGGTGACAGGATCCCCGTCCATGCGCCGGGTTCACGGTCTTCCGACGTCGGGCCGGCGGGTGTTTCTCGGGCTACTGGCGCTGGGCATACTCGTTTGCTGCCCGACTGCCGCCGCGACCCTCGGCGACGAGCAGGCGCTTGCCAACCGCTACGCACCCGTCGTCCGCCTCGTCCAGCAGAAGGAGGAGTGCGGGCCGGGCGAGCCCTACGAGCCGATGGACGTCGACGCGCTCTTCGGCGCGCCGACGGTCGCGCTCCGGGGCCCGTGGAACGCGACCGACCTCGTCAAGATCGGCCCGACTGCCAAGGATCTCTCCCGCGGCCTCTACGAGTACCACCTCGACTTCCCCGGGAACGCCCTCGAGCCGGGCTGCTCCTACGAGCGCTGGGCGCGGCGCATCACGAAAGGCCACGACCCGACCGTGTACGCGCACGTCGTCCGCGATCCCGCGCACCCAGGGAAGCTCGCGCTGCAGTACTGGATCTTCTACGCCTACAACGACTGGAACAACCTGCACGAGGGCGACTGGGAGATGATCCAGCTCGACTTCGCCGCCGACGACGCCCGGCAGGCCCTGGCCGGTCGGCCGCAGGCGGTCGGCTACAGCCAACACGAAGGCGCCGAGCGCGCCGACTGGGGAGACGACAAGCTCGACCTCGTCGACGGCACCCATCCGGTCGTCTATCCGGCGGCCGGCTCCCACGCCAACTTCTTCCGTGAGGGCCTGTTCCTGGGCCGGTCGGCCGAACAGGGCGTCGGCTGTGACAACACCACCGGGCCGCACCGCGACCTGCGTCCGGCCGTCGCCACGATCCCAGGCGACGCGGGGCAGGCCCTCGCCGCCTACCCGTGGATCGGCTTCCAGGGCCGGTGGGGCGAGCTCCAGCCCGCCTTCTACAACGGGCCGACGGGCCCGAACCTCAAGACCCAGTGGACCGAGCCGATCCAGTGGTCGGAGGGCTGGCGCGACAGGAGCTTCACCGTGCCGACGGGGAGCCTGTTCGGCACGAGCGCGACCGACTTCTTCTGCCGCGCGATCGGCACGGGCTCGAGGGCCCTCGTTCGTCTCGTCGACCGCCCGCTCGAGTTCGCGCTGATCCTCGCAGCGCTCGCGCTCCTGCTCCTCTACGCGATCTCGCGCACCTCGTGGCGGCCGCTCGCCCCCTTCCGCCTCGCACGCCGCCGCGCCTGGGGCCAGACGCTCGGGGCCTCGGCACGCATGTACATCGGCAACCTGCCCCTTGTGCTCGGGATCGGGGTGCTGTTCATCCCGGTCTCCCTGGTCGTGTCGCTACTGCAGACACTTGTCCTGCACGGGACGAGCATCCTCGGCGTCCAGACGGGTGACGAGAGCAGCGGGATCCTCGCCTTCTTCGTGGTCGCCATCGGGACCGCGCTCACCCTGCTCGGGCTCGGTTTCGTCCAGGCAGCGACCGCGCAGGCGCTCGTCGAGCTCGACCGCGGTCGCGCGATCGGCCCGCTGAAGGCCTACCGCCTCGCGAGCGACAGCGTGCGGCCGCTGCTCGGCGCGCTCTTCGTCGCCGTCGTGATCGTCTCGCTCCTCGCCAGCTCCCTCTACCTGATCCCGATCGCAATCTGGCTCGCCGCGCGCTGGGCCCTGATCGCGCCCGCGATCGAGCTCGAGGACCTGACCGCGATCGGGGGCCTCGGGCGGAGCAGCCGCCTCGTGCGCGGCAAGTGGCTGAAGGTCGCGTCGCTGGTCGTGGTCGGCGCCTTCCTCGCGATTGTCGCCGGGCCGCTGATCGGCGTGCTCCTGATCCTCGTGACCGACGCTCCTTTCTGGCTCGTCAACGTCGTGGCCGGCGTCGTCTACGTGCTGACGATGCCGCTCGTCGCAATCGCTACGACGTACGTCTACTTCGACCGCAGAGTCGACGACGAGCTGGCCGGCGAGAGCCAACCCGGCGTCCTCCCTGCCGAGATCGAGCTCTCGAGCTAGCCCCCGAGATTTCCCACTTTGAAACGTGTAGTTTTTCTCACCCGACGTACGTAATACTCTTGCCCGGCGGGTTCGCGCTCGTCCGGCGATGGATTCAGACCCCGTCCGTCGCCAAGGTCCGGAGCGCGACAATGCGGAGGGGGAGGTCGTCCTCGGAGCTTCCCCTCCGGCCCGCCCACTTCCGTGGGCAGGCCGGTCGGGCTGAAACGGGCGCACGGGCAAAGCCCGCACGCCCTCTCATGGTCGGCATCGCAAGCGATGCCTTGGCGGGCGCACGCTTGCGACCTGCTACCGCTTTGCGATTCGAACGACTGCTCCCAAGCGACGATGCGCCGTGGCCTTGCTCGCCGCCGGGCTGCACTTGGCGCCGAGTTCCCGCAGCGAGAGCGACGGATGCTTCAGGCGCAGCTGCGCGATCTCCCGCAGCGGAGGCGCGAGCTCGTCGAGGCGGCGGGCTCGCTCCAGACGGCGCACCGCCTCGAGCTGGACGTGGGCTGCACGTCCCGCACGCACGAGGTTGGCGTGGTCGGCGTTCGCCAGGCGGTTCGCCCTCGCCTTCGTCGCTCCGAGCACGGCGCGCTCCTGCAGGACCAGCGCGGCGTCGTTGGCGCCCGCGGTCGCCAGCACCCCCGCGATGCGGTCGATGCCCTTCGCGTAGGCGAGCGCATGGTCGCCGCGCTCGACGACCCGGAGCTCCGCTCCCTCGGTCGCCGCCGCCGCCGCGATCGCCTCCGCGCCCGAACGGCTCTCGCTGCGGATCTCGAGATGAGGCGAAGGCGGCGGGCTGACGGAGCCGGCCGCGAGGAGCGCCCCGCGAAGAAATGCGGCGCGGCAGCACGAGCGCGAGAGGACGCGCTTTGGGGTCCGCTCACGCGGCACGTGCCTGGCGTCGACGACACCCGCCTGCTCGAGCACCTCGAGCGCACGCGGCCCGCCCTCGACGTGGAGCTGGTACCGCGTCTCCCGGCCGAAGGCATGCCGCCGATAAGTGCGGATCTCGGAGCTGACGCCAAACGCGCGCAGGAGCGCGAAGGCCCGCCGGGCGACGCCCGCGCTCGCCAGGTCGAGGTGGAGGCTGACCTCGCCTCGGCCGAGCAGATGCAGGCGACCGGCGTAATGGACGAGCGCCGAGAGCTCGGCGAGGCGGTCGCAGTCGCGAGCCGGCGCGATCGCGGCGAGCTCGCCGCGCACGTCGTCAGAGAACGGCATGCTCGAGCTCCAGCAAGCGCCGCTTGTACCCGACGCCGAGGGAGCCGTACGACCCGAGCCCACCGGCTGCGACGACGCGATGACAGGGAACGATGAGCGGAAAGCGGTTCGACGCGCAGACCGAGCCCGCCGCGCGCTGCGCGTTCGGGTGGCCGGCCAGCGCCGCCACCTCGCCGTAGGTCGCAGTCTCGCCGTACGGAATGCCCCGCATCGCCACGACTGCAGCCCGCTGGAAGGGCGTGCACCAGTCGAGGTCGAGCTCGACGTCGTGGAACTCGTCACGCTCGCCCCGGAAGTAGCGGCGGATGCGCTCGGCCAGCGGGTGATTCCCGCCCGTGTCCGAGCCGGCCGAAGGAAGGTCGTGCCACACGAGCAGCCCCTCGGCGAAGACGAGCTCGCCGGTCCCCCAACCCTCCACGTCGTAGGTGAACCGCTCGACCATCTCCCGAATCGTAGAATCCGGGCGATGAGCCGCCCAGGGATCTTCCGGCCGCCGCCCGCACGCAACGAGCCGGTCCGCGAGTACGCGCCGGGAAGCCCCGAGCGCGTCGAGCTGCAGGCCCGACTCGAGGAGATGCGGAGCGAGCGCCTGGAGATCCCGTGCATCGTCGGCGGCGAGGAGGTCGAGACCGGCAACACCTTCGAAGCTGTGATGCCGCACGACAAGGACCACGTGCTCGCCACCGTGCACAAGGGTGGGCCTGCGGAGGTCGAGCGCGCGATCGCTGCTTCCGCAGAGGCCTGGGAGGACTGGCACCGGCTGCCCTGGGAGGAGCGCGCGGCGGTCTTCCTCCGAGCGGCGGACCTGCTCGCCGGCCCCTGGCGCTCGACCCTCGTGGCCGCGACGATGCTCAACCAGTCGAAGACCGCCTACCAGGCCGAGATCGACGCGGCCTGCGAGGTGATCGACTTCTGGCGCTTCAACGTCGAGTTCATGGTCCGGATCTACGAGGAGCAGCCCATCTCCTCGCCCGGGGTCTGGAACCGGATGGAGTACCGGCCGCTCGAGGGCTTCGTCTTCGCGGTCACGCCGTTCAACTTCACGGCCATCGGCGCGAACCTCTCGTCCAGTCCCGCCCTGATGGGCGACGTCGTGCTCTGGAAGCCGGCCTCGACCGCCGCCTACTCGTCGTACTGGACGATGAAGCTGTTCGAGGAGGCCGGCGTTCCTCCCGGCGTGATCAACCTCGTCTACGGCAGCGGCGCCGAGATCGGCGACCCGGCCCTTGCGAGCGAGCACCTCGCCGGCGTCCACTTCACCGGCTCGACCGAGGTCTTCCACTCGATCTGGAAGACCGTCGGCCAGAACATCGACCGCTACCGCAACTATCCCCGCATCGTCGGCGAGACCGGTGGCAAGGACTTCATCGTCGCCCACCCGAGCGCGGACGTCGAGGCGGTCGCGACAGCGATCCTGCGCGGCTCGTTCGAGTACCAGGGCCAGAAGTGCTCGGCTGCCTCGCGCGTGTACGCGCCCGCGAACCTCTGGCCCGAGCTGCGCGAGCGGCTGGTCGAGGAGGTCGGGACGATCAAGATGGGCGACGTCAGCGACTTCTCGAACTTCATGGGCGCCGTGATCGACGCGAAGTCGTTCGCACGACAGAAGGAAGCGATCGAGCACGCGCGCCAGAACGACGCCGAGGTGATCGCCGGCGGCGGCACCGACGACAGCGAGGGCTTCTTCGTCGAGCCGACCGTGATCGAGACGAAGGACCCGCGCGACCGGCTGATGAGCGAGGAGTTCTTCGGGCCGATCGTGACGACCTACGTCTACCCGGAGAACGAGTGGGAGCAGACGCTCGAGCTCGTCGATGACACCGCGCAGTACGGGCTCACCGGCGCGATCTTCTCGCAGGAGCGCGCTCCGATCGACGAGGCGCAGGAAGCGCTGCGCTACGCGGCCGGCAACTTCTACGTCAACGACAAGCCGACTGGCGCCGTCGTCGGACAGCAGCCGTTCGGCGGGGCACGCGCCTCGGGCACGAACGACAAGGCCGGCTCGATGTGGAACCTGATCCGCTGGGTCAGCCCGAGGACGATCAAGGAGACGTTCGTCTCGCCGCAGGACTACCGCTATCCGTTCATGTCCGACAACGGCGGGTCGGACGGGACTCGCTGAAGCCGGCACTTCTTCTCGCGCTCGCGGTGATGCTCGCGGTCGCCTCGGCCGCGACCGCTGCGCGGATCAAGGGCACACGCCACGCCGACCGGCTCCAGACGGTCAACCGCGTCCGTGACGTCGTCTCGTGCGGAGCCGGGCGTGACCTTGCGACCGTGGACCTGCTCGACCGCGTCGCGCGCGACTGCGAGACCGTCACGCGCGAGATCTCCCGCGACCCCTACCGGAACGCGGGGAGCAGCCACGAGACGCAGGTCGAGCCCGACACCTTTGCCGCCGGCCGCTCGGTGGTCGCGGTGTTCCAGAGCGGCAGGTTCTTCGACGGCGGCGCAACGAACATCGGTTTCGCCGTCTCGCGCAATCGCGGCGTGACCTGGAGACACGGGTTTCTTCCCGGCCTGACCCAGGGCGGTGGGCGGCGGGCGAGCGATCCTGCGGTGACCTACGACGCCGGCCACCGGGTCTGGCTCGCGGTCTCGCTGGTCTTCGGGACCGACAGCTACGCGCTTGCGGTCAGCCGCTCGCCGGACGGGCTCCACTGGGCTGCGCCGGTCACCGCGCGACTGGTCGCCTCGACCGGGCCCGAGGCCCTCGACAAGGAGTGGATCGGCTGCGACAACTGGGCGAGCAGCCCGTTCCGCGGGCGCTGTTACCTCACGTACAGCGACCTCGGGACGACGCAGATCGCGACGCAGGTCTCGAGCGACGGCGGTCGCACCTGGGGCCCGCCTGTCTCGGGCCCCGGCTTCCCCGGAAGGCAGGCGATCCTCGGCGCGTACGCGCCCGCCCCGCAGGTGGCGGTGCTCCGCAACGGCACGGCGCTGCTCCCGTATTTCGACGAGACGCAGATCTCCGTCCTTCGCTCCTCCGACGGCGGCGCCAGCTGGTCCGGCGCGCTGCCTGTGACACCGGCGCGCTACGCCCCGCACCCCGGGTTCCGCGCAGGCCCGATCTCCTCGGCCGAGGTCGGCGCCGACGGAAATGCCTACGTCGCCTGGGCCGACTGCTCGCGGAGAGCTGGTTGCGCTACGAACGACATCGTCTTCATCCGTTCCACGGACGGCATCGGCTGGAGCGCGCCGACGAGGATCCCCACCGGGACCGCGGATGCCGAGCTGCCCGGCCTCGCCGCCGACCCGTCCAGGCCGGGGCGGCTCGCGCTCGCCTACTACACGCTTCGCGGGTCCACCCTCGACGTCGGCTTCGTCTCGTCGAGGAACGGCGGCGCCCGCTGGACGAAGCCCGCGAGACTGAACTCGCGCTCCTTCCCGATGGCCTGGATCGCCCGCACCTCGCTGGGCTCGATGGTCGGCGACTACATCTCGACGTCGTTTGCCGGTGGGCGGGCAGTGCCCGTGTTCGCTCTGGCGACGGCCCCGCGCGGCGCCACGTTGCACGAGGCGATGTTCTCCGCCTCGCTCCCCGTGGGCTAGTCAGGTTCGCACGGGATCGGCGGAGCGCGTGCCGCGCCGACCGACGACCAGGAGGATCAGCGCCGCTCCAGCGAGAGCGGGCAGCGCCAGGATCACACCCGCCACGCGCACGCCGAGGGTGGCGGCGATCGCGCCGTCGACGAGGCTCGCGACAGGTCGCAGCCCGAGGAAGGCCACACCCCAGAGCGCCATGATCCGCCCGCGCTCGGACTCCCCCACGCCCAGCTGGAGCCGCGAGGTCGCCGAGGTGTTCGAGGCCAGGTAGCCGATCCCGGCGAAGAAGAGGAAGACGAAGCCGAGCGGCAACCACGGCGAGAGCGAGAACGCGATCACGCCGAAGCCGAGCAGCGCGAGCGTGCCCGCCATGCGCCGGCGCGAGCCCGCCACGCGACCTGCGACCAGGAACGCCGCGGTCACCGCTCCCGCGCCGAACGCACCGATGATGAATCCCGCGACGGTGTCCGGCCGCCCGAACGCGTGCGCGAAGGCGGGTGCGAGCGTGTTCACGGGATCCGAGGCGAACCCGACCGCCAGGACGACGAGCAGGAAGGCGAGCAGTCGCGGGTCGTCACGCAGCAGCCGGAAGCTGTCGCGCAGGCGGGACGGGCCCTCGGCGCGCTCCTGCGGGCGCGGGCGGATCACGATCAGCGCCGCCACGAACACGAGATACGAGCACCCGTTCAGCAGGAACGACGCCGGGATCCCCAGGTAGTGAACAGAGGCCGCCGCCGCGACGGGCCCGGCGGCGCGGGCGATGTTGTACGTCATCGAGTTGAGCGCGACGGCGGTCGGGAGGTCGCGCGGCTCGACCAGCGAAGCGATCAGCGCCTGCTGCGGCGGGATCGAGATCGCGCTCGTGACGCCGAGGAAGAGCGCGAACACGATCACGACCCACGCCGGCGCCAGGCCGGCCCAGGCCAGGATCGCCAGCATCGTCGCCAGCAGGGACGCCGAGCTCTGCGCGACGAACAGCAGCCGTCGCCGGTCGTAGCGGTCGGCGGCGCTGCCGGCCCACGGCGCGAGGAGGAGGACCGGCGCGAACTGGCAGAAGTTGAGCACCCCGAGCAGAAACGCGGAGTGCGTCAGCCGGTAGACGAGGAGCGCCCCCGCGAGGTTCTGGAACCAGGTGCCGCTCGCAGACAGCGCGTTGCCGGCGAAGTAGGGGCCGAAGTTGCGCTGCCGGATGAGGGCCAGCGCCGCGGCGGGACCGACCGTGGAGCCCACGGCTCGCTTCTATCCCGCCGCGGTCTCGCCTAGTCGCTAGGAGACGGTCTGGTGCTGGATCACGTCGTAGCCCTTGGCCGTGGGCGGCGGCATCCCCGCGTCCTGGAGCGCCTGCCGGATCTCCGGATCATCGCCCATGCGATGCCTGCCCTCGCTGTCGGACCACATGTTGATGATCATGATCCCGTCGTCCGTTCGCACTGCGGTCGACGAGACGCCGCCGTACTCGGCGGCCTTGCGGCTCGCCACCTCCTCGACGGTGCCCATCTTCGACATCAGCTCCTCCGGATCGCCGGAGAACTCCATGATCGAGACGACCTCGACTCCCATGGCGGCTCCTTTCGGTGGATTCCGGCGAGGCTACTACGCACCGCCGGCCCGGTGCAGCTGCGAATAGATCGAGCGCGCAGTGCGTTCCGGGATCCCCGGCACCCCTTCCAGTTCCTCCTGCGTAGCGGCAAGGAAGCGCTCCGCCGAGCCGAAATGCTGCAACAACGCGCGCCGCCGTGCAGGCCCGACGCCCTGCAGCGTGTCGAAGATCGATTCGCGTGCCTTCGCGTCCCGCCGCTGGCGGTGAAAACCGAGCGCGAACCGGTGTGCCTCGTCCCGGACGCGCTGAAGCAGATGCAGTCCCGGCGAGCTGCGGTCGAGCGCGATTGGCTCAGGCTGACCCGGCACGAAGACCTCTTCGACCCGCTTGGCCAGCGAGATCACGGCCACACGCGGCAGGTCGTACGCCTGCATCGCCCCCAGAGCCGCGGCGAGCTGCCCCTTGCCGCCGTCGATCACGACCAGGTTCGGCGTGGCCGCGAACGACTCGTCGTACTCATCGGCAGTCGCGCCGTTCTGCAACCGCGCGAAGCGGCGCGCGATCACCTCGGCCAGCGCAGCGTAGTCGTCCTGGCCGTCGAGGCTCCGGACGCCGAACTTGCGGTAGTGCGCCTTCTTCGGCATCGCATCCTGGAAGACGGCCATCGAGCCGACCACCGACTCGCCCTGGATGTTGGAGATGTCGTAGCACTCGATCCGCAGCGGCAGGCTCTCGAGGTTCAGCGCCTCGCGCAGCTCCTCGAGGGCCTCCACCCGCCGCAGCCGCTTGCGCTCGGTCTGCTCCGCCTCCGACTCGAGCGCGAGACGGGCGTTCTGTGCAGCCAGCTCCTGCAGACGCCGCTTCTCCCCGCGTGACGGCGCGCGCACCTCGACCCGCGACCCGCGCCGCTGCGAGAGGAACTCCGCCAGCGCCGAGGTGTCGCCCGAACCAGGCGGGACGACGATCTGCGGCGGGACGCTCGGCGCCGAGCCGTAGTACTCGATCGCAAACGCCTCGAGCAGTGCCGCCGTGTCCTGCCCGGCGACGTTCTCGAGGTGGAAGCCGTAGCGGTCGATCAGCCGGCCGTCTCGCAGCGGGAAGACCTGGACGGCAGCACGATCGCCGTCGCTAGCGATCCCGATCACGTCGACGGTGCCGACGGAGCGCTTGTCGGCCACCTGCCGCTCGACCAGGTGCCGCACCGAGAAGAGGCGGTTGCGGTAGCGCGCCGCCTCCTCGAAGCGCTCACCTTCCGCCGCGTCCTTCATCTTGCGCTCGAGCTCGCGCTGGATCGGCTTCGTGTCCCCGGAGAGGAACTGGATCACCCCGTCGATGATCTCGCGGTAGGCCTCCTTCGAGACGTAGCCCACACACGGGGCCAGGCAGCGCTCGATGTGGTAGTCGAGGCAGGGAATCCCCGAGTGCCGGCCCGGCCTCGGCCCCTCGCAGGGCCGGTACGGGAAGACGCGGTTGAGCACGTCGAGCGTCTCACGCACCTTCTTCGCGTTGGCGTACGGGCCGAAGTAGACGACGCCGCGCCGGTGCCGCTCGCGCGTGAACATCACGCGCGGGTAGTCGTCCTCGACGGTGACCGCGATGTACGGGAACGACTTGTCGTCGCGAAGGCGCACGTTGAACGGCGGCCGGTGCCGCTTGACCAGGTTCTGCTCGAGGTGGAGGGCCTCGACCTCCGTGTCGGTGACGATCACCTCGACGTCGGCGACGCGTTCCGGGAGCTGCGCGATCGTGCTCCGCGTATCGGAGCTCGCCTGGAAGTAGCTGCGCACGCGTGGCCGCAGCGATTTCGCCTTCCCGATGTACAGGATCTCGCGACGCTCGTCGCGGAAGAGGTAGACGCCGGGCTTCGCCGGGAGCCCTTTCAGCTGCTCTTCGAGCCGTTTTGGCATTGCGGGGCAAGGGTAGCCTCCGAGTTCGTGAAGAAGGCCCTGCTTGCAGCGGCCCTAGCCGTTGCGGCCGCGGCCGGGCTCGCCGTCGCTCTCGTCGTCTCCTCCCGCGAAGGAGGGACCACTGCGGCACCTACGACTTCACAGACGTCAACCGCGCCGACGACGGCTGCGACGGCTACGAGTACGTCGCCGACCACGGCGGGGCAGACCGAGACGACTCCGACCATCGCGGCCAGCGCGACCGCGCCGGTCGACACGCGCGCGGTCAAGATCCCTCCACCGCCAAGCCCGAGGAGCCCGCGTCGGCAGACGCTGCTCGTCGGGGTCTTCGACGATGCCCTCGCCCAGCAGAGCTCCGGCGTCGCGCGCGCGTACGTCGATATCTCTCGCGACGCCGGCTTCAACGCCGCCATGGTCTCGGCCACGTGGAGTCGCGGGGAGCGTCGGCCGTCGGCGCCACTGATGACCGTTCTCCGGCACGTCTCCGTCGCCGCGCAGCGCGCGCACCTGAAGCTGTTCGTCCTGGTCTGGCACGGTCTCGCGCGCGAGACGCCGCGGACCCCAGCCGAGCGGGCCGACTTCGCGGCCTTCGCGGCAGCGACGGTGAAGGCGCTGCCCAACGTGCGCCACGTGGTCGTCGGCAACGAGCCGAACCTCGACACGTTCTGGAAGCCGCAGTTCGGCGCCACCGGGCTCGATCTCGCCGCCTCCGGCTACGAGGATCTGCTCGCCCGCAGCTACGACGCGATCAAGGCGGTCGACCACGACGTGCTCGTGCTCGGCGGCAGCCTGTCCCCCCGCGGGGCCGACCGCCCCCACGGCAGCCGCCCGACACACTCGCCCACGTCGTTCATCCGCGACCTCGGCGCCGCCTACCGCGCGAGCGGGCGCACGAAGCCGCTGATGGACGCCTTCGCGCTCCACCCGTACATGGAGGCGTCCCGGTTCCCGCCGACGACCCGGCACCCGAAGAACACCTCGATCACGATCGCCGACTACCCGAAGCTCGTCGCGCTCCTGAGCGAGGCATTCAAGGGAACCGACCAGCGCGGCGCAACGCTGCCGATCTACTACACCGAGTTCGGCGTCCAGACGCGCGTGCCGTTGCGAAAGCTCAGCGCCTACGACGACAACGGCTCGCCCGGGCGATCGGACAGCGTCACCTTCGCGCGGCAGGCGGACTACTACCGCTCTGCGCTCGAGCTCGCCTACTGTCAGCCGACCGTGCGCGGGCTCTTCCTCTTCCACACGTTCGACGAGGCCGACCTCGCCGGCTGGCAGTCCGGCCTCTACTTCGCCGACGGCACTCCGAAGCCGAGCCTGCCGGTCTTCAAGAGGACGGTCGCCGACCTGCGCAACGGCAGGTTTCCGACCTGCTCTCGGTAGGGTTTCGCACGTGGCCGGCCAGTACGTCGCCTATACCTTCTTCAAGGTCGATCCGGCCTGGCGCCGGCTCCCGATCGAGGAGCGCAACGCGGGCAAGGAGGCCTTCGCCGAGGTCGTCGAGGACTGGGCCGACCGGATCTCCTCGCTGCGCACCTACTCGGTCGGCGGTGTGCGGCCCGACTCGGACTTCTTCCTCTGGAGGATCACGGAGCGCTACGAGGACCTCGGCGAACTCGGCGCCGCCCTGAACGCCACGCCGCTCGCGGGCTGGCTCGAGACGCCGTACTCGTACCTCGCGACGACCAAGGCCTCGGAGTACACGAAGGCGCGCAAGCCTCGTCAGGTGATCCCGAGGGGCTCGCCCTACCTCGTCGTCTATCCCTTCGTGAAGCTGCGTTCCTGGTACTCGCTGTCCCAGGAGGATCGACAGCGGGCGATGGACGAGCACATGCGAGTCGGCCACGAATTCGCGACGATCGTCAACCACACGACGTACTCCTTCGGCATCGACGACCAGGAGTTCATGACCGCCTTCGAGTGCGAGGAGCCGTCGGACTTCATGCACCTGATGCTGACGCTGCGGGACTCCGAGGCGAGCCGTTACACCGAGCGCGACACGCCGATCTTCGTCGGCAAGGCCGTCGGAATCCGCGAGGCCCTCGACGAGCTCGACGGCGCCGCCGTCTCGGTCAGCACCTCTCAGTAGCTGTACGTGTGCTCGTCGCGCCAGACGCGCCACATCGCGAAGCCGCAGAGCACGAAGACCGCCAGGAAGACGATCAGGTTCCAGCCGTTCCCGACCGGAACGAAGAAGCGAGCCGCCACGTTCACGACCATCACGACCGCGGCACCGTAGAAGACCGCGCGCGAGCGGCTCGACCACATCGAGATCTCCTCGCGGCGGTCCCGCCAGAGCAGGTAGATGAAATAGGCGATCGCCAGGAAGAAGGCGATCCGGGCGAGCAGGAAGAGCGCGGTCAGGGTGGTCTCGAGCTCGAGAACGACGATCACGACCGCAATCAACGCGATCACGAAGAACCCACGCAAAGTCGGGTTCATGTCGCGGAGAACACGCCTCACGCGATCCAGCGTAGCTAGGATCCCGGCGTGGTCGAGGAAGGCAAGCCAGCACCCGATTTCGAGCTGGAGAGCGACACCGGCGAGAAGGTGAAGCTCTCCGACCTGCGCGGGCAGCCCGTCGTCCTCTACTTCTATCCCAAGGACGACACGCCCGGCTGTACGCGGCAGGCCTGCGGCATCCGCGACGCCTACGGCGAGTTCGAGCGGGCGGGCGCCGCGGTGTTCGGCGTAAGCGCCGACACGCAGGCCTCACACGAGCGGTTCAAGTCCAAGTACGAGCTCCCGTTCACGCTGCTCGCCGACCCCGAGCACGAGCTGGGCGAGCCGTACGGGGTCGCCCAGGAGGGGAAGAACTCCTACGAGCGCTCGACGTTCGTGATCGACGCCGACGGCAACGTGTCGCGCATCCTGCGCCGGGTCAACCCGGACAGTCACGCGGACGAAGTCCTCGCGGCCCTCGGTTAGCGCGGGCTCTTTCCGACAGCTGAACCTGCCTCGCGCTCGTCTAAGGATGCGGATGAGAGGACTTGAACCTCCACGGGCTTTCGCCCACACGGACCTGAACCGTGCGCGTCTACCAATTCCGCCACATCCGCTCGGCGGCCACAGTGTAGCCGTGGCGCCAGGCGCCTACACGTACCATTTTCCGCTTGCGTAGGGGTCTTCTTCTGCTCGTCGCGGCCGGCCTCATCGTGCCGCTGTCGGCGTCCTCGGCACGGAATCCTGCGCCCCGGCCTGGACCGATGGCGGAGTTCGTGGTGACGCTCGAGGCGCCTTCCCTTGCGCAGGCCTCGACGAAACAGCGTGGCTTCCAACGGGCCGGCCGGTTGGCACTCGGCTCGACCGAGAGCGCGTCGTACCTGCGCAAGCTCGACCGCGACCAAGCCGCCCTGGCGACTCGGATCCGCTCCGCGGTGCCGGGCGCCACGGTGCGCTGGCACTACACCGTCGTCTTGAACGGGCTCTCCGTGGTCGCACCGCCGAGTGCGGCAACGCGCATCTCCGCGCTGCCGGGCGTGGCGCACGTCTACGCGGGAGTCCGCTACCGGCGCTCGCTCTACCAGAGCCCCGGCGTGATCGGCGCCCCGAAGATCTGGGGCCCGACCCTCGCGACCTCAGGCGACGGGATCAAGATCGGTGTGATCGACGACGGCGTCGACGAGTCGCACCCCTTCCTCCAGCCGGCAGGGCTGAAGATGCCCGCCGGCTACCCGAAGGGCGACCGGCGCTACGCGACGGCCAAGGTGATCGTCGCCCGCTCGTTCCCGCCTCCCGGAGCCGACTGGCGCTATGCCAAGCTGCCGTTCGACCCCACCGAGTCCGAGCACGGGACACACGTCGCCGGCATTGCCGCAGGGGACCATGACGTCACCGTGGCAGGCCCGAACGGCGCGCTCAAGCTCTCCGGAGTCGCCCCACACGCCTACATCGGGAATTACCGCGTGCTGACGATTCCGACGAGCGATTTCGGCCTCGACGGCAACTCGCCGGAGATCGTGGCGGGCATCGAGCAGGCGGTGCGGGACGGCATGAATGTCATCAACCTCTCCCTGGGCGAGCCGGAGATGACGCCGTCGCGCGACATCGTCGTGCAGGCGATCGACGCCGCCGCCAAGGCCGGGGTCGTGCCCGTGATCGCGGCGGGCAACGACTTCGACGTGCTCGGTCCCGGCTCGATCGACTCGCCGGGCTCCGCGCCGATGGCCATCACCGCCGCCGCCGCGACGAAGGGCGGGGTGATCGCGGAGTTCTCGTCGGGTGGGCCTGCTCCGATCTCCTTGGGGCTGAAGCCGGACGTGAGCGCCCCAGGCGTCGGCATCCTCTCGTCGGTTCCCAGGCGGGACGGCCTCTGGCAGTACTTCGACGGGACGAGCATGGCGGCTCCTCACGTCGCGGGCGCCGCCGCCCTGTTGCTCGAGCGGCACCCGACCTGGACGGTGCAACAGGTCAAGTCGGCGCTCGTGCTGACCGGTACCCCGGTCAAGGGCAACACGCGACGCCGCCACGAGGCGCCGCCGACGCGCGAGGGAGGCGGGATGATCAATCTTCCCCGGGCCGACCAGCCCCTCGTGTTCGCCAGGCCGGCGAGCATCGCGTTCGGGCTCTTGCCCCGCGGTCGATCCGTCGCCCTGCACGCCGCGCTCACCGATGCCGGCGGCGGTGCGGGATCCTGGTCGGTCTCGGTTCAGCAGGTGAGCCGGGCGGCCGGGGTCGCGCTCAGGGCGGCCACGGTGACCGTGCCGGGAAGGCTGACGCTGCGCGCGATCGTGTCGCGGCGCGCTCCGGTGGGCGACTCGAGCGGCTTCGTCGTCCTGTCGCGCGGTGGCCAGAGCCGCCGCATCCCTTACTGGCTACGCGTGACCGCCCCGAAGCTCGCGCTCGAGCCGCACCGGGTGTTGCCGCACCCAGGCGTCTACCGGGGCGACACTCGCAAGGGGCGCGCCCTCGTCACGTCGTACCGCTACCCCTCGGCGCCCAGCCCACTCGGGGTGCTCACGAGACTCCGGGGGCCCGAGCAGGTCTTCCGCTTCGTCATCCGGCGCCGAGTGGCCAACGCTGGCGCGGTGATCCTCTCGCAGGGGCCGGGAGTCCACATCTCGCCCCGCCTCGTCCGGGCAGGCAGCGAAGACCGTCTAGCCGGGTTCACGGCGTTGCCGCTCCGCATCAACCCGTACCAGCCCGGGTACTACGGAATCGAGCCCGTGGTCGGCGTCTTCCGTCCGACTCCCGGCCGCTACGACCTCGTCTTCGACACCCCCAGCCGCAGGAGAGCCGGGACCTTCACCTTCCGCTTCTGGGTCAACGACACGACGCCGCCGTCGGCGCGCCTGCTGACGCCTGCGGTCTCGCCGGGTCAGCGGCTTCGGCTGCTCGTGGGCGACCGCGGCTCCGGCGTCGACTCCAGCTCGCTGCTCGCGGAAGTCGACGGCAGCTTCCGCCGGATCCTCTACACGGCCTCGAGCGGCGCGGTACAGGTGGCGCTCCCTCGCCTGCAGTCCGGGCGGCACCGACTCGTCTTCTCCGTCGCCGACAACCAGGAGACGAAGAACACGGAGAACGAGCACCTGGCGCTGCCGAACACGCGGCGGCTCGTCACGACCTTCGTCGTACGCTAGTTCCGGCGGTCGAAGTCCTCGAGCGTCGGCAACTGCTCGAGGTCGCGCTCGACGCTGGCGGCGAAATCGTCGGTGTCGTTGCGCAAGAGCTTGAGCTGGGACTTCCGCTTGGCTCGCTCGCGCTTACGGCGGGCCTCGATCCCGAGTCGTTCGGTGAGCCTCGGCCATTCAGCACCGATCACCGCGACGACGGCGCAGAGGAGGAGCGTGACCGAGAGCCAGCTCACGGTTTCATTCTACCCCCGCTAAACCACTGGGCCGGAGCGGCCGATAAGCGGGGACATGAACTCGCCGGCACTCGTCGTCCCGTACCTCGCCTTCTGGATCACGCTGATGCGCGCGCTCTTCGTCCGGGCGCAGCTGTTGCCCGCGACCTGCGGCCGCTGCGGGCTCAGGTTCGAGCGCCAGGCGCTGGGCGAGACGGTTTGCGCCTGCGGCCCCTGACCGTCGACGGTCTCCCGGTGACGATGATCCCGCCGTGCAGGAGTTTGCAGCGGCACACTCGGCGTCGGGGTGAAGGCGGACGCTTCCTCCTGCGGCAGTATCTCGCGGGGGCTTCACAGCTACTGCTAGCAAAACACTAGATCTGGGCTCCAGATCTGCCAGGCGGCGAACCGCTCCGAGCTCCTAGGGCGCCTGCGGCCCGACGTGGTCGAGGATGACCTCGAGCAGGCGGCACGAATGCAGCACGTGTTCGTGAGCAAGCGCCTTAGCTCCCGTCGAGCTGCCGGCGGCGATTGCGCCGAGAATCGCGCGGTGCTGACGCGCGTTCTGTTCGTAGAGGTGGTCGATCTCGGGGCCGCCCGGCCGCCAACGGCTGATGAACGTCCGCCGGGCGCTCTTCGCGACTCGCTCGACGAACGGCACGTTTGCGGCGTCGTAGATCACGTCGTGGAAGCGGTAGTTCGCCCGGACCCACTCCCCGGTGAGCCGGGTCCGCTCGCGCTCGCCGCGGCGCCGGTCGAGCAGCTCTTTCGTCAGCGCCCCGAAGCGCTCGTTCGCTTCGTCAAGCTCGGCGAGGCCACGCTCGCCGAGGCGGGGCGTGGCCAGCTCGGTCGCGAGGGCCTCGAGCTCCGCGCGTACGAGGAAGGCCTGGCGTAGCTCCTCGCGGGAGATCGTCCGGACTCGCACACCCCGGTTTGCTTCGAAGGAGACGAGCCCGGTTGCAGCAAGACGGCGAAGTGCCTCGCGGACCGGAGTGCGACTGACGTCATAGCGCGCGGAGAGCTGCTCCTGGCGCAAGACGGCACCGGGCGGCAACTCGCCGGAGATGATCGCGTCCTCGAGCGCGAGTGCGATCTCGTCCGCCTTGGTGCCGCCGGCGTCCTCGCCTGTCGTCAGCGTTGAAACTGCGCCGCCTCGGTCGACCCTTCGAGCGCAAGCGTGGAGCTCTCCCCGCCGCTGATCGCCCGGGCGACCGCGTCGAAGTAGCCTGCGCCCGCCTCACGCTGGTGCCGAGTCGCCGAGTAGCCGTCTTCCTCGAGCTCGAACTCGCGCTCCTGGACTCGAACGTAGGCGCTCATACCCTCCTGGGCGTAGCCGCGTGCCAGCTCGAACATCGCGGCATTGAGCGAATGGAACCCCGCCAGGGTGACGAACTGGAAGCGATAGCCCATCGCCGCGAGCTCCAGCTGGAAGCGAGCGATCTCGCCGTCGTCGAGATGCGACCGCCAGTTGAACGACGGCGAGCAGTTGTAGGCGAGCAGTTTCCCGGGGTAGTTGTCATGTACCGCAGCGGCGAAGTCGCTCGCCTGCTCGAGATCCGGGGTCGACGTCTCGAACCAAACGAGATCGGCGTAGCGGGCGGCAGCGCGCCCGCGCGCGATCGCGGCGTCGAGCCCCTCGCGTACCCGGAAGAAGCCGTCGACCGTGCGCTCCCCGGTGAGGAACTCCTCGTCCGCCGAGTCGAAATCGCTCGTCAGCAGCGACGCGCCGAGCGCATCGGTTCGCGCGATGAGGACAGTCGGCACGCCGCATACATCAGCCGCCAGCCTCGCCGCCGCGAGCGTGCGCAGGAACTGGCTCGTCGGCACGAGCACCTTGCCGCCGAGGTGACCGCACTTCTTCTCGGACGAGAGCTGGTCTTCGAAGTGGACGCCTGCGGCGCCCGCCTCGATCATCGCCCTCATCAGTTCAAAGGCGTTCAGCGGGCCCCCGAAGCCTGCCTCGGCGTCGGCCACGATCGGGGCTAGCCAGTGGGTCTCCGTGTCCCCCTCGGCCGTGTGGATCTGGTCCGCGCGTAGGAGCGCGTTGTTGAGTCGACGGACGAGCGCAGGGCCGCTGTTGGACGGGTAGAGGCTCTGGTCCGGGTAGGTGTGGCCCGCCAGGTTGGCGTCGGCGGCCACCTGCCAGCCGCTGAGGTAGATCGCCTTGAGACCGGCCTTCACCATCTGCACTGCCTGGCCACCGCTGAGGGCACCGAGTGTGGGCACGTACTCTTCGGTCCGAAGCAGTTTCCAGAGCCGCTCTGCTCCGAGCCGTGCGAGCGTGTACTCGACCTGCACCGTGCCGCGAAGACGGTCGACCTCCTCGCTCGCGTACGGGCGCTCGATCCCCTCCCAGCGGTCGTCGGCGAGCTTGCCGTTGCCGTCAGCGTCCATGCTCATCCTCTCTGTCCAAGTTGTCGTCGGCAGTCACGGATGCCCCCGACGTAGGCGCGATGTCGACATCGGCTTGCTAGTCGTTCCCGTGGTCGCGCTCGCAGAAGTCCGGGCAGGTGCAAGGCGCGGACTCGGCGGACGTGACGACGTACCGGGCGCGGTAGGCGCGCTGTCTCCGGGTCGGCATCACGTGCACGTGACTGAGCCCGTTTCCGGTCATGCGCTCCGTCTCGCTACTCCGCCCGAAGAGCTTGGAGATCAATAGACCCATGGGACGCAGCCTGTCAGATTTGGGATCCGAAATGCACTCCAGGATTCCCTTTCTCCCCTTTTGTCTAGGAGAAGACAGTACTTTAGGATCCGAAGCGACCAGGAAGCCCCTCGCAGGGTACGCCGCTCACACGAGCGGAACCTGAGCAGAGCCGCGACCAGATCACCCTGAAACGTGAAAGAAGCCTAACCGCAGGCTCTTTCAAAAGCTCCCGGGTTGGACTCCAAGCCGCCTGCAAATCGGCATGTTTCTGGAGGCTGGGACAGCAAATGGTCGACGTACGTCAAGCGGGGCCAGTGTTAGGCAGTCGGCTGAACGGTATTCGTCGAGTCAACCTCCATCATCGCGAGAGACAACCTCGATGATGCACGCCTTTAGGTCGGCCGGATCGCAGCGTTTCGCGCCCAGTCCTTCGAGACCGAGCGGTTTGATCGTTTTGATCGCAGGCTCCGCGCCTTCGACGCTTTCCTTCGAGAGGACGTAGAAGTGCCAGCCGCTGTCGATGTCCTTGCCCTCGTGACGAGCGAACACGAAGACGTCGCAGTGGTAACCGCGGCCGAGGTCTTCGAACTTTTCATCCCGGCCTCTCTTCGGACCATCTACCTCCCACGAGGCGGGGATGATCTTGTCCGGCCATCGTGCGAGGCGCTCACCCGAACACTTGATTTGGATTCGGACGGGCCGCTGCCACCCCGGAAGCGGCATATTCACGTCCCATGCGCAGTTCGGGTTCAGGATCATCTCACCATCGACGAGTTCGGCAATGATCGATTCGACGAACACAGCCCGTACACGGGCGTATAGGCCCCAGATCCTCGCCTCGGTGATCTGCCGATGAACGTCCATTGCGGCGTCAAAGACACCTGGCGGAAGCGGATGTTTCGTTTCCTTGACAGACATTACGCGTGACCCTCCTAGCTAGGCGTCAAGCCGCGCCGCGCGCCACCCAGGCCTTCGCCGAGACTACGAACGGTGGCTCCGGCAGCCTCTCCCTGCAGAGCTCGCGCAATGCCGTGCGCCGATCGGGCTCGAGGCCGGCGACGTGCGCACCCGACGGGGCGACGCCGCCGAGCGTGAACGGCTCCCACCAGTCCTCGAACGTGGCGTGCTCGACGTCCACCGCGACGGCGCTGTCGACGATGTCGCCGATTCCAGCCGCGCGAAAGAGGTCGGCCAGGTGTCCGGCCCTGCTGCCGGGGCAGACAGACCCGGTCTCGACCTCAGGATCGAGCGCTTGGGCGGCATCCCAGAACGGACCGATCGGGCCGCCGTCGGTGAAGTCCCACACGCATGCGGCGACGACGCCGCCGTCCCGCGTCACCCTCGCCATCTCGCGGAGGCCTGCGGCCGGATCGTCCATAACGTTGACCACGAGCTGGGCGAGCGTCGCATCGAAGCAGCCTCCTTCGAACGGCAGATCCTCAGCCGGCGCGCGGATGACCTGGACTCCGGGATGGCGGCCGCGTAGGGCCGCGACGAATTCCTCGGACGGGTCGACCGCCGTGACCCGTCCCGGCCCGGCTCTCCGGGCGAGCTCCGCGGTCAGCGCACCAGGGCCGCATCCGAGTCGAGGACCCGGCCGTCGAGCGGGAGTCCGGCGAAATCGGCGAAGGGCACCGCCAGCGGCCTCGAGTAGCGGCCCATGAACCGGTCATAGGCATCGGCATCGCTCATCGCGCTCACCGCGTGAGTCTACGAGGATCGAAAAGTGCCGATTTGCGGGGCCAGCACCGGGACAGCACGCGATGGTCAAACGCGACCTCCACCGCACACCTGGCCCCGGTGTTCAAGCCAAATCGATTCCCTGAAAAGGGTGCTAGCTCCCCGGGTTGGACTCGAACCAACAACCCTCCGGTTACAGCCGGTCGGGGCGAGGGCGGCTCAGGCCTCCGCCTCATTCCTAGGCGGCCTCAGACCACGCCGGAGCAGGTGAGGTCGGCTCAGGTTGTTAGAAAGTTCGTTAGAAAGTTGCGCGCTGTCCTCGACGCTCTAGGCTTCGCGGATCGATCGGTGCGCGTTGATGAGTTTGCATTTGTTTAACGTCCACAAGCAGAGGCCGCCGCAGGGAACCCCACTATCTACGTCCAGCTCAAGGCTGGACACTCGCAGGGCTCGATCACCGAGCGCTACCTGCACGCCACGCAGGTGCTCTTCCCGGGCGCTGCTGCCAAGGGCGAGGAGCGACTATTCGGGTCGGCAGGCGACGAAGTTGGATCAGGGGCGCGGTAGGCGACCGGTCGCCGAGAACCTCGATCTCCATCGCCGCAAAAACAAGAGAGGGACGCTCTAGAGTCAAAGCCAACAGTGTTGGCCAACAGAGGTTGACTGTCGGCGAAGGGAGACCGCGATGGGTGAACTTCCTGATCGGACCGATGTGCTGGTAGTAGGTGCTGGACCGGTGGGGTTGGCGGTTGCCGCCTCGTTGGCCGGACATGGCCGTGACGTCACGGTGGTTGACCGGCAGGCGACAGGAGCCAATACCTCGCGCGCCGCTGTCGTCCACGCCCGGACCCTCGAGATGCTCGAGCGGATCGGCGTCTCGAAGCGACTGGCGGGGCTCGGCATCCAGGCTCGGCAGTTCAGCATCCGCGATGGGGATCGCGAGCTCGTGCCGGTCCGGTTCGACCGGCTCCCGACGGAGTATCCGTACACGCTGATGGTCCCACAGAACATCACCGAGCAGGTTCTGCTCGAGCGCCTCGAGGAACTCGGCGGCAGTGTCCACCGGCCGTACGTCGCCAACGGGGTGAGCCAGACCGCCGACGGTGCCGAGGTCGCGCTGGAAAGCGGCGACATGATCAAGGCCCAGTACGTCGTTGCGGCCGACGGTATGAACAGCACGATTCGCGACCTGGCCGGACTCGGGCACGACGGCAACGATGCGCTGTCTCTGTCGTTCGCGCTGGCTGACGTACGGGTGGACGGCGGCCTGCCGGGGGACGAGGTCCTGCTGTTCTTCTCCACACCCGGCATGTTGGTCGTGGCTCCGCTCCCGGACGGGTCGTTCCGGCTTGTGGCCGAAGTCGACGATGCGCCGGAGCAGCCGGACGTCGCCTTTGCGCAGCAACTGCTGAACACCCGGGGGCCGCGTCGTACTACGGTGAGGGTGACTGAAGTGATCTGGGGATCCAGGTTTCGGATCCACGAGCGTGTGGCGGACCAGTACCGGGCTGGGCGCGTACTGCTCGCCGGCGACGCCGCACATACGCACAGCCCGGCAGGTGGGCAAGGCATGAACCTCGGCCTGCGCGACGCGGTGACTCTCGGGGATGCGCTGTCGGTCGCGCTTCGGGAAGGTCGCGAGGACAAGCTCGATGAGTATGCGGCCGGCAGTCGTGCCGAGGCGATGCAGGTGGTCGCACTTGCCCACCGCCTCACCCGACTGGCCACTGCCCCGCCGGCGGTTCGCCCGCTGCGCAATGTGGCGCTACGCCTCCTCGCACACGTGCCCGCATTCCGCCGCCGCCTGGCCGAGCAACTCTCCGCTATCGGCCACCGCTGAGGCAGACGGCGGAACAGTCATGCTGTACAAGCCAGATCTGGATCATCAGGACCCGCCGCATTGGTAGAAGGTTGGTAGAAAGTCCGGTGGGCCGTCGCTCACAGAGACAACAAAAGCCCCCGCTGTGCGGGGGCTTTCTGACTCCCCGGGTTGGACTCGAACCAACAACCCTCCGGTTAACAGCCGGATGCTCTGCCAATTGAGCTACCGGGGAACGGTGCTCAGCGGGCCGAATAGTAGCGGCGACCGAGAGCCGTTCGTGTTGATTCCGACGTATCGATCGGTCATTTCAGACGGACGCACGGGCTTGGCCCGTACATCCTGAATCACGGCGCCGCAAGCGGCGCCTAGGCCAGGTTCGCGGCCGTCGCGCGGATCGCCTCGAGTTGCTCCTGGAGCTCTTTCGTCCGCTCGAGGTCGGCGCCCGCGAGCTCTCGGCGGACCTGGCGCTCCCGGAGACGGAGGAGCAGCTCCTTGGCGGTCTCGTCGTCGATACCCTCGGTTGCAGCCCGTGCATCGAGCTCCGCCAAGAGGGGGACGAGCTCCGCATCCGGGTCGCCCGGCTCGAGCAGGTGTGCTCGCGCACGGCGGTGCAGCTCGGCGTCGAAGTGCTCCGGCCCCAGCTCGGACAAGAGTGGCAGCAGCCCGGGGTGCGCCGCCACGCCGGCAAGGGCGTCGCGCTCGAGTCGCGATCCCTTCTCGAGCAGCCGCGGCGAGATCTCGCCCGTCGCGCGCCCGCTCTTCCCTGGAGCGAAGCCGGCCTGCGTCTCCTTCGGCAGGTCGAGCCGGTCGGCGGCGAGCCGAACGGCGTCCTGCCGCTCGGGCGAGTCTTCGAACCGCGACAGCACCTCGCGGACCCGCACGAACGCCTCCTGCCGGTCGGGCGTGCGCTCGGTCTCCAGCCGAACGCGGTAGACGAGGTAGCTCTCGGCGCCGGCGAGCCGTTCCTCGAAGCTTTCCGCCGCGTCGGCCGGGTCGACCCCGGGCGGCAGCGCGACCACGCGCACGTCGATGTCCTGTGCGGCCGCGAGCTCCATCCCCCGCAGCGTCGCTGCCTCTCCGGCCGCGTCGCCGTCGAAGCAGAGATAGACCTTGTGCGTCAGGCGCGTGAGCTCCTTCAGTTGACGCTCCGTGAGCGCCGTTCCCATCGAGGCAGCGACCGGCTCGAGCCCCGCCTGCCGCAATGCGAGCACGTCGGTGTTCCCCTCGACCACGATCGCGCGCTCCTGCTTCGCCATCGCCGTGCGGGACCGGTCGAGCCCGTACAGCAGCTCGCCCTTGCGGAAGAGCTCGCCTTCGGGTGAATTGACGTACTTCGCCCGCAACGGGTCGTCCTCACGCAGCCTGCGCGCCTGGAAGCCGCGCACCCGGCCGCGCGGGTCCGCGAGCGGGAAGAGCAGCCGACCCGCGAAGTAGTCGTTCCCGCGCCGGTTGACGAGGCCCGCCGCGGCGAGCTCGGCCGCGGTAAAGCCCTTCTCGCGGGCCTTCCGGGCGAGCGTCGACCCGCCTGGCGCGAGCCCGAGCCGGTATTCGCGGCACACCTCCTCGCCGAGGGCCCGGCTCTCGAGGTACTCCCGCGCGGGCCGGCCGGCATCCGAGTCCCAGAGAAAGCGTTCGTAGAAGCTCGTCGCCTGCTCCAGCAGCGCAAGCAGGCGCTCGCGCCGGCTGCGGGCGGCGTCGCGCTCCGGCGAGGACTCCTCGTACTCCAGCGTCACGCGGAAGCGCTCGGCCAGCCACTCGACCGCCTGCGCGAAGTCGAGCTGCTCCGTCTCACGGACGAAGCTGATGATGTCGCCCCCGGCGCCGCAGCCGAAGCAGTAGTAGAGCTTGTCCTGCGGGTTGACCGAGAAGCTCGGCGTCCGCTCGTCGTGGAACGGGCAGAGCCCGGTGAAGCGGGCGCCGGCCTTGCGCAGCTGCGTCCGCGCCTGGACGACCTCGACCATGTCGGCCGCCTCGACGGCCTCGCGAACTGATGCGTCCTTGATCCGCGCCACTAGAGCGACTCGGCGTAGCTGAGCGCGAACCGGTCCGTCATTCCGGCCACATAGTCCACTACCTCGTCGACCGAATCGCCACGCTCGATCAGGTGGTCGAAGATTCGCGTCACCGTCGCATGGGCGCGGGCGTGCTCGGCGCGTGCCGCCTCGCCGAGGTAGACACGGTCGAACATGAAGCTGCGCAGCGCGAGCATCGCGGCGCCGACCTCGTCGCTCTGGCGAATGTCGCCCGCCCCATCAGAGGTCTCGACCAGGTCGTGCGCGAGGGCGTCGATGCGCCTGGAGCCGGTCGGGCCGAGCAGGTCGATCTCCGCTTGCGGCAACTCGCCCGGGTCGAGCACTCCGGCGCGGACGGCATCGTCGATGTCGTGGTTGATGTACGCGACGCGATCGACGAGGCGGACGATCTTCCCCTCGTGCGTGTCCGGCTCGTCCGGGCCCGTGTGGTTGAGGATCCCGTCGCGAACCTCGGCCGTCAGGTTGAGCCCGCGCCCGTCGCGCTCGAGCACCTCCACCACACGCAGCGAGTGCTCGTTGTGCCGGAAGTGCCGGCCGAATCGCTCCTGCAGCAGCGCGTCGAGCGCCTCCTCTCCGGCGTGTCCGAACGGCGGGTGCCCGAGGTCGTGACCGAGGCCGATCGCCTCGACGAGATCCTCGTTCAGCCGCAGCGCGCGGGCGACCCCGCGCGAGATGCCGGTCGTCTCCAGCGTGTGGGTCAGGCGCGTCCGGAAGTGGTCGCCGGCAGGATCGACGAAGACCTGGGTCTTGTGCATCAGCCGCCGGAACGACTTCGTGTGGACGATCCGGTCGCGGTCGCGCTGAAACGGCGTGCGCAGCAGGCACGGCTCTTCCTCGCGCGCGCGCCCGCGCGTCTCGAACGATCGAACGGCGAGCGGTGAGAGCCACCGTTCCTCGTGGTCGCGGACGCCCGCCTCGAAGGCGTCTGCGGCACGTCCGGCGAGTTCCGGCATGGAGGCGATGCTAGTCGCTCGGCCGGGCGAGAGAGGCTCGGTTTTCGGCGGCCTGCACGACATCTGGCGGTCGTCTGTTCGCGCGCTCCGCGCTCAGATGATGATCGGGACGGTCCCTCCGTCTGCGCTCCAGGCCGCGCCGGTCACGTACGCGGCTCGCTCGGAGCAGAGAAAGGCGATCACCGCGGCGATCTCGTCGGGCTGCGCGAGACGCCCGAGGGGCCGGCCTTTGCCGACCGCTTCGAGCACCTCGTCGCGTCCCTTTCCGCTCCGCTCGGCCTGCTGGTCGGCGAGGCCGCCGTCGCCCAGCCAGGCCTCGGTCGCAGTTGGCCCGGGAGCGACTGCATTGCACCGGATCCCCTCGCCGGCGTAGAGGTCGGCGACCAGGCGGGAGAGCGAGAGCACGGCGGCCTTCGTCACCGAGTAGTTCGGCATCCCGGTGGAAGGACGCTTCCCCGCCGTCGAGGAGACGTTCACGATCACTCCTCGGCCGTGCTCCTTCATCCAAGGGAGCACGGCCCGGATCGCGCGCACGTAGCTCATCACGTTCAGCTGCCACATCTCTTCCCAGTGGTTGTCGGTGAGCTCCTCGAAGCCGACCTGGTAAGCGGAGCCGACGTTGTTGACCAGGCACTCGACTGGGCCAAGGGCCCCCGCGGCCTCCGCTACGAGCTCCCCGGGCGCGGCCGGCTCTCCAAGATCGCAGACGACTCCGAGGGCGGCACCGCTCTCCTCCCGCGCACGCTCGACACGCTCGGAGTCGCGGCCGCAGACGACGACGCGCGCCCCCTCGTCCGCGAGCAGCTTCGCGGTAGCGAGGCCGATGCCCCCGGTCGAGCCGGTGATGACGCACACCCGGTCACGCAGGCCGAGATCCAAGGGCGGGTAGTGTAGTCCGGCCGTGACGACGATCCTCTTGGCCCGCCACGGCGAGACCGATTGGAACCGCGACAACCGCTTCCAGGGCCATGCGGACCCGCCGCTCAACGACACCGGTCGCGCGCAGGCGGCCGAGCTGGCGAGGGCCCTCGCGGACGAGTCGCTCGACGCCGTGTACTCGAGCCCGCTGCGCCGGGCGCTCGAGACCGCCGAGATCGCTGCCGCTCCCCACGGTCTCGAGCCGGTGCCGGTCGACGCGCTGCGCGAGGTGGACGTCGGGTCGTGGGAGGGCCTGACGCGCGCCGAGATCGAGCAGCGTTTTCCCGAACAGTTCGCCCGCTGGCTCGGCTACGGGCAGGGCTGGACCGACGGCGAGACGTACGAGGAGATGGGTCTCCGCACGATCGCCGCGCTCTTCGAGCTCGCCGCCGCGCACGAGGGGGAACGGATCCTCGCCGTGTCGCACGGCGGACCGGTTCGGGCCGTGTACGCCCTCGCGGATGAGATCACGCACGCCGAGGCGCGTCGGCGAGGGCCGGTCGTCGCAAACGCATTCGTCGCGAAATTCGCGGTCGAGGACGGAAAATTGCGGCGAGTAGACTGAGGCCGAGGCGGTGGAGGACTACACGAACAAGTCCAAGCACCGGCTAACCATGCGGGTTTGCGGCGTAGTCTCGGCGCCGAGACCACGCCGGACCACACCGGACAGCGTTCTAGGGCCCGATCAGGCCCAGAAGTCGCTCGTTTGCCACCTCGTCGGGCGGCATCACGTGGCTGTAAACGTCGAGACTCATCGAGGCCCGTGCGTGCCCTGCCCGCTCCGCGAGCTCCCGCGCCGGAACTCCGGACTGATGCCAGATCGTGATCCGTCGGTGGCGCAGGTCGTGCGGTGAGTAGTGCGGCACCGCATTCCGACAAGCACGGCTCATCGCCTGGTAGGCCGAGGCCTCGCTGATCCCCCTGGAAGATCCGCCGCACCGGCATGCGATCCTCGAGCGGGCAGGTCTCCTCGATCGACCAGACAGTGCGACGTTTGATCCCGGGTTCGGGCCGTCGGCCCGCTGCCAGCTCGGAGCTCCGGTTTCAGGGCTAGACGGTTTCCGCTGGCTTAGACCCGGGTAGCCCAGCCTCTCGACATTCGATCAAGGAGGAAGAACGATGGCGGAGCTGACAGCTCTCGAAAGCAAGATCGGCGAGGTTCTCGGACTCGCAATGGCAGCCCAGGGGGCGACCGAGAAGGTCGGGAAGCTCGTCGAGAAGGAGGGTGAGCACGAGGACCTGAAGCAGGCGCTCGAGCAGATGCACGAGGAGGCGAAAGAGGCGGAGAAGCGGACGACGAGCCTCGCCGACGATCTCGACGGCAAGAAGACGGCGATCCTGGAGAAGGCACGCGAGACCAAGCAGGAAGCGACGGAGATGATGTCGACCTACCTGGGTGACGACGCGGACGCGCTCGACGGGTTCGAGTTCCTGACCATGGCCGAGGCCGGCGAGGTCGGCCACTGGACAGTCGTACGCACGATGAACGAGCGTGCCAACTTGCCCGGGCTGCAGCAGCTCGTCGACTGGCAGATCCCGATCCAGCAGCGCCATCTCGAGCAGACGCTCAAGGGCTCGGTCGCGCTAGCGGCCGACGAAGACCCGAACGAGCCCGCTTAGCGTGAGTGAGCGAGCTGAAGAACACGAGGCGACTGCGGTCGCGTTTCCCAGCGGAGTAGCTCAGGCAGGGTCGCATGCCCTCGGCACGGCACAGGCGGTACGTTTCCGTTGTGGGCAAGAACGTCCTCGTCATCAGCACCGTCGAACAGGCAGATGATGTATTGCGTGCCCATGTCGGAGAGGCCGATACGATCAAGGTCGTGGTGCCGGTCGTGCGACAGGGCGTGCTCGACTGGCTCGCCAACGACCAGGAAGCGTTCGGTCATGCGGAGAGGCTGGCTGAACGCACGGCCGAGCAGCTTGACGGTGAGACCGTCGATGCCGTTGCCGGGGAGGCGGACGTCGGTCTCGCCATCCGCGACGCTCTTGCGACCTTTCCGGCGGACGAAATCGTCGTTGCGGTTCGTCCGGATGAAGAGGAAGGATTCGTTGAGTCGAGCGCGACCGACACCGCGCCCCAACACCGCATCGAGGGAGTACCCGTTCGCCTTGTCGTGATCAGCGGCTAGCACGCCGTTTCGACGACTACCGAAGCCGCGATGGCCACGGACCGCCTCGCCCTCGCCGGAGACCGCCACAGCGACGGGCGTTGACACTTCGGGCCATGGCCAAGTGAGCGACTAGCGCCGCTCGCTGACGTCTCGTAGGTTCGATCGGGGGCGGGCCGTGGGACGCGTCCCAGGCGTTCGATTTGCCGCCCGGCCCTCCATCGCTTGGCAGCTGACGACCAGGTGGACTTTGCCACCTCCGCCAGCACGCCACACCAGGCTTTGCTAGCTGATTGCGTGACCGTGACAGGCGAAGGGACGGCTGTCACACTCGCGGCCGGGGCATCGAGAAGGAGGGAGAAACAGAGATGGCCGGATTGGTCGTAAGAGCAGCACCGAGCTGGAATAGACAGCTTGGAATGGGTTCGCATGTCGCCCTCGTCGTCACCGTAAACGAGGGCTCGGGCGCTCCTGTTACAGGCCTTCAGGCAACCAATTTCCATGTCTTTGACGCCGGCGGGCACGGTGGCATCGAAGACAGCCACGCGATTTCGCCCTTCGAGACTGTCCGCGAACACTCCGCGGGCGGCGCGCAGGGCGCGTATACGCTGGGGCTCGGCGGCGGTTGGGTCGGCGACCCGGTCATCATCGTCGACGTGACAAGGGGTGCCGACCACGGCCGGGCGATGACACAGGTTCACTTCTAGCGGCGCTGCATTCACTCGGGTTGTGGGAAGCGCCTAGGCGTTCCGCTCGCCGCCCGGCCCTGCGTCGCCGCGTGCATTTCTCTCCAGAGGAGCTTGCCGACCTAACGCGCTCGGTGAAGCGTTTGATCCTGGGGGCGCAGGACATGATCGAGGCGCGCGCCGCCGCCGTGTTCCTTAGGGAAAGAGACGATCTGGGTGGTGATGTGCGGCGCGCGTTAGACACGGCTATCCCCGTCGCCTATGCACGGCCTTGGGGCAAACGCAACACCATCGGAGGCCTGGAGGATCATTGGCTCCCGACGAGGCCGGATTATCGAGCCGTGCACAACGAGATGATCCTCGTCCGGAACAAGGTCTACGCGCATACGGACGAGGAGATCGGGGCCAGGTGGATCCATGACATGAGCTCGATCGGAGCCTCGGAGCCCGTTTTTGTGCCTATGTGGCGACCCCTGAATTCCGACCTCCTCGACCCCGGTTCATCGATCTGGCCGAGCATCAGAAGGACAGGTTCATCGAAGGCTTTCAGCAGCTACCAGAGCCCCCTTAGTCCGGTTGGCAGAGCAGATGATCCGATCGAGCTTGAATGACGCGCCGGCAGGAGTACCTCGTCGTACGTTGCCGCACCTGTAGACAGGCTCCAGACCACACCGGGACCACACGGGCAGCGCATCTAGCGACCTCTACGGCTGAGGCGGCATTGGAGGAATGCGGCTCTCGGCTAGTCTCCGAGGCATCGAGGACTACACGAACAAGTACAAGGGCGAGCAGGTGGAGGTCGCGCTCTTCGGTGGCGACTACCAGGACGGAGTGCTCACGGCCTACTGCCTTCTCGACGACGTCGCGCACCTCGAGCTGAACGGCCACATCCTGATACCGCTGCAAAACATCGCCTCGCTCCACTGTTCGAGCCGCTGTGACGCGCCGGAGCCCGATTGGCCCCCGCGCGGGCTGGACGAGGACGAGCAGCCCGAAGAGGGCTGACCATGCGCGGACGGCTCGTCGTCGGTTGGAACATCCTCAAGGCGTGGTTGCTCGTCATCGGAGGCTGCGCGGTGCTGGCGGCGATCGCCTTGCCGTTCCACGAGTACCGGCTCGTCTCATTGCTGGTGTTCTTCGGCCTGCTCGTCGCCGGCGCCGCCTACTGGTACGGCGATCGCGTCGCGCTCGGGATGGTCGGCGCGCGTGAGCTTCCCGTCGGTGAGAACCCCGTGCTCCACGGGACTGTTCAGCGGCTCGCCTTGGCTGCCGGGCTCCCGAAGCCCCGCCTGTTCCTCTTGCCCGACGGCCACCCACGAGCGCTCGCAGCCGGGCGCGGTCCGCGGGGCGCAGCGATCGCAGTCAGCCGAGGCTTCCTGGGCGCGGCGACACCGGCAGAGGTCGAAGGGGTCGTTGCGCACGAGCTCGCGCACATCAGGAACCGCGACATCCTCGTGCAGACCTCGGTGGTCGTGGTTGCTGCCGCGCTGCTCGAGACCAGCCGCATCGGCGGGTGGCTCTCACGCGCGCTGCTGTTCGTGCTCGGCCCGGTGGCGGCCGCGCTCGTCCACCTGCTCCTCTCGCCGAAGCGGGAGCTAGCGGCTGACCGGGCAGCGGCCGTCCTCACGGGCTCACCCCACGGGCTGGCTGACGCGTTGATCCGGCTCGAGCAGGCGTCCGAGCTCGTCGAGTTTCGGGCCAACCCCGCCACCGAACCGCTCTACACGTTCAACCCCTTCGCCGAGGAGGGTCTCGCGGCGCTCTTCGTGACGCACCCGCCCGTCGGCGAGCGGGTGCACCGTCTGCGCGAGCTCGATCCGGCCTGGCGCGACAAGCTGCGCGCGGCCTAGAACGCCGCCCGAGCGCGGTCGGCGAAGGCTATGACCTCGTCTTCCGGTAGGGCCTCGGCGGCCTCGAACATCGAGACCTGCAGGCGCGGTCCGTACGCCTCGTACTCGTCCATCAGCTCCGCGGTGACCGGCTGCACGACGTAGTGAACGTGCCCGGGGACGCCTCCCGCGTGCGACCAGAGGCAGACGTAGACCTGATCGGGCGCGAGGAGCTCGTCGACGACCGCTGCCGAGCGGTGCAGTAACGGTCCGACCTCGGCCGCCTCGTCATCGAGGAGATCCGAGACGCGGGTGACGTGTCTCTTCGGCTTCACGAGCAGCGTCCCCACGCCGAGCGGGCCGACGCAGTGCTCGACAACCCAGTAGTCCGCCTCGTGAATCACGCCTCCGGGCAGCGGCGTGTGCCCGCTCATGAGATCGCACGCCAGGCATCCGTCCACGGCGACAGCGTACGGAACCGGCGCAGAACGAGAACGAGCCGGCTCGGCCGGCTCGTTCGGAAAATAATCGGCGGCGACCTACTCTCCCGGGAGGTTGCCCTCCGAGTACCATCGGCGCGGGCGGGCTTAACTTCTCTGTTCGGAATGGGAAGAGGTGTAACCCCGCCGCTATCACCGCCGAAATTGTTGGGCGCCTAAGCGCACCCTCAAAACTCCATAGCAACAGCAACGTGTTCAAAATCAAGACCTCGGGCAATTAGTACGGGTCCGCTAAACGCATTGCTGCGCTTGCACGTCCCGCCTATCGACGTGGTGGTCTCCCACGGCCCTTACTCCCTCTAGGGGATGGGAAGCCTCATCTCGAGGTGGGCTTCCCGCTTAGATGCTTTCAGCGGTTATCCCATCCAGACGTGGCTAATCAGCAGCGCCGTTGGCACGACGACTGATACACCAGAGGTCTGTTCGTCCCGGTCCTCTCGTACTGAGGACGACTCCTCTCAAGCTTCCAGCGCCCATGGTGGATAGGGACCGAACTGTCTCACGACGTTCTGAACCCAGCTCGCGTACCGCTTTAATGGGCGAACAGCCCAACCCTTGGGACCTACTCCAGCCCCAGGATGCGACGAGCCGACATCGAGGTGCCAAACCCTTCCGTCGATGTGGACTCTTGGGAAGGATAAGCCTGTTATCCCCGGAGTACCTTTTATCCGTTGAGCGACGGCAATTCCACTCTCTACCGTCGGATCACTAAGGCCTGCTTTCGCACCTGCTCGACTTGTCAGTCTCGCAGTCAAGCTCCCTTATGCCTTTGCACTCTACGCACGATTTCCAACCGTGCTGAGGGAACCTTTGCGCGCCTCCGTTACATTTTGGGAGGCGACCGCCCCAGTCAAACTACCCACCAGATGCTGTTCCCAAGCCGGATTACGGCCTCGGGTTAGAAGCCCAGAACGCGAAGGGTGGTATCCCAAGGGCGACTCCACGAAGGCTGGCGCCTCCGCTTCACAGTCTTCCACCTATCCTGGACAACACGCCCCAGACTCCAACATCTAGCTGTAGTAAAGGTTCACGGGGTCTTTCCGTCCAACCACGGGTACTCGGCATCTTCACCGAGACTACAGTTTCACCGGATCCCTCGTTGAGACAGCGCCCAAGTCGTTACGCCATTCGTGCAGGTCGGAACTTACCCGACAAGGAATTT
>CAVWFB010000015.1:0-226057 GCA_963754265.1 uncultured Actinomycetes bacterium | reverse complement strand
AGCAATGTGACGGGCAGCTGCTTCGTATTGGGGCGGAGGCCCGCGGAGTGCTCCGACGAGAATCCGGCCTGTTAACCGGAGGGTTGTTGTTCGAGTCCAACCCGGGGAACTCTTCCCTGTTCCGCACACCTAGCTCCATGCGATCTCATAAGGCATTAGCGTCCGCGCCACCCATGAAAAGAGGAAGAGCAAGATGCGTCGTTCACGCGCTGCTACGACGTTCGCGATGCTCATGGCGACCCTCGCCGTCCTGCTTGTGGCGTGCACCCCGCATACCAGACCGGTCTCTTCGAGCCGGACTTAAGGCTTGCTGAGTAGGTCATCGGCGCGACGGTTCAGAGGTTCGACTAGCGGCCGCGAGTGTGCTCAGCAGTCGGCATTGTCTCTCTACGTCTGCGGCACGTGACCCGGCGGCACGGCCGAGCCGACCAAGACGATTTCCGAAGGCCCAGGGCGGAGCCCCCACCGTCGTACGTCTCGTAGACGCTCAGGGAGACGCGCGCTTTACTTAGGCGGATGCATCGCCGGAGCGGGCTCACGATCACAGCCTCCCGCTCCTCCCCGGCGAGGCTATTCGCAGGCGGTGAGCAGCGGGGGCGTAACGGACACTCCACAGCTTCTGAGAGGTACCGGGTCCGGTACCAAAACTCCCCGGGTTGGACTCGAACCAACAACCCTCCGGTTAACAGCCGGATGCTCTGCCAATTGAGCTACCGGGGAACGTGCTCGGCGGGCCGAATAGTAGCGGCGACCGAGAGCCGTTCGTGATGATTCCGCCGTATCGATCGGTCGATTCAGCGGCCGCACGGGCTTGGCCCGTACGTCCTGAGTCGTCGGCGCCGCAAGCGGCGCCTAGGAGCCGTTCGTGTTGATTCCCGCCGTGTCGACCGGTCACTTCAGACGGACGCACGGGCTTGGCCCGTACGTCCTGAGTGTCGGCGCCGCAAGCGGCGCCTAGGCCAGGTTCGCGGCCGTCGCGCGGATCGCCTCGAGCTGGTCCTGGAGCTCTTTCGTCCGCTCGAGGTCGGCGCCCGCGAGCTCTCGCCGGACCTGGCGCTCCCGGAGACGTAGGAGCAGCTCCTTGGCGGTCTCGTCGTCGATCCCCTCGGTTGCAGCCCGTGCATCGAGCTCCGCCAGGAGGGGCACGAGCTCCGCATCCGGGTCGCCCGGTTCGAGCAGGTGTGCTCGCGCTCGGCGGTGCAGCTCGGCGTCGAAGTGCTCCGGCGCCAGCTCGGACAAGAGCGGGAGCAGCCCGGGGTGAGCCGCCACGCCGGCAAGGGCGTCGCGCTCGAGTCGCGAGCCCTTCTCGAGCAGCCGCGGCGAGATCTCGCCCGTCGCGCGCCCGCTCTTCCCCGGAGCGAAGCCGGCCTGCGTCTCCTTCGGCAGGTCGAGTCGGTCGGCGGCGAGCCGAACGGCGTCCTGCCGCTCGGGCGAGTCTTCGAAGCGCGACAGCACCTCGCGGACCCGGACAAACGCCTCCTGCCGGTCGGGCGTGCGCTCGGTCTCCAGCCGAACGCGGTAGACGAGGTAGCTCTCGGCGCCGGCGAGCCGTTCCTCGAAGCTCTCCGCCGCGTCGGCCGGGTCGACCCCGGGCGGCAGCGCGACCACGCGCACGTCGATGTCCTGTGCGGCCGCGAGCTCCATCCCCCGCAGCGTCGCTGCCTCTCCGGCCGCGTCGCCGTCGAAGCACAGATAGACCTTGTGCGTCAGGCGCGTGAGCTCCTTCAGTTGACGCTCCGTGAGCGCCGTTCCCATCGAGGCAGCGACCGGCTCGAGCCCCGCCTGCCGCAGTGCGAGCACGTCGGTGTTCCCCTCGACCACGATCGCGCGCTCCTGCTTCGCCATCGCCGTGCGGGACCGGTCGAGCCCGTAGAGCAGCTCGCCCTTGCGGAAGAGCTCGCCTTCGGGTGAATTGACGTACTTCGCCCGCAACGGGTCGTCCTCGCGCAGCCTGCGCGCCTGGAAGCCGCGCACCCGGCCGCGCGGGTCCGCGAGCGGGAAGAGCAGCCGGCCCGCGAAGTAGTCGTTCCCGCGCCGGTTGACGAGGCCCGCCGCGGCGAGCTCGGCCGCGGTGAAGCCCTTCTCGCGGGCCTTCCGGGCGAGCGTCGACCCGCCTGGCGCGAGCCCGAGCCGGTATTCGCGGCACACCTCCTCGCCGAGGGCCCGGCTCTCGAGGTACTCCCGCGCGGGCCGGCCGGCATCCGAGTCCCAGAGAAAGCGCTCGTAGAAGCTCGTCGCCTGCTCCAGCAGCGCGAGCAGGCGCTCGCGCCGGCTGCGGGCGGCGTCGCGCTCCGGCGAGGACTCCTCGTACTCCAGCGTCACGCGGAAGCGCTCGGCCAGCCACTCGACCGCCTGCGCGAAGTCGAGCTGCTCCGTCTCACGGACGAAGCTGATGATGTCGCCCCCGGCGCCGCAGCCGAAGCAGTAGTAGAGCTTGTCCTGCGGGTTGACCGAGAAGCTCGGCGTCCGCTCGTCGTGGAACGGGCAGAGCCCGGTGAAGCGGGCGCCGGCCTTGCGCAGCTGCGTCCGCGCCTGGACGACCTCGACCATGTCGGCCGCCTCGACGGCCTCGCGAACGGATGCGTCCTTGATCCGCGCCACTAGAGCGACTCGGCGTAGCTGAGCGCGAACCGGTCCGTCATCCCGGCCACGTAGTCCACCACCTCGTCGACCGAATCGCCACGCTCGATCAGGTGGTCGAAGATTCGCGTCACCGTCGCATGGGCGCGGGCGTGCTCGGCGCGTGCCGCCTCGCCGAGGTAGACGCGGTCGAACATGAAGCTGCGCAGCGCGAGCATCGCGGCGCCGACCTCGTCGCTCTGGCGAATGTCGCCCGCCCGCTCAGAGGTCTCGACCAGGTCGTGCACGAGCGCGTCGATGCGCCTGGAGCCCGTCGGGCCGAGCAGGTCGATCTCCGTCTGCGGCAACTCGCCCGGGTCGAGCACTCCGGCGCGGACGGCATCGTCGATGTCGTGGTTGATGTACGCGACGCGATCGACGAGGCGGACGATCTTCCCCTCGTGCGTCTCCGGCTCGTCCGGGCCTGTGTGGTGGAGGATCCCGTCGCGAACCTCGGCCGTCAGGTTGAGCCCGCGCCCGTCGCGCTCGAGCACCTCCACCACGCGCAGCGAGTGCTCGTTGTGGCGGAAGTGCCGGCCGAATCGCTCCTGCAGCAGGGCGTCGAGCGCCTCCTCGCCGGCGTGCCCGAACGGCGGGTGCCCGAGGTCGTGACCGAGGCCGATCGCCTCGACGAGATCCTCGTTCAGCCGCAGCGCGCGGGCGACCCCGCGCGAGATGCCGGTCGTCTCGAGCGTGTGGGTCAGGCGCGTCCGGAAGTGGTCGCCGGCGGGATCGACGAAGACCTGGGTCTTGTGCATCAGCCGCCGGAACGACTTCGTGTGGACGATCCGGTCGCGGTCGCGCTGAAACGGCGTGCGCAGCAGGCACGGCTCTTCCTCGCGCGCGCGCCCGCGCGTCTCGAACGAGCGAACGGCGAGCGGTGAGAGCCACCGTTCCTCGTGCTCGCGGACGCCCGCCTCGAAGGCGTCCGCCGTCCTTCCGGCTAGCTCCGGCATGGAGGCGATGCTAGTCGCTCGGCCGGGCGAGAGAGGCTCTGGTTTTCGGCGGCCTGCACGACATCTGGCGGTCGTCTGTTCGCGCGCTCAGCGCTAGATGATGATCGGGACGGTCCCTCCGTCCGCGCTCCAGGCCGCGCCGGTCACGTACGCGGCTCGCTCGGAGCAGAGAAAGGCGATCACCGCGGCGATCTCGCCGGGCTGCGCGAGACGCCCGAGCGGCCGTCCTTTGCCGACCGCTTCGAGCACCTCGTCGCGTCCCTTTCCGCTCCGCTCGGCCTGCTGGTCGGCGAGGCCGCCGTCGCCCAGCCAGGCCTCGGTCGCGGTTGGCCCGGGAGCGACCGCATTGCACCGGATCCCGTCGCCGGCGTAGAGGTCGGCGACCAGGCGGGAGAGCGAGAGCACGGCGGCCTTCGTCACCGAGTAGTTCGGCATCCCGGTCGAGGGACGCTTCCCGCCGTCGAGGAGACGTTCACGATCACTCCTCGGCCGTGCTCCTTCATCCAAGGGAGCACGGCCCGGATCGCGCGCACGTAGCTCATCACGTTCAGCTGCCACATCTCTTCCCAGTGGTTGTCGGTGAGCTCCTCGAAGCCGACGCTGGTAAGCGGAGCCGACGTTGTTGACCAGGCACTCGACGGGCCAAGGGCCCCGGCGGCCTCGGCGACGAGCTCCCCGGGCGCGGCCGGCTCCGCGAGATCGCAGACGACCCCGAGGGCGGCGCCGCTCTCCTCCCGCGCCCGCTCGACACGCTCGGAGTCGCGGCCGCAGACGACGACGCGCGCCCCCTCGTCCGCGAGCAGCTTCGCGGTCGCGAGGCCGATGCCCCCGGTCGAGCCGGTGACGACGCACACCCGGTCACGCAGGCCGAGATCCAAGGGCGGGTAGTGTAGTCCGGCCGTGACGACGATCCTGCTTGGCCCGCCACGGCGAGACCGATTGGAACCGCGAGAACCGCTTCCAGGGCCATGCGGACCCGCCGCTCAACGACACCGGTCGCGCGCAGGCGGCCGAGCTGGCGAGGGCCCTCGCGGACGAGTCGCTCGACGCCGTCTACTCGAGCCCGCTGCGCCGGGCGTTCGAGACCGCCGAGATCGCTGCCGCTCCGCACGGTCTCGAGCCGGTGCCGGTCGACGCGCTGCGCGAGGTGGATGTCGGGTCGTGGGAGGGCCTGACGCGCGCCGAGATCGAGCAGCGCTTTCCCGGAGCAGTTCGCCCGCTGGCTCGACTACGGGCAGGGCTGGAACGACGGCGAGACGCTACGAGGAGATGGGTCGACGCGTCGATCGCCGCGCTCTTCGAGCTCGCCGCCGCGCACGAGGGCGAACGGATCCTCGCCGTGTCGCACGGCGGACCGGTTCGGGCCGTGTACGCCCTCGCGGACGAGATCACGCACGCCGAGGCGCGTCGGCGGGGGCCGGTCGTCGGCAAACGCATTCGTCGCGGAATTCGCGGTCGAGGACGGAAAGTTGCGGCGAGTAGACTGAGGCCGAGGCGGTGGAGGACTACACCAACAAGTACAAGGGCGAGCAGGTGGAGGTCGCGCTCTTCGGTGGCGACTACCAGGACGGAGTGCTCACGGCCTACTGCCTTCTCGACGACGTCGCGCACCTCGAGCTGAACGGCCACATCCTGATACCGCTGCAGAACATCGCCTCGCTCCACTGTTCGAGCCGCTGTGACGCGCCGGAGCCCGATTGGCCCCCGCGCGGGCTGGACGAGGACGAGCAGCCCGAAGAGGGCTGACCATGCGCGGACGGCTCGTCGTCGGTTGGAACATCCTCAAGGCGTGGTTGCTGGTCATCGGAGGCTGCGCGGTGCTGGCGGCGATCGCCTTGCCGTTCCACGAGTACCGGCTCGTCTCGTTGCTCGTCTTCTTCGGCCTGCTCGTCGCCGGCGCCGCCTACTGGTACGGCGATCGCGTCGCGCTCGGGATGGTCGGCGCGCGCGAGCTTCCCGTCGGTGAGAACCCTGCGCTCCACGGGACTGTTCAGCGGCTCGCCTTGGCTGCCGGGCTCCCGAAGCCCCGGCTGTTCCTCTTGCCCGACGGCCACCCACGAGCGCTCGCAGCCGGCCGCGGTCCGCGGGGCGCAGCGATCGCAGTCAGCCGAGGCTTCCTGGGCGCGGCGACACCGGCAGAGGTCGAAGGGGTCGTTGCGCACGAGCTCGCGCACATCCGGAACCGCGACATCCTCGTGCAGACCTCGGTGGTCGTGGTTGCTGCCGCGCTGCTCGAGACCAGCCGCATCGGCGGCTGGCTCTCAGCGCGCGCTGCTGTTCGTGCTCGGCCCGGTGGCGGCCGCGCTCGTCCACCTGCTCCTCTCGCCGAAGCGGGAGCTCGCGGCCGACCGGGCAGCGGCCGTCCTCACCGGCTCGCCCGCACGGGCTGGCCGACGCGCTGATCCGGCTCGAGCAGGCGGCCGAGCTCGTCGAGTTTCGGGCCAACCCCGCCACCGAACCGCTCTACACGTTCAACCCCTTCGCCGAGGAGGGTCTCGCGGCGCTCTTCGTCACGCACCCGCCGGTCGGCGAGCGGGTGCGCCGCCTGCGCGAGCTCGACCCGGCCTGGCGCGACAAGCTGCGCGCGGCCTAGAACGACGAAGAGCCGCTTGCGGCGGCTCTTCGTGAGAAATAATCGGCGGCGACCTACTCTCCCGGGAGGTTGCCCTCCGAGTACCATCGGCGCGGGCGGGCTTAACTTCTCTGTTCGGAATGGGAAGAGGTGTAACCCCGCCGCTATCACCGCCGAAATTGTTAAGGGCGCCTAAGCGCACCCTCAAAACTCCATAGCAACAGCAACGTGTTCAAAATCAAGACCTCGGGCAATTAGTACGGGTCCGCTAAACGCATTGCTGCGCTTGCACGTCCCGCCTATCGACGTGGTGGTCTCCCACGGCCCTTACTCCCTCTAGGGGATGGGAAGCCTCATCTCGAGGTGGGCTTCCCGCTTAGATGCTTTCAGCGGTTATCCCATCCAGACGTGGCTAATCAGCAGCGCCGTTGGCACGACGACTGATACACCAGAGGTCTGTTCGTCCCGGTCCTCTCGTACTGAGGACGACTCCTCTCAAGCTTCCAGCGCCCATGGTGGATAGGGACCGAACTGTCTCACGACGTTCTGAACCCAGCTCGCGTACCGCTTTAATGGGCGAACAGCCCAACCCTTGGGACCTACTCCAGCCCCAGGATGCGACGAGCCGACATCGAGGTGCCAAACCCTTCCGTCGATGTGGACTCTTGGGAAGGATAAGCCTGTTATCCCCGGAGTACCTTTTATCCGTTGAGCGACGGCAATTCCACTCTCTACCGTCGGATCACTAAGGCCTGCTTTCGCACCTGCTCGACTTGTCAGTCTCGCAGTCAAGCTCCCTTATGCCTTTGCACTCTACGCACGATTTCCAACCGTGCTGAGGGAACCTTTGCGCGCCTCCGTTACATTTTGGGAGGCGACCGCCCCAGTCAAACTACCCACCAGATGCTGTTCCCAAGCCGGATTACGGCCTCGGGTTAGAAGCCCAGAACGCGAAGGGTGGTATCCCAAGGGCGACTCCACGAAGGCTGGCGCCTCCGCTTCACAGTCTTCCACCTATCCTGGACAACACGCCCCAGACTCCAACATCTAGCTGTAGTAAAGGTTCACGGGGTCTTTCCGTCCAACCACGGGTACTCGGCATCTTCACCGAGACTACAGTTTCACCGGATCCCTCGTTGAGACAGCGCCCAAGTCGTTACGCCATTCGTGCAGGTCGGAACTTACCCGACAAGGAATTTCGCTACCTTAGGACGGTTATAGTTACCGCCGCCGTTTACCGGGGCTTGGGTTCGAAGCTTCGCCCGAAAGCTAACCTCTCTCCGTGACCTTCCGGCACCGGGCAGGCGTCAGCCCCTATACGTCGTCTTTCGACTTCGCAGAGACCTGTGTTTTTGGTAAACAGTCGCTTGGGCCGTTTCACTGCGGCCCCCTCGAGCTGAGCCCGTAAGGGCTTCACTCTACCGGGGCGCCCCTTCTCCCGAAGTTACGGGGCCATTTTGCCGAGTTCCTTAACGAGGGTTCTTCCGATCGCCTTGGTATTCTCTACCTGCCCACCTGTGTCGGTTTTGGTACGGGCACGCTCCACCTCCCTAGACGCTTTTCTAGGAGGCATGGCTTAGGGAACTTCGGTCCGTTAGGACCTCGGCGTCCCGTCTCAGGCTTATGACCGGCGGATTTCCCTACCGGTCGCCCTACGCGGTTACCCCAGGTCAACCATCGCCTGGGTTTCCTTAGCCTACCCCGTCCCGCCATTGGTGATAGCGGTGGATACGTGGTACAGGAATATCAACCTGTTGGCCATCGCCTACGCCTTTCGGCCTCGGCTTAGGTCCCGACTAACCCTGAGCAGATTAGCTTTACTCAGGAACCCTTGGGCATTCGGCGGACGAGTTTCTCACTCGTCTTTCGTTACTCGTGCCAGCATTCTCACTTCCCAGGCCTCCACGGCTGGCTTCCGCCGCCGCTTCGCCGGCCTGGGAACGCTCCCCTACCACTCCGCTTGCGCGAAGTCCGTGGCTTCGGTTTCTGACTTGAGCCCCGTTGAATTATCCGCGCCCGATCACTTGACCAGTGAGCTGTTACGCACTCTTTGAATGGTGGCTGCTTCTAAGCCAACATCCTGGTTGTCTCAGCAATCGGACATCGTTTGCCACTTAGCCAGAAATTAGGGACCTTAGCCGACGGTCCGGGCTGTTTCCCTTTCGAGCCTGAAGCTTATCCCCCAGACTCTGACTGCCACGCTCTGGAATTCCAGCATTCGGAGTTTGCCCGAGTTCAGTAAGCTGGTAGGCCCCCTAGCCCGAACAGTGCTCTACAACTGGAATTGAACGCGTGACGCTATACCTAAATATATTTCGGGGAGAACCAGATATCTCTGAGTTTGATTAGCCTTTCACTCCGACCCACAGGTCATCCGCTCGGTTTTCAACCCAAGTCGGTTCGGTCCTCCACGGGGTCTTACCCCCGCTTCAACCTGCCCATGGGTAGATCACTCAGTTTCGGGTCTACCTCCAACGACTGAACGCCCTATTCAGACTCGCTTTCGCTACGGCTCCGTTTCCTTAACCTTGCCGTTGAAGAGTAACTCGCTGGCTCGTTATGCAAAAAGCACGCCGTCACAGCACGAGGCTGCTCCGACCGCTTGTAAGCACACGGTTTCAGGTGCTATTTCACTCCCCTTCCGGGGTACTTTTCACCTTTCCCTCACGGTACTAGTTCACTATCGGTCGCCAAGGAGTACTTAGCCTTACGGGGTGGTCCCCGCAAATTCCGACCGGGTTTCCCGTGCCCGGCCGTACTCAGGTGCCCGCTAAGGAAGGCCATGCGTTTTCACCTACGGGACTCTTGCCCTCTATGGTGCGGCGTTCCAGCCGCTTCGACTAACACATGACTTTGTAACTTCCCGACCCGCCGGCAGACGGATCGAAGCAGGTCCTACAACCCCTACGTGACAACAGCTGCCGCTTTGGCATCACGTAGGTTTGGGCTCTTCCCTTTTCGCTCGCCACTACTCAGGGAGTCGAGGTTTCTTTCCTTTCCTCGGGCTACTAAGATGTTTCAGTTCGCCCGCTTACCGTTACCCGCCCTATGTATTCAGGCGGGAACACGCGCGCATTACCACGCGTAGGTTTCCCCATTCGGAAATCCCGGGATCAAAGGTTGGTCAGCACCTAACCCGGGCTTATCGCAGCCGCCCACGTCCTTCATCGGCTCTTGGCGCCAAGGCATCCACCGTGTGCCCTTCGTCTCTTGATCGTGAAGAACACGTTGTATGCCGCTATGGAGTTTTCAAGGTGCACGCCGGCGCCAAAAAGTCCGGCCAAACGAGAAAGCCGCGCCAGGGCGCGGTCTCTCAAAACTCAGCAGTGCTTTCAAGCGCCGAGGTCGACGTAATTCTAGGCGAGCTCGTATCCGGACGTATTCATCACGGGCGAGCGCCCACCGAAGTAATTGCTTCGGTATTCCCTAGAAAGGAGGTGATCCAGCCGCAGCTTCCGCTACGGCTACCTTGTTACGACTTCACCCCAGTCACCAATCCCACCTTCGACGGCTCCCTCCCTTGCGGGTTAGGACACCGGCTTCGGGTGTTACCGGCTTCCGTGGTGTGACGGGCGGTGTGTACAAGGCCCGAGAACGTATTCACCGCGGCGTTGCTGATCCGCGATTACTAGCAACTCCGCCTTCATGGAGGCGAGTTTCAGCCTCCAATCCGAACCGGGACCGGCTTTTTGGGATTCGCTCCCCCTCACGGGTTTGCAGCCCTCTGTACCGGCCAATGTAGCACGTGTGTAGCCCGAGGCGTAAGGGGCATGATGACTTGACGTCATCCCCACCTTCCTCCGATTTGTCACCGGCAGTCTCCTATGAGTCCCCACCCGAAGTGATGGCAACATAGGACAGGGGTTGCGCTCGTTGCGGGACTTAACCCAACATCTCACGACACGAGCTGACGACAGCCATGCACCACCTGTGCACAGGCCCCGAAGGGCTGCCGTATTTCTACGACATTCCTGTGCATGTCAAGCCTCGGTAAGGTTCTTCGCGTTGCGTCGAATTGAACCACATGCTCCGCTGCTTGTGCGGGCCCCCGTCAATTCCTTTGAGTTTTAGCCTTGCGGCCGTACTCCCCAGGCGGGGTGCTTAATGCGTTAGCTTCGGCACGGACGGAGTCGACACCGCCCACACCTAGCACCCATCGTTTACAGCGTGGACTACCAGGGTATCTAATCCTGTTCGCTCCCCACGCTTTCGCGTCTCAGCGTCAGTACCGTCCCAGAAAGCCGCCTTCGCCACGGGTGTTCTTCCTGATATCTGCGCATTTCACCGCTACACCAGGAATTCCACTTTCCTCTTCCGGACTCTAGCCAAATGGTTTCCGCCGACAGCTCGAGGTTGAGCCTCGAGTTTTCACAGCAGACCTATCTGGCCGCCTACACGCTCTTTACGCCCAATAAATCCGGACAACGCTAGCCCCCTACGTATTACCGCGGCTGCTGGCACGTAGTTAGCCGGGGCTTCTTCTGGAGGTACCGTCACCCTCTGGGCTATTAACCCGAGTGGCTTCGTCCCTCCTGAAAGCGGTTTACAACCCGAAGGCCTTCTTCCCGCACGCGGCGTCGCTGCGTCAGGCTTTCGCCCATTGCGCAAGATTCCCCACTGCTGCCTCCCGTAGGAGTCTGGGCCGTGTCTCAGTCCCAGTGTGGCTGATCGTCCTCTCAGACCAGCTACGGATCGTCGCCTTGGTGAGCCATTACCTCACCAACAAGCTAATCCGCCGCGGGCTCCTCCTCGACCGGAGGCCGAAGCTACCTTTTCCAGCCGCTCCGAAGAGCGGATGGGCCATTCGGTATTAATCCGGGTTTCCCCGGGCTATCCCGATGTCGAGGGCAGATTACCCACGTGATACTCACCCGTTCGCCGCTTTCCCCTAGGCCGAAGCCTAGGTTCTCGCTCGACTTGCATGTGTTAAGCGCGCCGCCAGCGTTCGTCCTGAGCCAGGATCAAACTCTCCGTGAAGATCTGTCGCATCCGCGAACGGATGCAAACCGATCACATTGAGCTTGTGCTCAAAAGTGTCTCCCATGCCGAAGCACGGGTGACGGGTTTTTTTAAGGCCTCGTGTCCCAAGGCATCACTTGTGATGCCGCTAGAAGGTCGTGCCGGCTTTGCCGGCGCGGCCGTCTTGGCACGCGAGGTCTCGGCGTGATCGCACTGCTGAGTTTTCAAAGACCAGCGCCGTGGCCGGCGCGTAAAAAAGCCTCCGACTCGCGCCAGAGGCCTCCGTAGCTCGGATCACTGTCGTATCCGTCTGCGTCCGAAGGCGCTCCTGGTCGAGGTACAGGGACGTTCTTGCGCGCCGCCCTTGAGCGGCTCGGGAATGATAGCGCAAAGTTCCGCGAATCGGTGTCAAGCGGGGCGGAAGCGGACGAAGCGCCGCTTTCCGGCCTGGACGAGCGCTCCGCCGAGCCTGCTGCGTGGTAGGTCGAGCTCGCTCACGACTTCGCCGTCCACCTTCACGCCGCCCTGGGAGATGAGCCGTCGGGCCTCGCTCGTCGAGCCCACACCGAGCGTCTCGACGAGCACTGCGGGCAAGTGCACTGGATCACTTTCCGGTAGCGGCGCCTCGGGAACCTCCTCCGGGGCCTGGCCCTCCCGGACCACGCGCGTGAAGTGGTCCTCTGCCTCACGCGCCGCCTCCTCTCCGTGCGAGCGCTCGACGATGAACCGCGCGAGGGCAAGCTTCGCCTCGAGCGGGTCGGCGTCTCCCGGTAGCTCCTGCTCGCGGACGAGCCGGTACCACTCTGGGAGGAGCGAGTCCGGCAGGCGCATCGTGCGCCCGAACATCTCCTCCGGAGGCGCCGTGAGCGGGATGTTGTTCCCGAGCGACGAGCTCATCTTGTCGCCGTCCCAGGAGACGAGGATCGGCGTCGTCAGCGCAACCTGCGGCTCGAGCCCGTAGGCCTCCATCACCTCCCGTCCCGCGAGCAGGTTGTACAGCTGGTCGGTCCCGCCGAGCTCGACGTCGGCCTCGATCGCCACCGAGTCGTAGGCCTGCATCAGCGGGTACAGGAGCTCCGAGACCGAGATCGGCTCCTGCGCGACGTAGCGCTTGGCGAAGTCGTCGCGCTCGAGCATGCGGGCCACCGTGATCGTCCGCGCCAGCCGCACCACCTCGGCGTAGGAGAGCTTTCCCAGCCACTCGCCGTTGTAGCGCACCTCGGTCCGGTCGGGATCGAGGATCACCATCGCCTGGTCGAGGTAGCTCTGCGCGTTCCGCTCGATCTCCTCGTCGCTCAGCACGGGGCGCTCCGACGAGCGACCGGAGGGATCGCCGATCCGGGTCGTGTAGTCGCCGACGATCAGGACGCCCGTGTGGCCCTCGTCCTGGAAGGCGCGCATGCGCTGGAGCGGGATCCCGCGGCCCACGTGGATGTCGGGCGAGGTGACGTCGATGCCGAGCTTGACGCGCAGCGGCCGGCCGAGGGCAAGCTTCTTCTCGAGCCCTCCTTGCGGCAGCACGTCCACCGCGTTGCGAGTCAGCTCGGCGAGGCCCATGTGCGGGGCGAGTCTATAGCTACAATCCTGCGGCTCTCGTGCCGCGTACCGGCCCCCCGCAGGCGTCCAACAAGCCGCGGCGCAGGATCCGCAAGCTGCGCCTGTTCGGCCTCCTCCTGATCCTCTTGGTGCTCGGGTCGCTTTCGTTCACCTTCGGGCTGGTGACGTCGATCGCGAGCGAGATCCCCTCGCTCGACCCGGCCCGGCTGCAGCAGCGCGAGGTCGACGGCTACGTCTACGACTCGAAGGGCGAGCGGGTCCTCGCCGTGCTGCGCGGATCGCAGAGCCGGATCCTCGTGCCCTCCCGCAAGATCGCGCCGCTGATGAAGCAGGCGATCGTCGCGATCGAGGACAAGCGCTTCTACGAGCACCGCGGCGTCGACGTGCACGGGATCATGCGCGCGGTCTGGCAAGACGTGCGCAACCAGCGCGTCGTCGAGGGCGGCTCGACCATCACGCAGCAGTTCGTCAAGAACACCTACGTGAAGAGCCAGCGCTCGATCGGCCGGAAGTTGAAGGAGGCAGCGCTCGCGTGGCAGCTCGAGCAGCGCTGGTCGAAGGACCGGATCCTGACCGCGTACCTGAACACGATCTACTTCGGGAACGGCGCCTACGGAATCCAGCAGGCCGCGCTCACCTACTTCCAGCACCCGGCGAGCGACCTCGGCCTCGCGGAGGCGGCTCTACTCGCGGGGATCCCGAGCGATCCCGCGCGGTACGACCCGGTGGCCAATCCCCGCGCAGCGCGCGCGCGACGGGACGTCGTCCTGCGGGCGATGCTCGACCAGGGCGACATCACCTACCGCGACTACGCGAGCGCGACCCACGCGCGACTGCCGCGAGCCGAGGACGTGCACCTCTCCGGCAAGCGGGGCCCGGCTCCCTACTTCACGAACTACGTGGAGCAGCAGCTGATCGACCGCTACGGCTCAGGGCGGGTGTTCGGCGGCGGGCTGCGCGTACGGACGACGATCGACCTCAACATCCAGCGCTTCGCGCGGCAGGCGATCACGAAGTGGCTCACCGACCCGAACGGCCCGTCGGCGGCCCTCGTCGCCGTCGACCCGCGCAACGGCAAGGTGCTGGCGATGATCGGCGGCAACAACTACCGCAAGAGCCAGTTCAACCTCGCCGTCCAGGGCGAACGCCAGCCGGGCTCGTCCTTCAAGCCGTTCGTGCTCGCGACGGCGCTGCGGGAGGGAATCTCGCCCGACACGACGTTCGTGTCCGGCCCGGTGCAGATTCCGCTCGGCGACAAGGTCTGGTACGTGCACAACTACGAGAACTCCGATCTCGGCCGGATCTCGCTGGCGAGCGCGACCGAGTTCTCGGACAACACGGTCTACGCGCAGCTCACGCAGCTCGTCGGGCCGGCGGCCATCGTCCGAACCGCGAAGCGGCTCGGGATCACGAGCCCGCTGAAGAAGTACTTCGCGATCGGGCTGGGCGCCGAGGCGGTCAACCCGCTCGAGATGGCCCGCGCCTTCTCGGCCTTCGCGAACCAGGGGCGACGGGTCGACGGCGCGGTCTTCGGCAACCGTCCGCGTGCGATCTCGGTTGTCCGCAACGAGACCGGGCGCGTCGTCGACGACAACCGTGCGATCCAGCGGCCCGTTCTGACCGAGAACACCGCCGCTCTCGTCACCTCCCTGCTGCACAACGTCGTCACCGGAGGCACCGGCCGTCAGGCGCAGCTCTCGGACGGCCGTCCGGTCGCCGGCAAGACGGGAACGACCGAGAACTACGGCGACGCCTGGTTCGTCGGCTACACACCGCAGCTCGTCACCGCCGTCTGGGTCGGCTACCCGAACACGCTCCGGCCGATGCTGACCGAGTACCACGGCGACGCGGTCGCCGGAGGAACCTTCCCGGCGCTGATCTGGAAGAGCTTCATGGAGCGCACGCTCGACTACCTGCACGATGCGCCGCAGGACTTCCCCTCCCTGTCCCTCCCCTACTCCGTGACGAGAAACGTCGTCTACCGGAACGGACAGCTCGAGCTCGACAACGGGAACTGCAACAGCACGAGGCAGCTCCTGTACTTCGCAGGCCAGGGGCCCGCGCGCACGGCCAACTGCAAGGTGAACGAGGTCGACGTGCCGCGGCTGATCGGGCAGACCGTCGCGCAGGCGAAGGTCCGCCTCGCCGCGCAGCCGCTCACGCCGCAGTACGTCTACGAGCCTGCGAAGCCTCGGCAGCGGCTCGGCATCGTCCTGCGCCAGTACCCGGCCCGGGGGACGCTTTCCTCCTACGGCAAGGTCACGCTCGTCCTGCCGAAGGCGCTGCATGGCGTCGTGCCGCGGCTGGTCGGCCTGAGGCTCGCGCGCGCCGAGGCCAGGCTCGACCGGCTACACCTCAAGTGGCGCGTCGCAGGCCACCCGCCGCCCGGGGCGAAGGTGGTCGCGCAGAGCCCCGGCCCGCGCAGGGCAGCCAAGCCCGGGCTCGTCGTCACGCTGGTCGTAAAGGGCGGCTGAGGAAGCGCGAGCCCGCCTCGGCGTAGCGCCACGGCAGCTCGACGGCGCGGCTGATTCCCACGCGCGCGCCCGCGAGAACCTCGACCGGCTCGTTCCGTCCACGCAGCTCGAAGGGCGGGCGGTCGAGCGAGAGGCCGTCGTGCTCGCCCGTGATCGCCAGCGCCTGGCAGAGCCGGCCAGGGCCGCTCGCCAGCAGGCGCGGGTCTTCGAGCCCTCGCCGCGCCCGCATCTCTTCGATGCCCTCCGTCGGCTCGAGCGCGCGCACCAGCACGGCGCTCGGGACGCCTTCACCCTCGCACACGAGGTTCAGGCACCAGTGGATCCCGTACGACCGGTAGACGTAGGCGTGCCCGGGCGGGCCGAACATCGAGGCGTTGCGCCGGGTGAGGCCGCCGTAGGCGTGGCTCGCCGGGTCCTCGCGGTCGTAGGCCTCGACCTCGACGATCCGCCCGCCCACCCCGTCGACCAGCAACGTCGCGCCGATCAGCTCGGGCGCCACCTCGTGGACGCTGCGGGCGAAGTTCACGCGTCGGGCTCCCGGGCGTCGTAGCGCAGGAGGGCAGGGACGGCGGCCGCGACCAGGACCGTGCCGACGACCGACAGGATCCCGCCGGAGACGATCGAGAAGCGGATGCTCGTCGCCGCGGCGACGGCGCCGGCCTCGACGTTGCCGAGCGAAGGCGCACTCGCGACCTGGGCGAACTCGATCCCCGTGACCCGGCCTCGCATCTCGTCCGGGGTCGAGTTCAGGACGATCACGCTGCGCAGGATGGCGCTGACGTAGTCGGCCGCGCCGGCCAGCGCCAGCATCACGAGGGCGAGCCAGAGCGCGTTTGCGAAGCCGAAGAGGACGAGCGCGATCCCCCAGCACGACGCCGCCGCGACCACGCCGAGCCCCTGCCGTCGCACGTGGCCCGTCCAGCCGGAGACGAGCGAGGCCAGCAACGCGCCGATGTACGGCGCTGCGTAGAGCAGGCCGACGATGCGGGCCCCGCCGCCGTAGTGCTCCCCGATCGCGGGGAAGAGCGCCATCGGCATGCCGAAGATCATCGCGTTCGTGTCCACGAGGAAGATCCCGAGCAGGATCGGCCTGCTCAACACGTAGCGGAAGCCGTCCACCATCGCCTTCACGCTCGCGCGCTCCGCGCCTTCGGCCGGCGGAAGCGGCGGCAGCAGCCAGAGCGCGATCAGCGAGGCCGCGAAGGTGCCCACATCGATCAGGTAGGTCGTGGTCAGGCCGACGACCGAGATCAGCACGCCCGCGAGCACCGGCCCGGCAGCGGCGGCGAAGTTGGAGTAGATGCCCTCGAGCGCCGAGGCGGCGGCGATCTGGTCCTCGGGGACGATCCGCGGCAGCAGCGACCGCAGCGCGGGTGTGCCGAGGCTGAAAGCGGTCGTGCCCAGGGTCAGGAGGACGTAGAGCGCCCAGACCCGGGGATTGGGCAGCGCGGAATTGACGGCCAGCAGCACCGAGACGAAGACGAACGCAACCTCCGTCTGGAGGAGCAGCCTCCGCCGGTCGACCGCGTCGGCGAGCGTGCCTCCGACAAGCGGAACGCAGACGAGCGGGACGAGTGTGCAGAAGCCCAGCAGGCCGACCGCGAGCGTCGAGTGGGTCAGCTGGAAGACCTGGTACGGAATCGCGACGAAGGTCAGCTCTCCGCCGATCACGGAGATCATCTGGCCGATCCACAGCCGCCGGAACGCCGGTGACTCGCGCAGCGGCCTCGTGTCGAGCTTCACCCGGCCGAGCAGGCCGAGGACGCCGGGTCGCGCCGCTCCGGCGAGCGGTTCCTCCGCCAGATCGGCGGGATCGGGCTGGCGCGGCTCGCTCAGGTCCTAGAAGAGCTTCTCGCCCTCGTCGGGGCGGGCGCTCGCCTCGAGCAGCCGGCGGGCGCGGCGCCCGAGGTCGGGCAGGTCGACCTTGCCGCTCTGCGACTGCTCGGCCAGGCGCTGGGCAAGGTCGAGCGCGTCGTCGAGGAGCGGCTTCCCGATCGCCGATTCCTGGCCCATGTCGGCGAGGATCGTCCGCTCGGTGCGCGAGGCCACGATCGGCTCGGCGACGCCCTCGACCCAGACGAGCGTGCGCCTGCCATGACCGCGCCGCTCGTCGCGAATCGGCTCGACCGCGTAGATCTTGTCCGCGCGCGCGTACTTGCCGAAGCCGAGGAAGACCATGCGCTGCCCGTTCACACGCCGATTATGAAGGCGCCGCCGCGTAGGCTGCGTGCGTGCGCCCCGTCCTATGCGGCATCGCGGCCTGCCTGGTGCTCGTCGCCACCGGCTGCGGCGGCTCGAGCGAGCAGGCCTCGCCGCCTCCCCGCGGCCCGTTCGCATACGACTCCACGCAGCCGCTGCGGTTCACCGATCGTGGGCGCGTGAACACCCACTACCCGATCGCGATCCACGACGTCTCGTACGCGGCAGGGCGTGATCGGATCGCCGCCTTCCTCGTGCTGCCGCCGAGCGGAGGCAAGCGTCTGCCCGCCGTCATCTATGTGCACGGCTCCGGCGGCGATCGCAAGCAGCTCGTCGTGCCGGCGACATGGCTCGCCTCGCGCCACGCCGTCGGGCTCGTGATCACCGCGCCCTCGGCCACTGCGACCGCGCCCGCGGGTGGCTCGCCAAAGGCCGAGCTTCGCCGGCAGGCCCGGCTCGAGGAGCGCGACGTGATCGCCGTCCGCCGGGGGATCGACCTCCTCCGCCGGCGGCCTGACGTCGACCCGAGCCGCATCGGCTACGTGGGCTGGAGCGCAGGGGCGCGCACCGGCGCGATCGTCGCAGGCGTCGAGCCGCGTCTTCGCACGGTGGTGCTGATGTCCGGCGGGGCCACCCCGATCTCGTCGTATGCCGCCCGCGCGCCCGCCTCGCTGAGGCCGGCGATCCGCCGCTACCTGGGCGCCGTCGACCCGCTGCGCTACGTACCGCGTGCGACCGGGTCCGCGCTCTTGCTGCAGGACGGGCGGCGCGACCAGATCGTTCCGCGCTCGGCGCTCGACGCGCTGGCTCACGCTGCGCCCACGGGCACGACCGTTCGCTGGTACGACGCCGATCACGGCCTGAACGCAAAGGCCTACCACGACCAGCTGGTCTGGCTCACGCGGAAGCTCGAGCTCAGCGGCCCGCCGGTGAAGGGCGCCCTGACCGGGCCTTAGCTAGGCGAGCGCGGCCCGGAGGACCTCGACCACGCGTTCCTGGTCCGCGGCCTCGAGGTGCGGGTAGAAGGGCAGAGCCAGCGTCCGGCTCCCCACGTCCTCGGCCACCGGGCACATGCCCTCGGCGAACCCGTAGGTCTCGCGCATGTATGGCTGGAGATGGACGCACGGCACGTACTCGGCCGTGCCGATGCCCTGCGCGCGCAGCTCGGCCATCACGCGATCGCGGTCGACTCCGGCCGGTACCGCGACGACGTACACGAACCAGGAGCGCAGCGTGGTCGGAGTCGTCTGCGCAAAGCGGCTCGACCTCTACGCCGTCGAGCAGGCTCGTGTACCGATCCGCCACCTCCGACCGCAGCGACAGCAGCCGGTCGAGCTTCTCCAGCTGGCCGATCCCGATCGCGGCCTGCACGTCGGTCCAGCGGTAGTTGAGCCCGAGCCGCACATGGTGGAACCACGCGCCCCCGCGGTAGTCGCGGCCCTGGTTGCGCATGCTCCGCAAGAGCTGCCACTCCTCCTCGGAGTGCGTGAAGACGATTCCGCCCTCACCGGTCGCGAGCTGCTTGTTCGGGTAGAAGCCGAACACGCCCGGAACGCCGTGCGAGCCGATCGGATTGCCCTTGTACTCGGCGCCCAAGGCCTCGGCGGCGTCCTCGATCAGGGTCAGCCCGTGCCGGTCGCAGATCGCCCGGATCTCGTCGAGCTCGCACGGGTAGCCGAACATGTCGACTGCCACGACCGCCTTCGTGCGCTCGGTGATCGCCGCCTCGAGGGCCGCCGGGTCGAGGTTCAGCGTGCGCGGGTCGACGTCGGCGAAGACCGGCGTCGCCCCCTCGACGATGAAGCAGTTCGCCGAGGACACGAACGAGAGCGGCGAGGTGATCGCCTCGTCTCCCGGGCCAAGCCCGGCGATTCGCGCGAGGAGGTGCAGCCCCGCGGTGCCGCTCGAGACCGCTGCGGCGAAGGGCGCGCCGACGCGCTCGGCGATCAGCTCCTCGAAGCGTTCGATCGTCGGGCCGAGCGAGAGCCGCCCAGAGCGCAACACCTCGACGACGAGCTCTTCCTCACGCTCGTCGAGAAGCGGGCGCGCGAGCGGTATCTCCCTCGTGCCGGTGCTCAAGCCTCGGCCGGCGCGGGCGTGGCGTAGTCGAGCCACTGAGCCCAGCGCTCGCTGTGACCGCGCGCGGTGTCCAGGTACGCCTCCTGGATCTCGAGCGTGATCGGGCCGACTCCGATCTCGACGTCGTCCACGCTGCGCAAGGGCGTCACCTCGGCCGCGGTGCCGGTCATGAACGCCTCGTCGGCGAGGTAGAGGTCGGAGCGGATGAGCGACTTCTCGTGCACCTGGTAGCCGAGGTCCTGCGCGATCTGGATCACGGTGTCCCGCGTGATTCCCGGCAGGATCGAGGTCGCGAGGTCCGGCGTGTAGATCTCGCCGTCCTTGACGATGAAGACGTTCTCACCCGAGCCGTCGGCGATGAAGCCCTCGGCGGTGAGCAGGATCGCCTCGTCGTAGCCGGCACGGTTCGCCTCGGTCACGGCCAGCATCGAGTTGAGGTAGATGCCGGTCGCCTTGGCGACGTGCGGGATCACGTTGGGCCCGATGCGCTGCCAGCTCGAGATCTTGGCGCTGATCCCGTTCTTCAAGCCGTCCTCACCGAGGTAGGCGCCCCACGGCCAGCTCATGATCACGACGTCGACGGGGTTCCCCATCGCCGACACGCCGAGCTCGCCGTAGCCGAAGAACGCGATCGGGCGCAGGTAGCACTCGGGCAGGCCGTTCGCGGTGATCAGCTCGTGGCAGGCCTCCCGCAACTCCCCGGTCGAGAACGGCAGTTCCATGTGTAGTAGCCGCGCCGAGTTGTCGAGGCGCTTGAGGTGGTCGCCGAGCCGGAAGACCGCGCTGCCCTTGGGAGTCTCGTAGGCGCGGATGCCCTCGAAGACGCCCGAGCCGTAGTGCAGCCCGTGTGCGCCCACGTGGATACGCGCGTCGTTCCAGTCGACGAGCTCCCCGTTCATCCAGATCTTCTCGGTCTCGCGCATTCAGCGACCTCCTTCTTCAGCAGATGTTAGGTGGCCTCGTCGACGGCGTCCATCGGACGTGCCCGGGAAAGGCGGAGCAGCTCGGTCGGCGTCAGAGACGCCATGTGGTTGCTGGAGCCGGCTCCGATCCAGAGGACGGGTTGCGCGAGCAGCGTGCGCTCGATGAAGACCGTCGCGACACGCGGGAGCGGGAACGGCGCCACGGCGCCCGGCTCGAAGCCGGTCGCATCCTTGACCTCCTCGGTGCCGGCGATCCGGGCGAACGGGCTTCCTGCCGCCTGCGCGATCTTCGCGGCGTCGGCGCGCCGGTCCCCGGGAACCAGCACGACCACCGGGCGCCCGCCGCAGTCGAAGACGAGCGACTTGACGATCTGCCCGAGGTCGCACCCGATGACGCGGGCGGCTGCGTCGGCGGTCGGGGTTCCCTCTGCGAACTCCTCGACACGCACTTCTGCTCCGGCCTCGCGTAGATAGGCGGTGACGCGCTCCACCGGCTCCGGCCAGGTTCTGGTCGCCACGCCGGAAAGGGTACCGGCCGCCCGCGGCGCTACGCGGTGGTCAGGCGCCTGAGCCCGCGCCGAGAGAAATGACGCGGGCATCGTCGAAACCCTGTGCCCGCACGGTCTCGACGAGCTCCGCGGGAGGCTCCGTATCGAGCGAGAGCGCCATCAGGGCCTTGCCTCCGCGACGGGTCCGGGAAACGGCCATGTTGGCGATGTTCACGCCCGCCTCGCCGAAGAGCGTCCCGACCCTGCCGATCACGCCCGGCACGTCGTCGTAGCGGAAGAAGACCATCAGCGGCGCGAGCTGCATCTCCAGCTCGAAGCCGAGCGCGCTGACCAGCCAGTGGTGGTTGTCGTTGCCGATGATCGTGCCTGCGACGCGTATCTGGTCGCCGTTCGCCCGGATCTCGACGCGGACGAGGTTGGTGAAGTCACGGCTGCCGCGTCGCCGTTCCTCCCCCACCTCGATCCCCCGCTCGGCGGCGACCAGCGGAGCGTTCACGTAGTTCACGGGCTGGTCCGTGCGCCCCTGGAAAGCGCCGTTCAGCGCGGCCGCGGTCAGCAGGCGCGTGTCGTAGCCGGAGAGGGCGCCGTAGTAGGAGAGGGTGATCGTCTCGACGCGGCCCTCGGCCAGCTCCATGGCCAGGCGCCCGAGCTTCGCGGCAAGCGGGATGAACGGCCCGAGGACGTCGAGGTCCTCGGCCCCGATCGCCGGGATGTTGACCGCGTTCGTGACGACGGCGCCCTCGAGCGCTGCGGCCACCTGCTCGGCGACGATCACGCCGGCCCGGTCCTGCGCCTCCTCGGTGGAGGCTGCGAGGTGCGGGGTCACCACGACGTTGTCGAGCTCGAGCAGCGGCCCCGAGTACGGCTCCTCCGCGTAGACGTCCACGGCCGCCGCGGCGATCTTCCCGGAGCGCAGCGCCTCGATCAGCGCCTCCTCGTCCACGAGCTCGCCGCGGGCGGCGTTGATCACGCGGACGCCGTCGCGGAGCTTCGCGATCGACTCCCGGCCGAGGAAGCCCTGCGTCTCCGGCGTGAGCGGCAGGTGCAGGGTGAGGAACTCGGCTGCAGCCAGCACCTCGTCCGGGCTCTCGACCCGTTCGGCGCCGAGCTCGCGGAACCGCTCCTTGGAGACGAACGGGTCGTAGGCGACGACTCGCATCCCGAGGCCGAGCGCGCGGCGCGCCACCTGTTGGCCGATGCGGCCGAAGCCGAGCACGCCCAGCACCTTGCCGTCGAGCTCGACTCCGCCCCAGGCCGAACGCTCCCAGCGGCCCTGCTTCAGCGCCGCGTGGGCCTGAGGGATGTTGCGGGCGAGCGCGACGAGGAGGCCGACCGTGTGCTCGGCCGCCGAGGTGACCGTCGACTCGGGCGCGTTCGCGACCACGATCCCACGGCGCGTGGCGGCCTCGACGTCCACGTTGTCCACGCCCACGCCGGCGCGGCCGATCACCTTGAGGCGCTCGCCGCGCTCGATCAGCTCCGCGGTCAGCTTCGTCGCCGACCGGATCACGATCGCGTCGTAGTCGCCGATCTTGCCGGCGAGGTCGCCGTTGGCGTCGACGTCCACGTCGAACCGCTCGCGCAGCAGCTCGACGCCTGCGTCGGCGATCGGCTCCCGCACCAGGACGCGGGCCCGGGTCACACGGGGGTGTGCTCGAAGGCCTCGAGCGCGCGCGTGACGGCGACTCCGCGCTCGATCTCCGCGCCGAGCTCGGCGAGGGCCAGCTCCACGGCCGCGAGCGCAGTCGTGATGTCGAACACGTCGTAGTAGCCGATGTGCCCGATGCGGAAGATCTTGCCCTTGAGCTCCCCCTGCCCCGGCGCGAGCGTCACGCCGTGGCGGTCACGCAGCAGGAGCACGAGCTCGTCGGAGTCGATGCCCTCGGGCGCGCGGGCCGCGGTGACGACCGCGGAGCTGTCCTCGTCGGGCGAGGAGAGCTCGAGCCCCATCGCCTTCAACCCCTCGCGACAGGCCCGGCCGAGGCGCAGGTGGCGCTCGAACGCGGCCTCGAGGCCCTCCTCGAGCAGCATCCCGAGCGCGACGTTGAGCCCGGCGACGAGCGAGACCGGCGGCGTGACCGGGGCATCGAGCGTGGACTGGCCCTTGCGCGTCCGCTCCCAGTCCCAGTAGTAGCGAGGCGAAGCGGAGGTCGCGCTCTTCTCCCAGGCTGCCCGCGAGGCCGAGGTCATCGCCAGGCCCGGCGGGGTCATCAGCGCCTTTTGGGCACCCGAGGCGACGACGTCGATTCCCCAGGCGTCGGTCTCGAGCGGCACGGCGCCGAGGCTCGAGATCGCATCCACCACGCTGAGCGCGCCGGCCCCGGAGGCCGCGGCGGCGAACGGCTGCAGGTCGATGACGACGCCGGTGCTCGTCTCCGAATGGGTCAGAAAGACGGTGGTCGCCTCGCGCTCGTGCAGGCGCGCGGCAGTGTCCTCGACCGTAGGGACTTCGCCCCAGGCGTAGCGGAGGTGGTCGACGTCGGCGCCGAACGCCTTCGCGAGCGATGCCCAGCGCTCGCCGAAGTAGCCGGCAGACACGACCAGCACCCGCTCGCCGGGCGAGCAGAGGTTCGCAACCGCCGACTCCATCGCCCCGGTTCCGGAGCCGCCGAAGAGAAGCACCTCCTCACCGGTCCGGAAGACCTCGCGCAGGCGGCCGAGACACTCCGAGTAGAGCTTCTTGTAGTCCGGGCCACGGTGGTGGAGCACCGGTTGCGCGATCGCCGCGAGCACTTCGGGAGGCGCAGGCGTCGGCCCCGGAGTCATCAGGTAGCGCTTCTCGGCCACTCGCGTGCAGGGTACTGACTCGCGCGGGCGGCGCGAGGGCTACGGCAGCGCCGGGAGCGGATCCACCGCGGCGCCGCGAACGCGGACCTCGAAATGGAGATGCGGGCCGGTCGCATCGCCGGTGGCGCCGACCGTGCCGAGATGAAATCCACCCGGGACGACCTGTTGGCGACCTACGGCAATGGTGTCCAGGTGGGCGTACATGGTCGCCACCCCGTCGGAGTGGTTGACGATGACGAGGTTGCCGAAGCCGCCGAGGGAGAAGCCGGCAAAGACGACGCGGCCCGGTGCAGCCGACTCGACGGACGTGCCCTGAGGCGCCGCGATGTCCAGGCCTGCGTGGAAGCGGTTGGCGCGCGGTCCGAAGACATCGCTGACCGGCCCGACCAGCGGCCAGGCGAGGGCGATCGGACAGGTGGCAAGCGGCGAACGGAGCGCGGCATAGGTCGAGGGCCCGGCGACGCCGTCTGGCTCCAGGCCGGCCCAGCGCTGGAAGCGCTTGAGGGCGCGCAGCGTGTGCTGGCCGAGCCCGCCGTCGAACGTCGACGACGGGAAGCCGTGCCACGCGAGCACGAACTGCAACGCCGCGACGTCCCAGCCGGCCGCGCCACGCTTGAGGGGCCGGCTTCCGAGCACGTGCCGTCCGTATGGGCCGAGAGCACGGCGCGTCTTCGTGCCGGGAACGCCGTCGACGACGAGTCCGGCTCGTCGCTGGAAACGTTTGACCGCCTTCGTCGTCAACGGGCCCTTCAGCCCATCGATGGAGCCGCGGTAGAGACCGCGTGACTTGAGGGCGACCTGAAGCGCCGCGAGCCCTGCATCGCGCGACCCCAACGCAGGCGGGGCCACGGCGAGCGCGACGAGGGCGAGCAGAAGCACAGCGGACCTGCGCCGACAGGCGCGCATACCGTTCTTCTCGCAAGCCGGAGCGTCGCGCTTGAGGGCTTGCGCAGGACGAGCCAGATCAGCAGCGCGATGGCCGTCACGACGGCCACCAAGACGGCGATCGGGACGATCACGGCGATACCAATGACGGCCGGCGCCGTCTCCTCGCGCCCACGCCCCGCCACCCGCGCGAGGCGGTCGAGCCGGGATCCACGGCGCTCTTCTACGGGAAGCGAATTCCCGGCGATGCAAGGAGCTAACCGTCAAATGTCACACCTCCGCCACAAAGAAATGTCACATCTCCGCCACAAAGCGGTAGCAGACACGTGCGTCCTGCACAACTACCGTGACTTCCCCTGGGTGGGAGGGGGATTGGGATGGGGACGCTCGAGACGCCGCTCAGGCTTCGAGCTTTTCGCGCAGGCGGTCGCTCACGACCTTCGGGTTCGCCTTCCCGCCGGTCTCCTTCATCACCTGTCCGACGAAGAAGCCGAGCAGCCCCTCTTTTCCGCCGCGATAGGCCTCTGCCTGCGACTCGTTCTCGCTCAGGATCCGCTCGATCACGGGGTCGAGCTCGGAGACGTCGGCGATGGCAGCCTCGGCCAGGTACCGGTCGGCCGAGAAGTCCGGCGAACCGCTCGCCGCAAGGGCCTCCGTGAACGCCGACCGCGGGATCTCGGTCCGCCGCTCGATCACCTTCGCCAGCTCCTCTGCGTTCACGCTTGCGGGATCCACGCCGGTCGCTGCCAGCTCGTTCATGACGACGTTGGCCACGGCGCCGCGCTCGCCTGGTATCCGCGAGTAGAGCTCGTCGCGGCCGCTCGTCACGAGCCCCTCGGCCAGTACGAAGCCGACCTCCTGCTCCAGGCGCCTGATCCGGGCGGCCGGTGCCTCCGGCAACTTCGTGCGCAGCCGCTCGACCAGGTCACGGTCGGGCTCGAGCGGCACCAGATCCGGCTCCGGAAAGTAGCGGTAGTCCTGCGCTTCTTCCTTCGAGCGGAGCGGCGGAGCGGACTCGCTGCCGAAATGGAGCGTCTCCTGCTCGACCTGTCCGCCGGACTCGTAGATCTCGATCTGCCGGCGCACCTCGCGCTCGATTCCCTTCGCGGCGAAGTTGAACGAGTTCATGTTCTTCAGCTCCGTGCGCGTGCGCAGCTCGTCGGTGCCTGCGGGCCGCACCGACACGTTCACGTCGAAGCGGAGCGAGCCTTTCTCCATCTCCGCGTCGGAGATGCCGAGCTCGACCACGGTCTGCCGCAGCAGCTGCAGGAAGCGCTTCGCATCGTCGGCGGATCGAATGTCGGGCGCCGAGACGATCTCGACCAGGGGCGTGCCGGCCCGGTTGAAGTCGATCAGCGAGCGGTCGGCCCCGTGGATCCGGCCCTCGGCGCCGCCTACGTGGATCGTCTTGGCCGCGTCCTCTTCGAGGTGCGCCCGCTCGATGCCCACGACCGCGTCGCCGTCGGGCCCCGGCACGACGAAGCGGCCGTTCACGCAGAGCGGCGAGTCGTACTGGGAGATCTGGTACCCCTTGGGATTGTCGGGATAGAAGTAGTTCTTGCGGTGGAAGATGGCGCGGTCCGGCACCTCGCAGCCGAGCGCGTGCCCGAGCAGGATCGTCCACTCGACCGCCTTCTCGTTCGGTACGGGCAGGGCTCCCGGGTGCGCTAGGCACACCGGACACGTCTGCGTGTTCGGCGTCTCGACATACAGCACCGGGCAGCGGCAGAACATCTTCGTGCGCGTCTTCAGATGGACGTGGATCTCGAGCCCGATGACCGGCTCCCAGCTCATTTCAGCCTCTCGGGAACGAAGTCGAACTCGAGCGCGCGCTCCAGCGCATGGCCTGCCCGGAAGAGCAGGTTCTCCGAGAACTGACGGCCGATCAGCTGGAAGCCGACCGGCAGGCCTTCCGAGAGCCCGCACGGAATCGACAGCCCTGGCAGCCCCGCCATGTTCGAGGGGATCGTCAGGACGTCCGCCGCGTACATCGCGAGCGGGTCGGCCGTACGAGCGCCGAGCTCGAAGGCGACGGTGGGCGAGGTCGGGCTGACCAGGACGTCGAAGCTCTCGAAAGCCGCGGCGTGCTCGTCCCGGATCACCGTCCGCACCTTCTGCGCCTGGCCGTAGAACGCCTCGTAGTACCCGGCCGAGAGCGCATACGTGCCGAGCATGATCCGCCGTTTCGGCTCGTCGCCGAACCCCTCGCGGCGGGTGCGCTCGTACATCGTGCGGACGTCGTCCGCCTCCACGCGGAGGCCGTAGCGGACACCGTCGTAGCGTGCGAGATTGGACGACGCCTCCGACGGCGCGATCAGGTAGTAACACGGCAGGCCGAACTCGACGGAGCGCGGCAAGTGGCACTCGCCGACCTCTGCGCCCAGCTCGCGCGCGAGCTCGATCGTGCGGTTGACCGACTCGGCCACGCCGGGCTCGATGCCGTCCGCCTCGTTCAGCTCGACCGGGACGCCGACGCGGAGGCCTTTCAGGTCTTCCGCCTCCGGCATCTCGATCGGCTCCGGCAGGTCGACGGTGGTCGAGTCCAGCGGGTCACGACCGGCGATCGTCCGGTGCAGGAGCGCGCAGTCGCGCACCGTCTTCGCCACCGGCCCGACCTGATCGAGACTCGAGGCGAACGCGACGATGCCGTAGCGGGAGACGGTTCCGTAGGTGGGCCGCAGACCGACGACTCCGCAGAGCGCGGCCGGCTGCTTGATCGAGCCGCCGGTATCGGAGCCGAGGGCCCACGGGGCGAGGCCGGCGGCGACCGCGGCCGTCGAGCCGCCCGAGGAGCCGCCGGGGACACGGCTCGGGTCCCACGGATTGCGGGTCGGGCCGAAGGCGGAGTTCTCGGTAGACGAGCCCATCGCGAACTCGTCGAGGTTGGTCTTGCCGAGCAGGGGGAGGCCTGCGTCCTTGCACCGCGCGGCGACGGTCGAGTCGAAGACGGGCTTGTAGCCGGCGAGGATCTTCGAGGCCGCGGTCGTCTCGACGCCCTTCGTCGAGATCACGTCCTTGAGCGCGATCGGAACGCCCTCGCCCTCGGCCTCGTCGACGATGCAGAGATAAGCGTGCAACTCAGGATCGCGCTCAGCGATCGCCTCGCGGTAGGCCCCGTGGAGCTCGGCTGCGGAGACCTCCTTCCGCTCGAGCAGCTCCGTCGCCTCCTCGGCGGTCAGGCGCAGAGTGTCGATCACCGGATCGCCGCCCAAACTGCCCCCAGGGGTCCCCCGTGACCCCTACAGACACGGTAGCCGGACGCGGCGCGCGTGTCCGTGCCCTGTTCGTAGCGCGAGTGTGCCGGTGTGGCGATGGTCGTGGTTCTCATCCCGCCGGGACCCTGAACGCGTTGCCTTCGCGCTCGGGCGCGTTCGCGAGCGCCTCCTCGACGGACAGCGGCGGCTGGGGCTCGTCGGCCGCCCAGACGTTCGAGAGCTCGAGCGGATGGAGGGTCGGCTCGACGTCGGCCAGGTCGAGCTCGGAAACCTTCCCGACGGCCTCGAGGATCGCGTTCAGCTGCTCGGCGAACCGGGCGAGCTCGTCATCGGTGAGCTCGAGCCGCGCGAGCTTCGCCACGTGCACCACTTCTTCGCGTGTGATTGCCATCCGCTCGGTCATCCTCCCAAAAGGAACGGGGCCCCTTCCGGAGCCCCGTCTGCTTTCGGTTCCGGAAAAGGGTCTAGATCGCCTGGACGTTCGCCGCCTGCAGGCCCTTGTCGCCCTGCACGACGTCGAATTCGACCTGCTGACCCTCGGTCAGCGACTTGTAGCCTTCCCCTGCAATCGCCGAGAAGTGGACGAAGACGTCCTCGCCGCCCTCGCGCTCGATGAAGCCATAGCCCTTCTCGTTCGAGAACCACTTGACGGTGCCCTTGGGCAAATCGGTACTCCCTTCGTGCCAACAAACAACGACGGCCCGGGCACCGAGCCGCCGACCTACTGTGAAGCGGCGCGAACCTTAGCGCCGGGTTTGGGGAAACGCAAGAAGCCCGCGACGGTAGCGCGCGGCTCGCAGCGTGTTGCGCAGGAGCATCGCGATCGTCATCGGGCCGACCCCTCCCGGCACCGGCGTGAGGTGGCCCGCGCGATCGACCGCACCGGGGTCCACGTCCCCGACGATCCCCGCGTCGGTGCGGTTGATCCCGACGTCGACGACCGCAGATCCGGACTTGACCATGTCCGGGGAGACGATGCCGGCGACGCCCGCCGCGACGACGAGCACGTCGGCGTCGAGGGTGTGCCGCTCGAGGTCCTCGGTGCGGGAATGACAGATCGTGACCGTCGCGTTCGACTGCAGCAAAAGGTGCGCGATGGGCTTGCCGACGATGTCGCTGCGGCCGACGACGACCGCTCTCGCGCCCTCGAGCTCGATTCGATTCTCGGCGAGCAGGGCCATGATCCCGAGCGGGGTCGCCGGCACATGAGTCGGCCGCCCGAGGTAGAGCAGGCCGGCGTTGAACGGGTGGAAACCGTCCACGTCCTTGATCGGGTCGACGGCGGAGATGATCCGCGCCTCGTCGAGATGATCCGGGAGCGGTAGCTGGACGAGGACGCCGTCGATGGAGTCGTCGTCGTTCAGCTCGCCGACGACTCGCAGCAGCTCGTCTTCGGCAATCTCCCCGGCAAGCTTCCGGTCGACCGACCGAATGCCCGCCTCCGCGGCAGCGGCGTGCTTGCGCCCGAGGTAGATCGACGAGGCCTCGTCGTCGCCGACCTGAACCGTCGCGAGCCCGATCGTGCCGAGCTCCTTCACCTCCTCGGCGACCTCGGCCCTGATTCGTGCAGCCAGGTCGGTGCCCCTCATCAGCGTCGCCGTCATCGCGGAGAGGAAAACAGCAAGCTACCGAAACGGCAGATCGACGTCGCTTACGTCGAGGCCGAGCGACTCGGCCAGGCGAACGCCGATCTCGATGTCCTCGCGCAACCGCTCGATGTCCCGCGAGCGCATCGTGTTGCCGATGAAGGCCCGCTCCTTCGGCCGCCAGAGGGCATGCTCGACGAAGATCGGGAGGAGCCTGTTCGCAGCCTCGACCAGGTTGCGCTTCGTCTTCTTGTCGGCGTTCTGAAGCAGGACCTTCTCGTACGCCATGCCGGCCCCGTGATGGATGCCGTCGTCGGTCGTGAGCCGGTTGCAGACGTCCTCGAGCACGGTCCCGCGCGAGGCGCGAGCGATCAGCCGGAAGCGAGAGATGATCAGGCGCTCGTAGAACACCTGCATCTGGAAGACCTTCTCCTCGAGCGTGTCCGCCTCGAGGGTCATGTGCGCGAGCTCGTCCAGGTGCGGATCGCGCTCCGCCGTGCCGCCTGCCTCCTCGATCAGCTTGAGCCAGGCCTCGGTGTGGCGCGACTCGTCCTGCACCATCGTCGAGTAGTAGAGCTTCGCCTCCGGATCGGGCGCGATGTTCAGCAGCTGGGACGACATCTCGCAGGCGAGCATGTCGGCCTGGAGCTGCTGCGTGAGCACGGAACGCCACATGTCCTTGCGCCGCGCCTGCCTCTGGGCTGACCCCTTGCCCTCGGGGATCGGCGGCAGCTCGCCCCACGGCAGGTCGCGAACCTGCCACTCCTGGCGCTTCGCCAGCTCGTAGAACCTGAGAACCCCGGCGAACGCCTCGCGCTCGAGGTGGTCCCGATCGATGACCTGCTCGGTCGCCATCAGCGGGAGCTTATCGCCGCGCTCAGTAGGCTCCTCGCCGTGGACATGCGCAAGTGGCCGAGGAAGAACGATCCCGAGTCGATCGAGGCGCGCCAGGAGGCGCTCGGCCTGGACGGCGAGGTGACCGCTATCGACCTCGAGCCCTTCGCGCGCGCGCAGGAGATGTTGACCGGCGCGGCCGTGATTCCCGTCTCTGTCGTCGGCCCGATCGAGCTCGAGCTCGGTGCGTACGAGTTGCGCGAGCCCGCCGGGCAGCTCGAGGAGACGGGTCGCGCGAAGGAGACCGTCTTCGTCCCGCTCGCGCACACCGAGGGCGGCCTCTCGGCCTCGCTCTACCGCGGGGCCCGCGCCGTCGCCGAGTCCGGGGGCTTCCGCACCTTCGTGCTGGCCGACCGGATCACGCGCGCCTCGTGTTTCGTCTACGGCTCGGCGGCCGAGGCGATCGAGCTCTCGCGCTGGCTCGAGGGCGAGGAGGATGCGATCCGCGCCTGGCTTGAGGAGCAGGACGATCCGTCACTCTCGAAGTTCGCGCGCCTGCGCGAAGTGAAGACGCACGTGGTCGGCCCGATGTGCCACGTGCTCTGGCGCTGGACGACCGGCGACGCGGTCGGCGCGAACATGATGACGCGCAACTCGTACCTGCTGAACATGGGCTACGTGATGGAGCGCGCGCCGACCAAGCCGCAGCGCGCGATCCTCGAAGCCAACATGGGCGGCGACAAGAAGCCGTCCTTCGAGTACTTCCAGGGAGGCCACGGCAAGACCGTCCTCGCCGAGACGACGCTCACCGAGGACGCGGCGCGGCGCGTCCTCCGGACGAGCCTCGACGACCTCCAGGAGCTGGCCTGGGCGGGCACGCACGGCGCGATCGCCTCCGGCATGCAGTCGGTGGCCTTCACGCCCGCCTCGGCGATCGCCGCGATCTTCGCCGCCACGGGGCAGGACCTCGGCATGGTCGGGACGAGCTCGATGGCGCACGGGGCGGCCCGGCGGATCGACGCCGGCCTCAACGTCTCGATTCGCCTTCCCGGCCTCGAGGTGGCCACCGTCGGCGGGGGCACGACCCTCCCCTACGCCCGTTCCTGGCTCGAGCTGCTGGGCTGCTCCGGCGCCGGCAAGGTCTACCGCTTCGCCCAGATCGTCGCCGCGGCGACGCTGGCGCTCGAGATCTCGGCCTCCGCGGCGATGGCGACCGCAGGCTCGGCCGAGTTTTTCCGCGCGCACCACGAGCGCGGCGGACTTCGCTAGACCGAGTGATCGAACGGTCGGGCGGAACGGCCGATAACGAGGCAAAAGCGACGTATCTGCGGCCAGATGAGGTGATCGAAATGCTTCGAATCTGGCTCATGGCGATGCTCGCGGCAGCAGTCCTCGGCACGGTCAGGGACCATGACCTCCTGCACCGAACCGGGCTCATCGGTTACTGCACGACCACGACCGCTCCCCACGGCGCAAAAGGCACCTGGCGCGCGTGCGAGAAGGGCGCGATCGACGGGCGCCCGAATCTCACGGGCAACTCGTGCACCCGCCGAGGCCAGTCCGGCAAGGTCGAGTACTGGAGCTGCCGGACGCCGGTGAGGTCCAAGGCGCTGACCGCGAACAGAAGCCGTCAGTAGCGCCAGACAGCCTGATCTTGTCCCCCTGATGGCCTGAGCTTGAGGGCGAGCTTGCAGCGACCTGTACGGGATCGTCAGCGTGTTCGACCCGGTCTTTTTCTAGCGCAGGAGAAGGCGCCGAGCGGATTCGAACCGCTGTAAAGGGCTTTGCAGGCCCCTGCCTAACCTCTCGGCCACGGCGCCGCGAGGGGCCCATCGTAGCGTTGCGATTCCCGAGCACACGCGGCGGGTAACACCGTCCCATGCCCCGCCAGCTCAGCCTCGACGAGACCGCGGCGCCGCTCGTCCCGGAGCGGCCTTCCTTGACCGAGCTCCGCAAGGCGGCCGCCGCCTGCACCGCGTGCGACCTCCACGAGAGCGGAACGCAGACCGTTTTCGGCGAGGGAAGCGAGGGTGCAGAGGCCATGTTCGTCGGGGAGCAGCCCGGCGACCAGGAGGACAAGGCCGGGAAGCCGTTCGTCGGGCCCGCCGGGCAGCTCTTCGACCAGGCGCTCGAGGATGCCGGAATCGACCGGCAGGCCGTCTACGTGACCAACGTCGTCAAGCATTTCAAGTGGGTCGCGCGCGGGAAGCGCCGCATCCACCAGAAGCCGAACGCGTCCGAGGTCGCCGCCTGCCGGCCGTGGCTGGAGGCGGAGCTCGCGGTCGTGAAGCCGCGCGTGCTCGTCTGCCTCGGCGCGACCGCCGCCCAGGCGCTCCTCGGCCGGGAGTTTCGCGTCACGCGTGAACGCGGGAGGCCAATCGAGTCGAACCTCGCCGAGAACGTGCTGGCCACGGTTCACCCGTCGTCGATCCTGCGCGCAGATCCTGCCGATCGAGAACGGGAGTACGACGCGTTCGTGAACGACCTCAGGGTCGTCGCGGGACTGATCTAGCCCTAGAGCCAGTCGGCGTCGTCGTCTTCCGGCTCATCCCCGCGATGGCGGATGCGGTAGACGTAGAAGGCACCCCCGATCAGGGGCACTGTGAGCAGGATCATCGGATCCGCCCAGGCCATGGCAAGCCAAAGCGCGACCGCCGCGGCAGCCGCGCTCCAGCGAAAGGCCCGTTGCTCGCGGGCTGTCAAGCTCGTGTACAGGTCGCTGATCATCCGGGGAGGAGAGCCGCGATGGATTCGAAGGCACTGCGCACGTTGTCCGAAAGCAGCGTCATCGACGCAAGAACGGCGAGCGTCATGACGGCCAGGACAACCCCGTATTCAGCCATCGTCTGCCCATCTTCGTGGCGGCGAAGAGCGTTCAGCTTTCCGGGAAACGCCTGGGTAAGGGCGAAAAGCCTCAGCACGAGTTGTTCACCTCCCTTCGAGTGGTCGGGAGGGTCGTGCTGTCTCGATTGAGCGGTGCTCCAAGCTGCATGCCGCGATCCCTCCGAGAATCTCTCTGCGGCGGGCCGCAACCGCCCTGGTTGTCCACCAGTAATCGGCGCCTCAGGAGGCCGCGCCGCATCCCTCACGGGAGCGATTCGCGCCTTCCGCGCGCCTGTGAAGTCGTTTTCCAGGCCCGGACAGGGATGAAGTGCCGGGTGGTGCCCCCTCCCTCTCCCCTAGGTGGCTCGCCCCTAGTGCCAGGAGAGGCCACCCGGCATCTCGATAGATGCGGCGAAACGCTCGAACTTACGGGCATCCGCGGGCTCTGTCGCTCAGCGCATCAGGTGGACTTCGCGGAAGGGCGAGGGCGAGTCCAACAGCGGAGCAGCGGCCTCGCCCAGATGGCGGGCGAAGAAGGCATCGATGTAAGCCCGCTCGATCCTCAGCGCGCGTGCTGCCTTGATCGCCCCGAGGGTCGGAAGGCGGACGCCCGTCCTTTGCAGCCAGGGCGCGAGCACGTTCCAATCGGAGTAGTTCAGGTGACGCGTCCCGTCGATCCGGACGAACAGGCGAGCTCCTCGTAACCTCGGCCAGAAGCGCAGCAGCGTCCCATCGCCGTGCTCGGTCATGATCATGAACGGCCGAGCGAGCGGCCGGCGCACGCCCGGCCCGAAGATCGAGCCGTCGAGGTCGACGCCGGCGCGCAGAGCCGGATCCGCCTCCAACGCGTTCGCGGCTGTCAGGCCGCCGAGCGAATGGCCGAAGACTCCGACCCGTTGAGCGTCGATGATGTTTCCGAGGCGCTCATCGAGCGCAGGCAGGCTGCGCCGCACGAACCGCACGTCGGCCACGCGCTGGCCGATGATCCGCAGAAGCAGGCGGTAGGAGGTCGGGCCTCCGTTGCGGCCGGGATCCGGCGGCAGGTTCCTCCGCACGATCCTGCCCCCCGGGAACTCGACCGCGTCCGTCTCGTAGGTGTGGTCGAGGGCGATCACGACGAAGCCGTGACTCGCCAGGTCCTCGAGCAGGCTCGTGTAGAGCGCGTGCGGGACGCCGTATCCCGGCGAGAACAGGATCGCCGGGTAGCCGCCGGGGCGCTCGAGCGGCCGCGCGTTGCGGTAGGCGTTCGTGTGGACACGTGCGAACGTGCCGCCCGGGAGCCGGTACTCGGCCGCGTAGATCCTGCCGACGCCCTTCGCCATGTAGGCCGCCCGTGAGCCCCCTCGCGAGGCCGGGTACCAGATCTGGATCATCAGCCGGCGATGCCGGTGCCGAGGATCGAAGGAATCGATTCGAGACTTGTCGACCAGCATGAGCACGCGGGTGCCGACGGACGCCGGTCCTGTCGGAGCGGGCAGACGAAGCGATCCGGGCGTGATCCGAGCGCGGCCACCGGAAGTCGTCATGCCGCTCGCGCAGCCGAAGCTGAGACCGATTACCCCGGCGAGGACGAGGCAGCCACCGCGCCGTCGCGCGAGCGCGATTCGCTGTGCTTGGTGAACACGTCGAGCGCCGATCTCGATGAGAGATACACCGCCGGGCACTCAGATGTTTCGCGCTCAGCTCGACTCGACGACGATCGAGGCACGCGGGACCCGAGGAATTGGCTCGTCCGAGGGAGGCGGCTCCCTGGTCCCGTTGTCGATGTAGCGCAAGCCCTGCGGCTGTTCCTGCGGAAAAATCGACAAGGAGACAGCTATGGCACTTCGCGCAGGATTCGCAGTCGCTTCACTCCTAGGGGTCGTCACCACCTTCGGGACGACGCTCTGGGTCGCCGCCGTCCTCGCCCTCGTCGCGCTCGCCGTCGGGCTCGCGGCTGCCGAGGGTCTGCCGAGGCTTCGCCGGACGGCAGGCAGCTAGATGACCTGGGGCACCCTGCTCCTGCTCGGGATTCTCGTGTCCCTCGACATGCAGAACCTCGCGTCGCGCTGGGGCCGGGTCCTCCGCCTGGGCGACGAGACGTCCGCCGACTACACGCTCGTCGTGCCGATCTTCGGCGATCCGAAGTACTTCAGGAACGGCGACTACCTGCGCCGGTTCCGCGACCAGACCCTGCTTGCGGTCAATGTCGACGGCCCGAAGATGGAGCGGTTCGTCAAGGAGCTACGCGAGGCGGGCTGGCGGGTGCACGCCTCACGGCTCACCGGCCGCGTCTCGTGCCCCGAGATCGTTCTCGACGCGCTCCGGAGCGTCGAGACCGAGTACGTGATCCGGATCGACGGCGACACGATCTCCTACGAGGATCCGGGACGCGCCGTGGCGGCGGCTCGAGCGGCCGGCGCCGATCTCTGCAGCGTCAAGATCACCGTCTCGCGGCGAGAGACGCTGATCGAGAAGCTGCAGGCGGTCGAGTACGACATGTCGATGCTGGGCCGGCACAACCGCGCCTGGATGACGAGCGGCGCCTGCATGATCGCCCGCACCTCCGCCCTTCGCGGCATCCTCTCCTCGCACTCGTTCTGGTTTCCGGGCGAGGACATCGAGACGGGCGTGATCGCGAAGCATTTCCGCCTCTCCGTCCGGCACGTCGACATGCGCTTCTACACCGACGCTCCCGAGACGTTCCGCGCCTGGCTGCGGCAGCGGAAGATGTGGTGGTCGGGCAGCTTCCGGATGGCGTTCGTGAACGCCGACCAGACACTGCGGTTCCCGCTCACGTTCGCGTACACGGTTTGCGTCGTCTGGCTGCTGTGGGCGGCGAAGTGGCACGAGCTGGTCGACGTGGGCCACATCGCCGCGATCCTGCCGTTCGTCGTGCTCCTCTACACCGGCGTGTGCCTCTTCTCGAACTGGTCGGTGCGATCCCGTTGGATGGTGCTCTACCCGTACTACGCCCTCTTCCAGGCGCTCGTGCTGCCGCCGCTCGGGGCGCTCTACTACCTCTGGCTCTGGTGCAAGCGCGGGACGCTCAAGCCGCCGGGTCGATACCGCATCGGCTTGCGGCGCGGGACGCTCGACCTGAGCCTTTGGGAACCGCCCGCAGGCCCGAGGATCGCGTGGGTCGCAAGGGTGGTGCGCATTACGGCGCTCCAACGCTGACTCGCCGTCCCTGAAACCTAAGCCAGCCCGGTCAGGAGCGAAAGCGCACCCCAGATGGCGAGGACGAACAGGGCCATGGCCACGGTTTCCTGCACCAGAGACTGCCCTTCCTCGCGCTCGCCCACCGAGCTGACGACGACCGCAAGCGAGGTGAACAGCTTCATCTGATTCACCTCCCTCCGCAGTTCGGCCGCAGGCAAGAGAGTTCGCCGCATACCCGAGCGCCATCGTCATATCGCGTCGAAGATTCCATCCCTCGTGCTGTGGTTGAGGTCCGTCGGTCGCCGAACTCCCGCTTCGCGTAGCGGAGGCAGGAGAACGCGCAAAGGGCTGCTCGCAAGAACAGACTCCGCTTCGGCTGCCCGTACTCAGCGGCGGATCAGCCGACGCAGCAGTCCCCGCCGTTCCCAGCCGGGAGACGCGGCAGCCTGTTCGCCCGGTGTCAGTGGGACGCTGGTCGGGAAGGACGAGCGCGGCTCGGGATGGCTCTTTCTGTCTGTCTTCACTTGCATCTGTGACCTCCTTCGATCGACGTTGAGCCCCAAGGAGACCAGCAGGGCGTGAGAGTGACCTGAGAACGCCGTAAGAAGTGCCTAAGAGCCTCAGGCCGAGTGCTACGCGGGTCTTGCCTTCCGGCTGTACGGCACGCGCGGCCGAGTCGAGGAAGGTGCAGGCTGACGAACGGCCTCCTTCCCCACGAAGGCGAAGCCGCTGAACATGAGCGCGATCCCGAGCAGCTGTCCCGCGTAGACAAGGGAGTACGAGTCCACCCGCGAGAGCCCCGTCGCCAGGGCGACGACGAGGGCGCCGCCGCCGATCCAGAGATTGGCCCGCACTCGCCGCCGGCGGGCGATCGAGTAGAGCGAGCCGCCGACCAAGAAGAGCGTGCCGAAGGAGTTGAGCGCGATCGCCCACAGGAACGCGTGGCCCGCCAGCGCGGAGTTGTCAGGCGGTCGCCCGTGGGCTGTGGCCGCGAGCGTGTCCGGATGCACCCCGGCGAGGACGACCGCCACCGTTGCGGCCGCCGTGGCCACGATCAACCCGCCGAGGAGCAGGTCGCGGCCGCGCTTCGGCAAGAGCAGCCAGGCCGAGCCGGCGCCCAGGTAGGCCACGGTCAAGACGCCTCCGGCCAGGTAGTAGGCGCGGAAGAGCGCCGGGCTCCAACCCGCTCGCAGTGCCGCCGCTTCGCACGAGGCCGCCACGCCGAACAGCATGAACCCGAGGGCCCAGAGCACCTTTTCCCCGGACCGGCGGCGGCGAAGCGAGCGGAGGAGAAGAGCCGCGAAGGCAAGCGCGACGAGTGCTGCGCAGAGCGGGAGTAGCGCGTCGAGCACCGCGGGGGCGACCGCGTGCGGACGGGAGCTGATCGACGTCGCAGGTGCGGCGGAGGGGACGACCCGCAGGTAGGCGAAGTCACGCCCCCCGAACATGCCCTCGTGCGTGGCGACGAACGAGTAGCGCCCCGGCCGCAGCGATCGCCTCGGGGAGAGAACGAGCTGGCGAGAAGACACCCCGCGGACCACGAGCGGCACCGGCACCCCGCGCTCGAGGTCGAAGAGCTGGTAGGCCTTTGGCGAGTCGACGGCCGCGGCGCGCACGAGCAGCTCGCCGAGCTGCGAGGCGTGGAGGCGAAGCGCGTCGTGCGGGAACGGGGCCTGCGGCTCCTGCCAGGCGAAGAGCTTCACCGGGCCACGCTTCGTCGCCACGAACTGGCCGGTCACCTCGGGCGTCAGCCGGGGCTCGTACGAGTAGCGAACGGTGCTACCGCCCACCCCGGCGAGCGCAGGCACGAACGGGATCGCGATCAGCAGCAGCGCGATCGCCCCGATCGCCACGCTGACGCGTGTCCGGTAAGCGCCGGCTCGGCGCGTCCGTCCACGGGGCGGCTTGCCGGTCAGCTTCGCGCGGCGCTTGGCCTGCGCCCGGTAGAGCAGGGCCGATGAAACCAGCGCCATCGTCGGCAGCCAGACGAGCTCGACGCCCCAGCCGATCCCCCGTAGAGGACCTTCCCCATACGGGCTGAACGCGACCGGAATGATCGCCCACGTGATCGCCGGGCCGGCCATCAGCAGGATCGACGCGGTCAGCGGGAAGCCGGCGAAGAGCCAGCCGACGCCGGGGAACCCCATCAGGCCGAGCGGCAGCTCGTAGCCCGCCAGAGCCGCCGGATTGCGGCGGCGCACACGGTTCGGAATCGCTCCCGAATAGACGCGCGGGGTCGCCGCGAGCGCGGCCCGCCCCTCGGCCCGCTGGCGCTCCGTCATGCGCCAGACCGCCCCGCAGAAGGCGGTGAAGCCGACGAGCACGGCCACGGCGGCGGGCACGAGCACGAGCGATTGCCAGGGCTCGAGCGCCGCGACCGCGGACCCGAACGACTTCCCGGCAGCGACGCGATGCGCCTCGACCGCGGCCACCGTCACCCCGGCCGCGTAGTAGACGCCTATCCCGAGCGGAACCGCCGACCACCGTCCGCCGCGCCCTGCGGGATGGCCACGGCGCGCCGAGGTTCGCCAGGGCGACGAGCGACAGCCCCATCAGGAGCAGCATCAGTCCGCCGAGCATGTTCAGCTGGGCGTGCAGGTTGACGATCACGTCGCCCGCGTCGCCACCTCGGTCGAGCGCTTCGTTCACGAGCGGAAACGCCTGGACGGGGCCCTGCAGCGTGCCGACGGCTAAGGCCGCGCACCCCGCGACCACGAAGGGTCTCAGCCGCCCGCCCGCACCCCAGACCGAGCGCACGAGCGTCGCGAGCAGCAGCCAGAACGCGGCGAACATCGCGATCCCGGCCCCCATGATCAGGAACGGGTGGATCGGCGTCGCCTCTTCTGCCTGCGCGGGCGTGAGTCCGCCGTGTACGACGAGCCGACCCTCGTGGAAGCCGAGGTAGAGCGCCGTGAAATAGAAGGCCAGCGAGCCCCCGAGGAGCGCGAAGAAGCAGGTGTCGACGAGGCGACGCGACGGCTCGACTCCGCCGGCCGAGCGCACGAGCGCGAAGAAGGCGCCCGCCACGAGCATCGTCAACCCCGTGACGAGGTTGATGTGAGCGTGGCTGATCGGGTCGATCCAGTCGCCCGCGCTGCCGGCCTTGTAGAGCCAGTCCGCGTTCGCGGGCTGCACCTGGATCACGCCCTGCACCGTTCCGACGGTCAGGGCGGCGGCGCCCGTGGCGAAAAACTTCCAGAGGTGCCATTGGGGCTTGGGCACCTGTACGAGTCGCGAGTGGAAGATCGTCAAGCCCACGTTGGTGGCGAAGCACCAGTAGCCGAGACCCATCACGCCGGCGCCCATCCCGGTCGGGGCCTTGTACCAGTTGCCCATGTGCGCCTTCGCCGCCGGGTAGCTCCAGCCGTGCTCCATCAGCCGCCCCATCGCGATCCCGTTGCCGATCAGCGAGACATAGAAGACCGCCAGCCCGAGGACGGTGAACCAGAACGCGCACTGGGCGAGCCCCTCGCTTGCCAGCGGGCGCCCGACGATCCGCGGCAGCGCAAGCCAGCACAGGCCGGTGGCGAGGAGCGTGCCGCCGCCGACGATCATCACATGGGTGTTGGACAGGTCGCGTACGAGGTGGCCCGCGTAGCCCGTCCGCGCCAGGTACTCCGCTACCCACGGGAAGTTCTTGACCGCCATGTGCACCGAGCCGAGCACGAGGAAGAGGCCGCCGGCGAGGAAGTACTTGGCGACCTTGGGGTCGTGTGCGTGCAGCTCGTCGTCCGGGTACGGATCCTCGCGCACGGGCGGCGAGCGGCCGGGCACAAACTTGAACAACGCGGCCACCACCACCGCGAAGAACGAGACGTACGTCAGGAACTGCAGCGACGAGAGGTGCTTCAGATACACGGCCGGCAGCCGCCTAGCGGAGGCCGGGCTCGAGGAAGTAGACCGTCAGCGTCCAGCCGATGTAGAGCACGATCAGGAAGGCGAGGATGAGCCAGGCGCGAACGATCTGCGGACGCGAGTGGCGGACGTCCTCCCCGACGTCGCGGTAGCCGGCGAGCGGGCGCGCGGGGCGCTGTTCCTCGGCCATCAGAAGATCTTCTCCATCAGGTGGGGCCGCTCGGCCTGGATCCCGGCGACGTCGTCGAGCATGCGCTCGAAGGTGTAGCCGCGCTCGAGAAAGGCCTCGAGCTGCTCCGGCGTGTCCCAGACCGTGTAGCAGTGGATGCGGTAGTCCGGGCCCGCGGGCTCGACGAACGCCTCGAGCTTCTGGCAGCCCGGGTACTCCTGGACGTGTCCCTTGAGCGCCTGCATCGAGCCGAAGACGAGCGGCCACTGCTCGGCGGGCACGACCGCAATGCTCGCCGACGACCACGAGACGTAGGGCTGCGCGGAGGGAACGAGCTCGCTGACCATCAGAACTTCTGTCCCCAGACGAGGTGCCCGACGATCAGCGCGACGGCCCAGACCGTGAGGCCCACTGTGAGGAGCAGGAAGAAGAGCGTCGCGGGGCCGGCGAGCTCGGTGGTGTAGCCGCCGAAACTGTCGACCGGGTAGGGGCCCGCCTTCTGGCGGGTGGAGCGGTACTGCCAGACCCACACGAGGATCACCACCACGAGCGCGATCACGAAGCCCCAGAGCCACGCCAGCTGGATCCACTGGACGTGCCAGGTGTCGGCGCGCTGCATCGTCTCCTTGTGCGCCTGGAGGTACTGGTAGTACTGCTGCGCGTGCTGCGGCGACTCACCGCTAGGCATCCCCATCGGCCCACTCCTCCTCGTCGAGCGCCCATTCGGGCGTGTAGTAGTCCTCCTCGTGCACCAGGAGCGGAATCCCGCCCATGCGGTCGAGCTCGTGGAAATGGCCCGCCTTCCAGGCCGCCAGGAACGCGATCACGGCGAGGCCGGCGAAGATGAAGAACGTGTCGAGCATCCAGTCGGACATCACCCAGCGTGACTGTTGCGTCTCCGGCTGGTCGTGGGCGAGGGCGATCGCCGGCCACGCAAGGGCAAGGCACGAAACGCCGACGAAGGCCGTGGCAAAACGTGTCACTCGCCCGGCACCTCCGGCGGGATCTCCTTCTGGACCGCGGGCGGAAGCTTGTCGCCGCGAGCCTTGGCGTCGCTCCAGGCGCGGTCGAGCATGTCCTGGTAGATCGCCTTGATCCCAGCCGCCGCCGCCTCCAGCGAGAGTGGCGTGTTCGTCTTGTCGTTCAGGACGATGTGGTCACTCGGTCTGAGCCCCGGGAAGACCCTCATCGCCTCTTGCATGAACGGATCGGTCACCTGCTTCTTGTCGAAGCTCACGTTGTCGGTCAGCTTCTGTTCCGACTTCACCCAGGCGAGCAGCTCCGCCGACGGCTGCCAGACGATGAAGTCCTTCGGCTCGGGGATGCGATTCGCCTCGAGCGTCCCGTTCGGGATCGTCTTCAAGAACAGGACGACCCGCCAGATGTCGTTGACCGAGAGCCGGTCCCCGAAGTTCTCCATCGCCGTACCGGTCCAGCCGCGCAGGATCCGGTAGTAGAAGTCGCCCGGCCCGGTGTCGCCGCCGCAGCACGCGTCGTCGGCGCTCGTGAAGTCGGCCGGCGGCGGCGAGAGGAAGCGCGCGCCCGGTCCCTTTCCGTTGCCCTTCAGCCCGTGGCAGCCGACACAGCGGTCGAGGAAGATCTCCTTCCCGCGGAACAGGTTCTCCTGCGTGACGGGTAGCGGGTCAGCCGAGAGCCAGTAGCTGCGATCGATCTGCGAGAGGTTCGGTGCCTCCTCGAGCTGGTCCTTCGGAGGATTCAGCTCCGAGTCGGGCAGCGGCTCGACGATCGGCTTGTGCGCACCCTGGAAGCCGGTGTACGGCTCGGGGAAGCCCTGGTTGGCGAGCACCACGTGTTTGGCGTAGACCTGCCCCGCGTAGCGGAGGAGCCCGGACTTGCCGCTGCGCTGCTCGACGAAGGCCACGAGCTGATTCACCTGGGTGTCCGAGAAAAGCGCCTTCATGTCCGGCATCAGCGAGCGCGGGTCCATGTAGCGGGGGTCGTAGAAGTGCGCGAACTGCCAGTCGTCCGGGTGCCAGCCCGACTCCTGCGAGAGATCCGGCCCGGTTCGCTCCGTCCCGAGCAGGTTCGGCGACTGGTCGCTGCCGTAGAAGTCGCCGGGCTGCGAGACCTTCGGGTAAAGGAAGTAGAGCGCCTCGCGGACGTCCTGTGGCCGCGAGTAGCCCGAATGGCAGACATAGCACCCGTTCGAGGCGAAGAGGTCGCGCCCACTGTGCGCCTGGTTGGAGAGCGGCGCCCAGTCCGCCGAGGCCGGCGGATCGAAGGTGTGGATCGGCAGCCAGACGACCACGGCCACGACGACGAAGAAGACGAGCAGGCCGCCGAGCCCCGCCATCAGCGGCGTGATCAGCATGCGCTCCTGCGGGTGTCGCTGCCAGCCGCGCGGGATCGGCGGCGGCCCCTCCTGGGGCTCGCCGGGCGGCCGGTCGCCGCGCTCGTCCGCCATCAGCCTGTCACCGGCGGCGGCGCGATCGCCTCGGCCACCTTCAGGGTCTCACGGCGCCGGCGCTCCGCAGTGTTCGTGAAGACGGTCATCCCGATGTTGACGATCTGGACGATCCCGGAGAGCACGATCATCGCGCCGAAGATCCCGCGCGCGATGTAGTAGGCGTGCAGCTGCGGCAGCACGTTCACCTCGGGGATCCCTTCCTGCCAGCTGAAGCCCTGCTGGAAGCCCGCCAGCGTGAGGACACTGAAGAAGCCCGTGAACCCGACGGTGACGAGCCAGTACTGCCACTCCGAGAGGCTCCGGCTCCAGAGCGGCTTACGGTAGATCTGGGCGACGATGTAGTCGATCACGCCCATGCCGAGGATCGTGAAGGCGCCGAGCAGGGCCAGGTGGGCATGCGCGACGACGAAATTCGTGAAGTGCGTCAGCTTGTTGAACGGCTGGATCGCCTCGAACGCCCCCTGGATGTTGACCAGGAAGTAGAAGAAGAAGGCGGTCATCGTGAACCGTAAGGGCAGGTTCGTGAAGAAGCGGTCCCAGTTGCCCTTCATCGTCCCGAGGATGTTGATCGTGAAGGCGAAGACCGGTACCAGGAGCATCCAGGACGAGACCTCGGCGATCGTCTTCAGCCAGGCCGGCGTCGGCGACTGCAGGATGTGATGGTCGCCTACCCCGGTGTAGAAGAACGCCATCCCCCAGAAACTGACGAGCGAGAGGGTGTAGCTGTAGAGCGGTGTGTTCGTGACGCGCGGAACGATGTAGTACGTCAGCGCGAGCAGCATCGGAGTCAGCCAGAGCCCGAAGAGGTTGTGCGCGTACCACCAGTTGAGCATCGCGTCGGAAAGGCTCCCGGAGAGCGCCCCCGAGGGAGCGCCCCAGATGTGACCCGGCCGCCAGATGACATTCCCGATCGCGTAGTCGACGGCGAGCCAGAGCGGGCTCGCGATGAAGAACCAGACCGAGACGTAGATCGGCCTGATCGTCCGCACCGCCACCGTCGCGAGGATGTTCCAGATGTTCGCGCTCCAGATCACGAGCAGCGCGATGTCGATCGGCCAGATGAACTCGCCGTACTCCCGACCCTGGCTGTGGCCGGTCAGGAGCCCGATGATCCCGAGCAGGTACATCAGGTTCCAGGCCCAGGCGCACCAGATGCCGAGCCGCTCGCTCCACATCCCGCGGGTCCCGACCAGGCGCGGGAGCATGTAGAAGAGCGCGCCGAAGTACATCATCGTCAGCCACGCGAGGATCACGCCGTTCACGTGCGCCGGGCGGACGCGGCTGAACGAGAGCCACGAGATTCCGCCGAAGGCCTCAGGGGTGACGAACTCGGTCGCCAGCACCAGGCCGAAGAGATCGACCACCGTCAGCCAGATGATCGAGGAGAGGATCCAGTGCTTGGCCGCGCCGTCCGGGAACCAGCCGGGCCTGGACGCAGGGGCTTCCGCAGCGTCCGCGCCCGCCGCCAGAGGACGATCGCCTGCCAGGCTCCGCTCCCCCATCGCGCGTGAAGATAGGAACCCGACGCCCTAGTCGGGGCCAAGATGACGTGACTGTCATCTTCGCGTCATTTGCAGGTCATCTGCTGCGTTAATGTCCGCAATCGGCATGCGCATCCTGGTGATCGAGGACGAGCCCCGCATCCTCGCGTTCCTATCGCGTGGGCTGCAGGCGGAGGGGTTTCTCGTGGACGGGGCAGGCGACGGGCCGGCCGGGCTCACTCGCGCGCTGGCCGATCGGTACGACCTCGTCGTCCTCGATCTCTTGCTCCCGAAGCTCGGGGGCCTGGAGGTCCTGCGCCAGCTCCAGCGCACGCGCCCCGAGCTGCCCGTGGTGATCGTCTCGGCGCGGTCGGATCTCCCGACGAAGCTCCGGGGCTTCGGCCTCGGCGCCTCGGACTACGTCGCGAAGCCATTCTCGTTCGACGAGCTGCTCGCGCGCGTACGAGCCCAGCTGCGTAGCAGGCGAAGCGGCGGCGAGGACGGCAGCGTCCTGCGGGCGGGGAAGCTGACTCTCGACCTTGCCCGTCGCGAGGTGCGGCTGGGCGAGCTGAGTGCGGAGCTGTCCGACCGCGAGTTCCGCTTGCTCCACCATCTCGTCTGCCACCAGGGCGAGGTCGTGAGCCGGGAGCGACTGCTCTCGGACGTGTGGGGCTACCACTTCGATCCGCGCTCCAACGTGGTGGACGTGTGCGTCCGAAGGCTGCGGCAGAAGCTCGGCTCGGAGGCCCCGATCGAGACGGTACGGCATGGCGGTTACCGGCTTACTACGGCGTAGAGCCGTCGAGATCGCGTGGTTCGTCTTCGCGGGCGCGAACCTCCTCGCGATGGCGCTCGTTCCCAGCTGGGAGACGATCCCATTCCATTTCATCTGGATCAGCCTGACGCTGCTCTACGGCTTCCGGGTGTGGGAGCCGAAGCCGACCGGCGTCGTGCTCGGCCTGGTGATTCTCGCGACCGGGAGCCTGATCCTGAGCGACGCCTTCAGCGGCGAACAGCTCTGGGGCGAGCTCTTCGAGGTCCCGTTGATGGCTGCGATGTTCCTCGCGATGGTCTGGCACGCCCGCCGCCGCCAGGACGCGGTACGGACCCTGGAGAGCGAGGTCACCCAGCGAGCTGCGTTGCTGGCCCAGCAGAAGCGTTTCCTCCACGACGTCTCGCACGAGCTACGTACACCAGTGACGATCGCGCGCGGCCACCTCGAGGTGCTACAGCGGCTGAACGGCGAGCCGGCGCACGAAGTCGGGGTCGCACTGGACGAGCTCGAGCGCATCGAGCACATCCTCGAGCGGCTGCTCCTCCTGGCGAAGTCCAAGCAGCCTGACTTCATCGTCCCGGATCAGGTCGACGTCGAGCCCTTCCTCGAGGACGTGTTCATGCGCTGGTCCGAGGTCGCGCCCCGGACCTGGACGCTCGGCGAGCTGCCGCGGGGGACGCTAGCGGCCGACCCGGAGGCGCTCCGCACCACCCTGGACGCCTTGCTCGAGAACGCCGTCAAGTACACCCAGCCGGCTGACGTCATCACGCTCAGCGCCCGCGGCGCCGGTGACGATCTGATGATCGAGGTCGCAGATGAGGGCTGTGGCCTCCCGGCGGACGCGCTCGAGCTGATCTTCGACCGCTTCGCACGTGCCGACTCCGCGCGGTCCCGCGCCGAGGGCGGAGCGGGGCTCGGGCTTGCGATCGTCGACGCGATCGTGCGGGCGCACGGAGGAGGGTGCGCGGCCGCGAGCACCGAGGTGGGCGCGGCGTTCACGCTTCGCTTCCCGAAGTTCGCGCAGGTGCGCGAGCGCCGGCCGTCTCACGTGCCCTAGCGGACGCCCCCGCATCACGAGCTCGCCACGCTTGTCCAGCGCCGCTACCCAGCCGAGCCGATGCAACGCTCACAGTCGACGAAGCTGCGCTGACCCTGCTCCGCGGCGATCATCGTGTCAGCGCGACTCCGCTTCCAAAGAGCGACAGCGTCGAGGCGACCAGAAGCGGAGCAAGCAACCGCAGCAGAAGCCGGGGCGGCCCTTCGAGCCTGTACGGCTTGTTGCCCGTGTAGTAGCGCAGGACCCGCCTGCCCGTGCTGGCGAGCTTGAGCGCAAGAGGTGGCAGCAGCAGGAGCCCGAGAAAGATGTGCACGGGCAGGTAGGAGCGCAGGGACAACGTCGTCAACGTCTCAACTGCGAGCAGGATGAGGAGGGCCAGCCCGGCCGACGCCGTCAGCCGCTCGTTCCCGGGGGGTCCCCACGCGCGAGCAGCGGCCCGCCAATCTTGTCGCAACGGCTCTCGAGCGGCGGGACTGGGAGCGCCGGTCAATTGGGCTCCCCTGCAAGCTGAGCCAATACCTCGAACAGCGCCGCCAGGTCGCGCCGCTCGTAACCCAACGCCCGCGCAACCGTAAGCACCGGGTCGGCCGCTGCGGCGGACGGCAGCGGGACGTGCAGGTCCCGTCCTGCGTCGAGCGCGAGGGCCACGTCTTTCTGCATCAGGCCGACGTCGAACCAGGCCTCGTCCGGCAGGTCGAGGACGAGTTCAGCCCGTGCCTTCAGCATCGGCGAGCCGATCGGACTCGCGGTCATCGCGTCGACCGCGAGCTTGGGGTCGACGCCGGAGCGTTCGGCCAGGACTAGGCCCTCGGCGAAGGCGAGCATCTGCACCGCGAGGCTGATGTTGATTGCGAGCTTGAGCACCAGTCCCTGTCCGTTTTCGCCGATGTGCGTCGGCGTGCCCAGCTCGCGCAGGAGCGGCTCGACGCGTGCGTATGCGTCCTTGTCCCCACCGACCATGATCGTGAGCGTTCCTGTTTGCACCTGGGGAACGCTTCCCGACACCGGAGCGTCGAGCATGGCCGCTCCGAGCGCGTGCACCCGCTCCGCGAGACCGCGACTCGCGCGCGGGCTGACCGTACTCACGTCGACCCAGATCCTTTCGGCGGCGAGGCCGGCCAGGATCCCGTCGGGGCCCGAGGCAACCGCCTCGAGCACGCCGTCGTCGGGGAGGGACGTGAAGAGGATGTCGGCGGCCTCGGCGACCTCGCGCGGGGTGTCGCGCCACTGCAGCCCGTCGCGCACGAGTTCGTCCGCCTGCTCTCGGTGTTGTTCCTCGCCGTAGACGGGGTACCCGGCGGCGAGGAAGCGGGCCGCCATGCTGCCGCCCATGTGCCCGAGGCCGACGAAGCCGATCTTTGCCGTCGTTGAGGCCAACTCACGCGCTCCCTTCGGTCGTCGCGACGTTGTCTTCGCCGCGTCTGTGCGGGAAGCTCGCGCTCGCGCAGGCGCGACGGAGGAGCCGCTGCCTACTAAAGCACTTGTTGCGCCAGAATCGAGGCAACCGAACCACTCAAGTTCGGGGCAATCGAACAGGAGGCGAGATGGGTTTCGAGCAGTACCACGAGCCGGCGGGCGAGCTCAGCGCAGAGACGCGGACATTCGCCCGCATGATCACGTCGATGACCGAAGAGGCGGAGGCGATCGGCTGGTATCAGCAGCGGATAGCGCTCGAACCAGACCCGCAGGCGAGGGCGATCATGGAGAACGCGCAGGGCGAGGAGTTCAAGCACTTCGGGATGGACCTCGAGTTCCTGCTGCGACGCACGCCGAAGTGGCGCATCGCCCTCCAAACGATCCTCTTCACGGAAGGTGACATCGTCGAGAGTGGCGAAAGGGCGGAGGATGCCGAGAACCGCTAGGTCGGGATAATGGGATTCGAACCCACGACCTTCTGCATGGCAAACGGGTCGTGGGTTCGGTCGCTGCGACGCGTGACACCGCAGCATTTGGGCGGAACCCGCCCCGGCACTCGAAGCGCCGCCTATATCACGGCGGTTTGCGGGCCGTCGTCACGGAGAGGGGCTTACCGCCGGCACGCCCTCCGGTGGCTCCTCGGTCGGGCCAGCCGACGAGCCGCGCCGCTGAAGCAGCAGCCGCCTCGCCTCGGACACCGGCACGATCGCGAGCCCCACCACGATGCAGACGAGCCACTGGTGCACGTCGAGGTGGACGGTGCCGAGGATCCGCTGGAAGACGCCGAGCTCAGTGCCGAGCAGGATCGCGGCGGCCGAGCCGGCGCTGCAGATCACGAACATCCGGTCTTCGAGCACGTCGAGCGAGAAGATCGAACGCCGCTCGTCGCGCGTGGCCAGCGAGAAGACCACGTTGCTGATCGCGAACGTGGTCATCCCCATCGTGCGTGCGATCGCGCTACTCCCGTAGTGGTCATCCGCCCAGCCGATCACGCCGAGCGTGGCCCCGCCGAGCACGAGGCCCGCGATGCAGACCCAGATCAAGAGCGGCCGCGGGCAGAATCGGCTCGTCGGAGGCGCGCGGCTTGCGCTTCATCAGGCCCTCGGCCGGCCGGCCGTAGCCGAGGCCGATCGCCTGGAGCACCTGCGTGGTGAAGTTGATGTAAAGGGTCTGGAGTGGGACGAACGGGACGCCGCCCACGATGTTGAAGATGCTCGCGCCGAGGAACGTGACGATGAAGCCGACCAGCACGCCCATCTGGAAGCGGATGTACTTCGTCAGGTTGTCGTAGAGGCCGCGGCCGAGCTCGACGGCTTTCACGATCGTCGCGAAGTTGTCGTCGGTGAGGATCATCGTCGCCGCCTCTTTCGAGACTTCCGTGCCGGTGATTCCCATCGCGATGCCGATGTCGGCGCTCTTCAGGGCCGGCGCGTCGTTGACGCCGTCCCCGGTCATGGCGACGATCTCGCCCTTTCGCTTCAGCGAGCTGACGAGGCGCACCTTGTCCTCGGGTGCCACGCGCGCGATCACGCCGATCTCGTCGATCGCGGCGTCGAGCTCGTCGTCGGACATGGCCTGGAACTCGGCGCCGGTGATCGCCTTGCCGGGGATGCCGAGCTCCTTGGCGATGGCCGCAGCCGTGACGGCGTGGTCGCCGGTGATCATTCGTACGCGGATCCCTGCTGCGTGCGCGGTCTCGATCGCCGACTTCGCCGTCGGCCGCGGTGGGTCGACGATCCCGACGAGGGCGAGCACGGTCAGGCCGTCCAGGAGCGGGAGCAGATCTGCCGAGGGATCGAACCCGTCGGGGTCGAAGTCCTTGCGTCCGGTCGCCATCACGCGCAGGCCCTGGCTCGCGAGGCGCTCGTTCTCGTTCATGTAGCGCTGCTTGAACGCGTCGTCCGCAGGGACGATCGACAGGTCGTCCGGGTCGGGTCGCGACGCCGCCCGGGCGAGCAGCTGGTCCGGCGCGCCCTTGACGAATGCGCGGACGACATCACGGCCGTCCTCGTCGCGCATCCGGTGGAAGGTGGCCATCAGCTTGTACGCGGAGTCGAACGGAAGCTCAGCGAGGCGTGGGTACTTCTCCCGCGTCTCGACCGCAGCCAGACCGCCCTTCTCGGCGAGCACCACGAGCGCCCCCTCGGTCGGGTCGCCGACCAGGGCCCCGTCCTTGACGACGGCGTCCTCGCAGAGGGCCATCGGCAACAGGAACTGCTCGAGCGACACCTCCGGCGGGCCGAAGACGTGCTTGATCGTCCCCTCGGTCGAGTAGCCGCCGCCCGAGATCGTGTAGCGCCGGCCGGGGATCGTCAGCTCGACGGCGGTCATCTGGTTGAGCGTGAGCGTCCCGGTCTTGTCGGAGTTGATCGCGGATGTCGAGCCGAGCGTCTCGGTCGACCGGAGCCGCTTCATGATCGCGTTCGCCTTCGCGAGCATTTGCGTCCCGTAAGAGAGGATCGTCGTGACGACCGCGGGAAGCCCTGTCGGGATCGCGGAGATCGCGAAGGCGATCGCCGCCGTGAAGACGGTGTCGAAGCTCTGGTCGCGCGACAGGTTGAGGATGATCGAGATTGCGACCGCACCGCCCGCGATGACACAGGATCTGGTTGGTCAGCCTCTTGAGCTGGACGGTGAGTGGCGTGTCCGCGTCCTCGGTCGTCTGGAGCATGCGCGAGATGTGCCCGACTTCCGTGGACATTCCCGGTCGAGGTGACGACGAACGCCCCTGCGCCCCGCGTCACGTTCGTGTTCATGTAGACCATGTCCGTGCGGTCACCGAGCGGCGTCTCGGTTGACTCGACTGCGTCCACGCCCTTGGAGACCGGCAGGCTCTCGCCGGTCAGCGCCGACTCCGCCACCTCGAGCGTCGCCGCCGACAGCAGGCGGCCGTCAGCCGGCACGACGTCGCCCGCCTCGATCGAGACGACGTCGCCGGGCACCAGCTCTTCAGCCGGGATCTGGACGAGCTCGCCGTCGCGGCGTACACGCGCCTTGACGATCATCATCTTCTGCAGCGCGGCAACGGCCTCGGCAGCCTTCCCTTCCTGGCGCAGGCCGAGCACCGCGTTGAACAGCGTCAGGAAGAGCAGGACGAGGCCGGTGCCGAGCTCCTTCAGCGGGTAGAGGCTGCCGATCCCCGCGACGAGCAGGACGATCTGCATCGGGTCGCGGTACTGGCGCACGAACGCGCGCCAGCGCGGCTCGACCGCCGTCTCGGCGAACTTGTTGGGGCCGACCGAGGCGAGCCGCGACGAGACCTCGGCGGCCGAGAGGCCGGTCCCGGTGTCGACGCCCAGGCGGCCTCCGACGTCGTCGGGTGCCAGCGTGTGCCACGCAACCAACCGGGCATCCCCGAGCCCGCCGGTCGCAGCGGGGGCTTCTTCTGCCGTCGCCATGTCGCGCTCTCCTTCCGTGGGTTCCTTCGCAGCTGCTCGATCGCTCAGGGCGCTGCCCCAACCTCGAGTCCGGATGCGTCAAGCGTGATGATCGTGGCGAGCAGTGCGCTGGCCAGGTCATTTGTCGATCACGGCCTCGACGCCCACGAGCTGGCGGCCAGCGGTCGCCGGTGCGTTCGTGTAAATGACCGGAAGCCGGAACATGATCCTTCCGGTCGTCAGGCGGAAGTCTCGGCTTCGAGCTTCTTGCGCGCCTCGAGGTTCGCGGCGTGTTCGGCCTCGGAGACCTCGGGCCAGCGGAGGTCGAGCGACCTGACCGTCTCGGCTAGCACCAGCGCGACGAGCGCCTGGGCCAACGGCTTGTGGTCGGCGGGAATGACGTACCACGGAGCCCAGGTGGTCGAGGTCGCGGTGAGCGCGTCCTCGAAGGCCGCCATGTAGTCGTCCCAGCGGGCCCGCTCGTCGACGTCGGCCGCGTTGAACTTCCACTCCTTGCCGGGCGTGTCGAGCCTGGCCAGGAAACGCTCCTTCTGCACCGCCCTGGAGACATGGAGGAACAACTTGACGATCTTCGTCCCGCTCCGGTCGAGATGGCGCTCGAAGCCGTTGACGTCCTCGTATCGCTCCTGCCAGAAGCGTTCGTCGCGCTCGCCCGGAGGAAGCCGCTGCGTCTCTAGCCACTCGGGATGCACCTTGAGCGCGACCACCTCCTCGTAGTGCGACCGGTTGAAGATGCCGATGCGGCCCCGCTCGGGAAGCGCACGCGTGATGCGCCATAGGAAGTCGTGGTCGAGCTCCTCGGCTGACGGCTTCCCGAACGAGACCACCTGTACTCCCTGCGGGTTGACGCCCGACATCACGTGCTCGATCGCCGAGTCTTTCCCGGCCGCGTCCATCGCTTGCAGGACGACGAGAAGCGAGTAGCTGTCACTCGCCCAGAGCAGCTCCTGCGCTTCGGAGAGCTCCTCGATCCCGCGCCTGAGCGCATCCTTCGCGCGCTGCTCGAGCTCGTCGTGAGCTAGGTCAGCGAAGTCGGGCCAACCCATCCAGCTGGAATCTCGGCTTGCGATCCTCGCGGCCTTGCCGGGCTCGACGACGAGTTGCTCGATAAGTCGACTCCGAATCTCCATCCTGTGCGCGCTAGCTTCGCACGCCGCGGTTCACCGCGCACCTGGGCTTTCGCTCGACCGCTCGGCGGCCTAGCGTCTGCACGAGGACTCGTGCTCTTACGAGCTGAGTCGCGTTGCAACCAAGCGGCGCGAGCGGCTTTCAGGGCCAGACCTGCAGGCCTTCGACCAGGCACTCAATGGGCGCAATCGCGAACGAGGAGCCTCTTGTGGTTCCGGCGGAGGCAGCAAAAACCCCGCCTGAGCGGGGCTTTCCTGAGAGAGTAAGTGAGCGGGTTTGGGCACTAGACCGCCTCTTGTGCCCATTCGCGCGCGTGCTCCGCCCAAATCCCGTCCCTAGATTGCGAACCTACCCGCCTAGTCCTCGGGCTCGGAGCGTGGAGGCAGAAACGGCTCGCGGTCGGGCGGCTGGCCCGCCTCGATCTGGCGGCCGCGCTCGAGCTCGGCGTTCAACTCGGCTCCCAGCAGGATGGCCACGTTCGAGAGCCAGAGCCAGACCAGGAAGATGATGATCGCGCCGAGCGAGCCATAGGTTTTGTTGTACGAGCCGAAGTTCGCCACGTAGATGCCGAAGGCCACCGAGACGACGATCCAGGAGATGACCGCAAGAACGCCCCCGGGCGTGACCCAGCGGAACCCTGGCTGCCGGACGTTCGGTGAGGCGTAGTAGAGGATCGAGAACATGAAGCTGACGACGACCACCAGCACTGGCCACTTGGCCACGTCCCAGACGGTGACGAAGGTGCTGCCGACGCCGAGGAGCTTCCCGACCCGGTCGGCGAGTGGCCCGGTTACCACGACCGCGATCGCGCTGATCGCGAGCAGGACGATCATCGTGACCGTGATCACGAGGCGAAGCGGCAGCGTGCGCCAGATCGGGCGGCCCTCCTCGACGTCCCAGATGATGTTCGAGGCACGGATGAATGCCCCGATGTAGCCAGACGCCGACCAGAGGGCGCCGCCCAGGCCGACCACGAGCAGGATCCCGGCCCCGCCTCTGCTCTGCGTCAGGCCGTCGAGCGCGTTCTGGAGGATCTGGTGCGCCGGGCCGGGCGCGAAGCCGCCGAGGTTGTCGAGTAACGGCTTGGTTGCCGACTGTCCGACGAGCCCCAGGATCGAGACGAGCGCGATCAGCGCCGGGAAGAGTGCGACGATCCCGTAGTAGGTCAGCGCCGCCGCGTAGTCGGTCAGGTTGTCGGCGCTGAACTCGCTGATGGTGCGCTTGAGGGCGCTGCGCCAGGCGCTCTTGGGAAGCTTGTTCGGACTATCTGGCGCGCGGCCCCGTTGACCGTTTCGCTCCGACCGCGTAGCCATCATCCATGAGTGCTATCCGGGCTCCCCGCCGCGAAAACCCGGCAGGGCGAGTGTGTGACCCGGAGGCTTATCGGCGGTCGCTTCCGGGAACTACGCGAGCGTCACTCGACGAAGGAGGAAGAAAACCCCACAGGAACGAGTCGGGTGGCATCGGTAGACGAGATCACGCGGATGAGCGCTGTCATCCGCAGGGCACAAATATGCAGCGTCTTGTGCCCGAAGTGGATCGTCTCGACCGGACCCCAGTCGGGCTCAGCGCTGGCCGTTCCTGCGCATCTGGGCGAGCACCTCTGCTCCGTCGTTGATGCTGCGTACAGCCTCGGCCAAGCCATTCCCCGCGGCGAGTGCGGAGGACGGCGCGGTGATCGCGGCCGGCATCAGCACGACGGTTGCGTCCAGCCGTAAGAGTGGGATGCCCAGGAGGCGCGCACGGACGGAGGCCTGGGCAAGTGCTCCCTCGGAGAGGCGTCTGTTGGGATCGACCGCGGTGAGTGCGACCGGCGTTCCGACGCCGCGGCCCTTACGACGCTCCCTCACGAGTCGTTCCCCTCCATCCGGCGCCGGATCGAGGAGATGGCAGCACTGCCCGCCGTGAGTACAGCCACCCCACCGGCTATCAAACCCGCCTTCAGGAGCTTGCTCCTGTTCGCGGCGCCGCTCAGAGCCCCAAGCGAATCTCCGACAGTGTCGAGAAGCCTGTCGGGCTCACTCTTCCTGTGAAGAAGTCTCATGAGGCCACTCGTTGGCGCGCCTGCCGACGAGCGGCCTTCATGATGGCGTCGACCAGCTCGGGCTTCGTCATGTGCGAACGGTTCTCAATCCCGATGCTGGCCGCGAGCTCGACGAGCTCGGGCTTCTTATAGGCATCGAGACCCCCGTTCGTCGTCGTTCGATCGAGCTCGAGTGCGGTGTGCTTCGCGGTTGCCGCTGCCCGTTCGCGCAGGCCTTCGGCCGCCTTCACTCGCGCCTCGGTGTCGCTCGCCCTCTGCTTCGCCTCGTTGTGGAGGTGCTGGGCCTGGCGGTTCGCTTCCTGCGCGGCTGAGCGTGCCGCCTCTGCGGCCTCGTCGGCCAGCCGCCTGGCCTCCGCCAGGGCCTCGGTCGCGTCCTCGAGTAGCTCCATGGCTCGCCGCTGGGACGCCTCGGCATCGTCTTCGGCTTCTGCGATGTCGTTCTCGACCTCGTCCTCAACGTCCTGTCGCTCCTCCTCGGCGTCCGCTTCCGCGGCTTGCCGTTCGCGCTTTACGAACTCGTCGGCGGCCTTCTGCGCCTCGGCGACGCGCTGTTTGACCTCCCGGCTCGTCTCGCGGTCGACGTCCTTGAGGCGGGCGCGACCGCGCTCGCTCACCTCGTGCGCGCGGTCGGCAAGGGACTTGGACTCCCGCGCGGCCTCCACCGCTCGCTCCTCGGCCTCCCGAGCACGCTCCGCGGCGTCGCGCGCGCGCCTTGCTCGTATCTCGACGGAGTCCCCAACCGGGGTTGCATCGACCAGGGCTGCCGCTGCCTTCCACCCTTGGTCGCGGGCGTCGGCCGCAGCCTCTCCGAGTGCCTCCCCCGGCTTCACCGCCCGGGACAGAAGCCATGCGGCGTTCGACGGCATCTCCCGTAAGCCAGTTCGCGTTCGTTCAAACATCGACATCAGCCTCCTCTCACGGGAAAACCCGCTATCTCAGCGGGCGGAACTGGTCTTGCGGCGGCTTTGACTTCGACTCTGACGGCTCTTTGAACTCCGAGATGATTTCTGCCCTGTTTGGCGGGCACCATTCTTCGAGCGGTTCTCCGTCACTCCGGAGACCTGCTCAACACGATTCATCAGATCGTTTGGCAACTCAGAAGCTCGCGCCTTGGCCTGGCTCATGACCTTCTTGGTTTTGCGTCTTGAAGCCGCCGCTCGCACCGAGCGCGTAGAGACCCGCACCGGCCGCAGGAAGGATCAGCCAGCGCGCCCCCATGCTCTTACGGTTGCCCTTGCCCTGCGCGGCGTCCGTCATGTCCGCGAACCGCTCCGCCAGGTCGATCACCTGCTCTGAAAACTTGTTCATGTCGGGCATTTTCAACCTCCATTCCTTCACTGTTCGTGTCGAAATTGTCGTTTTGCTTCCCATGACCGAGACTCCAAAAACATCGGCGGTCACGGAAGTGCGAGTCGTGCCGCGCAGCACGTTCGCGGCTTCGTCCGGCCCAAGACGCGCGCGCGCCGCTGATCGCCCTACTTCGTGTCGCCCTGCTGCACCTCGCCCCGCCAAGCACCGGTCTCTTCGTCGCGACTCTCGATCAGCTGCTTGAACCGCTCGAGGTCTCCGCGCACCTGACGCTTGACGACGCCGAGGAGGTCGGCCGCGACGTTCGCCGCGGTCGAGTCGCCTTCGACGTCCATCTCGACGTTGACACGCGTCTGACCGCCGGCGATCTCCTCGAAGCTGACGGCGCCGTCGTTCTTGACCTCGCCGTCGATCGTCTTCCAGGCGACCTTCTTGTCCGGCTGCTGCTCGGTGATCTCGGTCGTCCACTGCCGGCTCTTGCCGCCGATCTCTGCGACCCACTGGACGTGTGTGTCATCGAGCTGCTGGACGGACTGGATTCCCTCCATGAACTTCGGGAACTCCTCGAACTGCGTCCACTGGTTGTAGGCCCGCCGGACGGGAGCCTGAACCTCAATCGAGTCTTGGATCTTGGGCATGAACTCTCCTCACGGGTTGATGGTGACCGTGGCCGTGCCGAGGCGGATGCCCCGGCACAGCCCTCAAAGCGCGTTGCCTAGTGGTCGTTCCGGCTGAGCGGGTCTTCGCCGCCGACGTACTTGGTGCCGGACTTGGCGAGCCCGCGGCTGATCATGTAGCCGATCGCGACTGCCGCGACGAGCGTCCAGGCGCGGCGGTCGCCGAAGCTGTCGGAGACGGCCGAGGCGATCAGGATCGCCCCGATGATGCCGACCATCGCAAAGAACTCGGTCGTCTTGAACGCGTTCTTCGTCTCGTCGGTCGTTCGACGAGTCTTGCTGGGCGACGCGTTCGTGCGCCGCCGCTCAGCGGTTTCGGTTGCTGCCATGTGGTGCCTCCCTCGTAGTATCGATTACGGCGGAGGACTCAGACCCATCCCCTCGCAAACCACCGTGACCTGATACAGGCAGAGCTGGAAGCACTGCGCCGAACGGTCCGTGTAGTAAGACCGGTCTGTCCACATCTACAACGCATAAACATCTGAGCTCCGTGTTGTCGGCTCTCGCGCACTTCACCTGGCTCGCCTATCCTCGCCGCCGATGAAGAGCGGCGTCGCTTTCTCGATCGACCGCGCCCTTGGCCGAGCGGTCGACCATCGCGTCTGCGTGCATCATCGACGGCGGTTGCGCCGGCTCGGTTGGGAGTACGTGCTCGATTCGAGCGGCTCGGGCTGGGCAGGTGGCCACCCCCCGGCCCGAGGCGGCAACGAGCTGGAGGTGCTGATCGATGGGGCGAACGCATTACCCGCGATGGCGGAGGCGCTCGCGGCTGCTGAGTCACACATCCACCTGACCGGTTGGTACTTCTCTCCGGAGCTCGATCTCACCCGCGATGGGCCCCCGACGGTGTTGCGCAACCTGCTCGCCGAGCTCTCCGCGCAGGTCGACGTGCGCGTTCTGGCCTGGGCTGGTGCGCCGCTGCCGCTCTTCCACCCCTCCCGGCGGGAGGTGCGCGCCATGCGCGACCGGCTCTGTCACGGTTCGCAAATCCGCTGCGCTCTCGACGCCCGGGAACGGCCGCTTCATTGCCACCACGAGAAGACGATCGTGATCGACGACCGGGTGGCGTTCGTCGGCGGGATCGACCTGACGGTCGAGGCGGGCGATCGCTTCGACACGCACGACCACCCCGCACGAGCCCAGCTTGGCTGGCATGACGCCGCGACACGGATCCAAGGTCCAGCCGTGATCGACGTCGCCGAGCACTTCCGGCTGCGCTGGCGCGAGGTCACCGGCGAGACGCTGCCGGCGACCGAGGCCCCTGCGCCCGAGGGCGACGTCGGGCTACAGGTCGTGCGCACGATCCCCGACGCTGTCTACGACTCAGTGCCGCGGGGCGAGTTCCGGATCCTCGAGTCCTACCTCCGCGCGCTCCGCTCGGCGCGGCAGTTCGTCTACCTCGAGAACCAGTTCCTCTGGTCGCCCGAAGTGGTCACCATCCTCTGCGACAAGCTGCGCCGGCCGCCTCGCGACGACTTCCGGATCGTCGCTGTGCTGCCTGCTAATCCGAATGACGGCGCCGATGCCTCACGTGGCCAGGTTGCGTCGCTAGTCGAGGCCGACGAGGACGCCGGTCGCTTCCTCGCCACCACGCTCTACGCCCGCAACGGTGCGCTTGCGGACCCCGTGTATGTGCACGCCAAGATTGGGATCGTCGATGACGCCTGGTTGACGGTCGGCTCAGCCAACCTGAACGATCACTCGCTCTTTAACGACACCGAGATGAACATCGTCACCCATGATCCAGCGGTCGCACGCCAGACCCGTCTCCGTCTCTGGGCCGAGCACCTCGAGCTACCGCTCGAGCGGGTCGATGGCGAAGTGGCGGCGGTCGTGGACAACCGCTGGAAGCTGATCGCCAACGAGCAACTCGAGAGGCGCCGCGCGGGGTCTCCGCTGACCCACCGGCTCGTGGAGCTCCCCGGGGTCTCACGGCACTCGAAGCGGCTGCTCGGCCCGCTCCAAGGCCTGTTCGTAGACGGGTAGCCGCCTTGTGGGTGCGAACTAGACGCAGCGCCCGGTTCCTCGCCACGGTCAGGTGAGCGCGGTGCGCTGATCAACGACCAGCCGTTCAACGTCCTCGCCCTCGCGCGGGCTCCGCCAGATCGTCATGCTCCCCGCGCGGCCATCGAGAACGAGCTCTCCCAGCGTATTTTCGAACGTCGCCGGTCGAAGCGGCCGCCACGTGGCAGACGGCGAATCTACCGCGGCCAGCTTCGCCAGGAGGAAGAAGATCTTCTCGGCGATGCGGGAGCCGGTCGCCTTCATGACGCGGCGCTCCATCGCCGAGAGCGGATTGCGAAACGGTGAACAAACGATCTGGTGGACCCTGCAAGACCCGTTCGGGCCGAGATCGATCTCGCTTACCGAGCTGCTGTGGACGTCGCCGCCGAGAAGCAGGATCGAAGCCGGAGGAGGGGTGTCCGCGGTGCCGTGGGCGATCGTCCGTAGCCAGTTGCACAGCTGCTCGAACGACCGGTTGAACGCCGCCCAATGCTCGAGATCCACGGCGCGCCTGAGTCGCTCGCTGAGGCCCGCGAGGAGGCGGCCCCAACGCCCTGCGCACAGCGACTCGTTCCACGCCTGAAAATGGTGGATCCCGCGCGGCAGGAACACCGGAAGGGTGCTGGCGATAATCACGTGGTCGAATGCGCCGCTCGCATGGTCGACGATCCAGTCCCATTCCTCGTCGTCGACCATCTGCCGCCGACCGTCCGACAGCACGCGCGCGGCGCGCGAGTCCAGGACGAGAAGGCGCGTGTCTCCGAAGTCGCGGTAGAAGGCCCAGCGGCTCGCGGCCGACTCACGATCCCACGTGTGGGCGAGCCGGCGAAGGAGCGGTCCCGCCTCCCGCTCAGCTTTCACTTGCGGAAACGTCGTGTCCTCCTCGAGCTCGGGCGGGGAGAGGTTGCCGAGATGCTGGTAGAGCCAATAGGCCATGAACGCGCCTGTGATCCGGCTCTCCCACCAGTTCGTTCGACGCATCTCCTCGACCCAAAGCCAGGAGATGTTCCAGTCGTCGTGCACGTCGTGGTCGTCGAAGATCATGACCGTCGGCACGGTGGAGAACAGCCATCGGATGTCCGGCTCCGACCAGGACTCCCGATAGAGCCGCGTGAACTCCTCGAAGTCGGCGATCTGCTCCCCGGGAGGCTCGTCCGTCCCACGCTTCTCCCGGATGAATGCGAGGGTCTGCGGTGAGACCTCGTCGGCGTACACCTGGTCGCCGAGGAGGAGCACCGCGTCAGGCCACTCGACGTCCCCGCGCTGAAGCTGCTTCGCATACGTCCAGAGCGCGTCGATTCCGATGGCGCGGACGTCCTTCGGCCATGCGGTGCCAAGGCTCGTCGGTTGCGGGTCGCCAACCCGGCACGATCCCAAGGCGAGCCGTGCGCGGCGCTCGTGGTTTCGAGTCCGCACAACAGGGTGCGGGCGTCCGTCCTCTGGAGGCCAGGCGAGCTTTCCGTCGAGCCTGACCTCATACGGAGTCACGGAGCCAGGGGTGAGATCCTCGACGAGGAGCAGGGCGTAGTAATGCCCCTCGACGGCAAAGGTCGACGTGCGGTGTCCGAGGATCTCGACCTCGCACGATGCGCTGGTCTCGAGCCAGAAGGTCGCGCTCTCCGTCCCCGCGTAGCGGAGCATGGGGCCGAGCAAGAGCTCGGGATCGCTGTCGCCCGGTTCGCTCATGTGCACGTGCTCGGGACTAGATTTTCCGGTATCGCGCTTCCAGCAGCGAGAAGCAGGCGAATGCGATCAGCCCGGCGGCGACGGCGCCGAGAAGCCATGGCCCGTACGCGCCGTCGTACAGCTTCCCCAGGGCGCCGTCGAGCCCGATCGCCTCGTTTGCCTTGTAGTCATAGGCCGCCTTGATGAGGAAGACGGCGACCAGCCCGAAGACGACCGCGCGCGCTACGTGTCCGATCGTGCCCAGCACGGTGAACACCTTGTAGATGGGCTGCGGCATCTGATCCGTCTTCGAGTCGTCGAGGAACTTCTTGCGGAGACCGCGAATCAGCTGGTAGCAGGCGACGCCTGCCAGCACGACGCCCGCGATCGCAACCAGCCAGCGCCCGGCTGGCCAGGTGAACACGTCACCGGCCGTCTTCTTCGCTCCCTTCCCGGACGTCCCTGGGCCGGTGAGGATCTGGACTGCGACGACGCACATCGCGGCGTACGCGATCCCGCTGCCGAGGGCGCCGAGGCGCTCGATCCCGCGGTCGGTGCCTTCACGGCCGTGGCCGAGAGCGGCCCGGAGGAGCCGCCAGAGCGCGTAGCCGCCCAGACCGACTGCGAGGAGCGTGAGCAGGAAGTGACCGAAGGGATGCTGTTCGACCGACCTGAGAGCTCCCTGCTGGTTTGTGATCTTGCCGCCCTGCCCGATCGCGAGATCGAACGCCAGCACGCCGATGATCCCATAGACCAGGGCGCGGGCGACAAACCCGGCCCGCGAGAGGATCGCAAAGAGCCGTGAGTTGACGAATCCTTCCCCGGCCGATTGCGCCCGGCGCACCGAGACGGACGAATCACGCTGGACCGTTGACATCGTGTCTCCGCTCCTCTCTTGGGGTGCAGATCGTGATCGCCGCGGGCTGCACCTTGATCGTGAACGACTTGACCTTCTTGCGATCACTTCCGTCGACCTCGTAGAGCACCTTCCGGTCGAGCTTGACCTTGACCTTCGTCGCGCTCGTCGCCTGCACCAGAGGCGAGCGTTCAGCCTGGCCGACCGCCGTCCGCGCCAACGTCCGCACCCAGTCCGCGACGCCGTCCGCGTTGACGACGCCGATCTCGAGCCGTCCGTCGTCCGGGCGCGCATCCTCGAAGACCTCGATGCCGCCGAACAGGCGGCCGACGTTGCCGACCAGGATGCAGCTGGCGGCACCGGCATACCAGGGAACCCCGTCCACCGCGATCTTCGCGTTGAAAGGCTTCGCCCGCAGGTTCCTGGACCCGGTCCACACGTAAGCGACACGTCCGAGCCGGTCCTTGAGGCCCCCGTCGGCCTCCTGGATCATCGACGCGTCGAATCCCGCGCCCGCCATCACCGCGAAGCGCTCGCCGTTGAATCGGCCGACGTCGAGTTTGCGACGCTCTCCCCGAAGGCCGATCGAGACAGCCTGCTCGATGTGCTGCGGGATCCCGAGGTTCGTTGCCAAGAGGTTCGCAGTCCCGGCGGGGACGATTGCGAGGGCTGTTTCCGACCCGGCCAGCGCATCGATGGAACGCTGCGCAATGCCATCGCCGCCCCAGACGAAGAGCAGCTCGGCGCCCTCGTCCAGGACGCGCTCCACCTGCTTGGCCGCGAACCGGCTCTTCGCGATTTCGACCCACAGCGGATCGTCGACGCCCTGACGCTCGAGCTCGCGCCGGAGCTGGGGCAGGCCGCCGTCGAACGACTTACCGGCATGCGCGATGACCGCGACCTTTGTCACTTCGGGGCGCTTCGGTGTCGGGGACGAGACGACGTGCGAGGCCCGGCTGACGAGAACCATGGCCGACAGCGCCGCGATGCCGATGAGCACTCCGCCGCCGATGTCCAGCGGGTGATGCATGCCTCGGTACATCCGCGAGAACGCCACGTACACCGGAATGAGTGCTGCGACGGTCCAGATGCAGATCCGTGCGGTGACGCTCGAGATTCGTGACGTGAGCAGGAGTGCGATCCCCCAGTACACGGCGATCGAGGCCGCGGTGTGCCCCGACGGATAGCTGGCGTCTACCGGCAAGCTCTCGAGCCGGTGGACCTCAGGGCGGTGACGGTGGATCACCAACGTCGTCGCGCGGTAGGAGCCCGACTCGACGGCAAGGGCGAAAAGGAGGAACCCGGCCAACCGCCAGTGCTTGGCCACCGCCGCGATCACCGCAGCGATGCCCGCGATGATCGGCAGGACGACGCCGCCGGCCATGATCGAACCGACGAGCGAGGCCTCCGTCAGGCTGCCTGAGCGATGACGGGCGAGAAACCGAACGAGACGCTCGTCGTCGCCGGCAAGCCAATGCACCCGGAGCGCGACGTGCGTGATGAGCAGGCCCGTGAGGATCGACAGCGCTGCGATAACGACGAAGGAGACAAGGACGCCGCAGACGTATGTCCAGAACGGGTGGCGCGCGCCGGGCAGCGCCAGTCTTCTCCCGCGGCGCGGCTTCGCGTCCAGAACGGGGAACCACAGCGGCGAAGTACGCTCGTCGTCGGCGGGTTCGCGGGCAGCGGAATAGTCCTTGGTTGTGACGGTTTGGGTAGACAATTGAGTGGCCGCGTTTTCTGACCAGAACGCCGAGCCTCGAGAGGCATGGTTTCTCGTTTGTCCGAATTGGAAACATCGGCGCAGCGTGGGGATCCCAACTCCACTCATCTCGACCGACTCGAGTGCCTCTCTTAGCTGATCTGACAGCAGCGCTCGCGGCCGGAGTGCTGACCTACCTCGTGGCGCGGTGGTACGTGCACTCGAGCGCGACGCCGGCGGAGCCTGCCGTGGAAGTCGCGCGCGCGGCCGGGGAGGCGGTGAGGCCTCACGCCCGCCTGCGACGGCTGGTCGTCCGGCGCCTCGACCGGACGGTGGCGACCGGCTTCCTACTCACACTCGCGTTGTCGATCACGCTTCTCGGCGGGCTGGCCCTCGGCGTTCTGGCCTTCCTTGTTCGTCGGGTTGCCTTCATCCAACGCTTCGACAACGTTGTCGCCGCATGGGGATACGACCACCGCAGCGCGACGTCCACCAATGGGCTGCACGCGCTCACCGACTTGGGACGCCTCGAGGTCGTGGTCGTGCTGGCGCTTGCGCTCGTCGCGTTCGCGGTCATCCGTTGGCGAGACCGCTGGTCGTTTCTCTTCCTGCTCACGGTGCTCGTCGGCATGGAGGCGATCATGCTCGGAGTCAAGGATCTCGTCGGCCGCGTTCGGCCGACGCTCGACCCGGCGGCGGCATCGCTCGGCCCGTCGTTCCCGAGCGGACACTCCTCGACGGCGGCCGCGTTCTACGCCGCCGCCGCGCTGATTGTCGGGCGCCACCTTCCACGGCGGGCGCGTCAGATCGTGATCGCGGCGTCGGTCGCGGTTGCGGTCGCCGTCGCAGCGAGCCGCGTCCTGCTCGACTTTCACTGGCTCTCGGACGTGATCGGCGGCCTCTCGCTCGGCTGGGCCTGGTTCGCGCTCTGCAGCGTCGTCTTCGGCGGACGGCTGCTTACCCCGACCGCCGGCGTCGACGTTGCGGCCGAAGCCGCGGCGCCCTTGCGCCCGATTCGCCCTCAGAAGCTCGCCGACGGGCGAGGCGCGGGCAAGGAGCCGACCGCGAGCGATCGCCGTCACGTTCAACACTGTCTCCCAACCGGCCGCAACCGTCATCGCCGATCCGGGCCCGACCCTCCTGCACTACATGGCTGAACCCGTTTGACCACACGGGCGGAATCAGCCCGGGCTGCAAGCGTTCTGCAAGCATCGGGGGCGGATCGGGGTCGACCCTCGATCGCTGCCTGCTAGCGCACGAGGTTCGCGACCGCATTGATCGCGACCGCGATGATGGTCGTGCCGAAGACGAAGGAGAGGATTGCGTGCCTGAGGACGATGTGGCGTATCCGCTTCTGACTGATCCCGGTGTCGGAGACCTGGTACGTCATGCCGATGGTGAACGCCATGTAGGCGAAGTCCCGGAAATCGGGATCCCCGTCCTCGAAGTCGACCCCGCCGCGTGGCGCCGTGTAGTAGACGCGCGCGTAGGTGAGCGTGAACGTCGTCTGAATGACCGCCCAACCGAGGACGATGCTGAACACGGCGAGCGCAGCGAGCAGCACGGCATCGGCTCCGCCGCTCTTCGACGCCTCGGCGAGAGTGAAGAAGATCGCAACAAGGCTGACGACGCTGGCCCCGAGGATCAGACCGTCGCTGGTAGCACGCGAGTCGTCTTCTGCCATCGCGAGACGCTCAGTTCCGTTCGCGTCCTTCCGCATGGTGGTCGCCCAGACCCAGCCGAGGAAGACGAGCGTGACGGTATCCCAGCCGACGAGGACGGAAACGGACCAGGACGCGCCGACCAGCAGGGCAATTGCGAGGGTGACGATCCCCGCGCCGGTTCCAATGAGGATACGACGCCGGGCGAGGCCCTGAATGTTCTGAGGTTCCCGCATCCCCGACATCTTTCAGCTCAAGAGCCCTCGATGCTTGAACCTGCTCTACCTCTGAAAACCTAGAAAGGTGCAGCGGTTGTCGAAAACCGCTATGCCTAGGAAACTCCCGCAAACAGGGCTGCGCCACAACCGCGCGACAGTCAACCGCAACGGGACGGGCTCCAGGCGGCCAGTCGAGCGCTCATGTTTTCGGAAATCGCCTTGAGGCGAGCAACGTCCAAACTGCGTTCAGACGGCCACCGTTGTCGGGCGTGCCTAGGAGGAGCTCGCCGCAAGCTGTGCGGCGTTCTCACGTGCCAGCATCGCGTCGAGCGTCGCGTACTCGGCCTCGGCGATCGCGTCCTCCGCGTCGGCCTGAGCCCAGTCGGCGTCACTGTCCGCCACCTTGGCGTCGACTACCGCCTTCTTGGCATCCACCCGCTGCCGACTACGCTCGATGTGGCGCTTCAAGTCGGCCTGCATCTCCCGCCAATGGCTCTCGCCCTCCCGAGGCGCGCCTTAGTCAGCGTCGTCGTCCTCCTGCATCGCAGCCACCTTAGTCGCCGCCACGGGCGCGCTCCGGGAGTCGACGGTTAGAGCCCCCTAGTCCCTCGTTCCCGCGCTAGGCGCGGCACGAGAAAGCCGCCAGTGCTGACTAGATGCTGACTATCGGGCCGCGCCGTTGACGACGGCGGCTAGTCGAGAGACGGAGAAACTGCTCAGTATGCAGCATGTTCCTCTAAAAGCGGATGATGGGATTCGAACCCACGACCTTCTGCATGGCAAGCAGACGCTCTAGCCAACTGAGCTACATCCGCGCGGACGAAAAGTATAGCCGCGGCCTCACGAGGCCGAATCGAGCGCTTCGTTCACGAGCGTGTCCGCCAGCTCGTTGTGCTCGCGACGGACGGCGGTGTACGTCACCTTCGACATCCTGCGCGCCAGCGCGTCGGCGTCGGCGACGAGCTCGCGCAGCGTCTCGTTCTTGACCTTGTACTCGCCGCGCATCTGCTTGACGAGCAGCTCGGAGTCCGACACGACCTCCAGCTCGGTCACGTCGCGCTCGAGCGCCGACTCGAGGCCGGCGATCAGGGCGCTGTACTCCGCCACGTTGTTTGTCGCCACGCCGATGGTGTCGCCTTTCGCGTCGAGCACGGTTCCGTCCTCGGTCTCGAGCACGTAACCGTAGGCCGCCGGGCCGGGGTTGCCGCGCGAACCCCCGTCGGTCGAGAGCCTCGCCTTCAGCTCGCCTCCGGCCGTTCGAGCAGCTCGTAGAGGTCGAACGACGGCTCCTCGTACGGATGAGCCGAGCGGAGCGCCCGCACGACCTCGACCTCTAGCTCGGCCGGGTAGACGGTCTCGAGCCGCAGCTCGGCGACCCGCTCCTCCTTTCCGGCCCGGCCGACGTTCGGCGACGTCGACTCGCCTCCCAGGAACGTGCCCGTGCCCTCGCCGTACCACGAGCAGTGCTCGTAGTCGCCGATCCGGCCGGCGCCGGCCGCGAATAGCGCGTCTCGGACGGACTTGAGTGCCTCGCGCGGCACGAACACGACGAGCTTGCGGTTCACGGCTGGGGACCCTAGCCGGGGTCGGGTGGCGCGGCTACCGCGCCCAGCTCGGTTGGTACTGCTCGCCGGCCCAGGGGGTGACCCGGTGGAGCCCCTTCCCGTTCGGGCGTATCAGCCAGAGGTGCGCGGTCCCGGGGTGCGGCCGCTGGCTGGAGAAGACGAGCCAGGCGCCGTCGGGCGACCAGTCCGGCTGGCCGTCGTTCAGCTGGTTGTGCGTCAGGCGCGCGGGATGCGACCCGTCTGCTCCGATCACCCAGATCTCGTTGGTGAGATCCCTCTGGCCGGTGCCGACGTCCGACTCGAACGCGATCCGGCGACCGTCCGGGGACCACGAAGGCGCCCAGTCGACGCCGGTGCCGGACGCGGTTCGTGTGAGCGCGTGCTTCCCGCCGCCGTTCGCGTTCATCATCCAGATCTGCCCGTTCACGCCGGCGTAGGCGATCCGATCTCCGACCGGAGACCACGCCGGGACGCTCAATGTCTTGCCGGCGGCGAGAAGCGTCTTCTGGCCTCCGTCGGAGCGCATCTTCCAGATCGCCGAGCGCCCTGAGCGGTAGGACGAGTACGCGATCCAGCGGCCGTCGGGCGACCAGCTCGGGGAGCTTTCCGCCGAGGAGCTGAACGTGAGCCTCCGCACCTGGGTGCCGTTGAGGCTCATCACGTAGACGTCGTCGCGCCTCACGAACGCGATCCGGCGTCCGTCGCGCGAGAGAGCAGGGCCTTCCGCGGCGCTCGTCGCCGGCGTGACCGCGCGCCGTGCGGTGCCGTTCGCGTTCATCACCCAGACCTGCGTCTTGCCGTCCACCCCGCTCGAGCTCGAGAAAACGATCAGACCGCTCGGAGCAGAGGCGGCAGAGACGGCTGCCACGCACGCACCCGTCAGCGCAAGCACGAGAATCCAGCGAACCATGGGCGAATTCTTCCTGACGACTGTTAGGTCGCCGTGAAGATTCCCGACCGGCCGGTCAATCCCCGAAGCCGATCAACACCGCCTCGCTCGGGTCTCTCCCCTCGAGCTGGGCATAGAGCGAGGTCAAGGTGCACGATGCGGAAACCTCCCCATCCAGTCCGTGCTGCTCGCGCCAGCTCGAAGCCTCGTCCTTTCCCAGCGGGCCGAACTCGATGTTCGCGGCGCAGCGACCAGGACGAGCGACCGCCGGATGGAGCTTCCGGATCGGCTCATTGGTCGTCGTGACCAGCTCCAGCACCCGAAGCCCCTGGCCGATGAGACCGTCCACGACGTTGAGGAACCGCGACAGCCCCTGCCCGGCGTCGAAGTCGTAGGAGACGAACCCCCGGAAACCGCCCTGCCGGAGCATCATCGGAACGGCCGGTTGCAACAGGACGGAGATCAGATAGTCGGCGTGCTCGCCGAAGAAGGAGTCCGGGTCGACGATGTAGTGGAACCGGCACCACTCCCACCATTCCCAGGCGAGAGCGCGCAACGCGAACGTCGTGCCCGTGCCGGCCTCCCCGTGCCACAGGATCACGTCAGCGTGCGGCGATCCGGCGGAGGTCGCCGCTGTTGGCCGCGAGGTAGTACAACGCCCCGTCCGGACCGACCCGAAGCCGAACCGGACCGGCCGCCGACCGCGCCAGGGGTATCTGCTTCGGGTTGCTCGTCTCTCCCAGCGGGACGAGCGTGAGGGTGCCTGCGCCCCAGTCGGCGAAGGCGTAGTCGCTCCGCAGATCGGCCGGGAGTCCGCTTGCCCGAGTGAGCGGGACACCACCGGTGATCGCGATCCCCGGCGGATGCGGAATGGCCAACCAAGGCGCATTCGGCGCTTCCGGGTGGGCGCGGTAGTAGTCGGCGCAGCGTGGTGTGTCTCGGTATTCGGGCGTCTTGTGGCCGCCCTCGAAGCACGGCCATCCTGAGTCGCTGCCGCGCCCGACACGGAGGAGCGACTCGAACGAGTCCCAGCCGACATCGCCGACTGCGAGGGTCGTGGGCGACCCAGGGAGCAGCGCCATGCGGAACGGGTTCCGGAAGCCCGTCGCCCAGACCTTGGACCGGTTGCTCTGCGGATCGCCGTCCCAGAAGGGATTTGACGGCAGCCCGCGGCCCTCGCGGTCGACGTGGAGGATCTTCCCGCCGAGGGTTCCTCGGTCTTCTGCCAGGAAGGCGGACGGCTCGACGTGCTCCTCGCCGCCACCGAAGCCCGTCGAGACGAACAGTGTTCCGTCCGACGCGAAGACGATGTCGGCGCCGTCGACGTCCAGGGAGGAAGGCAGGCAGTCCGCCGACGGCGGGAGTGCCGCACAGGGCTTGGCATCGTCGCCGCCGACGATCACGCGTTCACTCGACGGGACTGCGCGGCCCTCCGCGACACGGAAGCGGCTGATCCGAACGACCGTAGGACCGGTCGGCTTCTCGCCGGCCAGCTTCGGCGTGTATGCGACGTAGACGAACGGGTGAGCCGCGAAGTCGGGATCGACCTTGAAGCCGAGGATGCCCCTGAAGAAGCTCGTCGTCACCCGGGACCTGAGATCGAGAAACGGCTGGGAGCCGGGCCGGCCGCTGCTCGAGACTGACCTGATCGTCCCGTTCTTCTCGGCCATCAGGATGCGGCCGTCGGGAAGAAAGTCGAAGTCGGTCGGATACGAGAAGCCCCGCGCGACGGTCGTCGCGTCCAGGTTCGACGGCAGCCCCTTCAGCGGCGCGTGGCGGCCTTGATAGCGGACGATCTCGTTCTCGAGCGACGACTTGGAGCCCAGATGACAGTCGAGGAAGAGCTTGCACGCGCCCGCCGCGCCGGCTCCGCCGACGAAGACGAGGACGACGGCTGCCAAGCCGACCAGCTGCCACAGCGGTCTGCTGCGGAGTGCCCTCACGCGCGACTAGTCGGCGGTGTCGATCTGGGCCTTCTGCAGCTTTCCGGAGTAGTCGACGTAGATCGACTTCCACTCGGTGAAGACGTCCAGTGCGGCCTGGCCGGCTTCGCGATGGCCGTTGCCGGTCCCCTTCGTCCCACCGAAGGGCAGATGAACCTCCGCGCCGATCGTGCCGGCGTTGATGTAGGTGATCCCGGCCTCGAGGTCGCGCATCGCCCGGAACGCGGTATTCACATCCCGGGTGAAGATCGACGACGAGAGGCCGAACTCGATCCCGTTCGAGACCCGGATCGCCTCGTCCACGTCGCGGACGCGGATGAGCGCCGTGGTCGGCCCGAAGATCTCCTCCTGGGCTACACGCATCTGCGGGTCGACGTCGCCGAAGATCGTCGGGCGGTAGAAGAACCCGTCCCCCAGGCCGTTTCCCCCGGCGACCTCGCCGCCGGTGAGCAGCTTCGCGCCCTCGTCCACGCCGATCTCCGTGTAGGAGTGGATCTTCTCCAGCGCGCGCTTGTTGATCACGGGGCCGACGTCCACGCCCTCTTCCCAGCCGGGGCCGAGGCGCAGCTTCTCCGCAGCGCCGACGAGCCGCTTCTGGAGCTCCTCGTAGGCGCCCTCCTGCACGATCACGCGCGAGGCGGCGGTGCAGCGCTGGCCCGAGGTGCCGAAGGCGGACCAGATGATCCCCTCGACCGCGAGGTCGAGGTCGGCGTCGTCCAGGACGATGATCGCGTTCTTGCCGCCGAGCTCGAGGTGGATGTGCTTGAGGTGGTCGGCCGCGTTGCGCATCACTTCGACCCCGGTCTCTCGGGACCCGGTGAGCGTGATCACGGGCACGTCGGGGTGGCGCACGAGCCGGTCGCCGACCTCTCCCCCGCCCCCATGGACGATGTTGATCACGCCGTCGGGAACGCCGGCCTCCGCGAGCAGCTCGACGAAGCGCTCGCCCAGGAGCGGCGTGTCGGTCGCGGGCTTGAAGACCACGGTGTTCCCGCACACGAGCGCGGGTGCGATCTTCCAGGACGGGATCGCGATCGGGAAGTTCCACGGCGTGATCACGCCGACCACGCCGATCGGTTGACGCACGCTCATGTTGAACTTGTCGCGCAGCTCGGAGGGCGTGGTCTGACCGAAGAGGCGCCGCCCCTCGCCGCCCATGTAGAAGCTCATGTCGATCGCTTCCTGGACGTCGCCCGCCGCCTCGGGCACGACCTTGCCCATCTCGCGGGCCATCAGGTCAGCGACCTCGTCCTTGCGCTCCGCGAGAAGCTGGCCGAAGCGGAAGAGGATCTCGCCGCGGCGGGGCGCCGGGGTCAGGCGCCAGTCGTCGAAGGCATTCTTGGCAGCCTCGACCGCGCGGTCGACGTCCTCGGCATTCGAGCGCGGGAAGACGCCGAGCGTCTCCCCGGTCGCAGGGCTCGTCGTCTCGAAGGTCTCGCCGGAGGCGGCGTCGACCCACTCGCCGCCGATGAAGTTCTTGAAGGTCTTCGTCGCCGCGGTCGCCACGCGGGCGATCTTACCTACGCGTTCTCTGGGGGATCCGTGCTGGGAAACGTGCCCGCCGCACGGGCCCGGCGCCGGTCTCGGATCTCGCGTTTCCCGCCCTTCTCGCGACCATGGCGCCGGTCCTCGCCCTCCCGCCGGTCGACGATGACGGTCACGTGCGGGTTGTCCCTGTAGTACTCGACCATCTTCTCGTAGAGCTCGTCTTCGAGCTCACGCGGAATGACGCAATAGATCATGGTGCTTCGGATTCTATGGACGGGCGGTGTTGACGCTAGACCGGTGAGATGTCCGGGGCGATGCGGCCGTCCTGTGTGAGGCGTGCGTTCCAGGCCGTGAAGAGCGACTCGAGCTCGCGCGGCTCGTGCCCGCGCTCGGCCAGCTTGACGGGCTGCCCAGAGTCGGGCGTGATGCGGTACTGGTACCAGGAGATGTCCCAGGCGACGGTGAGCACGACCTCGCTGTTCGTACCCGAGAGCGGCACGATCGAGGCCCGCGGCGATCCCAGGCTCTTCGCGATCCCGGCGATCGTTCGCCGGAAGGCGCTCTCGTTGAAGAGGTCTGCCGCCTCGACCATCGCCACCTCGGGCCCCGAGAGCCTGCGCAGGATCGGCTCGTCCACGACGCGCTCGACCTGGGGCTTGCGCGACTCGAACAGCGACCCGAGCCCTGGGAGGCGCTTGCGCCGCCGCTCCGACACCACGGGCGTGGTCGGGCTCCCCTCCTTCAGCCAGCCGTGGTCCAGCGCGATCTCCTGGCACAGCGGGCAGACGTCGACGAAGCTCTCGCCGTCGGGCGAATAGCGCACCGCCCGCTCGCCGACGAGCAGGGTCCGCTCACAGATGGCGCACGTTTGGGACGCGGTAACAGCCTGCCGCGTGATCCGCATGGACCTAGACCCTAGCCTCCTCGAGCTCCTTCTTGGTCTCGTCGATGATCTTCTGGGCGATATGCGACGGAACTTCCTCGTAACGGAGGAAGTGCATGTGGTAGTCGCCACGACCGCCGGTGAGCGAGGTCAGCGCCTGCGAGTAGGTGAGGATCTCCGCCATCGGCACCTCGGCCTTGATCGAGGTCATGCCGCCGCGGGGCTCCATGCCCTGCAGCCGGCCGCGCCGTGAGTTGAGGTCGCCGTTGACCGCGCCGACGGCGTCGTCCGGCACGCTCACCTCGACCTCCATGATCGGCTCGAGCAGGACGGGGTCGGCCTTGGCGTAGGCGTCCTTGAACGCCATCGAGCCGGCGATCTTGAACGCCATCTCGGAGGAGTCCACCGAATGCTGTTGACCGTCCACCAGGCGGACCCGGACTCCCTGCACCGGGGCGCCGGCGAGCTCGCCGTGCTGCATCGCCTCCTGGATGCCCTTGTCCACCGCGGGCCGAAAGCCCTGCTGGATGACGCCGCCGACGATCTCGTCGACGAATTCGTAGCCCTCGCGCTCGGGCAGCGGCTCGAGCACGATCTCGCAGTCGCCGAACTGGCCGCGCCCGCCGGTCTGTTTCTTGTAGCGATGCCGCGCCCGCGAGTCCTTCCGGATCGTCTCCAGGTACGGCACGTGGGGCTGGTGGAGCTCCACGTCCACGCCGAAGCGCCGCTTGAGCCGGTCGACCGCGACCTCGACGTGGATCTGGCTCATCCCCGACAGCAGCTGGTCGCCGGTCTGCGGATCGCGGCGCAGGACGAGCGTCGGATCCTCCTCGGCGAGCCGGCGCAACGAGCTTGCGACCTTCTCCTCGTCGCCCTTCGCCTTCGGCGTCACCGCGAAGCTCATCACCGGCTCGGGGAAGTCGAGCTGCGGCGGCTCGATCTCTCGTTCGGAGTCCAGGAGCAGATCGCCGGTGGTCGTCTCCTTCAGCTTCGCGACGGCGCCGATGTCGCCCTCGCCGAACTCCTTCGCCTGCTCGTGATCCTTGCCCTGGAGCGTGAGCAGCTGGCCCACGCGCTCCTTGCTGCGGTTGCGCGAGTTCACGACCGTCGAGTCGGAGTCGAGCGTCCCGGAGAGGACGCGGAACAGGTTGATGCGGCCCGCGAAGGGGTCCGCCACCGTCTTGAACACGAACGCGGCGGTGCCGACGCCGTCGACGTCGATCGCCGGCGGGCGCTTGGCGGGCGACGGCACGCCTTCGACGAGCAGGTCGAGCAGCGCCGTGGTCCCGAGGTTCTTGGTCGCCACTCCACAGGCGACCGGGAAGAGCTCGCCGCGCGTCACCGCATCCTTCAGCGCGTGCGCCACCTCTTCCGTTCCGAGCTCCTCACCCTCGAGGTAGCGCTCCATCAGGGCCTCGTCGGTCTCCACCACCGAGTCGAGCAGCTGCGTGCGGTGCTGCTGCACGGCATCGGCCATCTCCTCCGGGATCTCGCCCGGGCCGCCCTCGCGCTCGCCCTCGGGGCTCGTGTACGCGGTCATGTGCAGCAGGTCGACGATTCCGGTCAGCTCGTGCTCGTTCCCGATCGGGAGGTGGATGGCGACGCAGCGCTCGGAGAGCTGGGAGCGGAGCTGCTCGAGGGCGCGGTAGAAATCGGCGCGCTCGCGGTCGAGCATGTTCACGAACACGAGGCGCGGCAGGTCGAGCTGCTCGGCGCGGTCCCAGACCCGGTTCGTCTGCACCTCGACGCCCATCACGGCGCTCACGGTGATGAGCGCGCCCTCGACCACGCGCAGCGCCGCGATCGTGTCGCCGGCGAAGCCCGCGTCGCCGGGCGCGTCGATCAGGTTGATCTTGCGGCCCTGCCACTCCAGGTGGCAGAGCGAGGACGCGAGCGACATCTGCCGGCGCTGTTCGTCTTCATCCCAATCCGAGGTGGTCGAACCCTGCTCGACCGTGCCCAGGCGGTTGATCGCGCCCGACTGAAAGAGCATCGCCTCGACGAGCGAGGTCTTCCCCGTTCCGCGGTGGCCGGTAACGGCGACGTTGCGGATCTTTCCGGGCTCGATGGACATCGGCGACGGCTCCTCCTCGGACGGGGACTCGACAGCGACGATCTTACCCCCGGACCCTCTTTATTCTGCCCGCGCCATGTGGTGGCGCGACGCGGTCGTCTACCAGATCTATCCACGGTCGTTCCAGGACTCCGACGGAGACGGCGTGGGCGACCTCCGCGGGATCACGCAGCGGCTCGATCACCTCGTGTGGCTGGGCGTCGATGCCTTCTGGCTCTCCCCCATCTACCCGTCTCCCCTCGCGGACTTCGGCTACGACGTTTCGGACTACACCGCGGTCGACCCGCAGCTCGGCACGCTCGGCGACCTCGACGCGCTGGTGGCCGCGGCGCACGAACGCGGTCTCCGCGTCCTGCTCGACCTGATCCCGTCTCACACGTCGATCGAGCACCCGTGGTTCCGCGAGCATCCCGACTGGTACATCTGGTCGCCGGTCGACGGGCCGCCGAACAACTGGGTCTCGGCCTTCGGAGGGTCGGCCTGGAGCCGCGACGAGACGAGCGGGCGCTGGTACCTGCACTCGTTCTATCCGGAGCAGCCGGACCTCGACTGGCGCAATCCGGAAGTGGTCGAGGCGATGCAGTCGATCGTCCGGTTCTGGTTGGAGCGCGGCATCGACGGCTTCCGGCTCGACGCGATCGACCGCATGGTCAAGGACGCCGAGCTGCGCGACGAGCCGCCGGCGACGAGCGCCTTCCCGTTCCCGCGGCACGCGGACGCAGCCGTGCTCGAGCGCCGGTACTCGGTCAACCGTCCCGAGGTCGTGGAGGCTCTCCGCACGATCCGGGAGGCCGCCGGAGACGCACTGCTCGTCGGCGAGGTGTTCGAGCCGACGAGCGGATGCACCCGCTACCTGGAGGTCCTCGATCTCGTCTTCTCGTTCGAGCTCCTGTTCTCGCCCTGGGACGCGGAGCGGCTGCGCGCGGCAATCGAGCCGGCGGCGGAGCTCGGACGCGTGGCCTGGGTGATGTCGAACCACGACTTCGACCGGCTCGCGACCCGCGTCGGGCCCGAGAACCTCCGGGCTGCCGCCGTCCTGCTGCTGACGCTTCCCGGAGTCGCCTTCGTCTACCAGGGTGACGAGATCGGCCAGGCGAACGGCCCCGGCGCCGACCCGCCTTTCGACCGGGCCGGCCGCGACGGCCTGCGGCACCCGATGCCGTGGGACGCGAGCGCGACCGGCGGGTTCACGACCGGAACGCCGTGGCTCCCCGTGCTCGACCCGACGGAGCGGAACGTCGAGTCGCAGCGGGACGACCCCTCGTCGCTGCTCGCGCTCTATCGGCGGCTGATCGAGCTTCGCCGCGGCCTCGGCGAGGGCTTTCGGCTGCTCGACGCAGAGCCGGGCGTGGTCGCGTACGAGCGCGGCGACCACGTCATCGCAGTCAACACCACCGCGGAGCAGCGCCAGGCTCCGGCGGGCGAACCGGTGCTCACGACACACGACTGGCGCGGATTGCCCCCGCACGCAGCGCAGATCATGAGAAAATAGCGCCGATGGCAGAGATCGCCTACGACTCAGTCGACAAGATCTACCCCGACGGGACGCAGGCAGTCCACGACCTCGACCTGGAGATCGGGGACGGCGAGCTGATGGTGCTCGTGGGGCCATCGGGCTGCGGCAAGACCACCGCGCTCCGCATGCTCGCCGGCTTGGAAGAGATCAGCGAGGGCGAGATCCGGATCGGCGACCGCGTCGTCAACGACCTGACGCCCAAGGACCGCGACATCGCGATGGTCTTCCAGAGCTACGCGCTCTACCCGCACATGACCGTGGAGCAGAACCTCGCCTTCGGGCTCAAGCTGCGCAAGGTGCCGAAGAAAGAGATCAACGAGCGCGTCCGCCAGGTGGCGCGCATCCTCAAGATCGAGGAGTTCCTCAAGCGCAAGCCCCGCGCGCTCTCGGGTGGACAGCGCCAGCGCGTGGCCATGGGGCGGGCGATCGTGCGCCAGCCGCAGGCCTTCCTGATGGACGAGCCGCTCTCGAACCTGGACGCAAAGCTCCGCGTCCAGCTGCGCGCCGAGATCCACCAGCTCCAGCGCCGGCTCGGCGTGACCACGATCTACGTCACGCACGACCAGGTCGAGGCGATGACGATGGGCGACCGGGTCGCCGTCATGAACGCCGGCCACCTGCAGCAGGTGGACACGCCGCAGACGCTGTACGACCAGCCACGCAACGAGTTCGTCGCCGGCTTCATCGGCTCGCCCTCGATCAACCTCGTCGAGGCGCAGCTCGAGCGCCAGAACGGGAGCTTCGCGGTCAGCTTCGGTAACCACCGCCTGGCCGTGGACGAGCAGGCCGCACGGAACCGCTCCAAGCTGGGCGACTACGCCGCGCCGCGACATCATTCTCGGGATCCGTCCGGAGGACTTCGAGGACGCCAGCCTCGAGTCGGACACACCCTCCGACCGGAGGCTGAGGGTGACCGTCGACCTGACCGAGCCGCTGGGTTCAGAGGTTCTCGTCCATTTCGCTACCGGCGCCACGCGGATCGTGTCGAGCGCGACGGCCGCGGACGCAGGCGAGGACGCCGGAGTCTCCCTCGTCGACGAAGAGGACGAAGGCCCCTCGGACCGCCTCGTCGCCCGCGTCAGCCCGAGATCTCGGATCGCCGACGGGAGCGAGGTCGAGCTGGCGGTCGACACGAGCCGCCTGTACTTCTTCGACCCCGAGACGCGCGAAGCGATCTAGGCGGCCGCGCCGGCAAGGCCGCGGCCGCCTTGTCAGCCCTTGACCGCGCCGGCGGTCAGGCCCGCAAGGATGCGGCGCTGCAGGATCAACGTTGCCGCGATCAGCGGCAAGGTCACGACGATAGTCGCCGCCATGATCTGGCCCCACGGCACCTGGAAGGCGTTGCCGCCCTTCGCCGTGAACGAGGTGATCGCGATCGGGACCGTGTACTTGTTCGGCGACTGGATGAACGAGACCGCGTAGAGGTACTCGTTCCAGGCGGCGATGAACGCGAGGAGGCCGGTCGTCACGAGCCCAGGCGCGATCAACGGCAGCAGCACCTTCCAGAAGACCTGAAGCGGTGTCGCCCCATCGACGTAGGCCGCCTCCTCGAGATCGCCGGGAAGGGCACGCATGAAGCTAGTAAGCACCCAGACCGTGAACGGCAGCGTGAAGATCAGGTAGGTGAGGATCAGCGCCCCGAGCTTGTCGTACAGGTGGAAGTTGCTGATCATCGTGTAGAGGGCGCCGAGGATCGCGATCTGCGGGAAGATCGTCATCGAGAGCATCAGGTAGAGCACGAATGAGCGGCCGCGGAAACGGAAGCGGCCCAGCGCGTACGCCGCAAGGGAGCCGATCGCGAGCGAGATCAGCGTCACCGACCCCGCCACGATCGTCGAGTTGAGCAGTGCGCGCCGGAAGAAATTCGAGCTCAGCACGTCCCGGAAGTTCTGCAGCGTCGGGTCGCTCGGCCAGTACTTGATCGGCGTCTCGAAGAGCTCGCTCGCCGGCATGAAGGCCGAGCGAAGCGCCCAGTAGAAGGGGAACAACGCGTAGATGAAGATCACGACGACGAGGATCCAGAACGGCACCTTGACGAGCACGCGGCCGAGGGGACTGCGCCGGAACGCCCGCGAGCGGCTGACGGGCCGCGACGGTGCGCGCGTCGTCTCTGCTGCGGTGCTCATTCGTCGTCCCCCGTCACCCGCATGAAGGTCACGTAGATGATGACGAAGAGCCCGATGATCAGGAAGATCGCAACGCTGATCGCCGCGCCGTAGCCGACGTGCCCATCTTGAACGATCGTGCCCTGGGCGTAGATCGCCATCGTCTGCGTGTCGGCGCGGTTGCCGAAGAAGACGAAGAAGACGTCGAAGACGCGCAGCGCGTCGAGGGTCCGGAAGATCAACGTCACGAGGATGGCCGGTTTCAGCAGCGGCAGCGTGATCCGCCAGAACTGCTGCAGCGGGCTAGCGCCATCGACGTCGGCCGCCTCGTACAGGTCCCTCGGGATGACCTGCAGGCCCGCCAGGAGGAGCAGCGCGACGAACGGCGTCGTCTTCCAGATGTCGACCGCGGAGACCGAGGCGAGCGAGGTGGCCGGGTCCGAGATCCAGGCATGTGGGTGAGAGATGATGTGGAGCTTCATCAGCAGGTCGTTGACGACGCCGAAGACGTCGTCGAGCATCCACTGCCAGATCTTCGCGGCCACGACCGTCGGAATCGCCCACGGCACGAGCATGACCGCGCGCATCAGGCCGCGACCTCTGAAGTGCGAGTTCACGACCAGCGCGATGATCAGCCCGAGCACGAACTCGAAGGAGACGGTGATCAGCGTGAACTTCACCGTCACCCAGACGGAGTGCCGGAAGGCGGGGTCGTGCCAGAGGGTGCGGTAGTTGTCGAGCCCGACCCACTTCGTCGGCTCCAGGCCGGCCAGGAACTCCTGGTTCGTGAAGCTCTGGTAGACGGTCTTCCCGAGGGGATAGATCGCGACGAACGCGACGACCGCGAGCGCCGGCACGAGCAGCACCCAGCCGATGCGCGTCTGGCGTCGTTGGAGCTTCGTCCTACGGGGCCGCCGGCGGCGGGGAGCGGGTGCGGGCGTGGCTACCGAGCTCATCTGGAACGAGGGAGGATGACAGACGCCATCCTCCCTCGTTTCGCCTAGGAACCTACTTCTGCTTGAGCAGCGTGTTCAGCTTCGACTGCATCGACGGCAGCACGCTCTTGGCGGGCGTGCCGTTGAGGATCTGGTTGACCCCCTGGTAGATGATCTTCGAGGCCTCGTTGTAGTGGGTCTTGAAGAACTTCGCCGGGCGCGTCACGCGCGGGACGCTGGCGATAGAGGGCTTGAGGTACGGGTTCTTCGCTCGAACCGCCTTGTCCTTGGCGACCGACAGGATCGTCGGCACGTTCGAGTTGGTGAGCGCGTCGAACTTCTCGACGGCCGGGCTCGTCATGTAGCGGACGAACTCGATCGCGGCGTCCTTGTGCTTCGAGTACTTGGAGACCGCGAGCTGCCAGCCGCCGACGGTGCCGACCGGGCCGCCGGTCGCGCCGTGCGGAAGGGTGGTGACGCTGAACTTGCCCTTCACCTTCGAGGTGGCGCCGGCTCCGATTCCGTACTGGTAGGGCCAGTTCCGCGCGAAGGCAGCATCCCCGGCGTCGAACGCGTGCTCGGTCTGGTCCTCCTGGTAGGAGGTCACGCCGCGAGGCGTGGTCTTGCCGATCTGGTTGCGCATTGCGTCCAGGATCGTCGCGGCCTTGGTGTTGTTGATCGACGCCTTGCCGCCGTCGACGAAGTGGCCGCCACCCGCCGACGCGACCCACTCGAGCGCGTTGCAGGTGAGCCCCTCGTACGCGTTGCCCTGGAAGACGAAGCCGGCGAAGTTCGGGTTGGTCTTCTGCTCGCCGTCCTGGATCTTCTTGGCCATCTTGAAGAGGTCGGCCCAGGTCTTCGGCGGTGCCTTGTAGCCGTACTTCTTCAGCAGGTCGGTGCGGTAGTAGAGGATCCCGTAGTCACCGAACCACGGCATCGCGACGAGCTTTCCGCCGATGGTGTCGTTCTGGATGATCCCCTGTGCGTGAAGCTTGGCCTGCTTGCCGAGCTTCGGCTTCAGGTTGACCAGATACGGCGCGAAGGCGCCCGGCCAGACGACGTCGATCATCGCCACGTCGATCGAGGACGACTTCTGCGAGAACGCGCGTACTAGCTGCGCGTACGACTGGTCCGAAGCCGCCGGGTGCGGAACGACGCTCACCTTGATCCCGGTGTCCTTCGAGAACCGCTTTGCGAGCGCAGTGTCGCGCTTGTTTCCGTCGCCGACCGAGTCGCCGACGAACGTGATCTTCTGGCCGCCGTACTTCTTCTTGATCGCGGCCGCGTTCGGCACCTTCGGCGCTGCGATCGCGGTGGAATGCTTTGCTGCCGTCGGGCGGGCGTTCCCCACCGTGGCAGCGAGCGAGGCGACCAGCGCGACCGCGCCGATCAACCCCAACATGGCTAGAGCTCTACGGTATTTCACGTATCTCCGTCCTTTCTCGAATTGACCCCTCGACTCTCGGGCTGCGAAATGCTCAAACAGCACGATTCGTCGCTCATGGCCCTCCTCTCACGGAACGTGTTTGCCCTTTTTCCCGGACAAACGGAACGGCCAGGAAGGAAATCTACACCCCGGCTGCCGCCGCTGCTAGCGGCCGAGGGGCTCGCGCGTGGGCGAGCCGGCCAGGCGGGCCTTCAGGCGGAGGATCGCTTTCGTGTGCAGCTGCGAGACACGCGACTCGGTGACGCCGAGCACTTCGCCGATCTCACGCAGGGTCAGCTCCTCGTAGTAGTAGAGCGTGACCACGAGCTTCTCGCGTTCGGGAAGTCGGGCGATCGCCTCGCCCAGCGCCTCCTTCAGCTCGGTCTGCGCCAGCTCGGATTGCGGCTCCGGGCCCTGGGTGTCCTCGAGCGTGTCGATCAGGGCGACCTGGTCGCCGCCGCCTCCCGACGAGATCGTCCAGAGCTCGTCGAGGGCTGCGATCGACGAGCGGCCGATCTCGGTCAGGCTGTCGTTCAGATCGTCGGTCGAGACTCCGAGCTTCTCCGCGATCTCCTCGTCGGTCGGCGCGCGGTGGAGCTTGCGCTCGAGCTCCCCGATCGCCCGCTCGATGTCGCGCGCGCGAGATCGGACCGAGCGGGGAACCCAGTCCATCGCGCGCAGCTCGTCGATGATCGAGCCCTTGATGCGCGCGATGGCGTAGGTCTCGAACTTGATGTCGCGGTTCGGGTCGAAGCGCTCGATCGCCCCGATCAGGCCCAGGAGGCCGTACGAGACGAGGTCGTTCTCGTCGACGTGCGCGGGCAGGCCGCTCCCGAGGCGTCCGGCCACGTACTTGACGAGCGGCGCGTACGTGAGGATGAGCCGGTCGCGAGCTCCCTGGTCCTTGCTCTTGGCGTATTCGCGCCAGAGCGCCTGCGTCTCGTCGGCGGCCATCGGTAGAGAATACGGCCTAGTCCGGTTTTCTCCTCAGGTTCCGCAACGCGAGGGTGAGCAGCCAGAGCGCGATGGCCCCGGCCGCCACGACGAGCACCACCAGGCCGTGGTTGCTGTCGACGGCTTCGGCCGCGGCCGCGGCGATCCCGGCGAACGCGATTGCCAGAACGAGAAAGAGCGCCCCGAGCGCGGGCCTTGGCGGGGGCGGAGCCATGCCAAGACTCTAGAAGGGGCGCGGCTACAATCGCTCGCGCAACCTCTAGGGGCGTAGCTCAACTGGCAGAGCACCGGTCTCCAAAACCGGGGGTTGCAGGTTCGAGTCCTGCCGCCCCTGTAGCCCAGATGAGGCAAGACCCGCTCTGCTAGGGGTTTCGGCCGCCTCGGAGCCGTTCTCATCATGCCGCTTGAAACCGCTAGAGACCGCCTGAGACTGGTGCTCACTGGCGCAAAACTGACGCGTTGCCGGGCTAGTCGGCCGCGCGGAAGCATCCATGGAGGTGGTCGTTGACGACGCCGATGTTCTGCATGAACGCGTACACGCTCGTCGGCCCGACGAAGCGGTACCCCTGCAACTTCAACTGCTTCGCGAAAGCCTCCGCCTCCGGGGTGGACGTGGGTAGGTCAGCGAGAGACCTCGGAGCCGACGTGCGGGTGAACTCATTGGACTTCGCGAGCTCGGCGAGGCTCGGCGAAGCCGACGTCATTGCGCGGGCGTTCTCGACAGTCGCCTGGATCTTGCCGCGGTTACGGATGATCGAGGCGTCCTGCACTAGTCGGTCGACATCCCGCTCGGTCATCGCCGAGACCTTGGCGACGTCGAAGCTCCGGAATGCCTTCCGGAACGCGTCCCGCTTCCCGAACACGATCGACCAGCTCAACCCAACCTGGAACACGCCCAGAGTGAGCGCCTCGAACAGCGCGGACTCGTCGTAGGTCCGGGTACCCCAGACCTCGTCGTGGTACCGGCCGAAGGCCGTATCGCCGGCGCCGGCCCAGACGCACCGTGGCTTCCCGTCGTGCCCGATGATCACATCGCTGCTCATCCTGATCGTGCGAGACCGGAGCGCGGCGCCGTGCCAGCCTCCTTAGTTAGCCCGCTAAGACGCGCCGATACCCGCCGTTGACCCAGTCGACCACCAGGCGGCCGTAGTCGGCAGCTGCTTGCTCCCATGCGAAGTGACCGGCCTCGAGAGGATGGATCTCGCTGTTCGGGAGGAGCTCGTCGAGGTACTGGTTGTTCGACCAGGGCACGAGGTCATCCTCGCGCCCGGCCACGATCTGGGTGGGCGTGGTGATCGTCGGTAGGAGATCGCGCAACACCGGATTCTGCTGGGGGTAATGCCGCACGAACCGGGCAGACTCCGCGAAGCGCCCGAGGTCGTAGGCGCTGACATAGTCCTCGTGGACGTCGGGCTCGCTGTCGCTCGAGGCAGCTGCCTCGACCGCGTAGCCGATGTTGGTCCTGGCATCCAGCCCGCGCACGACGTCCAAACTCGGCGCCTCGATGATGTCCTTCAGCGCGCCGCCCGCCTCAATCGGGAAACGGACCGCGCCACCGCCGACGGTCAAGCTCGTGACGCGCTCCGGAGCCCTCGCGGCAAGGAAGAGCGCTGCGGCCGTGCCGACGTCAGGGCCGACGACGTGCGGAGCTCCCAAGCCCCACTCTTCGATCAGACGGGCCAGGAACGCTCCCGAGGCGTCCGGCGCAATCAATTCGGGACGACCGTCCGAATGGCCGAATCCCGGCAGGTCGATGGCGACCACCCGACCGACTGCCGCGACGCCATGCCAGATGCGACGGAAAGCCCAAAGGCTTTCGGGCCACGGCGCCACCAGCATCACGGTGATGTCCGAGTCTGCTTTGTCATCGGCGAACCTCACCCGCACCCCGTCGCAGACTCGAAAATACGTCGTGATCGGGGACACCGCCTCGGCGCTCACCTGACTGTCCCCTCCTTCATCCCTCTCAGTGTCGGGGTGCACCGGTCTGCCGACATCGCACGAACCTGCGATTTCTTAAATGCATTCGCGCGGCCGCCTGAGCGGCGCTCGACGCAGACCGACGGCGCGTGGCTAGGCTCGACCGATGGCAGTTCCCCCCATCCCCTCGCTGTCGGCCTCGCAGCTGGCGACGCTTGCGGGGCTGGGCGAGGAGCGGACGGCCGCCGTCGGCGACGCGCTGTACCAGGTCGGCGACCGGGCGTATCCGTTCATCGCCATCCGTGAGGGTGAGGTGGCGATCCTTGACGCGGCCGGCAACGAGATCGTCCGCCACGGCGCCTCGAGCTTTCTCGGCGAACTGAACCTCCTGTCGGGACAGACCGTGTTCGTGACGGCGGTCGTGACCAAACCGCTGCGGTACATCGCGGTCGATCGCGAGGCGTTGCGCGCACTGCTGTTCGACGACGGACCGCTCAGCGACCTCGTCCTCTCGACCTTCATCGCTCGGCGGGAGGCGCTCCAGCGCGTCCAGGGCATCGGCGTCGAGATCGTCGGGCCTCGCTCGTCGGAAGCCACCATGCAGATGCTCGACTTCGTCCGCGCCAACCGGCTCCCGTTTACCTGGCACGAGACCGCGCCGCCGGACGGAGCGGAGCCGCCGCTCGTGCGACTGCCTGGCGGCGTCGAGCTGTCGCGTCCCTCGCGAGGCGAAGTGCTGCGCGCGCTCGGGGTCGGCCGCGAGCTGTCGCCGCACGAGGAAGTCGACCTGCTCGTCGTGGGCGGCGGTCCCGCCGGCCTCACCGCCGCGGTCTACGGCGCCTCCGAGGGGCTCGACACGCTGATCGTCGAGAGCACCGCGCTCGGCGGTCAGGCCGGATCGTCGCGCCGGATCGAGAACTACCTCGGCTTCCCGGCCGGCATCAGTGGCACCGAGCTGACCAGCCGCGCCGTCAGCCAGGCGCGCAAGTTCGGCGCCCGACCCGCTACCCCCTACCGCGCCGTCGGGCTCGAACCCGGCAACGGAAGACACACGGTCCGCTTGGAAGAGGGGCAGGTGATCGCCGCACGCGCCGTCGTGCTCGCCACCGGCGCCAACTACCGGCGCCTTCCGCTCGACGATCTCGCGGACTACGAAGGCGTGAGCGTGTTCTACGCGGCCGGGCCGCCCGAGGCGCAGCTGTGCGGCGCCTCGCGTGTCGCTGTCGTCGGCGGCGGCAACTCCGCAGGACAAGCCGCCGTTTGGCTCGCACGCGGCGGTGCGCTGGTGACGCTACTGCACCGCCGCGCCGACCTGAGCGAGACGATGTCTGCCTACCTGATCGGCGACCTCGACCGCTACGGCGTAGCCGTGCGCGACCGCAGCGAGATCTCCGCCCTCCACGGAGCGGACGGGCAGCTCGAGGCGGTCACGCTGAAGAGCGGTGAGCAGCTGCCATTCTCGTTCCTCTTCCTCTTCCTCGGCGCGCAACCGTGCACGGAATGGCTCGACGACGCCGTCGCACGCGATGCCGACGGGTTCATCCTGACCGGCGACGCCGCTGGCGCGGACAACCTGCTAGAGACGAGCGTGCCCGGCATCTTCGCCGCCGGCGACGTCCGGTCCGGATCGAGCAAACGTTGCGCGGCAGCCGTCGGCGAAGGGTCGATGGCGGTGCAGTTCGTCCACGGGCACCTCGCACCCCCGGCATCAGCTCGAGTCGGATTGGCGAGCTCTGCACCCACCTCAACGCGGTCGCGCTAGTGGTGCAGCGCAACTGGTGACCGACCTTTTCGGCTCTCCCGCTCTTGTGTCTCAGATACGAGAAGGTCACGGTCCGCGTCCTCGGTGCACGACTTCGCGCGGTTTCTTGCGAAATTGGGCCGGGCACGAGAAACTGCCGACGATGCTATCGCGGAGCCGAAAATGAGCGAGCCGGGTCTCGACCTGCACGAGTGGGAGAGCCAGTGGGCGCAGCTCCAGGAGGACGCCGCCGATTCGCCCGACGAAGCGCTCCCCGAGATCGTCAACCTGATCGAACAGATGCTGGCCGACCGCGGCTTCGACCTGGAGAACCCCGTCGTCGTGCAGGACGAGAGCCGCGACATCGTCAGCGACTTCTTCGCCGCCCGCGAGATCGCGCGCGCGGCCGAGACGACGAAGATCGACGCAGAGGACATTCAGACGGCTCTCGACGATCTCGCGGAGATCCACGACTTCCTGGTCGAGGACCGCGCCGAGCCCTGACCTGATCGACGTGCGGATCGACGCGGCTAGGCCCAGTTCCGCACGGCGCTGCTGAACGACGGCGAAACGATGAAGGAGCCGGGTGGCCGCCTTCGCTCCCGGTCGCCCTATACAGCCGCATAGGGCTGCCGCAGGAGTTTGCCAGGAAGCGGTCCCCCGGCTCTCTTTGTAAACAGATGCGCCGGGAGATCGGTTACTTGCAGATCCGTGAACCTACGCGACGTAAGGCGCCTCGACTAGTGGCCGATCAGGCACCTCTCCTGCGTCACCGAGCGGCCGCCCTGGGCCATAACGAGCCGAAACCCGCTCTACCAGGCGGGTTTCGGCTTTCTCAGGTCCGTGTTCTTCGCTTCTCTCTCAGCTAGGCGCGTGAGCTCGTGCGCCTCGGCCGCGCGCGGCTACCGCGCTCCTCAGTATCGGCTCTCGGCCGTCCTCCGGATCGTTTCGCTCGCCTCGCCCCACCGAACGATCACGGCGTAGAGGACGATTCCGTTCAGTGCGAGCGCCGTCAGCGCCCAGAGCGGAAACTGCGAATTGCCTACGAAGCCGAGCTGCACCAAGAAGTTGAGGCTCCCGACCACGATCGTGAACCAACGTGCCCAGGTCGCTCCCGAGAGAAGGCCGAAGGCGGCGCAGGCGACGACGACTCCCCAGATCAGCGTGATCCAGCCCCAGGTCGTGGTGTCGAAGACGATGATCTGGTTCGGGGTCAGGACGTAGTACTCGCTGCGGATGATCGCGATCAATCCCTGGAAGACGTCAATCACCGCGATGATCAGCATCAGGATCCCGGCGAAACGGACCCAGCCTGCCCAGGTTTCACTTCCTGCCATTCCGTCACTCCTTTCGCTCACGCGCTGTCCTGGGTGCGCTTCGCCCGTCCGGGCCGTTTTCCTTCCCACGTGGGCCGGCAAACGCGCGCCGCCTAGTACGAATCCTGCGATTTCGCCACGCGCCCGCGCAGCTCGTGCCAGGCGATTGACGCTACGCCAGCTGGTCGATCACGACAGCGAGCGCGGCGACGCCGCCGACCACGAGGAGCAGGCCCAGCGCGACGAAACCGCAAGCAACGAGCTTCAGTCTCAGCGGCACGAGTGCCCAGGCGAGCAGAAATAGCGGTTGCTTTCCGATTCTCACCCGTCGCAGCCAGCGCGTTGGGAGCCCGAGAGCGGTGAGCAGCTTCCCGACGGGACTCGATTCGAGCCGTGCCTGCTCAGCGGCCCGGACTCGCTCCTCCCAACGGGTTGCCATTTCCCTTGCCTCTCGACGCGCAGCGCGCCTGTACAGCGGGAGACTCTTCGAGCGCCCGCGCCAGTAGTCCAGCGAATTGCGAGCATCATCGAGTGGCGGGGGCGCCAGCATTCTCTCTATGAGCAGGAGATCTGGATCGCGGTCACTGGGCATCTTTGGCGGCCCTGAGTCTAGCCTGATCGGATCGCCCGATTGCAGCGCTCGACACACCCGCCAGTGAGTGGGTGCGCCGCCAGCCCGGCGCAGCCGCTAGCGTAGAGAGGGTGCCGGCCGCCGTCGAGACCGCCCGCCTGCGCAAGCGATACGGCAAGGTCGAAGCCCTCCGCGGCGTGGACCTCCGCGCCGAGGCAGGGAGCGTCTTCGGCCTGCTGGGCCCGAACGGCGCCGGCAAGACGACGGCCGTCCGAATCCTGACCACCCTGCTGGCTCCCGATGAAGGCTCCGCCCACGTCGCGGGCTTCGACGTCGTCCGCGAGCCGGCGAAGGTTCGCGAGCGGATCGGGCTCGCGGGCCAGTACGCGGCCGTCGACGAGAACCTGACCGGCTTCGAGAACCTCGACATGGTCGGCCGGCTCTACCACCTGGGTCGGGCGCGCTCGCGCGCCCGAGCGCGAGAGCTGCTGTCCTCCTTCGGGCTCTCCGACGCCGGTGACCGCCTCGTTGGCACGTACTCCGGCGGCATGCGCCGGCGGCTCGACCTCGCGGCTGCGCTCCTCGCACGGCCGCCGGTCCTGTTCCTCGACGAGCCGACCACGGGCCTGGACATCCGGAGCCGCATCGACCTGTGGGACGCGATCGAGGCGCTCGTCTCGGAGGGGACGACGGTGCTGTTGACCACCCAGGACCTCGACGAGGCCGACCGGCTCGCCGATCGCATCGCCGTGATCGATCAGGGCCTGGTGATCGCGGAAGGGACTCCGGAGGAGCTGAAGACCCAGATCGGCGGCGAGCGGCTCGACATCCACCTCTGCGACGGCGGGCGCGGCGAGGAGGCCCTCGGCGTTCTGTCCTCGATCGCCAGCGACCGCCCGTTTCTCGAGGACGGCTCGGTGCGCGTCCCCGTCGCCCAGCGGCGAGGGACGATCGCCGACGCGGTCCGCCGCCTGGACGACGCCGGGATCGCGATCGACGACATCTCCGTCAGCACCCCGACGCTGGACGACGTCTTCCTGAACCTGACCGGGCGGCCCGCCGAGCAGGAGGCCGAGGAAGTGGAGGTGCAGGCCCGGTGACCGCGCTCGTCTACGGGATCTCCGACACCCTCGTCCTGGCGAAGCGGAGCCTGCTGCGGATCCCGCGTCAGCCGGACCTGCTCGTCGGCTTCACGGTCCAGCCGATCCTCTTCATCCTGCTGTTCGTCTACGTCCTGGGCGGGGCGATCCAGACCCCGGGCTTCGACTACGTCGACTACCTGATGCCCGGGATCATCGTCCAGTCGATCGCCTTCGGCGGCTTCGTGACGGCGCTCGGGCTCGCGGACGACCTGAAGAAGGGGCTCATGGACCGGTTCCGCTCCCTGCCGATGACCCGCTCGGCACTGCTCACCGGGCGCACGCTGGGCGATGTCGCCACCAACATCTTCCAGCTGGTCGTGATGTTCACCGTCGGGCTGCTGATCGGCTTCAACTTCTCGAGCAGCGTCGGCGAGGTGATCGCGGGGATCGCGCTGCTCTTGCTGATCGGCTACGCCTTCTCGTGGGTGTTCGCCTTCATCGGCCTCTCGTCGTCCTCGCCGGAGGCGTCGAACGCGTACGGGTTCACGATCCTCTTCCCGGTCACGTTCGTCTCGTCGGCGTTCGTCCCCGTCGATTCGATGCCGAGCTGGCTCCAGCCGATCGCGGAGCACAATCCGTTCACGTACATGGTGAACGCCGCTCGCGCGCTGTTCCTCGGCATTCCGGCCGGCGACAACATCTGGCTGGCGCTGGTCTGGACGCTCGTGATCATCGCGGTCTTCGCCCCGCTCTCGGCGTGGCGCTACCGCCGAGTCGTGACACGGTGATTACCCTGGTGCTCACCCTGCTCACGTTCTTTTAGTAGGTACCGACTTCTCAGCCTGATCGAACTCCGCACGCATCTCGGTCACCTGCGGGAGCACGGCCAGCGCAGGCAGCATCGGTAGCCAGAGATTGAAGAGCCGGTAGACGACGACACCCAGGAGGGCACGCACGAACGGGAAGCCGACCCAGTGGAGCGCGAAGGTCATCGCGATCTCCACGAGGCCGGCGCCGCCCGCCGGCAGCGAGCGCCTCGTAAGGACATAGCCCGTCGCGTAGCCGACGATCAGCGCTGGGACGGAGAGGCGCGGGTTTCCGAAGACCTGCAGCGCTCCCCAGAGGCACGCGATGTCGCCCGCCCAATACGCCGCCGCACCGAGGAGCCCGAGCCCGTGCTCGCGCGGCGGCGCGACGAACATCGTCCGCAGGATCGAGAGCCCGGCGACGGCGTGCGCGAACCATTGGCGCAGGCTCCCGCCGTCTCCAGGGTCCGAGTAGCGCGGCGCGCGCCTGGGCGAGCTGAGCCAGACCGCGACCAGCGCTCCGGGGATGACCGCGAGCCACGGCAGCGTCAGGCTCAGAGGCACGTCTTCACCGTCCACGAGCAGCGTGATCGCCGAAACCAAGGCCGCGGGCGCGAGGACCGCGTATTCGAGGGCACCGAGCGCGAGCACGCGCGCGACCGCGCCGTCCCGATTCTCCCCGGCGTTGCGCAGCGCCCAGTAATCGACCGCGAAGCCGCCGCTCGTCCTCGTCGCGGCGAAGACGCCGAAGCCTGCGACCACCGTCCGGAGGGACTCGCCGAAGGTCAGCGTCGGACCGTTGTCGACCCGGGCCGTGTCGCGGACGACCAAGACGTAACCGGCGTACGCGAGCAGCTGACCGCCGAAGCAGAGCACGAGCCACGCTGGGTGCAGGTTCTGCGCGGCGCGATCGAGCCGTTCACCGCCGGCCAGGTCGGCCAGCAGCGCCACGGCGCCGAGGGCCAACACCGCTGGCACGACGACGATCAGCAGCGGGTGCCGCTCGAACCGTTCGCGCGCGAGTCGCAATGCAGTCATCCGTGCTCACACCATCGACTCGTGGCTGCCGTACCTCAACGCTCCACGACTCTGGACTCCGACGCGCGTGCCGTCCCTCCCTAGCGCCCGATCGACCTTGGCGGCCCCTTCATCTTGCTCGATGTCGTCGGCGTTTAGCTCAGTACTCGTCGTGCCGGCGGATCCAGAACTGGGAGGCGTCGCCCTCGTCCCGACCCTTCGGCGCGCGGTCGAGGATCCCGTAGTAGCCCATCAGGAACTCGAGGCCGCGGGCCGTGGTCCCGTACGTCTGGTACACGACGCCGTCGTCGAGTGCGAACGCGCTGAACCCGGGGCCCTGGGTGAGGTAGCCCGTGGCGTCGGTGCCGCTCGAGCTCGCGCCGTGCTCGATCCCCGGCGGCACCCCCGCCTCGAGCATCGGCGCGAACGCTTCGCGCGTCTGCTCGTCGGTGCGTGAGTAGCCGAGGTCGAAGTTGAAGTCGGTCTCGGCCGCAGAGACCCACGGCATGTTCCAGCCCATCCGCCGCTTGTAGGCCTGCAGCTTTTCGAGCGGCGCCTGCGAGACGTACGTCATCGTCACGTCGCGAGCGTGCAAGTGCGGGAGAGCTCCGTCGATCGTGTCGGCCATCGACGAGCAGGTCGGGCAGCCGGCCTGGTAGCTCGGCCCGAACATGAAGTGGTAGACGAGCAGCTGGCTGCGGCCGTCGAAGAGGTCAGCCAATGCGCGTGAGCCGTCGTCGGTGTCGAAGCGGTACTCCTTCTCGACCCTGACCCAGGGCAGCTCGCGCCGCTGCCGGGCCAGCTCGTCGCCGATCCGGGTGTGCTCCTTCTCGCGAGCGAGCAGGTCCTCACGGCGAGCGGTCCACTCCTCGCGACTAACGACCTGGTGATCGGTCATGTCTCCTCCTTGATCTCACGCGGCACGTCGAGCGTGCGTTCTAGATTCATGACATGCCCAATACGGTCGTCGACAGTCCGATCGGGCCGCTCGGCCTGATTGCCTCCGAAGCTGGTCTGCAGTCAGTGCTGTTCGACAGCGGCGGGATCAGCGCGGAGGGTAGCTCGCCCGTCCTCGACGAGGCCGCTCGTCAGCTCGAGGCCTACTTCGACGGCGACCTCGTCACGTTCGACCTGCCGCTGGAGCTGAACGGCACCGAGTTCAACCGCCGCTGCTGGCTGGCCCTCGCGTCGATTCCGTACGGCCAGACGGTGAGCTACGGCGAGCAGGCCCGTCGGCTCGGGCTCGGCAACGACGCCGCCCGGGCGGTGGGCGCAGCGAATGGGCGCAACCCGCTCCCCATCGTCCTGCCCTGCCACCGCGTGATCGGGGCGGACGGCTCCCTCACCGGCTTCGGCGGTGGGCTCCACGTCAAGCGCTTCCTCCTAGAGCACGAGGGCGCGCTCCTTCCACTCGGCTAGGCGCCGGCTACGTCTCCCGGTGGGGGATTCGGCGGCCCGATCGCACCTTCCTAGATCCGGCGATAGCGCAGGTAGACGACCCGCGAACCGAACGTCCTGGTCTCGACCAGCTCGAGGTCGACGTGCGTGTCGCTCGCGAAGAAGGGTGTGCCTCCACCGAGGACGACGGGGCTGACGAACAGGCGATATTCGTCGATGAGCCCGTGCGCCGTCAGGCTGGCAGCGAGGGTGGCGCCGCCCACCCCGATCGGTCCGCCGTCCTGCTCCTTGAGCGCTTGCACCTCCTGCACGGGGTCGCCGCTGGAGAGCTGCGTGTTCCCCTCGACTGCTTCGAGCGATCGCGAGTACACGAGCTTGGGCAGCTGCTTCCAGATCCGCGCGAACTCCAGCACGTGCTCGGGTGCGGAAGGGTTGCGCTCCTCGGCGGTCTCCCAATAGGCCATGACCTCGTACAGACGCCGGCCGAGAAGGTGCAGGTCGAGCTCGCGCGCCTCCTCGTTGTGAAAGCGATGAAGCTCCGCGTCAGGGGCCGCCCAGTCGCCCTCTCCTCGAGGGCCGGCGATGTAGCCGTCGAGCGAGACCCCCATCGAATAGATCAGCGGGCGCATGCTTGGCATTCCACACGTACTGACCGGACGAGAGGTGAGAACTCATCGGCCGCTGGCTGCTACTCGTGGAGGACTGCGAGGGCGAACGACCGCCACCACCAGCCACTCGGTGGGCTAGGACGCTTGCCCGCTAGTCGATGGGGGCGTCCGACCAGCGTCGGACGCCCCCACTTCCACCGTCGCAGGCCCGTTCTCGGCAGCTGACGCGCGGTCGCCACGCCGACCTACGAGGTACCACGCTTCGAGCTCGCCCTTCCCCTTGACCGCGATCCTTCCCCGCGGCTCGCACTCGAACTCGTCGCCGAGCAGCTCGTACGTTTCGCGCGTGATCTGGATCCGTCCCGGCGCCCCGTGGGACTCCATGCGACTCGCCGTGTTCACGGCATCGCCCCAGAGGTCGTAGAGAAAGCGCTTCCGGCCGATCACGCCGGCCACCACCGGGCCTGAGTTGATGCCGACCCGGAGCTCGAGGCCGAGGTGCTCGACGTCGTCGTTCGAGCGCATCGCCTCGAGCATGTCGAGCGCCATGAGCGCGAGCGCGCGAGCGTGGTCCGGACGTGGAGTGGGAACGCCCGCGGCGACCATGTAGCAGTCCCCGATCGTCTTGATCTTCTCGAGCCCGTATCGCTCCGCGAGCGCGTCGAAGTGACTGAACAGGCGATCGAGGTAGCCGACCACCTCGACGGGCGAGAGCCGCTCCGACCAGGGCGTGAAGTCGACAACGTCGGCGAACAGGATCGAGGCGGACTCGAACTGGTCCGCGATCGGCTGGGTCTGCGCCTTCAGCTTGTCCGCGATCGAGCGCGGCAGGATGTTGAGCAGGAGGTTTTCAGCCTTCGCCTGTTCAACCTGGAGCGCTGCCAGCGCTGCGCGGCGCTGGCTGGCGAACACCGCCAGCAGCGTGAACACGATGGTGCCGCCGACCGCGATGTTCAGTGCCAGCATCGTGCTCGTGAACCAGCGCGGGAGCGGGTCCCAGATCGGGCCGATCACCTCGCCCGCGATCCCCGATCCGAGGAACACGACGAGGTACGCGACGTACCAGCGCACGGCCGACCTGACCTCGCTGAAGACGAGGGCCCCGAGTGGGGCGAGAATCCCCCAGAGGCCGACGCCGCCGGACGCGAGGAAACCGCCGAGCGGGATCATGGACAGCGTCGGCGCGAGCAGGATGTCGACCTGGCCCACCCGGAGCAGCCGCGCGAAGTCCCGCGTGCGAGAGAAGACGACGATCGCGCCGAGCAGCACGCCGAAGTACACGAGCGGCACCACACCGACCGGCGATCCGAACGAGAGGTACAGCGCCCCCCACAGCGCCGCGACCGGGAGGATCAACACCGAGATCAAGACCAGGAGCGCTTTCCGGGCGCGCAGGTCCTCGTCGTCGTGAGGATCCGCCCCGAGGAGCGTCAAGCGCGCGGTGACGCGATTTGCCGACGCCCGGATCCAGGCCAAGGGGTGCATGACCTTTCAGACCAGCTCGACGGGATCGCCGACGCGGACACGACCGGGTTCGGCGACGGCCGCGTACACGCCGAACGGCAGCGGCTCCGTGGCCCGGACGTCCTGCCGATACGCCGCGAGCGCCTTCAACGTGTCGAGGTCAGGCTCCCCGGTTTCCGGATTCTGCGTAGTCACCGCACAGCGGCCGACGTTCCCCTGTGGCACGACGACCGCCTGCCCGATTCGAACTCGACGGCCGAGCCACTCGTCCTCCTCGTGTTCCGCCAAGCCGTCGACGCCGAAGTTCATCCGGAAGCGACGGCCGTCGACGCCGTCGACGCCGAGGAGGCGCGCGATTGCGTGCAGCGAGCCGGTGCCGAGGAGAGTGGCCGCGCCGCTGCGCAGGCGATCCGTGGCCGGCCCGGGAGCCCGGACGAGCCGGAGGTCACGGCCCGCGAAGTCGGAGATCGCTTCGCTCCACGGTCCCTCGACGACGCGGACGTGAACGGATGCGCCCCAAAATTGCGCGTCGAGCGATCCGTTGAAGCGGACGTCGTGAGAAAGGGTCGTACCGTCCGGGAAGGCAAGCGTGAGCGACTCGGCCTGCTCGTCGTAGCGCGGGACGATCTGCTGGAGGATGCCGAGGCCCTTGCTGTTCACGAGCCGGTCGTTCTCGTCGACGAGGAAGAATTGTCGATCCCCCGCCACTCCAGCCTCTGTCAATTGGCACTCGTCGAGCTGGCGGAGCGCGAGACCCTTGACAGGGCAGTGCGAGATCCAGGCGACGCGACCGCTCACGCGCCGAAACCTACCTAGGGCCGTTTTTCGCACCGCCCGCGCATTGCCAGCTTCGGGCCGCCACCTCACCGCCAAACCACACTTGCCAGGAGCGAGTCGTCGTCGGACAATGCCCTGGTGGGAGCTCGAGACGAACGTCTCGCCGGAAACGAAGCGCTCTTCCGGGAGGTCAACGAGCGCGTGGCCGAGGTGGCCACGGAGTTCATCGAGGCCGAGACCCACACCGAAGGGGTCAATTTCACCTGCGAGTGCGGGCGCGCCGACTGCGCTGAACCGATTGCGATGACTATCGCCGAGTACGAGGCGATTCGTGCCGAGTCGACTCATTTTGCGGTCGCCCCGCAGCATGAACAGCCCGAGATCGAGATCGTGATCGAACGGCACCCGAGCTATTTCGTCGTCGAGAAGCGCGAGCGGGACGCTCGAAAGGTTGCACGCGAGACAGATCCGCGTAGCTAGCGGTCCGCGCGGTGTTTGCGAAAGCAGCACAGCGGTAACTCGCCTTCTACTCGCGCCTACCTAACTGAGCAGGGGTCTGCAGAGCATGGAGCGCAACTGGTTCGGGGGGATCAGCGCTCGCCTGTACCCCGGATGGGAGCGGGTACGGGAGCGGCTGGCGCACTAGGGAGAGCGCTGGCCGCCTCCCTCTATCTGAGCGCGCCACAGACCGGTCGCCGCCTTCAGCTTTCCACTGACACGGACCAGATCAAGAGGTCGAGGATCCGCACCTCGGTGAACCGGTGGTCGCGGCTTGCGAGCTCTCGCTGGATCCGGCGCAGAGCCGAGCGGTTGCGATCGAGGTCTCGCTTGTAGCTGCGGACCAGTGCCGTGGCGCGCTCTCCGAACGTCCCACCTGAGGCCGCCTCGGGATCGTCGCTCGTCAGGTATTCCTGGACGACGCTGTCGAGCATCGGGATCAGCGCCGGCCGCTTCTTGTGCAGCGCCTTGGTCATCTTCGAGAAGCCGACTCCGCGGATGTCGCCGAACGCGTCGAAGAGCCGCGTCAACGGGAGCCAGGCGATCGAGCTCGTCGCGGCGGCCAATGACGACTCGGGATGAATCTCGCGCAAGGCGCGCTCGATCTCCTCGCGGCGTTCCAGAATCGCTGCGATCTCGGCTGCGGAGATGCGGGCCCCGCCCCGGTTCGCCAGCCTGAGGTCGCTCTCGTCGAACGATCCCGGTCCAGAGGCCTCCTCGGCGTCGTAGCTCGAATACGCCTCGAGGAACTCGAGCGCCAGCTCGAGTGGCTTGTCCACCTCGAGCCCGCGACGAAGGCTGATCGACGCGGCCTTCAGCCTTCGGGCTCGCCGCGCTTGAGCACGGTCGTGGCGACCTTGACGCCGAAGCGGCCAGGCATGAGCACGACATCCCACATCTGATTGACGACGCCGCCGCCGGGTAGGTCCTCGGCGATTCCTTCCACCATGTCGTCGGAAGCCTCGATGAGATCGCCGCCGACATCGACCACCCCGCCCATGGCGTCTGTCGCCATGGGGACCGCCGCGGCGGCGATCTGGAAGGTCATCGCCGGTGCGAGCTGCTCGAGCGTCTCACGAACGGCCCGCTCGGCCTCGGCGCGGGCCCGTTCGAGCTCATTCAGGCTCGCCTCAGCACCCCCGCTGAACACCCGCCACCACTTCCAACCCGTCACACGACCGGCACGAACCATCAGGGCGACCGCCAACGCTGACCCTACGGCGATCCAGGCCGCGGTCAGCACGACCGCCGCAAGCCACGACGACAGAACGGACGTGAGGCCGAGCATCGCCGCGACATTCGCGAATACGAAGGCGGTCAGGAACGCGACGGCGGCGACGAGCGCAGCGGCGATGTCACGAACGGCTCTCCGCGCCTCGGGCATGTTGCGAGAGGCCGCGAGTTGCGCCTCGCAGAAGACCAGGACGCTCACCTCACGCCCGAGCTGAACCATCAGCTCGGTTACCGACTCGGTCTCGCCCGGCTCCACCGCCTCGTGTTCGGGTGGCGCATCAACCGGAGCTGACGACTCGGTCACGACGCTCAGGCTAGCGCCCGTCGCGCTAGGTGGACGAGCCTGGCTGTCTCGTCGGGATTCGTTGCGTGAAAAAGAGCGCCAGGACTGCCAGCAGGGCAAGGATGGCAAGCGACGACCGCAGGCCGTCTATGCGAGCGTCGCGGTAGCCGTCGAGGGCGGCGTCGCTCGCCCTCGAACTCACGTGCGCGTCGTCGAGGGCGGCCTCGAGATCGGCATCCGAGACGAACGGCACTCCGCCGGCGAGCTCGACCTTCGCACTCGACTTCACGCGCGAGGGAATGGCCGAGCTCTGCTCGATATTGGCCAGGAACGCGGAGGTCACCGTGGCGATCAGGATCGAGCCGGCGACAGCCGTGCCGAGCGAGGCACCGAGGTTCGTCATCGTGTTCTGGACGCCGCCCACCTCGGGGCTCTGGTCGTCGGGCACCGCCGAGACGGTCACGGCGCCGAGCTGGGAGGCGAGCGAGCCGATTCCGAGGCCGATCAGGAGCATCGGCACGAACACGATTTCGGCGCCCGCGTCCTTGTCGAGCGCACCGAGGAGCACGAGGGTGCCCGCCAGCAGCCCGAGCAGACCGGCCCGGACGACGAGCCGCGGCGACACGTTCGGGAAGAAGCGTGGGATCCCGAGGGCGGCCGCGAGCAACGTGATCGACAGCGGTAGCAGCCGAACACCGGTCGCGAGGGCGGAGAGCCCCAGGCAGACCGAGAGGAACAGCGGCACGACGAAGAAGAAGCCGGCCTGGACGAGGTACTGGAAGAAGAACATGATCAGGCCGCCCGTCAACTGCCGGTTCCGCAGCATCTCCGGGCGGATGAGCGGCTCCTTGCCCTCCGCCGCCTGCCGGTTCTCCCAGCGGAAGAAGAGCCAGATCACGAGCAGGCCCGCCAGCACCAGCCACACCGTCGGCGAGAGTCCCACCCACGACGGCCCGTCCGCATTCGGATGGATCCAGCCCCACTCGCCCGAGCGCAGGACACCGAAGACCAGCAACGCGAGACCGAGGGCAGACAGGGTGGCACCGACGAAATCGAGGCGTGGACGCGTCTCCGCCGGGGCGTCGGCGATCCGACGAGCCACGAGGAGAATCACCACCACGAGCACGACCTCTCCGGCGAAAACCCAGCGCCAGGAGAAGTACGTCGTGGCGAAGCCCCCGATCAGCGGACCGACGGCGACGGCGATCGCCCCGGCGGCGGCAACGAGGCCGTAGGCCGCGGGGCGGCGCTCGGTCGGGAAGTTCCCGGCGACGAGCGCCACGATCGCGGGCAGGATGAGCGCGGCACCGACCCCTTCCAGGAACGACCAGCCGAAGAGCAGCACCGGCAGGTTCGGCGCAATGGCGGTCGTGAACGATCCGCACCCGTAGATGACGCAGCCGATCGCGAAGGCGCGCTTACGGCCGATCAACGCGCCGATCTTGGCGCCCGTGATCATCAGCGCCGCCATCACGAGGGTGTACGCCGTGATCGCTCCCTGGATGCCGGCAACCGTCGTGCCGACGTCCTTCGCCACCGTGGCGATCGAGACGTTCATCACCGAGCTGTCCAGTGTCATCAGGAACTGCCCGGCTGCGAGCGTGAGCAGCACGAGCTGGCTGCCCTTGGCCGCAGTGGAGGCGCGATCGATGCTCACGCGCGAGCTGCGAGCCTCAGGTTGCCGTCTCGAGTCACCGGCGCCAGGACACGATTCTCTCATTGCGGTCGGGTAGCAGACACGGAGCCAGGCGACGCGCACGCCCGGATCGCCCGATACTCAACCCGTGAACGAGAGCCGCGAGAAACCGGAGCCGCTCCCGCTCCCGCCGGCGAAACCGAGCCTGATGCAGCGGCTGGCGTCCGCGCTCGCGCACACGCGTCTGGCTCGCGCCCGCCTCGAGACGGCACGGTCACGGCATCCGGTGCTCGACGCCGGGCTCGACGTCATCGAGCGCGACTCCGAGGTCGGCGGCGGGATCCTCGCCGGAGCGCTGGCCTACCGGCTGTTCCTCTTCTTCCTCCCGCTCGCCTTCTTCCTCGTGTCGGGGCTCGGATTGGTCGCGGACGCGCTCGGGATCACTCCGCGCGGCCTGGGCAAGGACGTCGGCTTCGTCGGGCTCGTGACCAAGGAGGTCTCGGACACGGCCAAGGGCGGGTCCGGCGTCTGGGTTGCCCTCGGCTCCGTCGTCGTGCTCGCGTACTCGACCCGCGTCCTCTATCGAGCCGTGGTGATCGTCCATTCCCTCGCGTGGGAGCACTCGGCCGCGTCCGCGAAGGCCCAGGCGCGATCGCTGCGGATCTTCGGTCTCGGGCTGGCCGGCCAGCTCGCGCTTGCCGTCGCGGTCGGAGCGGTGCGCGCGCAGACCGCTGCCGGCGGAGTCGTCGTCCTCGCCGTCTACGCCCTGGCTCTGGCAGGCATCTGGCTCTGGATGTCGCTGCACCTACCTCATGCGAGCGCGAGCTGGACGGATCTCCTCCCCGGCTCGGCGCTCTACGGCCTGGGGATGCTGGGGGTGAACGCGTTCAACGTGTACCTGCTCGACAACGTGCACGCCTCCAGGTCGAACACGTACGGAACCCTGGGAACCGCCGCCGCGATTCTCCTCAGCCTCCTCTTCATCGGCCGGCTCATCGTCGGCTCGGCCGTCCTGAATGCCACGCTCTTCGAGCGCAGCAGGAACCGTCGGCGCTAAGCGGGGGACCGGGCTGATCAAACGTCTCCGGACAAGCGAGCGGCCCACGAACGGGGGCGAGACGCGGGCCGCAAGGCGTGCCATGCATGTATCGCCGAAGCGGGGGGAGAGAGTCCCGTTCCAGGAACAACTCGCGCCAGCGACAGGCACGCTTGGCGAGTATCTCTCATTGCCGGGCGGCCTGCCGCACGATCCTCTCTCCCGCAGCGGCCACCCGGCCCCACGTAGATCGGTCTGGCCCGGATCTGCCTTGAGCGAGCTAGCGGCGGATGCGGACGATGACCGGCGCGGAGGCGACGCCGCCCTTGCCGTCGCTGACCTCGTAGCGGAACCGGTCGCGGCCGGCGAACTTGCGCGGGGCGAGGTAGACGATCGAGCCGTTGGAGAGAACCCTGACCCGCCCCCAGTGCGGAGGCTTCACGAGGCTGACCACGCGTAGGTGATCGCCGTCGGGGTCGCGGTCGTTCCCGAGCACGCGAATCACGAGACGGCGGCCGTCCCGCACGGCGCGGCGGTCGGGCTTCGCGATCGGCACGCGGTTCACGGGTGTGTTGGAGTCGTCGGCGACTCCGAAGTCCTGCACCCAGAACAGCGTGCCTCCGGCGCTCTGGGCCACCCCCACGCCCAACACCTTCCAGGCGGGAGCCTCGAGGTTCGCGCGGTGGCCGGGCGAGAGCAGCCACGCCTGCATGACGCTCGCCGGGCTCCGGTAGCCCGCAGCGATGTTCTCGCCGGCCTCGACGCCGGGATAGCCGCAGGCCGCGATCCGTTGGAAGGCGGTGCGGGCGAGCGGGGGCGCCGGGTCGTCGTGCCCGAAGTAGCCGTACTTCGCCATGTGGCGGGCCTTCCAGAGCGCGGCATTCGTGAGCGTCGGCGAGATCCGAAGCTGCGAGAGCCCGAGGCTGCTCCGGTGGGCGTTGACGAGGTTCAGGACCGCCGGCGCGAGATCCTGCTTCGTTGTCCCCCAGTCGGAGCCGGCCGTGCAGTCCCCGACCGCGGCTGCAGCACCGAAGGCGTGACCGGCGCTTCCGGCGATCGAGCCGGCGACACAGGCTGCCAATACGACCAGCAGCCAAGACGGCTTGCGGAAACGGGGCGACACGGTGTGCGTGAGGGAGTTTGAGTCGACCAGCGATGAGGGCTTCGCCGGGCGGACGGGGGTTCCTGGCCACCGCCGGAGGCAAATCGCTAGGGCGTGTAGTGGATTGTTACCAGGTCGCCCCGGACGTCGGTCAGCGCAGCCAGGGGCCGAGCAGCTCTTCGATCTGGCGACAACCGCGCGGCAAAGACAGTCGCGCACTCACGCGCTTGCCGTCCACGACGACGAGCGTCGGCACCTCGTCGACGCCGAAGCGCGTCGCGAGCTCGGGGTGCTCGGCGACGTCCACGTTGTAGAGCCTGAAGGACTGGTGGTTGTGACGCCGCTGCAACACCTGCGAGAGGTAGCCCTCCACTCGCCGCGACATGCCGGAGTACCTGTCGAAGAAGAAGACGAGCCTCGGCCGGGCCAGCTCGGACGTCTCCACGCTCACGCGGTTTCCCCGACGACGCTCGGAGCTCCGAGCACACATGCACGGCCGTCGATCTCCACCTGCGTCGGGGCGTGGCCTGAGTCGGCGACGCCGGCCGAACCGGCGTCTCCTACTCCGACCCGCACCTCCATGGTACGCCCCTTCGATCGAGACCCAGTTGATCGAGGGACGCTTCAGGCCACCGAGGACCCGACGCGCTCCCGCGCTTTCCTCTGTCGGTTTCGCCGCCACCCTCGGGCGCGCCGTAACCGGACAGCAATGGTAGCCCTCGATCGGTCGGCGTGCCAACTGTGCCCGGACCCGGAGCGAGTACGATGGAGAGGTACGCCGCCCGCCGGGTCGCTCTGTCCGCTTCTCCTTCCTTCCGGGCGCTCATTTGAAGGGGCGGAAGAGAGAGGGCACCCAATGGACGATTCTGGTGACGGAGCGCGCGACCGCGGCAAGCTGTCGGCCTCGATCTCGAACGCGATCGTCGGCATCCATCGCGAGTACTTCGGGCGTGGCGCCAAGAGGACGCGCACGGTGATGGGCGCCGACTACATCATCTGCTTCCTCGAGGATATCTACACGCCTGTCGAACGGACGCTGATCGACGCCGGCCGGTTCCCGGCCGTCCAGGCGACGCGCTCCGCCTTCCAGGACACGATGCGTGACAATTTCGTGGAAGCCGTCGAACGCCTGTCGAAACGCAAGGTCGTCGGCTTCCTCTCGCAGGTGCACGTCGATCCCGACCTCGCGGTCGAGACGTTCATCCTCGAGCCACCATCCACCGACGGAGCGGTCGCGACAACGGACGCCTGAACTCGGTGGCAAGCACGCGCGGTAGGCTCACCCCGTGACGGTGCTCAGCTCGCAAGTCGAGGCCTCTGACGCCTTCGACGAGCGCCGGGCTCGCATGGAGGAGCTCGTTGCCGAGCTGCGCGAGCGAACGGCGCAGGTCGCCCGTGGAGGGGGCGAGAAAGCGCTCGAGAAGCATCGCTCGCGCGGGAAGCTGACCGCACGGGAGCGCGTCGACCGGCTGCTCGACGCGGACACGGCGTTCCTGGAGCTCTCGGCGCTCGCCGCCTGGGAGCTCTACGACGGCCAGGCTCCCGGCGCAGGGATCGTCACCGGGATCGGCGTCATCGAGGGACGTGAGTGCGTGCTCGTCGCCAACGACGCGACGGTCAAGGGCGGCACGTACTTCCCCATGACGGTCAAGAAGCACCTGCGGGCTCAGGAGATAGCCGGGCAGAACCGCCTGCCGTGCATCTACCTCGTGGACTCCGGCGGAGCGTTCCTCCCGCTTCAGGACGAGGTCTTCCCCGACCGCGACCACTTCGGTCGGATCTTCTACAACCAGGCCCGGCTCTCCGCGGCAGGCATTCCGCAGATCGCGGCGGTGATGGGGTCCTGCACGGCCGGCGGCGCCTACGTGCCCGCGATGAGCGACGAGACGATCATCGTCAAGGGGACCGGCACCATCTTCATCGGGGGGCCACCGCTCGTGAAGGCCGCCACCGGCCAGGAGGTCAGCGCCGAGGAGCTCGGTGGCGCCGACGTCCACGCGCGCCAATCCGGGGTCGCGGACCACTACGCGACCTCGGACGAGCACGCGCTCGCGCTCGTGCGCGAGATCGTCCGCAACCTCAACCTGGCCGACAAGGACCTGCCCTGGGGTCTGACCCCGCCCGAGGAGCCCGCCGCGGATCCGGCCGAGCTCTACGGCCTGATCCCGACCGACTTTCGCCAGCAGGTCGACCCGCGGGAGCTAATCGCCCGCCTCGTGGACGGGTCGCGGTTCCACGAGTTCAAGGCCCTCTACGGCGAGACCCTCGTCTGCGGCTTCGCCCGGATCAAGGGCTATCCGGTGGCCGTCCTCGCCAACAACGGCGTCCTCTTCGGCGAGTCGGCGGCGAAGGGCGCGCACTTCGTCGAGCTCGCCTGCAAGCGCAAGATCCCGCTCGTGTTTCTGCAGAACATCACCGGGTTCATGGTCGGCAAGGAGTACGAGGCCGGCGGGATCGCGAGAGACGGTGCGAAGCTCGTGACCGCGGTCGCCTGCGCGGAGGTGCCGAAGTTCACCGTCATCGTCGGCGGCTCGTTCGGCGCCGGCAACTACGGCATGTGCGGGCGCGCCTACTCGCCGCGGCAGCTCTGGATGTGGCCGAACGCGCGCATCTCCGTGATGGGCGGCGAGCAGGCGGCGACGGTGCTGACCATGGTGGGCGACGCCGACCCCGACGAGATCCGGGCCAAGTACGAGGCGGAGGGCAACCCCTACCACTCGACCGCGCGGCTCTGGGACGACGGCATCATCGACCCGCTCGACACGCGTCGGGTACTCGCGCTCGGGATCGCAGCCGCGCTGAACGCCCCGATCCCGGAGACGACCTTCGGCGTCTTCAGGATGTAGCGGGATGGGCTACTCGATCATCAACGTCGACGAGATCGAGGCCGCCGGGCCGGGAGGCGCGGTTCGCTTCGTCCGGCGAGAACTCGGTGTCGAGGCGTTCGGGATCAACTGGTTCGAGATCCCGCCGAACAGCGAGGGCAAGGAGCACAACGAGGACGAGACTCGCCAGGAAGAGGTCACCGTGATCATCCGGGGCTCGGGCGTCTACCGCATCGACGGCGAGGAGATCCCGGTTCGGGTGGGAACGTTCATGCGATTCGATCCCGAGACGACGCGCATTCCGGTTGCCGGGCCGGAGGGGCTGACGATCATCGCCGTCGGCGCCCGCCGCGGAAGCTACGAGCCAAGGGGGCCGTTTTGAACCACACGATCGAGCTGGAAGACCACGAGCTGCCGCTCCTCCGCGCGGCGCTCCACGCCTACCTGGACGACTTCGGGCACGAAGAGGCCGACGTCCTCCGCCGGATCAAGGAGCTGATCGCGAAGCTGCCGACGCCCGGCGTGCCCGACGAGTAGCACGTGACCGTTCGCCTGCTGCTCTGGAATCTGGCGGACTCGAAGACGACCCTCGACGAGTTGCGCGCGAACCTGCCGGCCTTGCCCGACGGGGACGTCTGGGTCTCCGATGCGGCCACGGACCGCTTCGGCCTGATCGCCTTCTCCGGCTCCCTGGGCGCCCTTGGCGGCATCCGGGACCTGATCGGCAAGGATCCCGAGATCGGCGAGGAGTTCGAGTTAGAGGATTAGCGTCTCCGGGAAGCCGGCGTCGTCCTCGAAGCGATCGAGCCTGTACGGCGTCAGGTCGAGGCTTGGGCTCAGCCCGAGGATCTCCTCAGCAAGTGCACGCCCGACCGCGGGCGACTGCATGAAGCCATGGCCCGAGAAGCCGCAGGCCGCATAGACGCCGTCGGCGACCTCGCCGAGGATCGGGTGCCCGTCGGGGGTCATGTCGTAGAGCCCGGCCCACCCTCGCTCGATCGTCGCCTCTGCCGCCGGCGGGTAGCGGTGCCTCAGCCGTCGGAGCCGGTCGTCGAACAGGGTCTCGTCGACTCGCTCTTCGAAGCCCCAGCGCGGCTCGGGATCGACCATCGCCAGCACGAGCTTGTCGCCTCGGCGGCGGAAGTGGAAGCCGGTCTCAGCCTCGAGCACCATCGGAAGGTCGTCCGGCAGCTCCGGCAGCTCTGTCGTCGCGAGCAGCTGGCGACAGAGCGGGCGCACCGGAAGCTCGACGCCTCGGGCCTGCCCCACCTCGGCTGACCACGGCCCCGCCGCGATCACGAGCACGTCGGCCGCGAGGTTCTCGGCCGCGGCGTTCTCTCGAACCTCCACGCCGAGCTTGAGCGCCCGCCGGACGAGCTCGCGGGTCACGGCCGGCGGGTCCGCGACGCCGTCCGTCGCACAGAAGACCGCACCGGCGAGGTCGTCGTGTCGCAGGCCGTCGACGAACGACGCCTCGACGCGCTCAACCGGAACGCCTAGCTCCTCCTGCAGCGCGCGCCTAGTCTCGAGCTCCGCGAGCCCCTCGTCCGTCGAGGCGAGGAAGAGGTAGCCGACCTGGTGGAACAACGGGGCGCCGAGCTCCTCGAAGAACCGGATGCTCGCCTGGGCGAGCCGCACTTCGGCGGCGGTCGAGAACTGCTGCCGCACTCCGCCCATCGCCTTCGAGGTGGCGCCGCCGGCAATCCGCCCACGGTCGGCCAGGACGACCTCTCGCGCTCCGAGCGACGCTAGGTGAAACGCGACGGACGCGCCGATCGCGCCCGCGCCGCCTACAACGATTCGAGCCAGGCCCCCAGCTCCTGCTTCTCGTCGTCGCGCAGCGTGCGGAGCGGTGCGCGCACGTCCTCTCGGATCGGAACTTGCCTGCGGCCGAGGACGAACTTCGCCGCCGCCTGGAACGGGAAGCGGTCCAGCGTGCGCCGCAGCTCCGAGACGTCACCAGACCGGTCCCGGACGAGTGCGACGATCCGCTCCGGAAAGACCGAGGCGAGGCCTGAGACCGCTCCTGCAGAGCCGCGCTCCATTCCCGCCAGGACCAGATCCTCGGCGCCGACGAACACGTCGAGCCCGTGGAGCAGGTAGGGCTCGACCGCCTCGAACGGTCGGTCGGAGACCTTCAGCCCGGCGAGGTTCGGCGCCAGCTCGCGGAGCCGCTCGAGCACGGGCACCGGGACGGCGTACCCGCTCCGCGCCTCGAACTCGTAGACGTAGAACGGCAGCGGGGCGCAGGCATGGGCGGCGGCGGCGAGGTGCGCCAGGAGTGCCTCGTCGTCGAGCGCGTAGTACGGCGGCGAGATCACGGCCACCCCGGCGGCTCCGACCTCGGCCGCGTGTCCCGCAAGCGCGGTGGTCTCCGCCGTGGTCTGGGCGCCGCAGTGCACGATCACCGGGAGCGGCCCGTCGAGGAAGAGCTCCGTGGCGCGGCGCCGCTCGGCGGCGGAGAGCAGGATGCCCTCGCCGGTCGTCCCGAGGGCGAGGACTCCGTCAAGCCCCGCGCCCATCAAGAACTCGAGGTAGGGCCCGAAGGCCTCCTCGTCCAGGGCGGCGCCGTCGTCGCGCAGAGGCGTGACGGCGGCCGCGAGCGCTCCACGCAGCATCGGGCTCAACTTTAGAACGGCTGCACCGGCAAAAGACGCCACAGCCTGTAGATCGGCATCGCAAGCGACGCCTTAGGATGCTGCGCGGATGGAAGCGCTGCGCGTCGACCAGGCCGGCGATCTCCTCCGCGTGACGATGGCGCGGCCGGAGCAGCGCAACGCGTTCGACGCCGCGCTCATCGAGGAGCTGACCGCCGCGTTCTCGCAGGTCGGCGAGGACGTGCGGGCGGTCGTCCTCGCAGGCGAGGGCAAGAGCTTCTCGGCCGGCGCCGACGTCGAGTGGATGCGCAACGCGATCGAGCTGAGCTACGAGGAGAACGTGGCCGACGCGCGGCGGCTGCGGATGATGCTCGAGACGATCGACTCGTGCCCGGCGCCCGTGCTCGCGCGCGTCCAGGGGCACGCACTCGGCGGCGGATGTGGGCTCGTCGCCTGCGCGGACATCGCGGTTTCCGCACCCGACGTCAGGTTCGCCTTCTCCGAGGTCAAGCTCGGGATCATCCCGGCGGTCATCTCGCCGTTCGCCCTGGCCAAGATCGGGCCGAGTGCGGCGCGGCGCTACTTCGTCACCGGTGAGCGCTTCGACGCGGCGACCGCGCTACGGATCGGGCTCGTCCACGAGCTCGCAGAAGATCTCGATGCATCCGTCGAGCGGGTGGTCGCGGAGTTGCGCACGGCGGGGCCCGAGGCGGCGCGGCACGCGAAGAAGCTCGTGCTCGAGCGGCCCGATGGGCTCGGGACGGAGCGAAGAATCGCCCAGCGCCGAACCGCCGACGAGGGCCAGGAGGGCCTGCGGGCATTCCTCGAGAAGCGCAACCCTTCGTGGGCATCGCGAAGCTCCTCGTAGCCAACCGGGGCGAGATCGCGTTGCGGGTCTTTCGGGCCTGCCGCGAGCTCGGGATCGAGACGGTCGCGGTCTTTGCGGAAGACGATCGTGCACTGGAGCACAAGCGCGCGGCGGGCGAGGCGGTGGAGATCTCCTCGTACCTCGATCCGGAAGAGCACCTGCGGGCGGCGCGGGAGACAGGGGCTGACGCCATTCACCCGGGGTACGGGTTCCTGGCGGAGAACCCAGACTTCGCGGAGGCCGTCGAAGCGGAGGGGATCATCTGGGTCGGGCCTCCGGCGGCGGCGTTGCGGGCCGGCGGTGACAAGCTCGAGGCGAAGCGGATCGCCAGGGAAGCCGGCGTGCCGGTCGTGCCCGAGGGCGAGCCGGACGAGATCGGCTTCCCGCTGATGATCAAGGCGGCCGCGGGTGGCGGCGGCCGTGGCATGCGTCTCGTGCGCGAGACAGGCGAGCTGGAGGAGGCGCTGGCGGCAGCTCGGAGGGAGGCGAAGGCCGCCTTCGGGGACGAGCGCGTCTTCTGCGAGCGCTTCGTCGAGCGTCCACGGCACGTCGAGATCCAGCTGCTCGGCGACGCTGAGGGGAACGTGGTCGCACTGGGCGAGCGCGAGTGCTCGGTGCAACGGCGCCACCAGAAGGTGCTCGAGGAGGCGCCCTCCCCCGCTCTCGACTCGGAGCTGCGCGCGCGGATGAGCGAGGCGGCTGTCGCGTTCGCGTCGGCGATCGGCTACCGGAGCGCGGGCACCGCCGAGTTCATGCTCGACGGCCGCGATTTCTGGTTCCTGGAGCTCAACGGACGCATCCAGGTCGAGCACCCGGTGACGGAGCTCGTGACCGGCGCCGACCTCGTGCAGGAGCAGCTCCGGATCGCGCAGGGCGAACCGCTCCGGGCCGAGCCGCGCATGGTCGGACACGCGGTGGAGGTGCGGCTCTACGCGGAGGATCCACGCACGTTTCTGCCGCAGGTGGGCCGGGTCGAGCGGCTGCGGCTTCCGTCGGACGTACGCGTGGACGCCGGAGTCGAGGAAGGCGACGAGATCGGCACGGCGTACGACCCCCTGATCGCGAAGCTGATCGCACACGGCGGCACGCGCGACGAGGCGCTCGACCGCCTTGCGGGGGCCTTGGCCGAGACCGAGGTCGAGGGCGTGATCACGAACCTCCCCTTCCTGCGCTGGCTCGTGGCGCACCCGGCGCTGCGGGCGGGGAGGACGACCACGGCGTTCCTCACCGAGCATCCCCCGCTCTCGGCCCCGCCCGTTCGGCTCGCCGACCCGGTCTGGACCGGCGGTTTCCGGCTCAACCTGCCGGCCCCCGCGCCGGCGGCCCCGCCGGATCCGGTTGCGGCCGCGCACGACACGCGCGGCGCCGGAGAGCAAAGCGCCCTGACGGCGCCGATGCCGGGAACCGTGATCCGGGTGCTGGTCGGGGAAGGCGACGAGGTGCAGCCGCGCCAGCCGCTGGTCGTGCTGGAGGCGATGAAGATGGAGACGCCGGTGGTCTCGCCCTACGAAGCGGTGGTGCGCGCGGTGCACGTGACCGAGGGCGACCGGGTCACCGGCGGGCAGCTCCTCGTCGAGCTCGAGGAGTAGCTAGCCGGCGAAGTAGATCCGCTTGCCGTCGCGCGACCACGCCGGCGGCGACGGGAACATGTTCAGCAGGCACAGCGCTGCGCTCGCGAGTTGCTTGCGGCCGGTGCCGTCGGCGCGCACCACGCTCAGGTTCGCGTTCAGCAGGAGCGCGAGGCGCTTCCCGTCGCGCGACCAGGTGGGGCAGCTGCCGCCGAACCCGGCTCGCCCGCCGACCCGCCGCGCGCGGCCGTGCCCGAGCGGTCGCACGAACACGCCGGTGTCCTGCTCGACCGCGATCGACCTGCCGGCCGGTCCCCACGCCGGATACAGCCCCACCGCGAGCCGCCGTCGCCCGCTGCCGTCTGCGTTCACGACCTGGACACGGTGCTCGAGAGCCGGCGTGGTCGTGCCGAAGGCGATTCTCTTCCCGTCCGGCGACCAGGCCGGTGGCGAGCGGAACGCCTGCTCCATCGTGCCGCGGAAGATCGTCCGGGCACCGGAGCCGTCGCTGCGCGCGACCCGCACGGCGGTCGCCGTCGAGGGCGTATAGGGCTGGAAGTCCTGGAAGAGCAGCCGCTTGCCGTCGCGGGACCACGCCGGCTGCATCGCCCGCGCCGCCAGCTTGCGCTCACCCGAGCCGTCGGGCTTGATCGTCCAGATGTCGGTGTAGGGGCACCAGAGGACGATTTCCGGCTCGCAGAGGCTTCGGTTCCAGACCATGAACGCGATCCGTCGCCCGTCCGGAGACCACACGGGCCGCAGCTTCTCACCGGGGCTGGCCGTCAGCTGGTGCTGGCCGCTCCCATCCGCGTTCATCAGCCAGAGCTGCGGGTCGGGCTCGGCGTCGCGGACGTACGCGATCCTGCGCCCGTTCGGCGAGAGCGCGGGGAAGTACTCCTGCTCCGGTGCGTCGGTGAGCGCGTGCCGGGCGCCGCCGGCGACCGAGACGACGTAGATGTCGCCCGTGTAGGGGTCGTAGGCCGCAGCCGAGCCGCCGAGGGTCAACGCGAGCAGCGCGACCGTCAGCAGCCGCATCGTCCAAAGGCACCGCTTGCGGTGCCGTCGTCAGGACGCACGGGCTTGCCCGTGTGTCCGTCGGAAATGACCGGTCGACTCATCTTGCGGTCAGCCGGTCCCGCTAGAAAAGCTTCTGAAGCTTCATCGCCTGGCCCATGTCGCCCTTCACCTTGAGCTTGCCGGACATGTAGGCCGAGGTCGGGTTCTGCTCGCCGTTCGCGATCTTCATGAACGTGTCGGCGGAGGTCGAGATCGTCGTGTCCGCGTCACCGCCGTTCTCGCTGACGCTCACCTTGCCGTCGTCGACGTCGACGAGCCACGTGCCCGCCCCGTCGATCTCGAAGACGTAGCTCGCCGTCAGCCCGGCCGCCTTGGTCGAGTCGACACGGGATTCGAGGCTCTCGAAGAACTCTCTCGGGCTCGCAGGCATCGACGCGAGCCTATAACACCGGCTCCGGCGCGAGTCTGCCGCGCGAGCGGGTGGATGGAAGCATCAGCGCGAGGACGAACCCGGCGACCGGAGCGGCTGCCGCAGCGAGCATCGCGAAGCGCAGGTCGATCGTGTCCGCGATCGCGCCGAGCCCCACGGCGGCGATCCCGCCCAGGCCGATCGAGAGGCCGATCGCGAGGCCCGAGGCCATTCCGATCCGGCTGGGCAGGTACTCCTGGCTCATCACCATCGTCACGCCGAAGGTACTGATCACGCACACGCCGACGAGGGCAAGCGCCACCGCGCCCAGGACGCCGCCGACGAGCACGTAGACGAGGATCAGCGGCCCGGTGGCGAGCATGCTCGCGATCACCACAGGGCGCCTGCCGATGCGATCGGCGAGCGGGCCGGCGACGAGAGTCCCGACCCCTCCCGCCAACAGCATCAGCGAGAGGAGATGGCTGCCGTGGGCCTTCGAGTTGCCGATGGACACCTCCCAGAGCGGTACGAAGGTGATCAGCCCGAACCAGGCCACGCTCCGGAACGCGATCACTCCGAGGAGGAGCACGAGTGCGCCCGGCTGGTCTCGACCGACGGCCTCCCGTGCGCGTCCCGGCTCGGGGGCGAAGCTGCCGAGGAACGGAAGCGTCAGCAGGAGCGCTGCCGCGACGGCGAGACAGGGCAGCGCCAGCAGCAGGCCGCCGGTGAGGCCGAACGCCAGCACGAGCGGCGTCGTGGCGGTCGGCCCGAGTGCGTAGCCGATGTTCCCGCCGACCGAGAAGACGCTCATCCCGCTCGCTCGGCGTTGCCCGCTCGCGTAGGCGGCGAACTTCGAGCCCTCGGGGTGGAAGGCGGCGACGCCCAGGCCGGAGACGACGACGAGGAGGAGGACGAGCCAGTAGGCGGGCGACGCGGCGGCGAGAGCGATCCCGATCCCTGCAACCGCGACGCCCGTCGGCAGCAACCACAGCGCCCCGCGGCGATCCGACCAGGCGCCGAACAGCGGCTGGATCAACGAGGACGACGTCGCCGAAGCCAGCATCACCGCTCCCGCAAGGGCATACGAGAGCTTGAAGCGGTCGACCATGAAGGGCAGGAGCGCCGGCAGGGCGCCGTTCGCGAAGTCGGTGGCGAGATGGCCTGCGGAGAGAGCGGCCATTGCTCGTCTGTCGAGCTCGGCCCGCACGAATCGAGCCTACCCGGTGCGCCGAGAAGCTAGGCGGCGCTCTGGGCGGCGGCCTGCGGGAGGTGACGGTCGATCAGCGCGTGCCCCAGCTCCCACTGCGCACGGGCGATCTGCAACCGGTTCCGCTCGAGCGAGGCGATGCTCGCCCCGCGCGCCCGCAGCTCCTGGCGCTCGGCGACGAGCCCTGCGATCTGCAGGGTCAGGTTCTCCACATCCGCGCGTGTCCGGCTTCGCCGAAACCGAGCTGGACGCAGGTGCCGCAGAGGCCTGCCGCGTGCCACATTCACGTTATCGGCGCGAATGCGGCGGAGGTCAAGCCCTCTCATCGGGCCGCAGGCTACGCCGGAGGTCGGCTAGCATCGCGCCCCGATGCGACTCGAGATCACGGGGGTGTCCCCCGAGCAGGCCGAAGCAGACGTTCTCGCGGTTCCGCTCACGGGGGAGAACGGTCTGACCGGCGCGGCGGCTTCGCTCGATTCGAGCCTCGACGGGCTCCTCGCAAACCTCCTCTCCGACGGGGAGCTGCGTGCCGAGCTCGGGCAGACACGCCTCGTCCACGTGGGCGACACGCTGAAGTCACGCCGCGTCGCGGCGGCGGGGATGGGGAAGGCAGAGCACGCGGACGCCGACAGCCTGCGCACGGCCGCAGCCGCCGTCGCCCGCCACTCCCGCGAATTCGCGACCAGCATCGCCTGGGTGATCGACGAGTCGCTGCCGGTTCCCCCTGCGGAGCAGGCGCGGGCGCTGGTCGAGGGCACCCTCCTCGGCGCCTACGACCCCGCGCGCTGGAAGCACGACGACGAGCACCCCTCGAAGCTGGAGACGCTCGTGCTCTGCTCCGAAGCCGAGGGCGTCGCCGAGGCCGCCGAGCGCGCGCTCCGGATCTCGGAGTGGACGAACCGCGCCCGCGACCTGGTCAACAGCCCGCCGAACGAGGCGACGCCCGAGCGCCTGGCGGCTCGTGCCGCCGAGATCGCCTCGGAGCAGGAGCACCTCGAGGCCGACGCGCTCGGGCCCGACGAGATCCGCGAGCAAGGGATGGGCGCCTTCGCCGCGGTCGCCGCGGCGAGCCACAACCCGCCGCGCCTCGTCGTGATGCGCTACGAGCCGCCGAGCCCGACGAAACCCGACTTCGTCCTCGGTCTCGTCGGCAAGGCGATCACGTTCGATACCGGCGGCATCTCGCTCAAGCCGGCGCTCCACATGGAGGACATGAAGGGCGACATGGCCGGCGGCGCCGCCGTGATCGAGGCGACCGGCGCGATCGCCGACCTCGGGCTGCCGATCCGTGTGCTGACGGTCGCGGCCGCCTGCGAGAACATGCCGGGGGGCCACGCCTACCGGCCGGGGGACATCCTCACGGCCGCGAACGGCAAGACGATCGAGGTCACGAACACCGATGCCGAGGGCCGGCTCGTGCTCGCCGACGCGCTCTGGTACGCGCGTGAGAACGGCGCCACGCACATCCTCGACCTGGCCACGCTCACCGGCGCGATGGAGGTCGCGCTCGGCGATCTCTACGCCGGGGTCTTCGCCAACGAGGACGGCTGGCGCGACGAGGTCGTGGCGGCAGGCGAGGCGAGCGGCGACCACGCCTGGCCGTTCCCGATGCACCCGCGCTACCGCCGCTACGTCGATTCCGTCTTCGCCGACCTGAAGAACTCCTCCGACCTGCGCCAGGCCGGCGCCGTGCTCGCGGCGGAGTTCCTGCAGGAGTTCGCCGGCGAGGGCCCGTGGGCTCACGCCGACATCGCCGGCCCCGCGTTCTTCGAGCGCTCCCGCGGCGACTACCTCACCCAGCGCGGCGGTACCGGGTACGGCGTGCGGCTCATCGTCGAGCTCGCCTCCCGCCTTTCGACCGAGTGAACTTCGACCTCTCGCCCGAGCACGAGCTCGTTCGCTCGACCGTCCGCGAGTTCGCCGAGCAGCGGGTCGCGCCGGTAGCCGCCGAGCTCGACCGCGAGCACCGCTTCCCGTACGAGCTGGTCGCCGAGCTCGCCGAGCTCGGCCTGATGGGCATGCCCTTCCCGGAGGAGTACGGCGGCGCCGGGGCCGACACGCTCTCGTACGCAATCGCCGTCGAGGAGCTGACGCGGATCGACTCGTCGGTGGCGATCACGATGGCCGCGCACACCTCGCTCGGGACGATGCCGATCTTCCTCTACGGAACCGAGGAGCAGAAGCGGCAGTGGCTTCCCGACCTCACATCGGGCAAGAAGCTCGCCGCCTTCGGTCTGACCGAGCCCGGCGCGGGCTCCGACGCCGCCAACGCGCGTACCACCGCCGAGCTACGCGACGGGCAGTGGGTCGTGAACGGCTCGAAGATCTTCATCACGAACGCGGGCACCGACATCACCGCCTGCGTCACGATCACGGCGCGGACGGGCGAGGACGAGATCTCGAACCTGATCGTCCCGAACGGCACTCCCGGCTACGAGATCTCGGCGGCGATGGACAAGCTCGGCTGGCGCGCTTCCGATACCCGCGAGCTCTCGTTCGAAGACGTCACCGTTCCCGAGGAGAACCTGCTCGGCGAGCGGGGCAACGGCTTCCGCCAGTTCCTGGAGATCCTCGACGGCGGGCGGATCTCCGTGGCGGCGATGGGCGTCGGCCTGGCCCAGGGCGCCTACGACCTCGCGGTCGCCTACGCCAAGGAGCGGGAGCAGTTCGGCAAGCCGATCGCGCAGTTCCAGGCCGTGCAGTTCGCCCTCGCCGACATGGCCGTCGAGATCGAGGCCGGCCGCGCCCTGACCTACAAGGCGGCGTGGCTCAAAGATGAGGGCCGCGAGTTCGCCAAGGAGGCCGCCATGGCCAAGCTCTACACCGGCGAGCTCTCGCACCGCGTCGCGAACTCGGCGCTGCAGGTCCACGGCGGCTACGGGTTCATGGAGGAGTCTGCGATCGCTCGCCTGTACCGGGATCAGAAGATCCTCGAGATCGGCGAGGGGACGAACGAGGTCCAGCGGATGGTGATCGCCCGCCACCTCGGTCTCTCCTGAGCCACCGCGCAGGGACGAAGATCACGAGCAGGCCGAGCAGGGCAACCCCCGCGATGATCAGCCGGTCGCGCCAATCGTGGCCTCCTCCGCTCGAGACCTTCGGCAGGACGACCCCGTCGGCGGCGGCGAGCGCACGCACGGCCTTCGTGGTCGACTCGGTCAGCTCCGTCGGGGTCTTGCCCGGCGGGATCTTCACCACGACGGCCTGCTCCTTGGCCACCGGCTTGCGGCCGCGGTAGAACCCGAATCCGGACGGCATCGAGATCAGGAGCCGGTTCGAGTAGACGAAGGCGAGCTCGCTGCCGAGGAACTTCGAGTAGCTCTGCGGGTGGCGCCAGAGGCTGACGGCGGTGCCGAGATCGCCGGTGAACGCGATCACGGCCACGCGGATCTTGTAGCCGCGCTCGTTGGCGGCGGCGACGGTCTTGATCAGCTCGTCCTTCGCCGAGGTCGAGATCGGCGCCTCGAAGGGGATGAAGACCTGCTGGGTGATGAGGACGTCGCTCGCAGGGTCGCCGTTCGCCTGCGCCGCCGGGACGGCGAGGAGAGCGGCGACTGCCGCGATGAGCAGCGCTCGCCTCATGGCCGCTCGAGGGCGCGTTGAGACTCCTCCTCCTCGGAGAGCAGCCGCAGCAGGAAGTAGGAGAGCGCCACGAAGAAGACGAGCATCTGCTCCGCGTTCATCAGGATCCCGCCCAGGTTCTGATCCTTCTCCGCCGAGAGGCCCCACAGGCGCGGCGCCTCTTCGTAGAAGCCGTAGAAGGCGCTCGAGGAGAAGATCAGCGCGAGCGAGAGGAAGGCCGAGCCGGCGTAGGCGGCCCCGAGGTAGACGAGGCGGACGGCGGTCGAGAGCCGCTGCGGCTCCGTCGCGAAGACGGGCCACCAGAAGACGAGCCCGGCGAGGATCAGCAGCCCGTGCTCGACGTTCAGGAGCCACGGGTGCCGGAGCGCGAAGTCGTAGAAGCCCGGAAGGTGGACGCCGTACCAGACGGCGAGCCAGAAAGGGAGCGCGACTCGGGGACGCGTCGCGAAGGCGAGAGCGCGTCCGCCCCGCGCCGACACCGCGGCCCGCATCGCGGGCGTGAGCCCGAGCACGAGCAACGGCGGCGCCCAGTCGGCGACCATCACGTTCTGCAGCAGGTGGATGACGAGCAGGTAGTGGATCGCGATCGTCTCCAGCGGCGAGTTGAGCGAGATCGCGATCAGCGCGATGCCGAGGCCGAAGAGCGTCGCGCGCCAGGCGCTCGGCCGCTCGACGGTCTTCGCCAGCCGGACGTATCCGTAGACCGCGGCCGCCGAGAGCACGAGGAAGAGCGGCTCGAAGCTGAAGGAAGACGCGGACGGGGCGCTCACCGCGATCCGTGCTGGAGCGCCGGCCCGCGGAGGCTGCCGCGTCGCTCCTTCAGGTACGGCCACAGCAGGCACCCGATGCAGATCCCGAGCGCGAGCAGCTGCTCGACCATCATCACCACGCCCGCGAGCCGCTGGTCGGTCAGCGCCGACAGGCCGAAGGGCCGGTCGGCCACCAGCGCGTAGCGCGGGTACGCCGCACCCGTGCTGAAGAGCAGCGCGTCGACGAGCGGCTGCGCCAGAACGAGCATCGCGAGCGCGAAGAAGACCCGCTGCGGCCGGCGCAGGCGCCCGTGCCGGGCCGGGTCGACGAGCTGCGTCCAGGCGAGAAGGCCCGCGACGACGAAGCTCAGGTGCTCGAGGTCGTGCACGAGCGGGTGCGCCGCTGCGTAGTCGTAGGCCGAGGGCACATGCCACGCCACCATCGCGACGGCCCAGATCCCGAGGCTGACGAGCGGGATCAGCAGCACCGAGAGGAAAGCCCGCAGCGGGGCGAAGCCGGCGAGCGGACGGAGCAGCAGCGGCGGCAGGAGGAAGAACAGGAGCGGGCCGCGCACGGCGACCACGAGGAGCGCCGGGCCCGCATCTCCGAGCAGAACGTGCTGCAGCATGTGCGCCGAGAGCAACTGCTCGTCGCCGATCGGATCGAGCGGCGAGACGAGCGGCACGACCACGAGTGCGAGGCCGGCCCCGAAGAGCAGCGCCCGCGTCCAGGGCGCGTGCTCGGCCCGTCTCCGGCGAAGGCGGACGAACGCCTGGACGAAGAGGCCGAGGGCCACCGCGGCGCCGATCAGGACGACCGGCGGAGCTTCCCAGGAGGAGGACAGGTGCGCGACCGGCACGGCGGAGTCAGGTTAACGGACGCTTCCGGTTTGACACGGCCTCCGCCGGATCGTGATCCTGCCTGCAGATGGCCCGGTTTCGCCTGGCTCTGATCGCCTGCGCCGCCGCGGTCGCCGTCACCGGCTGCTCGTCCTCTTCGAGGCCAGACGTGCCGACGATCGCGCCCGCCCGGACCTTCGCGCTCGCCGGCTTCCAGCCGCTCCGCGTCGCCCGGCCCGGACCGGCTCACATCGCGTTCACGATCAGACAGCCGTCCGGTGCGCCGCTGACGGCCTACAAGCGAGGGCCAGGCCCGCACACCGGGGTGCACCTGATCGTCGTCCGCCGCGACCTCGGCGTGATCATCCACCGGCATCCGCCCATCGGCGCCGGCGGCCGGATCGAAGAGACGGTCGACCTTCCGACGCCGGGCCCGTACCACGTACTGGTGGACGCCTACCCGGCGAAGGCGCGCAACTTTCAGCTGACCCGGGATCTCCGCGTCGCGGGTAGGTACCGGCCGCGACCGCTCCCGCCGTTCCAGTCGGTCGTGACGAGGGACGGCTACCGGGTCACGCTCGCCGGGCCGAAACAGCTGCATGCGATCGAGCCCGCCTTCCTGACGGCCACGATCACCGACCCGCAGGGACGGCCGGCGCAGTTCACCCCGTGGTTCGGCGCGCTCGCGCACGCGATCTTCTTCCGCGCGGGCTCGCTCGACTACTTCCACACCCACGTCTGCGGCCCGTCGACGCCGGGCTGCACGAGCATCCTCGGCGGAGCGAAGGTCGTCGGGCGCCCGACCGCGCCCGGCCGGGTCCGCGTCGGCGTGCTGCTGCCGATCGCGGGCAACTGGCGGCTCTTCCTTCAGTTCCAGACCGGAGGCCGCATCATCACCGCGCCCTTTACGCTGCGGGTGCGATGAGAGCGCGCAGCCTCTTCTGGCTCGGCCCGGTCGCGTTGCTCGTGCTCGCGGCGCGCTGGCTCACCTACGCGCTCGCGCCTCCGAGCCCGCTGACGACGCGGTTCGAGGCCTCGGCAGGCGGCCCGCGGCTGGTGGTCGTCACGCTCGTCTCGCTCGCATTGGCGGCGGCGGTCTCCACGGCGGCCGTCTGGCTCGCCGTGGTCGGCGTGCGCGAGCGCCATCGGCTCCGACCCGAACGCGAGCTGCCGCGACCCCGGCTACAGCGTCTCCTCTTCCGGGCCGTGGCCCTCTCGATCGCGAGCTCGCTCGCGTTCGCACTGTTCGAGTCCTACGTGCACTGGCGCGCCGGGCTCGGCTTCCACGGCCTCTCGTGTCTGTTCGGGCCGGTGCACCGGAACGCGCTCCCGGTGCTGAGCGCGCTCTCGCTCGTGGCCGCGGCGCTGGCCGAGGCCGTCCAGCACCTCCACGCGTGGGCCCGGGCCACGGTGCGCGCGCTACTGACACGGAAGCTCGTGCTCGCGGAGCCGTGGCTGCCCCGGCACTCCCTTGGACGACTCCTCTCCCCCGCGCCGCGATTCCCGCGCGCGCGCCCTCGCGCTCCGCCGCTGCCGGCCTAGTCCGGTATCGACCAAGCGAAAGGAGTCACATGAGAAAGCCATTGGTGGCCGCTGCGGCGGCTGGGTTCGCGCTGGTGCTCGCCGACGCGGCGTTCGCCCATGCAATCGTGAGCCCGCCCGTCGCGAAGACGAAAGTGCTGCAGCAGTTCACCCTCTCCGTTCCGACCGAGGAGGAAGGCGCGACGACCACGACGATCGAGCTGACCCTCCCGAGCGGCTTCTCGATCGACTCGTTCGAGCCCGAGCCCGGCTGGAAGCGGACCGAGCAGGCGACGGGCTCCGGCGAGGAGAAGACGATCCAGAAGGTGACCTGGTCGGGGGGCAGCGTGCCGACCGACGAGGACTCGGTCTTTCGGTTCAACGGCAGCCTTGACTCGAGCAAGACGTACACGTTCAAGGTCAGGCAGACCTACTCGAACGGCAAGATCGTCGACTGGACCGGGTCCGAGAGCTCGGACACGCCGGCGCCGGTCGTGGACGGCGTCTCCGACCTCGGCGGCGGCTCCAGCTCGACGCTCACCATCGTCGCGCTGGTCGTCGGAGCGATCGGCGTGCTGCTCGGAATCCTCGGCCTGGCGACGAGGGGACGGCCGCTCGCGTGAGACGGTCGGCCCTGTTCGCCCTGGCGGCCGCGGCGGCGCTCGCGTTGCCCGCGGTCGCCTGGGGGCATGCGGGGCTCGTGCGCACGGTGCCTTCGGCGAGCAGGACGGTCAACGCGCCGCCTGCGCAAGTGGTGCTCAGCTACACGGAGCCGGTCGTCGACCGTTTCGCGATCGTCTCCGTCACCGATGCCCAGGGCAGGCAGATCACCTCGGGGCCGCCTCGAAACGCCCCGGGCGCGCCCCAGACGCTGATCACGCCGCTCCGGCGCGCACCGGAGGGCTGGTACCTGGTCTTCTGGCGCGTGATCTCGGCGGACGGGCACCCGGTCCGAGGGGCCTTCACGTTCGCCGTCGGGCCGAATCCGGGGCCGCCGCCGCAGTTCCGGGTGCCGTCGCTGAGCGAGACGGCGACGAGCACGCGGCTGCTCATCTCGCGCTGGACGGTGTTCCTGTCGCTGCTGGTGGCGATCGGGCTCTTCGTGCTGCGGACGGTGATCGCAAGGCCGGTGGTGCGGGTCGTTCGGGGTGTTTCCTTGCGGACACTGTCGGTCGCGTTCGGAGTCGCGCTGGGCGTGGCACTCGTCGCGATCCCCGTCTACGTCGATCTCGCCACCGCGCAGTTCACGCTGCGGAGCGCATTCGACCTTGGTGCGATCGTGCCTGCCGCACGCGAGTCGGGATTCGGCCGCGATTACCTCGACCTCGAGCTCGTCGTCGCACTCTTCGGGATCGCCGCCCTCGTGGCGCTCTTCGTCGACCGGCCCGAGCGCGGTCAGCGCTCCGTGGCCGAGCTTCTCGCGCTCCCTGCAGCGCTCCTCACCGGGGCGGCGGCGATCGTCCTCCCCGTCGCTCGCCGGCCACGCAGGCCAGAAGTCGCCGCGCGGGCTCGCGCTGCCGCTCGACACGGTGCACATGGCCGCCGTCGCGATCTGGCTGGGCGGCCTGATCGGCCTGATCGTGTTCTGGCTCTCGATCGCCGCGGGCAACCGCGTCGCGGCGCTGGCGTACGTCGTGCCGCGGTTCTCCGTGGCCGCGTTCGGGTCGGTGGTGGTGCTGATCGGGACCGGAATCGGCTCGTCCTTCCTCGAGCTGCCGACCTTCGCCAGCCTGTGGGAGACCTCCTACGGGCAGGCGCTCCTCGTGAAGATCGGGCTCCTCTTCGCCGCCCTCATGCTCGCAGGGGTCAACTTCGCCCGGACGAAGCCGCGGCTTCAGGCCGCCCGCGCGCAGCCCTCGCTCGGCCCGAGCACCGCCGTGCTGCTCCGGCGGCTCGTGCAGGGCGAGATCCTTTTCGTCGCCGCGGCGCTGTTCGCGGCCGTCGTCCTGACGAGCCTGCCGCCGCCGGCGAGCGCGCTCGCGCGCGTGAAGAACATCTCCGCCCGCGTCGGCCCGGGCCCGGTCTCCGAGGTCGTCGCCAAGGGCCCGTACCGGCTCCGGGTCGGGGTCTCGCCCAACCGAGCCGCTCTCCCGAACACGTTCTCGGTGGCGATCACGCGCGGCGGACGACCGGTCCGCGGCGCGCAGGTCGTCAGCCGCTTCGACATGCTGGACATGGACATGGGCGAGCAGAGCTACCGCGTCCCCGAGCGCAAGCCCGGCGTGTTCGTGAAGTCGGCGCCCGCGCTCGTGATGGTCGGCCACTGGGCCCTGCAGTTCGAGGTGACCCCGCCCGGAGCGAAGCCGTTCGTCATCACACTCCTCGACAAGGCCTCGGGATGAGCGTTCAGACCCGGCTGCTGCTCGCCCTCGTCGCCCTCGCGGCCGCAGCCGTTGCCTGGGTCGTCGTGATCGACGCGATCCGCAGAACTATCTAGGCGGCACGATCCGGATCGGCCGGTCGAACTCGAGGTAGGTGTGGCGCATGAAGTGCGCCGCCGCGGTCATCTTCAGCCGCAGCGGCCGATATGTGCTCCGGTCGATCCAGACCGTGAACCAGGCCGGCGTGTCGGGATTCACGAACGAGACGATCCAGACCGGTTTCCCGCCAAGGCGCCCCGTCCCCAGCAGGTGGGCGTTCGCGACCGCGCTTCCCCAGGCCGGCTGGGGCACCGTCAGCGCAGGGATCTGCTGGGAGCGCCGCCACGGCGCACCGGGACGATCGCGGTCCCAGCGCGTGCGGCCGATGATCACGGCCGAGGCTCCGTTGCGGATGTCGTACGTAGCCTCGCTCGGCGCCTTGAGGCGCCAGGTCGTGAGCAGGCCACCCGTCGGGCCCGAGCGGAGCGACTCGACGTAGACGAGGGTGCGGAGGCGGCGGGTGACGCGCGCGGCCCGGGCGACGATTCGGGCGGCGGATGGGGTCGAAGCCGGGACGTCGAACGCGATCGGGTTCTTGGGCAGGACGACCTCGACCCTGCGCACTCTTCGGGGCGCGGCGGCCGCGTAGCAGCCGGGCCCGCAAGCCTGCGCCGGAAGGGCCGCGCTTCCGACCCGGAACGAGAGCGGCAACCCCGACTCCGGATCCCCGTCCTCGCCGAGCACGGTCGCGGTCAACTTCGGGCGGATGCCGGTGCCGATCGCGAGCGCGACGGCGCGCGTGCCCGACTCGCGCGCCAGCACGACCGCCCCGCGCGGCACCGGCGGAAGCACGTTCTGCGCCGGTTGCACGTTCGGTTGCCGGACGAGCGAGCCGTGCCCGGAGTCCAGGTGCGTCAGCACGACGGCGCCGACGATCAGCCCGATGACGAGCACCACTCCGGCGCTCAGAAGGACGTGCTGTGCAGCTCTACCCACCTCGAGAACGCTAGCGCGAGGCGAAATAGACCCGCACGAGGGATCGGCTCCGCAGCGGATCCGAACGATGAACGGCAGAACTGAGTCATTAGGCGCCACAGCGGCAGCGCCCAAAGACTCGCGGAAGGAGGTCAAATCAGATGCTGAAGCTCGTCACCTTCGTGCAGGTCGCCGCGGATTCGCTGCGCAGGCGCGAGGAGGGACAGACGATGGCGGAGTACGGCGTGGTTCTTGCCGTGATCACGCTTGCCGTGATCGGCGCCATCACGCTCCTCTCCGACAACGTTCGGAACGCTCTCGAGAACGTCGCTGGCATTCTGCCCGGCTAGATCCGAATCTCCGCCGGGGTGACGTCCTGCACCTACGAGGGCGTACCCCGGCGGCGTCACCCGCACTTGCTCGCAAGCGGGTGATCTTCTCCGGGATCTGCTAGCCGGTGCTCGTCTCGGTCTTCGGGATCCCTAGCAGCCGTTCGGCTTCCCGTGCCAGCCGCTCGGCTCCAACGCTCCGGTAGAAGTCGAGTGCTCGCTGGGCGTGCTCGCGGGCGCCCGCGTCCGCCCCTGGTGCCTCTCGGGCCGCGAGCAGCCGAGCATCGGCTTCCTGGGGCCTGGCGCCCATCGCGGCGTACAGCTGGATTGCGCGCCCGAAGTCACCGACAAGAATCGCGCTCGCCGCCTCCTCCCAGCGGGTCAGCCGCTCGTTCTGCCCGAACCTGGCCAGGAACTCGGCATCCCGTCCGAGTGACCTCACGACTGGGGCCACATCCCCAAGCCACCAGTTCAGGCCCCGGAGGTCGGTCTCGAGGAGCTCGACCAAGATCTGTTCGGCATCTCCGAGCTTGCCCGCGATTCCCAGCACCCTCGCGTGCGCGGCCAGCGCCGGCAGGAGCGACTGCGCGTCCCCCGACGTCCGACCGAAGTCGACGGCTCTGCTCGTGTCCGCGATCGCTTCCGCCAAGTCTCCGCGAGCGACCCGAACCTGGCCTCGCAGCGTACGCGCCGACGACTCCAGGTAGTGGGGGGAACCGGCCTCGACCTCGGCGAGGAACTCGTCGACCGCAGAAGACGCCTCGTCCCAGTGGCCCTCGTGATACGCCACCCACGCCTCCTCCACCGTGAACCAGCCCCGGTCGTACGTGTCGCCGAAACGCTCCGCCGCGGCGATGCCTGCTGAATAGAGCTCCCCAAGCCGCTCGAGCTCGCCGAAGCCGAACAGCATCGACGCAAGGTTCTTGTACCCCCGGGTGATGTTCTCGGCCTGGTTCTGCTCCAGCGAGACCGCGAGGCTCTGCTCGAGCTGCTCGATCCCGCCTCGATCCCGATTCTCCGCGCGGACGGTGCCGATGGTGTTCAGGGCGTGGGCCCGGATATCGGCCAGGTCAAGCTGCTCGGCGATCTCAAGGCTCGCTCCCGCCGTTGCGATGCTCGCCTCGAACTGATTCGCAAGCATCAGCTGGATCGCAACACTCCCGAGCAGATACGCCTTGGTGTGGCTGGCCGGGAGCCGGTCGGCGAGATCGACGACCTTCTCATGGTGTAGCGACGCGTCCTTGCCGCGACCCTCGTTCCAGGCGTCCCACCCGAGATACAGCTCCGCCTCGGCGGCACCCTCGAGGTCGCCATCGGTGATCAGCGCGTCTCGCGCCCGGAGGAGCTCCTCGTGCTCGAACCGGTAGAAGAGCGTCGTGCGGCGGTAGCGCACAACGAGTCGCCCCCATCCGGGGCTGTCCTCGGGCCACAGTGCGCGGGCGCTCACGTAGAACTCGCGCGCGGCCGAGGTCGAGCCGAGCGAGTAGGCGCGGTCGCCTGCGGCCTCGAGAGCAACACGCGCCCGGGGCACCAGCTCGTCGACGTCATTCCCTGTTGCTCGGGCGAGCTCGAGGGCCTGCGTGTAGTGGTAGGCCAGAGTCTCGGCCTGGTCGTCCGAACGCGGCAGAGATTCGATCCAGGCGGCGGCCGCTTCGTGCTTCGCGGCCCGCGCGGCCCGCGGGATCTGGCCGTAGGCGACATCCCTCACAAGCAAATGCCTGAACGCGTATTCCGTCTCACCTGCGACCGACGAGCCTTGCGCGCGCTGAACGAACTCCTTGCGCTCCAGCGCGTGAAGAAGCTCTTCGGTTCGGTCGCGCTCAGCGCCCTCGATCGCCGCAGCGGCGCCGCCCCAGAACACCTTGCCTACGACCGCTGCATCCTGTACCAGGCGCTTCTCCTGGGCCGAGAGGAGGTCGAGCCGGGCCGCGATGATCCCCTGCACGGTCTCCGGTAGCGGGAGCTGCTCGGCCGAGGCGTGCTCGGCCAGCATGCGCACGTACTGCTCTGCGTAGAGGGGGTTCCCGCCCGCGCGCGCGAGCAGCGCGGATTGCGTGTCGGCCGCGAGGACCGGCCGGCCAAGCAGGGCGGCGATCAGTAGCTGCGTCTCCTCGTCCGTGAGCGGCGCCACCGCCAGGGTCGTCACGTTGGGCTTTCCGCCGCCCCAGCCCGGCCGCCGCTCGAGGAGCTCGGGGCGCGCGGTCGCAAGGACGAGGATGGGCACCCCGCGCGCCCAGTCGACCAGGTGATCGACGAAGTCGAGCAGGCTCTCGTCCGCGAAATGCAGATCCTCGAAGACGAGCACCAGCGGCCGTTCGCTCGCCAGAGCCTCGAAGAACCGGCGCCAGGCCGCGAACGACTCCTTCCACCGCTCCACGCCGGGCTCGACCTCGTCGCCGATCCCGGCCAGCGCACGCAGATGGCCCTCGACCCAGTTGGCCTCTGCCTCCTCGGCTATGACCGCCCCGACCGCGCCGTGCACCTTTGCCGCGACCTCGTCGGGCGAATCGGTTTCGAGGATCGCCGCTTCGGCCTTGGCCATCTCGGCGAGGGCCCAGAGGCTCGAGCCCTCGCCGTACGGCAGCGAGCGGCCCTGCCGCCAACGGATCAGCTCGGGGTCGGCCTCGACGACCTGCATCAGCTCGAAGACAAGCCGGCTCTTGCCGATGCCCGGCTCGCCCACGAGGGTCACGAGCTGGACGGCGCGCTGCTGCCTGGCCCGGTCGAGCGCATCCTGGAGAGCGCGCAGGTCGCGCTGGCGGCCGATCAGCTGCGTCTTCACTTCGCGGAGCAGGTCGATCCCGAACCGGGCGCGTGGCTGGATTGCCTCCCAGACGGGAATCGGCTCGGCCTTTCCCTTGGCCTCGACTGGGTCCTCCTCGCGGTACTCGATCGCATGGCTCGTCGCCCGATGCGTCGTCTCGCCGACCAGGATGCCGTTCACGGGCGCAGCGGACTGCAGCCTCGCGGCGGTGTTGACCACATCACCCGAGGCCATACCCTCGCCCTCTGCCGCGCCGATCCGGATCAGGGCCTCGCCGGTGTTCACCGCGATCCGCAGCTCGAGGTCTTCCTCGTCTCGCACCCAGTCGCGGATGGCGATCGCGGCGCGGACCGCTCGCTCGGGGTCGTCTTCGTGGACGACGGGGGCGCCGAAGAGCGCCATCACCGCGTCGCCGATGAACTTCTCGACCGTGCCGCCGTGGCGCTCGAGCTCCGCGCGGAGGCGCGCATGGTAAGGCGCCAGCAGAGCGCGCACGTCCTCCGGGTCGAGCTGTTCGGCCCGCGCGGTGAAGCCGACGAGGTCGACGAACACGACCGTGACGACCTTTCGCTCCTCGCGCGGCTCCGGGGCCTCCGGGACGAGCAACGCGCCGCACATCCCGCAGTGCCTGAACTCGTTCGGATTCTCCCGACCGCACGCCGGGCACGTCGCCATAGGGTGAGTCTAGGCGGATGCTGTCCGCAGGGACTCTCAGCGGTAACACCGCACAAGGTGACCGGCACAGCTCCAACGCGATCGAGCTACGCGCGTCTGATCGGCAGCCTCACCACGAACAGCAACGACGAGCATTGTCTTGTGGCGGAAGTGGATCGTCTCACCCCTGACGCCGGTTCGGAACCGCGCTGCCGAGCTACGACGGCTCAGCAGGTCGAGGCCCTGCCGCATCCTCGCCGCCGCTGAGACAGTGTCAGGTCTGCGCGATCACGAGCACGACGGTCATGACAGCAAGAGCCACTCCGCCGACAGTGAACAGTGCGACGGTCCGGAACCGCAGCGGTACGTGGCCACCCGTTCGCAGCGCATGCTCCAACTCGCGCTGGCGTTGTGCGCCGACGATCGAGAGCCCGACCGCGAGAGACGCGTAGCCGCAGCCGAGCAGAATGTAAGGCCATGGGGCGACGTCGAGCAGTTGCGGGGCGAACCGGCCCACAGCGAGCGCCCCGGCGGTGGCGCCCAGCGCAGTGCGCCACCACGCCAGCCAGGTGCGCTCCGCAGCCATCGACGTACGCCGCTCCTGATCGAGATCGGACGGGGACGTCGGAACTGGAGGCGCTTCGTCTGCGGCGTCGGTGTGCTCTGAGCCCGGCTGCGTCATTGCTGCATCTAACACAGTTAGTCCGGTGGACGGTACTGGGCTGCCTCGATCGTCACGACTCTTTTCAGAGCGCGCGGCCGGTCGCCGACTCCATGCTCCACCGACCCGCCACGGCGGGCGGCTCACTTCAAGAAAGCTAGCGGCGGACGTTGGTAACGTCGCCGGGACGTGCTGTTCAGGCAGTTTGTGGACGACGACCTCGGCTGCGCGTCCTACCTGATCGGCGACGAGGCGGCGGGAGAGGCGGTGGTCGTGGATCCCGCCTATGCGGTCGAGCCCTACCTCGAGGAGGCCGAGCAGGCGGGCGTGCGGATCGTGCGCGTGCTCGAGACCCACACGCACGCCGACCATCTCTCCGGTCACGGCCGGCTCGCGCTGGAGCACGAGACGCCCGTGAGCATCCACCCGCTCGCCGAGCCGGAGTTCCCGTTCGATCCCGTCGAGGACGGGGACGAGCTCCGAGTCGGCTCGCTGGCGATCCGGATCATGCACACGCCCGGCCACCGGCCCGAGCATTGCTGCTACCTCGTGGGAGGCCATCTCCTGACCGGTGACTCGCTCCTGATCGGCGACGCCGCCCGTCCCGACCTCGCAGTCGAGGCGCGTGAAGGCGCGGAGGATCTCTATTCGTCGCTGCAACGCCTGACCGAGCTCCCCGACGAGACGGAGGTCGATCCCGGCCACGTCGGCGGCTCGCTCTGCGCGACGGGCATCAGCTCCGCCCACTCCTCGACCATCGGAGCGGAGCGGCGCACGAACCACGCGCTCGCCCGAACCGACCTCCAGGAGTTCGTCGCCGCCTCGGCCTCGATTTCGGCGCCCCGGCCGCCGACCGTCGAGCGCGTGGTCGCCCTGAATCGAGGCCCGTTCCTCGGAGCCCCGGCGACGCTCGAGCGGCTCGACGAGGTGCGCGGCCAGCTGCTGGACGTCCGGTCTGCCCACGCCTATGTGGACGGGCATGCGCCGGGCGCGCTGAACGTCCCCGCCGACGGGCCGTCGTTCGGGACAAAAGCGGGCTTCCTGCTCGATGTGGAGGCGCCCATCACGCTGCACGCCTCGTCGCCAGAGCAGGCCGAGCTCGCGGCCAAAGGACTCCGGGCGGTGGGGCTTCTCGATCTGAGCGGGTACCTGCTCGAGCTGGAGACCCCGGAGCGGCTCGACCCGATCGAGCTCACCGAGCTCGAGGCGCTGCTGGCCGAGGACGCGGTCGAGGTCGTCGACGTGCGCGAGAAGGACGAGCGCGACGAGGGCTACATCCCGGGCAGCCGCCACATCCCGTACCGGCTCGTGCGTGCCTACCGCGACGAGCTCGTGAACGGCCGCCCGATCGTGACGGTCTGCTCGAGCGGCGCCCGCGCCGGCGTCGCCGCCAGTGCCCTCGCGGCCGAGGGTGTGCTCGTGCGTCCACTGCTGGACGGCGGCATGGACGACTGGCAGGCGCGCGGCAACACCGTCACGGCCTTCAGGCGCTGCGGCTCAGGCTGACTCGGCCAGCAGCGATTCGGCCTCGGCGGTCCATGCGCTCGCGCCGAGCCGTGCGAACACGGACAGCGCGAGCCTCAGCTGCCGGTCGGCCTCGGCACGGTTGCCGACGGCGACGAGCGCCTCGGCCGCCTTCAGCCGCGCGTACGCCTCGTCAGGCACCGAGCCGATGCGCTCGAACGACTCCGCGGCGCCGAGGAGGTCGTCCGAGGCAATTTGCCGGGCCGCCTCGTGCCACGGGCCGATGTGCCCTGCTTCGGCGTCGATCGCCTCGAGCACCTGCTCCGAGCGGGCGAGCTCGCGGAAGGTCCACGGCGCCACCGAAAGCTCGTGCGGTTGCCGGATCCCGCCCGCGCTCCAGAGCTCTACGAGCTCGTCCGCGATCGCGTCCGCCTCGGCACGCTCCCCCGCGGCCAGCGCCGTCCTGGAATGGAAGGCCAGCGCCGGATTGAGCGACTGCGAATCCTTGATCGGACGCGAGAGCTCGGTCGCCTGCCGCGCCTCGGCGAGCGCGCGGTCGATCTGCCCGCGGGCGAGGTAGATCGCGGAGAGGATGCACCGACAGGCACCCTCCATGTAGTGGCGCCGCCGTCGGCTCGATCTGACGGAAGTACTCGTCGCTAGCCCCCAAAGCCTCGTCCCAGCGACCCTCCCAGTGGCAGTGGAAGACATGCTCCGCCTCCTGCCAGCGGATGAAGCCCAAGACCCCGAGCCGCCTGGAGAGGTTGCGAGTCTGCTCGTGCAGCTCGCCCGCCCGCCGCAGATCGCCGAGCAGGACCGTCATCCACGCCAGGTTTGCGGCCGCACCAACCTCTTCGTAGGAGTGCGCTGCAGCGGCGATCTCGATCGCCTGCTCGAGGTCGCCGATGCCGCTCGCGTCGCCCATCACGACCCGCGAGACCCCGATCGTGTTCAGGTTGCGCGCTCGTGTCGCTGCGAGTCCGAGCTCTTCGGCGAGGCTGTTGGACTCCTGGGCGAGCACGATCGCACGGTCGAACTCGTCGGCCATCATCAGCACCCGACCGAGCTCCTGGAGGACGAACGCCTTCGCGGGCGAAGGGCCGCGCTCGGCGACGAGCTCGCGCCCGCGCTCGAGGAACTCCAATGCCCTGTCCGGGTCGCCGCGGTTCAGCCAGACGCCTGCGAGGCGCGCCTGGGCCTCCGCCGCGGCCTCGACCCTCCCCGCGCGGACCAGGCCCTCGGTGGCCTCGAGCAGGACCGAGTCGTCGAGGCCGGCGTCGTCGACGCGGCTCCTGGCGTAGGCGAGCAGGAGCTCGGGCCGCTGCTCGTCCTCGACCGGCGACAGGTCGAGCGCCTCTTCGTACAGGCGCGCAGCCGCGGGATACGCACCCAGCGCGAGGGCACGGTCGCCCGCGTCCCGCGCGGCGGCCCGCGCACGCGCGGCCAGCTCCTTCGACTCCGCGGCACCGGTGGTGCGTCGCAGCCGCAACGCCTCGAGGTAGTGGTGGGCAAGCATCTCGGCCTGGTCCTCCGGGCGTCCGAGGGCCTCGATCCACGCCGCCGCGCGCTCGTGCCGCTCCGCCCTGGCCCCGCGCGGGATCTGCCCGTAGGCGACGTCGCGGACCAGCAGGTGCCGGAACGCGTACTCCTCGTCGCCGGCGACCGACGAGCGGCGCTCACGCAGCACGAACTCCTTACGCGCGAGGGAGTGCAGCCGCTCCTCGCCTTCGCTCCGCTCCAACCCTCCGACTGCGCACGCCGCGCCGAGCCAGAAGACCTTCCCGAGGACGGCCGCGTCCTGTAGAAGCTGCTTCTCGGCCTCGGGCAGGCCGTCGAGCCGCGCCGCGATGATCCCCTGGACGTTCTCCGGCAACGGCAGCTCGTCGTGCCCGCCGGTCTCGAGCAGCAGCCGGGCGAACTGCTCCGCGTAGAGCGGGTTGCCGCCCGCCCGGGCGAGCAGCGACGCCTGCACCTCGGCCGGTAGCACCGCGCGTTCCAGCAGGCTCGCGAGCAGCCTCGCGGTCTCCTCCTCGGAGAGCGGCGAGATCGAGAGCGTGAGCGCGTTGGGCTTGCCGCCGCCCCAGCCGGGCCGGCGCTCGAGCAACTCCGGCCGCGCGGTGCACACGACGAGCAGCTGTACTCCCGAGCTCCAGTCGACGAGGTGGTCGACGAAGTCAAGAAGATCGTCGTCGGCCCAGTGCAGATCCTCGAAGACCAGGACGGTCGGCCCTGCCTCGGCAAGGCCCTCGAAGAACTGCCGCCAGGCGGCGAAGCGCTCGGAGCGGTCCCCGCCCGGCTCCTGCTCTGCTCCGAGGCCGACCAGCGGACGCAGGTTCTCGAGCAGCCGGTCCGGCGCATCCACTTCGAGCGCCTGGACGGCCTCGCGGAGCTTGCGCTCGGCCTCTTCCGTCGGATCGCTCTCGAGGATGCCTGCCTGCGCCTTCGCCATCTCGCCCAAGGCCCAGTACGCGACGCCCTCGCCGTACGGGAGCGAGCGTCCCTGGCGCCAGAAGATCAGCTGCTCGTCCGCGTCGACGATTCGCCAGAGCTCGTAGACGAGACGGCTTTTGCCGATCCCAGGCACCCCGACGAGGGTCACGAGCTGGGGCGAGCTCTCCTCGCGCGCCCGGCCGAGGGTGTCCGTCAGGAAGGCGAGCTCGCGCCGGCGCCCAACGAACGCCGCACCGGCCTGGACGACGTCGACGCCGAAGCGCGACCGTGCCTCGCGCGCTTCCCAGACCGGGATCGGCTCGGCCTTTCCCTTCGCCTGAACGGGCTCGGCCTCGGCGTAGTCGATCCGCTGGTGCGTCGCGCGAAATGTCGTCTCGTCGACCAGAACCCCATTCACCGGAGCCGCGCTCTGTAGGCGGGCAGCTGTATTGACGACGTCGCCTGCGACCATTCCCTCGCCCTCGGCCGGGGCCGCATCGAGCGTGACGAGCGCCTCGCCGGTCGTGATCGCAACCCGCACCTGGAGCCTCGCGTCCTCGACGATCGCATCGCAGATCGCGAGACCCGCCCGGACCGCCCGCTCAGGATCGTCCTCGTGCGCAACCGGCGCGCCGAAGACGGCCATCACCGCATCGCCGATGAACTTCTCCACAGTACCGCCGTGGCGCTCGAGCTCCTCTCGGAGCCGTGCGTAGTAAGGGGAGAGAGTCGCCCGCACGTCCTCGGGGTCGAGCTGTTCGGCCCGCGAGGTGAAGCCGACGAGGTCGGCGAACAGGATTGTCACGACCTTCCGCTCCTCACGGCCCTCGGTGGCCTCCGCGACGAGCGACGAGCCGCACGCCGAGCAGAAGCGGGAATCGTCCGCATTCTCGCGGCCGCACTGGGCGCAGACGAGCACGGGCTACCTCAGCCGCTCGACGGTATAGCCACGGCTGCGCAGGGCTTCCAACAACACGGCGCAGTGGTGCTCGTCCCGCATCGCAAGCGTGAGCTCGATCTCGCTCTCGGTGACGGGAACGTCCATGCCCTCGCGGTGGTGCTCGACGGAGACCACGTTCCCGCGCTCCTCCGCGACGAGCTTCAGCAGCTTGATCAGCTCCCCCGGGCGGTCCTGTAGGCGGCTGCGGACGACGAGATAGCGCCCGGCCGATGTGAGCCCGTGGCGCATGACGGAGATCAGCACGGTCGGGTCGATGTTGCCGCCCGAGAGGATCGCAACCGCCGGCCCCTCGCCGCCGGCCTTGCCGGCGAGGAGCGCGGCGACGCCGACGGCACCCGCGCCCTCGACCACGAGCTTCGAGCGCTCGAGCAGCAACACGATCGCGCGGCAGATCTCGTCGTCGGTGACGCTGACGAGGTCGTCGAGAACCTCGTCGAGGATCAGGCCGGTCCGTTCGCCGACGCTCTTGACCGCGATCCCGTCGGCGATCGTCCAGCCGTCCAGCCCCGCCTGGACCCCGACGATCCTGATGTCCTGCTTGGTCGAACGAAGGGCGAGCGCTATCCCGGAGGCGAGGCCGCCACCGCCGACGGGGATCACCACCGTCGCGAGGTCCGGGACCTGCTCGACGAGCTCCAGTCCGATCGTGCCCTGCCCGGCGATCACCTTCTCGTCCTCGTAGGGATGGACGAGCGTGGCGCCCGTCGCCTCGGCATGGGCGAAGGCCGCATGGAGCGCCTCCTCGAAGCTCCCACCCGTGAGCTCCGCTTTCGCCCCGTAGTTCTTCGTCGGCTCCACCTTCGCCATCGGCGCGTCCTGGGGCATGAACACCGTCGCCTTCACGCCGGCCTCCCGCGCCGCCCATGCCACCGCCTGGCCGTGGTTGCCGGCACTGGCGGCGACGACCCCGGCGCGCCGCTCGCCCTCGCTCAGCGTCGCGAGCTTGTTCACGGCGCCGCGGACCTTGAACGAGCCCGTTCGCTGGAGGTTCTCGGCCTTCAGCGACACCGGGCGCCCGACCTGGCGCGAGAGCGTCTCCGAGCCGTAGACCGGGGTCTCCCGCGCGACTCCCTGGAGCCGGGATCGCGCCTCTTTGATGTCGCTCAAGCTGGGGCCGGTCTTAGTCGCCAACCTTGAACACCTTCTCCATGATCTCGCGAACCGCAGTCAGCGGGTCGAGCTTGCGGCTCTGCACCTCGTCGAGGAGGCGCCGCAGCTCGGGATCGTCCGCGACCGCGTGCTCCAGGTGAGCCTTCGCCCGCGCCGAGGCGACCGCGAAGACCTCGCCGGCGAGGTTCTTGCGCCGCTGCTCCTCGAGCAGGCCGTCGGACTCGAGGAACGCGCGGTGCGCCTCGACCTGCTCCCAGAGCTCCGGCACGTGCTCTCCGCGGACGGCCTCGGTGAGGACGATCGGCGGCCTCCACGCGCGCTCCTTGTCCAGCGAGAGCACGGAGCGCACCTCGTTCAGCATCGTCTTCGCGGCCGGGATGGTCCATCTTGTTGATCGCGATCACGTCGGGTATCTCCATGATCCCTGCTTTCAGCGCCTGGATCGAGTCCCCCGACCCGGGCATCAACACGAGCACCACGGTGTCGGCGATCCCGATCACCTCGACCTCGCCCTGGCCGGTGCCGACCGTCTCCAGGAAGACGAGCTCCTTGCCGGCCGCATCGAGAACGAGCAACGCCTGCAGCGTGGCCTCGGCCAGCCCGCCCAGGTGGCCGCGGGTCCCCATCGAGCGGATGAAGACCTCGGGGTCGAGGAAGTGGTCGGCGAGCCGGATGCGGTCGCCGAGGAGGGCCCCCTGCGTGAACGGGCTCGAGGGATCGACCGAGATCACGCCGACCGAGCGTTCCTGTTCGCGCACATGCCGGACGAGGGCGCTGATCAGGCTCGACTTGCCGACTCCCGGCGGGCCCGTGACCCCGACTGCGTAGGCGCGGCCCGTCGCCGGATAGAGGTCGCGGACGACCTCGTAGGCGAGCGGATCGGAGTTCTCGACCAGCGTGATCGCCCGCGCGAGCGCCCGCCGGTCGCCGGCGCGAACGCCGTCGGCCAGCGACTCGCGGGTGAAGTCACGCCGTGCCGCCACGGACGTGATGCTAAAGCGGCTTCCGCTCAGACCGCGCGCTGCGTGGGCTCTGCCGCGGTCGCGTGGATCGGCTGCGGCTCGGGCTGAGCCACGCCTGGCCGACTCGACACCGTGCGCGAGAGGGCGAACCCGACGACACCTGCGAGCGCCGCCGCGAGCGCCGCCGCGGCCCAGATCCAGCGCGGCCCGACGATGTCGGTGAAGTGGCCGGCGACGATCATCCCGAGGGTGAGCATGGCCACGTTGGAGCTCATCAGGACCGCGAACGCCCGTCCGCGCAGCGCATCCGGCGCACCGCGCTGCACGAGCAGCGCGTTGCAGACGACGGCGGCGCCGTTGCCCGCTCCGGAGATGACCACGCAGGCGGCGGCCACCCAGACGTTCGGGGCCATCGCGGCCAGGCCGATCCCGACAGCCATCAACCCGAGCGAGGCGCCGTAGACGTTCGGCAGTCCGCGCCGCTCGATCCAGGAGCTCGCGAGATAGGCGCCGATCGCGAGGCCGATGCCCGAGCAGCCCATCATCAGGCCCAGCCCGAACGTCCCGGCATCGAAGGCGCGGAAGGCAAGCCGGGGCTCCGCGACGTTCACTGCGGCGTTCGAAAACATGGCCACGTTCCAGGCGATGAGCACGGTCAGGAGCGCGCGTGAGTGGACGGTGAGGCTGAAGCCGTCCTTCAAGTCGAGCCAGTGGCCGCGGCTCGCTGCCGGAGTGGCCTGCAGCAGCCGCTGGGGAATTCCCCAGAGGAAGACCGCGGAGATCAGGAACGTGCACGCGTTGATCCAGTAGGCCGCGTCGACACCGGAGCCCGCGACCAGCAGGCCGCCGACGAGAGAGCCGAGAGCCCAGGTCAGGTTGTCCACGGTCTGCAGCAGCGAGTTCGCACTCGGCAGGTCGGCGTCCTGGACGACGTTCGGCAGCCCGGCGTAGACCGCCGGACGGAAGAACCCTGTGGCGATGCCGGCGACCGCCGCGAGCGCGGTGATCTGGAGCGCGCTGGTGGTGAACGGCAGCGCGGCGAAGACTCCGAAGCGAACGAGGTCGGAACCGATCATCAGGCGGCGACGCGAGAGCCGGTCGATCAGCGGCCCGACCAGAATCCCGATGACGAAGGTCGGCAGAAGATCGGCGATCAGGAGCGCGGCGACCCAGGCGGACGATTCCGTCCTCGTCCACACGTCCACCTCGAGCGCCACGAGGGCGAGCCACGTGCCCGCGCCCGAGCCCAGGGTCGCCAAGAAGAGGCGCCGGAAACTCGGCTCGCGACCGAGAAGTCCGAACTGGGTGCCGGCTGAGAGGGGGCGGCCCATCGGCTCTCGAACGGTAACACCGCTACCGGCACTCAAACGAGGGGTTTTTTGGCCGTGTCTATGCAGGCGCGCGCGGAAGCACGCGTTCGAGCGCAGCTGCGAGCAGCTCGTGCTCGTCGGATGTGCCGACGGTGACGCGGACGGCGCCGGGGGCGCCGAAACCGTGCGTCGGCCGGACGATCACGCCCTCGCGCAGGAGTTGCTCGAAGAACGGCCGCGAGTCGTCACCCACCTCCACGAAGACGAAGTTCGCCACGGCCGGAGCGACCGGCTCGAGCCCGTGCTCGCGCAGGATCGCTTCCAACTGGGTGCGTCCCTCGACGTTGGCTCGACGGCGCCGCGCGAGCTCCTGCGCCGAGTCGAGGCTCGCCAGCGCGGCCTCCTGGGCCGGGGTCGTGATGTCGAACGCGCGCCGCACCTTCCCGATCGCGGTCACGATCGGCGCCGGCGCGAGCCCGTAGCCCACGCGCAGGCCGGCGAGGCCGTAGATCTTGGAGAAGGTTCGGAGCACGACCACGCGCCGGCCCCGCTTGAGGTACTCCTCGATCCCGTCGGGGTACTCCGGGTCGTCGATGTACTCGAGGTAGGCCTGGTCGAGCACGGTCAGCACATGCTCCGGCACCCGGTCGAAGTAGGCATCGAGCTCGGCGCGGCTGTTCGAGGTCCCCGTCGGATTGTTGGGCAGGCAGACGTAGACGATCTTCGTCCGCGGGGAGACGGCCTCGATCATCGCCTCGAGGTCGTAGCGCCCGTCGCGCAGCAGAACCGTGATCGGCACGGCCCCGAACTTGCGCGCGTCGATCACGTAGCTCGGGAACGAGGGCCAGCCGCAGACGATCTCGTCGCCAGGCTCGAGGATCGCCTGGCTGAGACAGTCGACGAGCCCGTCCGAGCCGGCGCCGGGAGCGACCGCCTCGAAGGGCAGGTCGAGCCGCTCGGCGAGTGCGGCCCTGATCCGGTACGCACCGCCGTCCGGATAGCGGTTCAGCTCTGGGACGATGCGCTCGATGGCCTCGCGCGCCTCGGGAAAAGGCCCGAAGGGCCCCTCGTTCGAGGCAAGCTTGACCACCCGGTCGAGCCCGAGCTCGCGCTGGACTTCCTCGACCGGCTTCCCCGGCTCGTAGGGGACGAGATCGTTCACCGCCGGCCTGAAGAAGCTGTCAGAGATCTCCGCCAGCGGTCCGGCCACGGCGACGAACTCTACCGCTCCCCTTAGTTCGGTTCGCCCGGCCTCCTCCCCAAGGCGAGCGTATCGACGAAAGGCGCACGCGTGGGTGCCGAGAGCGTGCCGAGAGCGTCACGCACTAGCATTGGCGCCGCATGAGGGTCGGGGTGCCGAGAGAACGTGCCGCCGGCGAGCGACGCGTGGCGCTGGTCCCCGAGCTGGTCGCGCGGCTCGTCCCGGGCGGCTTCGAGATTCTCGTCGAGCGCGACGCAGGCGCTGCCGCCTCATTTCCTGACGCACCCTACGAGGAGGCAGGAGCCCGGATCGTCGACGACGTGTACGGCGAGAGCGACGCCGTGGTCAAGGTGCAGAAGCCGACCGAGGACGAGACAGGACAGCTGCACGAGGGTCAGGTGCTGATCGGCTTCCTGCAGCCGCTGACGGATCCGGAAGGAATCGCCCGCATCGCCGGCCGAGGAGTCACCGCCTTCGCGATGGAGTCGATTCCCCGGATCACACGCGCGCAGCCGATGGACGCCCTTTCGTCGCAGGCGACGGTGTCGGGCTACAAGGCGACGCTCCTCGCGGCCGAACGGCTGCCGAAGTTCTTCCCGATGCTGATGACGGCAGCCGGAACGGTCGCTCCGGCGAAGGTGCTCGTGCTCGGTGCGGGCGTGGCCGGCCTGCAGGCGGTCGCCACCGCGCGTCGCCTCGGCGCCGTCGTCACCGGCTTCGACGTTCGCCCCGTCGTTCGTGAGCAGATCGAAAGCCTCGGTGCCAACTGGCTCGACCTGGGTGTCGTCGGCGAGGAGACCGCCGGTGGCTACGCGCAGGAGCTCTCCGAGGAGGAACAGCGGCGACAGCAGGAGGAGCTCGAGGCCCGCCTGCCCGAGTTCGACGTCGTCATCACGACCGCCCTGATCCCCGGCCGCGACGCGCCGCGGCTGATTCCCGCGAGCGCCGTCGCAGCGATGCGGCCAGGATCGGTGATCGTGGATCTTGCGGCCGAAGCGGGCGGCAACTGCGAGCTGACCGAGCCGGGCGAGGAGGTCGTCCGCGAAGGCGTGACGCTCGTGGGCCTGACCAACCTGCCCAGCTCGATGCCCTACCACGCGAGCCAGCTCTACGCACGCAACGTTGTCGCGCTTCTGCAACATCTCGCGCCCGAGGGCGAGCTCGCGCTCGACTTCGACGACGAGATCACGGCCGGAGCCTGCGTCACCCGCAAGCAGGAGGTGCCTGCGTGAGAGAACGACACACAATCGACACGAGCACGGCAGAGACGCGTGAGCGAGGCTCGGGTAGCGTCAACCGCGAGGGCGGCGGGTCGGTTCACCCCACCCAGGGTGGGGGGCTACGCGCTTTCTCCGGCATGGCCGGATCGGCCACGGGCGCCAAGGGCTCGACTCGATGAGTCACGGGCTGCTGCTCGTTTTCGAGCTCACGATCCTCGTCCTCGCGATCTTCCTCGGCTTCGAGGTGATCTCGAAAGTCCCGACGCTCCTGCACACCCCGCTGATGTCAGGAACGAATGCGATCCACGGCATCGTGATCGTGGGCGCGATGCTCGTCATGGGTCAAGGCGACAAGGACACCCTCACGTGGATCCTCGGGTTCATCGCGGTGATCCTGGCCTCGGCGAACGTCGTCGGCGGCTTCGTCGTCACCGACCGGATGCTGGAGATGTTCAAGCGGCGCCGGCCCGAGCGTGCGGCCAAGGACGACGACCAGGCGTCCGGCCCGCAGCAGTGAGCCGCACCACCACCGACCTCCTCTATCTGGTCACGATCGTGACCTTCATCCTCGCGCTTCGCTTCCTCTCGCAACCCGACAAGGCCCGCCTCGGCAACTGGATCGGGGCGGCCGGGATGTTGCTCGCGATCGGCGTCACCTTCGCGCAGAGCGAGATCGTCAGCTACTGGGAGATCGTCCTCGGGATGGTCATCGGCGGCGGCTTCGGCGCGTTCGCCGCCAGGCGCGTGAAGATGACCGCGATGCCGCAGATGGTGGCGCTGTTCAACGGCGTCGGCGGCGGCGCGGCAGCGCTCATTTCGTGGGCGGAGTTCCACAAGCGGGCGCCCGACCCCGGCAACCTGAAGGTCGACATCAGCATCGCGATCATGCTCTCGGCGCTGATCGGCGCTATCTCGTTCGCCGGCTCGATGGTCGCCTTCGCGAAGCTCCAGGAGCTGATTCAGGGCCGCCCGATCACCTACCCAGGCCAGCAGCTGGTCAATGCTCTCGTCTTCGGAGCTGCCCTCGCAGCGGGAGTTGCCATCGCTGCGGGTGCGGAGGAGCAGTGGCTGATGTGGGCCCTGCTCGCGAGCGCCGCCCTCTTCGGCGTGCTCTTCGTCCTCCCGATCGGCGGCGCCGACATGCCGGTCGTGATCTCGCTCCTGAACGCCTTCACCGGCCTGGCCGCGGCCGCAACCGGCTTCGAGCTCGAGAACAACGTCCTGATCGTCGCCGGGATGCTGGTCGGTGCTTCCGGCACCTTGCTGACGCTGATGATGAGCCGGGCGATGAACCGCTCGATCTCGAACGTCCTCTTCGGCGCGTTCGGGCAGGTCTCGGCTGGTGCCCCGGCCGCCGCCGGGACCGACGGCGGCACCGTGCGCTCCGCGAGCGCGGAAGACGTCGCGGTGATGCTCGCCTATGCGCACAAGGTCGTCTTCGTTCCCGGCTACGGCCTCGCCGTCGCCCAGGCGCAGCACGACGTCCGCCAGCTCGCCGACCTGCTGGAGGAGAAGGGCGTCGAGGTCAGCTACGCGATCCACCCGGTCGCGGGGCGCATGCCGGGGCACATGAACGTGCTGCTCGCCGAGGCAAATGTCCCCTACCCGCAGCTCAAGGAGATGGACGAGGCGAATCCGGAGTTCGGCCGAACGGATGTCGCCCTCGTCGTGGGCGCGAACGACGTGGTCAACCCCGACGCGCGAAACAACCAGGGCAGCCCGATTTACGGAATGCCGATTCTCAACGTCGACGAGGCCGAGACCGTCGTGGTGCTCAAGCGCAGCATGAACCCCGGGTTCGCGGGGATCGAGAACCCGCTCTTCTTCAACCCGAAGACGGTCATGCTCTTCGGTGATGCCAAGGAGTCGATCGCGAAGTTGATCGGCGACGTCAAGGGCCTCTAGCTAGGGCCCGTGGTCCCGTTCTTCGCAGCTCGGCACGTCGAGGCCGCCGTCTCGCCGGAGAAGGCGCTCGAGGCGGTGCGCGACGCGTTCGTCGCCTACAGGCGGGGTGAGTGGTCGATGCCGCCGAAGGTGTATGTGCCGGCCTACCCGGCCGGCGACTTCCGGGCGATGCCGGTGCTCGGAGCCGGGTACGCGGCGTTGAAGTGGGTGACCTCGTTCCCGGGCAACCCTAGTCGGGGACTGCCCACGGTGAGCGGCGTCGTCTTGCTCTCCGATGCGGCGAACGGGTCGCTGCTGGCGGTGCTCGACGCCGCCGCCGTAACCGCTCTCCGAACAGGCGCCGCGGCGGTGCTCGCGGCCGAGACGCTCGGTCGCGAAGACGCAGAGACGGCCTCGGTGGTGGGAGCGGGCGTGAACGGCCGCGCGGCTGCGCGCACCTTCCTCGCGCGAGGTCGAGCCGTCGTGCTCTGGGACGTCGACGCTTCGCGCGCGCAGGCAGCTGCAGACGAGCTCGGCGCCCGGGCTGCAGAGTCCGCGGAAGAGGCTCTTCGCGCCGACCTCGTGGTGACGATGACCCCGGGGCACGAGCCGCTCTTTCCCGCGGGCTCGCTTCGCCCCGGGCAGCACGTGAGCTTGATGGGCGCCGACGGCCCCGGCAAGGCCGAGATCGACCCGCTGGAGCTCGTGCGGACGCACATGTTCTGCGACGACTGGGAACAGGCGAGCCATAACGGAGAGCTCGTGCACGCAATCGAGACGGCCGCGCTGGCCAGAGAGCAGGTGACCGAGCTCGGCGCGGTTCTCACCGGCGAGTCTGCTGGACGTCGCACACCCGATGAGATCACGACCTTCGACTCGACCGGGCTCGCGATCCAGGACTTGGCGATCGCCCTTGCGGCGTTCGAGGCTGTGAGCGAGGTCGACCCTCCGCTCGTGGAGATCTAGCGCCAAGGGCTCCGAGGTAGGGTGACCGCTCCTAGCGAAGGAGGCGAGATGGAAGGTCAGTTGGTGCATTTCGAGCTGCCGGCCGCGGATGCCGGCCGCGCGAAGGAGTTCTGGAAGTCGCTCTTCGGCTGGAAGTTCCGCGAGTGGAGCGGGCCGGTCGAGTACCACATGCTCGATGGCATCGAGCCGGGAGGAGCGATCTACCCGGCAGACGATGGAGCAGGATCAGGCCCGATCGTCTATTTCGCCACCTCGGACATCGACGCCTCGATCGCCCGCGCACGCGAGCTCGGCGGCTCCGCGGAGGACAAGCAGCCCATTCCGGCGATCGGCTGGTTCGCCCGCTGCCGTGACACCGAGGGGAACGCCTTCTCGCTCTTCCAGTCCGACGAGTCGGTGTCGGCGCCGGGCGAGGGCTAGACCGCGAGCAACCGGGCCGGCTAGACGAGCTCCAGCTCGGGGGCAAGGCGCGGCGTCCTCGGAGAGCCACTAAGGGCTCGTCACGATGTCAACGATCCTAGTCCGGCGGCCTCACCCCCTGTACAGGCCGTCCGCCTCTACAACCGCCCCTGCCAGCTCGAGCTCGGCGAGCGCCCGTGCGACACCCGGAGCGCCCATGCCCGTGGTGCGGGTCAGCTCGTCCGCCCCTGCTGGTTCGGTCGCAAGCACCGCGAGGACGGCGATCGCTGCCTCGCTCAGCTCCAGCGGGCTCGCCTCTGCCTCCGCAGGGGTAATGCCGAGCGCTTCCAGCACGTCGCCCGAGCTCGTCAACGGCGTTGCGCCGAGGCGGAGCAGCGCGTTGGTCCCAGCGGACAGGGACGAGGTGATCTCACCGGGGACCGCGAAGACCTCCCGACCGGTCTCGAGCGCGAAGTCGGCCGTGATGAGAGCCCCGCTTCGCTCGCGCGCCTCGACGATCACCGTGGCCGCGGCCAAACCCGCGACGATCCGGTTCCGGGCGGGAAACCGCCACGGCGCCGGCTCGACTCCGGGCGCGTACTCCGAGGCGACAAGTCCCCGCTCGCAGATTCGCTGCGCGAGTTGGGCATGGGTGGCCGGATAGTCGCGGTCGATGCCGCAGCCGAGGATCGCGATCGTCAACCCGCCGGCCTCGAGAGCCCCTCGATGCGCTTCGCCGTCTACGCCACGTGCAAGGCCGCTGAGCACGACGAGGCCGGCCGAGGCCAGCTCCCGGCCTAGCAGCCGAGCTACCTGCGCGCCGTAGGACGAGCAGGCTCGGGCCCCGACAATTGCGACGGCGGGCCGACGCAGCACCTCCGCACCGCCCGCACCGCGGAGGAACAGTCCCGGCGGTGGGTCGTGGAGCTCGCGCAGGAGCTCCGGATAGTCGTGAGCGCTGCGACCCACGAAGCGCAGGCCGCGCTCTGCGAGCGACTCGAGGTACCGCGCCGCGTCGAAGCTTCGACTGAACCGCTGGAACCGCCGTTCACGTGGCTGCTCGACCACGTGTGAGCCGGTCTCTGCCGCAAACGCTGCAAGCGCCAGCTCGTTCACGGCGTTCCCAGCTCGCTCGGAGAGCGGTACGAGATCGCCTCCGCGACGTGCTCGGCTCCGACCTCGTCCGCGGCAGCGAGGAGCGCCGCGGTCCTGGCCACACGTGCCACCCGTGCCCGCCCTCGGGCAGAGAGGGGCAGCCGCTCGACGGCCCGCGTCAGGAGCTCGCTCGCCTCGTTCGACCGCCCGATCGGCTTGGCCGGCTCCCGCGCCCGCGCTGCGGTCACTCGCTCGCGCACCGCCTCGGAGCGCTCTCCCGGACCGCTCTCGAGCTCCCGTGCTCGGGCCCGAGGCACTGTCACGACCAGGTCGAAGCGATCGAGCAGCGCTCGCGAGAGCTTGTCGCGATAGGCGGCGAGCCGAGCGGCCGAGCAGGAGCATTCGGCGGCCGGATCGCCGCGCGCGCCGCATGGGCAGAGATTCATCGTCGCCACCAGCTGGAACCGGGCGGGGAAGACGATCTTCCCGCCGACACGCGCAATCGAGATCGCACCGTCCTCGAGCGGCTGCCGCAGCGCCTCGAGCGCGTTGCGCGGGAACTCGGCCAGCTCGTCGAGAAAGAGGACGCCGTGATGCGCGAGGCTCGCCTCACCCGGCCTTGGGGTGGGACCGCCGCCGACGATCGCGGAGACCGACGCCGTGTGGTGCGGCGCGCGAAACGGCGGCGAGCTCACCAGCGGCCGGTCGGGCGGCAGCAGCCCGGCGACGGAATGGATCCTCGTGATCTCGAGCGCCTGATCCGGCGGTAACCGCGGCAGGATTCCGGGAAGACGGCGGGCGAGCATCGTCTTGCCCGTTCCCGGCGGGCCGCCGAGCAGGAGGTTGTGCCCGCCCGCGGCCGCGAGCTCCAGCGCTCGTCGCGCGCGCTCCTGACCCCGTACATCCGCGAGATCGGGGCCCGTCGGCTCTGCGTCGCTGCCGTTCAGCGACAGTGTCTCGACCGGCGGCGGAACCCAGTCGCCACGCAGATAGCCGACGGCCTCCGCCAGGTGGCGAACCGGGACGGGCTCGATGCCTGCGAGCGCCGCCTCGGCCGCGCATGCCGCCGAGCAAAGAAGCTTCGTCAGGCCGGCCTGTCGCGCACCTTCTGCCGCGGCCAGGACGCCGCCGACCCGACGCAGACGGCCGTCCAGAGCGAGCTCGCCGACTGCTGCGTGCCCCTCGAGCGCCTCTGCCGGAACCTGCCGGGAGGCGGCCAACACGGCAAGCGCGATCGGAAGGTCGAAGCCCGATCCCTCCTTGCGCAGCTCCGCCGGGGCGAGGTTGACCGTGATCCGCCGCAACGGCCACTCCAGCTCGGCGGACGCGATCCCGCTGCGAACGCGCTCCTTCGCCTCTTGGCACGCTCGGTCGGCGAGCCCGACGATCGCAAACGCGGGCAGGCCTCGCTGAAGGTGGGCCTCCACCTCGACCCGGCGCGCGTCGAGGCCGACGAGCGCATGGGTGACGGTCCGCGCGAGCACGTCGTCACGGTAGACAACAGCCCGTCACGTATGTGACACCGAACGGTGACGAATCAGCGCGCGACGAGGACGTCTTCGTAGAACTCGCCAGCGCGGCGGCCGGTTCTCCGGTTCACGTGCCTGCGATAACGCTCCTCGAGCCGCAAGCCGGCGCGCTCCAGGATCTCCGGGTAGAGCTCGCGGCGGTCGTTGATCACGATCACGACCGGAGCCCCGGGCTTCAGCGCCCGCCGGACGTTCGCGAGCACCGCCGCGACGCCCTCGCTGTAGGACTCGAGCGCCTTCCTGCTCGTGCCCTTGCCGAGCTCCAGCTCGCGGTACTCCTCCAGGCCGAGCAGCTCGTAGGCATACCGATGCTGTTCGTGGTAGTCGATCAAGCCGGGGTACGGCGGAGAGGTGACGACTCCGTCGAAGCGCGTCCCGAACTCCAGCTCGCGCGCGTCCCCGTGCAGCACCTCTGCCTCGCGCTCACGTACGCGGACGCGCGCGAACTCCCGGATTCGCGCCAGCGTGTCGAGCGTGTACCGGCGCAGGAACCGGCGCGCCTCGCCGACGGGGCGGCACGTCTTCCGGTGCTTGTGGCACCAGTACTCGGAGCGCTGTGGCGAGCGCGGGAAATCGAGGTCGAAGTGCGTCGTGCGCCGCGCCGAGCGGGCCGCCCGCGCCAGCACGACGCGCAGCACGTCGGCATGCTCGTACTCCTCGACGAGGCCGCGGAAGAAGAGCAGCTCGGCTGCCGACCGCGGCGCGTACCAGTCCCGCACGTACCGCGAGACCGGACTCTCGGCGCGCGCGCCCTCGAACGCGTCGAGCCGGCCGAGCGCGTCGCGCAGATCCGACTCGAGCACGAACGGGTTGTACTCCCGCGTCTTCACCCGCATCAGCAGGCAGTTGAACGGTGCGACATCCGATCCCGCGGCGTCGAAGCCCGACTCCAGCGCCTGGACGAGGGTCGTCCCGGAGCCCGCGAACGGGTCGAGCACGCGGCCGCCGCCCGGAAGATGCCGCGCGAGCAGCGCCTCCACGAGCTGGGGGATGAACTTCCCGAGGTACGGATGCAGGCGGTGGACGTGCTTGGTGCGCTCCCGCTCGGGGAGGTCGCGCTCCGACCACGACAGGTCGAGGTCGATGCGCCGGTAGAGCGCGTCCTGGGTCGAGGCCACGGCCCCGCTCCGTTTCGACGGTGACGCTAGAACGCCTGCCCGAGCCGCTCGAGGCGGCCGCCGCGGAAGGCGACCACGTCGAAACTCGGCTCCAGCTCGGCGAGCTCCGGGTTCGCGGCCAGGAAGGCCTCCGCCGCCCGGCGCAGACGGCGCCGTTTCTCCTCGGTCACCATCTCGAACGGGTCGCCGTAGCGCCCGCCGGCCTTGGCCTTGACCTCGCAGAAGACGAGTCGCCTCCCGCGGCGGAGGACGAGGTCGAGCTCGTTGCCGCCGATCCAGACGTTCGTGCCCAGGACCCGGTAACCGCGCAGGCGGTAATGCCACCACGCCCGCCGCTCGGCGGCCCTGCCGGCCGCGGCGGTGCTAGGAGTAGCAGAGCGCCTGGAAGGAGCGGCGGTGGATCTCACAGGGCCCCCGCTCGCGCACGACGGCGGAATGGCGCGGCGTGATGTAGCCGACGTGCGACCGGAACCCATAGGCGGGATAGAGCGCGTCCATTCGGCGCATCATCCGGTCACGGGTCACCTTTGCGACGATCGAGGCCGCTGCGATCGCCGCGCTCTTCTCGTCCCCGTCCACGACCGCGCGGTGCTCCGGCGCAGTCGGACCGAGACGGAAGCCGTCGACGAGACAGACCTCTGCCGGCGGCGTGAGCTCCGCCAGAACGGCCCGGAGGCCGGCGAGGTTCGAGCGATGGAGCCCGTCACGGTCGATCTGGCCCGGTGGGACGGCCCGCACCACGACCCGCTCTGCGCACCCCAGCACCGCGCGGAAGAGCGTCTCGCGCTCGCCCTCGCTGCACTGCTTCGAGTCGTTCAGGCAGGCGAGCGGCCGAACCGCATGATCGTGCAGCTTCGCGTAGTCGAGCAGGACCCCGGCGACGAGCAACGGCCCCGCCAGCGGCCCGCGTCCGGCCTCGTCGGCTCCGGCGACGAAGCGCGCGCCGAGCTTGCGATCGAACTGGAGGAGCTTCCGGCCGGTGCGTCGAGCCACGGCCGCGAGGATAGCGCCGCGCTCAGCCGGCGCCCAGCGGTCGTGACGCTTTCGTTACTCCTTGACCGGCGCGGGCTCCGGCTCGCCCGCGGGCACTTCGGCTTCGGCCTCTGGCTCAGGCTCCGGCTCGGGCTCGACCGCCGACTCCGGCTCGGGGCCCGGTTCCTCCACGGCCTCGGCCTCCTGCTCGGGAGCCTCGTCGACCGCCTCAGCGACGAGCTCTTCGTCGACCTCCGCGCCCTCGGGCGGCATCGCGCCCACGAGCAGCTCCGACTCGGGCAACGCGACCCCCCGCTTCGCACGCACGCGTGCGCGCTTGCCCACCTTGCCGCGCAGGTAGTAGAGCTTGGCGCGGTTGACGTCCCCGATCGCGATCACCTCGATGCGCTCGATCTTGGGCGAGTGCACGGGGAACGTTCGCTCGACGCCGACGCCGAACGACTGCTTGCGCACCGTGAACGTCTCGCGGACGCCCGCGCCCTGGCGCTTGAGCACGACCCCCTCGAAGACCTGGACGCGACGGCGCTGGCCCTCGATCACCTGGAAGTGCACGCGGACGCTGTCACCGGCCTTGAACGGCGGCAGATTGGTACGCAGCTGGCGCTGCTCGAGGTTTTCGATCACGCGGTTCATAGAAAGAGGCCCGGCGGGCCGACGCGGAATGCTAGCGCACGCTGCCGCGCTTTCGGCGACGCAGCGGGGCGACGAGCAGGAGGCCGAGCCACGGCGTGGCTGGGAGGATCGTGTGCAGCGAGATGCGGTTCGGCGGCCAGTAGGTCGCGAAGACCTCGCCGATCAGGTTCTTGCGCGGAACGGATCCCCAGCGCCGCGAATCGCAGGACTCCCCGCGGTTGTCGCCCATGAAGAAGTACGAGCCCTGGGGAACCTTCCACGTGCCCGTCGTCGAGTCGTGCAGGCGCCGGTCGGGCTTGATGTACGGCTCGTTCAGCTTCTTGCCGTCGATGAAGACGAACCCGCCCTGCTTCTCGGTGACGGTCTCGCCGGGCAGGCCGATCAGGCGCTTGACGAAGGTGCCGCTCGCGCCGCACATGTCCTGGGCGGCGCTCGGGGTGTTGAAGACGACGATCTCGCCCCGGTGAGGGTTACGGAAGTGGTAGATGAAGCGGTTGGCGAGCACCCGGTCGGAGAGACGCGCTTCGCAGTCCTGGCCTGGCCGGGCGCAGTGGAGCGTGGGCTCCATCGAGGACGACGGGATCCGGTAGGGGTTCACGACCCAGGCCTTGATCGCGAGCACGATCGCGATCGCGCCGGCGATCGTCACGATCCAGTCGATCGCGACCCGCCATGGGCGCGGGAGACCTGCCGTCATGCGGTCGAGCGGGTTCCGCGAGCGATGCTTCGGCCGCTCGGGCGTACGCTCCAACACGGGCGGGTACGGCGGGGGCTCGCGGAAGTGATCGTCGTTCATGAGGTTGGGCTCAGGGGGCTCTGTTCCTCGCTCGTCGTTCATGACCTCGTCCTCAGACGACTCTGTTCCTTCCGCCATTCGTCGATTCTCCCGTGGTCCCCTGAAAGGAGGACGTCGGGGACGCGCCAGCCGTGAAACTCGGCCGGTCGCGTGTAGTGAGGGTACTCAAGACCTCCGTCGAGCTCGGGCGAGAAGCTCTCCACCAGCCCCGACTCCTCGCTGCCGAGGGCGCCTGGAAGCCGACGGGCGACCGCGTCCAGGAGCACCATCGCCGGCAACTCGCCGCCCGAGAGGACGTAGGGGCCGATCGAGATCGCATCCGAGGCGAGGTGCATCGCGATGCGCTCGTCGAAGCCCTCGAACCGGGAAGAGAGCAGCGTCAACCGCTCCTCGCCTGCAAGCTCCTCGACGACTTCTTGGGTCAGCTGCCGCCCCTGCGGGCTGAGCGCGACCACGCGGTGGTTCGGCGCACCGCCGTAAACGGCCTCCAGAGCCGAGGCGACGACGTCGACGCGCAGCACCATGCCCGGCCCGCCGCCGTACGGCTCGTCGTCGACCTGCCCGGAGGCGAGCGGCGTGTAATCGCGGTAGTTGAGCAGGCGCAGCTCGAGCTCGTCTCCGAGCACGGCCGCAACCGGCCGCTGCTCGGTGAGCCAGGCGAACGCATGGGGAAGAAGGGTGAAGACGTCGAGCTGCACAGGACGGCCGCAGGCAGGTTAGCTAGGCGGCGCGAAGCCGGGTGCGATCCAGATTCGACCCGCTCCGAGATCCACCTTCCGCACGCACGCCTCGACCAGCGGGAGCAGAAGGCCCGAGTCCAGCTCGAGCACGTCGTTTGCGACTCCGGGCTGGACCGCCGCGACCCTGCCGAGGTCGCGTCCCCCCTCCTCCTGCGCCTCCAGCCCGACGAGCTGGAACTCGTAGTACTCGCCCTCGCCGGGCGGTGGAAGGTCGGCGCGCGGGACCGCGAGCTCGGCGCCGCGCGACGCCTCGCGGTCGAGCCTGATCACGGGCCGGCCGCCCGAGCGCTTCGAGCCGACGACCTTCGCCGGCTCGCCGTCCACGTGCAGTGTCGCGCCCACCGCAAAGCGCGTGTCGTCCTCGCTGGCGTGCTCGACGAAGAACGAGCCGTCGAGGCCGTGCGGCTTGCCGACGCGCCCGACCCTGACGAGGTCGTCGGCTATCTCCGTGCCTCGATCTGGGCAGTCGCCTCCTCGCGCGTGACCGACGCAAGCACGTTCTCGCGCAGGAGCTCCTCCGCGCGGGGCCAATCGCTGCGCCGGAACGCGTCGGCGACGCGGTCGACCTCGAGGGATGTCTTTCTCAGCTCGATCTCGCCGTCGTCCACCAGCGCCCAGAAGGCGGCGAGCTCGCCCTCGTACGGCAGCCCGACGCTCCCGGCGTTGACGAAGCGCACCGCCCCGATCTGCCGGTCCTGCTGCATGTGCGTGTGACCGGCGATGACTGCCTGCTGCTCGACGCCCTCGAGGATCTCGGCGAGGTCCTCGTCCGCGGTCGCCGGCGTCACGATCTCCTCGTCGCTGCGGGGCGTCGCGTGGCAGTAGAGGACGGCGTCGAGCTCGAGGGTCTCGGGCAGGCCCTGCAGGAACGTGACGTCCTCCGCGGACAGGCGCGACCGCTCCCATTCGTCGGGCTCCCGGTCGCAGTTGCCGCGCACGAAGCGGGCATGCGGCAACGAGCGGACGATCGTCAGAGCCTCGGACGGCTCGGGGCCCCAGGTGAGATCTCCGCCGAACACGATCGTGTCGACGCGCTCCCGCTCGACGTCGGCCAAGACGGCCTCGAGCGCGGGGACGTTTGCGTGGACGTCGTAGAGCGCCGCGACGCGCAACGGGCTACTCCATGATCTCGAGGAGCACGCGCCGGTCCTCGCGCGCCGCCGACGCGCGGACGACCGTGCGCAAGGCCCGCGCGATCCGGCCCTGGCGCCCGATCACCTTGCCGACGTCGTCCGGCGCCACGTAGAGCTGCAGGACGGTGTCGCCCTCGCGGTCGACCTCCTCCACGCGCACCGCATCCGGCTCGTCCACGAGCCGCCGCGCGAGGTACTCCACGATCTCAGCCACCGAAGTTCTTGGCCTTCAGCAGACGCTGCACCGTGGAGCTCGGCTGCGCGCCCTTCGAGAGCCAGTCCTTCACCTTCGCCTCGTCGAACTCGATCGTCGACGGGTCGGTCTGCGGGTTGTAGCGACCGACGATCTCGATGAACTTGCCGTCGCGCGGGGAGCGCGAATCGGCCGCGACGATGCGGTAGACGGGGTTCTTCTTCGACCCGACCCGGGTCAGCCTGAGCTTGACGGCCAAACGATTACCTCCGTGATCTGGATTTCTTTTTCTTCTTGCGCTTGCTCTTGGACGTGCGGGCAGGCCCATTCTGCACCTGGGGCTGCCCCGGCAGCGCCGGCATCTTGCCCTTGCCGATCTGCTTCATCATCTTCGCCATCTGCTTGCGAGCCTCGAGCAGCTGGTTCACCTGCTGCACGGTCGCCCCGCTGCCGGCCGCGATCCGCTTGCGCCGAGAGCCGTCGATCACGTGCGGAATGCGGCGCTCGTGCGGGGTCATCGAGAGCACGATCGCCTCGACGCGCGCCAGCTGCCGGTCGTCCACGTCGTCGAGCCCCTCGAGCTGCTTGCCCAGTCCCGGGATCATCTTGATCACGCCCTGGAGCGGGCCCATGCGGCGCAGCATCTTGTAGCTGCGGAGGAAGTCGTCGAAGGTGAACTCGCCCTGCATCATGCGCTTTTCCATCTCTTCGCGCTCGTCGTCCTCGACCGCCGCCTCGGCCTTCTCGATCAGGCTGAGCACGTCGCCCATGCCGAGGATCCGCGAGGCCATGCGGTCCGGATGGAAGTACTCGAGCTGGTCGAGCCGCTCGCCGACCGAGACCAGCTTGATCGGCTTGCCGGTGACGGCCTTGACGGAGAGCGCAGCACCGCCGCGGGCATCGCCGTCGAGCTTGGTCAGGACGACGCCGTCGAACGCGACGCGGCCGGCGAAGGCCTCGGCGACCCGGACGGCGTCCTGGCCCGTCATCGAGTCCAGGACGAGCAGGACGTTCGTCGGGCGAGTCGCGTCGCGGACGGCGACGAGCTCGTCCATCAGCTCCTCGTCGACGTGGAGGCGCCCCGCGGTGTCGAGCACGACGGTGTCGAGCCCTTCGGCGCGTGCGCGCTCGAGCCCCTGCTTCGCGGCGGCGACCGGGTCGGCTCGCTCCTCGCTGAACACAGGCACCTGGAGCTCGCGGCCCAGCTGCTCTAGCTGGTCGATCGCAGCCGGGCGCTGGAGGTCGGCCGCGACGAGAGCCGGCTTGCGGCCCTCCTTCCGCAGCAGCAGCGCGAGCTTTGCGGCGGCCGTCGTCTTCCCGGAGCCCTGTAGCCCCGCGAGCAGGATCACCGTCGGCGGTCGGCCCGCGAAGGCGAGCTTCGAGTCGCCGGTGCCCATCAGAGCGGTCAGCTCCTCGTGGACGATCTTCACCACCTGCTGGCCGGGCGTGAGGCTCTTCGCGACGTCGGCGCCGAGCGCGCGCTCGCGCACGCGGGCGACGAAGTCCTTCACCACCTCGAAGTTGACGTCGGCCTCGAGCAGGGCGAGCCGGACCTCGCGCATCGCGCGCGAGATCGCCTCCTCGTCCAGCTTCCCCCGCTTGCGGAGGTCGCCGAGCGCGCCCTGTAGCCGATCTGAAAGCGTGTCGAACACGGCCAGCCAGTGTAGCGCCGCGGTTTCCGGCCCCCCGGTACCGGGGTAGGCGAACAGCGGGGGGCCCGCTGCGCGAGTCCGTGAAGCTCTGGGAGGATGCAACGGAGCGCGGCGTGCTCGGGATCCTCGGAATCGCCAGATAACCGAAAGGAGCGACATGTCAGACATCGCCAAGGTGGTCACGATCATCGGCAGCTCGCCGGAGAGCTTCGCCAAGGCCGCAGACGCTGCAGTTCAGGAGGCGGCGAAGACGGTGCGCGGGATCTCGGGTGCGTCCGTCGTCTCGATGAGCGCCGTCGTCGAGAACGACCACATCTCGCAGTACCGGACGACCGTGAACATCGCCTTCGCCGTCGAGCGCTAAGCGCTCTACGCTTGCGCGGTGGAGGTCCGCGAGATCGCCTCGGGGCTCTGGCGCTGGACGGCCTGGCACGAGGAGTGGAAGCAGGAGGTCGGCAGCGTCTACTGGGAGAGCTCCGAGTCGGTGGTGCTGATCGACCCGCTCGTTCCTACCGCGGACGCCGACGAGTTCTGGCGCGCGCTCGACCGGGACGTCGAGCGCGCGGGCGGCGCGGTCCACGTCCTGATCACGATCTTCTGGCACGCGCGCAACGCCGCCGAGGTCGTGACGCGCTACGGCGGACGGCTCTGGGCCCCGCGCCGCGCCCGGGCGCCGATCGAGCGGCGGACGGGCGCCGTGACGGATCTCTTCAGCCCGGGCGATGCGCTTCCCGGAGGCGTGGAGGCTCTGGCGACGGCTCGTAGCACCGAGGTCGTCTACTGGCTCCCGGGGTGTCGCGCGGTCGTGCCGGGCGACGTCATCCTGGGCGCGGAGGGCGGCGGACTGCGCCTCTGCCCCGACTCCTGGCTGCCCGAGTCCACGAGTCAGGCGCAGCTGCGCGCGTCCCTCCGGCCGTTGCTCGAGCTGCCGGTGCAGCGGGTGCTGGTCTCGCACGGCGAGCCGGTTCTGAAGGGCGCTCGGCGGGCGCTCGAGCGCATGCTCGCCTGAGCTCAGTCGCCGCCCACGAGCGCCCGGGCGAAGTCGTCAGCATCGAACGGTCGGAGGTCATCCAGGCTCTCGCCGATCCCGATCAGCTTCACGGGCAGGCCGAGCTCGTGGGCGATCGCGATCGCAATCCCGCCCTTGGCCGAGCCGTCGAGCTTCGTGAGCGCGATCCCGGTCACCTCCACGGCCTGGCTGAACAACCGCGCCTGTTGAAGGCCGTTCTGCCCCGTGGTCGCGTCGATCACGAGCAGCGTCTCGTGCGGAGCGCCCTCGAGGCGCTGGCCGATCACCCTGCGCACCTTCGTCAGCTCCTCCATCAGGTTCGCCTGGGTGTGGAGCCGGCCGGCGGTGTCCACCACCACCACGTCGCGCCCGCGCGACTCGGCAGCGGCGATCGCGTCGAACGCGACCGCCGCCGGGTCGCCGCCGCGCTCGGAGCCGACGAAGTCCGCGTTCGCCCGCTGCGCCCAGATCTCGAGCTGCTCCTCGGCCGCGGCGCGGAAGGTGTCGGCGGCCGCGACCAGCACGGAGCGACCGTGCTCCGAGAGCTTGGCGGCGAGCTTCCCGATCGTGGTCGTCTTGCCCGTCCCGTTGACCCCGACCACCAGGATCACAGCGGGGCGCGCCCCTACCTCCAACCGCGCGGGCTCGCCGAGCAGCTTGGCGATCTCCTCCTGCAAGGCGGGCGCCAGCTCGGTCGCCTCGCCTCGAGCCTCCAGCCGCTGGACGAGCTCGGCCGTGGCGGGCACGCCGACGTCGGCGGCGATCAGCGCCTCCTCCAGGCGCTCCCAGGAGGCCGAGTCGCCCGGGTCGAAGGCGGCGACCGAGATCTCCTCCGTGAGCGCGCGGCGGCTCTTTCCGAGCGAGTCGCGCAGGCGCGAGAAGAAGCCCTGGCCCTCGTCGGAGCGCTCGGGCGCGGCGGCCTCGTCGCCGAGCAGATCCGCCCAGCTACGGGTCACGCAGCGGCGTGAGCGGCTTCGCGCGGCAGGCGGCGCGAGACGATCTGCGAGACACCGTCGCCGCCCATGGTCACGCCGTAGAGGATATCCGCGGCCTCCATCGTCTTCTTCTGGTGGGTGACGACGATGAACTGGGCGCGCTCGGAGTAGCCCCGCAGGAGCTCGACGAAGCGGCCGATGTTGGCGTCGTCGAGCGCGGCTTCCACCTCGTCCAGGAGGTAGAACGGGCACGGCCGCGCCAGGAAGAGCGCGAACAGGAACGAGATCGCACCGAGGGCCTTCTCGCCGCCGGAGAGGAGCGAGAGCCGCGTGACCCGCTTGCCGACCGGACGCAGCTCGATCTCGACGCCGGGCTCTGCCTCCGGCCCGGTTTCCTCGCTCGGCTCGGTCAACCTCAGGCGACCGTGGCCGCCGGGGAAGAGGGTCGAGGCGACCTCCTCGAAGTGCGCGCTCACTGCCGCGAAGGTCTCGTCGAAGCGGCGCTCGACCGTTTCCGCCAGCTCGGTGCGGAGCTCCTCCAGCTCCTTCAGGCTCGCCTCGAGGTCGGCGCGCTGGTCGGCCAGCTCGGTCAGCCGCTCCTTCTCGTGCTCGTACTCCTCCTTGGCAAGCGGGTTGACCTGACCGAGCGTCTCGCGGCGCCGCTCGAGCCGCTCGATCCGGGTCGCGAGCTCCTCCCGGTCCTCACCTTCGCTGGGCTCGGCTCCGGCCTCCTCGAGACGACGCCGCGCCTCGCCCGCTTCGGCCTCGAGGCGCGCGCGCTCGACGTCGATCCCACCCGAGCGCTCGCCCGCCTCTGCGGTGACGCGCCTGACCTCGGCCTCCTCGCCCCCGAGCCGGCGCAGCTCCGCGGCCAGCTCGCCCGCCTTCGTGGCCCCGGCGTCCACGCGAGCGCGGAAGGGCGCCTCGAAGCGCTCGACTGCCTCGGTGGCGCCGGCCAACGCGGCCGCCAACCGCTCGGCGAGGACGACCAGCGGCTCGAGCGGCACCGGCGGCGCCTCCGCCGGAAGCTGCTCGGCTCGGCGCTCGAGGTCCTCGACCTCCTGCGCAAGGGCGCGACGGCGGGCGTCGAGCTGGAGGAGGACCGCCTCGGCCGTCTCTCCTGAGAACCAAAGCTCGCCGCGCTCGGCGTCGTAGCAATGACCCTCACGCGTGACGAGGACGCCACTCTGCGCGCGAACGAGCTCGCTCGGCTCCGCGAGCCAGACGTCGGCGAGCAGCGCGGCGACCCGCTCTCCGCCGGGCAGTGGCCGCACGTGGTCGGCGAGCGACTCGGCACCTTCGAGCGGCGGCCGCCGCGCACGGGTGCCGTCGCCGCGTGGCGGGACGAGCACGCCTAGATCTCCAAGGCCCGCGTCGCGCGCCCGGTCGACGAGCCCGAGAGCGGCCTGCGCGTCCGGTGCGATCACCGCAGCCGCCCGCGCCGCCAGCGCCGCAGCGACGGCGCGCTCGTAGCCGGCCTCGACCTCCAGCAGCGAGAGCGCCAATTTCTCTCCGTCCTCGGCGAGCGCCCGGGCCGCCGGGGGCAGGCCCTCGCGCTCGGCGAGCGAGTGCTCGAGCGCGGAGAGCCGCTCGCGGGTGAGCCGCGCCTGGTCGAGCATCGCCTCGCGCTCCGGGTTGGTTCGCGACCGGGGCAGCAGCGGCTCCGCGCGTAGCCGTTCGGCGAGCTCGAGCGCGGCCTCACGCCGCAACTCGAGCCGCTCGGCGCCGCTGCGCAGGCGGTAGAGCGCGGAGGTCGCGCCCTCGCCGCGCCCGGCGGCGGCCGCGAGCTCCTCCTCGACGCGGTTGCGCTCGGCCAGCAGCGCCTCGAGCCGCTCGTCGGTGCGCTTGCGCTCGAGTGCCGCGGCGGCGCGTCGCTCCTCGACCTCGCCGAGGCGCTCGTCGATCTCCGCCAGGTCGAGCTCGGCCACGCGGGCACGCAGGCCGGCGATCTCCCCGCGCAGCTTCTCGGCGCGCTCGGCCGCGGTCGCCTGCAGCGCGAGCGGGCGCAGCCGGGCCTTCACCTCGGCCTCGAGATCGCGTGCGCGCTCGACCTGCACCTGCACCCGCGCGAGCTTCAGCTCCGCGCGGTGGCGGCGGCGCTTGAACTTGCCCAGGCCGGCGGCGTCCTCGATCAGCGCCCGGCGCTCCTCCGGCTTGCTCGCAAGGATCTCCTCGACCTTGCCCTGGCTGATCACCGAGCCGTGGCTGCCGCCGAGGCCTACGTCCGCGAGCAGCTCGACCAGGTCTGTCCTCCGCACCGCCGCACGGTTGATCAGGTACTGGCCCTCGCCGCCGCGGTGCAGTCGACGTGCGATCGAGATCTCGCTGAAGTCGAGCTCGGGCAGCGCCCCGTCCTCGTTGTCGAAGAGGAGCTCGACCTCGCAATAGTCGGCCGGCGCATGGCCGGGCGAGCCCGCGAAGAGCACGTCGTCGGGCTTCTCGGCCCGCAGCTCGTTCGGGCTCAGGCTCCCGGAGGCCCAGAGCAGGGCGTCGGCGACATTCGACTTGCCAGAACCGTTCGGGCCGACCACGACGGCCACGCCAGGCTCGAGCCGCACCTCGACCGCCTCCGGAAAGGACTTGAATCCGCGCAGGCGGATCGACTTCAGATGCATTGAGTCCGGTCCTGTCCCCACCCACCGGCGGCTCCTGAAACAGGGCCGAGCACGCCGCCGCTCGCAAGGAGGGGGCTCACGGGGGAACCAGGGGTTCCTCCGTGCTCGCGCAGCTTGATTGCTCGCAGGTGCACGCGGGCGGGAGGCTAGCGGGCGACGCGGATAGCGCCGCCCGCCCGACAGTCGCTACTCGTCGACGACCATTCCGGCCAGCGTCTCGCGCGGGAACTGGTCGGCCATCTCGGCGTGATCCGTCCTGACGTGCTCCTCGGCGTTGTCGAGCACCTCGTCCTCGGTCTCGCCGCGAATCGTCTCACCGCATGCGCAGTTGATCGCTTTCGCCATGAATCCTCCTCTCAGGCGGCGGCCGGGCCTGGATCCGGCCGGACCAGCACCGTGTCGACGACCTTGATCACCTCGTCGGCCGGGAGGCCTGCCCGCGAGGCATGCTCCCGGACCTTGTCCGGGCTCGTGGCCTGGTAGACGCAGACCGTGCCCACCGAGCCGCCGTCCTCCTCGAGGACGTAGCTGCGGATCCAGCGGATGTCGTCCGACATCTCTTCGTCGCCGACCTGGCTGGAGCGGGCCGCCGCCTCCTGGAGCTCCTCCGGGGAGCTCCAGCCACTGCGGCGAAGGATCACGTACGTGTCCATCGAGCCTCCTCTGACTGGGGAACCGGTGCAGTCAATCGCCTCGGGCAGCTTCGTTCAAGCGGCTTGGCGCAGGCGGGCAAGCGCCTCGCCCGCGGCCGCCTGCTCGGCGTCCTTCTTCGAGCGTCCCGTGCCGACGCCGGCCTCCTCGCCGTCGATCATCGCGGCGCACGTGAAGGTGCGGTCGTGCGGCGGCCCCTGGACGTCGAGCACGTTGTAGGCGACCTGCCGCCCCTGGCGGGCCAGCTCTTCCTGCAGCTCCGTCTTGTGGTCGACGTGCGTCGTCAGCGCGTAGTTGATGCGGCCGTCGAACGCGGCCACCACGGCCTCGCGGATCGGCTCGAACCCGTGCTGGAGGTAGAGCGCCGCGAGCGAGGCCTCGAGCAAGGCCGCGAGCACGTTCCGGTTGCGCGCCAGCCGCTCGAGCTCCTCCGGCGGCGCGAGCTCCGCGCCCTTCTCCGCCAGCCGCTTCCCGAGCCCGATCTCGCGCGCGACGACCGCGCAGCTGGCACGCGAGACGACATGGGAACGGATCTTGGCCATCCCGCCCTCCGAGGAGTCGGGGTAGCGCTCGTACAGGGCACGCGCGATCGCGAGCTCCAGGACGCTGTCGCCGAGGAACTCGAGTCGCTCGTACGAGGACGCGCGGTCCGGCGCCCAGGAACTGTGCGTGAAGACGTTTTCCAGCAGCTCGCCCGGCAGCCGGTCGATGAGCGTCATCAGCTCCTCGGGCCGACCGCCCGGGGCGCGGCTACTGGTGCGTGGAGACGTAGTCGACGGCCTGCCCGACGGTCTGGATCTTTTGCGCGTCGTCGTCCGAGATCTTGATCCCGAACTGGTCCTCCAGCTCCATGATCAGCTCCACGAGATCGAGTGAATCTGCGTCGAGGTCCTCCTGGAACGAGGCTTCCTCGGTGACCTCGTTCTCGTCGACTCCGAGCTGTTCCGTCAGGACTTCCTTGACCCGCTCGAACACTTCCTCTCGTGACGCTGCCATTTCACCTCACTTGCCGGGGGCTTCAGAGCGCGCGGATGCTAACACTCTTTCCGGAAGGCGCTGCGCGAGCTTGCCTACGACATCGTGCTCCACACCCCTGGCGGCGAGCCGAATCGCGTTCGCGATCGCCCGCCGCGAGGAGTTGCCGTGGGCGATCACGGCAAGCCCTCGGAGACCGAGCAGGTAGGCGCCGCCGTACGTTTCGGGGTCGAGTCGCTGGCGCAGGCCGCGGGCCGCCGGACGGATGAGCAGGCCGCCGACCCGCCCGCGCCGGCTTGCGACGATCTCCTCTTTCAGCTCCTCGAGCACGGTCTTGATCGTGCCCTCCGTCAGCTTGAGGACAACGTTTCCGGTGAACCCGTCGCAGACGACGACGTCGGCGGTGCCGACCAGGAGGTCGCGGCTCTCGGTGTTGCCGGCGAAGTTGAGACCGTCCGCGCCGGCGAGGAGGGCGTGCGCCTCGAGCGTCAGCTGGTTGCCCTTCTCAGGTTCCTCGCCGATCGAAAGCAGGCGGACTTGCGGGTCGCGCACCTCGAGAACGTCCTCGGCGAAGACGGAGCCCATGTGCGCGAACTGGAGCAGGTGCTCCGGCCGAGCGTCCGCGTTTGCGCCTGAGTCGATCAGCACCGAGGGACCCCGCTTGGCCGGGATCACGACCGCGATCGCCGGCCGCGCGACGCCCGGCAGGCGACGTAGCTCGAGGAAGCAGGCCGCCAGCATCGCACCGGTGTTCCCCGCCGACACCACCGCGTCGGCGTTTCCCTCGCCGACCGCGTGGCAGGCCGCGACGAGCGAGCTGTCCGGTTTTCCGCGAACCGCCTCGGCCGGCTTCTCCTCCATGGCGATCACCTGAGTCGTCTCGACGAGGTCGAGCCCGCCGGTCTCCAGACCGACTGGGCCGAACAGGATCGGTTCGATGCCGTCGCCCGCCGCTTCGAGCGCACCTGCGACTACCTCTTCGGGCGCCCTGTCGCCGCCCATCGCGTCGACGGCGACCCTCGTCACAGGCTAAGGCGTCGCTTGCGATGCCGTCATCAGGACACGCTGGCTCTGCCTGCGTGTCCGTCTGAAACGACCGGTCGAGACTGTGTAGGTCATCGTCAACGCCTCTACGGGGTCGGCGTGCGCAGCGGCTCGATCTCGCGGCCGGCGTAGGTCTTGCAGTTCGGGCACATCCGGTGCGGCTGCTTGGGCCGCCCGCACTGCGGGCAGGTGTTGACCCGCGGCGCCTCGAGCCGATGCGTAGCGCGCCGCTTGTCCCTGCGCGACTTGGAGGTTTTTTTCTTGGGGACCGCCATCGGCGGCGGAGTATAGCCAGCGCCGCTCAGACCGCTTTGCCAAGGCTTAACCGAGCCCTGGTCATCTCCTCTCCTCCCGTTGCCCGCGGCGAACCCGCTTCCAGCGAGCCTTCGGAGACCGAACTCGAAGACGAAGGAGTGACCACATGTTCAAGCTGGCAGCAATCATCGGAGGAGTCCTGCTCATGGCGGGCGTTGCGCTCGCGGGCACGATGACGAGCCTCGACTCCACCAACAGCCCCACGGTCGGCACGGCGCCGCCGCCCGCCACCAGCACCGCCCGTCAGGACGACCGCGGGCAGGAGAACGAGCTACGGGGCCGGGAAAACGAGCCCGGCGAAGATCTGCGCGGCCCCTGCGACGAGCCCGAGCACGCGAACGACGCGCGCTGCGCCGGCACGACGGCGCCGCTCGACGTCGACGACGACGCAGCGGACGACCGCGGCCGTGATCACAACTCCGGCCCCGGCGGCGGCCACGAGGACAACTCCGGACACGGTGGCGGCCACGACGACTAGCGACCATCCCTCTCCCCGGCGCGGAGGCGGCCTGCTCCCCAGATCGGCCGCCTCCGCGCCGTTTTGGCGCGAGAGGGAACAATTCGCACACATGAGCAGCAGGCCGAAGCGCACGATCCTCCTGGTCGAGGACGAGACCTCCATAACCGAGCCACTGGCCGAGGCCCTCCGGAGCGAGGGCTTCGACACGCAGGTGGCAGGCACCGTCGCCGAGGCGCTCGAGCTCGCCCGCCGCGATCCCGACCTTGTCCTTCTGGACGTGATGCTCCCTGACGGGTCCGGCTTCGATGTCTGCCGAGAGCTGCGCACCCGCTCGCAGGTGCCGATCATCATGCTGACCGCGCGCGGGGAAGAGGCCGATCGGGTGGTCGGCCTCGAGCTCGGCGCCGACGACTACGTGGTCAAGCCGTTCAGCGCCCGCGAAGTGGTCGCGCGCGTCCGGGCCGTGCTCCGCCGCAGCGCGGTCTCGACCGAGCCCGGCGAGGGGCCTTTGGCGGTCGGCGCGCTGCGCCTCGACCCGGCCCGGCACGAGGCGACGCTCGACGGGCGGGCCCTCGAGCTGAGCCGCAAGGAGTTCGAGCTGCTGCAGCTGCTGATGCGGAACGCGGGCTCCGTCGTCACGCGTGAGCGCCTGATCGACGAGGTATGGGATCCGAACTGGTTCGGCTCGACCAAGACGCTGGACGTCCACGTGAGCGGCATCCGCCGGAAGCTCGGGGACGATCCTGCCGAGCCCCGCTACCTGCACACGGTCCGCGGCGTCGGCTTCCGCTTCTCGACGCCCGACGAGGCCGAGTGAGCCTGCGACTACAGCTCATGGGGGCGTTCGCCTACGTCCTCGTGCTGATCCTCGTCGCCCTCGAGGTGCCGCTCGCGTTGAACCTGGCCCGCAGGATCGACGCCGAGGTGAAGAACGAGGCCGCTGCACAGGCCGTGGTCGTGGCGGCCAACGCCTCCGGTCGGATGAACCGGTCCCAGGCGCTGGCGAAGGTCGCACGCGACGCCGGCCGCGATCTCGGCGGCCGCGTGATCGTCGTCGACCGGCGTGGGCGCCTGCTCGCCGACTCGACGATCGCGACCGCGCCCCGACCGCTGCCCTATGCCTCACGCCCGGAGATCCGCACCGCCCTGGGCGGCGGGCGCGCCCAGGGCGAACGGCACAGCGACACCCTCGGCGAAGACCTGCTCTACACAGCCGTGCCGGTGACCAACAACGGGCGCGTGGTGGGCGCCGCCCGCGTGACGCAGAGCATCGAGGCCGTTCACGACCGCGTCCGACGCGGGGTTCTCGCCCTGGTCGGGATCGGCGGCTTCGCGCTGCTCGTGGGGCTCGGGGTCGCGTGGCTCCTGGCCAACTCGCTCTCGAAGCCGCTACGCAGCCTCGCCGGCACGGCCCGCCGGGTCGAGGGCGGCGACCTGGAGGCGCGCGCCGAGGAAATCGGGCCGACCGAACAGCGCGAGGTCGCGACGGCCTTCAACGACATGACCGACCGGCTCGGGACGGTGCTCGCCGCGCAGCGGGAATTCGTCGCCAACGCCTCGCACCAGCTGCGCACGCCGCTCACCGGGCTGCGCCTCCGGCTCGAGTCGGCTCGCGCCAAGAGCGGCCCGGACGCAGGGCCGGAGCTCGAGGCGGCCGAGCGCGAGGTCGAGCGCCTCGCCCGGCTGCTGAGCTCCCTGCTGACGCTCGCACGCGAGGGCGACAGGCCCGGACCGAGCAGGCCGGTCTCGCTGGCGCGAGCGGCGGAACGCGCGCAGGAGCGCTGGACGGCCAGCGCCGAGCACGAGGGGCGAACGCTCGAGCTCGTCGGGGACGGCGACGCGACGATCGCCGCCTCGGAGGAGGATCTCGCCATCCTGCTCGACAACCTGATCGAGAACGCGCTGCGCTACTCGCCGTCTCGCGTCGAGGTCGACTGGGGCCGTGACGGCTCGGAGGCCTGGCTCGCCGTCCTCGACGAAGGCCCCGGGCTGGCGCCCGGCGAGGAGACGCAGCTGTTCGAGCGCTTCGCCCGGGGTAGCGCCGGGCACACGCGCAGCGGCACAGGGCTCGGCCTGGCGATCGTGGACACCCTCGCCAGGCGCTGGCGCGGGCGAGCTGCGCTCGCCAATCGGCCGGACGGTGGGACCCGCGCGGAGGTTCGATTCCCGGCGGCGGCTACCGTTGAGGAGGAGACATGGGTCGAAGCCTCGTCGTAGTCGCGCTCGGGCTCGCCGGCCTCCTCTGTGCAGCGGGGATCGGTGTCGCCGCCTACGTCGTCTCGCGCGACTCGGTCGCGGTGCCCGTGACCCGCCTGCAGCCGAGTCCGCAGACACTCACCCCGGCTCGGGTGCGCACGAGACCCCGGCGGAGGCCGACGACGACTGTTGTAACCACCACGACTGTTCGGCCGGGCACGACCGTCGACGACCACGGCGGCAAGCGGCGGCAGCGGCAACTCCGGCCACGGCGGCGGTGGCGGAGGCGACGACTAGAGGCGGTTCTTCAGCTCGGCGAGCGCCGACCAGCGCGAGTCGGGCTCCGGCTCTCCGTGGTCGTGAGGCTCCAGATTCAGATCCTTGCCGCAGACCGGGCAGAGGCCGGCGCAGTCGGGCTTGCAGAGGATCTTGTCGGGGAGCTCGAGGGCGAGCGCGTCGCGGGCCCAGGCGGACAGGTCTAGCCGCTCATTGTCCAGATAGGGCGTGCGCATCTCGTCGGACTCGGGGTTCGTCGCCTGGTACTCGCGGGCGGAGATGGGCAGCTCGAGCACCGCGTCCTCGAGGCAGCGGTAGCAGGGGCCGTGCAGGCGCACGGAGAAGACCAGCTCGAAGACGGTCCCGGTCGAGGCGCGGGTGATCGTCAGCTCGGCAGGCACCTCCTGCGGAACCGGCAGGTAGCGCTGACCGCCGAGCTCGAGCGGCTCGAGCTGGATCTCCCGCTCGTCGCGGAACTGCTCGCCGGAGCGAAGCTTGATCGTGCGTAGGTTCAGCGTGGTGGCCATCGCGACCACCGTAGCAACGCCAAGGCGCCCGCTTGCGGCGCCGTTTTCAGGGCGTGCGGGCTAAGCCCGTACGTCCGTCTGAACTGACCGGTCGACCGAAATAGCGTCGGCGCCTCGGCTTCTCAGATGCGTCGAACGAGCTCATCGAGAGGCTTGCGATTGGCCTCTCGGCTCCACTCTTCCGCGCTCTTCGATTCCGGGTCGAGCGGACGCTTCGGATAGCCGAAGCTGGGGATGCTGACCGGCAGCAGCCCCTCCTCGAGCCCGAGCGCACGGGCCGCGGCGTCGGACTCGGGCATTCCGTTCGGGCACGAGGCCACCCCGTCGTTCCAGGCCGTCAGGAACATGTTCTGCATGGCCCGGCCCACGTCGAGGGTGGAGCCGCCGCCTGGAGTCGCGATCGCGATCACCAGCCCGGCGCTGCGCACGTTGTCCTGCGCGTAGACGGTCTGTGCGACCCGCTCCTTCGCCTCCGGCGACTCGACCACGACGAACACCCAGGGCTGACGGTTCATCGCGCTCCCGGAGACCCGTCCCGCGTCGAGGATGCGCCGCTCGACCTCCGGCGGCACGGGGCGGTCCGCGTAGCTGCGCCAGTCGCGCTTGCTCGCGACAGCCAGATAGGTGTCCACCGCGGCCCTAGTGCGGGTAGTCGTCGTTCGTGCTCTCGACGGTGACGCCGCCGCCGCCGGTGACCCCTGCCACGACCGTCTCCTGCGAGCGCTCGTGCAGCCGCTCGCGACCCCGCTTGACCGCGGTCAGGAATTTGTCGAGGTTGACCTCGAGCGTCGAGAGGATCGAGTCGGCCCAGTCCTCCATCTCGAGCCGGGTCTCTCGCGCCTGCCGGCGCGCGTCGTCGACGATGTCCCCGGCCTGGCGCTCGGCGAGCTTGACGATCTCGGTCTGGGAGGCCTCGCGCACGGCCTGCTCGCGCGCCTCGCCGAGAATGCGGTCGCACTCGCGCTTGGCCTCGGCGAGCATCTCCTGGCGCTCCTTCACGATCCAGCGCGCCTGCTTGATCTCCTCGGGGATCGTCGCCCGCATCTGGTCGAGGATGTCGTAGATCTCCTCGCGGTCGATGCGCACCTGGTCGGTGAGCGGAACGGCCTTCGCGTTGTGCACGAGGTCGTCGAGCTTGTCGATCAGAACCAGTACGTCCATGGGTTCCCGAAGTTTACAGGCGCGTATCGGCTGCTAGCGTCGCCAGAGCCTGCGAAACGGGCCGGGACGCTCGGGTTCCGGCTCCGGCCGCCGCTCGGGCTCACGCGTCGGCGTGGCGGGACGCTCTCGGGGGGCGTCGGTGCCGAAGACCCAGCGCCGGCCGCTGGCATGCAGCTCCTCGAGCAGCGACCGTGCCTCCGCCGGAGCCAGCACCACCTCTTCGGAATGCGCCAACTGCGACTCCAGCCGGTCGGCGGAGTCGCTCGCCGCCCCGCGGGCGCGGAGCTTCTGGAGCACGTCCTGCGCCTCGCGGCGGGAGAGGCGCACCTCTCCTCCAGCGGCCAGCAGCGTCTCGAGCTTGTCGGTGTCGGTCATTCCTGCGGGTTCTCCGGCGTTCCGGGCCGACCGTCCGGAAAGAGCTCCTTGAACCGGCGTGCGACGGCCTCGGGCACGAGCTCGTCCACCTTTCCGCCGAAGGAGGCGATCTCCTTCACCCCGCTCGACGAGACGAAGCTCACCTGCGGGCTGGCCATCACGTAGACGGTCTCGATCTCCGGGGCGAGGGTCCGATTGAGCTGGTTCATCTGGAACTCCCACTCGAAGTCCGAGATCACGCGCAGGCCCTTCACGATCACCTTTGCCTCCCACCTGTGCGCGAAGTCGACCACGAGCTCCGAGAAGACGTCCACCTCGACGTTGTCGATCGAGTCCAGGGTTTCGCGCAGGAACGCGACACGCTCGTCGAGGGTGAACATCGGCTCTTTGTGCTGGGGGTTGCCGACGACACCGATGACCACCCGGTCGAAGATCGCGGCCGCGCGCGTGATCACGTCGACGTGGCCGTTCGTGACGGGGTCGTACGTCCCGGGGTAGATCGCGGTGATCATGAGGCCTCGCGCTCGAAGAGCGTTAGGCGCGCGGAGCCGTAGCGCCGGCTCGTTCGCCTGGCCAGTGGGAGCTCCGGCTCCTCGTCAGCCGCGGTCTCGACGAGGAGCAGCCCGCTCGGCTCCAGGATCTCGGGCAGGTATCGAATCAGCGCGTTTTGCAGGGAAGAAAACCTCCGGTAAGGCGGGTCGACCAGCACGAGATCGTAGCGCCTGCCCGCGCGGGCGTCGGCCCGGAGCGCGGTGAGCGCGTCCTGGCAGAGGACGGTGGCGCCTTCGAGGCCGAGCTTGTCGAGGTTGCGGTTGATGGTGCGGCAGGCGTCGCGCTCGGACTCGACGAAGGTCGCGTGCTCGGCGCCACGGGAGAGCGCCTCCAGTCCCATCGCGCCCGAGCCCGCGAAGAGGTCGAGCACCGTAGCGCCCTCGGCCGCGCCCGGCCCGAGCAGGTTGAAGGCGGCCTCGCGGACACGGTCGCCGGTCGGGCGGGTCTCGGTGCCTTTTGGCGCGAAGATGCGTGCGCCTCGGTGCGAGCCGGCGATGATCCGCATCAGCAGAGAGCCTAGGCCGTTCGAGCCGTGACCCGGGGTCAGACCCTGGGTCGTGGCTGAAGCGGACGGTTTTGGACGTGAATTCCCTGCTCCTGTCGACTTGTTGCATGCTGACATCTTGCAAAGAAATCACCTGGGAAGACGTGCCCCGGGGTCAGACCCTGGGTCATGTCCCCGCTCAGGCCGCGAGGTCGCGCTCGCCGAACATCCGCTCCACCTCGTCGGCGAGCGGCCCCTCGTAGTCGACGAGACCCTCTGCTGCCGCTCTGGCGCGCTCGAGCAGCGGGCGGTCGGCCCGGAGCCTCGTGAAACGGAACTCCGAGATCCCAGCCTGCCGCGTTCCCATCAGCTGGCCCTCCCCGCGAAGCTCGAGATCCTTCTCCGCGAGCTCGAAGCCGTCCGTCGAGTCGACCAGGGCCTGCAGTCGCTCCTGGGCGTTGTCGGTCAGCTCTTCTCGCTCCCGCGAGATCAGCAGGCAGTAGGACTGCTCGGCGCCCCTCCCCACCCGACCGCGGAGCTGGTGCAGCTGCGCGAGCCCGAAGCGATCGGCCTCTTGCACGATCATGATCGTGGCATTGGGCACGTCGACGCCTACCTCGATCACCGTCGTCGCGACGAGCACGTCGAGCTCGCCGGCCTTGAAGCGCCCCATCAGCTCGCGCCGCTCCGCCGGACGAAGCCGGCCGTGAAGCAGCCCCACCCGGTAGTCCTTCAACTCCACCCGCCGCAGCCGCTCGGCCTCCCCCTCCGCCGCGCGCGCCTGCGAGGTCTCGGACTCCTCGATCAGCGGACAGACCACGTAGGCCTGCCGCCCCGCGTCGAGGTGCTTGCGCAGCCGCGTGTAAGCCTCCGAGCTCCGCTCGGCAGTCACCCAGGACGTGACGATCGGCTTGCGGCTCGCCGGCGGCTTGGCGATCTCGGTCACGTGCAGGTCGCCGTAGACGGTCAACGCCAGCGTCCGCGGGATCGGCGTCGCCGTCATGTGCAGGACATGCGGCGTGCGGCCCTCCGTCAGCGCCCGGCGCTGCTCCACGCCGAAGCGATGCTGCTCGTCGACGACCGCGACCCCGAGCTCGTCGAGCTCGACCCCCTCCTGGATCAAGGCGTGCGTGCCGACCACGATCTGCGCTCCTTCGACGTCCGACTTGACCGAGCCGGTGAGCAGCGCGACCCGGACGCCCAGTCGCTCGCACAGCGGCTCGATGGTCAAAAAGTGCTGCTCAGCAAGGGTTTCCGTGGGAGCCATGAGCGCACCTCGGCGCCCTGCCTCGACCGCACGAAGTAGCGCGTAGAGCGCCACGACCGTCTTGCCCGAGCCGACGTCGCCCTGGAGGAGCCGCTGCATCGGAGCGGCCTGCGCCAGGTCGGCGTCGACCTCGGCGATCGCCTGCTCCTGATCTTCCGTCAGCTCGAACGGCAGCAGCTCCCGGTAGCGCGCCGTCAGCTCCCCCGGCTCCCCGAGCTCGTTCGCCACCGCCGCCTCGCGCCCCGAGCGGGCTCGCGCGAGGCCCACCTGGAGCACGAGCAGCTCGTCGAAGGCGAGGCGCCGCCTCCCCTCCTCGCCCTCCTCCTCCGAGCGCGGCTTGTGGAGCGCGACGAGCGCGTCCGCGCGCAGGGGCAACCGCTCGCGGACCTTCAGCGGCGCCGGGAGCGCGTCGGGCAGGTCGCGCGCGTACGGCAGCGCCCGCTCGACGAGCGTCCGCAGCCGCTTGGGCGGCACCTCTTCGCTCGCCGGGTAGACAGGCGCGAAGTCGGCGGTGGCGGAGACCCCGTTCAGGTCGTAGGAGCGGACGGCAAACTCGTTCCGCTTCAGCTGCCCGCGCAGCCGCACCCGTGTGCCCGGCTGCAGCTTCTCGGCCAGCCAGGCCTGGTTGAACCAGACCGCGGTGATCTCGTCGCTGCCGTCGGCGACGCGAGCCTGGACGATCGCAAGCCGGCGCGACGGCCGCCGGACTGAGACGCGGACGACCTCGCCGGCGATTGCCGCCTCCTCCCCCGCCAGCAGGTCGGCGATCGGCCGCTCCGGCACGGCCTGCTCGTAGCGGTGCGGCCGGTGCTCGAGCAGGTCGCGGATCCTGCGGAGCCCGAGCTTGGCGAGCTTCTGCTGGAGGGCCGGGCCGACGCCGGAAAGCGAGACCACCGGACGCTCCGCGTTCTCGGGTCGCGGAGTCCCCGGCAGCCGTGGCCAGCTTCCGGGCGCCTCCTCTCCGGCAAAGCCTCTGGGCACGCGGCCAGTCTAGGAACCGACGCGGCTACGCGACATCGTCGAACCAGAAGAAGCCGATCGTGCCGGGGCCGGCGTGTGCGCCCACAACCGGGCCCAGCTTCGTGACCAGCTCGAGCTGCGCCGCCGGCCGGGTGCGCCGCACCATCTCGACGAGCGCATCCGCCCGCTCGGGTGCGTCCGCATGCGCGATCCCGACCCGCAGCGTCGGCGCGTCGCGGGTCGAGCCGGTGAACGCCGACTCGAACTCGAGGAACGCCTTGCGGTTTCCGCGCACCCGCTTGACCGGCACGACCTCGCCGTCCTTGATGGTGAGGATCGGCTTGATGTTGAGCAGCTCGCCCGCCCAGGCCCGCGCCCGACCGATCCGGCCTCCGCGGGCGAGGTACTCGAGCGTGTCGACGGTGAAGAGCAGTCCCGCCTCGCGTCGGTAGCGCTCGACCAGCGCGTCCACCTCCTCGTCGCTGGTGCCGCGCTCGAGCCTGCGCTGGATCGCCAGGCCGAGCATCGCGATCGCCGCCGATGCGCTCTGCGAGTCGAGAGCCCGGATCCGGTCGCCGCCCAGCTCCCGCGCCGCGGCCCGCGCGCTCTCGATGGTGCCCGAGAGCTTGCCGGCGATGTGCACCGAAAGAATCCGCTCGAATCCTCCGAGCTCCTCGTACGCGGCGAGGAAGTCGCCGGGCGTGGGCTGCGAGGTCGAGGGTGTCTGCGCAGCCGAGCGGAGGCGGGCGTAGAACTCGTCGGGACCGAGCTCGAGGTAGTCCTTGTAGCTCTCGTCGCCGAAGCGGACATAGAGCGGCACGACGCGCCAGTTGGCGAAGCGCTGCGGTGCCTCCGGGAAGTCGGCGGTCGAGTCGACGACGATCGCGGTGTTCTTCGCGTCGAGCTCCATCAGGCCGCCTGAGCAGCGGCGCGAATCGCTTCCACGATCGCCTCGAGGCCCTGGTCCTTGCGCAGGCAATCGACCGCGCCCGCCTCGATCAGGGCATCGCGCTCGCGCAGGTTGGCCGAGGCCGTCAGGCAGACGACCGCGGTCTCGGGAGCGGCCTCGCGGACGGCGCGCGTCGCCTGGACGCCGTCCAACCCCGGGAGCCGGTAGTCCATCAGCACGACGTCCGGCGTGAACTCGGCTGCGGCGGCCGCGGCATCGGTGCCGTCCGGGACCGATGCGACGACGGCGATGTCGTCACGAAGGCCGAGCAGGAGCTCGAGCGCCTCGCGGAAGACCTCGTTGTCCTCGACCAGGACGACTCGGATCGGCTCGCTCACCAGCCGACTGTAGCCCGACGACTCGCTACTCGACCGAGAGCAGCAGCGGGTAGTGCGGCTGGCCCCCCTCGTGCACGTCGAGCTCGAGCTCGGGATGGCTCCGCGCGAGCTCGTCGAGAACGCCGTTCAGCGAGGGAGCGCCCTCGCCGGCGAGGACCGTGAGCACGTCGCGCGGTTCGGCGAGGAGCCGGTCGAGCAGCGAGCGCGTCACCTCGTCGAAGCTCGGGCCGGCGGCGACGGCGTCGCCGTCGAGCAGCGCCAGGTAGTCGCCCGCTCGCACGACGATCCCGTCGACGCTCGAGTCGCGGGAGGCCACGGTCACCTCGCCGGTCGCAACCTGCTGCAGCGCCTCGAGCATCGCGGCCGCGTTCTCCTCGGCCGAGCGCTCGCCGTGAAACGCGACGAGCGCGGCGAGACCCGCGGGGATCGACTCGGTCGGCACGACGTGCACGGGCCTCCCGGCCACCCGCGCGGCCTGCTCGGCCGCCATCAGGACGTTCTTGTTGTTGGGCAGGAGCACGGCCTCGTCGGCACCTACGGCCTCCACGGCCTCCAACAGGTCAGCCGTCGAGGGGTTCATGGTCTGGCCGCCTTCGATCACCTTCCCCGCCCCGAGGTCGGCGAACAGTCGGCGGTTCCCTTCTCCCGCCACCACCGCGACCACGCCCGAGCGCGAGGCTCCGCCGGGGAGCGCCGCCAGCAGCCGCTCCTCCCGCTGCTCGGTCTGCCGGTGCATGTCCGCGATCTCGACCGCCTCGATCGTCCCGGCCCGGGTTCCGAGCGAGAGCGCCGCACCGGGATCGTCGGTGTGGACATGGATCTTCAGCGCCTCGGAATCGCCTACGACGAGCAGCGAGTCGCCAAGCGCCTCGACCTCCGCCTCCAGCGAAGCGGCGTCGAGCTGCTCGCCCTCGACTACGAACGTCGTGCAGTAGCGGTACCGCGAGGGCTCGAGGTGCACGGCTTCGAGGGTTGGCTCCTGCCGCTCGGGAGGCGCCGCCAACGGCCGGCCGGAAGCCGTGGCGGCGAGCCCGCGGACGAGCTCGAGCAGGCCCGCTGCGCCCGCGTCGACGACACCGGCTTCGCGCAGGACGACGAGCTGCTCGGGAGTTCGGGCGAGCGCCTCCTCGCCGCGCTCGACCAGGATCGAGAGAAGCTCGGACGGCTCGACCTCGGACTCGGCTGCTTCCTCCGCGGCCGCTGCGAGCTCCCGGATGACGGTCAGCATCGTCCCCTCGACGGGTTTTCGCACCGCCCGGTAGGCCTCGTCGCTGGCGCCGCGGAAGGCCCGCGCCACGGTGGCCGAGTCCGTCGTTCCCGCCGCGCCGAGCACCTCGGCCGCCCCGCGGACGATCTGCGACAGGATCACCCCGGAGTTCCCGCGGGCCGACATCAGCGCCGCCCGCGTCGCCTCGCGCGCCAGCGTCGGCCGGTCGGTGGCGCCCGTCGACTCGAGCGCTTCCACGATCCCGCGCGTCGTGAGGGCGAGGTTCGTGCCGGTGTCGCCGTCGGGGACCGGGTAGACGTTGAGGTCGTCGATTCGCTGCCGGCTCAGCTCGAGGGACTGGAGCGCTCCGCGGGCGAGCGAGCGCAGGGTCTCGACGTCGCTCATGCCGAGCGCTTCACATCCTGGATGTGCACGTCCACCGACGCCACACGCAGGCCGGTCAGGCGCTCCACCTCGTAGGCCACCTGGGACCGAAGCGTCGACGCCACCTCGGCCAGTTTGAGGCCGTACGCCACCACCACGTACAGCTCGAGGGCGACGGCGCCGTCCTCGTTGCGGACGACGATCCCGCGCAGCGGCTTCCCTTTCGGCAGGAGCCGGGTCACGCGGTCGCGCGGCGGGCCTGGCGCGCGCAAAGACATCCCCACCACGCCGTAGCACTCCGAGGCAGTCCGGCCGACGATCTGCGCGATCGCCTCAGGTGCGATCGTGACCCGCCCGAGCTCGGACGGAATCGTGAGGGCGCGCTCCTCCACGGCCCTTAGACGCGACAGCGAGCTGCGCCGGTTGCGGCGCCCCGTCACGGCGTCGCAAGCGACGCCTTAGACGGCCGCACCGGCAAAGCCGGTACAGCCTTTATGGTCGGCGTCGCAAGCGACGCCTTAGACGGCCTTCTGGACCTTGCCGCCCTTGAGGCAGCGCGTGCAGACGTAGGCGCGCGTGGCCTTGCCGTCGAGGAACACTCTCACGCGCTGGAGGTTCGGATCGAAGCGCCGCTTGGTGGCCACCATGGAGTGGCTCCGGTTGTTGCCGAACCCGGGCTTCTTCCCGCAGATTGCGCAGACCTTGGACACGGCGGCGAGTGTAGCGGAGCCGAATGCCTACGCGGGAGCGGCGCCCGCAGCCGCCCGCAGCTGCGAAAAGACGTCTGCCATCTCCAGGGCGGTGCGCACGGCTTCCGCGCCCTTGTCGAGCCGCTCGCGCGCCTGCCCCTCGGTGTCTGTGGTCAGGACGCCGAACGAGACCGGCACACCCGTCTCCAGGCCGGCCAGCTGCAGGCCGCTCGCCGCTTCTCCGGCGACGTACTCGAAGTGGGGCGTCTCGCCCCGCACAACGGCCCCGAGGGCGACGATGCACGAGTAGCGCCGCGTCTTCGCGAGCGCCATGGCCGCCAGCGGCAGCTCGAACGCACCCGGCACCGGGATCACTGTGACGGCCTCGCGCCCGACCCCGGCACGCTCGAGCTCGTCCAAGGCGCGGGTCAGCAGCTCGCTCGTCAGCTGGCCGTTGAACCGGGCGACGACGATGCCGACCGCCCGCCGCGAGCCGCTGGGCGAGCCCTCGATCACGCCGTAGCCGTCCGGAATCTGGAGCTCGCCGGCCGCGTGCTCGGGGCCGCGGAGCCGCGGCAGCTCGTCCTCTTCGGCCGGCGCCTCCTCGTCCTTCTTCGGCTCCGGCTCCCAGGAGGGCTCGGGCACCGACTCGGCCTCGGGCTCCTCCACCTCCGGCTCCTCCACCTCCGGCTCGGCGTCGGCCGGCGGCTCGGGCTCGGGCTCGGGCGAGGCCTCGGGCTCGTCTGCGAGCTCGGTCACGTCCTCCCGACGCTCCTCGTCGGGATCCGAGCCCAGCCGCAGCCGGGGCTGGTCGAGACCGTCGCTCACGCCGGCGGCTCCGCCTCGAACCGGAGGTCCTGGTGGTGGAGCCGGTGCCCGAGCTTCTCGCGCTTGGCGGCGAGGTAGCGCCGGTTCTCGGCGTTCGGCGGCGTCTCGATCGGCACCTGCTCGACCACGGTCAGTCCGAACCCCTCCAGGCCGCTGATCTTCTTCGGGTTGTTCGTGAGGATCCGGATCGTTGAGAGGCCGAGGTCGGCGAGGATCTGGTTCCCGATCCCCCAGTCGCGTGCATCAGCCGGGAAGCCGAGCTCGAGGTTCGCCTCGACCGTGTCGAGCCCGGACTCCTGCAGCTCGTAGGCGCGCAGCTTGTTCAGCAGGCCGATGCCGCGGCCCTCCTGCGCCATGTAGAGGAGGACACCACGATCCTCGCGCCCGATCTGGAGCAGCGCCTGGTCGAGCTGTTCCCCGCAGTCGCAGCGAAGGGAGTGGAAGACGTCTCCGGTCAGGCACTCAGAGTGAACGCGCACCAGGACGTCGCCGTGCCCGTCGACCTCGCCCTTCACGAGCGCGAGGTGGTTCTTGCCCGTCAGCGTCTCGCGGAAGGCGACAGCGGTGAACTCGCCGTAGGCCGTCGGCAGGCGAACCGAGGTCGTGCGCTCGACGAGCTTCTCGTGCCGGCGGCGGTATTCGATCAGGTCGGCGACCGTGATCAGCTTCAGCCCGTGTTCGGCGCAGTACGGGATCAGGTCGGGCACCCGCGCCATCGTCCCGTCGTCGTTCATCACCTCGCAGACGACGCCTGCCGGGTTGAGGCCGGCGAGTCGAGCGAGATCGACCGCGGCCTCCGTCTGCCCTCCGCGGCGCAGGACTCCGCCGGTCTTCGCGCGCAGCGGGAACACATGGCCCGGCTGGACGAGGTCTTCCGGCCCCTTGCTCGGGTCGATCGCGACCTGGATCGTGCGCGAGCGGTCGGGCGCCGAGATGCCCGTCGTGATGCCTTCCCGCGCCTCGATCGAGATCGTGAACGCGGTGCCGAACGGCGTCTCGTTCCGCTCGGCCATCGGCTTCAGCCGCAGCTCGTCGCAGCGCTCCTCGGTCAGGCAGAGGCAGATCAGGCCGCGGCCGTGCGTGGCCATGAAGTTGATCGCCTCTGGCGTCGCGAACTGCGCGGCGATGGTGAGATCGCCCTCGTTCTCGCGGTCGGCGGCGTCCACCACGACGACGGCCTTGCCCTGGCGGATGTCCTCGATCGCCTCTTCGACCGTGGCAAAAGCGGTTGAGCGCTCGGTGGCGTCCATGTCGGCGCTGATGGTACCCCTCAGGTGGTCGCGAGCCGCTCGGCGTACTTCGCGAGGAGGTCGACCTCGACGTTGACCTCGTCGCCGGTTCGCAGCGCCGACAGCGTGGTCTCCCGCAGCGTGAACGGGACGAGCGCGATCTCGAGGCCGTCCTCGTCCAGGGCGGCGACGGTGAGGGCGACGCCCTCGACGGTCAGCGAGCCCTTCTGGACGCAGTAGCGCAGCAGCTCGGGGTCGAGCTCCAGGCTCAGGCGCTCGCCCTCGCCTTCGGGCTCCAGCGCGCGGACGCGGCCGACGCCGTCGACGTGGCCCTGGACGAAGTGCCCGCCGAGCGGCTCGCCGGCGCGCAGAGCGGGCTCGAGGTTGACCTCGGCCCCTTCCGCGAGCCGGCCGAGGTTCGTGCGGGCGACCGTCTCCGGGACGGCGTCGAACTCGAGGCTGCCGTCCTCGACGGCGGTCGCGGTCAGGCAGCAGCCCGCGACGGCGATCGAGTCGCCGGGCCTCGCGGCAGCAGCGGTCTCACGGGCCTCGACGCGCAGGTGCATCCCGCCGCTGTTCGCCTCGGCGGAAACCACGCGACCGCGTTCGCGCACGATTCCGGTGAACACGCCGCAGAGGGTACTCAGCCGAGCGCGAGCGCTTCGAGCGTCTCACGCGCGACCATGTCGAGCTCGGCGCCGCCGCGGCCCGCGGCGAGCTCGGCTCGGAGCTCCTCGACGGCCTCCGCCTGATCCGCGGTCAGCCCACCGTGCCCGGCCGGCTCCAGCTCTCGCAATAGCTCCTCGTCGGAGAGATGCCGCGCCAACCAGCGCGAGATCACCGTCACGAGGCGATCCTCGGCGGTAGGAGCTGTCTCAGGGCTCGTGGACATAGGCCTCCAGGAGCACATCGTGACCGATCGTGTGGGCCGACAGGCGGGAGAGCACCTTCGGCTCCGGCATCGCGGCGACCGGGCCAGCGCCCTCGCCGGCGAGCGTCGGGGCGACGAACACGAGCAGCTTGTCGACGAGGTCGGCCGCGAGGAAGGCGCCCGCCAGCGTCGGCCCACCCTCGAGAAGGAGCGACTGCACGCCTTCGCCGGCGAGCGCAGCCAGCTCGTCCTCGAGCGGGCCCGGGCGAAGCTCGAGCTCCGAGCCTTCCGGCAGAGGTCCGCCGCCGAAGGCGAGCCGCCGCGGCTGCTTCGTGGCGCCCACGTCACGCGCGGTCAGCGCCGGGTCGTCGGCGCGCACCGTCCCCATGCCGACGGCCACGGCATCCGAGGCCGCGCGCAGCTCGTGCACCCGCCTACGGCTCTCCTCGCCGGAGACCCAGCGCGAGCCCGGAACGGTCACCCGCCCGTCGAGCGTCGTTGCGACCTTGTAGGTGACGAACGGCCGCCCCTGGGCGATCCAGACGCGCCAGGCCTCGTTCTGGAGCCTCGCCTCCCACGAGTCGGCGACCTCTACCTCCACCCCGCCCTCGCGCAATCGCTCCAAGCCCCTCCCGTTCACCTTCGGGTTCGGGTCCTCGGCCGCGGCGAGCACCTGAGCCACGCCCGCGGCGACGATCGCATCGGCGCACGGAGGCGTGGCCCCGTGATGCGAGCACGGCTCGAGCGTCACGTAGAGCGTCGCCCCCCGCGCGCGTTCTCCCGCCTGCTCGAGCGCCACGACCTCGGCATGCGGCGATCCCCGTCCTGCGTACCAGCCTTCGCCTACGACGTCGGGCCCGTGCACGAGCACCGCCCCGACGAGCGGATGGGTGTGCTCGACCTCCCCTCGCCCCCGCTCGGCAAGCTCGAGCGCCCGCTCGAGGCTCACGCGAGCGCCTCCCTCGCCTCCGGCAAGGGAGCGCGGGTGAAACCATGTTTCCCCCGCGAGCCCCCTTCTTCTCTCAAGTTCGCGTCGGCTTCGCCTCCGAATCCGAACGGGGGAACCTCTCGGTTCCCCCCCGCCCCCTCCACGCCCCGGCTCATGCCAGGGCCTGGACGAGCCGCCGGTAGGCGCGCGGGAGATCCTCGCGCCCGAAGATGGCCGTCGCTGCGACGAACAGGCTCGCCCCCGCATCGTGCAGCTCGCGGATGTTGTCCGGACCGACGCCGCCGTCGACCTGGACCGGGATCTCCGCGGGCAGCAACTCCCGCAGCGCGCGTACACGGTCGAGCGACTCCGGCATGAACTGCTGGCCCGAGTAGCCCGGGTGGATGCTCATGCAGAGCGCGAGGTCGACCTCGGCCTCGAGCGCCGCCGCAGCGGCCTGCTCGACGCTCGTCCCGGGGTTGAAGGCGAGACCCACCTGCAGGTCGTGTTCCCGCGCCTGCGCGACCACCTCGCGCAGACTCGGGCAGGCCTCGAAGTGCACGGTCACGCTGTCCGCCCCTGCCTCTTGGAACTCCGCGAAATGACGCTCGGGATTGTCGACCATCAGGTGGCAGTCGAGCACCCCGCCGGCCTCGTGGACGATCGGCGAGATCCACTGCAGCACGATCGGGCCCATCGTGATCGGGGGGACGAAGTGCCCGTCGCCGACGTCGAAGTGGAAGACGCGCACCTCGGCACGCAGGAGCACCTCGACCTGCGCCCCGAGCCGGGAGAAGTCGGCCCCGTACAGCGACGGCTCGACCTCGATCGTCCGGATCCAGTCCTGCCAGCTCACCCGCGTGATCTTAGGCGGGAGATGAAGAACCCCGAGGTGCGGTCGCGATCTGGCCGGGTGAGCAGGAACTCCGGCCGCTTCGGGTGCGCGAAGCGCGGCCACTCCTCGTTCAGCGGTTCGACCTCGAGCCCCGAGGCGTCGACCAACTGCTCGTTCTCCTCGGCGTTCAGCGTGCAGACCGAGTACAGGATCGTTCCGCCCGGCTTGACCCGCTCCGCGGCGGCGCGCAGGAGGTCTCGCTGGAGCTCCGGCAGGGGCGTCGCCCGCCAGCGCAGGTCGGGTCGCGAGGCGAGCACGCCGAGACCCGAGCATGGCGCGTCGACGAGCGCGCGGTCGAAGTCGCGAAGGTCGTCGGGAAGGTCGAGCGCATCGGCATTCACCACTCGCACGTTCGGCGCGCCGAGGCGCCTGCAGTTCGCCTCGAGCTCCCGCGCGCGCCCAGGGTGCTTCTCGACCGCCACGACCTCGGCGGCGCGCTCGGCCAGCTGGGTCGCCTTGCCGCCCGGAGCGGCGCAGAGATCGAGGACCCGGTCGCCTGCCTGAACGTCGACGCAGAGCCCGGCGAGCTGGGAGCCGCGGCTCTGCGGCCAGATCAGCCCGTCGGCCAGCGCCTGTTCGTCGACCCGCTCCACCCGGAGTGCGCCCGGAATCTCCGGATCCGGCTCTCCCACGGCATCGCCCGGCTTGAGCGCGTTGCGGCGCACGACCGTCTCCGGTGGCTCGTTCTGGGCGCGCATCAGCGCCAGTGCCTCGTCGGGCCCGAAGTCGCGCCACCATGTCTCTGCCACCCAGTCCGGGTACGAGTGCCTCAGCGCGGCCTCGACAGACGTCGTTTCCGGAAGGCCGTCGAGGAGCTCGCGCAGCCCGAGCGCGAGCCTCCGCAGGACGGCGTTCGTGAACGAGACCGCGCGCTCGAGCCCCGCGCCGCGGACGAGCTCCACCGACTCGTTGACGGCCGCGTGCATCGCCACCTCGGAGAAGGCGAGCTGGTACGCGCCCAACCGGAGCGCCGCCCGCACCGGCGGGTCGAGCTTGAGCACGGGGCGCCGCCCGAGCGCCTCGATCCCGTGGTCGAGCGTGCGGACGCGCTGGATCGTCCCGTAGGCGAGCCGCTGGGCGAGCGCCCGCTCGCGGGCGTCGAGGCCGGCCGCGGCGGCCGGAAACGCCCGGTCGGCGTAGGCGTCCTGCTCGAAGACGCGCTGCACGGTCTCGAATGCCGCGAGCCGCGCCGGCGAGGCGCTCACCTCAGGCCGCGCAGGAACTCGTCGTAGCTCATGCGCCGGCGCCCCTCGGCCTGCACCTCGACTGGCACGAGCTCGCCGTCCTCGATCCGCGCCCGCCAGACGGTCACCGGTCGGCCGTGCAGCTCGCCGCGGGCGCCGATGTGCGGCGAGAGCGCCCGGATGCGGTTGAGCAGCTCCTCGGGCGGACGGTCCCAGTCCAGCTCGCGATCCTCGGGGCCGATCTTGGCGGCGTAGGTGACGCCCTCGTCGGCCTGCGGCGTGAGCTGCGGATTCTGCAGCGCATCCTCGAGGAGCTCGGCGGCGAGCGCTCCGGCACGGGCCGACACCGACCCGAAGTCGTCCTGTTTCCCGAGTGGGAACGAGCGCTGCGCCGCGATCGGCCCCGCATCGAGCTCGGGCACCAGCTTGATGATCGAGACGCCGGTCTCGGCGTCGCCCGCCATCAGTGCCCGCTCGATCGGCGCCGCCCCGCGCCAGCGCGGCAGCAGGGACGGGTGGACGTTCAACCAGAGCGCGCGGCCCAGGACCGGCTCCGGGATCAGCACGCCGTATGCGGCGGCGACGACGGTGTCCACCTCGGGGTCGAAGGCGTCCTCGAGCCGCTCCGGCTGGCGCACCTCGATCCCGAGCCGCTCCGCCGTCTCCTTTGCCGGCGGCGCCGCCACGCGCCGCCCTCGCCCGCGAGGCCGGTCCGGGCGTGTCAGGAGGTAGGCGATGTCGTGGTTCCTCGCCAGCCGCTCCAGCACGTCGGCGCCGAGCGGAGCCGTCGCGGCGACGGCGAGACGCACCTAGCGAACGAGAACCGGCGGCGGGCGCAGGACCGCGAGCGCCTCCCGGCGGCCCTCGGGGGTCGTCCGGTCGAGAATCAACACGCCGTCGAGATGGTCGAGCTCGTGCTGGGCGATCCGGGCGGGCAGGCCTTCGAGCTCGAACCTGACCTCGTTGCCCTCCGGGTCGGTCGCCTCGACGGTGACCCGCTCGTCCCGCTCGACCGGGACCACCACGCCCTGAAGCGAGAGGCAGCCCTCGTCGTCGCTCACCCGCTCGTCCGAGCGCTCCACGATCCGCGGGTTGACGAGCGCAACCGCGTCTTGCTCCGGGTCGGGCAGGAACAGAAAGACGCGGCGCAACACGCCCACCTGCGTCGCGGCGAGCCCGATTCCGTTGGCGTCGCGCAGCAGGTGCCGCATGCGCTCGACGAGCGAGGCGAGATCGTCGTCGAAGCTCTCGACCTCACGCGCCTGCATCCGCAGGACGGGATCGGGGTACTGCCGGACCTGGGTGAGCGCAAGCTGACGCCGCGCCTCGGCTTCGGGGTCGAGCTTGGTGTTTCGGACCTCGCCGGTCTCGTCCGCCACGGCGTGCATCTTAGGTCTCAGAGGGCTTGTGGGTCCACGTCCACGACCGCGGTCAGCTTCGCCTTCCGCATGGCGGGAGCCGCCGCGGCGAGCAGCTGCGCCGCGCGCCCGGCGAAGCGCCGCGGCTCGTCGGTCTTCGCGACGAGCTGTGCCCGGTGGCGGCCGCGCAGGCGAAGGAGCGGCGCGGGGCCGAGCAGGTCGCCGGTCCCCTCGAGGCCCGGGCGAACTTCTTCGAGCAGCGTCCGCGGGCCGTCCTCGTCCGGGCCCGAGACGACGACGCGAACGATGTGGCGGAACGGTGGGTAGCCGAGCTCTTCGCGGCGGGCAAGCTCGTCGGCGAGGAACCGGGGCACGTCGTGGCGCGCAGCGAGCTCGAGCGGCCTCGCGTCCGGCTGGAAGCTCTGGACGATCACCTTGCCCGGCGCGTCGCGCCCGCTGCGCCCTGCGAGCTGCGTGACGAGCTGGAAGGTGCGCTCCTCGGCGCGGAAGTCGGGCAGGCCGAGGCCCGTGTCGGCATCCACCACCGCCGCCAGCGCGACCCCCGCGAAGTGGTGGCCCTTCGCCACCATCTGCGTGCCGAGGAGCACTGCCCGGTCGCTCTCGCGGAAGCGCTGCAGCGCCGCCGCCAGCTCCTCGGGATGCTCGACCGTGTCCGCGTCGAGGCGGATCAGCTCCAGCTCGGGCACCTTCGCCGCCAGCTCGCGCTCGAGGCGCTGCGTCCCGGCCCCGATCCTCGCCAGGTCGGTGGAGCGGCAGACGGGGCACTCGTCCGGCGCGGGCTCCGAGTGGCCGCAGTGGTGGCAGCGAAGCGACCCGTCGCGGTGGAGCACGAGCGCCACGTCGCAGTCCGGGCAGCGGAAGGTCGTGCCGCAGGCGCGGCAGTGCAGCGCGGGCGCGATCCCTCGCCGGTTGAGGAGCAGGATCGCCTTGCCGCCGTTCTCGGCCACCTTCCCGAGCTCGGCGAGCAGCGGCGCCGAGAGCGGGTACCCGGCCTCGCGGCGGAGATCGACGATCCGCACCGACGGCAAGGGGCCGCCGAGCCGCTCGCCGAGCTCGATCCGCTCGAGGCGCGCCCAGCTCTCGGGCCTCGGCGTCGCGCTTCCGTACACCGCCACCGCCCCTTCGAGCGCCGCCCTCTTCGCCGCCACCGTGCGCGCGTCGTAGCGCGGATCCGACTCCTGCTTGTACGAGGCGTCGTGCTCCTCGTCGACGCAGATCAGGCCGACGCCGCGCATCGGGGCGAAGACCGCCGAACGGGCGCCGACGACCACGCGCGCCCGGCCATCCGCGATGCGCTCACGCTCGTCGCGACGCTCGGCCTCGGTCAGCCCGGAGTGCATGACCGCCACCGAGTCGCCGAAGCGGGCTCGAAAGCGGCCGACGGTCTGCGGGGCGAGCGCGATCTCCGGCACGAGCACGATCGTCCCCAGCCCGCGCTCGAGCGCGGCGGCGGCGGCCTGGAGGTAGACCTCGGTCTTGCCGCTCCCGGTGGCGCCGTAGAGGAGAAAGTGGCCGCCGCCGGCGTCGAGCGCGTCGACCACCCGCGAGACGGCCTGCTCCTGCGCGTCGCTCAGGCGCTCGGGAGCCGCCTCGCCCTCGAGCGACTGCCGCTCCCCGGGCGGCGCCTGTTCCTTCCGCCGAGCCCGGCGAACGGGCGCCACCAGCTCCAGCGCCCGCGCCGGCGTGGAGCCGTAGTACTCCGCCAGCCAGAGGGCGAGGTCGATCAGCGTCGCCGGCAGCTCGTGGACGACCTTCTCGACCGGCAGCGGACGCACGCCCTCGGGCGGCGCATCCACGACCTCGACCACCACGCCCCGCGCGCGTGATCGTCCGAACGGCACCGAGACCACCGCACCCTTGCCCGCGCCGTCCGGGAGCTCGTACGTGAACTCCCGCCCGCCGAGAGAGCGCGCGGTGACGAGCGGGACTACGGTGCCGAAACGCACATCGCCGACGTTAGCGTCGAGCTCGGAGCTAGACGCCGGCGGCGACGAGCACGAAGTCCGTGGCGAAGCCGAGCGTCAGCCCGAGGATCAGGCCCCAGGCTGTGACGGTCTTGCTCGAGAAGAGGCGGCAGACGTTGAGCAGCTCCATCACCACGTAGAGGATCGAGCCCGCGGCGAGCGTGAGGAACAGCACCGACACGGCGGTCGACGTCCACGCCTGCCCGACGACGGTGCCGAAGAAGGTCGGCGCCCCGCCGATCACGCCCAGGAGCGCCAGGAAGCGCCAGCTCGGCTTCTCTGCATCCCCGGAGAGCGGTGCGACGATGCCGAAGCCCTCGGTCGCGTTGTGCAGGCCGAAGCCGATCACCAGCACGTAGGCCAGGCTGATCTTGTCCGTGGCCGCCGCCTGGCCGATCGCGAGGCCCTCGGAGAAGTTGTGCAGCCCGATCCCGGTGGCGATGAAGAGCGCGAGCCAGCGCGCGGGCGACAGGCCGACGAAGTGTGAGTGCTCGAGCTCGGTCGCCGAGGCGGCGCCCGGGCCGAGGAACGCCTTCCGCCGGCGCGCCTTCATCCAGCTGTCGTAGTAGACGAGGCTGAGCAGGCCGAGTGCGAAGCCGGCGAACGCCAGAGCGGACAGCCACGAGAAGCGGCTCCAGTCCTTCGCGTTCAGCGCGTCTTCGACGGGCTCGATCGCCTCGACGAGGACGTCCCAGAGGATGAAGAGCAGGATCCCGGTCGCGGTGGCGCTGAGGAAGGCCTTGACGTCCTGGCTGATGCCCTGGACACGCCCCATCGGCAGTCCGATGAAGATCGTGACGCCGGCGAGGGCGCCGAGGAGCAGGATCTGGCCGGTCGACATCGCCGGCGACACTAGCAGCTTTTGTAAGGGCACCCTTACAAAAGGGCGCAAGTAGAGTTGCGAGACCGTGGCGCAGGGCCATTCCGTTGACGAGTACCTGGAGACGATCTACTTCCTCGCCTTCCCGATCGGCGAGTACCGGCCCCAGACGCAGGGCTCTCCCACCCTCGCCTCACGGGTCGCCGAGATGCTCGGCGTCTCGCGCGCCTCGGCCGGCGAGATGCTGAAGCGCCTCGAGTCCGAGGGCCTCGTGGAGCGAGGCGAGCACAAGGAGGCGATCCTGACCGCCACCGGGCGCGAGCGGGCCGAGCGCGTGGTGCGCAAGCACCGGATCGTCGAGCGGCTCCTGACCGACTTCATGGGCTACACCCCGGCCGAGGCCCACGTGCACGCCGACGAGATCGGCGAGAGCTTCAGCGACGACATGATCGAGCGCGTCAGCGAGCGGCTCGGCCATCCCGACCGCTGCCCCCACGGCTGGCCGGTCGACACCGACTTCGAACAGGCCGAGAACCGCGAGCTCGCGCCGCTGTCCGAGCTCGAGCCGGGCTCGCGCGCCACGATCGTCCGCCTGGCCGAGCACGACGGCGAGCTCCTGCACTGGTTCTACGACCAAGGGTTCGTCCCGGGCACCGACGTCGAGGTGCGCGAGGCGCAGCCGGCGGCCGAGCAGCTGACGGTGCGGTTGGACGGCGACGAGAAGACGATCGCCGAGAAGGCCGCGTCCGGCCTGTTCGTGCGGCCCGCCTAGGCCGAGGCGGAGGCGGCGGCGATCCCGGCCGCCGAGCGGAGCGCATCGGCCTTGTCCGTCCGCTCCCAGGTGAAGTCGTGGTCGTCGCGGCCGAAGTGGCCGTACGCCGCGGTCTTCGCGTAGATCGGCCGCTTCAGGTCGAGGTCACGCAAGATCGCTCCCGGGCGGAGGTCGAAGTGCTCGTCGATCAGCTCTTCGATCCGCGCCATCGGGATCCGCTCGGAGCCGAAGGTGCGCACGGCGATCGAGACCGGCTTCGCGACGCCGATCGCGTAGGCGACGTTGACCTCGCAGCGGTCGGCGAGCTCGGCCGCGACCACGTTCTTGGCCACGTAGCGGGCCGCGTAGGCCGCCGAGCGGTCGACCTTCGTAGGATCCTTGCCCGAGAAGGCGCCCCCGCCGTGACGCGCCGCGCCGCCGTACGTGTCGACGATGATCTTGCGGCCGGTGAGGCCGGTGTCGCCCATCGGGCCGCCGATCACGAACTTGCCAGTCGGGTTGACGTAGACGAAGTCGCGCTCCTGGAGCCGCTTCTCGTCGTACAGGTGCGACGGGAGGATCGGGTGCAGCACGCGCTCGATCAGGTCGGGCTTGATCAGCGTCTCGGCGTCGCAGCCCTCGGCGTGCTGGGTGGAGACGAGGATGCGCTCGATCTCGACCGGAGACTGGTGGCCGTCGTCGTCGACCTCGTACCGCACCGTCACCTGCGCCTTGCCGTCGGGCCGCAGGTAGGGCAGGTCGCCGACCTTGCGCACCTCGGCGAGCCGCTTGCAGATCTTGTGCGCGAGCATGATCGGCAGCGGCATCAGCTCGGGGGTCTCGCGCGTCGCGTAGCCGAACATCATCCCCTGGTCGCCTGCGCCGACCTGGTCCAGCGGGTCGTCCGCCGGGTCGTGCTGGGTCTCGTACGAGGAGTCGACGCCCTGCGCAATGTCCGGCGACTGCTCGTCGATCGCCGCGACGACGCCGCAGGTATGGGCGTCGAAGCCCCACTCCGAATGCGTGTAGCCGATCTCTGCGATCCGCTTCCGGACGATCGCGGGGATGTCCACGTACGTCTCGGTCGTGATCTCCCCGGCGACCACGACGAGGCCGGTCGTGATCAGGGTCTCGCAGGCGACGCGGCCGTTCGGGTCGTCGGCGAGCACCGCGTCGAGCACGGTGTCCGAGACCTGATCGGCGATCTTGTCCGGATGGCCCTCGGTGACCGACTCCGAGGTGAACAGAAACTCACGTGGTGCCACGGCGCGGCAGGCTACTTGATCTCGAGAAACGCGTCGAAGCTCCGCGTCTCGCCCTGACCTTCCGTCCAGGCGAGGAACGAGCGCAGCGGGCGCAGGTTGTCGAACGTGTCGCTGGGCAGGTTCCCCCCGGCCAGGCCGGCGAAGCCCTGGATAAGCGGCACGAGGTTCTTGATGTCGATGAACACCACCCCGCCGGTCGTGTCCGGCATGCCGGCAGCATCCTTCGCCTCCTTGAAGTCCGCGCTGTCCGGCACGTGCTCGCCCGGGGCACCGTAGTCGGCGATCCCGTTCACGCCGCTCGTGATCACGATCTTGCCGCCGGTCTCGCCGTAATGGATCGCGAACTGGCCGAAGTTCACCGTCTTGACCTCGTGCCCGCCCTGCGTGCCGGACTCGACCTTGCCGCCGGTCATCGCCGCGATGTGCTCCGCCACCGTGTCCAGCGTCGAGAGCGCCTTGCTCTCGTCCTTCGGCTCGAGGACGAGCGTCACCTCCGGGATCAGGGCGCCGGGCCGCACGTAGAGCGCGATCTCGTTGCGGATCAGGTCGAGCACGTCGTCGTAGGGAACGCCGAGCGACGCCTCGAAGCGCTTCAGCGCCGCGGCGAACCCCGGGTTCTCCTCGAGCTTCTCGATCTGATCGGCCGTGCCCGATCCGTCGACGTTCAGCAAGGCGAGCGCGTCGCCGGGGACGCCTCCGAGGAGCTTCGAGGCGAAGTCGGCGCCGCCGAGGTTGCCGCCGTTCCAGGCGCCGTGGACGCGGATGCCGTCGTCCTCGGCGCTCGCGGCAGCCGCTACGTACCGGACGCCCTCGAACCCGCCGAAGGCCGACGCACCGAAGGGCGAGCGCGACTCCTTGGCCGCCTGCTGGATTGCAGCGTTGAGCTGCGGCCCGTCGACGAACGCCTTCACCAGTGTCTCGCCCGACAGCTGGCCGAGCGCCTCCTTGTAGGTCGCGTCGTTGGCGAGCGTCTCGCCGCCGCTCGCGAGCACGCGCGCGATCGAAGCCTGTTTGTCGGAGAGCGCGTACCAGCCGCCGACCTCCCGGTAGACCGCCTTCTCGCCGGCCGAGTCGCTTGCGTTCAGCTTGGCGACGAGCGCCTTGAACTTGTCCGGGTCGTCCGGCTTGGTCAGCGCGACGACTGCGGTCTCGCGGTCACCGGTGCCGAGGGCGACTGCGAGGTCGACCTCCGGCCCGAGCGCCGGCTCGACGTCGTCCTTGAAGTCGACGCCCTGCTTCGTGAACGCGTGCTCGATCCGGGCGAGCGCCTTGTCGCGGCCGGGGAACTTCTTCGCGAGCTCGTCGAGCTGCTTCCACTGGCTCGACTCGAGATCGCTGTTCACCGTCACGAACGCGACGACGCCCGGCCGCACCAGCTTCGCGCCCGACTCACTGCTCGAGGAGGCAGTCGTGCCGGTGCTGCCGCAGCCCGAGACGGTCACGGCCAGGGCCGCGAGCAGGGCGATCGGAAGGGCTCTGAGAAGACGTTTCATTCGCGAGTGGGCTGGCGGCCCATCAAATTCGCAGCTAAGTCGTGCAAATCCTCCCCGTCAAGCACCTGGCAGACGCCTTCGGTGATGGGCAGCTCGATCCCGAGGCGCCGCGAGAGGTCACGGAGGACAGGTGCGGTCGTAAGGCCTTCCACGGTACCGATTCGGTCGGCCGCCTCCTCGGGTGAGGAGCCCCTGGCGATCAGCTCACCGGCCTGACGGTTGCGGCCGTGGCGGCTCCAGCAGGTGACGCTCAGGTCGCCCATCCCTGCGAGGCCGGAGAAGGTCTCGCTGCGGGCGCCGCAGGCCTCTCCGAGCCGTGCCATCTCGGCGAGCCCGCGCGCGATCATGGCCGCTTTCGCGTTGTCGCCGAGCCCGAGCCCGTCCACCCCTCCGGCGGCGAGCGCCATCACGTTCTTCGCCGCCGCACAGAGCTCGACCCCGACGAGGTCCTCGTTGACGTAGACCCTGAAGGTCAGCGAGTTGACGGCCTCCTGGAGCTCGAGCGCAAGGCCATGATCTGAGCTCGCGATCACGGCGGCCGCCGGCAGGCCGTCTGCGATCTCCTCGGCGAAGGTCGGACCGGAGAGCACGGCGGCCCCGCGGCGCTCGACGAGCTCCGAGAGGCGGCTGCCGGTCTCGGGGTCGAGCCCCTTCGTCAGGCTCAGCACCGGAGCCGCCCCCGGCAACGCGCGCACGACCTGGCCGAAGGCCCGGCTCGGCACGGCGACCACGTGCAGGTCGACGCCGGCCAGCGACGGGTCGTCGACCGTCGTCGCGGAGACACCGCTCAGGTCGGCGCTCGGGAGATGACGCGGGTTGTGGCCCGTCTCGTCGATCGCGCGCGCCTGCTCCGGGTCGCGGCAGGCGAGCGTGACGTCGTGGCCGCGGGCGGCGAGCAGGCTGCTGAACGCCGTCCCCCACGCCCCGGCTCCCACCACCGCCGCCCTCACGACTTCCTCACGAAGTCGATCGAGACAGGAATGCCCTGGAGGTCGAAGCGGTCACGCAGCTGATTCTCGACCCAGTAGGCGTAGTCGCGGGTGATCAGACCCGGGTCGTTGACGAAGAAGCGGAAGCGCGGCGGGCGCGTCTGCACCTGGGTCCCGTAAAGGAGGTTCAGGCGCTTCCCGCCCTTGGCCGGAGGCTCGCGCGCCTCGCGCAGCTCGCCGAGGAAGCGATTCAGCTCGGCGGTCGGGATGCGGGCCGTGTGCTTCTCGAACAGCTGCTCGACACGGTCGAGCAGCCGGCCGATCCCGCGGCCGCTCTTGGCGGAGACGGTCACGATCGGCGGCCGCTGTCGCAGGCGCGAAAGGATCCGGTCGCGTACCTCCTCGAGCTCGATGCGCGCGATGTCCCACTTGGAGAGGACGACGATGGTCGAGTTCTGCGCCTTGCGCGCGATGTCGGCGACCGTGAGGTCCTGGTCGACGAGGCCTTCGCTCGCGTCGACGAGCACGAGCGCCACGTCGGCGCGCTCGGCGGCCGTGAGGGCCCGCAGCTCCGAGTAGTACTCGATCCCCTGGCGCTGCTTGCGCTTGCGCCGGATCCCTGCCGTGTCCACGAGCACGAACGTGCGGTCGCCTCGCTGCAGCACGGTGTCGATCGAGTCGCGGGTCGTGCCCGGCGCCTCCGAGACGATCACCCGCTCCTCGCCCAGGAGCGCGTTCAGCAGGCTCGACTTGCCCACGTTCGGCCGGCCGAGGATCGCGACGCGGATCGCGTCCTCGCCAACTTCCTGCGGGCCGGCCCCGGGAAGCAAGTCGACGACGGCGTCCAGCAGGTCGCCGGTGCCGTGGCCGTGATGGGCCGAGACGGGAACCGGGTCGCCGAGGCCGAGCCGGTGGAACTCGAGCGCGAGCGCGTCCTGGCCGGGATCGTCGATCTTGTTCGCGAGCAGCAGCACCGGCTTGCGCGCGTGGCGCAGGATCCCGGCGAGCTCCTCGTCACCCGGCGTGACTCCGACGCGCGCGTCGACGACGAAGAGGACGACATCCGCCACGGCGATCGCGGTTCGCGCCTGCTCGGCGACCGAGCGCGTGATCGGGGAGGTATCCGCGATGTCGAGGCCGCCGGTGTCGATCAGGCGGAAGCGCAGTCCGTTCCAGTCCGCGACGAGCTCCTTGCGGTCGCGCGTGACGCCCGGCGTCTCGTGCACGACCGCCGCCCGCGACTCCGTCAGCCGGTTGACGAGCGTGGACTTCCCGACGTTGGGGAAGCCGACCACCGCGACCGTCCCGGCGAGCTCGTCTCGCATGGGGGAACCCAGGGTTCCCCCATGAGCCCCCTCCTTCTTGTCCCTCTCAGTCGAGTTCATCGTGAGGCTCCCGCCGAGCAAAAGCCCGGCTCCGCCGGTCAGCCTGAGCTGACCCGGAAACGAACGGCGATGTTAGCGAGCTGCGGAAGACCTCCATCTCCAGCTGGACGAGGTTTCCCACCCGCGTGCCCTTGCAGGGCGGGTAACCGCACGGAGCCCTACGCAGGCTGGCGCGCCCGGACCAGCTCCTCGATCTGCGAGACGACGTCCTCGACGTCGAGCTCGGTCGTGTCGATCTGGATCGCGTCCTCGGCCGGGCGCATCCGCGCGGCGTCGCTCTCGTCGCGGAGGCGGAGGTCGGTCGCGAGGGCGTCGGCTCCGATCTCCGGCCGCTCCGCGAGCCGCCGGCCGGCGCGGACGCCGCGATCGGCGTTGAGGTAGACCTTGACCTCGGCCTGCGGAGCGACGACGGTGCCGATGTCGCGGCCCTCGATGACGACGTCGCCGTCGGCGAGCTCCTGCTGGCGCGCACGCATGACCGCCCGCACCGCCGGATGGCGCGCGACGACGGGGACGAGGCTGTCGATGTCGGCCTTCCGGATCGACGAGGTGACGTCGGTCTCGGCGATCCAGACGCGCCGCTGCTCGTCGAAGCTGACCGGGTTGTCGGCCGCGAGCTCGCCGAGCTGCTCGCCCTGCGCCAGCGGGACGCTCCGCTGCCGCGCCAGCCAGGTGAGCGCCCGGTACATGGCGCCGGTGTCGAGGTAGCGGAAGCCCAGCCGCTCGGCGAGGCGCCGGGCGACCGTGCTCTTACCGGCCCCGGCGGGCCCGTCTATGGCGACAATCATCGTTGTGTGACCGAGTCGAGCAGCTCGAAAAACCCGGGGAAGCTTACAGCGACCGCCTGCGGGTCTTCGAGCTCGACGCCCTGTCGCGAGACGAGCCCGGCGACCGCACCAAGCATCGCAATCCGATGATCTCCGTGAGAGCTCATTCCCCCACCCATGGGGCGGGAAGGAACCCCTCTCACCCTGAAGCCATCGTCGCGCGCCGTGATGCGGATGCCAAGGGCGCGTAGCGAAGTCGACACGGTTTCGATCCGATCCGTTTCCTTCACGCGCAACTCACGTGCGCCTTCTACCCGGCTCTCCCCGCGCGCGCACCCGGCGGCGAGAGCAAAGAGGGGGAGCTCGTCGACGAGCCGCGGGATCTCCTCGGCCGTCACCTTGGTGGCGGTCAACTCCGCGGATTGCACCTCGAGGTCGCCGATGGGCTCACCCCCGCTCCGCCTGCGGTGGAAGGCCGTGATCCGGGCACCCATGCGCTCGAGCACGTCGAGGAGGCCCGTCCGCGTCGGGTTGAGGCCGATCTCGTGGATCGTCAGCTCCGATCCCGGGAGGAGCGTTGCTGCGACGATGAACGGAGCCGCGGCGGAGAAGTCGCCCGGCACGGATACCTCCGCGAGCTCCAGGCGCTCGGCCGGCCCGACCGAGATACGGCCCTGGCGCCTGGTCACGGCTGCGCCGGCCGCCGCCAGCAGCCGTTCGGTGTGGTCTCGGGTGGCAACGGGCTCGACCACAGTCGTGCGGCCATCGGCATAGAGCCCCGCCAGAAGCACGCACGACTTCACCTGGGCGCTCGCGACGGGCAGCTCGTAGCGGATGCCGTGGAGAGCGCCGCCGCCGACGGCGAGCGGCGGTTTCCCGTCGTCGGTCTCGACGTGCGCTCCCATCTGGGCGAGCGGCTCGGCGATGCGATCGACGGGCCGCCGTCGAAGCGACTCGTCCCCGGTCAGCTCGAAGCGACCCTCCTGCCCGGCGAGGATCCCGGCGAGCAGCCGCAGCGTCGTGCCGGAGTTTCCGCAGTCGATCGGTTGCGACGCTTCGCCCAGTCCGCGTAGGCCGGCGCCCTCGACCCGCAGCACATCGACCTCGTCGTCGTGGACGCTGACGCCGAGCGCGCGGACGGCCGCGATCGTGGACTCGGTGTCTGCCGAGCGGCCGAAGCCCTCGACCCGCGTCTCTCCGTCGGCGATCGCACCGACCAGCACCGCGCGGTGCGAGATCGACTTGTCGCCGGGCACCGCGATGTGCCCGCGAATCGCCTTCGCGGGCTCGATCTTCATTCGGACAGCACCGGGGAGACGACGACGCCGTAGCCCTGCGACTCCAGCAGCGCCGCCGCCCGTCGGGCCTCCTCTTCCCCGGTCACGAGCAGGGTGAGCGTGCCGCCCCGGTCGGGCGAGACGTGGTGGAGCTCGAAGTCCTCGATGTTGATCCGCTCCGCGCCGAGCGCCTGCGTGATTCCGGCGAGCACGCCCGGCCGGTCGGGGACGTGCACGCGCAGCTGCTGGAGCTCGCCCGGATCCGGGAACGCGTCAGCGAGCATCCGGCGCCGGTTGCCGGCGGCCTCGCCGATCCAGCGCGCGACGAAACCGGCATCGCCGGCATCCAGTGCGGCCTCGAGCTGCTCCACCCGCCGCCGGTGCTCGGCCAGCGACTCGCGGAGCGAAGCGGCGTTCTCGACGAAGATGTCGACCCAGATGCGCGGGTTCGCGCCCGCGACCCGGGTCATGTCCCGGAGCGAGCCGCCGGCCGCCGCGAGCGGCTCGTGCCCCTCGACGCGGGTTGCGCCCGCCTGGTTGACGAGCAGGTTCGCAAGCGCGTGTGGGAGGTGGCTCGTCAACGCGACGAGCCGGTCGTGCGCCTGCGGGTCGACCGCCACCGGCGTAGCGCCGAGCGTGGAGACGAAGCCGTGAACGAGCCGGTAGCGGGCGGGATCGGTCTCGGTCAGCGGGGTCAGGAACCAGGTCGCGCCGTCGAAGATCTCCGCGCTCGCGTGCTCCGCGCCGCGCGCCTCCGAGCCGCAGACCGGGTGCCCGCCCACGAAACGCGCCGAGCCTGCCGCGGCCGCGCAGGCGCCGGCCTTCGTCGAGCCGACATCGGTGACGGTGGTCTGATCGGCGCTTGCCTCGAGCGTCGCCCGCACCTGTGCGGCCAGGTGAGCCACGGGCGCGGCGACGACGGCGAGGTCGGCGCCGGCGACCGCATCCTCGAGCGAGCCCGTGGCCTCGTCGATCGCGCCGCGCGCGCGCGCGGCTTCGAGCGCCGCCGGGTCGGGGTCGTAACCGATGACCTGGGCGGCGGCCCCGGCCTGCTTGGCCGCGAGCGCAACCGAGGCCCCGATCAGGCCCGTGCCGATCACCGCCAGCCTTCCCACCTCCACGGGCGGGAGGCTATCCCCGCGAGCGGGGCAGGCCCCATCCCTAACCCCCACCCACCCAGGGGAAAATCGAGGCTAGCTGCGGTCGTGTGACGGGTGTGAGACGGCTTTGCGCCGGGAGTGCTCCGCTCTGTCCACGGCTGCGACGGGTTAGCCGATGCGCTTGCCGAGCAGCTCTGCGACCTCGCGCACCTCGCGCGCGAACTCGCCGAACTCGGCCGTCGGGATCTGCTGCGGCCCGTCGCAGAGCGCCTCCTCGGGCGACGGATGCGACTCGACGATGATCCCGTCCGCGCCGACCGCGGCGGCCGCCCTGGCCAGCGGGAGCACCAGGTCACGCCGGCCTGCGGCGTGCGACGGATCCACGATCACGGGTAGATGCGTCTCGCGCTTCAACACCGCGACCGAGCCGAGGTCGAGCGTGTACCGCGTCGTCTGCTCGAAGGTCTTGATCCCGCGCTCGCAGAGGATGATCCGCTCGTTCCCTTCCCGGGCGACGTACTCGGCGGCCATCAGCAGCTCTTCGACCGACGCCGAGGGCCCGCGCTTGATCAGAATCGGCTTGTCCGCGCGTCCGACCTCCGCGAGCAGCATGAAGTTCTGCATGTTGCGCGCCCCGATCTGGATCACGTCCGCGACCTCGAGCACCGCCTCCACGTGCCGAGGATCCATCAGCTCCGTCACGACCGGGAGGCCGGTCTCCTCTCTCGCCTCGCGCAGGATCACCAGGGCCTCGTCGCCGAGACCCTGGAAGGTGTAGGGCGAGGTGCGCGGCTTGAAGGCACCGCCACGCAGCATCGTCGCGCCGGCCTCCGCGACCGCACGCGCCGTGACCAGTGTCTGCTCCCGGTACTCGACCGTGCAGGGGCCGGCGATCAGCCCGAAGTAGCCGTCGCCGATCCGCCTGCCGTCGACGTCGATGACCGTCGGGTCCGGCGAGACCTCGCGCGAGACCAGCTTGTAGGGCTTGAGGATCGGCAGCACCTGCTCGACGCCGGGATAGCCCTCCAGCGGCAGCGTTGCGAGCAGCTCGCGCTCCCCGATCGCCCCGATCACCGTCGACTCGCGCCCGTGCGTCACGCGGGCGTCTACCCCGGCCTCCTGCAGCCGCGCGAGCACGTGCTCGGTCTGGTCAGGAGTCGCGCCGCCGGCCATCACGATCAGGAGCTCGGGTGATCCGTTTGCGGCCACGATCCGGTTGAGTGTAGTTGCGATACCTTGGCCGAATGCGGATCTTCTCGGGCATCCAGCCGACCGGCGCGAAGCACCTCGGCAACTACATCGGCGCGATCCGGAACTACGTCGCGCTGCAGGAGAAAGGCGACGCGTTCTTCTGCATCGTCGACCTGCACTCGATCACGAGCGATTACGACCCGGACGACCTGCGCGAGTCGACGCTCGCGCTCGCCGCGCTCCTGTTCGCGGCCGGCCTCGACCCCGAGCGCTCGACCGTGTTCGCCCAGAGCCACGTGACCGCGCATCCGGAGGCGGCCTGGCTGCTCGGCTCGGTTACGAGCTACGGCGAGTTGCGCCGCATGACGCAGTTCAAGGACAAACGCGAGCAGCAGGACTTCGCCTCGTCGGGGCTCTTCACCTACCCCGTGCTCCAGGCTGCGGACATCCTGCTCTACCAGACCGACCTGGTTCCGATCGGCGAGGACCAACGCCAGCACCTGGAGCTCTCCCGCAACGTGGCGGAGCGCTTCAACTCGCGGTTCGGCGAGACGTTCCGCCTGCCCGACGCGATGATCCCCGAGGTGGGCGGCCGGATCATGGACCTCCAGGAGCCCGAGCGGAAGATGTCCACCACCGGGGGGACCGCGCAGGGAACGGTCGGCGTGCTCGATCCGCCGGAGACGATCCGGAAGAAGTTCAAGAGCGCGGTCACCGATTCCGGCACCGACGTGCGCCACGACCCCGAGCAGAAGGCCGGCGTCTCGAACCTGATCGAGATCATGGCGATCGCGACCGGCAACGAGATCCCTGAGATCGAGGCCCGCTTCGACGGCGGCGGCTACGGCGCCTTCAAGCAGGAGGTCGGCGAGGCGGTGGTGGCGCTGTTCGAGCCGATCCGCGGGCGCTACGAGGAGCTGCGCTCCGACCCGGCCGAGCTCGAGCGCCTGCTCGGCGTCGGCGCCGAGAAGGCCCGCGAGGCGTCCGCCCCCACGCTCGAGCAGATGTACGAGCGCATGGGCTTCGTCCGCCCGTAGCTCCAGGCCCCGCCGCCCCGGTCTGATAGAACGATCGGATTAGGCACGGATAGACCACCTCAGGGGAGAGGAGAAATTCATGCGGAAACCGCGAATCGTCGCGCTCGCGATGCTTGCGACCAGCGCGACCGTCCTCCTACTCACCTCGCCGGCCGGTGCGGGCGACAACGGCTCCGGCTTCACTACTAGCCAGGCCGCGATGCTGACGCCGCTCGCTGCCGGCTCGTCGGTAACGCCGATCATGACCGTCGGCGAGACACTCGGGAGCGGCTACAGGCTCGAGAGCATTCCAGACGGGATCTCGCTCCAAACGCGCGGTCAGGGGCGCTTGGACGTCTATCTGAACCACGAGACGTCCCTGGTCCCGTTCCCGTTCAACGCGACAACCGGCGTCGGCCAGAGCGACTACACCAACGCGATGGTGAGCCATCTGATCCTGAATCAGCATGGCGCTGGCGTGCTCCAGGGGAAGTACGTGATCCCAAGCAGCGCGAACTTTCAGCGCTTCTGTTCGAACTTTCTCGCGGCCGCGGGGACCGATAACGGGTTCGAGCGATCACTGCTCTTCACGAATGAGGAGTCGAGCGACTTCGTCAACCGGACCGGCCTCGCCTGGCCCCCGGGTCCGAATGCTGAGCAAGCCGGTGTCGTGGTGGCGTATGACCCCCAGCGGAACGACTACAAGCCGATCTACGGGATCGGGCGGTACAACCACGAGAACACCGTCGCGGTTCCCGGCTACGGCCATCCGGTGCTCCTCTCGGGCGACGACACGTTCACGGCACCGAGCTCACAGCTCTACATGTACCGATCGGCCAGCGCGGCGGCGGTATGGAACGACGACGGATCGCTGTGGGCCTTCAGGTCCGATAATCCGCTCGTCAACGACTACAGCGACCTCTCCGGAGCAGCGACGGCATCGGGGCACTTCATTCCGGTCCCGAGGGACATCGCTCTCGGCGACCAGACCGGGCTGGAGAACTGGTCGAACGCGAACAATGTGTTCCAGTTCATCCGAGTCGAGGACATCGCCTTCGACCGGAACCACCCGAACGTTGTCTACTTCGCGGATACGGGCGAGCCACGAGCGCTGCCGGGCCCGGGCGCGGCACGGATGACGCGCGGGGCGGCCGGCACCCAGGGCCCGTTCCCCAACGGACGCGTGTACAAGATGGTGCTCGACCCGACCGACGAGACGCACGTCCTCAGCCTGTCGATCCTGATCGAGGGCGACCCCTTTGGCGCGGCGAGCGCAGGCAACACGGCCTTCATCCACCAGCCGGACAACGTCGAAACGACGGGCGCGAGCCTCCTGATCCAGGAGGATCCGGGCAGCCAGAACCAGTACCCCGCCTCAAACGCGGCGGGGACGACCGCGCGGGTCTGGCGCTACGACTTGGCGACCGGTACGTTGACGGTCGCAGCGAAGGTCAACCAGGCGGGAGATCCAGCCGCGCCACAGGGCTCGTGGGAGTCGAGCGGGATCGTCGACGCATCGGCTGCGTTCGGCCCCGGGGCCTTCCTCGTGGATGTGCAAGCCCACACCATCCTGATGGACGTCACCCAGGTCGGCCCACTGACGTTCAAGCGGGAGGGCGGACAACTCATGCTCCTGCACATCCCCGGCGCCTAACCGACTCTTTCAGCGCTCGGGGCCGTCATGGCCCCGAGCGCTGGAGACCTCGAATCGTTCCCGTGACCAACGCCGCAACGAAAGCGGTTGTTGCTCGTTGTGCCTCACATCGGCCTCCTTTAGATTCCCGCCGAGCACATCCACAAGGGAGGACTCATGAAGGGGAGAGTGAGGATGGGCGCGCTCGCGCTCGCCATCGTAGTGGTGGCCGTTTTCGCCGCTGCGACGAACACGAGCCGGTCAAGCGCGAAGTACGCCACGGCAGCTCCACCGGCGAACGGCTGTCAGCTGAACTCGCCGAAGGGACAGGTCAAGCACGTCATCTATTTGATCTTCGACAACGTCCATTTCCTGCGAGACAACCCGAACGTGCCATCGGATCTGGAGCAGATGCCGCATCTGCTCAATTTCATCCGGGGCAACGGAACGCTCATGACCAACGACCACACGGTCTTGATCTCGCACACCGCGAACGGGATCCTGACCAACCTCACCGGTACGTACTCTGATCGGCACGGCCAGGCGGTTTCGAACTCGTATCGCTACTTCCGGGCGGACGGTACCACGGCATCTTCGTCGTCGTTCAAGTACTGGACGGACCTGACGGACGATGTGAACACGCCGCCGACGGATCCGAACTTCAACATGGTCAACGGCGATAGCGGCACACCGCGGAACGCGCCAGCACCGTGGGTTCCCTATACCCGCGCCGGCTGTGACTTCGGCGCTACGGCCCTCGCCAACGTCGTACTCGAGAACACCGGCACCGGCCCTGCGGGCGACATGACGAAGGTCTTCGGAACAGGTTCGCCAGAGTGGCTCGAGGCGCAGGCCTCGAATGCGGCACCGGCGAACACGGCTGCGCGGAACCTCGCGCAGACCGACTTCGTCGGCATGGCGGTCCACTGCGCGCAGTCCGCGGACAGCATCTGCGCCGGCAACGCGAACGCGCGGCCGGACCAGCTGCCCGACGAGCCGGGCGGCTACACCGGCTTCGAGGGCCTCTTCGGAGCCAAGTACGTGAACCCGGCGATCTGCACTGTTTCGACGCAGAACTGCACCAACGGGACTGTCAATGGCCAGACGGCCGTGAAGAAGCTGAACGGCACCCCGATCACGGACCAGTTCGGCCAGCCGGGCTTCCCGGGCTTCGACGGCATGTTCGCGACGATCTCGCTGTCGCTACGTCGCGCAGATGCAGGAGGCCGGCATCCCGGTCACCTACGGCTACATCTCGGACGCACACGACCCGCACGGCGTCGTCCGGCGACGATCCACTGCGCCTGCGGGCCCCGGCGAGGCCGGCTACGTCCAGCAGCTGCAGGACTACGACACGGCGTTCGAGCAGTTCTTCAACCGCCTGGCGGCGCGACGGGATCAACAAGAGCAACACGCTGTTCGTGTTCACCGTCGAGGAGGGCGACCACTTCGCCGGCGCACCCGCCGACGAACCCCGGCTGCGACGGCGTCACCACGCCGTGCACGTACACCGGCAACGCGTCGGCGAGATCAACGGCGACCTGCGCCGGACTGGTCAACGACCGCAGCACGGCGACACGACGCCATTCACGGTCCACTCGGACATGGCGCCGAACGTCTACATCACCGGCAACCCGTCGCGAGACTGCGCCGGTCACGCGGAACCTCGAGCGGGAGATGTCGGACAGCTGAGCTGGCTGAACCCGCTACACCGGGGCCGTCCGAGCACAACATCATCGTCGCGCTCGCCGACCCGGTCGAGATGAAGACGCTGCACATGGTCACGGCGGACCCGCACGGACGCCGACGTTCACGCTGTTCGCGCGACCCGGACTGCTTCTTCTTCGCCACGGCGCAGCGACGCCGTGCCCTGCGCGACACCTGCTCGACTGCGTCGTCGATCCCGACGCGGCCACGAGCCAGAGTTCGCCTGGAACCACGGCGACATCCAGCACGAGATCGCGATCGACCTGGCTGGGTATGGTCGGGCCGGGCGTGAAGAACATGGGCGACGACCGGCAGCGTGTGGACCGATCACACGGACCTCCGGCCGACCATGCTCGACCCTCCTCGGCCTGAAGGACGACTACGTGACCGACGGCCGCGTCGCTCACCCAGATCAGCGAACCAGAATCGCGCTGCCCGTCAGCCTGCGGACGCACCATCGCGAGATGCGAGAAGCTCGGGAGATGCCTACAAGCAGCTGATCGCGTCCTTCGGCGACCTTCTCGCATGAACACCCTGCCGCCTCGACGCAGGCGCTCGCGAGCAACTCTGCGGGCGACTGCGACCTACACCGGCATCGAGGCCCAGATCGAGTCGCTCGACCAACCAGCGCAACGCTCTGGCGCCGCAGATCCGGACCGGCTTCAACGCAGGCCGAGTTCAACGACGTCAGCGTTCGAGCGAGCAGCAGCGCAAGGACTGGACGAAGGCCGCGACGACCTGATCGCCGCAGGCAGCGGCGCTCGCCGCATCGTCCTGAGCCGATCGACCTCGGAGGGCTCGAGCTCGCGCCATGCGCCGGGCTCGAGCCCTTCGAGCGTCAGGCCCGCGTAGCGGCTGCGGTGGAGGTGCGACACGGGGTGGCCGACCGCGGCCAGCATCCGCTTGACCTGGTGCTTGCGGCCCTCGTGGAGCGAGAGCTCGATCCGCCCGGCGCCAAGCCGCCGCGCCTGCGCCGGGGCCGTGAGCCCGTCGTCGAGCTCGACGCCGTCGCGGAGGCTGCTCGAGCGCCTCGTCGGACGGCTCGCCCTCGACCTCGGCCACGTAGACCTTTTCCACCTCGTAGCGTGGGTGCGCCAGCACGTGCGCGAGCTCACCGTCGTTGGTGAGCAGGAGCGCCCCGGTCGTGTCCGCGTCGAGCCGGCCGACCGGGACGATGCGGGTTGGGTGAGTCACGAGGTCGACCACGGTCCGTCGCCCCTGCGGGTCGCGGGCGGTCGTGACCACACCGGCCGGCTTGTGCAGGAGCACGTAGGCGAGAGGCTGTAGCTCGACCCTGCGGCCGTCGAGCTCGACCCGGTCGCGTGAGGCCACGAAGGTGTTCAGCTGCCCCGGCTCCCCGTTGACGGCGACGCGCCCGGCCTTGATCAGGTCGTCGGCGCCGCGCCGCGAGGCGACCCCGGCGCGGGCCAGGTAGGCGTTCAGGCGCATAGGCGCCATTATTGGGGGGTGCCGCACTACGTGACGCTGATGCGCTGGACCTCACAGGGAGTCGCGGGCCTGCCCGCCTGGCGCGAGCGGGTCGAGGAGGGCGAGCGGATCATCGAGGAGGCCGGAGGCAAGCTGATCGGCGTCTACGTGACCCTCGGCCGCTACGACGTGGTCGAGATCTTCGAGGCGCCCGACGACGACAACGCCGCCGAGATCCTGATGAAGCTCCAGCGCACCGGGGCCGAGCACACCGAGACCCTGCGCGCCTTCACGCGTCCGGAGGCCGAGGCGATCATCCGGCGCCTGTGACCGGCACACCTTCGGCGCGGTTCTGGCACAGACACGCGCGCCCGCCCCGGATAGGCTCGTCACCGGGGAGGAGGTTGGCGCTACCGGCCATGGGACATGGCCGGTTCGGACGGCCCGAGGCTAGGAGGGTTTGGCGGAACGGCGCTCGTCGCCGGAGTGCGCTGGTCGTTCCGAGGCAAGGACGCAGGGAGTGTTCGTATCCACTGGATACGGGCGCGACTGAGAACGCGGCCTCGGGGCGAGCGGCGTGCTCCGGGGACACAGACGGCGTTTCGTCAAGCCCTCCTAGGAGACCGTCGTCCGCCGCCTGACCAGCCGGACGGCGCCCACGCCGACAGCGCCGACGGCGGCCGTCGCGAGACCGATGAGATTCGTCGTCACACAGGTTCGGCAGGCGTTGCAGCAGACCGCGGCGGCAGGAGCATGCTCGCCGTAGCGACCGGCGGCCCGTGCCACACGACCGGTCCAGATCTCCTTCACGGCTCGAAGTGTAGGCCGTGCTTACGCGGGGCGGCGCTCGGCGACCGTCTCGAGGCGCGTGCGGATCTCGTCCGTGCTCTCGCCCAGATCGTCCAGGCGCGGGAGCTGCGACAGCGACTCGAGGCCGAAAACCCGCTCGAACAGCGGCGTCGTCCGGTAGCGGATCGCGCCGCCGGCCCCGTCCTCGCGGCCCGCCTCTGCGATCAGGCCCCGCTCCAGGAGCCCGGCCACGACCGAATCCGCGGCGACACCCCTGATCCGCGCGATCTCCGGTCGGCTGACCGGGCCGAGGTAGGCGACGATGGCCAGAGTCTCGAGAGCCGGCGCCGACAGCCCCCGTTCGACCGGCCGCTCGAACAGCCGCCCGCAGGCCTCCGCAGCCTCTCGCGACGCGCGGAAGGCCCAGCCGCCGGCCACGTGCTCGAGCACGATCCCGCTACGCCCCTCGGCGAACCGGTCCGCCACCAGGCGAAGCGCCGTCTCGATCCGTTCGACGTCGTCGTCGGCCGCAACGGCCAGGTCCTCGGCGGACAGCGGCTGCGATGCCACGACCAGCAGCGCCTCGAGGGTCCTGGCGAGCCGGTCGACCGGGCTCGCGGTGATCAGGCGGAGCGGGCGATCCATTCGTCTCTCCTCTCGTCGACGGCCTCGGCCCGGCTGACCCGGATCGGCGCGAACGGTGCTGCCTGCTCGAGCGCGACCTCGCCCGAGCGGCGCAGCTCGAGCAGGGCCAGGAACGCGACCGCCTGCTCGATTCTCGACATCCCCTCCACTTCCGCGTCCAGGTCGAAGACCCTGCGCCGCGAAAGCAGCGCACGGAACCGCTCCAGGAACTGGGATACGGGCGGGAAGCGCAGCTCGAGATGCGCGAGCGACACCGACGGTGGTTCGGCGGCCAGCAGCCGCAGCGCGACCGCCAGCGACTCGGGCTCCTGATCCGCCAGCCGCCGCTCTACCTTCGGCGTCAGAGGCGCCGGCCCGAGCCGGAAGAACCGGTCTCCCTCACCTTCCAGGCGCTCCGCGAGCCAGGCCGCAGCCTCCTTCGCCCGCCGGTACTCGGCCAGCCGGCGCGCCAGCTCCTCCGCTGCCTCCTCGGGCTCGAGGTCGGCGAGCTCGGCCTCCTCGTCCGGGAACAGCCCACGTGCCTTCAGCTCGAGCAGGGCCGCCACGAGGACGAGGAACTCGCCGCAGGCCTCGAGGTCGAGCTCGCCGCGCTCCGCGAGCCGCTCCACGAACGCGACCACGATCCCGGCCACGTCCACCTCGGCCAGGTCGAGCTCCTCTTTCAGCACCAGCGTCAGGAGCAGGTCGAACGGGCCTTCGAAGGCGTCGAGGTCCAGCTCGAGCTCGCGCACGACCACCGGCTGAACCTACCGGGAGGGCCGGACGCGGCCCTTTGGGATCGCCATGGTCGGCCCCTCCGGCTCCCGGCGCCGCCGCGGCCGGCGCGGCTCCGACTCCCCGCGCCGCCGGAGGAACTGCCACCAGACGAAGAACGACGTCGAGATCGCGAAGACGACGATCGAGACCCAGGCGTTCAGCCGCAGCCCGGCGAAATGGTGCGCCGGGTCGATTCGAATGAGCTCCTCGACGAAACGCCCGGCCGTGTAGTAGGAGACGTAGAGCGCGAACAGCGCGGGCGGCCGGAAGCGGTAGCGGCGGTCGAGCAGGAGCAGGATCCCCACCCCGACGAGGTCGTAGACGAACTCGTAGAGGAAGGTCGGCTGGAAGGTGGAGCGATCCTCGTAGCCGACGACGCGATGGTCGACATCGATCTTCAGGCCCCACGGCTGATCGGTCGGCTTGCCGTAGAGCTCCTGGTTCCACCAGTTTCCCCAGCGCCCGATCCCCTGCGCGAGCAGGAGCCCCGGTGCGACCGCATCCATGAAGTCGCGCACCCTGGCGCCCTCGCGGTGGACGATGTACGCGCCCACGAGGCAGCCGAGCAGGATCCCGCCCCAGACGCCGAGGCCACCCTCCCAGACCGCGAAGATTCCCTTCCACTTCGGGCTCGAGACCTCGTTCCAGCTCGTGATGTCGTGGTAGGCACGCGCGCCGACGATCCCGGCGGCCACGCCCCAGACCGCGACCTTGAGGACGAGATCCCAGTCGCCGCCGCGGCGCGTCCAGCGCACGCCGGTCAGCCAGATGCACGCCGCGATCGCGAGCAGGAGCATCAGGCCGTACATGTGAATCGTCAGCGGCCCGAGATCGATCGTCCCGGTGTGCGGGGAGGGTATGGAGGCGCGGAGCACCGGGGGCACATTCTGCCCACCGGCCTCAACGCCTGCCTGTTCGAGCTAGATCAGGATCTCGATCGCGGTCTCGTACGGGCAGCCCTGCCCGATCAGCTCGACCGCGAAGTGCAGGTCGATGTCGTGCCGGGCAGCCAGGGCGAGGGCGTCGCTCGGGTCGTAGCCCGCGCGAACCAGTTCCTCGGCCCGCCAGTGCTCGACCTTCTCTTGCTCGGTTTCTCTGGAAACGTGAAGTTCAGCCGCAGTCATGTAGTGCTAATTCGGTGATCGCGGCGCCCCGGATCTCCCCCTGCCGGGGGATCTAACGCATTCTTAACGGACTGAGTGGGGTTGGACGCTGCTGGCAAGCCAAGAGAGTTAGGCCAGTCGGCCCACCGGTACGCGCCAACCGGTACCCATCCGGCCTTAACCGAGGGTTAACGACCCGCCACCCGGCCCCGCAACTACTTGATGCGTTGGATTTGTCGACGATTGCATCGACCTCGGATCGGGTTGATGCAGTGTCGTTAACGAATCAAGAGCGGAGCGCAAGCAGAGAATCGCAACGGCGTCTACTTAGGTGGCCGCGCCCGTGTCGTGTCTGCGGCTGAGGGGTCGCCACTCCCAACCTCCGACTCCCTCGGAACCCGCGGACGCGGCCCCCCATTTAAGCCTCACCTCTCGTCAAACACGGACTGACGAGTCTTTGAATAGCTGGGTGTCGTGCGGGATCGACGCGTTGCTCGCGCACTCTTAATGGATCGATCGCGCGATCTCGAGGGCCTGCGCCTTCGTGAGCTTGCCCTCCAGGCGGAGCGTGAGCGGGCCGTGCACCCACAGCAGGACGTTGCCGCGAATCAGCACCGGCCTCTGCCGGAACGCTCCTTGGCGGTCGATGTACGTGAGCGTGTGCGGGGAGCCCTCCAGCCAGAGGCCCCGGTCGCCGTTCACGCTGGCGGGCTCGACCACCGTCGTCGCCACGGCGGACTTCTTCAGCAGGTCGAAGCTCGACGCCCGGAACTCGGACAGCAGGATCGAGCGACCCTCCGCGCGCAGCATCACCGAGGCGAGGGCGTCGCCGACGACATAGACGCGGCTCGGCTCATGTGCGAGCGGCGGAAGGGCGAGCCGGAAGCCGACGGCGCGCTCGGCTTCGGCCCGCGAGAGGGGGCGGCCCAGCCCGGACGTCTGCGAGCGCTCGACCGCCGGCGGCAGCGTCTCGACCCGCTCGACGGTGACGCCGCGCAGGTGGAACCACTTCAGGATCGTCGTCCGCGCCTGGGGCACCGCGAAGGCAGCGATCGCCGCCACCGCCAGGACCGCGCCTGCGATCGCGACCGCCGTGCGCCACGGGAACGGCCGGCGGTCGAGCCGCGCGAGCACGGCCGCGGCCACGTCGGGCTCGGGCGGATACTCGAGCTCTCCGCCGAGCAGATGCAGGCGCTGCTCGAGCTCGCTCACTCGGCCTCCTCCCCCAGTTCCTCGCGCAGGCGCGCGAGCGCGCGCGCGAGACGCGACTTGACCGTGCCGCGCCTGACCCCCAGCGCCGCAGCGGTCTCCTCCTCCGAGAGCTCGAGGAAGTAGCGGCAGGCGATCGCGAGCCGGTGCTCCTCGGAGAGCGCGTTCACGGCCGCGAGCAACGTCTCGTGCGACTCGCCGGCGAGGAGGGCCGCCTCGGGGGACGGGACCGCGTCCCCCGGGCGGTCTGCAACGGCCACGCGCAGCGCGAGGGCTTCGCGCCGGCCGGCCGAACGGCGCCGGTTGCGCGCTTCGTTCGAGACGATGCGCAGCAGCCAGGGTCGAAGCGGCGCGCCGCGGCGAAAGCGGCCGAGGGCGCGGTAGGCCTTCACGAAGCCGTCCTGGACCGCCTCTTCGGCATCGGCCGCGTTCCCGCTGAGCAGGTAGGCGGTGCGAAAGGCGAGTCCCTGGTATCCGCGCACGATGGTCTCCCACGCGCGAAGGTCGCCCCGCTTGGCGCGCTCGACGAGCTCCGCGTCGTCCAGTGGCCGGTCCACCACTGGCGGTTCTACACCGCCCCGTGCGTTAGGGTTCCGCCCCATGCTGGCACGTGTTGCACGGTACGAGGTGAACCAAGATCGCCTCACAGATGCCGTCGACGCCTTCTCCGAAGCAGGCAGGGAGGTCGAAAAGCTGGATGGCTTCGCGGGGGGCTACATCCTCGTCGACCACGAGGATGGCAGGACGATGACCGTGACGCTCTGGGAGAACGACGCGGCGCTGGAGGACAGCGAGTCCACAGCCCGCTCCGCGCGGAACAGAGCGGCCGGTGCCGTCGACGGATCGGTGCTGTCGGTCGAGAAGTTCGAGGTCTTGCTCGAGCTCGGCGAGCGGACGAGCGGCGTCTAGCCGCTAGACAACCGCGTAGTCGAACTCGGCGTAGACCGTGTGGCGTCCCGAGACGTCGAAATTCATCTCGGGTAATTCGACGCGTAGTCGTTCGCTGGTGCCGATTGCGCCGTCCTTCCAGATGAAGCCCTCGGGCTTGAGGATCCGCACGTCGTTCTCCTCGTCACCGACCGGGCTGCGCAGCGGCGTCAGCACCGCTTCGGCGACCCCGTCGACCGAGTAGCGGGATCTCCTCCCGTCGAGCGCCAGGTCGATCGTGCGGCGCTCCACGAGCGACGGCTCCTCGAAGGTCGAGTTGAAGATCTCGAACAACGGGTAGCCCTCCTCGCCGCGCCAGATGCGGCTGAACGCCTCGAACTGGTCCTCGCTCCCGCAGTCGACGAAGGCGTGCCCGTGTCCGTTGCCCTCGTGAATCGCCCCCGGCCACCAGAGCGCCCAGAGGACCTTCGCGCCTCCGAGGTCGACGCCGTTCGCGCTCCCCTCGTCGACCACATGCCCGAGCAGGGCCTCGCAGTTTCCTTCCGGCGAGTTCGGCGACCCGACGAAATTGCAGCCGCAGCCGGGCTCGCAGTTGCACGCCTCGAGGTACGTGCCGGCCATCCGCCAGGTGCTCACCTGATTCCTCCTTCGCCGCGACGACTCCCGGGCGACCCTACCCTTCTCGTAGATTTCCGTCGACGTGGAGTGGCAGGTACCGACGCTCTCGGACGTGCTCTCGGCGCGGCGGCAGATCGCCCCGTACCTGCGCCCCACGCCGCTCTACACGTATCCCGCGCTGAGCGAGCTGGTCGGCGCAGAGACCTGGGTGAAGCACGAGAACCACCAGCCGATCGGCGCCTTCAAGGTCCGCGGGGGCGTCAACCTCGTCTCACGGCTGGACGACGCGGAGCGCCGGAGAGGCGTAGTCACCGCCTCGACCGGCAACCACGGCCAGTCGATCTCTTTCGCGGGGCGCCTCTTCGGCGTTCGCGCGGTCGTGTGCGTGCCCGAGGGCGCCAACCCGGTCAAGCTCGCCTCGATGCGGGCGCTCGGCGGCGAGCTCGTCGAGCATGGCCGGGACTTCGACGAGGCCCGCGAGAACGCCGAGGCGCTGGCGGCCGAGCACGGCTACCGCTACATCCACTCCGGCAACGAGCCGCACCTGATCGCCGGCGTGGGCACGCACACGCTCGAGATCCTCGAGGAGCAGCCGGAGATCGACGTCGTGATCGTGCCGATCGGCGGAGGGAGCGGAGCCGCGGGCGCCTGCATCGCCGCGAAGTCGATCCGAAGTTCGATCGAGGTGATCGGCGTCCAGTCGGAGGCGGCGCCGGCGGCCTACCGCTCGTGGGCCTCGCGCAGCCTGCTCGAGGATCGGATGGCGACCAGGGCCGAGGGGCTGGCGACCCGCGTCGCCTTCGAGCTCCCGCAGCAGATCCTCTGGGAGCAGCTCGACGACTTCGTCCTCGTCGGCGAGGACGACCTGGAGCGAGCGGTCCTCCTGATGCTCGAGCACACGCGCAACCTCGCGGAGCCCGCCGGGGCCGCGCCGCTCGCGGCCGCGCTCCAGCTTCGCGACCGGTTGGCCGGGAAGCGCGTCGCGCTCATCCTGAGCGGCGGCAACATCAGCCCCGACCACCTGCGCGAGATCCTGGCGCGCAGCGAGTAACCTCGGAGCCGTGCCGAGGCTCGTCGGGATCAACCACGTGGCGCTCGAGGTCGGCGACCTGGAAGCGGCGCTGGAGTGGTATGGGCGCATCTTCGAGTTCGAGATCGTCCGCGAGCCACCCTTCCCGCACATGGCCTTCCTGCAGATGGGCGACCAGTTCATCGCGCTCTCGCAGGGCCGCTCGCAGCCGGCCGACACCGCCCGCCACTTCGGCCTCGTCGTCGACGACAAGCCGGCGGTGCGCGCTGCGCTCGAGGAGGCCGGCGCCGAGATCCTTCCCGGCCGCGGCCTCGACTTCATCGACCCGTGGGGCAACCACCTCCAGGTCGTCGCCTACGGGGACATCCAGTTCTCGAAGACGCCCGAGGTGATGCGCGGGATGGGCCTGGACCTGCCGAAGTCGGAGCAGGCCCTCGCGGAGCTCCGCGAGAGCGGGCTCGCCTAGGCCACAGCGGCCTCGCCGAGGAGCGCCTTCACCTCGGCGAAGAAGTCCGGCTCCGGCTTGACCTTGTAGTCCGGGCCGAACTGGAAGGTGCGCGGGCCGTCGGAGGTGACGAGGTCGAGCACCACGGGCGCCTCGCCGGGGAAGTCCTTCACGACCGTGGCAAGCTCGCGGATGAGCCCGGCCCGCGCCCGGCGCGCGTCGAGCTTGAGCCGTACCTCCTTGCGCTCCGGCGTCGCCTCGAAGGCGGTCACCTCGAGGGCGATCAGCTTCGTCTCGCCCTCCTTGTGGTCGATCCGCGCCTTGACGACGAGCACCGCGTCGGCGAGCAGCAGCTCTCGCGAGGCCGCGTAGACCGAGTTGAAGACGACCACCTCGGCGCTGCCGAGCACGTCGTCGAGCCGCATGAAGACCATCGGCTCACCCTTCTTGGTGGTCAGCTGCTTGAGCGCGCTGACGATCCCGGCCACGGTCACGATCTCGCCGTCGCGCCGGCGCTCGAGCTCGGCGAGAGTCGCGTCCGTCTTGCGCCGCAGCTGCGCCTTGATCGCCTCCAGCGGGTGCTCCGAGACGTAGAGGCCGAGCGCTTCCTTCTCCTGCCGCAGCAGCTCGTTCTTCTCGTATTCCTCGGTCCCGATCGGCGGGTTCTCCGGCTTCGCCTCGGCCTCGCCGAAGAGCGAGCTCTGGCCGCTGAGCCGGTCGTTCTGGGCCCGCTGGCCGTGGGAGAGCGCGTGCTCCAGCGCCTCGAGCATCCCGCGGCGGGTGCCGCCGCTCGAGTCGAGCGCGCCGCACTTGACCAGCGACTCGAGCGCGCGCTTGTTCACCACCTGCGGGTCGACGCGCTCGGTGAAGTCCCAGAGCGAGCTGAACTCGCCGCCCTCCCCACGCGCGTGCACGATCGCCCGCGCCGCGGAGTCGCCGACGTTCTTGACCGCGTTCAGGCCGAAGCGGATCTTCCCCTCGACCACGGCGAAGTCGCACTCGGACGAGTTCACGTCGGGCGGCAGCACCTCGACGCCCATCTCGTTGCAGGCAGCGACGTAGAACGGCACGCGGTCCTTGGTGTTCATGACCGAGGAGATCAGCGCCGCCATGTACTCCTTCGGGTGGTGCGCCCTCAGCCACGCGGTGCGATAGGCGATCAGCGCGTAGCAGGCGGCGTGCGACTTGTTGAAGGAGTAGTCCTGCGCCTGCTCCATGTCCTTCCAGAGCTGGTTCGCCACCGCCGGTGTGACCGAGTTCGCCGCGCACCCCTCGAGGAACTTGTCCTTGAGGGAGGCCATCAGCGCGTGGATCTTCTTCCCGATCGCCTTGCGCAGGTCGTCGGCCTCGGCGGGCGTGAAGCCGGCGAGCTGCTTGGCGATCTCCATGTACTGCTCCTGGTAGATGCAGATGCCGTAGGTGAGACCGGTGATCGGCTCGAGGCGCGGGTCGGGATAGGCGACCGCCTCCTGCCCCGCCTTGCGGCGTGCGTAGCCGGGGATGTAGCCCATCGGGCCCGGCCGGTAGAGCGCGACGAGCGCGATCAGGTCCTCGAACTCGGTCGGCTTGACCTGCCGCAGCGCCTCGCGCATCCCTGACGACTCGAACTGGAAGACGCCGGTCGCCTCGCCGCGCTGCAGCATCTTGTAGGTGGCGGGGTCGTCGAGGGGCAGCTTGGTGATGTCGAGGCCGCCGATCAGGTCGAGCGTCTTGTCGATCACGTCGAGGTTGCGCAGGCCGAGGAAGTCCATCTTCAGCAGGCCGAGCGCCTCGACGTCGCCCATCTTGAACTGGGTCACGACCTCCTGGTCGGAGCCCTTCTGCTGCAGCGGGACGACGTCGGTCAGCGGGCGGTCGGAGATCACGACCCCGGCGGCGTGGATCGAGTCCTGGCGCACGAGCCCTTCGAGCGGCTTGGCGAGGTCGACGATCTCCTTCACCAGCGGGTCGGCGTCGTAGGCCTGCTTCAGCTCCGCGCCCGGCTTGAGGCAGTCCTCGAGGTAGACCTTCGGCCCCTCCGGGATCAGCTTCGCGACCTTGTCCACGGTGCCGTACGGGATCTCGAGCACGCGGCCCGCGTCGCGGACGGCCGCTCGGGCCATCATCGTCCCGAAGGTGATGATCTGCGCGACCCGGTCGCGCCCGTACTTCTCGGCCACGTAGTTGATGACGCGGTCGCGCCCGGCGACGGCGAAGTCGATGTCCATGTCGGGCATGGACTTGCGGCCCGGGTTGAGGAAGCGCTCGAAGAGCAGGCCGTACTCCATCGGGTCGACGTCGGTGATCTCGAGGCAGTAGGCCGCGAGCGAGCCGGCGGCGCTGCCGCGGCCGGGACCGACCTGGATGCCGTTCCGCTTCGCGAAGGAGACGAAGTCCCAGACGATCAGGAAGTAGTCGGCGAAGCCCATCTCCTTGACCGTCTTGAGCTCGAAGCGCAGGCGCTCCTGGAGCTCCGGCGTCGGCCGTTCGTAGCGCTTTTGCAGGCCTTTCTCGCAGAGCTCGACGAGGTAGTCGAACGCGTCCTTGCCCTCGGGCACGGGGAACTTGGGCAGCAGGATCTTCCCCAGCTCGAGCTCGACGTTGCAGCGCTCGGCGATCTCCAGCGTCCGCCGCATCGCCTCTTCGTGGCCCGGGAAGTCGAGCGCCATCTCCGACGGCGACTTGAAGAAGAACTGATCCGTGTCGAACTTCCAGTGGTTCGGGTTCTTGAGCGAGTCGCCCGACTGGATGCAGAGCAGCGCCTCGTGGGCCTGCGCGTCTTCGTGCCGGAGGTAGTGGACGTCGCCGGTCGCGACCAGCGGCAGCCCGGCCTCCCCGGCGAGCTTCGCCAGCGACGGGTTGATCCGCGACTGGATCTCGAGGCCGGCGTTCTGCATCTCGACGTAGGTCGAGTCGCGCCCGAAGACCTGCGCGAGCCGGTCGAGGTCGCGGCGCGCGTCGTCGCCGCGGTTCTCCTCGAGGGCCTTGCAGACGCGACCCGAGAGGCAGCCCGAGAGCGCGATCAGTCCCTGCGAGTGGCGCTCGAGCAGCTCCCAGTCGACGCGAGGCTTGTAGTAGTAGCCCTCGAGATAGCCGGCCGAGGCGAGCTTGATCAGGTTGCCGTAGCCGGTGTTGTCCTCGGCCAGCAGCGTGAGGTGGGCGTAGCCCTTCCGCTGGGCCCGCCGGTCCTCGGCGACGTAGAGCTCGCAACCCAGGATCGGCTTGACGCCCTGCTTGCCGGCCTCCTGGTAGAGCTCGACCGCGCCGGCGAGCGAGCCGTGGTCGGTGAGCGCGACCGCCGGCATCTCGAGCTCGGCCGCCCGCGCCGCGAGCCCGGGGATGCGGCACGCGCCGTCGAGGATCGAGTACTCGGAGTGGACGTGCAGGTGGACGAAGGGCGCCTCGGGCATCGGCCGAGCCATTCTAGGAGGCGTCTCGGAGGACCTTCGAGCGGGCTCAGCCGCCGAGGCGAGCGCCGGTCTCGGCGTCGAACAGATGCGCCTCGTCGGGCCGCACGCGCAACGTGACCGCGGCACCGCGAGCCGGGACACCGCGCGCCTCGGTTCTCGCCACGAGGCGGGTCGACTCGCCGTGCACCTGTGCTGAGCAGAAGACGTAGGCGTCCGCGCCGAGCTCTTCCACCACCTCGACCCGCGCGGGCAGGCCGCCGGTGCCGAGCTCGAGCGCCTCTGGCCGCAGGCCGAGCACGACGCCGTCTCGGCCGTTCGCCCGTGCCTCCGCCGTCAGCGCCTCGCCCACGTCGACCTGCTCCGACCCGAGCGCGATCGACCCGTTCGCCGCCAGCGGGACCCGCACGAGGTTCATCGCCGGCGAGCCGATGAAGCCGGCGACGAAGCTGTTCGCGGGCCGGTCGTAGAGCGCGCGCGGCGTCCCGCACTGCTGCAGCCGCCCGTGGTCGAGCACGGCGACGCGGTGGCCGAGAGTCATCGCCTCCGACTGGTCGTGCGTGACGTAGACGGTGGTGATCCCGAAGTCCGCCTGCAGCGCGGCGATGTCGGCGCGCATCTGGACGCGCAGCTTCGCGTCGAGGTTCGAGAGCGGCTCGTCCATCAGGAAGACGCTCGGCTGCCGCACGATCGCCCTCCCCATCGCGACCCGCTGGCGCTCGCCACCCGAGAGCTGCGCCGGCTTGCGCTGCAGGTAGTCCTCGAGCCCGAGCCGCCTGGCCACCTCGCGTGCCTGCTGCTCCCGCTCGGCCTTCTTGACGCCGGCCATCTTCAGCGGGAACGCGATGTTCTGCGCGACGGTCAGGTACGGGTACAGCGCGTAGTTCTGGAACACCATCGCGACGTCGCGCTTCTTCGGGGGCAGGTACGTGACGTCGCGGTCGCCGATGAAGACGCCGCCGTCGTCGACCTCCTCGAGGCCGGCCAGCATCCGCAGCGCCGTGGTCTTGCCGGAGCCCGACGGGCCGACCAGGACCATGAACTCGCCGTCCTCGATGTGCAGGTCGAGCTCGTGCACGGCCGCCGCGTCGTTGCCGGCGTAGACCTTCGTCGCGCGCTCGAACCTGACGTCAGCCATCGGCTCCTCCCTCCGCCTCGACCGCGGCCTCGAGCTCCTCGCGCGCCCGGCGCTGCGCCTCGGCGGAGGCGCCGATCGCGTCGAGCCCGAGCAGTGCGGCGCCGACGATCGGCGGTGAGCTCGGCGTGGTTACGCAGGCGCTCGGCGCGACCCGCCGCAGCTCCGCCTCGACCGCTGCGCCCAGTGGGCCGTCCCCGGACTGAAGCAACCCTCCGCCGAGCAGGACCTCTGCCGGTTCGTCCCCGAGGCCGAGCCGCTCGAGAGCAACCCGCGCCATCGCCACGATCTCGCTCGTCAGGCGATCGACGATCCCGGCCGCGACCTCGTCGTCCGCGGCCTCCGCGAACACGATCGGCGGCAGCTCGAGCAGGCGCCGTGCGGGAATCCGCCCGCGGTGGATCGCCTCCGCCAGCTCGTCCGGCGTCTCCAGTCCGAAGTGCTCGGGCACCGCGCGCTCGAGCGAGGTCTGCGGCCCGCGGCCGTCCTGGCTCCGCGCGGCCGCGAACAGGGCGGCGTAGCCGACGTCGGAGCCGCCACCCCAGTCGCCGGTGATCTGCCCCAGCGCCGGGAAGCGCGCGTGCCGCCCATCCGCCGAGACGCCGACGCAGTTGATCCCCGAGCCGCAGACGACCGCCACGCCCCAGCCGCGCTCGGTGCCCGCGCGCAGCACCGCGAAGGTGTCGTTGTCGACGAGGATCCGCTCGGCCCAGGCCCGCGCCTCGAGAGCCTCGCGCAGCTCGCGCTCCTCGCTCGGGAAGTCGACACCTGACATGTTCAGCTGTGCCACCTCGACCGGGCCGCCGATCGCCGCCTCGGCGTAGAGGCCGTCGAGCACGGTAAGCGCGCGCTCGAGGCCGAGGTTCTGCGGGGAGCTCTCCAGCCCTCGGATCAGCTTCAGCAGCCCGCCGTTCGCACCGACGAGCGCGAGGTGCGTCTTCGACGCGCCGCCGTCCACGGCGATCACCGCGCCGCTCATGCCGGTGCCTCCTGCGGCTCGAGTAGCGGCTCGAGCAGCCCTTCGACCAGCTCGTGCTGGCCGATCAGCGGATGCGCGAGCAAGGCTTTGCGCGCGGTCTCGAGGTCGCGCGACACCGCGGCCTGCGCCGCGAGGCGCTCGTAGGCGGCCACGTGCTGGGTCAGGCCGAGCAGCTCGGGCGCGAGCGGCGCCTGCGGAAGCGGCTCGATCGAGTCGCGGCCGACGCGGGCCGGCACCTCGACCACGTCGTCCTCGGCGAGCCCGGCGAGGGTGCCCTCGTTCCGCACGTCGACCTCGTGCACGGCGCCGTCACCCGTGGCGAGCGAGCGGACGAGCCCGACCGCTGCCTCGCTGTAGTACGCGCCGCCTCGCTGCTCGAGCAGCGCCGGCTTCTCCGTCAGCTCCGGGTCGCGGTAGAGCTCCAGCAGCTCCCGCTCGATCTCCTGCACCCGGGCGGCGCGCGGCTGCTCGCCAAGCTGCTCGGCGAGGACGCGGTCATGGGCGTAGAAGTAGCGCAGGTAGTAGGACGGGACGACGCCGAGCTGCTCGAGCAGCCGGCGCGGAAGCCCGCCGGCCTGCCCGGCGAGCTCGTCACCGTGCTCGGCGAGCAGCTGCGGGAGCACGTTCTCCCCGCCGACGTGCACCGCGCGCACCCAGGTCAGGTGATTGAGGCCGACCTGGTCGACCACGACGGCCGCGGGCTCGACCCCGAGCAGCCGCGCGAACGAGCGCTGGAAGCCGATCGCGACGTTGCAGAGGCCGACCGCACGGTGGCCGGCATCGAGCAGCGAGCGCGTGACGATCCCGACCGGGTTCGTGAAGTCGACGATCCACGCGCCGTTGGCCGCGAGCTCGCGCGCCCTCTCGGCGATCCCGAGCACGACCGGCACCGTGCGGAAAGCCTTGGCCAGCCCGCCCGCGCCCGTGGTCTCCTGGCCGATGCAGCCGCACGCGAGCGGGACGGTCTCGTCGCGGAGGCGTGCCTCCTGCCCGCCGACGCGGATCTGGACGAGCACGAAGTCGGCCCCGTCGAGCGCACGGTCGAGCTCGTCGGTCACGTCGAGCCGGGCCGTAGAGCCCTGGCGCTCGAGCATCCGCCGCGCGAGCCCGCCGACCACCTCGAGGCGCTCCTCGTCGATGTCGTGCAGCACGAGCTCGCGCAGGTCGAGCCCTTCGCGCTCGCGGCCGAGGCCCGAGACCAGCTCCGGCGTATAGGTCGACCCGGCCCCGATCACCGCGAGCTTCATCCCTTCACCCCCGTCAGGGTCACGCCCTCGACGAAGGCGCGCTGGGCGAGGAAGAAGAGCAGGATCACGGGCGCCATCACGATCAGCGTCGCCGCCATGGTCAGGTTCCACTGCACCTGGTAGAGCGAGCGGAACTGCGACAGCCCGACCGAGAGCGTCCAGTGCGACGAGTTCTCGCCCGTGTAGAGGAGCGGCCCGAAGAAGTCGTTGAAGCAGAAGAGGAACGAGAAGAGCGCGACCGCCGCGATCGCGGGCTTCGCCAGCCGGCAGACGACGGTGGTCAGGATCCGGAGCTCGCCGCAGCCGTCCACGCGCGCGGCGTCGAGGTACTCCTCGGGAATCGTCAGGAAGAACTGGCGCAGGAGGAAGATCGAGAACGCGTCCCCGAGCCAGTTCGGGAAGACGAGCGGCCAGATCGTCCCGACCAGGTGCAGCTTCGCCCAGAGGACGTAGACCGGGACGATCGTCACCTGCGGCGGCAGCATCATCGCGATGAGCGTGATCAGGAAGACGACGTTGGCCCCACGCCAACGGAGGCGCGCGAGCGCGTAGGCGACCGGGATGCTCGAGACGAGTAGGCCGAGGGTGCCGAGCCCCGCGTAGAGCAAGGTGTTGAACGCGTAACGCCACATCGGCGCCTTCGAGAAGACGTCGGTGAAGTTGTGCCAGGCGAACGGGTCCGGCCAGAGCTTCGGCGAGAGGGCCTGCTGGCTCGTCATCAGCGAGGTCAGCACGATGAAGATGAACGGCGCGATGAAGATCACCGCCGTCGCGATCAGCAGCGAGTGGTTCGCGACCGCGAGCAGGAAGCGCTTGCGCCGCACCTCGACAGGGAGCCGCCGCCGGACGAGCGGCGCCGCGACCGGAGCGGCCGGGGTGCTCACCGCGCCGCCCCCTGGTAGTGCACGAAGCGGCGCGAGTGGCGCACGATCAGGAACGTGACCGCGAACGAGACGGCGAGCAGGAGCATCGCCATCGCCGAGGCGTAGCCCATGTTGAAGTAGCGGAAGCCCTGCTGGTAGAGGAGCACCGGGTAGAAGAGCGTCGAGTCCTCCGGATAGCCGAGCTTGTTCGCCTGCTCGGCCGAGTACGTCGCCGAGCCGCCCGCCACGTTGGCCGCGACGTAGGCCTGCGTGAAGTACTGCAGCCCCTCGATCACCCCGATCACGACCGCGAACAGGATCACCGGGCTGATCGTGGGCAGCGTGACGAAGCGCAGCCGCGAGAGGGGCCCGGCGCCGTCCAGCTCGGCCGACTCGTACAGGTGCTTCGGCACGTCGATCACGGCGGCCAGGAAGATGATCATCGTGTTGCCGACGCCCCAGATCGCGAGCAGCGTCAGCGACGGCTTCGACCACTCCGGCGAGTCGAACCAGAGCGGCCCCTGGATCCCGACCTTGCCGAGAATCGTGTTCACGGGGCCGGTCGCGGGATTCAGGAGATAGACGAACCCGAGCGTGGCCGCGACGGGCGGCGCCAGCGCCGGGAGGTAGAAGACCGTCCGGAAGACCCCGACCCCCCTGCGCGCGCGCGAGAGCATGATCGCGATGCCGAGCGCGAACAGGACCTGCAGCGGCACCGCGATCGCGATGAACCAGAGCGTGTTCTTGACCGCCGGCCAGACCTGCTGGTCGGTCTCGAACATGAAGCGGTAGTTGTCGAGCCCGACCCAGCGCGGCGGCGAGAGCAGGTCGTAGTGCGTGAAGGACAGGTACGCGCTCATCACGAGCGGATAGCCGAAGAAGACCGTGAAGCCGACCAGCCACGGGCTCATGAAGGCGAGCACGATCCCGCGCCGCCGCCAGGCCGCGCGGCGCCTCGCCCGCGATCGGTCGACCGGCTGGGTCGCTTCCGCGGCGACCGCGCTCACGTCACGGCGCCTGTCCGGCCTCGGCCTGCTTTACCAGCGCGTCGATCTGCTCGTCGGTGTTCTTGAGCCCGCCTTCGAGGTCCTTCTTCGAGCCCGAGAGGTACTTGGAGATGAAGCTCTGGAAGGTCTCCTGGTTGGCGGCTCCGATGCGCGTGATCGGAGTCGTCGTCGTGTTCTTGTTGCCGAAGACGTCCAGGAAGGTCTGGAAGCCGGGTAGCGGCTTCAGCGCCGGCGACTTCAGCGACGCCGAGGTCGTGGGCACGTTCTGGATCCCGTTCGAGAGCTCCGCCAGGGCGGTCGGGTTCGTCCCCAGGTACTTGACCAGCAGCCACGCCTGGTCCTTGTGCTTTGAGGTCTTCGGGATGCCGATGATGCTGCCGGTGGTGTAGCCGGCGCCATACAGGTCCGCCTTGTCGTCCGCGACCGGGAACGGCGCCGTGCCGTACTTCAGCTCCGGGTGCTCGCGCTTGAGGAAGGCGACACGCCACTCGCCGTCCATGTGCATGGCGACCTTGCCGGTCTCGAAGGCGTTCGAGGCCGAGAACTCGTCGCCGGCGCCCGCGTTGAAGCGCACGAGGTTGTCGTAGCCGTACCAGTCGATCAGGCTCTTCTGCCAACGAAGCTGGTCGGCCCAGGCCGGGGTGTTGAGGTTCGAGTTGCCGTCACTGTCGACCCAGTTCGCTCCCCAGGAGGGCCCGAAGTGCGCGGGGACGTTCTCGTACCAGCTCGGGAACGGGTTGAAGCCCACGACCTTCAGCTTGCCGCTCGAGTCGCGCTGCGTCAGCTTCTTCGCCATCGCGGTCAGCTCCGAGATCGTCTTGGGCGGATTCTTGTATCCCGCCTTCGCCAGCAACGTCTTGTTGTAGTACAGACCGTAGGCGTCGGCGAGCATCGGCAGCGCGCAGCGCTTCCCCTCGAACTTCGAGTAGTCGCGCGGAGCCTCCGGGAAGATCGAGTCCTTGACCCCGTCCTTCTGCATGTAGGGCCCGAGGTCGATCCAGGCACCGCTCGGGCAGAAGACGCCGGTGTTGTCGGAGGTGAAGGACTGGGCAACATCAGGCGCGTTCCCACCTCGAATCGCCGCGACGATCTTGTCGTCGTTCGTGCCGCCGATCACCTTGACGTGGATACCGGGGTTCTTGGTCTCGAAGTCCTTGACCACGTTCTTGAACGTGATCAGCTCGGGGTCGACGAACGGCGTCCAGATCGTGATGTTCGCGGGCTCGACCTTCGTCGTCGAGCTCGACGTGGAGCTCGTGGACTTGCTCGAGCCGCCGCACCCCGTGACCGTGAGCATGAGCAGTACACCGAACGCCACCAAGACCCGTCTCATCCCGCTCCTCCGATCTGGTTAAGGTTCCGAACGCGATTTATGACCGGTTTGGCTTTCCGAGTCAAGCGCTCTAGCGCTGATCCGCTTCTCTCGTTAGGTTTATTGACGTGACCAAGACTCGCGCCGTCCCCGGCCTGCTCAAGCGCCTGAACGAACGGGAGGTGCTCGAGACCATTCGTGCCGGCGCGCCGATCTCCCGCGCCGAGATCTCGCGCCGGGCCGGGATCTCGAAGCCGACCGTCTCGCTCGTGCTGCAGTCGCTGCTCCAATCGGGGCTTGTGCGCGAGGCGGAGCGCGGGCCAGACGGGCCTGGCTACGGCGCCGTCTACTTCGAGCCGGTTCCCGAAGCGGCACTGGTGCTCGGGCTCGACCTGGGCGCGCGCTTCGTTCGCGGGGCGATCTGCGACCTGGTGGGCCAGGTGCGTGCGCGGCAAGACGTCGAGCTGGGCGTGGCCGACGCCGCCGGTGCGGTCGAGGCGATCTCGCGGCTCCGCGCAACGCTGCTCGAGACCGCCGGCCTGGACGCCGACCTGGTGGACGGCGTCGTCGTCGGCGTCCCGGGGGTCGTCGAGCCCGAGACCGGGGTGCTCCGCCTTGCCGAGAACGTCGCCGACCTCGAGGGTCGCAGGTTCGCCGACGAGCTGCAGGACGCTCTCGACCTCCCGGTCACGCTCGAGAACGACATCAACCTCGCGGCGCTCGGTGAGCAGTGGCAGGGCGTCGCGCGCGGGGTCGACGACTTCGTCTTCCTGTCGGTCGGAACCGGCATGGGCGCCGGCGTCGTGCTCGGCGGCGAGCTGCACCGCGGGCGCCACGGTGCAGCGGGCGAGATCGACTTCGCGCTCGCCGGGCTCGGCCTCGAGGTCGACCCCTCGGCCCCGCAGGTAGAGGCGCTCGCCGAGGGTCTCGCGGACGCGCGCGCGGTGTTCGAGGCAGCACGCGGCGGAGACGACACAGCCCGCACGGTCGTGGAGGAAGTGGCGAGGCGCATCGCGCTGCACATCGCAGCCGTCGCGGCGGTCGCCGACGTCTCGCTGGTCGTCCTCGGCGGGGGCATCGGAACCAACGGCGACCTGCTTCTCCGCCCCGTCGGCCGCCTGCTCGACGAATGGCTCCCCTACCCGCCGCGCGTCGAGGTCTCGACCCTGGGCGAGGCGGCGATCCTGACCGGCGCGCTGGCGGTCGGACTGGCGGCGGCGCGGGACAACGTGTTCACACACGCACGGTCCGAGCCACGAGCCGCACTGGATGTCTGAGCGCTCAGCGCATCTCGCGCACCAGCTCTGAGGCGACGCGGCTCCCGGCGACCTCGACGCGACCCCTCCGCCCTCGCCGGCGCAAGGGGACGTCCTCCAGCCGCGGCGCGGGATGCCCGTTCTCGATTCGTAGGCGCTCGATCAGCTCCGAGGCCGCGTCCCGCGTCTCCGGAAACTCCTCGCCTGCCCGCTCGCAGAGCGCCGCTGCGAGCGCGTAGACCTGGCGCACCGTCGGCTTCCCGTTCTTCATGTCCCCATTGGAGCAGAGAAACCGTCGCAAGGGTGTGTCCGCTTCGTGCCGAATCTGCGCCTTGAACTCGTCCGATCGCAACGAGATGATTCGGCCTCCGATACGACCGAAAGGGGTACGAAGATGGCTTCGAAGTGGGAACGTCGGGCCACGCTGTCAGGCGCGCTCGCGGTTCCGTTCTGGGTGGCGAGCGTCGCCCTCATCTCCACGAAGGTGAAGGGCAGCAAAGGCCCCGAGATCCTCACTCACTACCAGCAGCACAGCGACGGGATCCTCGCCGCCGGCCTGCTGTGGGCGATCGGCACGCTGCTCTTCATCTGGTTCCTCGGCAGCCTGCGCAGCCGCTACCTGGCCGCCGAGGGCGGCGCCGGCCGGCTGACGGCGCTCGCCTACGGCGGCGGCATCGCGGCGGCGACGATCGCGATGCTGATTCCGGTCGCCGACGAGGTCGGCGCACTGAACAAAGACGACATCGACGCCTCGGGAGCCTCGGTGCTGCACCACTTCTCCGACGGGTTTTTCGTCGCGGCCGAGTACACGTTGCCGGTCTTCTTCTTCGCGAGCGCGATCCTCGTGCTCCGCTACGCGGTGCTCCCGAAGTGGCTCGGCTGGTTCAGCATCCTGATCGGGATCGTGCTCCTGATCGGCCCGATCGGCTGGGCCGCTTTCATCTTCGCGACTCCGATCTGGGTCCTGATCGTGAGCGTGTGGCTGTACCTGCGCACTCCCGCAGCCGCGCCGACGCCGGCTCCGACCCCGGCCTGAGCAACAACACGCGAAGGGCGGCGGCCAACGCCGCCCTTCAATCACCTTGGGTCGCCCATCCGGGCGGCACCTCAGTCCCGGATCACGATCTCCGAGCCCACGCGCACCACCCGCTCCCAGGGGATCGCCGCGTGTCCGTGTACCTTCGCCTTGTTCGCGCCGCCGCTTCCGCCGGTGCCGACGCCGAAGCGCTCGAAGAACCCGAAGCTGCCGACCACGAGGCCGGTCACGCGCAACCGGCCGTCCTCGAGCTCGCCACGGACGTCGTGGACCCGGCCGAACGGCAAGCCCGACTCGCTGACCACCTCCCGCCTCAGAAGCTCCGAGAACCGCATCAGGCTCCGGGTGCCTTCCCGACGAGCCTCGCCCAGCGCACGTCGCCGCGGCCGAGGCGCAGCTCGGCGGCCGGCCGCTTCAGCTTCACCACGGAGCTGACCGACTCGACCTCCGACCAGGGCACGTGCACCGCGTTGCCCGCCAGGCGGGCGGCGAGCCTGCCGAGCAGGCCGCGCGAGCGCCACGCGTTGCCTCCGACGATGATCTCCGTCACCTCCGGCGAGCCGCCGTCGAGCCCCTGCACCTCGAGGTCGTCGACCTTGCCGCAGTTGACGCCCTCCGAATCGACGAGCTGGTGATCGAGGATGCCGAGCGCGATGTCGACCTCGACGGCCTCGCTCACCCCTGGCCTCCGTTCGTCAGCAGCATCAGCGGGATCGCGGCGACCGCGATCGCGAGGATGACGACGAAGTAGACGACGCCGAGGACGTTGGCCAACCTCCCGTTCACGTTCGAGCCCATGTAGCTGCGGTCGTTCGCCACCAGAAGGATCGGGAGGTAGGTGAGCGGCAGTGCCACCACCGAGAAGATGACCGAGTACTCCGTCAGCTTGACCGGGTCGTAGCCCGTCATGACCACGAGGAAGGCGAGCGCGAAGATCACGAGCCACGCGAGCGTGAAGCGCGAGGCGGCGGCGGGCCGCTCCCGCTTCCCCCAGCGCCAGCCGAAGAACTGCGCGGTGTTGTAGGCGCCGGAGAAGCACGTCTCGATCGCTGCGCCGCCGACCGCGAACAGGATCCCGACGAGCGCCAACAGCAGGCCCACCTGGCCGAGGGCGTCCGCGGCGGCCAGGGGCGGCGTGCCCAGGAACTGGGGGTCGATGTTCTGCGGCAGGAAGAGGGTCCCGGCGACGATCATCAGCGAGAACGAGAGGAAGCCGCCGAGGCCGTAGCCGATCATCGAGGTCACCTTGTTCAGGCCGAGCTCCTTCAGGCCCCACCCGTCCTCGACGGCGCCCGACGAGTAGAAGTAGACCTCGTAGGGCGTCATCGCCGCTCCGAGCAGGCCGACCACGAAGTAGAGGTAGACGAGCAGGCTGCCGCCCACGTGGTGTCCCGGGACGAAGCCGTGCGCGACCCTCCCCCAGTCCGGATGCAGCTTGATCGCCGCGACGGCGAAGACGAGCAGTCCAAGACCCAGGTAGCCGAAGACGCGCTCGATCCACTCGAACGGCAGCACCCAGGCGGAAAGCACCAGAGCCACGACCGCCAACGGGATCAGCGCGCGGTAGGGCAGGCCCGCCAGGAGCTGGAGGCAGATCGCCACGCCGCCCACCTCGGCAGCGCAGGTCATCAGGTTCACGATCTGGGATGCGATCAGGGTCCCGAGCCCGGCACCGAACCCCACCCGCTCGCGCACGAGGTCGAAGACCGGCCGCTTCGCGACGGCGGCGACCCGTCCACACATCTCCGAGTAGACGATGATCCCGACCACGCCGACCACGACCACCCACAACAGCTGGTAGCCGAAGGTCGCTCCGGCCTGGGTGTTGAAGACGAGGTCGCCGATGTCGACGAAGCCGCCGATCGCCGAGAGGATCCCGAGCGCGACCGCGAGGACGTTCTTGACGCTCATTCGAGCGTCCTCGCAGCCAGCTCGAGCTCGTGGGCGAGCACGGCCTGCTCGGCCTTCGAGGCGTGGCCGAGCCGCTTCAGGTCGCCGCTGACCTTGCCCGCGAGAAAGGTCAGCTTCCGGAGCTTCGGCTCGAGCTTCGGCTCGGTCTTCGCCGCTCGCAGCGACGTTGCCGCCTTCGAAGCAGCCTTGTAGAGCTCGTCCGAGTGCACTCGCGTGAAGGTGCGCGTCGTCCTGCCTGCATGCGCGTCCCGCCCCAGGAGCGCGCCCTCGGAGGCCAGGGACTGCAGCGACTTCGATTCCTGCGAGAGCGACTTGGCGCTCAGCGTGCCGCCGCCACCGCAGCCGGCGGCCAGGAGGGCGAGAGCGACGAGGGCGACGAGAGCGCCGCTAGGGTGACTCGGTGCCGACACAGCCGAATCTCTCTGCCCGGCGCGACGATCTTCGGAACGTCGCCATCGTCGCCCATGTCGACCACGGCAAGACGACGCTCGTGGACGCGCTCCTCTGGCAGTCCGGCTCGTTCCGGGCCAACCAGGACGTAGCCGAGCGGGTGCTCGACTCGATGGACCTCGAGCGCGAGAAGGGGATCACGATCCTCGCCAAGAACACGGCCGTCCAGATCGGCGAGACGAAGGTGAACATCGTCGACACGCCCGGCCACGCCGACTTCGGCGGCGAGGTCGAGCGCGGGCTGACGATGGTCGACGGCGTCCTCCTGCTCGTGGACGCGAGCGAGGGGCCGCTGCCGCAGACGCGCTTCGTCCTGCGCAAGGCGCTCGAGGCGCGCCTGCCCGTCGTGCTCGTCGTGAACAAGGTCGACCGGCCCGACGCCCGGGCCGAGGCCGTCGTGAACGAGGTCTACGAGCTCTTCCTCGACCTCGACGCCGACGAGTCGCAGATCGAGTTCCCGATCGTCTACTGCAACGCGCGCGAGGGCCGCGCCGGCTTCAAACCAGACGAGCTCGCCGCGGATCTCGGGCCGCTCGTCGAGACGCTGCTCGCGACCGTGCCGCCGCCCGCCTACGACCCGGCCCACCCGCTGCAGGCGCTCGTCACCAACCTCGACGCCTCGCCCTACGTGGGCCGGCTCGCGCTCCTGCGCGTCCAGCACGGGACGATCCGCAAGGGCGAGCAGGTGGCCTGGTGCCGCGCGGACGGGACGATCGAGACCGCGCGCGTGACCGAGCTCTACGTGACCGAGGCGCTCGACCGCGTCCCCGCCGACGAGGCGGGCCCCGGCGAGATCGTCGCGCTCGCAGGCCTGCCGGAGGTGACGATCGGCGAGACGATCGCCGACGCCGAGGATCCGCGCCCGCTGCCGGTGAGCGTCGTCGACGAGCCGTCGCTCGCGATGACGCTCGGGATCAACACCTCCCCGCTGGCGGGCACCGAGGGCGACAAGGTGACCGCGAGCGCGCTGATCGCGCGGCTCGAGCAGGAGCTCGTCGGCAACGTCTCGCTGCGCGTGCTCCCGACCGCCAAGCCGGAGGTCTGGGAGGTGCAGGGCCGCGGCGAGCTCCAGCTCGCGGTGCTCGTCGAGATCATGCGCCGCGAGGGCTTCGAGCTGACCGTCGGCAAGCCGGAGGTGCTCACGCGCGAGCTCGAGGGCGTCAAGCACGAGCCGGTCGAGCGGGTCGCGATCGACGTGCCCGAGGACTACATCGGCGTCGTCACGCAGCTGCTCGCGCTGCGCAAGGGATCGCTCCAGCAGATGGTCAACCACGGCACCGGCTGGGCGCGGATGGAGTACCTCGTCCCCGCGCGCGGCCTGATCGGGTTCCGCACCGAGTTCCTCACCGAGACGCGAGGCACGGGGATCATGCACCACGTCTTCGAGCGCTGGGAGCCGTGGCACGGAGACCTGCGCACCCGTCCGACCGGCAGCCTGGTCGCCGACCGCCGCGGTCAGGCGACGGCCTTCGCGATCGCGGGCCTGCAGGAGCGCGGCTCGCTCTTCGTCGCCCCGCGCGCGGAGCTCTACGAGGGAATGGTCGTCGGCGAGAACTCCCGCGACAACGACCTCGACGTGAACGCGAGCAAGGAGAAGAAGCTGACCAACATGCGCTCGGCGACCGCCGACGAGCTCGTTCGCCTGATCCCGCCCCGTCCGCTCTCGCTGGAGCAGGCGCTCGAGTTCATCCGCGGGGACGAGTGCGTCGAGGTGACTCCGAAGAGCATCCGCCTGCGCAAGGTCGAGCTCTCGGCGGGGAAGCGGCAGACGCTCGCCTCACGCGCCAAGCGCGACAAAGCGCCGGTCTAGCGCGGCCTCAACCGCCTGGTCGCGCGCAGCGCTTCTTCTCGGCAGCGCACGCGTCCACCAGGCGTTTCAGCTCACCCTGCTTCCACGCGTTGAAGAAGTCGGCGTGACCGGAATAGACCCCTCCTGACGCGAGGGCAAGGCCGGCGCCGCCGCGAATCGGATAGGCAATCGTCAGCCGCAAGCTGGGCACTTTGACCGGGTGCGAGGCCGGACAACGCAGGCCGCTGCTGTACGCCATGTGGCTCCGATGGTCGGGGCTGTCCAGGCGCTTGCCGTCCCAGCAGTCGGGGAAGTTGACGTTCAGGCGGAGGTACCCCGCGGAGGGTCGAGGCACCATCCGCTCCCGCCGTCGTGAGCACTCCGGGATCGATGCGGACGGCTTGAACGGGCCAGTCGGGTAGGTGCAGTTCCAGAACACGATTCGATCGACTGCGGCGCCGTCGCTCCGGCGTTCCCCGCCACGATCTTGAGACCCGGCGGAAACGGATGGATCGGGTCGATTGATCGAATGCGGTAGTAGATGAGTGCCTCCAGCGGTGTCACGACGTGGCCATCCCGGTAGAGCGCCGGCACCCAGTACGCGGCGGTGTCGGCCTTGCGCATGCAGGTCGTGCCGTGCGCGAGCAGGCTCGCCAGCGACGAGCGGGCGTTCGTGGAGGTGTTGCCGAAGAACTCGTGCGGGTGCGATGCGCCCGGCAGCCCCGGCCGGACGATCGGGTCGTCGGGCGCGAAATGGCTGAGGCGACAGACGCTGAAGAAGTTCGTTCCGTGCGGCGCCGGCGGGTTCGACGCGGAGCCGGCGCCTGCCAAGAGCAGCAGCCCTCCCGCGATGATCATCGTCCGAAGCATCATCCACCCATCCTTTCCAGTAGCGCGACGTCCACTACCAGGAAGACGAATCGGAACCCTCCGGGCTTTAGCGGGCTAAATACATCGAGCCCCGGCGCGCGTCTACTTATTAGAGGAGGTCGCCGAGATACGACGCGATGGCGCGACCGTGCGCGAGATCGAGATGGTCTACCTGAGCCGGTTCAACGACTTCTGCAGCGTCGCGAACGCGATCCTGCACGATCGCGAACGGGCGAAGGACGCCGTCCAGGACGCATTCGTCTCGGCCCTCAGCCGCAGGAGCCAGTGGCGCGGCGAGGGAAGTCTCGATGCCTGGCTCTGGAGGGCGGTCCTGAACGCCGCCCGCGACCGTCGCCGCAAGCACGAGGCGATCCCCGTCTCGGACACGGTCGCGGCAGCTCGGGTCGAGCCTTCGGCCTCATTCGACGGGTCGGCCGCCGGCGCCTTCGCCGACGCCCTCGCGGGGCTGACCGAGCGGCAGCGGCTCGTCCTGTTCCTCCGCTACTACGGCGACCTCGGCAACCGGCAGATCGCGGAGACGCTCGGCGTCAAGCCGGGCACGGTCGCGGCGACGATCCATCAGGCCCAGGAGCACCTGCGTAAGCGACTCCGGGTGGCGGTCGATGACTGAGCTCGACCAGCTCGTCGGTCAGGTGCTCGAGCGCTGGCGGGTCCAGGGCGAGGCCCCAGCATGGGAGGACGTGCTCGCCCGGGCCGGTCTTGCCGAGCCGACACACCGGCGGGCCGGTTCCAGGCGGCTCTACGTGGCCCTCCTCGTAGCGGGCGTGGTCGCCCTCGCGGCACCGGCGTTCGCGATCGTGGCGCGTCAACTGCTGAGCACGCGCTCGGTTCCGGGAACGACGACGACAACCCACGTCGAGCTCGGCTCGGGAAGGTCGGCCGACCTGCGGCTCCGCTCGAGCGGGAGCCCGCTCGGGCGCGACTCCGCCGGCTTTCGGTTCCTGCGGCCCGGCGCGGATCAGGCACGGTCCTTCCACTGGACGCTCGAGCTCCACGGGCTCGAGCTGGTGGCCGGAGCCCGAATCACCATCCGAGGACGGGTGATTCGGCTCTGCAGGCCGTGCAGGACCGGCGGAGGCGTGTTCGTGCTCCGGGACGGCGAAGCGCTGGGCCTCTTGAACGGCCGGGCGACGCTCACGGTGGGCAAGGCGCGACATCGTGTGGCGCCGGCGGCAGGCGGGCGGTTGTTTCGCGCTAGGCAGCCGTCGTCGTGAGCTCAGCCGCGTAGAGCTCGTAGGGGAGCCGCTCGAGGTCTCGCAGCCGCGGGTCGGGCACGGTGAAGAAGCGCTCGAGCGCCTTCGTCTCGAGCCACGCGAGCCGGGGATCGGCCGCGAGCACCTGCCGCACCGCCGCGCGGTCGCCGCCGAGGGCGACGTGCTCGACCCGGTCGCGCCATGGCTCGAGCACCCGTGCCGCGGTCTCCGCGGCCGCCTCGATCAGCGCCCGCGCCTGCTCGTCACGACGCCGCCGGAAGCGGTTCGACGACGAGCCGCCCTTCTTGTGCTTGCCCTTGACGAAGCGCGTCCCGACCTTCGAGGCGACGAGGCGCTCGCCCTCGAGGACGCCGACCGCGTAGCCGCCGAGCCGCACCAGCAGCGCGGCGACCAGGTGGTCTGAGTCCAGCGCCTCGAAGAGCGGCCCGAGCTCGACCCTCTCGTACACGCGCGCGTGCGCGAGGCCGAACGGCGGCCGGACCGTGATCGTCTCGGCGGGCAGCTCGATCCGGGCGGCGCCGTCCGCATAGACGGAGCGGCCGGGCTCGCCTTCCAGCGGGCCCAGCCGCTTGTGCACGTTTGCTCGGCCGACGAAGCGGGCTATCCGCTCATCTCGGCCATCGCCGCCTTGGCGCGCTCCGCCATTTCCTGCTCGGTCAGGTCCTCCTTGTGCGTCGCGATCTGCCAGGAGTGCCCGAACGGGTCGATCACCTGGCCGAAGCGGTCGCCCCAGAACATGTCCTCGACGGGCATCGTCACCGTCGCGCCCTTCTCGGTCGCCTTGGCGACGACTTTGTCGACGTCCTCGACGTAGAGCAGCAGGCCGGAGGTGGTGCCGCCGAGCTCCTTCGGCGGCTTCGAGCTCGACTGCGGATTCGGGTCCGCGAGCATCAGCACGGAATCGCCGATCTGAAGCTCGGCGTGCCCGATCAATCCGTCGGGCCCGTCCATGCGCATGCGCTCCTTGGCGCCGAACACCTCCGAGTAGTACTCGATCGCCGCGGCGGCGTCGTTGACGGAGAGGTACGGGTTGAGGCTGTGGTAGCCCTCGGGGATCGGCTTGACAGCCATGGGCTCCTCCCATCCGTTCGTGGACGTCTCGATCCTAGCCACGATCGCCCGCGGTTGACTTCGCCTCCCGCGCGTGGGCGGAATGTCCTGCAAATGACCCGTCCCGGCCAGGCCATCGCTGCCCTCGGCGCCGTCATGCGCAACCGCGACCTGCGTCGAGTCGAGCTCGCGTGGGGAGCCTCGATCGCGGCGGAATGGGCGCATTTCGTCGCGCTCGGGATCTTCGCCTACGACGCCGGCGGCACCGCCGCGGTCGGCATCGCGGGCCTCGTGCGCATGCTGCCCGCGGCCCTGATCGCCCCGCTCGCGGCCGGCCTGGGCGACCGCTTTCGGCGCGAGCGCTTCCTGCTCGCGATCGCACTCGCGGGGAGCGCCGCGCTCGCCGCCTCGGGCGCCGCCTTCTTCGCCGGGCGCAGCCAGGTCGCGATCTACCTGCTCGCAGGCGTCGTCGGGATCACCTCGACGCTCTTCCGGCCGGCGCTGCAGGCGATCCTGCCCTCGCTCGCGCGGACGCCGGAGGAGCTGATCGCCTCGAACGGCGCCACCTCGACGATCGAGAGCCTCGGCATGCTCGCCGGCCCGCTGCTCGCGGGCGTGCTCGTGGCGCTGGCCGATCCGGGCGTGGTCTTCTTCGTCGCCGCGGGCGCGCTGCTCGTCGCCGCCGGCCTGCTCGCCGCCGTGCACTGCGAGGGCCGCATCCAGCTGGCCGCCGTGGGCGACGCGCGCGAGGTCGTGCTCGCCGGCTTCCGGGCCGTCAACCACCCGAAGCCGCGCCTGATCGTGGCGCTCTTCTTCGCCCAGACCTTCGTCCGCGGCTGCCTGAACGTGCTGATCGTCGTGTTCGTGTTCCGCGTGCTCGACACCGGTGCGGGAACGGTCGGCTACCTGATGGCGGTGATCGGCGTCGGCGGCCTGGTCGGCGCGTTCGGCGCGATGACGCTCGAAGGGAAGCGGCTGGCCGTACCTCTCGGTTTCGCGCTCGTCTTCTGGGGATTGCCGATCGCCTTCGTCGCCGTACGGCCCTACCTTCCAGCCGCGCTGCTCCTGCTGGCCGTGGTCGGAGCCGCCAACAGCGTCGAGGATGTTGCCGGCTTCACGCTCCTGCAGCGGATCGTGCCCGACGAGGTGCTCACCGGGGCGCTCGGCGTGACCTGGGGAATCGCCATGGGCGGGCTCGCGCTCGGCTCGATCTCGGCGCCGGCGATCGTCGCCGCGGTCGGCCCGCGCACGGCCTTCGCCGTCGTCGGCGCCATCCTCCCCGTCCTGACCCTGGTCGCCTGGCGATGGCTGGTGCGGATCGACCGCGAGGTCGCAGCACCCGCCGCCGAGCTCGAGCTCGTCCATCGCGTGCCCCTGTTCTCGCCGCTGTCCGTCGCGGCCAAGGAGCACGTGGCCTCCAGGCTGACGAAGGTCGACGTTCCCGCCGGCGAGGTGGTCGTCCGGATGGGCGAGACCGGCGACCGCTTCTACGTGGTCGCCGACGGCGAGCTCGAGATCGCCAACGGCGTGCACGGCACGGCGGGCCGCGGCGACTTCTTCGGCGAGATCGCCCTGCTCCGCGACGTGCCGCGGACGGCGACGGTCAAGGCCACCACCGCCTCCCACCTGTACGCGCTCGAGCGCGACGACTTCCTGGCCGCGGTGACCGGGCACTCGGCCGTCCACGCCGCCGGCGAGGCGGTCGTCGAGGAGCGGCTGAGATCCACTAGCGCCGCCCAATAACCTCCCGCGGATGACGTCCGCGACCGCGACTCTCGACCTCGCCGGCCAGCGCCGCCGCGGGCGCATCTACGTCGCGCTCGCGGCGCTCGCGTGGTCGAGCGCGGGGCTCTTCCAGCGGGAGCTGACGATGAGCGTCGGCACGCAGCTGGCGGGGCGCGCGTTCTTCGCCGTGATCGGCCTGTTCGCCTACGTGGCGATCGCCGAGCGCGGAGCCGTGGTGCGCGCCTTCCGCGCGATCGGCCGCGACGGCCTGTTCGTGGCGGCGCTCCTGGCCGCCTCCTCCGGCGCGTTCATCGTCGCGCTCAACTACACCACCGTCGCGAACGTCCTCTTCATGCAGGCGCTGGCGCCCGTGCTCGCCGCGGTGCTGGGAACCTTCATCGGCGAGCCTGTTGAGCGCCGCACCTGGGTCGCGTTGGCAGTCGCGCTGGTCGGCGTCGGGCTGATGGTCGGGGGCCCCGACCGACCGAGCGCGCTCGGCCTGAGCATCTCGTTCTTCATGTCCGTCACCTTCGCCGGCGTGATCGTCGTCACCCGCCACCGGCGCGATGTCTCGATGGCGCCCGCGACCTGCCTCTCGCAGGCGCTCGTGTTCGTGTTCGCAGCGCCGTTTGCGGATCCCAGCGAGATCGGCGGCCAGGACCTCCTGCTGCTGGCCGCGCTCGGCATCGGCCAGATCGGCCTCGGCCTGATCTTCCTCACGCTTGGCGCGCGCCTGATCCCGGCCGCGGAGGTGGCGCTGATCACCCTGCTCGAGATCGTGCTCGGCCCGCTCTGGGTGTGGATCTTCCTCTCGGAGCAGCCGGCCGCCGCGACGCTCTTCGGCGGCGCGGTCGTCCTCACCGCAGTTCTGATCCAGGTGCGCGGGTCGCCGGCAGAAGCCTCGGTTCAGCCCGCGCCTTGAGATTTACGGCGAGAAGGTGCTGCCGCGCTTCTTGGCCTTCTTCTCGCTCCGCTTCTCCTTGAGCGACTTCTGCGCGACCTTCTTCTGGAGCTTCTTCGGCTTGTCGGAACCCTTCATATGCCCATCCTGCCCGGATTTCGGGGTAAAGGAAAGGGACGGCTTGCAGGCCGTCCCTTAAAGCGCTTACCGCCCGTCTCTGCGGCCCAGGCGACCGGTTAAGCGCAAACCCATCGTGCGTCGGTCGCGCGATCCGTGCGCCCCCCTGTTGGGGGATATCTGGAGACAACAAGAAGCGGGGCCGCCGCCCGGCCCCGCTTCGAGTCTCCCGTGAGAGAGAGCCGCAGTAATCCCGTCAGGCCTCGCCGCATGGAGGCCCTTCGTATGAGGCTTCCGAGGTCGCCCCCGCCGCATCGGGGCGCGTCTCTCGGTTGCAGATGCAGTATCGGGCGGGGTGGGTTGGTTGATCCATCACCCTTCTACGGTTGACTGCCTTGGTTCACTTCGCGGGCGACGTTCGCGGCGGCGACAATGCCTGTTGTGTCCGCGCTTCGGGTGACTCTCAGGCGCTGGCTGATCAGGGGCCTGAGCAAGACCCACCTGGCTGTCTATCGGCTGAGCCGCGGTCGATTCCTCAGCAGAGTGGCCGGAATGCCGGTGCTCTTGCTCACAACGACAGGCCGCCGGTCGGGGAAGGCGCGCACCACACCGCTCACGTTCTTCCGCGACGACGCCAACCTCGTGGTGATTGCGTCAAACGGCGGTGCGGATCGGCCTCCCGACTGGTCGCTCAACTTGCAGCAGAACCCGCACGCAGTTGTGAAGATCGGCGCGGACGAGTTGATCGTCCAGGCCAGAACCGCATCGGCTGAGGAGCGGGAGCGCCTCTGGGTCGGGATTACCGCTACCTACTCAGGCTACGCCCGGTATCAGGAGAAGACGGCCCGCCAGATACCCGTGCTGATCCTCACACCCGATCCCGAGCCAAGCGTCGATAAAACACAGCCTGCGTAAGTGGGCTTAGCGCTTCGGGGACTTGAACCCTGCTCCCAATCACTGAATGGCCGCTGTGAGATCCCTAGTCGATGGCGGCTCGGCAACGATAGGCGCCAGCGGCGTTAGGAGCCAAGCGAATAGTCGGCTAGCCCGCGAGGTGGAGGAACTGCGCGAAGCGCGTGTCGAGGCGCTCGCGGTCAGGCCGATCGACCCCCCGCCTCGGAAGGCTCAGCAGACCTTCGTGGAAGCCCTTCAGCAGATCGAGCATCGGGCCGTCCTCGTCCTCGCGGAGGCGGCGGGAGACGTGAACAACGTAATCGGGCGAGACGCCTACGAGGTTCTGGTCGAAGGCTCGGTGGTGAATCGAGCAGAGACTGAGGCCGTTGATCACGACGGGCTCGCCGCTTTCTTCGAGGTCGCCGAGAATGTGCGCTGCGTCAAGGAGGCGCAGCTCCTTGAGCCGGCAGATCGAACACTGGCTGTTGTAGGCGGGAACGACGCGGCCCCGGAAGCGGGCTTGGTGCAGTCGAACACGAGTCTCGCGCACCGTGTAGCGGCGTTCGAGCGGGTCTTCGAGTGGAATCGGAGCGAGCTCGTCGAGTGGACCGCGTAGCGCTCCCGGCGTGACAAGCACCATCCGTCGGGCGGCGTCGTCTTCCCGCACGTAGCAGGGGAAGACCGGCTTGTACCAGCCCGGCCTCGTCCCGATGAAGTAGATGAGGGGAACCTGGAACTCATGGGCGGCCCGAAGTGCCCGGTTGTCGGGCTGATCGATCGCGCCAGCTCGGTAGGCGTAGAGGAAGCCGTCCGCGAGGATCTCATCGTCGTAGGGCGACTTCGACGAGGTCTGAATCGAGAGCGCCGCCGGACCGGTCTGAACCGCCGCGCGGTAGATCCCCTTCTGGTAATTGAGAAACGGCACGCGAGTTCCCCGGAATGGGAAGCCACGGGCGAGGCCGTCCGCGTATGGAATGTCCTCGCCGAACTCGGCGACGAGGATCGAGAGATGCGCCATACACGCGGTGCGAACGTCCTCGTCTCGCAAGGCGTCGATTCTATGACTGGAGTCTGCTAGCTGAGCGCGGCGAAAGGCTCGAGGGCAGGCGCTAATCGAGAACGTAGCCACGGGACGAGCTCGTCTCCGTGGAGGTACACGATGCCGCCGCTCTCGTGAACGCGCTGCTCGAAGTCGCTCCAAATCACGACTATTGACTGGACGCCCTTGACCTTGCGCACACCCGGAACGCGTCCATACCTGAGGTCGGTCAGTTGCCGGTCGATCTGGCGCTTCAGGTTGGTCCGTCTCGCACCTTCAGGATCATCCAGCGGCCGAGTTACAAGCTGTCCCGCCTCGATGGAAGCTCGTCCGCGCGGCCATTTCGTTTCGAGCAGAAACGTGCCGGCGGGGCCGGTCAGGAGGTGGTCGATGTTTTCTCTCCGGAGCTGAATGTCGTGCTTGACGCGCCAGCCTTCCTCCAAGAGCGGCTTCAGCGCCATCTCGGTCAACCGCTCACCTTCAGCACCTCGCCCCCAGTTCAGAACTGAATCGTCCGGCCGGTCCCACACGACCAAGAAACCCATAGTCGTCGCGCCAACAACTCCTCCAGCCATGAACCACATGGCTTCTCCGCCTTTGAGGAATCCGAGAGTCAGGACCGCGAGATCAAGCACGAGGAAACCTGGAAGAAGACGGCGGATTGAGCGCCGTCGCCAACGACGAAGGCCCTTCCGATACCGCGCCTCCGCATATGTACCAGCGGTCCGCACGACGTAGGTATCGGCGACAGTGCGTTCCTGCTCAAACGTGAGTTGCCGAGCCACCGCAGTCAGAGAGCCGAAGCACTGCCTCCCTCGCTCTGGCCGCGAACCCATCGGGGATCGGTTTCGCTCGCACGGTGCGAGCCGACTCTCATGAGGAGCGACCGCCGTGCACGATTCCCGACGGCGTACGATCGCCCGATGCGAAGGCGGCCGGCGCGGATCGAACGACTTCCCCAGCAGTACTTCGGCGGGCTGCTCGCGTGGGTCGTAGAGCACACGGCGCTCGACGGCGAGCCGCTCGTCGATCTCGGGCGGGGCAACCCGGAGACCGGGCCGCCCGCCCACGTCGTGGAGGCGCTCGACGAGACCGCCGGGCTGGAGACCGCACACGGCTACGCGCCGTTCCGGAGCCTGCCGGGGCTGCGCGCCGCCCTGGCCGAGCGCTATCGGTCGCACTACGGGGTTCAGCTCGATCCCGACGCCGAGGTGGCAGTCGTACCGGGGACAAAGACGGCGATCGTGGAGCTCTGCCTCGCGCTCGCGGAGGAAGGGCAGACCGTCGTGCTGCCCGATCCCTATTACCCGGACTACCCGTCCGGCCCAGCTCTCGCCGGGGCTGACATCGCCTACGTCCAGCTCGATCCGGGGAACGGGTGGCCGCCCGACTTCGGTCAGGCGCCTGCCGAGAACGTCGCCGCCGTCTACCTCAACTTCCCGTCCAACCCAGCCGCGGTCGCTGTTCCCGACGGCGCCTTCGACGACGCGGTTGCGTACGCCCAGACGACCGGCGCCGCGATCGTCCACGACTTCGCCTACGGCGACCTCGTCTTCGACGGGCGCGAGCCGAAGAGCTTCCTCGCCACCCCAGGCGCCAAGGAGGTGGGCGTCGAGATGTTCTCGATGTCCAAGTCCTACGGCATGGCCGGGTGGCGGGTTGGGTTCGTAGTCGGGAACGCGGAGATCGTCGAGCGGATCAATCTGCTCAACGACCACTGCCGCGTCGGGATCTTCCGGCCGATTCAGGAGGCTTGCATCGCGGCGCTGACCGGGCCTCAGGATTCCGTGGCCGAGCGGCGCAATACCTACCGGCGCCGTCGCGACCGCGTGATCGAGGTGCTCGGGCCGCAGACCTGCGAGGGCACGTTCTACATCTGGATGAAGCTGCCGAATGGCCTCACCGCCGAGGACCTGTTCACCAAGCACCGGGTCGCGGTCGCGCCCGGTGAGGGCTTCGGGCCCAGCGGCAAGGGCTACATCCGCCTCTCGCTCGCCGTTAGCGACGAGACGCTCGAACTCG